>NZ_JAPSKE010000019.1 GCF_031177825.1 Paenibacillus sp. | reverse complement strand
AGTGCCCGCCGGCGCAGTCGCTCCTGCCGGCCCCGCAGGCCCTTCCGGTCCCGCCGGTCCCATCGGCCCTGTCGCTCCTGCCGGCCCCGCAGGCCCTTCCGGTCCCATCGGGCCCGCCGGCCCTGTCGCTCCTGCCGGCCCCGCAGGCCCTTCCGGTCCCATCGGTCCCGCCGGCCCTGTCGCTCCTGCCGGCCCCGCAGGCCCTTCCGGTCCCATCGGTCCCGCCGGCCCTGTCGCTCCCGCCGGCCCTGTCGCTCCCGCCGGCCCCTCAGGCCCTTCCGGTCCCATCGGTCCCGCCGGCCCTGTCGCTCCCGCCGGCCCCTCAGGCCCTTCCGGTCCCATCGGTCCCGCAGGACCTCGTTCCCCTACCGGCCCTTCCGGCCCCATCGGCCCGGTTTCTCCTGTCGGCCCTCTGTACCCTCGCGGACCTTCCGGCCCTTCCGGCCCGGGTTCGCCTGCCGGCCCTCTATGCCCTCTCGGCCCCCTACGCCCTCGAGGACCTTCAGGTCCCGGAGGTCCCGGCGGACAATCGCATTTCCCCATCAGCTCATCTCCCCTGTGTCAAATGTACTTCAGCATACGGAACATTTGACCAAAGAAGCACAGCAAACACCCATACAATTGTAAAATTTAGGCATAAACCCTATGTGAATGCCCCATAGCAATATGTCTATGCCCGCATTAAATATCAAAAGAAAATCGATGAAGTGGATGTGATGGAATGGAGAGTCGCCCTCTAGTAGGAATTTTAGTTACGAAGAGGAACCGCAGAAAGAAAACATTGGAGCTTTATCAAAAATATCATGACCTTAACCTAAGACTCTTCACCTTTTCCCCGGCCGATATCCAATGGAAGGAGCAGCGTATTATCGGTCTGACCCGGATGAAGGGTCGGTGGATGGAGCGCACATTCCCGTTTCCCCATGCCGTCTATAACCGGAGTTTTAACAAAAAGAAAATAACCATTCGACGACTGGAGCAGTCGATTGGCAGGAACAAATGCTTTAATACCATTAACTATTTTAATAAATGGGAACTCCACAGCCTCTTGAAACAGTCCGCTCTCCACTCCTTAGTCCCAGATACTTTTTTATTAAATCAAGAGAATATATTGGAACTTATCAATAAATATCGATTGGTGTATGTAAAACCTCTTTATGGAAGTAAAGGGACGTCCGTACATCGAGTCGAGCTCAAAGAAAACGGCGATATTCACATCTCGCTGCACAGCTTGGCCCCAAAATATATTTGCAGAAAAGAAGAAAATATACAAAAACGAATAGACGATCTTTTTGAAAGAGAAAAATACGTGGTTCAACAAGGAATTCGCATGAAACCGCTGAATAAACACGTTTTCGATATCAGGGTTCTTGTCCAAAAAGGGCGAATCGGGGAGTGGACGGTGTCCGCCGTAACCTGCAGAGTGGCTTACGAGCATTACTTTAACACGAGTATGTGTAATGCCGTTCGCGATTTCGAGAAAGTCGCTCCGCAATTTCTCTCCCCGGAAGAGACGAATAAAATCCTTCACTTCCTGCATGAGGTAAGCATTACGGCCGCGCAAGCAGCAGAAAATCGCTTGGGCTCGCTGGGAGAAATCAGCGTTGATTTTGCGATCGACGAACAAAGCAAGCTATGGATTATCGAACTAAACGGAAAACCCCAAAAAAATATATACAACGCCCCTTCGTGCGTGAAATATAAAAAACTTATTCATAAAAAACCACTGGAGTATGCGTATTATCTATCTCAACAGGAAAACGAAAAGAGCGCCGACCGCTAAAGCGCGGCGCCTCTTTATATGCAACTTATTCGTCCATTCGGATTTCGCGGCCCGTAAGGAGTGGCGTTTCTCGTGCGAAATCGCGCTCGGGTCGTTGCCGCCCTCGACGGAGACGGCGCTCGGGGGCGGCGGCGCGACGCCATGCACCGACCAGTGGACGATCGCGTTGCCTTCGAGGTAAATCGCTCGCCTCCATGCACATCCCTCCGTTCGGCGCGGAAGGGGTGCAAGGCGTGAAGAAGTATTTGAAAGACGTGCACAGCCTGGAGGAGCTTAACGCGTTCTTCGCGAGGATGCTGACGGACGCCTGCTACCATATCGCGGAGAAGTTGGACATCACCGGCGGCTACTTGTCTACGTACTTCAAAGAGAAGACGGGCATGAACTTCCTCGATGCCGTGAACGACGTGCGCATCCGGAAGGCGAGGGAGCTGCTCGACCGCGCGTCGGGGTTGAAAATCCAAGACGTCGCCGCGCGCGTCGGGTATCAGAACCTGAACTCGTTCAACCGGATGTTCAAGAAGTTCACCGGTCTGACGCCGAGCGAATACCGCCAGGAAGGCGGCGCTCGCGGCGGCGGCTCGAAGTCGGAGGAGTAGGCGGCAGGCCCCCCTGTCGGACTTTAAACGGAAAACTTCCCGTTCGCATGCGTTCGATCCGCACGACATCCCGAAAAAAACGGCCGCCGCCCTCCCGATGGAGAGCGACGGCCGTTGCCGTGGCGCGCGATCCGCGCCTTATTTACGCTTCTTCCCGTACAAATCCTTCATGATTTTCTTGCCCGTAGGCGTCTGCGCGAGGCCGCCCTTCGCCGTCTCGCGATGCTTCTCCGGCATCGACGTCCCGACCTCGAGCATGACCTGAATTACCTCGTCGGACGGGATGACGCTGCGGACGCCGGCCAGCGCCATGTCGCTCGCCGCGAGCGCCGTCACGGCGCCGAAGCCGTTGCGGACGATGCACGGAATTTCAACGAGCCCGCCGACGGGATCGCAGATGAGGCCGAGCGTGTTCTTCAGCGCGAGCCCGACGGCGTGCACCGACTGCTCCGGCGTCCCGCCGCGCAGCTCGGTGAGCGCGCCTGCGGCCATGCCGATCGCGGAGCCGACCTCGGCTTGGCAGCCGCCCTCGGCGCCCGACACGAACGAATTGTTCGCGATGACATACCCGATCGCCCCCGCGGCGAACAAGCCGCGCGTCATCTTCGCGTCGTCCCAGCCGTAACGTTCTTGCGCGGAGACGAACACGCCGGGGATGATGCCGCACGAGCCGGCCGTCGGCGTCGCGATGATGCGGCCCATCGACGCGTTCACCTCGGACACGGCCAGCGCGTACGCCATCGCCCGTCCGGCCTCGCCGCCGAGCGCGACGTCGCCCGCCTCGATGCGCGTCATGACGCGCTGGGCGTCGCGGCCCGTCAGGCCGCTGCGCGACGTCGTGTCCTCGGTGAGCCCGCGGCGCACCGCTTCCTTCATGACGGCCCAATACTCGGCCATCTTGGCGAACTCATCAATCGCGGGCCGCCCGGACTCCGCCGCTTGATCCGCGATCATGACGTCCGCGATGGTCGCGTCCTGCTCGCCGCACAGCGCGGCGAGCCCCTTCAGCGTGCGGAATCTCATGTCGCGCCCACGCCCGCTTCCAGGTCGACGAGCCGTACGTCGGACACGTCCTGCAGCCGGCCCAGCTCCGCGAGCAGCTCGCCGGCGACGGGCGTATCGACCTCGAACACCGTCATCGCTTCGCCGTTGCGGCCCTTGCGGTCGACGTCCATGTGGCCGATGTTGACCCCGGCGCGGCTGAGCACCGCCGTCATCTCCGCCAGCATGCCCGGCCGGTCCTTATGGTAGACGCACAGCGTCGGGTACATGGCGATGAACTTCACGTCGAAGCCGTCCACGGCGTGCACCTCGATATTGCCGCCGCCGATCGACGCGCCGAGGAGTTCCACGGTCCGCGTCGCGCCGCCGAGCATAATTTTCGCGGTATTCGGGTGCGCCGTAACCGCCTTGCCGGCTTTGATCGAGACCGACAGTCCCGCCGCTTCCGCATGCTGCAACGATTGCGCGATCCGCAAATCGTCGGTCGCCCAATCGAGCAAGCCGCCCACGATCGCGAGATCGGTGCCGTGTCCCCGGTACGTGTCCGCGAACGAGCCGTAAAACACGATCTCCGCGCGAGCCGGCGCCTCCCCGAGCAGCTGCCGGGCGACGCGCCCGAGGCGCGCCGCTCCGGCCGTATGAGAGCTGGACGGTCCGACCATCGACGGACCGATGATGGAAAACACATCTTTAAACCGCATGCCGTCTCTTCCTCCTGTCTCCCCGTCCGGCGCTCCCGCCCGGGGGAACGCGCCTATCGCGCCGTTACCCTCTCTCGTAACGCCTTCTCCGTTACTTCATCCATTCCAGTATATGCTGTTTCACGAAATCGTCGTCATTCAGGTGCGGGTAATCGCGGTACATCCGGTCGATTTCCTCGGCTTGCCCCGGCGACAGCTCCTCGTGCGGATTGAGGCACCAGGTGCCCTTCATCAGCCCTTGCCGGCGGAGCACTTCGTGAATGCCCGGGATGCAGCCGGCGAAGCCGTGCGCCGGATCGAAGAACGCCGCGTTCGTATCGGTCACTTGCACGTTCCGCGTCAGCCATTCCGCGGAAATCGAGCCGTTCGAGCGCACGCCCTTGATCTCCTCGAGCAGCTCGACCGCCTTCTTCGTCCATACGGCCCAATGTCCGAGCAAGCCGCCGACGATGGACTTCTCGACCGTAACGCCGTCGATGTCGAACCGGTACGTCGTCAGCAGGTCGATCACGATGTTGTCGTCGTTGCCCGTATAGAGTGCGATTTCGTCGCGGCGCTTCGAGCTGCATACCGCGCGGACGACGTCGATCGTCTGGTACCGGTTGAACGGCGCCATCTTGATCGCCACGACGCCGTCGATGTCCGCGAACGCCTTCCAGAACTCGAAGCTGAAGATGCGTCCGCCGACGGACGGCTGCAGATAGAAGCCGAACACCGGAATGCGAGCCGCGACGGCGCGCGTCCGCTCGAGAATTTGCTCCTCCGTCCAGCCTTGGAGCCCGCCCATGCTGAGCAGGCCGACGTCGTAGCCGAGACGAACCGCGACGTCCGTCTCCGCGAGCGCCTGCTCCGTCGGTCCGCAGATGCCCGCGACCTTCAAGAACGGCCGGTCGAGCTTCGCTTTCTCGATTTCTTCCGCCGCCATCCGCAGCACCGGCTCGAACAGGCCGATTTCGGGATCGCGGATTTCGAACTGCGTCGAGTGCACGCCGATGGCGATGCCGCCCGCGCCCGAAGCCATATAATAACGCGTTAACGCCCGTTGACTCTTCTCGTCCAGCTTCCGGTTCTCGTCGAGCGCCAGCGGGTGCGCCGGAATGGCGAGACCTTCATGCAGCGCCTTGAGCAGCTCCGGTGTAAGATTCTTACGCATTAATATTTCCCCTCCCGCTCTTGGAAGTGCGTCGGCTTATTCCAAGTCGAACCGCCTTGCTTCACCCAATCCGCGATCCAGTCGATCATCTGCAGCGTCGAAACCTTCGGATAGCCGAACAGCTGGAACGACTTCGAAGCGTTGTTGAGCAGCGCTTCTTCGGATTCCTTGCCGACGAACACCGGCTCCTTCTCGAGCCGCTTGCCGAACTCTTTCGCAAGCCAGCGCATCGACAGCGTCTCCGGACCCGTGACGTTCAGAATATTCGGCGGCGAGCTGCACTGCAGGAGAGATCGAATCGCGATTTCGTTCGCGTCGCCCTGCCAGATGACATTCGCATGGCCCATCGATAAATCGATCGTCTTGCCCTCGTTGACCGACTTCGCGACCTCGAGAAGCACCCCGTATCGAAGATCGATAGCGTAATTGAGTCTATAAATCGCCATCGGAATATTGTACGTGTTCGAGAAGTATTCGAACACCCGCTCCCGGCCGAGCGTCGATTGCGCGTATTCGCCGATCGGACCCGGAGGGGTCGCTTCCGTCGCGCCGCCGTGCGCCACCGGCGTGAACGGATAGATGTTGCCGGAGGAGAACACGACGATGCGGGAGTTCTTATACTTCTCCGCGACGCGGCCCGGCAGGTACGAGTTCATCGCCCACGTAAACCATTCGCGGCCGGTCGTGCCGAACTTGTTGCCCGCCATGTAGATGATATTCGGACAATCGGGCAGCGATTGCAGCGCTTCGTCGTTCAACAGATCGCAGGGGATCGTCTCGACGCCCGCGGCTTCGAGTTCCTCCCGCGTTTCCGGCGTGGAGAAGCGCGAGACTCCGATGACGCGTTTATTCACGCCGGCGGCGCGGATCGCGTTCATGGCGAGGCGGGCAAGGCTCGGTCCCATCTTGCCGGCGACCCCGAGCAGCATGATATCTCCCTCGATGTTCTTCATATCCTCGATCAGTTGCGCCGACGGCTCCGCCAGCTTCGCTTCCAGTTCTTCGATCGTTCTCATCGCGGTGTTCCCCTCTCGTGTTCCGCTATGCGGCTTTTATAGACCCATCATACCTCGTTGCGAGAATTAGAGACAAATCTTTTAATTGTCTTTAAATAGCGGTCCGAGGGCGATACGCGCAGGGCTGGCGGGATGGCGGAGAGCTCGCGCACGATGAGTAATTCCTTCGCGTCCGTTGGGCTGAGCGAAGGTCAATCCAGTAGAAGGAGCGCGGGGACAAGCTCCAGAGCCGCTATGCCCTGGTACGCACTTTTATACTTTTCCCATATGTAAAAAAGACCGCTCCAACTTGCGAAGCGATCATTCACATGAAGGTTTGCCGCTCGATCCTAGTGGGATGACTCTTCCGTGCTCGTTCGCCGCTTGCACGAACGCGTCGAGACGGTCCTCGTCGCAGCTCTCCGTTACCCCTGCGGCAAATCGACCCATCGATGGGGGACGGCAGCCGCCTTGATTCCGTACTCGATGATCGTGACGACCGCAACCGTCTCGGCCCGTTCCACCGGCGGCCGGCCGGTCCGAAAAAATTCCACTAGCTTCTCGATGAACGTCCCGAAGAAATTCGACTCCACTTTCAATATCTGCGACGTTCCGGACTCCTGTTGAACGGCCATCATGAACGGACAGTCCCCACCGAAGTGATGAATCGATGCCTGCCTTCCTCCGCCAAAGTCGATCAGGAGCGCGGGAGCGTTGGCCGTGCCGATAAACTTTACGCGCTTAGGATCGCTGCCCATGAGGGTAACGACCGGTTCGATTTGGTGAATGCCGTAATTGGCGAACCGGCCCGGACCCCAGCTGGCGACCGCTTCGATGCCATCCTTGCGTACCCCCGCAAATTCGGTTGCGTAGCGCAGAGCGGACGTAGAAAACATCGGAGTACCATGACGTTCGGCAAGCTCGAACAACCGCAACGCCGTCTCGCGATCCGGCGCGAACGTCTTGTCGATGTACGTCGGCTTCCCCAACCGTAAGGGCAGTTGGGACAAGGATTCGTGGTGTTCCGGATCATCCGGGGACAGCACGATCAAATAATCGCTTAACCGAACGACCTCCTCTATCGAATCGATCCATTGCACGTTGTGCCGTCGGCACCATTCGGTATTGCTCAATCCGTCCTCCTTGTCCGTCAAAGCGAACGCGTATGCCACTTTCACGGCTCCCCCGGAAGCTTGTTCGATCCATTCCGGATAAGCGTTGGCATGGAACTCGTCCAAAAAATAATCTATGAATCCTATTGTCTTCGTCATAACTCCATCCCCGCCGGCCAATGGATCTGGACGCCCTGCTCTTGAATCCACCTCTGGAAGCTTTGCAGATGCTTTCGATTCTCCCGTACTTCGTGCGGAGAAACCTGATTGCGAATGGAGTAAGCGGCCAAGCAGCCGACAGCTTCTCCAATATTCCATTCCGTCGGGTGGAGGCGGTAGCAGCCGTTCGTAATTTGGGTCGTGCCGATGTTTTTGCAGGCGGGAAGCAAATTCTTTATCCGTATTGGCAGCAGCGCCCCTAGCGGGATTTCGTAAGGGTATGTCGGAATATAATAGCTTCGTTGCGTTTTTGTCGTATGATGCAAGTCCAGATGATAGCTCCCTACGCCGACGCTGTCGTCATAGGTACGGATGCCTTGCTCCTTGCGGATTTCTTTGCTCACATCGTTTTCGGTAATCGTATACACGGCCTTGATTCTGCGGGATTCCCGGATATACGGGGATTTCGCCAGTCCGTCCCGGGTGCCGACGACATCGCCGCGCAGCCGCAAACCCGGATAGCCGACGCCGCCGTCAGGGCGAGGAGCCTCCGTCTGCAGCCAGTGAAGCAGCGATAGGCTGAGCTGTTTAGCGCCTTCCAGATGTTTCGCTCGTTCTTCCGGCGGCACATCGATGATCGAACCTAGGAAATAATCGTTCTGAGGCCAATTGATTAAGGAGATATCGCTTTCGTACGTTCCCTCGAAGAGCGAACGATCGATCGCCCTCCGGTACGTCCACAGCGGCATCGGATCCGCTCCGTCCGGCAGGAAGGAGAAGGTTTTCATTCGATCGGATTTATTGACGTCCTGCACATGCCAGCTCAGGAGCGGATAGCGGGAGAAGGCGGGCACATAACGAGACCAAAAATCATACTGCTCCGGCTTTTCGATCGTGAAGTCGGCGCCTTCGAGGTAATCGAGAGCAAACACGTAAGTAAAAGCTTGTATATCCTGCGGGTCGGCTCGTTCCGGCGCATGAGGCTCCGAGGTTTCGCTTCGGGCTTCCGCTCCCGTCACATACTCCGCGCCGACGAGCGGAAGCAGGTCGCCGCATTCCGTAGCATCCACATAATAACTTCCTCGCAGCACCATCCCCCGAGCGTCATCGTCGCTCTTGACGGATACCCACTCTATCCGATCGTCTGCGGCCGATGCGCTCTCCGGTCGAAAGCCATGGAACACCTCAATCCGTCCGCTGTGGATATAGGGAGCAAGCATATCCTCCAGGACTTGGAGCGCCGCCCTCGGTTCGTGGCATAAGCGGCTGACCCAGCCGTTCCCCGGGTTCAAGCGCTCGTCGCTCCTGGCCGCGTCGGTCATTGGGAAATGATCTTGATAATATCGGCGCACCCTCTTTCGAAATTCCCGGTACGTTCCCGTGCATCCGAATTCCTCGATCCACGGGTGTTCGTCCGGAGGGACCGCCTGACTCGTCAATTGCCCTCCTAACCAGTCGGTTTCCTCCGTCATCACCACGCGCATGCCCGCTTTCGCGGCCGCAAGCGCCGCCAAGCAGCCTCCCGTTCCGCCGCCTAACACGATCACGTCGGCCTTCCGTTCGATTCGCTCCATTCGAGTTCCCCCTAGACCTCATATACCTTAGTACAGCTTATCGAGTACCGACTTCGCGGTTTTTTCCAAAGCGTCGTACGTCTTCTCCTTATGCCGAAACGCAAGCCCCGTGGAGAGAATGTCCAGAATATGAATTTGCGCAAGCTTCGAAGCGAAGGCGCCGCCTTGAAGGGGGTTCTCCCTGGAAGAGCCGAGCAAAACGACGTCGGCGTATTGCGTGATCGGAGACCGGATGTGGTTCGTCAAACAGATGACGGCCGCGCCGTTGCCCTTCGCGATCCGGATCGCATCCACGAGATCCTTCGTGCTGCCCGACGCGGAGACGCCGACGACCACGTCTCCCTTCGCGGCCAGCGAGGCGTTCATTGCGATGATATGAGCGTCCGTCTCGGCCTCCACATTAAAACCTAGTCGCATAAAGCGGTATTTTGCGTCCCGAATGGTGATTCCCGAAGATCCGACGCCGAAAAAGAAAATTTTGTTCGCGTCGCTGAGCAAGGAAACGGAGCGGTGCAAGCTTTCTTCGTTTAATAGCGCGGTCGTGTTTTGAATCGTTCGCGTATTGAGATTGCTGATTTTTTGGGCGATCGTCAGCAAGCTGTCGTCCTCTTGGATGTCTCCGTGAATGCGCTCGGTCGGCGACGATACGTTTTGCACGACGGACAGCTTAAATTCTTGGTAGCCTTTAAACCCCAGCTTCCGGCAAAGCCGGATGACGGTCGTCTCGCCCACTTCCGACTTTTCGGCCAAATCGGTGATCGTGTAGAATACCGCCTCTTCCGGTTCGGCCAACACTTTATCGGCTACTTTCTGCTCTGCCTTCGTCAGCGAGGGGTACACGCTCTCGATCATCAGGAAGAGCGGACTGCTGTGGAGCGTCTTCTTCATACCCTATTCCTTCCTTCTTCTGAATTCCGGAGAAGCGAGCAACGCTTAATTATAGCACCTCCCATTTTGTATATTCCCATACTTGCGAGGCATCACCAGCAGCGTGATAAACAGGTTTCGCTCGGGTCGTGATCGGCCAGGAGCGGCGTAACCTCGGCGTGCTTGGTCTCATATGTCCGGTACGGCTGGATCAACCGGAACGCAAAATGCGGATTCGCTCCGTATCGATTTGATCTAAAAACCGCTTGGTGATTTCTCTTGGGCGGGTGATCGCCGTGCCAACGACGACGGCATATGCTCCTGCTCCGAAACAGCGCACGCATTCCTGCGGCGTCCAGATTTTCCCCTCCGCGATGACGGGAGTCCGTTTCAAATTCGCCAGTTTTTCGACCAGCTCCAGATCCGGACCGTCTTGCTGCCTGCTGTAAGGCGTATACCCGGAGAGAGTGGTCGAAACTAGCTCCACACCTAGTTCCATGGCATGAACGCCTTCATCGTAAGTGGAAACATCCGCGAGGATCGGCATTCCGGGGAAGCGGTCGCGAACGGCAGCGATCAACTGCTCGGCCGTTACGCCGTCCGGGCGTTCGAGCATGGTAGCGTCAAGGGCGACGATGTCGGCCCCGGACCGAACTACGGCATCCACCTCCGCCATCGTAGGCGTAATATAGACCGGGCAATCCGGATAACTCTTCTTATATAGCCCGATTACAGGCAAGGAGCACTTCTTCTTGATCATTGCGATGTCTTCCGGAGAATTGGCGCGAATGGCGCGGGCGCCGCCTTGCTGCGCAGCCAACGCCATTGCGGCCATGATGTCCGCCCCGTATAACGGTTCGTCCTCCAGTGCCTGACAGGAGACGATTAGTCCTTGACTTAGTTGTTTGATCAATTCGCTCATGGTCGACTCCTCTCCGGTGTTCTCTCATTAACGTTTGTCGAATTCGATTATCCCTTCACCGCACCGACCATCCCATTGATGAATTGCTTCTGGAGAGCCAGAAATACGACGATGATCGGGATGATGGAGATAATCGTACCTGCCGCGATGTAGGGGAAATTATAGGAGAAATTCCCCTGTAAATATTGGAGCGCAGGCGTCAACGGATATTTATTAGTATCGTCAAGCACGACGATCGGCCAAATAAAGCTGTTCCAGAACGCCAGGAAATCGAAAATGACTACGGTCGCAATGGATGGCTTAATGATCGGCACCATGATGTTCCAAAAAATGCGAAATTCAGATGCTCCGTCGATTCTCGCGGAATGCTCCATGTCGTTCGGAATCGTAATGAAGGATTGCCGCAGCAAGAACACATTAAACACGCTGATTGCCGCAGGCAACACGATTCCCATATACGTGTTGTAAAGCCCCATTTTCTGAATAGTGATGAAATGGACGATCATGCCCGCCGCATTCGGCAAAATCATTGTACTGACGATCGCGTAAAAGATGAAATTTCTCCCCGGAAAGTTGATTCTGGCGAGCGGATATGCGGTAACGAGGCAGGTGATCAGGTTGATCCCCACCCCTAGCGCCGTGAGCAGCACCGTATTCCAGATGTAACCCCACAGCGGCATGACTTCGAAGACGCCGACGTAGTTATCGAAAGATATCGGCCACGGAATGAGCTGCGGCGGAAATTTGTACACATTGGCATTCATCTTGAGCGATGTCGACAGCAGCCATAAGAACGGCCCGAGACAAACCAAAGCGGTCAGGAGCATCATCGGATACATGAACAACGGGAGAGCGATCTTCCTCAGCGTTCTTATCGGCTTTCGCTTCGGCGGATTCGCAAGAGGCGCGGGAAGGTTAGCCATAGTAGTTCACCCCTCCTCTTTTGCCAGTTTTGAACATGATGATGCTGAACACCATGATGATCAGGGATACGATCAAGCCGATCGCCGCGGCGTACCCGAAGTTGAAATCGATAAACGCTTTCTGATACGTGTAGACGCCCGTGACCATGGATGCGTTGGCAGGTCCGCCTTCCGTCATGACATATACCTCGTCAAATACGCGGACGGCGGCCATCATGGACATTAGCGAGCAAAGCAGCACGAACGGCCTCAGCAGCGGAATCGTCACATACCAGATCACCTTGGCTCTGCCGGCCCCGTCGATTCTCGCCGCCTCCTGCAGCTCCGAAGGAATCGATTGAAGCCCCGCCAAATAGATCATCATATAGTAGCCGAGGCCTTTCCAAACCGTGACGGCCATGATCGAATACAACGCCCAATTCGGATTCGCCAGGAAGGAAATCGGCTTCTCGACCCAACCGAGACTTTGCAGAAAATAATTCAGAATGCCGTTCCCCTGGAACACCCACTTCCACGCGATAGCCGCGGCGACCATCGACGTCACGACCGGGACGAAGTAAGACACGCGGAAAAAATGGACGAACCGCAATTGATTGTTGACCAGGATGGCCATCAAGATCGAGAGAAGCTGAATGACGGGAACGACGATGATATAAATAAGAGAATTTTTCAACGCCAGATAAAACACTTTGTCGGAAAACGCGCGCTCGAAATTCGCCAGCCCGACCCATTTCGTCGCGTCGACGACGGAGTAGTTGGTGAAAGCGAGCGGCAGACCGTAAATGATCGGGTAGAAGGTAAACAGGGCCATCAATAACAAGCCCGGCACAATCATGAAATAAGCGAACCAATATTGTCTGCGTTGCAACGACAGCATGCGCTCATCCCCCTCTCCGGTTGAAAAATCGGAGTGAGCCGAAGCTCACCCCGAATCTTCGTTCTTAAAATTCGCTGTTGATCTCGTCCAACACTTTTTGCATGTTTTCTTCGCCGATCTTGAGCGCATCTTCGGGGGACTGCTGGCCCAGCAGCATCTTGGTCCATTCGTCGGTGAACGCTTTGATCATGTCGCTTTCGCGCTTTAATCCGAACGTGAAGTCGTAGGCTCGGTTCAGCTGCGCCGCAGTCATGACCTTCGCCTTAGACTCGGGGTCGTCGCCGCTCTGCGAGAAGAACGGGTCTTCCGCCGCCACCTTCGTGGAGGGCAAGATATTTACGACCTTCGCGAACTCGAGCTGGGATTCGTCGTTAGTAATAAAGTTGGCGAAAGCAATCGATTCCTGGTGGGAGTCGCTCAGCTTCGGCACGACGACGTTCATCAGCGGCGTATGGATATTGCCGTTCTCCGTAAGCGCGGGCTGCTGAGCCACCATCGTGTTGTTGTATACGTCCGGAGCGTTATCCTTGACGCGCGTCAAAAATTGCGAACCTGTGATCAGCATCGCCATCTGACCGGCTTGGTACTGATCGATGTTATACGTATAGCCGCCCGTCAAGCCGTCCTGCGGAACGACATCCTCGTCATACAGTGATTTGACCCACTTGGCGTATTCGAGCGCTTCCGGCGTATTGACGGTGACCTTCGTCCGGTCCTCGTTCAATACCGGCACTCCTAATTCGATCAGGGAAGCCATAATGTTCGGTGTATAGACGAACGCGTATTTGCCGGTGTTCTGTTTGATTTGCTTGGCTTGCTGCACGACCTCGTCCCACGTCTTCGGAGGTTGGTTCGGATCCAGGCCGGCTTCTTCGTAAATTTGCTTGTTGTACATAAATACACTCATCGTCAAATACCAGGGGAAGGCATACAGCCCGTCATCGATCGCGCCGGATTGCAGCATATTCTCGAAGTAGATGGAGCGCTGTTCTTCCTTGGCTTCCTGATTGAGGTCGACCAAAGCGTTCTTCGCCGCCAAGGTCAAAGCCATGCCCGTATTTAAGTTCACGACGTCCGGTGCATTGCCGCCCGCGATGGAGGTCAGCAATTTATTTTCGATAGCGTTATATGGAAGATCCGTCCACTTGACCTTGATGTTTGGATTCGCCTCTTCGAACTTGGCGATCCGGCCGTTGATATAATCGTCGAAGTTGGGGCTTAAAGCGATCGTCCAAAAATCGATTTCCACGTTTTTTTTCGGCGGTTCCGTTTCGGCCGCTGCGTCTTTGCCGGGGGTTTCGGTCGCGCCTGTGTCGGGAGTCTCGGCGGTGCCGCCGCCTTCGTTGCCGGTGCTGCAGGCGGCCAAGAACGTTGTCAGAAACATGGCCATAACAAGAAGAAGTGCTGTCGTGCGGATCGATTTTTTCATTTTTTCTCCTCCGTCTTTACTTGTTATACATACCGTCCAACTATAAGCCGCAAGTCAACTGTACCTTCGAACCTCCTCCGATCGAATTCTCCCTAGCTCTAGCAGTTTAAAACATATTTTTCCAATGAATTAAGAAAATCATAGCATCGTATGAAGAAAATGTGAAGGATAAAATCTCCTTTTTTTGATAAAAAAATAAAAATATCATTTTTTTATATGAAAATGCTATAATGTTGGCATTTCTACGATCGGAGGGAATCCATGGAATCCATCGTCTATCTGCCGTTAGATGAAAGACCTTGCAATTACTACTTCCCCTTACTGCTGTCTAAAGCGACTGCAATGCCGATGTCTCCGCCGCCCCTTAATGTTCTAGGCCGGAAGAAACATCCTGCTAACGGAGAACGCATCGTTCAATGGTTGGTTGCTTCGTCGGCGAATGCGAAACGCGCAGTCGTTTCATTGGACATGCTGATTTACGGAGGGATCGTTCCTTCCCGGCTTCACTATCAAAGCTTGGAGGACTGCACAGGCAGGATCGAGGTCTTGAGGCAGATCAAACGTCACAATCCGGGCTTGGCGATTTATGCGTTTAACCTCATCATGCGGGTCCCCGCTTACGACGGGGCCGATGAAGAACCGGATTACTACGCGCAATATGGCAGGATGATTCATCTCTACGGCTGGTATCAGGATAAGAAGAGCTCTCTAGGGCTAAGTGCGGAGGAAGAACAGGCGTGGGAACAAATCCGAAGAGAACTTCCCGAGGACATTCTAGCGGATTTCACCGGACGGAGGGCGATTAACGCCTCCATGAACAAAGCCGCCATTCGACTTGTCCAGGAAGGAATTATCCATATGCTGATCATTCCGCTGGACGACAATGCGGAATACGGTTTCTCCGCCATGGAGCAGCGGGAGCTGATTCAATACGCGGAGATGTTGGACGTCGCCGACAAAGTCCATATTTATCCGGGAGCGGATGAGATCGGGTGCACCCTGTACGCCAGAGTGCTGTGCGACGCATTTCAATTTACTCCTTCCTTCTTTGTGCGGTATTCCTCGACAGAAGGCCCTTTCGTCATTCCTCGATACGAGGACCGCAGCTTGAATGAAAGCATTAAGGCGCATCTCACCGCCTCCGGAAGCTTCATGAGCGAATCCGCCGTCGACAGCGATGTCGTGCTCATGGTCAACGCTCCCCCGATCGGGGCTAAGCAGGCTGCCGAGTCCGGAACCGCATTCAGCGAGCGCCATCGTTCCTATTTCTCGGAGACGAACCCGAAGGAATTGATCCAAGCGATCGAGCGCTACGTCCAAGAGGACCGACTTGTCGCTCTGGCCGACGTTGCAGTGTCCAACGGGGCGGATCATCCTTTCATGAAGATGCTCGCCCGCGCGGGGCTGCACCGACGAATATGCGCCTACGGCGCCTGGAATACATCGGGCAATACGTTGGGGACGGTCATCGCTCACGGCGTGATTCACGCTTATTATCGGCAGGCGGGGATCGAGATGAACGCAGAACAGCGGCGGGCCAGCGACTCCTTCCTTCTCCTAAGGCTGTTGGAGGATTGGGGGTATCAGACGCTCCTGCGCAGAGAGGTGACCCATGAGCTTCTCCCGACGTTGAACGCTGACTATTTCGACATCGCCCATGTCGAGGAGCAAGTAGTCGCTTTACTTCACGACAAGCTGCGGCAGTTTGCCGATCAATATTTACGCTTGCATGAACCCGACGATTTCACGATTCGAAGGGTGTACTCGCCGTGGAGCCGCATGTTCGAGGTTGGGATCGACTTGGAGTGGAACCGGAATTAAAGCGAAGTAGCCGTAGAAAAAACCGTAAGGCCAGGCTACACAGAACGCCCTACGGTTCGTACTCGGTACTGTTCTTACGCCTTCGCCTTCGCGCGCTTCGGCCAGACGAAGTTGGAGACGCCAATCAGGAAGTCGATCCCGAGCACGAGCGTCCATAATCTTGCCGTCCCCATCAGCGCTTCCGTGCGAGCTGCGTCCCCGACGAGCCCATGCGTCAGCAGCAGCAGGCCGGCGCCGATCGCGTAGGCGACAAGGTGACGCATCCAGCCGATCATGTAATGCTTCGCATACTCCATACCGTACCGCTTGGCCGGCTTCTCCCCTTGCTTCGTCACGTAATAGCGGAACCGTTCGTCCGCCCATTGGATCATACTCTTCCCGAACGCGATGGACACCCCGATATAGACGGCGGCGATCGCATGCGCGGTCGTGGCCGTCGCCCCCGAGCGGAGGTCGAAGCCCGCGATGACGAGCAGGGCGAGATCGATGACCGGAGTCAACGCCAATAGGGCGAGGCCCAGCGTTTTCTTATGAAATACATAACGAACGATCAGTCCGAGTCCGATGACGACCCAAAAAGCGATCTCGCAAGCGACGATCGACCAAGCGATAACATTCAACGACAACAACCCTTTCCGATACGATTGTATTATTTAAATCCATGCTAACACGATTTCCTTTTCAGCACAACCGTATTATAAAAATAGGCGAAGTATGCTACAATCGGGTCATGCCGAAAATCGTGAATCATGAAGAGAAAAAAGAACAAATCGCAGCCGCCACCTGGCGGGTCGTCCTGCGGGACGGGATGAAAGGCGCGACGGTGCGCAGCATTGCGAAGGAGGCGGACATTTCGTTAGGCGCGCTGCGGCACTACTTCTCTACGCAGGACGAGCTGCTGGCTTACGCCATGCAGCTCGTGCGGGAACGCGCCAACGCTCGCATCCAGGACATCCTGGGCGAGGATTTGCCCCCGAAGACAATGGTGCGGCGCATCCTGTTCGAGCTCGTGCCGTTGAACGAGGATACCCGCGCGGAGATGGACGTGTGGCTCGCCTACGTCTTCTCGCTCGGGCGGAAGGCGGATTCGCTCGGGGTGCAGCAAGACATGTATTCGGGCATTCGCAAAGTGATCGAGTATCTCGAGCATCGCCGATTGCTGCGCGAGGACTTGGACAAGGAGCTGACCGCGGAGACGTTGTATTCGTTAGTCGACGGCCTCGCGATGCACGCGTTCCTCGAGCCGCGCCGCTTGACGAAGGAACGGATCGCCGCCGTGTTGACGTCGTACCTGGATTCCATTTGCATCGATGAGTAAGCGGGAAAACGCCGCTGCGGAACTTTTGTCCGCAACGGCGTTTATTCTTGCTTCACGCGGTCCGCGAGGAAAGCCAAGCGGAACCGTTGACGCGGCCGGCCGCGTCCTACCTTCTCCATCCCCGTCACCTCGATCAGCCCCGCGTCGGTCCAATCGAGCAGCAGCCGATGCGTGCTCCGCACGGTCACGCCGAGCATCTGCGCCAGCTCCAGCACGTTGAATTCCAATCGCCCGAGGCGCGCGGCCGCGGCCATGAGCCGCGTCACGTACATGCGCGTCATGCCGGCCTGCTCCGCCTGCTCGAGCAGCGCCGGATCCGTCAGCGACAGATCGTATTCGACCGGATCAGCCATCGCGAGCGGCCCGATCAAGGTTCGATCCTCGCGCACGATGAAGCACGAGTTGCCGCCGGCTTGCTTGCTGTTGCCGAGCGCGAGCCGGGCATGCGTCCCCGCTTCGTTGGCGGACTGCCCGAAGCCGATGCCGATGCTGAGCGACAGCCCGAGCGTATGGTAGACATCCCTCGCGAGCGGGATCGACTTGTACCCGCCCGTCTCCCGCTCGAAGATGCCCCGCGTCGTGAAGAACAAATATTCGTCTGCGCCGAGATGCGTCAAGTAGCCGTTCAGCGACTCGACGTAATCGAGGAGCGTGCGGTGAATGTCCAGCTTCAGCCGCTGCACGTCGTGCTCCGAAGCGCGCTGCCTGACGAGCCGTCCGAACTCGTCGACGTTGATAAGCCCGACGACGATCTGCGACTCCTTGCTGCGTCGCGTCTCGGTCGACAGCAGCGCCCGCTCCAGCGCGACCGTAATGTCCTGATCGAGCGGAACGACCCACTCGTTCGGGACGCCGAGCGCCGTCAAGCGATCCGCCACCGCCTTCACGCCCGTCAACGCCGCCGTGCCCGATTCGCGGTGCTTGTCCGCGTGGAACGCGACCAGCGTCTCCGTCGCGCCGTACGCGGAGCCTTCGTACGATTCGATCGCGCTCGGGCGCAGCCCCAAGTCCAAGTCGCGGAACGTCCGCTCCACGATCGTCTTCGGGAGGAAGTCTACGGAGAAGCCGCTTTCCAAGCCGTGAAATCGCTGCAGCCGTACCAAGGCGCGATATAAGCCCGCGCCGGTCGGCGGCAAGTAGTGAATCGGCACGGTCGAGTCGACCGGCAGCACTTGCCCCTTGCGGACCGGCTCCACTCCGGCCATCAGGATCACTTCGACCTCGTCCTTCACGGACGCGATCCGCTCCGCGGTTTCCTCCGGATGGTCGAAGACGACCGGAATCGGGCGCATCGAAGGAAACGAGCGTATGACCCGCTTCATCGACTCCACGATTTCCTCCGGTCCGAGCAACGCGATCGCGATGCCGCGCGTTCGCTTGGGCTCGCCTCCCATGTCGTTCCGCCTCCTCGTCTTCCGTCTTTCTTTCCATATACTATAATTCGACGGGGAGGCAGAAGTCTACGCCTTGTCTTATTTCCTCGTTATTTCCCAAGAAATATTCACATCGGCAATCATTAACGTTCGAACATTCGGCGCCATCACAAATCTCTCCGAAGCGCCCGCAGCACGTCGATCCGCGTCGCCCGTCTTGCGGGACCGGCCCCCGACAGCATCGCCACGGCCAGCGAGACGAAGCAGGCGAACGCCGTCAAAGACGCTGGAATCAGCGAGAAAACGAACCCCTCCGGCAGCGTCTCTTCCATGAACGTCTCGATGACGATCGGCATCGCCGCGTTGACGCCGATCGAGATTCCATATGCCACGACCGTGCCGATGACGGCGCCCAGGATGCCGATCCAGCCGCTCTCGAGAAGGAACAGCCGGCGGATCGTCGAAGGGTGCGCGCCGATCGCCTTCATGATGCCGATATCCTGCGCCCGCTCCGTCACCGCCATCGTCATCGTGTTGTAGATGCCGATGGATGCAATGAGGACGGCAATCGTGCCGACGAAGCCGAGGCCGATTTTCATAATGAAGAACATAACGTTCACCTGTTTGAGCTCGTTCGCGATCGAGTGGTTGTAATATCCCGCTTCGCGGATCGTCTCCGCAATCCCCTTCACGCGTTCGGCCGATTCGGCGATCACTTGAACAGACTGGTACGGACGCGGCTCCGTGATCGGGGTGACCCAACCCAACTCTTCCTCGCTCAACTTGGGATCGAGCACCCCCGCGAGACGCGTTCCAGCGATCCTCTCGATTTCGTCTAGCAGCCCGATTCCCATGTAAATGGAACGGTCGGCCTCCCACTCCTTCGTCGGCGCCGCTTTCACGCCGACGATGTTCGCGGTCAGCGGCGTGAGAACTTCCCGTTCCCCCTCGTACTGAAGCACCTGCAGCTCCATCGTCTTCCCGATCCATTCCTCGGGACTCGTCTCCTTAAGGCTATAGCCGATGACGACCTCGTTCGCGGCCAACGGCAGACGGCCCGCATGCAGCTTGAAGCCGGCTTTCTCCTCTTGCGCGAAATCGACCGCGATCGACTGCACGCCTTCCTCCGACAGATCCGTCCCTTCCACTTTCGGCATCAACGATTGCTGCAGGTAGTGGCGGAACGTTACGGCCTCGACGTGCTCGACCGAGCTGAGATAGTCCATGTCCGCGTCGGTCAGCGGTTCGTTGCCGACGTCCTCCTTGCCCCACACCTCGATCGCCGTCACCAATCGGTCGTTGACGATCTCGTCCACGATGCTTTTATGCAAGCCGAACCCGACCGATGCTAGCACGATCAGGAATGCGCAGCCCATGGCGGTCGCGAGTACGGTCATGAAGAGCCGGGATTTGTTCTTCCTGGCGTTCTGGCGCACGAACGCGAGTTGATCAGTAAACTTCATGGATCATCGGCGCCTCCTTCCCTTGCGGCTGCAATCGTCCGTCCTGCAGCAGCAGTCTGCGGTGCGCGATGCGCGCGACTTGCTCGTCGTGCGTAATCATGACGAACGTCGTCCCTCGCTCGCGGTTCAGCTGGCGGATGAGGGCGAGCAGATTCGCTTCGTTTTCGCTGTCCAGACTGCCCGTAGGCTCGTCCGCCATCACGAGCGGCGGATCGAGCGCGAGCGCCCGCGCCACGGATACGCGCTGCTGCTGTCCGCCGGACAGCTCCCCGGGGTAATGGCCCGCGCAATCGGCGATGCCGAAGCGGTCCATCAGCTCGAACGCCCGCTTGCGTCGCCGATCGGGAGCGATGCCCTTCAAAGTGAGCGGCAGCTCGACGTTCTCGAACGCCGTCATCGTCGGGATGAGCTGGAAGCTTTGAAACATGAAGCCGTACCGCTCCAATCGGAACCGCGACCATGCCCCCTCGTCGAACTTGGTTACGTCTTGGCCGAGCACGCGCAGCTCCCCCGACGTCGGGCGCAAATACCCCGACAAGATGTGCAGCAGCGTCGACTTGCCGGATCCGCTTCGACCGACGATCGCGACGATTTCTCCTTGCTCGATCGTAAGTTCGATATCGTGAAGCACCGGAACGCGGCGTTCGGCGCCTCGTTTGCCGATTAGAAATTGGTGATGTAAACCGCTCGCTTCGATCATTCGTCATTTGCCTCCTCTTCTTCGCGGTTGGTGTCCCGCGTCGTATCCCCATCATAGAAGACAACTCTTAACCGAACGATAACGAAAGATAAATATTTTCTTAAGTTTCCTCGCCTCCGTGGATGATTTGCCGGGATCCTGCGCGACGCTGTGGATAAATCGGTATGTGAATATGTTGATGGATCGGGAAAACAATACAGGGAGGCACTCCCTCCATTCGGATGTGGACACTGTGAACAAGCCTGTGGATAATGTGGATTGAAGTTGAGGAAACCGCGCTGTTTCAGGTGGTTTTCCGCGAAGGTGGCTGTGAATATCCCATTCTGTGGATATGTTGATGAATGCATTCTACGTTACCCACACCCCGCATGTTGAGGCATCAACAACTTGTGGGTAACCTTGTGGATATCGTGGGTAACTTCGAAGAAATCGGAGGGGGAATCGGTTTGAAAGTGATCATTACGTTTCAAGAAGCGGTGGAAAGAGGGCTGTGGGAGCAGATGAAGCCTTGGTTCGGCCGCGACGACGAAGACGAGGAAGGGCTGTGGCCGAGCGAAGAATTTATATTGACGGAGGCGCAGGCGCAGGAGTTGGGCTTGCTGCGGACGTAGCGGGTCGTCCTGTGTATACATTCGGGTCCGCCTCCGCGGACACGCTTTTTCCGTATCGTAGATATTTTTCTAAATTAGAAAAAAATCGACGATAAGAAAAACAGACCTCCCCCCTCTACCCTGCCAACTGCGCATCCGTGCATGCCAACAAAGAAAGGCCGCCCTTCAAACGCGAAGAGCGGCCCGAACAGCTTAGGGTCGATACGGCAGCGACACGACGGCTCTACGCCGCTCCGAGGCCAAGATCGCCTCCATCACCTCTTGGTTGACGTACCCGTCCTCGACGCTCGTCACCAAATCGCTATGCTCCCCGCGCAGCAGCTTCATGAATTCGTCCCACTGGTCTACGCCGCCCTCGGCGGACACCGGCAGTTCCTCGCGCACCGCCTCCGGCTCCTCCAGCGTCTTATGAATCCACGTGACCGTCCGAGCGTTCTCCGAGCTGACGAACAGCGTACCGAAGTCGCCGTAAATATACGCTTCATGCTGGTTCCCGGAGCCGAGCGCGTTGCGCGTCGTCTGGAATACGGCGGGCACGCCGCCCGCAAGCGACGCGTGGAAGCACGCGAAGTCGTCCACCTCGACGGGCGCGAACGCGCCGGTGACCGGATGCGTCCGCTCCGGAATGAGCGTCGCCAGCCGCCCGGACACCTCCTCGAACTCGCCGATGAGGAACCGCGCCGTGTCGATCATATGCGACCCGAGGTCGCCCAGCGTCCCCGTGCCGGTCACCGCCTTGTCGAACCGCCACACGAGCGGCGTCCCGACGGCCGCGGACCCCCAGCTCTGCAGGTACTGGATGAACACATGCCGAATCGGTCCGAGCTTCCCGGATCGCACAAGCTCCCGCGCCAGCCGGAATTGCGGCTGATACCGGTACGAGAAGCCGATCATGTTCGGCACCGGCCGCTCCCGGTACATAGCTATCAGTTGCACCGCTTCCTCGAACGTCCGCGTGAACGGCTTCTCCGCCATGAACGGCTTCCCCGCCTCGAGGCACGCGCGGATCACCCCCGCATGCGTATCGTTCGGCGTCACGCAGACGACGGCGTCCACCGCCGGATCCGCCACGAGCGCCCGGTAATCCGCGTAGATCCGCTCCTCCGGCACGCCGCCGGCCTCCGCCGCGAACGCTCGCGCCCCTTCCGCGGACACGTCGCATACCGCCGTCACCGCGGCGTCCGGAAAGCGCCGAATGCTCCGCAAGTGCGCGCGCGCCATGCCGCCTAATCCGATAAAGCCGAAACCGATCGTCTTCGTCATAGAATACAACCTCCCTAGCGTATAGGTTCCACCGGCACCGGCGCATGACCGTAATGAACGTCGGGTACGACTCGTAGCCGGGACGGAAGTAGAATACCTCCCGAAAATGAACCCGCCCGAAGCCGCCCTCTCGCCGCTCACGGCGACTCGCGGAATTCCCCCGGCGAAACCGACGTCATCTTCTTGAACAGCTTGCTGAAATATTTCACGTCGTTGAAGCCGGCGCTTTCCGCCACCTCGTAGATGCGCAGGTCGGTCGTCTTCAGCAGCTCCTTCGCCTTGCGGATCCGCAGATCGATGACGTAATCGATGAAATTTTGATTCGTATGCTTCTTGAACAGCAGGCAGAAGTAGTTTTTGCTAAGATGGACGCGATCCGCGACCTGCTGCAGCGTCAGCGGCCCCGCATAGTGCGACTGGATGTACTCCACCGCCTGCTCCATCAACGCCTCATGTCCCGATGCGCGCGGGGACGCAGCTTCGAAGGCGCGCTCGGCTTCGGCGATCGACAGCTCGAGCAACCCGCGAAGCTCGGCCGCCGTCTCGGCCTTCTTGAGCCGCTCGCACCGCTCGAGCAGCGTCGTTACGTCCATCCGCGTCCCGCACCGGGACGACAGCGTCTCGACGGCCTGCCGCTTCATGACGTCCTCGTCGCCGAGTTCGACGACGCCGCTCCCCGCCTCGTCCGCCGACAGCAGCAGCCCCTTGCCGAGGAAAAACCGCTTCCCCGCCGCGCGCCGGCTGCTCTCGTAAGCCGCGCGCAGCATCGGCGCGCCGGTCCCGTGCGCGTAGCCGAGCGTCAGGCCGACGCCGGCCGACGACTCCAGCTCGCCCTTCAGGCGCGACAGCCGCGAAGCGTCCGCCGTTCCGGGTAGGAAGAACGACCAATCGTTCTCCGAAGCCTGAAAGCCGATCCCCTCCGGCTCCATCGCGAGGAACCGCTCCTCCAGCTCCTCGTACAGCATCGCCTTGTGCAGGTAGCCGAACTGCTCCTCGATGCGCTCCACGTCGTCCGCGCGCAAGCACACCGCCGTAAACCCGCCGCCCTCGCCGAGCCACGGCGGTGCGGCGGCCGGCGAGAGCGGCGCCTCCGGATGCAGCAGATGGCGCCGCAGCTCCTGCTCGCGCAGCCGGCGCTCGGCGTCCTTCGCGGACGCGAACGCCGCTCCCGCCCCGGCGCGCTCCGCCTCGAGCCGCTCGATGCAGCGCAGGACGAGCAGCCGCAGCTCCTCCGGCTCGAGCGTCGGCTTCAGAATGTAATCCGTCACGCCGAGCCGCAGCCCCTCGCGCACGTATTCGAAGTCGTTGTAGCTGCTGACGAGTACGATTTTCATCGCCGGTCGGCAAGCGAGCGCCCGTCTCGCGAGCTCGAGACCGTCCATGACCGGCATCTTGATGTCGGTGATCAGCAGATCGACCCGCTGCGACTCGATGCATTGCAGCGCTTGCCGCCCGTTCGCGAAGTCGCCGACGACGTTCACGTTCAGCCGATGCCAATCGATCGACGCCTTAATGCCGAACCGGATGACCGGCTCGTCGTCCACGATGACCGCCGTATACATGCTCGACCCCTCCTTGCTTACCGTAGCAGCTCGTCGATGCGGATCGCCGCCTCGCGCAGCGTCGCCCGCACGTCCGCTTCTTCTTCGAATGCGCGGATCATGTACTCCTCGAATACCGCCTCTACCGCATCCGTATTCGCGATCAACGGGCGATAGAAGGCGTTCGCCAGCCCTTCGATATACGCCTGTTTGAACTCTCGGCCCTCCTCGAATTCGGGCGAACCGAGCACCTCCAAATTCGTCGGGATGAGCCCCATCTCGGCGACGAACCGCTGCGCCTCCGGCGACACCATCCATGCGAGGAACGTCCAGGCCGCCTCCGGATGCTTCGTCCCCTTCGAGATGACGAGATTTTCCCCGCCGATAACCGAGCCGAACCCGTCCGACACCGGGAACGGCGCCGGCAGCAGCCGCTCCTCGACCTTCGCCCGATCCCCGGAATTGAGCTTAATGGTGAAAAACCACGGCCCCTCGTCGATCATGACGTACCCCTCGCCGAAAATCGCGTCCCACAGGTCCACGCGGCCGTAGATCAAATTCGGATTCATCACGCCCTTCAAATACAGCTCCTTCAACCGCGTCGCCGCGGCGACGGTCGCGTCGCTGTCGAGATATCCGGTCGCCCGCGTATACTCGTCGTTCATGAGCCGCCCGCCCAATCCGTACAAATACGGCAGGCTGCCCCACAACGAAAACTCCGCCATGCCGATCTTCAGCCCGTGCGCCTCCGCCGCGTCGAGAAGCTCCGATAGACTCGAAGGCGGCGACGCCGCGGAAAACCCCGCGCGCTCCAGCAGCTCCCGGTTGTATACCGCCGCCTTCGTATTCACGTTCAGCGGCAGCCCGTAATAGTCGCCGTCGTACGCGTTCGTCTCCATCGCCGCCTCGTGCAGCGACTCCCGAATCGCATCGAAGCCGGGCAGCCCGCCGATCGGCTTCGCCAGCCCCAGCTGCACGTACTCCGGCGTCCAGGCGATGTCCATCCGGATCACGTCGGGCGGCTTGTTCGAGGACGCTCTCGCGAGCAGCACCGACTTCAACTGCGCGTTATACGGCTGCCGCACCGATTCGATGCGGATGTTCGGATGCGCCGCCTCGAACATCGGCACGACGCGCTCCTCGAACACGCGGGTTTCCACGTCGCTGTACGTGTGCCAGAACACGAGCGTCTCGATCCCGCCGCCGGCGTCGATCAGCCGCGCCGGCTCGCCCGGCTCGATCATGCGCGCGTTCGAGCACGCGGCGGACGCCAACAATCCCAACGCCGCGAGCAGCGACAACCAAACGCGCCCCTTACGCATCGCCGACCGCCTCCTCGCGCGGCACGAGCACGAGCGTCGCGGCCGTCCCGCCCCCTTGCAGCTCCCGCAGCTCGAACGTCGACCGCGGCGAATAATAAAGCCGCATGCTCTCGTACACATGCTTGATGCCGATGCCGACCTCGCCGCCGATCGCCGCCGCCTCCATGTTCGCGAGCCGTGCGGCCGTCTCGCGCTCCAGCCCTCGGCCGTTGTCGCGCACGACGATGCGCACGGCGTCGCCGTCCCGCGATACGTCGACGTCGATCAGCCCGTTCGTCCCCTGCGGCACGATGCCGTGGAAGATCGAATTTTCCACGATCGGCTGGAGCAGCATGCGCGGAAGCACGAACGTTCGCAGCGACGGCTCGACGGACACGCGCAGCTCGAAGCGCAAATCGTACCGGATTTCCAAAATGACGAGAAACTTCTCGATAATGTCGAGCTCTTCCTCGACCGTAATGAAGTTGCCCTTCTTGCCCATGTTCGCCTCCAGCAGCCGGATGAGCGCCGAGATGCCTTGATCGGCCCGCTCCGTCTGCTTGAACTTCACGAGCCAGCGAATGTTCGACAGCGTGTTGAACAAGAAGTGCGGGTTGATCCGGTGCATGACCGCCCGGAGCTCCGCCTCCTGCTTCTCCGCCTGCTCCTTCCGCACCTCGTTCACCAAAGCCTCGATGCGTTGAATCATGCCGTTGAACTGCTTGCTCAGCATGCCGACCTCGTCCGCTGTGACGATGCGCGTCCGCGCGCGCAAATCGCCGCCCGCGACCTGCTTCATCTGCTCCGCCAGCGATTGGATCGGACGCGTGATTCGCCGCGCCATGAGCAGCGCCACGACGATCGCGAGCAGCCCGAAGAAGAAGGACGAGTACACGATGCGCCGCTGCAGCGCGGCGAGCTGCCCCGTGATTTCCTCCACCGGCACGATGCCGACCATCGTCCAGCCGCCCACGAGCGGCTGCTTCACCCCGTAGTGCGCCACGCCCTGCATGGCGAATTCGAATTCCGCCTCGCGGCCCGTCACGATATTCTCGTACAGCTCGCGGTTCGGCACCGTCTCGCCGATCCGCGACAGATCCGGGTCGATGACGACGCGCCCTTCCGCGTCGGCGACGAAGAACCGCCCCGTCCGCCCCAGCTCGAGATGCGCGAGAATGTCGACGAGCGCCTTCCCGTCCAAGCTGACGGAGACGAGGCCGATCTGCTCCATATCGTCGAAGCGCTTGAGCACCCGCACGACCGGCAGGACGAGCGCCGTATTGTCGCCCCCGCCGCTGAATTGGTCGTATTGCAGCGGCAGCCAGACGTATTCGCCGTCCTTGTATCGCGCTTCCTTGACCCAGTCGAGTTCGTCCAGGTCGTATTGCAGCAGCTTCGCCGGGTTGAACGTGCCGCTGCCCCAGCTCTCGCCTTCCTCCTGAATGATGTAGATGATCTTCACGAACGAGCTCGAGTAAATAATGTTGTTGATCGTCGTCTCAACGTATTCGTCCAACTCGCTCCCCGGCGGCAGCCCCTGCGCCGTCCGTCCCTCCAACACCGCCTGCTGAATGCGCGTATCGCTGTAGATTTGGTCCGAGATGTCGCTCGCGACGAGGAACGCGGACAACAGCGAATCGGCCGCCCGCTCGGCCACCTGCAGCGTCGATTGCCGTACGTTCGTCTTGATCAGCGAAGAAGCGAAATACGAGATGAACACGCTGCCGAGCGTCGCCGGAATGAGGATGACGACGAAGAAGGCGGTCAACATCTTGGTAGCGATCTTATTCGAAAATGGCACCTTCACCGCGCCGCGCCCCCCAACGGTTGTAACCCCTTACATCGTGATATGATTATATCACGAAACAGGGTCACCGCTTCCCATATTCGACGACGGCCATCGTCCAATATTCGAGTCTCGGAAGCGAGAACGTCACCCGGTCGCCTTCTTGAACGAAGTCGACGGACGCCGGCGCGCCTCCGTGCCGATCCGGGGACGCCGTCCAGACGCGCGCGACGTTCCCGGCGGCCGTCATCGTCGCCGGGACGCCTTCCATTGGCCGCGGCGCCGGCATCGTCCCGTCGGCGTCGTTCCACGCCGTCGACGTCGCCGACGCGAAGTTGACGAAGTGGACGATGTCGGCGTCCCCTTGCCGCTTCGCGAGCGCCCAGACCGCTCCCGCCTCCGGCTCCGCCGACACGCGCGCGGCCGAAGACGTCACGCCCGCGTCCTCGAGCTCCTCCGCCCCGTCCCGCAGCACGTTCTGATATGCGACCAGGAAGTCGTAGTACGCCGTCAGCCGCGCCTCCAGTTCCGCCGACACGGATAAATTCCGATTCGGGAAATATTCCTTCGCGAGCAAGCTCTCCCCCGCCTCGAGATGCGCGCCGCCGCTCGCGAAGATGACGGCGTCCAGCAGCAGGACGCCCGGCAGGTTGAATGCGCCCGCCCCGTCCGCGAGGTCGTAGTTGACATAGGCGGCGAGCACCGTGGGGAGGCGGTTTTCGGAGAGCGAAGCGTTTTCGTCGATGATGGCCTTCAGATGCTTATACTCCGGGTGACTCCCCCACACTTCCGTGTAGAGAAATTCCACCGGCGCCTTCGCGATGAGGCGCTGCCCGAACTGCGACACCGCGTTCATGACGAGCTCGACGCCGAGCGCGTCCTTCGCCTCCCGCAGCATGTCGCCGTAGGCGAGCATCAGGTTCCGCTTCTCTCCGTCGGCCGTGTACAGCGTCCCTCGGTCGCCGAGCTGATCCACGTGCCAGCCGTCGAACGGCAGCGCCTCGAACGCCTTACGCTCCTCCTCGAACAAGTACGCGAGCCACTTCGGGTTCGACGGATCCATGATGTAGAGGTCGCTTGCCCAAGCATCCGGCAGCTCGTGGCGGTCCGGCGTCGTCGCGAGCGGGTCGCGGTACAGCCTCCAGGCTTCCTTGGCGCCGTCGCGCTCCGCATCCGCGTACGCGCCGAACAACAGATTGTAGTTCATCGCCTTCATGCCGCGTTCGTGCGCCAGATCGATGTAACCGCGGACCGTGTCGAAGCTCACCTCCCGATTCGCGATATCGGGCCACGTCGCCGCGACGCCCCCGGCGCCGTCCGTCTTCAGCGGCCGGTGATGCTTCCACTGCCAATCGTAAAATTGCAGTCCGTTCAGATGCAGCCGATTCAACCGGTCGACGACGTCCTTCCGCGCCTCGGCGGTCATCCGCGGGAAGTCGGCGAGGTACCCGTACCTCGGAAACTTCGACCAATGCGAGGAGACGTCCACCGCGATCGTCGCGTGGTCGAGCAGCTTCCCCTTCTCGCGCACGTACACTTCCGCCATGTAGCCTGTATAATCGCGCTCCGGCGGCGTCCACGTCCACGTCACGACGTCGTCGTTCGTCACGTCGACGACGAGCCGGTCCACGGCGTCGCCCAGATGCGACAGCCGGACGACGAGCTCGCCGTCCGCGACCGTGCGCGCCAGCTCCGCGCGGAAGGCGACCGGGCGGCCCGGTTCGTAGCGCGCGCGGTCCGTAGACAGCGCCGCGATATATTCGCCCGGCGGCCCCGACACGTCGTCCGGCGTCGGCGCCGCCTCGTTCCGACAGGACGTCAACGTCAACATCAACGTCGTCATCAACGTAAACGTAAACATCAACATCAACGTCTTCGTGCCGAAGGCGGGCGAAGCAGATCCTATGCCTCGAACCATGCTATCCCTTGATCCCCCCCTCGTTGAATCCGGACTGGACGAACCGCTTCTGGAACGCCATGTAGATGGCGATCACCGGCAGCAGCGCGATCGTGGACGCCGCGAAAATTTGCCCGTAGTTCGTCGCGTACTTGTCGTTGAACATCATGATCGCGATCGGCAGCGTGCGCAGCGACTCGCTCTTGATGACGGTCAGCGCCAAGAAATACTCCTCCCATGTGCCTTGGAATATAAAGATGGCCAGCGTCCCCATGGCGGGCAGCGACTGCGGCAGGTAGATGTTCCAATAGATGCGCCAGCTGCCGCCGCCGTCGATGAGGACGGATTCCTCGAGTTCTTTCGGAATATTCTCGAAGAAGCCCCGCAGGAAAAACATGTTCCCGACGACGCCCGTCGCGATGTACACCATCGTCAATCCGGCGTACGTATTGACGAGGCCGAGCCCTTGCAGCGTGATGAACTGCGGGATGATATTGATGACCGCCGGAATCATCATCGACAGCAGGAACAACCGGAACAGCGCCTCCTTCCCGGGGAAAGGAAAGCGCGCGAAGGCGTACGCGCACAGCGAGCTGACGAACAACGCGCCGGCCATCGAGACGGCCGTGACGAACGCGCTGTTCAGGAAGTAACGCGAGAAATTGTTTTTGCTCCAGACGATCGCGTAGTTTTTCAGATTCGGCGTCACGGCGAACACCTCGTCCGGCCGCGGCAGCGAGAACGTCGCCGTGAAGAAGCTGGTCCACACCATGTAGACGAGCGGAAAGACGAACGCCGCCGCGCCGGCGAACAGGAGGACGTACACAAGCGCCTTGACGTAGATCGGGGTATGCATGCCGCTGACTCCTCCTTTCGCTAGAACAGCCGTTGTTTGCCGAATTTGGCCATCTGCGAGAACGTCAGCGCGAACACCATGAGCCCCATCAGGAAGCCCATCGCCGCCGCCTCGCCGATCTTGAAATGATTGAACGCTTCCATATAAATCAAGCTTGGAATGACCTGCGTCTGGTTCATCGGCCCGCCTTGCGTAATGAAATACACCTGCGGGAAAAAGCCGAACGCGCCGTTGATCAGATTAATGACGACGAACAACGTCACCGGCCGCAGCACGGGCACCGTCACGCGCCAAAATTTCTGAACCGCGGTCGCGCCGTCGATGTCCGCCGCCTCGTACAGATCCTTCGGCACGCCTTGCAGCGCCGCCAGGTAGATGACCATGCCCCAGCCGACCGTCTTCCAGATGTGGAACAACCAAATCATAATCATCGCGGACCAATAGTGGCTCTTCCAAGCGACGGCTTCCGGCAAAATGCCCAGCGTCTTGTGAAGCAGGAAGTTGACGAGCCCGCCGTCTCCGTCCGCGAACAAATATTTGAACAGCAGCGCCACGACGACCCACGACGTGACGATCGGCAAGTAATACACCGTGCGGAAGGCGATCTTCTGCTTCACGAATTTCGCGTTGATCAGCACTGCGAAGAAGATCGCCAGAAACCAGTTGATCGGCACCGTCGCCAGCACGTTCAGGAACGTATTGCGAACGGCGATGAGAAATTTCTTGTTCGGATCGCGGAACACCTCGGCGTAATTTTCGAACCCGATCCAGGCGTTCTTCGCGTTCGGCATGATGCTGAAATCCTGGAAGCTCACCAGAATGTTCTTCACCATCGGGTACAACACGAAGACGAACGTGCCCGCGAACCCGAGCGCGACGTACGGCAGCACCGTAAGCCACTGCTTCGCGCCGACGCGCCAGCGGGATCTCGGACGTTTCTTTTCGACGACGATCATGCGCTTCCCGCCTCCCCTTCTTCTCCGAGATGAAGCCGGCTTCGCCGGAACCCTTGCCGGGCGCCGGCGAAGCCGCGTGTCGTAGCGTTATTGCAGCAAGGCTTCGATCTGCTTCGCCGCGTCGTTCAGCGCGTCCGCCGCGCTCATCTCGCCCCGAATCGCCTTCTCCGCCGCCAGGTTGAAGATCGTCTCCATCTCGCCCCATTGCGGGATCGGCGTGCGCGGCAGCGCCGTGTTCAGCTGCTCGACGTACTCCTCGATGAACGGGATGCTCTGCGGATCGATGTTTCCGGCCGCCGTCTTGTTCGTCGGAATGAGCCCCGTCGTCGCCATGATCGATTGCGGTTCTTCCGTCAGCATCCATTGCATGAACGCCCACGCTTCCTCCGGATGCTTCGAGTTCGCGAAGATGACGAGATCCTCGCCGCCGATGACCGAATGCGACCCGGCCGGACCGGCCGGGATAAGCGCCCGCACCGTCTCCTCCATCGGCTTGAACGGGCTGTCGGCTTCGTTCATCAAGATGCTGTAGAACCACGGGCCGTCGTCGACCATCAAATATTCGCCGGTTTTCAGGCCGTCCCACGCGCCCGGCTCTCCTCCCATGAGCGGCGGAATGATCAGGCCTTCTTGCTGCCAATCGGCGATCGTCTGCAGCGCGGCGATGCTCTCGGGGCTGTTGAGATAACCATCGACGGCCGAGTAGTCGTCGTTCGTCAGCGAGCCGCCGAGGCTCCAGAAGTACGGCAGCAGCCCCCAGCTGTGCATGCCGCTGACGCCGAGCCCGAATTTGCCTTGGGCCTTCAGCGTCTTCGCCGCTGCGACGAGCTCGTCGATCGTCTGCGGCGGCTCGGAGAGGCCCGCTTGCTGTAACGTCGCTTTATTGTAGATGGCGACCTTCGTGTTCGTATTGAGCGGCACGCCGTAATAGCCGCCGTCGTAATAGTTCGTCGCGAGCGCGCCGTCGAAGACGCTGGATTGGATGACCTCGAACCCGGGCTTCTCGTCGAGCCGCATCAGGGCGCCCTGGTGCGCCATCTCCGGCACCCAGACGATGTCCATGCGCATCAGGTCCGGCGCCGCGTCGCCCGCGACCGCCGCCAGCACCTGCTGCTTCAGCCCTTCGTACGGCATGCGCGTCAGCTTCAGCTCGATGTTCGGATGCTTCTCCTCGAACAACGGCTTAATTTGCTCCGCGAGCACCTTCTCCTCTTGGTCGCTGTACGTGTGCCAGTACTCGATCGTCACGCGTTCCTGCGACGTCGAACCGCCTCCGCCGCTAGGCTCCGTCGTCGCCGATCCGCCTCCGCTCCCGCTGCCTCCGGCGCTGCCTGCGTCGCCTCCGCTCGTCGTGCCGCCCCCGCCGCCGCTGCAGGCGGTCATGACGACCGCGAGCAGGACCGCCAATCCGCCGATGCCGAACCGCTTCTTCTTATGCATCGTTCCTTCCCCCAGACCTGTTCGGAATATGCTTACACCGTTCATTATCCGAATTTCGGAGGCGTCCGGAAACCGCTTACATTATGCGGATGGTGTCCTATTCTCCGAATCGGAATCGGCCGAGGTCGTCCTTGGTGGAACATCTTCCGATCGATCGGAAGATGTTCCACTATACACCAAAGAGCCGCACCGATCGGTCTGAATGACCGAGGCGCGACTCTTCTGGGAGGGATCGCCGAGGGCGTGCAGTCGGAGCAACTCCGACGGTCGGGCTCGCGTGTGCGATCAACGCGTAACAAAACAGCGCGTCGCTGTTCGCCCCCGCTTCGACAAGGGGCGCTCCCCCTTGAGCGGTTCGCTCCGCATTCGACAACGTTCGCGCGCGTCGAAAAGCCCCCGTCCGTTCGGACGAAGGCTTTCTCGTAACAAAATTATTTTGGGAGCTATGGGGCTACCTCGATTTTCCGAAGCTGCTTCAGGCCCTCTTCGAACGGCTCGACCTTCAAGACGAACGAGAAGCGGTCGAGGTCGAGGCATTTTTCGAAATCGGATTTCGGGGCGGACCGTTCCGAGACTTCTCCCACGAGATCCATGAAGCTGCCTGTGCGGCCTTCGCCTTCGCGCAAGTGGCGGACGATGCCCTCGAAGTCGTTCGGTTCGCCTTCCAGTTCGTTCTTGATATACTCGGCGCACAGAGTGTCCTCGTCCGCGGGCGACTTCGCGCCCAGCCCCATGCACACGAGCGAGACCCGCTCCGGCTTGCGTTGCCGGATGTAGCGCACGATCGCTCCCGCGTTCACGAAGCTGCCGGTGACGACCTCGTCGGCGCCTCCCGCGTTCGCGATGCCCTGCGTGCCCGCGCTCGTCGTATGCACGACCGTAAGTCCCGTGAAATCGGCCCGCTCCGCATGCGTCGGCGAATTGCCGAAGTCGAAGCCGGGCTGGATGACGCCGCCGCGCTCGCCCATAAGAATATAGGACGAATTGTCGCGCTTCAACCGATAGGCGGTCTCGATGTCGCCGACCGGCACGATCCGGAAGGCGCCGCGTTCGGTCACGTAGCAAGCCGTCGAGAATGCGCGGAACACGTCGATGACGACCGTCAGCCCTCTCGCTTGCTTCGCGCCTTCGATCAGCTGCAAGATGTTGATTTCCATCGGTTCGGCTCTCTCCCTCGCTTGACGTAGTGTACCGCCTATTATGAAGGATCGGTTTTGTCCCGGTCAACGCCTAATGCGCAGGCCGGCCCGCGGCGGGCGCGGGTAGCGGTACATGGCCGAGGGGGAAGAGGCGGTCCGCGGCGGTTGTGGTTGAAGATCGCACAAGGCGGAGGCAGATGCACAAGTGCAGGTATTTCTCGAGAAAACGGCGCCCGGACTCCGATTACCTGCGGAAGTGCAGCTAATTCGGGCTGAACCCCTCGTAGAGCGACCAAATAGATGTACATATGCAGGAAAAGCGCCGCAGCGGGTGCCGGCGAGAGCAATTAACTGTACTTGTGCAGGCGATCGGTGCCGACCGCCTTCTCCCTCCCGACGGAATCGACAATAACCAAAAACGACCGTCGCCCTCCCGAGGAGAACGACAGTCGTCGACGATGCACTACCAAGGGAGCGCGAGCTTGCCCATGACGGTCGGACGGCTCGCGCCGGTCGCGGACGGCAGGTTGTTCGCGACGCCGCACAAGAAGTCGTTGCCGAGCATCGCGAAGATGATCGCTTCCTTGGCGTCGGCGTCGAAGCCGAGCGCGCGCGAATTCATGACGCGCTGCTCGGGAAGCAGCTCCGCCAGCATCCGGAGCAGCGTCCGGTTATGCGCGCCGCCGCCGGTGACGATGACTTCGCCGATCTCGCAGCGAGGGAAGACGTCCCGGCGGTATGCGTGCGCGATCGTGCGCGCCGTGAACGCCGTCGCCGTCGCGACGATGTCCGCGTCGCTCAGCCCCCTCGCGCGCGCCGCCTCGAGGAACGCTTCCGTATACGCCTTGCCGAACACCTCGCGGCCGGTCGACTTGGGCGGCGGCAGGTCGAAGTACGGATGGCGCATCAGCTCGTCGACGAGCGACTCGTCGGGGCGGCCCGAAGCCGCCCATGCGCCGCCGTCGTCGTACGTTCGCGCGCCGTTCGACAGCCGGAAGACGGCTTGGTCGATGACCATGTTGCCGGGGCCGGTGTCGAACGCGAAGACGTCCTCCGGGCGCGCCGCGGCCGGAAGCGCGGCGCAGTTGCCGATGCCGCCGACGTTCTGCAGCAGGCGGCCCGCCGTCTCGCTTCGAAACAAGAGGAAGTCGCCGTACGGCGCGAGCGGCGCCCCTTGGCCGCCGACCGCCATGTCCGCCGGGCGGAAGTCGCCGACGACGAGCGCCCCGGTGCGCTTCGCGAGCACCGACAGATCGCCGATCTGCAGCGTCGACCGCGGCAGGAAGGGCTCGCCCGGCGTATCGGACGGGATGTGCCAGACGGTCTGGCCGTGCGACGCGATCAAGTCGATGTCGCCCATCGACAGCCCGGCGCCGGCGACCGCGTCGATCGCGACGTCCGCGAAGAGACTCGCGAGCTTGAAGTTCATGCCGCATACGGCGGCGACGTCGGAGCGCTCCACGGTGCACAGATCCTTCAGCCGCTCGCGCGTCTCGTCGTCGTACGGGCGGCTCTCGTAGCGTACGAGCTCCATGTTCGTCGCGAGCCCGCAGCCCGACAGCCGGACGACCGCCGCGTCGACGCCGTCGAGCGACGTGCCGGACATCAGGCCGACGACGAGCCGGGACGGCTTCGCCGCGTAAGCGCCGATCATCGGCGTTCCCCTCGCCACCCGGCCGGGTAGGCGTCGCCGAGCGATACCGGCAGCGCGCCGCGGAACGGCATCCGGCCGAGCAGCGCCTTCGCCGCGCTCATGAGCGACAGCGGTCGGTTCTCGTAGACGGCGACGTACCCGTCGACGTCCGGGAACAAGGCGAGGTCGTACGGATTGCGCAGCGCCACGACGACGAGCGGCAGGCCCGTCGTCTGCAGCTCGCGCACGAGGCGCGCCTGCGCGGGATGGAAGGCGGCGTTATAGACGCCTACGACGAGCTGCGCCCAGCCGCCTTCGCGGGCGAGCGACGCCAGCGCGGCGATGCGCTCCTCCGAAGGCGCGGAGTCGACGATTTCGTCGCGGCAATCGAGCCCGAGCGACGCCAGCGCGGCGCCGAGACCGGCGGACGCGCGAACCGCCTCGTCCGCGATCGTCTGCGCGACCGCCCCGACGGTGACGACGAGCGTCCGCGCGTCCTGCAGCGGCAGCGCGCCGCGCTCGTTGCGCACGAGCGTGACGCTGCGCTCGCTGATGTCGCGGGCGACGGCGAGATGCGCCTCGCTCCCCACTTCGGCGAGGGACGCCGCCGACGCCGCCGACCCGGCCAGCACGCCGCGCGCCGCCTTCAGCCGCAGCGACCGCCGCGCGGCCGCTTCGATGCGCTCCGGCGGGATGCGCCCGTCGGCTACCGCGGCTTCGATCGCCGCCAGCGCGCCGCGCTGCAGCTCGAGCGTGTGGCTGACGAGCACCTGATCGGCGCCGGCCGCGACGGTGAGCGCCGCCGCTTCGCATGTGCCGTAATGGTCCGCGATCGCCTTCATCTCCATGCAATCCGTCGTGATGACGCCGTCGAAGCCGAGCTCCTCGCGGAGCAGACCCGTCAGCACCGCCGGCGAGAGCGTCGCGGGCAGCCCGCTCGGCTCGATCGCGGGGAAGCGGACGTGAGCGGTCATGATCAAGTCCACGCCGGCTTCGATCGCCCGCCGGAACGGCGGCAGCTCGACCCGGTCGAGCCGCTCCCGGTCATGTCCGACGAGAGGCAGATCGAGATGCGAATCGACGCTCGTATCCCCATGCCCCGGGAAGTGCTTCGCCGTCGCCGCCACCCCGGACGCCGAATACCCGCGGATCGCCTCGGCGCCGAACGCGGCGACGCGCTCCGGCGACTCGCCGTACGAGCGGACGCCGATGACCGGATTCGCCGGATTGTTGTTCACGTCGAGCACCGGGGCGTAGTTCATATTGATGCCGAGCGCGCGCAGCTCCCGGCCGGCGACGAGCGCCGCCTCGTACGCGAGCGACGGGTCCTCCGTCGCGCCGAGCGCCATATTGCCGGGCATGAGCGCCACGCCCTCCGTCAGCCGCGCGACCATGCCGCCTTCCTGGTCGATCGAAATCCACAGCGGCGGCACGCCCGCTTCCGCCGCGGCGCGCTGGAGCGAGGCGGTCAGCCGCGCCACCTGCGCCGGGGACTCGACGTTGCGCGCGAACAGAATGACGCCGCCGATTCTCCCTTCCGTAATGAGCGACCGCAGCTCCTCCGGAACGTCCGTCCCGTGGAAGCCGACAAGCAGCATCTGACCGATCTTGTCCCGCAGCGTCATCCGCGCGAGCAGCGTCTCCTCGTTCACTCGCCTCATCCCCCTAATATCGTAAATACGGCTTTCTGCGTTCCGTCCAAGCGGCCGCGCCGCGCGACCAAGCTTCCAGCACGCGCGCAAGGCCGTCCGCGCTCGAGATCGAGAGGCGCACGTCCTCTCCGCCGGCCAGCGAGTCGATGAACGGACGCATCCCTTCCTTGAACGGCGGCAGCCACGCGAAGTCGTCCGGGTACAGCCGGGCCACGGCGTGCAGCAGCGTAAGGCCCGTCCGCACCGCCTCGTACCGCGCCGGCTCCGTCACGAACAGCCGCACCCCGCCGCACAGCGCGCCGGCATGCTTCGAGAACGTCGGCGTCGCATAGCTCGGATGGAAGCGGACGCCCGGCAAGCCGTACCCGTTCATCTCGTCCGCGAGCCGTCGGCCGTCGAGCCACGGCGCGCCGATCCACTCGAACGGCCGCGTCGTGCCGCGCCCCTCGGACAAGCGCGTCCCTTCGAAAAAGCAAGTGCCCGCATACACGCGGGCCGAGTCGATCGTCGGAATGTTAGGCGACGGCAGCACCCACGGCAGTCCCGTCTCCGGATACTCCATCGCGCGCGTCCACCCTTCCATCGGCACGAGATCGACGTCGCAGCCGATGCCGAGCGCGTCGTTCGCCATCAGCGCCGTCTCGCCGATCGTCAGCCCCGTGCGGACCGGCATCGACCAGGCGCCGACCATCGACTCGAAGCCCGGCTCGAGCAGGCCGCCCTCGACGCGCTCCCCGCCGAGCGGATTCGGGCGGTCGAGCACGAGCAACGGCTTCCCGTGCGCCGCGCACGCGCGTAGCACGTACACCAGCGTCGAGCCGTACGTGTAAAACCGCATTCCTAAGTCCTGGATGTCGAACAGCAGCACGTCGACATCTTCCAACGTCGACGCATCCGGCGCCTTGCGCGGGCCGTACAGGCTATAGACCGGCACGCCGGTCGCCGCGTCGACGCCGTCCTCGAACCGGTCGCCCGCTTGCTTTTCCCCGTATAATCCGTGTTCGCAAGCGAATAACGCGGTCAAGCGCGCCCCGGGCACGCCCGCGCAGACGTCGATCGCCGTCCGGAAATCCGCCGTAATGCCGGTCGGATTCGTCACGAGGCCGATCCGCTTCCCGGCGAGCCGCGGATCGCCCTCCCGCGCCAGCCGCTCCAATCCCGTTATGACTCGTTGCATGCCGCTTCCTCCTCTCGTCCGTCCATTCCGGCGCCGAGCCGCTATGACTTGTACGCATGACCCGGCTCCGGATCGGATACGGACGTCTTCTTCTACCGCCCTTATCGCTGCCGAATCGCGCGTCGGCTCTCTTCCAAATACGTGACGGCCGAATCGTAATTCCGACTGGCGACGCCGATGTACAAAATATCGACGACGTTCAGTTGGGAAATCCGGGACGCCATCGCCCCGCTTCGGATTTCCGTCTCGGTGGAAGAGGTGAACAGCGGAATGTCCGCCGTTCGGCTGACCGTGTTGTCGCCGTACTTCGTAATGCTGATCGTCGTGCTGCCATGCTCCTTCGCGATCGTCAGCGCCCGGATGATTTCGCTCGTCTCGCCCGAGTACGAGATGCCTACCGCGGCGTCGTCCGCCGTCATCGTCACCGCGGAGGTCAGTTGTACATGAGGGTCCGGAAACGATAAACTGGTCTTATTGATGCGAAGGAACTTCTGCTGCGCGTCCATCGCGATCAGGTTCGACGCGCCGACGCCGAAGAAGAAGATGCGCTTCGCCCCGTTCAGCGCCGCCACGGCTCGTTCCACCGCCGCCGCGTCCACGATCTTGACCGTGTCGCGAATCGACTGGATGTTGTTGTTCGAGACGCTCTCGATGATCGATTGAATCGAATCGTTCGGTTGTATGTCCGAATAGCCTGTCGCGGAAGACTCGTGCTTGCGCTCCTGAAGGTCGCCCGCGACCTTCAGCTTCAATTCTTGGTAGCTCTTCACGCCCAGCGACTTGCACAGACGCACGATCGCCGCTTGACTCGAGCCGCTGTTCGCGGCGAGCTGCGCCACGGACTGCTCGATCATGTCCTGAGGGTGCTCCAATATGTAGGCAGCCACCTTGCGCTCGGACGGATTCACTTGGTCGATCACTTCTCTAATTCGCACTAATCCGCCGTTCAAGCTCTTCACCCCCTCGAAATTTCGGTGCCCCTCGGAAGCCTGTCATGGATGTCTCATTTCTAATGATACCGCTTTCGAAAACATTTGTTGACCCCATTATAGAATTGGTGAAAATTAATTTCAAGATAAGATTTAGACATGAAATTTTATTTTACAATCCGATCCTCCATGACTTATACTCAAGGAAAATGTTACGGAGGATGTTAACATGGCGTATACGCTCGGCATCGACGGCGGCGGCACGAAGACGGAGCTCGCCGCGATTTCGGAGGACGGCACGCTGCTGTACCGAACGGCGGGCGCTTCTACGAATCCGCACGCGGTCACGACGGAGGCCGCGATCCGGGAGCTTCTGGCATTGTTGGAAGCGGCCTTCGCCGACGGTCGGCTCGCCGGGCGCGAGCTGACCGGCGTCTGCCTCGGCTTGTCCGGCGTCGACCTGCCCGTCGAACGGAGCCCGTTCGAGACCGCGCTCGGCGGCTTCCTGCGAGAGCGCCTTGGCCGGGACGTCCCGTTCGCGCTGCTGTCCGAGGCAGAGATTTCGCTGATGGCCGCGGTCGGACAGCCTTACGGGCTTCTCGCCGTGTCCGGCACCGGGTCGATCGTCTACGCGGTCGAGCCGGACGGCACCCGGCACCGCGCCGGCGGCTGGGGTCATCTGCTGGGCGACGAGGGCAGCGGCTACGCCATCGGCGTTCGCGCGTTGAAAGCGGCCATGGCGTCCTACGACGGCACGATCCCGCCTACGGCGATCGCACCGAAGCTGCTTGCGTCGCTCTCGCTTCGGGAGCTTCCGGAGTTGAAATCCTATATCTATCAGCCGTCCATCGCCAAAGCCGACATCGCCGCGTTCGCGAGACTCGCGATCGACGCTTGCGAAGCCGGCGACGCGGCGGCCGTCGAGATCGTCCGCACCGAAGCCGAAGCGCTCGCCGCCACCGCGGCCGGGCTGCTCGACCGGCTCCCCGCGTTCGCCGCGGAACGGGTCGCGTACGCCGGCTCCGTCTTCCGCTCGTCGGCGGCGTTCCGCGACGCCTTCGCCCGCGCGCTTCGCGCGCGCCACCCCGGCGTTCGCTTCGAGGAGCCGGCCGAGGGCGAGCCGCGGACGCCCGCCGAAGGCGCCGCGCTGCTCGCGCGGTCGCGCTATTCATCCAGCCATGTGAGGGGGACGCCATCATGAATTCCGCTCCAGCTTCCGCTTCGTCGCGCGAGGTGTTGGACCGTCTCGTGACGGAACAAGTGAACGACCATACGAAGACGCTCGACCAGCTCGATTCGGAGCGCATCATGCTGCTCATTAACGACGAAGACCGGCGCGTCGCCGACGGCGTGCGGGCGATCATCCCGCAGATCGCCGCGTGCGCCGATTGGGTCGTCGACGCGTTCCGCCGCGGCGGACGGCTGTTCTACGTCGGCGCCGGCACGAGCGGCCGCATCGGCATTCTCGACGCTTCGGAATGCCCGCCGACGTACGGCACCGACCCGTCGCTCGTGCAGGGCATCATCGCCGGCGGCTTCCGAGCCGTCAAGGATCCGGTGGAAGGCGCCGAAGACAGCGCAGAGACCGGCGCCGCGGACATCGACGCGCACGGCGTCGCCGCGGCGGACGTCGTCGTCGGCATCGCGGCCAGCGGCCGAACGCCGTACGTGCTCGGCGCGATGCGGCGCGCGAAGGAGCTCGGCGCTCGCGTCGTGGCGCTGTGCAACAACGCCGATACGCCGATGGCGGAGATCGCCGACCTGAAGCTGGAGGCGGTCGTAGGCCCGGAGGCGATTCACGGCTCGACGCGCATGAAGGCGGGCACGGCGCAGAAGATGATCCTCAATCTGATCACGACCACCGCGTTCGTCCGCTCGGGCAAGGTGTACGGCAATCTGATGGTCGATCTGAATCCGTCCAACGAGAAGCTCGTCCACCGCGCCAAGCGGATCGTCGCTCTCGCGACCGGCGCCGGCGACGACCGCGTCGAAGCCGCTTTCGAAGCCGCGGACCGGCACGTGAAGACGGCGATCGTCATGATTCTCGCGAACGTCGGCGCGGACCGCGCGAAGGCGCTGCTGCAGCAGGCCGACGGCTTCGTCCAGCGGGCGCTGGACCTGCAGCGCGGCGTAAAAAAAGAGGCTACCCCCCCGGTATAGGGGGGGTAAGCCTCTTTTTTCGTGGCGTGCACTTGCGTGCGGAGGAGTTCTCCGCCTAAACCGCCTCAAGCCGATGCCGCATCCTCACATCGGGACGTCCCGGGTCGCGCCCGCCATCTTCGCGCCGGTGAAGTTGAGCGCGCCCGTATTGACGCCCCGCAAATCCGCTTCGCGGAAATCCGCGTGCATCATCGACGCTCCCGCGAATTTCGCGCCGCGCAAGTTCGCGCCGCGGAAGTCGACCCCTTGCAGGTCGGACTTGGAGAAGTCCGCGCCTTCCAAATTCGCGCCGCGGAACGAGGTCCGAACGAGGTAAGCGCGGACGAAGTTCGCCCCCGGCAGCGCCGCATCCTCGAAGCTGCTGTCCGTCACCGTCGCATCCTGGAACGACGCGCCGGGAAGCCGGCAGTGTTGGAAGCCGATTTCGAGCAGCACCGACTTCGTGAAGACGGGGTTCGGCAGCTCGAGGTCGGCGAAGTTCATCTTCGAGATGTTGATCCGGGTTCCGCCCGGCTCGCCGAACAGCCAGCTTAAATGCCGGCTGAGCGCGTTCGTCAGGCGGAAGCCTTCCGCGGAATAAGGGGCGGTCTTTGAATTGTCGTGCGAATCTCCGGTTCGTTCCATACTGTCACACCTTGTTGTGTCGAATAATGTCGCAATTTGCAGTATCGTTATTGTACTCGATCGAGCGAAATTGCGAAACGTTATTTCGCGCGTCTCGCTCATTCCAAAATCAGGGCCGCCCCGACGCCCGTTATTTTCGGATTTGCTCCAGCACGGAACCCCCTAGGACGAACCGGTATTCGAAGTGGCTTCCCGTCAGCGCGTCGATCCGAACGCCGCCCGTCTGCGCCGACGCCGTATGCACCATCCGGTCGTTGCCGATGTAGATGCCGACGTGCGCGATCGTATCGTCCGCGCCGGCGTACGCGTCCGGAGCGACGCCCCGGTACGCGCGGAAGAACAACAGATCCCCGGGCTTCGCCTGGGCCAACGTCGCATACGAACGAGCGGAAAATTGCCGCACGTACTGCGCTTGCGACCGCGAATCGGGCGGCAGGTCCATGCCCAGCGCGAACAAATACGCCCAGCGCGTGAAGTCCGAACAGTCGAAGGTGGACGGCTCGTTCCGGTCGGAGCCGTATTCGTACGGCGTGCCGAAATACGACGTCGCCGTCGAGACGACGTTCGACGCCGCGACGCCGGCGCGATCGGCGAGCCCCGGCGACGGCCATACTTGGCGCAAGCCGGATGCGCTCAACGCCTGGAAGCCCGTCGGCTCCACGCCGAGGTCGCCCTGCCGGAATTCCTTGTCGTGCTCCAGCAGTCCCGGATCGTCCGCCCGATCGTCTGCGCCGACGATCGTGCCTCGTCCGTCCCCCGAGCAGCCCGCCAGCAGCGCCGTCGCGAGCAGCGTCGACAGCGTCGTTTTCCCAAACCTAAGCATAAAAAAGCATCCTCCCCCTCATCTAGTGGGAATAGGATGCTCCGAAACCCGGATTTCCTTCCATTACCTGACGAATGCCTGACGAAACCGACGCGTCGCCGACGAACCTAGTCAGGCATCGCCGGGAACGACAGAATAAATCGGGTGCCGCGCCCCGGCACGCTGTCCACCTTGATGTCCGCTTCCATCGCTCTCAAGATGCTGAATGCGACCATCGTGCCGAGTCCCGTTCCTTTGGCCTTGGTCGTATAATAGGGCGTCCCCAATTGCTTAAGTTGTTCTTCGTCCATCCCCTTGCCCGAGTCCTCGATGGTCAATACGGGGCGGCCGTCGACCCGCTGCAGCCGAATCGTAAGCTTTCCGCCGGCCGGCGTCGCTTCGATCCCGTTTTTCATGACGTTAATCAGCGCTTGATGCAGTCGATTGCCCTCGCCTCGCACGAACAGCGCCTCCGCGGACGGAAGGACCTCTACCACGATGTTTTCCATGCTGGCGAACGGCAGGATCACCTGCACGATGCGCTGCAGTTCCCCGTTCAACTCCAGCGGCTCGGCATGCTCGAGCGCCGGCTTCGCGAACGTCAAGTAGTCCGTAATGATACGCTCCGCCCGGTCGAGCTCCTCTAGACTCAAGTCGAAGTATTGCCGACGCTTCTCTTCGCCCAGCGCCGTATCTTTCAACATTTGCAAGAACCCGCGGGTGACGGTCAGCGGGTTGCGAACCTCGTGCGAGATGCTGGCCGCCAGCTGGCTGACCGTCTTCAGATGTTCCAGCTCTCGGAGCTCTTGCTCGACGGCCTGTTCGAGCTCGATCCGCTTGAGCTGTTCCTCTAGGAACTTCCGCTTCGTAATATCTCGGAGATGAACCGCCCAATAGCGGACGCGTCCGATCCGGTCGCGAACCGGCGTCAGCGTCAGCAGCATCTGATATTCCTTGCCTTGATCGGTCACGCGAATCGTCTCCATCGTCGCCCCTTCGTCGCCGCCTCCGGCGAATACGCGCGTAACGAAGTCGTTCATTTGCGTCACGAGATACGGCGGAATCGAGGGACACTGCAAAATATGGAACCCCTCGAGTTGATCCTTCCGCCAGCCCAGCAATTTGGAAAACGAGCCGTTCGCCAACGCGATCGTCGCGTTCTGATCCAATACCAAGATCGGATCGCTGTGGCTTTCGATGAACGAGGCGCCGATGACGTCGAGAGCGGATCCCTTCCGGGGCTCATCGTCCCGCGTCTCCGCCGGCGTCATATAGACCGAAACGCCGATCGTTCGCCCTTCGTCCACGTGCGGCGCCATTCGGACGCGCATCGCCTGGGAGCCGCCGCCGCGGCCGGGAACGACGCCCATTTCGAACGCTCGCGCTTCTCCTCGTTCGACCGCTTGTTGGAAATAATAATGGAACATTTCGAACTCCCCGGAGCGCAGCGCATGCCGGTACTGCGGCCTCTGGACCCTCCGATGCTCCTCGCCAAGCAGCTCGCGCGCCGTCGGGTTGGCATACGCGATATATCCTTCCGCGTCCATAACGATCACAGCATCCGGATGCCGCTCGAATAGTACCTCATAGCTCACGTTCAAGGACGTTCCCTCCGACAAGTCATTCATTGTGTGGTTAGGAAATTATACCACACGGCAAATAGGGACGCCTCTTCGCGGCGCCCCTATTTTCTAAGTTATCCGTAGGTTACTGCAGCTGAACCCGGTCTTCGCGGATCAATTCGTGAATCGCCTTCAGCGGAATGCCCGCGTTCCGATGAATGTCCAGAATCGTCGCGGACGGGTGCCGCAAGACATAATGTTTAATCCGCCGCACCTCCTCCGCGCGCGAAGCCGCGCACGCCGGACAAAACGGGTGTCCCGGCTTCCTCAAGATCAGCTTGCCGCAGCCTTTGCAATTTTCCACATTCAACATCCGACATGCCGCCTCTCGTTCCGAAAATGCAGCGAAGGCCCGCTTCGCTCGTTACGATAGTCGTTCGTCGCGCGCTGTCGATTTGCGGGGGTACAAGCCGGAAAAGTCTCCCATCGTTCACTCTCTCAACTCCGCCGCGCCGCGCACGAGCTCGCCGAACGTCACCGGCTCAAGTCCCAGCGCGACGACTTCGGGCAACAAGCGGCGTACCGCCTCGACGGTCTGGGAACGGTCGCCGCCGCCGTCGTGGAGCAAGATGACGCTGCCCGGCCGAAGAACCGGACGGATCGTATCGACGATAAATTCCACGCCCGGCGGGTCCCAATCCCTTGAGTTCAAGTTCGTTCCCCCGGCCGACACATACCCTCTCGCCCGTACCAGCGCTTCGACCTCCTCGTTGGCGTCAAGGTACGGCGCCCGGAACGAAGCGGGCTTCGCCCCGGCGATCGCCTCGATCAGCGCATCCGTCCGCTCCAGCTCTTCCCGCCGTTCGGCCTCGCCGACCCGAGAAAGAGACGGGTGCGAGTACGTATGGTTGCCAAGCTCGTGCCCCTCGGCGTGGAGCGCCTTCGCCACTTCGGGATACTGCTCGAGCGCCCTTCCGACGACGAAAAACGTGGCCGAACCGCCGTACTCCCGGAACAGCGCCGCGACCTGCGGCGTGTATACGGGATCCGGCCCGTCGTCGAACGTAAATGCAATTTGCTTGCATCGCGTCTCCACCTGGTGAATCATCATTCGTCCCAGCCCCTTGCTTGTTGTAATTGGTTACAGCCATTGTTCGTTTATGTCAGAAAACTCGGAGTTTTCCCAACATTCAGTATTGTGCGTTCCTCGAACGAATGATAGAATCGTGACTATATTTAAACGTTACATTTCCTGACATTGTAAGCGCTTCACCTTAGATTGTGTTCTCCCTACGGAAGACATACAGGTGGGATGTCTGTCCGTGGAGCCATATTTTACCGTAACCCCAATATAAATGTACATAGACAACATGCCGAGACTCGCATCCACCCACCGAAACCAGTAAAGAAAGGTTGGCAGCGATGAAGGATCACGGGCTACCCCCAAAACAGGGCCTCTACGACCCTCGCAACGAGCATGACGCATGCGGTATCGGTTTCGTGGCGAACATCAAAGGCGCTCCCTCCCACGAGATCGTCCGGCAGGCGCTAAGCGTGCTCTGCAACCTCGACCATCGAGGCGGCCAAGGCAGCGAAACGAACACCGGGGACGGAGCCGGCATCTTGCTCCAAATCCCGCACCGTTATTTCATGAAAGCATGTCTCGGCCTCGGATTCGAGCTCCCCTCCCCCGGCGCGTACGGCGTCGGCATGACGTTCCTGCCGAAGGACGCCGCGACGCGCGCGGCATGCGAGCGGCTCGTCGAAGACATCGTTCGCGAAGAAGGTCAGATCGTCCTCGGCTGGCGCACCGTGCCCGTCGATAACGGAACGCTCGGCGATCGCGCGAAGGCGGCGGAGCCCGTCGTCCGGCAGCTGTTCGTCGCAAGCTCCGGCTCCGGACCCGGCGGCGACGACCTCGCGTTCGAACGGAAGCTGTTCGTGATCCGCAAGCGCGCCGAACGGGCGTTGGAGACGGTCGCAGCGCAAGACCCCCGCTACTTCTCGAGCTTTTCGAGCCGCACCATCGTGTACAAGGGCATGCTGACGCCTGAACAGGTAGACGCCTATTACCTTGAACTGCAAGATCCTTCCTGCGAGAGCGCGCTGGCGCTCGTCCACTCGCGATTCAGCACGAATACGTTCCCGAGCTGGGAACGCGCCCACCCGTACCGCTACTTAATCCATAACGGCGAAATCAACACGCTTCGAGGCAACATCAATTGGATGCGCGCGCGCGAATCGCTGCTCGCGTCCGAATGGTTCGGCGACGATATCCGCAAGATTCTCCCCATCGTCGATACGGACGGCTCCGATTCGCAAATTTTCGATAATGTGCTCGAGTTTCTCATGCTCTCCGGACGATCGCTGCCGCATGCGGCGATGATGATGATTCCGGAGCCTTGGTCGAAGCATGAATCGATGAGTCCGGAAAAGAAGGCGTTCTATGAATATCATAGCTGCTTGATGGAACCGTGGGACGGCCCGGCCGCGATCGCGTTCACCGACGGACGGATGATCGGCGCCGTGCTCGACCGCAACGGACTCCGCCCTTCCCGCTACTACGTCACCACGGACGACTTGATCGTGCTCGCGTCGGAGGTCGGCGTCCTGCCGCTGCCGCCCGAGAAGATCGCGCGCAAGGCTCGGCTTCAGCCGGGTCGCATGCTGCTCGTGGACACGACGGAAGGCCGCATCGTCTCGGACGAGGAGATCAAGGCGCGCATCGTGAACGAGAAGCCGTACCGAGCTTGGCTCGATCAGCACTTGATCAGCCTGGAAGATTTGCCGGAGACGCCTTCGGAGGCGGCGCGGGAATCCGCGGCGGGCATCGCGACGCTCGAGCTGCCGGGCGCGGCGGTCGCCGAACTGCGCCGGCGCCAGCAGGCGTTCGGTTACAGCTTCGAGACGCTGCGCAAGTTTTTGGAGCCGATGGCGACGCACGGCATCGACCCGATCGGCTCCATGGGCTACGACGCCCCGCTCGCCGTCCTCTCGGAGCGGCCGCAGCTGCTCTACCACTATTTCAAGCAGCTGTTCGCGCAGGTGACGAATCCGCCGATCGACGCGAACTTCGAGGAGATCATAACGGCGCAGGGCACGACGCTCGGACCGGAGCGCAATCTGATCGCGCCGGAGCCGGAGAGCTGCCGGCACATTCGCCTGAAGACGCCGTTCCTGACGAACGCCGAACTGGCGAAGCTGCGCTATATCCGGCGCGAAGGATTCCGCTCGTCCACCGTGCCGATCCTGTTTCCCGCCGCAAGCGGCGCCGAAGGGCTCGAGCGGGCGATGGAGACGCTGTTCGCGGCCGTCGACCGCGAGATCGCCGCGGGCGCGAATCTCATTCTGCTGTCCGATCGCGGCGTAAGCGCGGACCTTGCGCCGATCCCCGCGCTGCTCGCCGTGGCGGGGACGCATCATCACCTCATCCGCCGAGGGACGCGCACGAGCGTGAGTCTCGTGCTCGAATCGGGGGAACCGCGGGAGGTGCACCATTTCGCGGTGCTGCTCGGCTTCGGCGCGGAGGCGATCAATCCGTACCTCGCGTTCGAGACGCTTCTAGCGATGATCGAGGAAGGGCAGCTGAGGGGCGTCGACCGGACCAAAGCCGCATACAACTACGTGAAAGCCGCCACCAAGGGCGTCGTGAAGGTGCTCGCCAAGATGGGCATCTCGACGATACAAAGCTATCGCGGCGCGCAAATTTTCGAATGCATCGGCCTGAACGCGGCGTTCGTTGAGAAGTATTTCACCTGGACGACGTCTCGCATCGAGGGCATCGGCATCGAAGAAGTCGCGAAGGAGACGCTGCTGCGGCATGAGCGGGCGTTTTCCAAACGGCACGGAGGCGACGCCACCCTCGACCCCGGCGGCGACCTGCAGTGGCGCAAGGATGGCGAAGAACATCTGTACAGCCCGGAGACGATCCACGCGCTCCAGTCCGCCGTTCGCACCGGCAACTACCAGACGTATAAACAATTCGCGAAATTCATCGCGCGCGACAGCGAAATGCAGTTCCACCTTCGCGGCCTGCTGCAATTCAAGAGCGGTCGGCAGCCGGTGCCGATCGAGGAGGTCGAGCCGGCGGAGGCGATTTTCAAGCGGTTCAAGACGGGCGCCATGTCGTACGGCTCCATTAGCCAGGAGGCTCACGAAACGCTCGCGATCGCCATGAACCGCATCGGGGGCAAGAGCAACACGGGCGAAGGCGGCGAGCACCCGAACCGCTTTATGCCCGATCCGAACGGCGATCTTCGCCGCAGCGCGATCAAGCAGGTCGCCTCGGGCCGCTTCGGCGTCACGAGCAATTACCTGGTGAACGCCGACGAAATTCAGATCAAGATGGCGCAGGGCGCGAAGCCGGGCGAGGGCGGGCAGCTGCCGGGCAGCAAGGTGTACCCGTGGGTCGCCGAGGTGCGCGGCGTGACGCCGGGCGTCGGCCTCATCTCCCCGCCGCCGCACCATGACATCTATTCGATCGAGGATCTCGCCGAGCTCATTCACGACCTGAAGAACGCCAACCCGCGAGCGCGCATCAGCGTGAAGCTCGTCTCCGAGGTCGGCGTCGGCACGATCGCCGCCGGCGTCGCCAAGGGCAAAGCCGACGTCGTGCTGATCAGCGGCTACGAAGGCGGCACGGGCGCCTCGCCGCAGACGAGTATCCGGCACGCCGGCTTGCCTTGGGAGCTCGGCCTCGCGGAGACGCACCAGACGCTCGTGCTGAACGACCTTCGCAGCCGCATCACGGTCGAGACGGACGGCAAGCTGATGACCGGCCGCGACGTCGTCGTCGCCGCCCTGCTCGGCGCCGAAGAGTTCGGCTTCGCCACGACGCCGCTCATCGCGCTCGGCTGCGTCATGATGCGCGTGTGCCATCTCGACACGTGCCCGGTCGGCGTCGCGACGCAAAATCCGGAGCTTCGCGCCAAATTCGCCGGCGACCCGGAGCATGTCGTCAACTTGATGAAGTTCATCGCGGAGGATACGCGCGAATGGATGGCGTCGCTCGGCTTCCGGACGATCGAAGAGATGGTCGGCCGCACGGACGCCCTCGAGACGAAGCAGGCGATCGCGCATTGGAAGGCGAAGGGCGTCGACCTCAGTCCCCTGCTCCACCGGCCCGACATGCCGGATTCCGTGGGGCGCTACTGCTCCATTAAGCAGGATCACGGTCTAACTCGCTCCATCGACGTCGTCAAGCTGCTCGACATTTGCGAGCCCGCGCTCGAACGCAAGGAGAACGTCCACGCGGTGCTGCCGATCCGCAATACGAACCGCGTCGTCGGCACGATTCTCGGCAGCGAAGTGACGCGGCGGTACGGCGCCGAGGGGCTGCCGCACGACACGATCCGCATCCATTTCGACGGGTCCGCGGGCCAGAGCTTCGGCGCCTTCGTACCGAAGGGCATCACGCTGTCGCTCGAGGGCGACGCGAACGACTATGTCGGCAAGGGGCTCTCCGGCGGCAAGATCGTCGTGTTCCCTCCGGAACAGGCGGCGTTCGTTCCCGAGGAGAACATCATCATCGGCAACGTTGCGTTCTACGGCGCGACGAGCGGCGAAGCGTACATCCGCGGCATCGCCGGCGAACGGTTCGCCGTGCGCAACAGCGGCGTCCACGCCGTCGTCGAAGGCGTCGGCGATCACGGCTGCGAGTATATGACCGGCGGACGCGTCGTCGTGCTCGGCCCCACGGGCCGCAACTTCGCCGCGGGCATGTCGGGCGGCATCGCGTACGTGTACGACCCTCAAGGCGCGCTCCGGAGCCGCGTCAACGCGGAGATGGTGCTGTTCGAGAAAATCGAGGAGCACTATGAAGTGAACGAAGTGAAGACGATGATCCGCAACCACGTGAAATTCACCGACAGCGACGTCGGTCGGCGCATCCTAGATCGCTGGGAGGAAGCCGTGCTCGACTTCGTGAAGATCATTCCGAAGGACTACAAGCGGATGTTCGAGGCGATCGAACGCGGCAAGAAAGCGGGTCTCGCGAACGACCAAGCGATCCTTGCGGCGTTCGAAGAAAATATGCGCGACGTCTCCCGCGTCGGCGGCAACTAATCCAGGGGAGGAGGAACGAGACTTATGGGCAAACCGACAGGATTTATGGAATACCGCCGCGAGACGGCGGCGGAGGAAGCGCCGCTCCTTCGCATCTCTCACTTTCGCGAGTTCGCCGCGCCGATCGGGGAGGAGAAGCTCCGCGATCAAGGGGCCCGCTGCATGGATTGCGGCATCCCGTTCTGCCATACCGGCAAGCTGATCGCCGGCATGGCCGCGGGCTGTCCGGTCAATAACCTGATCCCGGAATGGAACGATCTCGTCTACCGGGGCCAATGGCGCGAGGCGCTGGACCGGCTCCACCGGACGAACAACTTCCCGGAATTCACGGGCCGCGTATGTCCCGCTCCCTGCGAAGGCTCGTGCACGGTCGGATTGAACGATGCGCCGGTCGCCATCAAGTCGATCGAGAAGGCGATCGTCGAACGCGGCTTCGCCGAAGGGTGGATTACCCCGCAGCCCCCGGAGACGCGCACCGGCAAGAAAGTCGCCGTCGTCGGCTCCGGCCCGTCCGGCCTCGCCTGCGCCGCGCAGCTGAACAAGGCCGGTCATACCGTGACCGTCTACGAGCGGGCCGACCGCCCCGGCGGCCTGCTCATGTACGGCATCCCGAACATGAAGCTGGATAAGAAATACGTTCAGCGCCGGATCGATCTGATGAAAGCGGAAGGGATTACGTTCGTGACGGGCTGCGAGATCGGCAAGGACGTGCCGGCGTCGCGGCTGCGCGACGAGTACGACGCGATCGTCCTGTGCGGCGGCGCGACGAAGGCGCGCGATCTCGGCATCGAGGGGCGCGAACTGAAGGGCGTCCACCTCGCGATGGAGTTCTTGCACAAAAATACGAAGAGCTTGCTCGATTCGGAGCACGCCGACGGCGCCTACCTGTCCGCCGAAGGCAAGCACGTCATCGTCATCGGCGGCGGCGACACCGGCACCGACTGCGTCGGCACGTCGATGCGCCACGGCGCGAAGAGCGTCACGCAGTTCGAGATCATGCCGAAGCCGCCCGAGAAGCGCGCCGCGAACAATCCTTGGCCGGAATGGCCGAAGGTGTACAAGATGGACTACGGGCAGGAGGAAGCCGCCGCCGCGTTCGGCGACGACCCGCGCCGGTACCTGATCAACACCAAGAAGTTCGTCGGCGACGAAGACGGCCGGGTGAAAGAGCTTCATACCGTGCAGATCGAGTGGAAAAAGGACGACGCCGGCCGCTTCGTTCCCGTCGAGGTGCCGGGCAGCGACAAGGTGTACCCGGCCGATCTCGTGCTGCTCGCGATGGGCTTCCTCGGCCCGGAGTCGACCGTGCTCGAGCAGCTCGGCGTCGAGCGCGACGAGCGTTCGAACGCCAAGGCGGCGTATGGCGCCTACGCGACGAATGTCGAAGGCGTGTTCGCCGCCGGCGACATGCGCCGCGGCCAGAGCCTCGTCGTCTGGGCGATCAACGAAGGCCGCGAGGCCGCGCGCGAATGCGACCGCTGGCTGATGGGCTCCACGCAGCTGCCGTAAGCAAGCGATAGGCGCAAACCGAAAAAAAAGCTGCTCCGCGCCATCGGCGTCCGGAGCAGCTTTTTCCATACTACAACCGTACTTCGCGTCCCATCTCGGCCGACTCGTAAATCGCGGACAAAATCTTGATCATGTCGACCCCATGCTCCGGACGAATGATCGGCTCCGCGCGCCCCATCAAGCAATCGACGAAATGCTTGATATGCTCCGCATGCGGCTGCACGCGCTCGGCGCCCTTGATGACCGGCACCGTGTCCGTCAGCTGGCCGGCTGCTTCCGAGAAAATCTTCAGCTCGCCGTTCTTCAGGCTCGCGCCCGATTTCGTGCCGCGCAGCTCGACGAAGTTCATCTCTTCCCCGACGTTCGACGCCCAGCTGAATTCGATCTGCAGCGATGCGCCGTTCTCGAACCGAATGAAGCCGATCGCGAGATCCTCGACGTCGAACGTGCCGTCGTCCTTCTTCTCGCCGAACGAGCTGTGCGCGGAATCGGAAATGTCGTCGTTCGCGAACTTCGTGTACGTCGCCCCGGTGACCGCCACCGGCTTCGGGTTGTTCATCAGCCACATCGCGACGTCGATGAAGTGCACGCCGAGGTCGATCAGCGGACCGCCGCCCGACAGCTCCTTCGTCGTGAACCAACCGCCCTTGCCCGGAATGCCCCGGCGCCGCACCCATCCGCAGCGTCCCGTGTAAATTTCGCCCATCAGCCCCTCGTCGATGAACCGCTTCAGGAACTGCGACGACGGGTTGAACCGGTTGTTCCGCATGACCATGAGCAGCTTGCCGCTCGCCGCGGCCGCGTCCGCCATCTTCTGCGCTTCCTCGGGATTGACCGCGTCCGGCTTCTCGCAGAACACATGCTTCCCGGCCTGCAGCGCGGCGATCGCGATCTCGGAGTGGAACAAATTCGGCGTGCAAATATCGATCATATCGATATCGTCCCGCTTCAGCAGCTCCCGATAATCCGCGTAGACCGCCTCGACGCCCATAGTTGTCGCGACCTGCTGCGCCCGTTCCAGGTTGATGTCGCATACCGCGACGACTTCGACTTCCGGATGCTCCATCCATGCGTTCCGATGTACCGCTTTAAAGATGCCTCCCGCGCCTACGACGCCCAACCGCAACTTGCCGCTCATGTGATCGATCCCTCTTTCGTTTGACTTATTATCGCGAAGAACGCCCAGGCTGCGCCTCGCATTCTTCCGGATCCCGCTAGACCCAAGTATAAATAAGAGCGCTTGGCGAAGAGAATGTCCGATTCGCCGATTGTTGACCGATCTTGCAATTGTTATGATGAAGGAAAGCTCATGAAAAGAGGGGGCCGCCGCCATGGACGTCGTCGGCGCGCGCACGATCGCGCTCGGGTACTCGCGGCATGCGAAGCCGTTCTACAGCCAGGGAATCCAAAACCAACCCCATCTCCTGCTTCGGCTGCAGGTGACGGGGACGTGTTCGGCCGTGTTGTGCGGCACGAAGCATACCATCGAGCCGGGGGACCTGATCGTCTCGAAGCCGGGAGATTCGTACCGGCTCGAGATCGACGCGGGGCCGGACGAGACCGGGGAGAAGCGCATCGACAGCGCGGATTTCTATTTGGTATGCGACGGACCGTGGATCGACGCCTGGCTGGCGCGAACCGACTTCCCCGCCAAGGCGCGCATCGAAGCGAACGAAGAAATCTTGTCGCTCTGGCGGCGGCTCGTCTACGAGAAGCGCAATTTGCGAGACGATAACGAGGAGCTGACGGAAGCGCTGTTGAAGGCGCTGTGCCTCACGCTGGAGCGCGCCGTCCGGAACCGGCGGATCGGCGCTTCGGGCGATGCCGCTTACGTGCCGTACCAGATCAAGCGGTACCTCGAACGGCATGCCACAGAGCCGCTGACGCTCGCTTCGATCGCGAAGCGCCACGGCGTGAGCGTCTCGACCGCGTCTCATCTGTTCAAGCGCACGTTCGGCCAGTCGATCATGAAGTACGCGCTGGAGGTACGGCTCGCCGCCGCCTCCGAACGCATCCTGCTGAGCGACCTGCCGCTCGAGGCGATCGCGGAAGCGTCGGGCTTCCGCAGCTACCCGTATTTCTGCCGAGCGTTCCGCTCCCGCTTCCATGTCCCGCCTAGCGCGTACCGGGCGCTATCGCTCGCGCGAACGGGACCCGATCGGCTCTAAAACCGCCCCGACTTAAATATGGCGAACAGCAGCCACGCCAGCATCGCCATCGCGATGCCGAAGCCGATAATGATCGCGGGCACATTGAGGAGCAGCCCCGGCTGACTGCTGAGCGACGACCCGACGATCAGGCCGGCCATCACGATGCTGATCGCCAGCATGACGACGCTGAAGGAGAGCCGATTGCTGATGCGGTCGAGCTTGCGCAGGAAGACGTCCAGCTCCGGCACGCTGATTTCGAGCCGCGCCTGCCCGTTCTTCACCACGTTCATCAGTTCGTTCGCCTGCTTCGGCAGCTTCGCGAGCAGGTCCCCGTATTCGGACGCGTCCCGCCAAACGGCGGCGGCGACCCGCTTCGGGCGGAAGCGCTCCCGCAGGAGCCGCAGCCCGAACGGCTCGGCTAGGCTGACGATGCTGATGTCGGGATCGAGCGCGACGACGACGCCCTCCACCGTAAGCAGCGCCTTGCCGAGCAGCAGGAAATCCGTCGGAATCCGGATGTTGTGCCGGCGGGCCGTGTCGAGCAGATCGTTCACCGCTTCGCCGAGGCTCATCTCGCTGAACGGGACGCCGTAATACTTGGTCCGCAAATCCTCGACGTCCCGGCGCAGCTCGTCCATCGGGACGTCGTCCGAAACCAGCCCCATGCGGAGCACCGCCTTGAGAATGCCTTCGGTGCTCTGTCGCATGAGCGCGATAATGAGATCCGAGAAGCTCTCCTTCATGCTCTCCGTCATCCGCCCGACCATGCCGAAGTCGATGAACGCCACCGCGCCGTCCGGCATGGCGAGCAGGTTGCCCGGATGCGGGTCCGCGTGGAAGAAGCCTTCGACGAACATCTGTCGAAATAGCGCGTGTAAGATCCGCTCCGCCAGCGCCTTCCGGTCCACCCCTTCCCGTACGAGCCGTTCCCGTTCGCTTACCTTGACGCCCTCCAAATACTCCATAACGAGGACGCGCTTGGACGTCTGCTTCCAGTGAATGACCGGCACGCGCACCTTCGGATCTCCCTTGAACTGCCTCGCGACTTGGTCCGTATTCCGGCCCTCGATCTGATAATCGAGCTCTTGCAGCAGCGCACGGCTGAGCTCGGCTATCATGCCTTGCAGCTGGTACCGTCTCGCCCATTCGAACCGAGCTTCCGCGATCGTTGCGAGATTGCGCAAGATTTCCAGATCGGTGCGGATCGCCGGGGCGATGCCGGGGCGCTGGATTTTGACGGCGACCCGTTCCCCCGTACGAAGCGTGCCGAGATGCACTTGGCCGATCGACGCCGCGGCGATCGGCTGCGGATCGAACGAGGCGAAGAGGTCCGCGATTCGGCCGCCCAGCTCCGCGGCGACGATCTCTTCGACGACCGCGTACGGGAACGGCTCGACTTGATCCTGCAGCTTCGACAGCTCTGCCACGATGTCCCCCGGCAGCATGTCGGACCGCGTGCTCGCGATCTGCCCGAGCTTCACGAACGTCGGCCCCAGCTCTTGAATGACGTACCGAAGCCGCTCGCCGACCGATTTGCGCTCGACCTCCCGGACCCCGCGAAACAGCCGGGCCGGCAGCGACAGCGCGTGGAACAGCTCCGTCCCTTCCACGATGAAGCCGAAGCCGTGGCGAATGAGCGCCGCCGCGATTTCCCGGTACCGGTTCATATGGCGAATTTGCCTGCCGATCAACATGCCGCCACCCTCTCGTTCCGACGCTTGTCTACCCCGTTCGCCCTATGGCGCAGGCGGTGCCGGCGGCGCGGACGTCCCCGTCGCTCCGGACGTCGCCTCCGGCGGAAGCATCGCTTCCATCGCGGACAATCGGCGCTCCAGCCGCTCCACGTCTTCCTTCGTCGCCACCCGCAGCTCCGCAAGCATGCCGTGCAGTTGCTCCTTCACGACCCGCTTCAGCTCTGCTTGCTGCTCCTCGCCTCGCTGGACGAGCCGCGCGACGAGCTCCTTCGATTCCGAAGGACCGACGTCGCCCGTTCGGACGAGGTCGTCCACGTACTTTTCGATTCGTTCCTTGCTCGTCACCGTAATGCCGACGCCGAGGGAAATCGCTCTCTTTAACAGATCGTTCATCATGCGGAACCGTCCTTTCGTCCGTATTTTTTCTTAGACTGCCCCCCTTTCCCCGAATTCATGTCTTCCACTTCCGTTGGCGAATGCTTCCTGCGTTTCCTCCAACTCTCTCTTCCGAGACTGCAACCTTTTTGTTACTGTAGAAATGTAGCCAAAACTTCCATACGAATTTGATAGATCGGAAGTATTGCGGGGATGCTGCTATAAAATTGCGAATCGCGATTCTCGATCCTATAGATCAATGATTTGTTAGCAACGCTCCAGCCCTCGCAGGCACACTACAGCTACCTAGGAGGAAGTACCCATGAAAATGAAGAAAGCGCTTACTATCCTTGCGGCCGCATCTATCGTTCTAGGTGCTCTTCCCTCGTTGCCGAGCGAGGCGGATGCATCCCCGGCCGTCGCGAAATCCGTGATTAACAACGGCCTCGATTATCTTGGAACCCCTTACGAATTCGGCTCGAACCGCAGCAATACGCGGACGTTCGATTGCTCGGACTTCACGCGGCAGGCGTTCCGCGAAGGGGCGCGGATTACCCTTCCTAGCGACTCTAGAGGACAAGCGGAATTCGTGAAGAACGTCGGAGAGACGACGAAGCGCTGGCAGAATCTCAAGAAGGGCGACTTAATGTTCTTCATGTCATACCGCGGCTCGGACGCGGACGATTACCGCGATCTCGACAGCGACGACAAGCGGATCACGCACGTCGGCATCTACATGGGCGACGGCAAAATTTTGCACACGTACTCGGACGACGAGGGCGTAACGGTCAGCAAGATCGACGGTACGCATTGGGAGCGCCGGTTCCTCTTCGGCGGAAGCGCGGTCCGATAGAAGACTCGTTCGCCTCGACTCTGCACGCGGAGTCGAGGCCTTTTTGGAAGCGCGCGCATTAAGGATTTGATCTTAGCGGCGCGGTACCTTACGATGGAAATACATAATGAATCTCCTTGCCGGAAGGGAGTCGAACCCGACATGACGCTCGCCAGACCTCCTTGTTAATCCGCCGTCGTTCACTGCAGGCCGCGTCCGCCGCCGTCGTACCCATTCGTTAGCTTACAGCGATCCGATGGTTACGAAGGGAGCATACGCAACCGCATGAACGCAATGAACAACGTATGGAAGCTGTACGGGGCGCGCTTCTTTCAGAGCCTGATCCCCGCTTACGTCATCGAGCGGCTGTTCTGGGAACAACGCGGCATGACGATCGAGCATGTGGTCTACACCGAAATCTTGTACGCCGTCACGATCGTTCTGTTGGAGGTGCCCACCGGGATTCTGGCGGACCGATTCGGACGGAAGAAGCTTGTAGTGCTCGCAGCCGCGCTGGGATGCGCGGAATTTTTGATTTTGCTGTATGCGCAGACGTTCTGGCACTTCGCGGCGGTGGTCGTCTTGGCCGGCATCGCCTCCGCCGCGAGCAGCGGCTCGGAGAACGCGCTGCTATACGATTCGTTACGCCGCCACGGCCGGGAACGGCAGTTCGAGCAGAAGCTCGGCCGGCTGAACGGAATCGACTTCGGCGCGGCCATTCTCGCCGCGCTGAGCGGCGGATGGCTCGCCGGCCGATTCGATCTCGAGCTCAATTATTGGTTGTCCTTGATCGGCGCCGTCGCCGGTCTCGGCTTCGCGCTGTCGCTCGCCGAACCGCCCGTCTCGGCCGAGGAGAAGGGCGAAGCGATCCCGATTCGCCGATACGTCGCGGAAGCATGGCGCTTCTTCCGCAGCCGCGGCGACGTGCGGCTCGTGCTTGTCGCCGCGATGGTCGTCGGGGCTTCGTTCGACTACGTCGACGAGTTCTGGCAGCTGTACCTCGACCGGTTCGGGGTGCCGCTCGCGTGGTTCGGCCCGTTCTCGGCGGCGCTGTTGGCGCTTCAACTGCCGGGCAGCCTGCTCGCCGACTCGCTGCGGCGCCGCGTCCCTACCCGCGGGCTGCTCGCCGCCATCGTCGCCGTATTCGCCCTCGGTCTCGGCTTCGTCGCGGCCGGTCCCGGGCTCGCCGGAGCGGCGGCGCTGCTAGCCGTCTGCTTCGCCTCCGGCGTCGTCGACCCGCTCGCGACTGGCTATCTGCATCATCGGATCGACGGAACGATGCGGGCGACGATCGACTCGTTCCAGTCGCTGGCCGGGAACGGCGTCGCGATGGTCGTCGGCCTCGGCTTCGGCTGGTGCTCCGCCCGTTGGGACGTCTTCGGCGGGTACGGCTTCATCGCCGTCCTCTGCGCCGCGTTCCTGCTGTACTTCTTGCCGGCTTCCAGGCGCATTCAAGAAAGCGGACGTTTCGCCGCGGAATAACGGAAGAGGCGGGCTGGGATTCGCTCCCTGCCCGCCTCTGTTTACGTTCCTTATTTTTTCTCCATGACGGCGAAGTAGTTTTCCTCGTCGTCCGCGAAGTTAAACACTCTTCCGCCGGTCGGCATCTCGACGAGGTCGCCGACTTTGACGTTCTTGTTCTTCAAGTCGGCATATAGACGGTCCAAGTCGTCCGAGAAGAACAGTAAGGAAGGCGTACCCAGGTTCAGCCCCGGGGAAAACTTCGCGACGAATTCCTTGTTATGGAGAACGATGCTCGATCCTGCGCCGTTCGCGGGAGCGACCTCGATCGACCGCATGCCGATTTCCTCGATGACGACCTCGTCGATCACCTGAAACCCCAATTTTTCCGTAAAGAAGTCCCGCGACTGATCCTGGTTGTTTACATACAACATAATTTGGCCGACCTTGTTAATCATAAAGATTCTCTCCCTTTAGGTTCGAAATATGGAATATATCCTTACGTTCCGCCTTGCGCTTCGCTCGAAATCATCCGGTGGACGCCGAATTTGTCCACGACTTCGCCGCCCAGCGCCTCGATGTAGAACGACGCTTGCGCCTGTGCGTCCTCGCATTGTAAATAAGGGGTTACCGCTGCCATTCCCGTTCTTCCTTCCCTCCGCTTGGAATCGTCATTCGTCTTCGCGCGTCGCATCCATGCCTTGCAGCACGCGCAAGTACCTCTCCAAATGATCGAGCCGCCGGTTCGTTACGTGACGGAACGTCTTCAGCCACGCGTCCAGCGCCTGGAACGGTTCGAGCCGCAGGCTGTACATCCTCCGGTTGGCGACCGCTCGCATCTCGACGATGCCGGCATCGGCGAGAACCCGGAGATGCTTCGATACTTGCGGCTGCCGCAGCCCCAGTCGATCCGCGATCTCCCCCACGGAGAGGGGACCGCTACCCAACAGTTCGACAATGTGCAATCGATTCGGCTCGGCAAGAGCGCTCCATGTGTTCATGGCTTTAATATAACCCACCGGGAATATTCCTGTCAAGGAATAATCAGAAGAGACTTTGAAAACCTGCGCGGTTGCGATATCGGAGACGACGCTCCCCGAGGTGCGAGGCATTCTGAAGAAGCAGCTCGACGAAGCGACGCTGACGCACGAATCGATCACGGCGTACATGATAAAGAAGGGATATTACCGCCCGTTCGGGTTGTCGAGCATAACGAAAGGGCGGAAACCGATGCACGGTTTCCGCCCCTTCGTCGTGCCTCCGTTACCCGCGCCCGGCTCCGCCGCTCGCCGAAACTGTAAGGCTTGTCACTCCCGATCCGTAATGGTATATATGTTCTGTTCGGTCCGCCCTCTTGGGCGATGAGTCCCTATAAGCTGCGTTGGAGGCATTCGAGTCGTGCATGTGATATGGAACAGGGCATCCCCTCACCAGGCTCTTACCGTCTACGAGACGACGGAATTGTACGGCGAGCGGGGAAGGTTTCGAGTGATGGCGTTCTCGGAGACGGCCGTGCAAGGGGCGATCGATCTGTCCGATCCCGATCGAATCGTGCTGGAGTATCCCCGGGCGATGCTGCACGTAATGGAGTGTACGGATCCTGCATTCGAGGACGTCTTCCTGATCGGTCACGGCGTCGGGACGATGCCCGGTCGTCTGCAGGGGAAGCGTCTTCGCATCGCGGAGCTAGATGCGGACGTGGCCGGGCTGAGCGCGTCGCACTTCGGCTATCGCGGCGTACGGCCGGCCATCGGCGACGGGCGGCTCCTCCTAGAAGGCGAGGCGCCGCAGTCGCTCGACTTCGTCGTCGTGGACGCCTTCACCGAAGACGGCGTGCCGGATCGGCTCGTCGACGCGGACTTCTTCCGGCTGGCGCGGGAGAAGCTCGACGATCGCGGCGCGGCGCTGTTCAACGTGACCGTGCGCGGGGAACGGGACCGCCGCGCGTCGTCCGTATTCGCGGCGCTGCGCGCCGAATTCGCCTACGCGAAAGCGTTCGTCCTGCCGTCCGCGAACGCGGCGGATGCGCGCAACGCGATTCTCGTCGGCGGCTCGTCCCCGATTCGGTATCAGGCGCGGCGGATGGCCGGCTTCGTCGAGGTTGAACGTCTCTAGTGCGCCGACGCAATTAGCTTTGCTTCGACCGATAAGCCGCCAGCAGCGCGTCGACCGGGATGCCGTCGATGCGCATCCCTTCGATTCGGCAGCCGTCCAGGGAGACGTCCCGCAGATCGCAGTTTTCGAAGCGCGCTTCGCTCAGATCGCTGTCGCGGAACGTCACCGGCTCGACGTTCACCCAGCCGTCGGTGCCCGGCTCTTCGTCGAGACGGCTCGCCGTCGCGTCCGGACGGCGAATGTTTTCGAAGACGGCGCCGCCCATCTGAATCATGTTGATGCGCACGTCGGCGAAATAAATATGCTCCCATTCGGACCCCACGAAGTTGACGTGCCGCAGGCTCGCCTCCCGCATGTCGATGCCGTGCAGGGACGCTCCCCGGAAGCTGACCATCCGCACGCTCTCGCCGCGCAAATCTTGCAGCGTGTGCCCGCCCTTCTCGTCGACCACGATCTTCTCCGTCAGCCGCGAATCCCGCACCCTCGGACGCAACGGGAAATGAAGCTCGAACACCGACTCCTCCCGATCCGTCCCCAGAAACCTCTCGTCGTGCCGTTCATACTCGAAGTCGTCGATCGCGTCGTAAGCCGTCTGCCGAGGGAACCAGTGACCGTGGAAGAAATCCCACACCCGCCCGAAGCCGTCCGCCTTCCCGCGATACGTCACGGCGAGGAACTCGCCGGCCGGGATCGTCCGCTCCGTCATGCCTTCCGGCAGCGGCGCTTCGGAATCGGGCTCGATCTCCGCGCCCGCGAAATATCGGAAATCTTGCCCGGGCCCGAACGGCGGCTCGTATACGTACAGCCCGATCGTTGCGTAGGGTCGCTTGCGATCCCGAATTTCGCCTAGCCGCGGCATGACGCGCTGCCAGAAGCGAGGAATTTCGACCTCCGGCCGCATCGCCTTCCGATCGACGACGGACATCTCCAGTCCGACGATGCGTCGGTCCGGTCCTTTGCGCACCTCCGCGCCGATCACGCCGGGGAAGGCGGGATGCCCCTCCTTCTTGAGCCCCTTGATCGGCGCGTAGATGTCGTAATCGAACGTGTCGATGACGTTCGCCGGAATATGGAACGGATTGACCGGTTCGAGCCGATTCCGTTCGTAGCCGAGCGAGCCTTCCTCGACGTCCCGCTCGTACGGTCCCGTTCGGAACCACTCCCCCAGGGCGGCGTACGTCGCTTGCATCATCGCCGCGTCGCCCTGTACGCGAACTCTCGCGAACGTCTTCTCCGGAATCGTCAACGTCTCCAAGCCGCTCGGCAGCCCGTCGAACGAAGCGACCGCCACCCCTACCCAGAGCGTCGTGACCTCCGTCGCCCACTGCCACTCCGGAATAAACACGTACCCGTTCGCTCGATCCGTCGCGGCGGGATGGTCGGTGAGCAGCGCCTCGAGCTTCTTCCACGCTCGCCGCACCTCGGTTCCGTCGCGCGGCACTCGGATCGCGGCCGCCTTCAGCTCCGGTCTCGTTACGATGTCGACGTTCATTCGCGCTCCCCCGTTCCCTTCCCCTTCATGTGCGCGACGACGATGCGATTGCCGTCCGGATCGATCAGCGCGAACTCGCTGAGGTCCGGGAAGTGGACGGGGGCGCCCGCCGACTCGAAGCCTTGCTCCCGCGCGTAGGCCAGCGCCGCTTCGAAGTCGTCCGTCTCGAAATAGCAAATTTCCGTGAACGACTCTCCGTTCGCATGGCGGTTTCCGTCCAACAGCAAGGCCGCGCCCCGCGTGACGGGTATCGAGTAGATCGTCCGCTCCGCTTGCCCTTCGTCGAACGGAACCCCCAACAGCTCGGCATACCAGCGGGCCGTCGCCCGCATGTCCTTCACGTCGACGAACGCGCCGCCGATGCGCGGCCGGATCGGGCCGCTCGCCGCCGACGCCGAAGGGGCTTCCTCTCCCGCGGTCCAGCAAACCATCTGCGCGTTGCCCTCCGGATCGGCGAAGTTGAAGTACGCCATCGTCCCGTGCCGTTCCGGCTCGAAGAACGGCGTCCCCCGCTCCTTCACGTACTTGTACGCCTCGTCGATGTCCTTCGCCGGGAACATGATGCGGGGCATCATCGACTCCCGCCAGCTCGGGTCTTGCCGATGGTACGCGTCGCTGTCGAGGACGAGCCCCGTATCGCCGAGATCGAACCAATACACCGGACCGCCGTTCAGCCGTTCTTCGAGGACGGGAAGTCCGAGCAGACGGCTGTACCAGTCCGCGGCTCGGCGCAAATCGGTCACGTGAATGAAAACGCTGGCGACGCGATTTTCCAAAGGGAGCTCCTTCGCGGGCCGGATCGGAAACCAGATGTCCATGACCGAGGCCGGATCGTCGTTCCCCCGATATCGCTCGTCGTAATATTCGTATTCCACGCCGCCGCCGTAGACGTAACCGGAGTTCGGCAGCCATTCCTTCCAGAAATAGTCGAACGTCGCGCCGAGCTCGTCGATGACGCCCTGCCGGGTGACGACGCAGTACAGCCCTCCCGGCACCGCGTGCGCCGTCATTCCTTCCGGCACCCGATCCGCCCGGGATACGCCGACCCCCGCGATGTAATCGAACGGCGCGCCCGGCACGCCGTCGGCGTCGAAGACGCACAGCCCGTACGCGCCGCCGACGACATGCCCGATTTCCGGCACCCGCTCGTTGAACCGCGGCCACAGCTTCGCGATGTCATTCCCGGAAGGCGGCATTCCCCGCGAGGGGTCGAACCGAATTTTCTCCCCTACGACCGTGAATGCGTCCTTCCATACGATCTTCGCTTCCAATACCCCGACGGCGTTACCCAATGCGAACACGCTCCTTCTCCGATATTCGGATCCTGATTCCCTCCGGCGATCTCGCGTGAAAGCGGGATACGCCGTCTTGCTCCGCGCAGCGATCCGCGGTCGCGCCGATGGCGGCCAGCGCGCGGTACGTCTCGTGAATGTTCGCCGTCCGCAGCGAGAAGTACGGCCGGTCGCGCACGCCCTCCCGCGCGCGCCGGAACGTCGGCTCGTCCATGCGGATCATCGTGACGATCGTCTCGCCGTCGCCGACCTTCAGATCGGCCCCGTCCCCCCAATGGTGGTACAGCGAGAAGCCGAGCGCTTCGGTATACCAGCGAACGGACGCCTCCAAGTCCCGCACCGGCAGGAACACCGCCAGCACCCGATGGAACATCGGAGCCGGCGCGCCTTCCGGAGGCGTAAAATACAGGGAGGACGCCTTCTCGTGGCAGATGCCGACCACGTTCCCGTCTCCGTCGGCCATCTCGCATACGTTCATGTGCGGCGTACGCATGACCTCCGTCGTCGGCAGACCCCGGCCGCCGAGCCAGTCCCGATGCAAGTCTTCCCAATGGGTGTAGAAGTTAAAGCATGGGACGTGGCCCTCCGAGTGCAGCGAAGGCAGAGGGCGGAACGGCTCGCCGGGTTCGGGCTCCGTCAGCGTCAGCAGCGTCTCGCCCCGATGCACCTGCAGGTCGATCTCCCGGCTTCCCCTTCTCGCGACGCGAAACTCGAATTCCCGTTCGTACCGTTCGGCCGCCTTCGACGCATCGCGCGCGGGCAGGATGACGCGATCGATCCGATCAAACATCGTAAGACGCCTCCTCCCGACTCGGATTCATCTGCAACGCGCCCCATAAGTTGCCTTCGGGATCGTACCACTTCAGCACCCAGAACATGCCTTCGTCCCGGTACGCTTGAATCGGCGCGCCGCACGCCTCGAGCCGATCGCGCAGCTCGTGAATGCGATCGGTGCGGTATAACAGCACCGGGAAGTCCGTGCCGTTCACCGCGAACTTGGCCGCCGTCTCGTCCTCCGTCTCCCACAGCATGAGCATCGGCCCTTCGGGCAGCGTCAAGAACGCGATCCGATCGCCGTCGCGTCCTTGCAGCCGGAACCCTAACCGCTCGACGTACCAGGGAATCGCCCGATCCATGCGACGCACCGGAATTTGAACGTGTTCCAACGATTGAAGCATCGAAATCCACCTCCGATTCATATAACGACGCCGAACCCCGAAACCATACAATCTCGAATAGAAAAAGTTTCATGCCTCCCGATTCAGTCGCAGCCGACCATGACCGAGATGCCGTCTCGGTCTCGAATCGTAAAGTACAGCCGGCCTTCCCGCACGCGAACGTCCGTCATCCGGGAGCCGCTCTCGCGAATGCGGAGGTAAGCGTCGTAAATCAGATGCGGATCGTGCCGGCGGAACGCTTCGGCCGCCGCCTCGAGCAGGCCCGCGGGGGCGCCGGCGACGCCGGCTTCCTGCGGCGGCCGTTCGCTCCCTCCGAGGTCCGCGAGCTCCCGAAGCCGCCGTCGCGCCCGGGACAACGTCACTTGGACGGCGCCTTCGGCCATGTCGATGCGCGCGCCCGCCTCGCCGGCGGTCCATCCGAAGACGTCGCACAGCAGCAGCGCGACGAACGGCTTCGGAGGCAGCAGCCGCATCAGCCGCTCCAACAGCTCCCGCGTCGCCGCCGGGTCCGGCGCTTCCGCCGCGGCGGGCTCCCGTCCAAGCGCCTCCAATGGCACGGCCGGCCGGCGGGCCCGGCTGCGGCAGCGATCGATCCATACGTTGCGGGCCGCGCGATAGACGTAGGCCTTGGTCAACGGCCGAGCCGGCTGCGCTCTCCACCGGTCGATCGTCTTCAAGGTCGCTTCCTGCGCCAGATCGTCGGCCTCCCAATCGTCGCCGCATAACGAACGGCAGTATGCGCGCAGCTCGGGACCGATTCGGGCTAACAACGCGAGCGCGTCATGCTCCCCGGGCGAATCGGGGATCGAAGTCGTCATATGACGGAACACCCTCTGCGATTTGGAAATATTTTCGTTTAATGCGAATGTATATTCGCCTTTCCTTCCTGCGATTCCTGCCGGTCGCGAAAAATATTTTCGAACGCAAATAAGCCGACCGGGTCGCCCGGTCGGCTTGCGTCCTTTTCCATATAAGGATTCTAATCCACTACCAGGGTACCGTTCTCCCCGTGTCCGCTTCCAAGTACAACGGCAGCTCGTGAATCTCGTGTCCTCGCTCGTCGATTCGCCGCACGATGTTCGCGGCGCTCTCCTCCGGCGTATACGTCGCTTCCGAGGTGAACGTGCCGCTCATCATCGATTTCACCCAGCCCGGGTGGAACAGCATCACGCGTCCGCCCTCTTTGCGAATGCCGTTGTGCACGATCGTCGAACCCATGTTCAGCGCCGCCTTCGCCATGCAATAGCCGAACCACGCGTCCCGGTAGCTCTGCGCGATGCTGCCCGCCTCGGAGGAGACGTTCGCGATCAGCTTGCCGCCGTTCATAACCGGTTCGAGAAGCGCGTTCGTCATCCGAATCGCCCCGACGGCCGTAATATTGTAATTGCGCTGCACCTCGTCGAAGTCGATGTCGTCCCGGATCGTCTTCGTCGTGTCGCCCAGAATGGCCGCGTTGTTCAGCAGCAGGTCCAGTCGATCCGTCCGCGATCCGACGAACGCCGCGGCCTCCTTCACGCTGCGATCGTCGCCGATATCGACGTAAAAATCATGGAGCCGTCCCGGATATCGGTCGCGAAGCTCCGCGATCGCCTCGTTCCCCTGGACGATGCCGCCGGCGAACACCGTATCTCCTCGTTCCAAATACAGCTTCGTCAACGCCAGCCCGACGCCCCGGTCCGTTCCCGTGATGCAGATGCGCTTCCCCTTCATCCTGTCGTCCTCCGCTTCTCGATCGATTGGAGTCGTTCCACTCCCTTTCGTTCGCCGGCCGCGGCCCGTTTCCCTGCTCGAAGGAGGGAAGCGGTTCGAGGGATTCGTATAAATATTCCTTTACAGGAATATTCCGAATGTGGTATAGCTATAAACAAAGGAAAAAGTCCCCAAAACCGAAAGGAATTTTGCTTATGAACCCCGAAGTAACCGCCTTTATCGATGCCATCGCCGCGCCGTGGCAAGTCGAAGTCTGCCGCCGCCTCCGCGCGATGGTGTTCGAGACCGTCGCCGACGTGGAAGAACGCATGCAATACAAGAAACCTCATTATTTGAAAAACGGGAAGTACGCCGCGGTCATCACGCCGTCGAAGGACGCCGTCAGCTTCATGATTTTCAACGCCGCCGAACTCGACCTGCCCGCCAAGCAATTCGAAGGCCCCCCGGAACGGAAATGGCTCAAGATCCGCGAAGGCCAATCCCCGGATTACGACATGTTGTCCAAGCTGCTCGCGCAAGCGTCCGGCGGACTCTAACCAAAGAACCCTTCCCGCGAGCGGATCGCTCCGCGCGGCGAAGGGTTCGTTTTCTTCGCTCCATCGCGCGCACGGACCATCGTAGAGGAAAGGAGTCGTTCCCATGACGAAATCAAAGCTTACCGAGGAATCCAAAGCCTTCTTCGCGTCGGTTGCGCCCGTCGATCCGCGCGTGACGATCAAGCCGATGTTCGGTGCGTTAGGGGGCTTTCTTAAGGGAAACATGTTTATAGGCTTATATGGGGACAATGTGTTCGTCCGCCTTCCCGAGCCGCGGCGGCAGCAGGCGCTCGAGGCCGGAGCGACGCCGTTCGCCCCGATGGGCGGCCGAGCGATGAAGGAGTACGTCTCGCTTCCGGCGTCTTGGCGGGAACAACCGGAGAAGGTCGAGGCGCTGATCGCGGAATCGCTCGTTTGGGCGGAGACGCTGCCCGAGAAGCTCCCGGGGAAGAGGAAGGGGAACTAAGATGAACGTTGACGTGTCGACAAGCATCGTCATCCGCCGTCCGCGCGAGGCCGTCTCGGCTTACGCGGCGGACCCGGACAACGCGCCGGCGTGGTACGCGAACATCGACTCCGCGGTTTGGAAGACGCCGAAGTCGCTCGGCATCGGGTCTCGGATCGCATTCGAGGCGAAGTTCTTAGGCAAGCCGCTCGCCTATATTTATGAAATTACGGAATACGTCCCCGGAGAGAGATTGGTCATGAAGACGGCCGAAGGCCCGTTCCCCATGGAGACGACCTACACTTGGGAATCCGTCGACGGGAACGCGACACTCATGACTTTGCGCAACCGAGGCGTCCCCTCCGGCTTCTCCAAGCTGTTCGCCCCGATGATGTCGACTCTGATGCGAAGAGCGAACGAGAAGGACCTGAAGAAGATTACAGCGATTCTGGAATCGCGTTCGGAGTAGGAGCGAAATGAAAACTCCCCCGGCGGATTCAATCATTCCACGGCGACGGGCATCCGTCCGGCCACATGCGCAAAACGGAACATACTCCCGCGCGGAACCGCACGGATTCGGCCTATATCGGCAATAAATCGTATATGTCATATCCGAAGACGGCGTATTCGGTTGCATCGGCCTTGCCCAAGCAAGCTAAGCAAGCCGGCGGCGCGATGCTCCGCCTGATCGAGCCCGCCGGAGCCCCCGCTTTCCCGCGCTTTCCGCGCCGCAAAGAAGACCTGCCGGAGCCCCCGAAGGTCGACGAATCCGATCGCATTGTCTGATCCCGTACCTTGCCTTCTTGCATGAATGTGGTATCATAATCCATATAATAACTGTAATGGCCGCAGATGCAGCGAACATCTGCGGCCATGCAACAGGTTGCCCTTCAAGGCGATCGACTCAGATTGGCGAAGCGCAGAAGTAGACCTCCCGGCCGACCAAGCTCAAGGGAGGTCTACTTCTTTTTATCGAAGGACAGCATCGCGACGACTAACGACCCGAATGCGATCATCAGACTTAACGCCTCGTACACTGTCATGGCATCACCTCCTTGTCCGGAGATGAGCCGACCGCCCTTGAGAGCCGATTTCCTATTGCACCCATATTGTACCATATATGAATCGAGGATAGCCAAAAGCGAACGCCTCCCTCGAAAGCGTTACCCCCATTTAACCGACGACGAAATTTCCTGCATGATGGCCGTCTCTTCGTTCGACGCGTCGGCGATTTGCTTCGCGCCCGCCGCAAAGCGAGCGATTATTCGAACTCCCACTGCGGGTTCCAGACGACTTCCCATACGTGCTCGTCCGGATCTTGGAAATACCCCGCATAGCCGCCCCAGAACGTGTCATGGGCGGGAACGGGAATCGCGGCGCCCGCGCGCCTCGCCTGCTCCATGACGGCATCCACTTCTTCTCGGCTGCTCACGTTATGGCCGAGCGTGAATTCCGTCGGGCTCGGCGCGGACCGGGGCAGCTTCGTGTCGTGGGCGATGTCCCGGCGCTGCCAGATCGCGAGCCGTACGCCGGACTGCAAGTCGAAAAAGGCGACGGCGCCGTGCTCGAATTCCGTCCCTACGATCCCCTCCGTAGGCAGCCCCAACCCGTCTCTATAAAAACGCAAGGATCTCTCCAGATCGTCGACGCCGAGCGTAATGACCGTAATTCGCGGCTTCACTTCGATTCCTCCTTTGCATTCAAACCGAGCTTGCTGACCGAGCTCGTGAATTGCTCGACCATCTTGTCGTACGGCGTCGTCACGAAGCTGACCGTAAAGTTATGTTTCTCCTGAAGCTCGGCGATGTTCTCGCGAATCGCGACGACGTCGGGATGATCGCCCTCGAACTTGATGTCCCTCCAAGCCGTGACTTTGACTTCCCGGCCGCCCAGGTCGAAGTCCATCGTGAATTCGTCGGACGTCCCGGCCGCCGCGTCCTCCGCGGGCTCCTCGGCCGGCTCTTCCTCGATCGCTTCTTGCTCGGCGGGTTCTTCCGCCGGCGCCGGCTGCGGAGGTTCCCCTTGTCGAATCCGTTTTTTTCTAGTGAATATCGTGCTTCTTGAAGTTTCCGCCTTTCACTTCGGCGACGTCGTATACCGCGATAAAGGAATTCGGGTCGACCTCTTGAATAATTTCCTTCATCTTACTTTCCTCCAACCGGTTAATCACGCAAGTAATTTCTTTGAACTGCTCGTTCGAATATCCGCCTTCCACGAGACTATATGTAGCGCTGCGCCCTAAGCGGTCGCGAATGGTCTCTACCATGATTTCGGGATGTCTGGTAATAATTTTGAACGTCTTCGCCCCGCTTAACCCCTCCTCGACGATATGAATCACTTTGGAGGCAATGAAATAAGCGATCCCCGACAATATAGCCCCTTGAAGACCAAAGACGGTCGAGACGACGACGAACACGAACATATTCAGGAATAAGATCAGGTCGCTGGTACCGAAAGGCAATTTTCTGGATAGCAGCACGGCTAACATATCAATGCCATCCAATGCCCCGCCGTTCCGTAAGGCCAGACCCATGCCGAAGCCGATAATGATACCGCCGACAACGGTTACTAGCAACGTGTCCCCTTCGACGATGGGCGAAATGTGATGCATGACAGCCGTGCCGACGGCCAGCGAGGCGATTCCGAGCACGGAATACACCGCAAAGCTTTTTCCGATTTGCTTATATCCTAAAAAAATAAACGGAATATTAAATACCGCGATTAAAAGCCCAAGCGGCAGTCCGATCAGCTGCGACCCGACGATGCTTAGACCGGTAATGCCGCCGTCGGATACGTTGTTCGGAATTAATACGGCTTCAAGTCCGTATGCGGTAATCAATGCACCGACGATCACAGCAAGTCCTCGCAACGCCTTTTTGAAAACACCAGATGGTTTTTGTCTTGTTTGCATATATTGCTCCTCATTTCGTATCTCGTAGTCCTTGTCCGACCCATGCTTAATCAAGGAACTTACTCTTCATCCTTCCCATTTCCATTTACGCGAAACAGCCTGCGATTTCGACGGGCGACGGCAGCCGATCGCGTGACCGGCTGCCGTCGTGATGAAACTTATCGTATTCGACCTCCGCTTTACTCCTGCGCCGCAAGCTTCCTTCCTTCTTGCGCCGCCGGCGCTTCGGCGGCTTCAGGACCCTTCTGCGCCGAACGCAGCGGGATTTCTTTCAAGAAGACGACGAGCACAAGCGCCACGACCAACAAGGCCCCGCCGGACATGAACACGGTGGACAACGTGTCGGCCAAGACGGCGCGCAGCATCGCGGTCAACCGCTCGAACAACGGCTGCATCTCCGCCGGCAGGGAGGCCATAATCGATTGCAGCTTCGGCTGATCGAGCAAGATTTGCGGATTGAGGAACGGCGTTACGCTCTCGGCCGTCTGCGGATCGAGCTTCGTCAAGTCCACTCCGTCCTGCGACGCCATCGCCCCCTTCAAGTTTCGCGCGAGGGCGGTGTTCATGACGGAGCCCAACACCGCGATGCCGATCGTGCCGCCCAAATTCCGGAACAAGGTGGCGGACGCCGTCGCGACGCCGAGCTGCGCCATCGGGACCGCGTTCTGCACGACGAGCGTGAACACCGGCATACATAAGCCGAGACCGAGGCCGAAGACGCACATGCTGAGCACGGCCATCGCGATATTGTCCATAAACATCATGAGCCCCATGCCGGCGATCATCAAGCACACGCCGCCGACGGCGTACAGCTTATACTTGCCCGTCTTCGACATCCAACGGCCGACGAGCGCGCTCATGACGATCATCATGATCGTCATCGGCATGTTGACGAAGCCGGATTGCGTCGGCGTGAACCCTTCGACGCCCTGCACGAAGAAGGGAATATACACCATCGCGCCCATCATGCCCGCGTTCATCAGGAAGCCGATTCCGTTGGAGACGTTCACGATGCCGTTCTTAAATAAAGATAACGGCATGACGGGATTTTCCGCTTTCCGCTCGATGAAGACGAGAATGACGGCGAAGACGATCGCCGCGGCGAACAAGCCGAGAATCTCGAACGAATCCCAATCGTATTTCGTCCCCGCCCAGGAGAAGCCGAGCAGCAGCGCAACGATACTTAACGAAAGCACGAGCGACCCCGCGTAATCGATCGATACGCTCTTCACATCCGTCTTCTTCGGGAACATGCGCCAGATCATCGCGAAAGCGACGAAGCCGAGCGGCAGGAATACCCAGAACAGCCAATGCCAATCCATATGGTCGATCATGACGCCGCCCAAGGTCGGTCCGATGACGCTGGACAGTCCGAAGATGCCCATCATCAATCCGGTCCACTTCGCCCGCTCGCGAGGCGCGAACAAGTCGCCTACGGCCATCGTCGTGACGGCCATCAGCACCCCGCCGCCTAAGCCTTGGACGCCGCGGAACGCGATCATCTGGAAAATATTCGTCGATAAGCCCGTCAAGAACGCCCCGATCATGAACACCACGATTCCGAACAGCAGGAACGGCTTCCGTCCGTAGAGGTCCGAGAGCTTCCCGACCAGAATCGTCGCGACCGTAGAGACGAGCATGTAAATCATAATGACCCAAGAATAATATTCCATGCCTCCGAGCATGGCGATGATTCTAGGCATAGCGGTGCTGACGAGCGTCTGGTTAATGGCGGCGAAAAACATCGAAGCCATCAACGCGATCATAATCGTCACTTTTTGTTTTTGCGTCAGGTGCTCCATTCCGATACCTCTTTTCCTCTCTATGTCCAAATTACTTAGGTAGGCAACCTATGTATTATCATAGAGGTTCGGTTCGGAGATAGCAACAACTATTTCCCCTTTCGGCGCCGCGGCGTCGGTCATTGACCTTTTCATCCGCTTTCATTATCATTAGTCTCATCCTGCGGAACATGTATCGGCGGTGAGACGAAACAGTGTATTCAGCTTCTCATGACGAAATTACTTCATTAATCAACGCATTCTCCAACATATCCAAGGCGGACTGGCGGAAGACGACCCGTTGGGGCGTGAAAGCGAGCGAGCTTCGGGTCCTCCTGCTCATTAAAGAACGGACCGATCAAGGCGAGCCGAAGACGACGGTGTCCGAGCTGAGCAAGATGCTTCAGGTGACCTCGCCGACCGTGACGCAGATCGTCAACGGCTTGATCAAGAGCGGATATATCCAGCGTTCCGCGCACCCGCAAGATCGAAGAAGCTCGGAAATTACGTTAACGGATACAGGGGTTGGGCTCGCCGAGAAAGCGATGAAGGATATAAGGGCCACCTTCGGCGGATTGGTCGACCACTTGGGCAAGGAGCAGAGCGAGCAGTTGGTCCGACTGCTGAACCGATCGTACGCTTACCTCAGGCGCGGAAATACCGATCAATAACGAATAGGAAAGCCCCGGACTTCGCGCTTTGCGACGCGAAACCGGGGCTTTCCTATTATGGTTCTAGAAAATTAGCGAAGCGTCTTCAACGCGCCGCTCCAAGCGACGACTTCGCTCAACATCGCGTTGACGTTGTCGTTGTGCAGCGCGGCCGGCTTAAACACGCTGTAATTCTCGAAGTCCGTGAACAAATTCAACGTCGGATGCGTCCGAACGTCGGCCACCTTCAACTCGCCGAGAATGCCCCGCAGATGCTCGGCGGCGCGCGCGCCGCCGGTCGATCCGTAGCTCACGATGCCCGCGGCTTTGTCGTTCCACTCCTGGCGCGCGAGATCGAGCGCGTTCTTCAGCGCCCCCGAGATGCTGTGATTGTATTCCGATACGATGAAGACGAATCCGTCCAAGCTCGCCAGCTTCTCGGACCATGCCTTGATGCCCGGCTCGCTGCCGTCGGTCGTTCCGAGGAAGGGCAGCCGGTACTCTGCGATATCGACGATCTCATACTCCGCGTCCCCCCGCTGATCCGCGATCCCCTTCACCCATTGACCGACTTGAGGACTGACGCGCCCTTGTCTCGTACTGCCGAGGATGATGCCGATTTTTACGTTTGCCATTATTACTGTTCCTCCTTTTGCGATGTCTCTATTCGAGAATCATTGATTACCACATGACTAATTGTATATCTGTTACTTTTAGTAATCAAGTGAATTTTATTCTGTATCCTTACGAGCATAAAAAGACCCGCTCCGAAGAGCGGGCCTTGAACGTCTCGCCGAACGACGAACGCTTATACGATCGTCTCTCTGGCATGCTCGAGGTTGCCGATCATCTGCACCTCGTTGTCGAGCTCCCGCAGCAGACGCCGAACCCGCGCCGCGTCCGAGCGATGCACGACGCACATCGCCGAATACTCCTCGTCCGTCGGAATCCACTGCACATAAAACGCGGATTTCGTAGCCCGCTGCATCGACGGGAGGTTCCGGCTTCGCACCAGAATGCGACGATACGGCGACATGCCGGAAAATCCGACCTCCACCATCAAATACGCCAGCGCGTGCGCGAGGACCGAATAGATCGCTTGCTCCGCCCCGAAGATCAGCCCCGCCGCCGCCAAGATCGACAGGTTGGAGACGAATACGACCATATCGGCGTTCCGCAGAGACGGCAGCCGCTTGACGGCCGTCTCCGCTTCGTCGAACCGTCCGCCCTGGCGCAAAATCATGCCGATGCCGAGACCGAGGCAGACGCCGCCCCCGAGCGCCCCCGGGAGCGGTTCTTCGACCAGGGCGGACACGGGGTGCAGTACATACGCGAACGCCACGACGCCGACGAGCGGCAGCGCGATCGCAAGCGGACCGCGCGCGACGTATTTCCACCGATATAAAACGAACGGGAGATTCAAGCAGAACAGCCATAGACTGATCTTCATTTCCGTGACGTGAGACGCCAGTACCGAAACGCCCGCAATGCCCCCGGGGGCGACGTTGTTCGGCCGCAAGAACAGCTCCAGCCCCGCGGCGATCAGGAAACATCCGACGACGGCGGCGAAGATCGAGGCCGCCAGACGCAACGGGTTCCGCTTCCGTCTCATCCCGCTACGCCAAGGGAGCATGCCATCCCTCCTCTTCGTTCCTCCCGCTATCCGTTCATCAATAAATCCTTCAGCAGCTTGATTTGCTTCCGCTCGCCCGCCATGACGACCGTCGTCTCGGCTTCCAGACGATCGTCCGGTCCCGGATTGATCTTCTGCTTCTGCTTCTCGACGACGGCAAGAATCGTAGCGCCCGTCCGCTGGCGCACCTGCAGCTCGGCGATCGACTTGCCGACGCTCTTATAGTGCGATTCCACCTTGCTCCACTCGATGACGAGCCCCTCCAGCGATACCTCGATCGTCTCCAGCGCTTTCGGCTTGTAGTTCATCCCGCCGATGATGGCCGCGATCTGTCTCGCTTCCTCGTCCTCCAGCGTCACTTGCGAGATCGTCTCTTCCGGATCGTCGTCTTCGAAGTGGTAAATCTCTCGCCTTCCGTCGTCATGGATCACGATTACGATTTTATCTCCAGATCTGGTCTCTACCTGGAACTTCTTACCGATCCCCGGCAGATCCGATTCCCGAATCGTACTCATCTTCAACACATCCTCCGTTTCCAACTCAGCCTAAGTTTTTAACTTTCTCTTGCGGCTTGCGCCATCGGAACAATTTGTTTAAGCCATTATATATAGGCTTCGATTCTTTTGCCAACAAAGGCCCGACGATCGCCAGGATTAAAACGTACAATGCGGAAAACGGCTTCAACAGCGGCATCAATCCGGCGGAGAGGCCCAGATTGGCCACGATAATCGTAAATTCCCCGCGAGCCATGACGGTCAGTCCGATGTTGGTCGACGCCTTGTGGGAAAGACCGGCCTTCCGGCCCGCGATCATGCCGGCCACCATATTCGCCGCTATCGTCAGCAAGACGGCCCCGATCGCGAGCCATGCGGCGTCGCCCAGGGTAAGCGGATCGATCCCGAGGCCGAAGCTGAAGAAGAAGATCGCGCCGAAGAAATCGCGGAACGGAACGACGAGATGCTCGATCCGCTTGCTGTGCTCCGTCTCCGACAGCGCGAGGCCGAACAGCAGCGCCCCGATCGCCTCCGCGACGTGCAGCTTCTCGGAGAAACCGGCGATGAAGAACAACGAGGCGAATACGACGATGATGAAGATTTCGTTCGACGAAATATTTAACAGCTTATTGAGCAGGGGCGCGCCTTTCCTCGCGATAATGAAGAATAAGAGCATATATCCGATGGAGATTCCCACGGACATCAGAACGCCGCCGACGGACGTCGCTCCTCCGAGCAGCAAGCCCGACATGATCGACAGGAAGACCGCAAGGAACAGGTCGTCGAACAGGATCATTCCCAGAATCAATTCGGTCTCCGCGTTGCCCGTGCGTCGCAGATCGACGAGCACCTTGGCCACGATCGCCGTGGACGACACGGACAGCATCCCGGCGATGATCAGCGTCTCGTAGAGCGGAAAGTCGGTCAGGAACCCGTACGCGAGCCCGATGACGAAATTGAGCGCGACGTATACGGTTCCCCCGAAGACGATGTTCCGCCCGGACTTGACCAGCTTGGACACGGAAAATTCGAGTCCGATATAAAATAACAAGAAGAGCACCCCGATGCGTCCGAGGAACGAGATGACTTCTTGGCTGTGGATGAAGGTGAAATCCAAGATGCCGAGCTTCGGCGCATGCGGGCCGACGACCATTCCAAGGATGATTAAAAAAGGAATAATGGAAAACTTCAGCTTGCCGGCAAGCAGCGATGCGATCGCTACGAGCAGCATGGCCGTGCCGACTTCAAAGATCATATGGTCCATACAATGTTAATTCCTCCTTCTTTATCCGAGAGCGAGTCACTTCCGTCGCTTGTCGAAGGAGACGTCCACGTAAGTCGAGGTAAACTTGATCGGGCGCAGCAGAACGATCTTCCGAAGCAAGAAGATCTCGGGATGATATAGATAAAGAATCATGCGATAGCCGATTGCTATCGACGCAAGGGATAAGACGAAAAACAGGAAATACATCAGAGGAGCCGACAGCATCTTCTGCCGTACGGGGAGGTGCTTATCGACGACATGCGCATCGATCGGATGCCCATGCTCCAATTCCGCGGACTTTTGAAGATACGCTTCCTGTAACATGAACGGGGTTAGAGGCGCAAATACGAATATAATTAAAAATAATATCATCTGAAGGGAACGTAGCAATGGTTTCATTCGGACAGCCATTCCATCCCCTCATTTTCATAAGTATGGTCAATTATAAGATCGCCTTATAATTGTATCATAGAATGAACGCAGGGCTCAATTGCATACGAGTGCATATTTATGACATTTTTGCATCGCGAAGGGCTTTATCACCTCCCTCGCTCTCCCGTCATATGATGATAACGATTCATTATCCACAACATCCAGTAGGTGATCGCGGATGAGCGATGAGGAGAAGAAAAGGATCATTACGATCATTGTCATTGCCGTCGTCATCTATTCCCTTGTCATGGGCATCGGCGCGGACGAAAACGACGGAGACGTCATCGATACGGTCATCGTGTAGCCAAGGTGGGGAGGTCATGCGCAAACGCGGGAACGGAAATGGAAACGGCAAAGGGTACGGAAACGGGAAGAAGAAGCCCTCCGATCCGCAGCTTACGCCGCAGCAGCTCGCGGTCGTCATCGGGCTGCTTTCCAATTCATTGGAAGTCATCTCCGTCTTGATCGACAAAGACCTAACCGTTGAGATCGTTCTTCAAGGCTCCATTCGGAAGCGGACGAAGGCAGATCAGATCGCGGCCGAGCTCGGCGAGATCAGCGTCGCCGAATTGCTCGACGCCATCCTCCGAAACAATATACGGAGATAGCGACGGACAAGTCTAGGATGCCGCATCGGCAAAAAAACGAACCGTCGAAGGGAGGAACGGGCTTGTTCCTTGCCCTCGGCGGCTCGTTGGTTTATCGCGGCGCCCTCGCTTCCCTCAGGTACGCTCCTCCGCCTTCTCCTTCATGCGAAGCAGCCGCAAGCTATTGAGCGTGACGATCAGCGTAGCGCCCATATCCGCAAAGACGGCCATCCACAGCGTCAGCCACCCGGGTACGATAAGCAGCAGCGCCGCCAGCTTGATCGCCAGCGAGAAGGCGATATTCTGCCGAATGACGGCCAATGTCTTACGGCCTAGGCGCATCGTATACGGGATCATGCGCAAGTCGTCCCCCATCAGAACGATATCGGCCGTCTCCAGCGCCGTATCCGTACCGGCCCCGCCCATGGCGATGCCGACCGTGGAGGCCGCGAGCGCCGGCGCGTCGTTCACTCCGTCGCCCACCATGGCGACGCGGCCGTACTTCGCGCGAAGCGACTTGACCGCGTCCAGCTTCTGCTGCGGCAGCAGCTCCGCCGCGACCTCAGCGATGCCGAGCCGTCGGCCGATCGAGGCGGCTGCGGCTCTATTGTCCCCGGTGAGCATCGCCGTCTCGCGCAGTCCAAGCTCGTGCAGCTCCCGTATCGCGGCGCCGCCGGACGGACGGAGTTCGTCGGCGACCGCGATCGCCGCCTCGATCCGCTCGGCCGTTCCGAGCGCCATAACCGTCTTTCCTTCCCCCTGGAGATCGGCGATACGCTTCGCGACGACCGGCTCCAGGGAGCCATGCAGCTCGGCGAACAAGCTCGGACTTCCGAAGTAATACGACCGACCGCCGATTTCCCCGCTCACGCCCTTGCCGGTCAGCGACCGGAACGACGACGCCTCGCTCCCGAGTCCAACGCCCTCTTCCTCCGCCTTCCGCAGGATCGCAGACGCGAGCGGGTGCCCGGAGCGCTTCTCCAACGCGGCGGCGACGGCGAGCGCCTCCGTCTCGGACAATCGGCCGAAGACGAGCAGATCCGTCACCCGAGGTTTGCCTTCCGTTAGCGTACCGGTCTTATCGAAGGCGACCGCGACGATCCGTCCCGCCTCCTCCAGATGGATGCCGCCCTTGATCAGCACGCCGCGCCGCGCCGCGTGGCCGATCGCCGTCACGATCGAGATCGGCGTAGAGATGACCAGCGCGCACGGGCAGCCGACGACGAGCAGCGCCAAGCCGCGATACGCCCACTCCCCCCAATCGCCCCCGATCGCCAAGGGAGGCGCGACCGCGGTAAGCAGAGCGGCGAGCAAAATCGCAGGCGTGTAAATCTTCGCGAACCGGTCGACGAACGCTTGCGACGGCGCGCGCTCGGCCTGCGCCTCCTCCACCAAGTGTATGATCTTCGAGATCGTCGTATCCTCGGCGGTCTTGGTGACCCGAACCTCCAACAGCCCCTCTTCGTTCAGCGTGCCCGCGTACACCTCGTCGCCCGCCTTCTTCGACGCGGGCATCGACTCGCCCGTGATGGCCGCTTGATTCACGGTCGAGACGCCTTTCGAGACGACGCCGTCCATCGCGAGCTTCTGTCCGGGCTTCACGATCATCGTATCCCCGACGCGAATATCCTCGACCGGTACCGACAGCTCCGCGCCGTTTCGGCGAATCAACGCTTCCTTCGGCGCGAGATTCATAAGGGATCTAATGGACCGCCGGGCGTTGTCCATCGAGAATCGTTCCAACGCTTCGCTGATCGCGAACAAGATGACCACCGTCGCGCCTTCGCCCCACTCCCCGATCGCGGCCGCGCCGAGGACCGCGATCGTCATGAGCGTATTCATCTCGAATTGCAGGCGGAACAAATTGCGCAGTCCGTTGCGAAACAGCCCGTATCCTCCGACGAGGATGGCGGCGCCGTAAGCGACGACCGAGGGCAAGCTCCCCTCGCCGGCCTGCTCTCCTAGAAGCCAACCGACGGCCAGGAGCGCGGCGGAGGCAAGAACGCGGCCGTGTTTGCTCCAGAACGGCTCCCGCCTCGCTTCGACGCGCGCCTTCTCCGGCGCCACCCTCAAGCTGTCGAACGATCCCGCCCGCTCGAGCTCCTCGATCGTCGCGCTCCCGACGACAGTCAGCTTCGCGGCGCCGAAGTTCACCTGCGCGTCTCGGACGCCGGGGAGCGCTTTGACGTTCCGTTCGAAGCGGCCCGCGCAGTTCGTACATGTGAAACCTTGCACGCGATATACGGTCTTGTCATTTTCCAACGCTCATCATCTCCCGCGTATGCGTCGACGCCAGCTCGACGAGCCGGCGCACCTCCGCGTCGTGCAGCGAATAGAAGGCCAGCTTCCCTTCCTTGCGGTACTTCACCACGTTCAACCGCCCCAACGTCCGCAGATGATGCGAGGCCGTCGCGAGCGAAGAGCCGGTTACGTTCGCCACGTCGCAGACGCACAGCTCCTCTTCCTGGCTCAGCGCGTACACGACCTTCAGCCGCGTCTCGTCGGCGATCGCCTTGAACAGACTCGCCATCCTGGATATATCTTGTTCCTTTAGCAAGCTTTGTACCCGCCGGACCTTCGCCTCGTCGTAGCAGTACAACTCGCACGTGTCTTTCACAGGTTCGCGTTTCACCCGGACTCGCCATCCTCACTCTAATATTGATTTGATTATATCCTATGTTACTCCGGATTTTTCGTTCGGTCAAACGCGGATTTGATTATCGACCTTCTTTGACCCCGGGCAACTTTGTTGTTTGTCCCCTGCTTTCTGCGCGCGGGTCAACACTGTTTCTCTAGACCCACCCGAGGAGGGCGAAGTATGATGGGAAGACAATTTTTTTCGAACGGGTGGGAGCGGACGACGGTGGATACATCATACAGGGATACACGGACCGGGGAGAAGGGCGTCTGGCTCAGCATCTTCGCCTATGCCATCCTCTCGGCCTGCAAGCTGCTGATCGGATGTACCGCGGGCTCGGAAGCGCTGGCTGCGGACGGCTGGAACAATGTGACCGACATCGCGGCCTCCGTCGCGGTGTTGATCGGGCTGCGCATCTCCCGGAAGCCCGCAGATCAGGATCACCGGTACGGCCATTACCGCGCCGAGACGGTCGCCGCGCTGATCGCGTCGTTCTTGATGGCGGCCGTCGGGCTCCAGGTGTTGTTCGATGCGGCGGCGAAGCTCGGACGGCCCGCGCAGGCGGCGCCGGATCCGTTGGCGGCTTGGACGGCGCTCGCGTGCGCGGTTGTGATGTACGCGGTGTTTCTATATAATCGACGCATCGCCGAACGGATCAACAGCCAGGCCGTGCGGGCGGCGGCGCAGGACAACCGCTCCGACGCGTTCGTCAGCGTCGGCGCCTTCGTCGGCATCCTCGGCGCCCAATACGGCATGCCGTGGCTGGACCCGTTCGCGGCGATCGTCGTCGGCGCGCTCATAGGCAAGACCGCGTGGGACATCTTCCGGGATGCGACGCATTCGCTCACGGACGGCTTCGACGACGAGAAGCTCCAAGAAATCAAGAAGACGATCGGCTCCACGAAAGGCGTGAAGGGGATCGTCGACTTGAAGGCGCGCGCGCTCGGCAACCAGACGTATGTAGACGTGACGGTGACGGTCAATCCGCATCTGTCCGTCATCGAGAGCCATGCGATCACAGAGCGGATCGAAGCGAAAATCAACGAGAAACACGACGTATCCAACGTCCATATTCATATCGAACCTATGTTGGAGGATGAGCGATGAATTGGAAGAAATCCGCCGCGCTGCCGATCTTGGCTTCGCTGGCGATCGCCGGCTGCTCGGGCGGCGCGGCATCGGACGAGCATGCGCACGACTCCCGTCATACCGCCGACGGAGACTTGCAGGAAGCGACTGCGTCCTTCGAGACGCTCCCTGCTTTCTTGGACGGACAGCCGCAGGCGATTCGGAACGCGTATCTGATCGCCGGCCACAGCATCGACGTACTTGCATCGATACCTTGCTACTGCGGCTGCGGCGAGAGCGCCGGGCACCGCAGCAACCTGAACTGCTTCATCGCCGAGGCGAAAGAAGACGGCGCCGTCGTCTGGGACGACCACGGCACGCGCTGCGCCGTCTGCATCGAGATCGCCGTGGAAGCGGCCGTCCTGAAGAAGGAAGGGCTCTCTTTGAAGGAAATTCGCGAGACGATCGACGCGAAGTACGGCGATGCCGGCTATCCGGCCCCGACGCCTACGCCGATGCCGATGTAGACCGGCCCGGACCGGCTCTTCAATCGATGCCCACTTGATAGAGGCGAGCTAAGGCTCGAACATGCCGCCGCAGCTCCGCAATCAGCTCCGGCGGCCCCAAGACCTCCACGTCGCCGCTGTAGCTCAGAATCTTCTGCACGGCGCGTTCCATCGAAGAAAAGCGGGCGGCGACCGACACGGTCCCGTCCGCATTCGTATCGATTCGGTCGTACCCGAATTCGTCCTTCACCCTTGCCTTCGCTTCCGGAGCGAAGCGCAACACCGCGCCGACCCTGGCGAAGTCGGCTTGGCTCATGAACCGATCCTCTACGTCCTTCAGCGTAATGTCTCTTCGAAGGAACGTCTGCGGCTGCCGCCGAATGTCCGACATGCGGGACAAGCGAAACACCCGAACATCCCGCCGAGCAAGGCAGAAGCCGTAGAGGTACCACGCGAACCCCTTAAGAAACAGCCCCATCGGCTCGATCGTGCGCTCCGTCTCCGCCCCCTTCTGATCCGTATACGCGAATCGGACGAGATGCAGCGCTTTAATGGTCTCGTGAAGCTCGGCGATCTTCTCCCTATCGTTCGGAGCCGGAGTCAGATCGATATCCAGAGAGGCTCGCTCCGAAGCCTTCGCGCCCTCGGACATGAGCGCGCCGATGCGATCCAGCAGCCCTCCGGGGAAGGAGCCTTCCGCGACCGAACGTACGCCGCGAAGCGCGGCATAGATCGAGGAGAAGTCGTCGAGCGAGAGCACTTGCTTCTCCAACCGATATCCCGGCATAATCTCGTATCCGCCGTCGGAGCCCGCGAACGACACGATCGGAATGCCCGCTTGGTTGATCGATTCCATATCCCTGTAGATGGTGCGCAGCGACACCTCGAACCGCTTCGCCAGCTCCGTCGCGCTCACTCGCGGTTGATTCAATAAGGTCATCGTAATCGCGAGCAACCGATCCAACTTCACCTCAAGCGCCCCTTCCCTACGGCAATAAACTTTCCTATCGTGTTCTATACCGCGCCCTCGAAGTCCTGCTCAAGTCGGAAGTTGCGCAAAGTCGACCTCCCGCCCCTCCGCCTCGGCGGCGGCGAAGGCCAAAAGCCGCTCTCCCTCTTCCGCCAACGCGTTTCGTTCCTTCGCAGACAGCTCGCGGAACGGCTCGACCAGCAGTCTAGCCTTCCGACGCTCCCGCTCGATGCGCCAAATCCCGGCGACGAAGCCGTCGACCAGAACGGCGGCGCGGACGATCCCGTTCTTCGTCATGACCCGACCGCGGGCCGATTCGCCGACAATTCGGCTCCGGTCCGCGTAGGACAACAGCATGTTATCGAATTCTCCCAAGTAGCGGACCGGGGCATCGACCTCATCCTCCGGACGCGGCGCATCCGGAAGGTCGAACAGCTCGCGCCCCGCCCCGTCCCGGAACGTCGCGAGTTTGGGACGAAGTCGCTCCAACACCTCGTTCAGGCGAGTCAGCCCCGACCATGCCTGGACGTCTTGCGCCGTCGCCGGGCCGAAGGCGGCCAGGTACCGCAGAATGATCCCCTCCGGCGTCAACTCCGGCGTCAACTCCGCCGGTACGACGCCGCTCAGCCAAGCCTCGGCCGGCGTATGCGTCGCCAGCCCGCTCTCTCCCCAGAGGCCTCGCGGGGGCGGCTGGACGAGCGGAACCCGATTCCGGACGGCGGCGGCGAGCGCGTTCGGATCGCGGTCCGGCCATCGCGCGCCTAGGCGCGCCCCCAGCTCGCTCCAGGTCAGCGGTTCGGCTTCCAGCATCGATCGGCCCGCGGCGGCGAGCGCATCCAGATCGACGCCGGCAAGCCGCTTCCCGAAGGCCCCCTTCAAGCTTTGTTCCATGATCGGTCGGAGCGGAGCTCGGAGGCCCAGCCCGTCGCTCGCGGACACGAGATGAAGCGTCGCGCGCATCAAGGCGATGCGTACGACCTTGCGCTCCAGCAGCAGCGAAGACAGTTCCTCATGTCGGAAGCGCTCCAGCCGGGACCACAATCCGAAATAAGGAGCAATCGGAGACTGCGCCTGCAAGCCGGCGAGATGCTCTACAGCCTCGAAGGCGGTCATCTCGGCGCGCCGCAACAGCAGCTGCCTTGCGAGCGCAGCTCTGTTCAATGCCCGCGGGGACATCTCGTTCATGTCTCAAGCCTCCGATCGGAAGAGTCGTTATCGAAACCGGCGGAAGAACGTCCGCAAATCCTGGGCGAGCAGGTCCGGAGCGTCCATGGCGGCGAAATGACCGCCGCGCTCGAACTCCGACCAGTGCACGATGGCGGGGTTGTCGCGTTGCGCGAAGCGGCGCATCGACTGGAAGTCGTGCGGGAATACGGCGACTCCCGTCGGCGTCCGGTTCGGCTCGCGGCTCGCCGCCCCCGAGCCGTGCGCATCCTCGTAATACCAGCGAGCCGTCGATTCGGCCGTGTTCGTTAACCAATATAACGTTACGTTCGTCAGGAAGTCATCCCGGTCGACGGCATCGACCGTATCGCCGAACCCGTTGAACAGCTCCGCGTTCCAGGCGAGCTGACCTGCCGGAGAGTCCGAGAGGCCGTAAGCGAGCGTCAACGGACGGGTTTGCTGAATCGCGCTAAACCCGGCGCGCTCGGTGAAATTCGCGAGCGCTTGCAGCCGCTTCTTATCGTCTTCCGACAAGTCCGCCATCTCCGCGGGATCGCCGGACGGGAACGAGAACAACTGCAGGACGTGGATGCCGAGCAAGCCTTCGGGCCGCTGTACGCCCATCGCCCGCGTCACTAAGGAGCCGGCGTCCCCGCCATGAGCGCCGTAGGACGCGTACCCGAGCCGCTTCATCAGCGTATCCCACGCCTTGGCGACGCGTTCCGTGTTCCAGCCCGCCTCCCGCGTCGGACCGGAGAACCCGAAGCCGGGGATGGAAGGAATGACGAGGTGGAACGCATCCTCCGGGTCGCCGCCGTACGCCCGCGGATTCGTGAGCGGTTCGATCAGCTTCAAAAACTCCAAGTTCGTCGCAGGCCACCCATGGGTCAGGAGCAGAGGCATCGCTTCGGGCTCCGGCGACCGTACATGAAAGAAGTGTACGTTCGCGCCGTCGATCGTCGTCGCGAATTGCGGAAGCTCGTTCAGGCGAGCTTCGTGTTCTCTCCAGCGATACGACCGTCTCCAATGCGCTGCAAGCTCCTTCGCATGCTCCAGGGAGACGCCGTACTTCCAATTCGCGCCGCTTACCGGATCGGGCCACCGGGTGCGATCCAGCCGCTCGTTCAAATCGTCCAACGCGGCTTGCGGGATCGAGATGCGGAACGGTCGAACTTCGGCGCTAGTCGGATCGGCTGCAGGGGGATTCATCGTCATTGGGAATATCTCCTTATCGATTGTTTTCTTTACATCCTCATCATAAGACGAGAACCCTGACAACGGATTGTCAGGGTTCTCGGCGAAGCATTCGAATTTATTTATAAATACTTCACGTGGCTCGCAGGTCCGAGGGCGCCGGTCGCGCGCCGCGTGTCGAAGACGAGCCGCGCATGGGCCACGATCGATGCGATCGGAAGGTTCGAGTGGTCCATCAGCAGTACTGCGCAATCCGCGGATCGCAGCGCGTCCGGCGTGAGCTCGACGCTGTCGTATCGCCGTCCGCCGACCGAAACGGAAGGAACCAGCGGATCGTGATACGTCACGCGCGCCCCGCGCTCGGCCAGAATCTCCATGACGCGAAGGGGGCTGGACTCCCGCAGATCGTTCACATCCTTCTTATAAGCGACTCCGATCAAGAGCAACGATTTCCCCTCGAGCCGGGCGTCCGGGAGCAGGCGCTCGACCCGATCCGCGATATAACCGGGCATCGAATCGTTCACCGCCTTCGCCGCGCGAATGAACGCCAGGTCGACCCCGATCTCGTCCGCCTTCCACTGCAAATACAAAGGGTCGACCGGAATGCAATGGCCGCCGACGCCCGGACCCGGCGCGAAAGGCAAATTCCCGTAGGGCTTGCTATTTACCGCTTCGAGCACTTCCCAAACGTCGATCCCCATCTTCTCGCAACATTTCGCGACCTCGTTCACGAAGGAAATATTGACGAATCGTTGGCTGTTCTCCAGCACCTTCGCCATCTCCGCCGCGCGCGGAGAAGAGACGGGGATCACCTTCCGGTACACCGGCGAATATAGCGCTTTAGCCAGCCGCAGGCAAGCCTCGGTCGCCCCGCTGACGATCTTCGGCATCTCGCTGAGGCCGAAGCTTCGATCTCCCGGATTGATCCGCTCCGGCGAGTACGCCAGATAGAAATCCTTCCCGAGCCGCTTCCCTTGGCTTTCGAGAATCGGAAGCAGCACCTCCTCCGTCGTCCCGGGGTACGTCGAGCTTTCCAACACGATCAGCTGGCCGGCGAGCGGCAGCTGCGCGAGGTGCCGGCCGGCGAGCTCCACGTATTTCAGATCGGGCGTCCCGTCCTCGCGGATCGGCGTCGGCACGCAGATCAGGATCGCTTCGACCGCCGTCAATCCGCCGTAATCGCTCGCCGCCTCGAAGCGCCCCCCCGTCATCAACGACTGCACCTCGGCGTCGCTCAAGTCGGAAATATAGCTGATTCCGTCCTGCAAGTTTCGAATTTTCGCCGGATCCAGATCGACGCCCGTCACGCGCAAGCCGTGGTCCACCAACAGTTTCGAAAGCGGCAGCCCCACATATCCAAGGCCGATCACGCCCGCGGCGCGAAATCGCATCATCGTTATCTCCTCCTTTATTCTTCCGTTTAAGAAACCGACACTTTGCGAATGATCCGGTTGGCCAGGGCGAGCGCGTCGAGCCCGTCTTCCCCGGTCACGTCCGGAGATCGACGACGGGCGACCGCATCGAGGAAATGAAGCAGCTCCAGCCGCAGCGGCTCGCCGTCCGGTACGTCGATCCATCGGGATTCGCCGGGTTCGCTCAAGGACGACACCCGAATTCGCTGCGTCAACAGATCGGCGACGATGACCGACCGCCTCGTCACGACCCGAATCGTCCGCACCTTCTCGTCGGTGAGATAGCTGGCCGTCAGCTGAACGACCGCGCCGTCTTCCAGCCGGAGCAGCGCGGACGCATGCTGGGTATATCGATCCTGCCGGCGGCCCGCCGCGTGCAGATGGCGAATCCGCGTCCCCAGCAGATGATGCACGATATAGATGTCGTGAATCATCGCGTCGCTCACGACGTCCGAGCGGGCCATGCGCGGCTCGAGCGGACGCAGACGTTGGAGCTCCATGCCGACGATCTCTTCGCCCGCCAGCAGCTTCTTCAACGCTTGCACCGTCGGATTGAACAATTCGATATGTCCCGTTTGGAGCACGACGCCGTTCGTGCGGGACTGCTCGATCAACGCCTTCGCCTGCCCCACGGTTTCCGTTATCGGCTTCTCCATTAAGACGTGGACGTTCCGACGGACGCACGCCATGCCGACCCGGTAATGCGCCGGCGTCGGTACGGCGACCGATACGGCGTCGACCTGCGCAAGCAGCTCCGGCAGCGTGCGGAATGCCTCGCCTCCGTATTGCGCCGCGACGGCGGCGGCCCGCTCTTCGTCCCTGTCGTACACGCCTACGAACCGGCAGCGCTCCGCTAACGAGGCATACACTCGGGCATGGTTTCTTCCCATAGAACCCGTTCCGATCACCCCTACTCTCAAGATGGTTCCTCTCCTCTCCTTCCGCTCCGCCGTCACAGCCGCCGGTACAACGCCTCAAGCTGCCGCGCGATCCGGAGCGAATCATGATGCTTCTCGATATAAGCCCGTCCCTGTCGACCCAGCTCGAGCCGCCGCTTCGGACTGGCGATCAACTCCCGCAAGACGTCGTAGACGGTCCGCGGATCGGCGTTCGCGATCGGCAGCCCCTCCGGATACGTCTCGGCCAGCCCGTCGCGGATGTAACAGACGACGGGTTTGCCCAAGGCCATGCCCTCCAAGCTGAGAATGCCGAAGGAGCCGATGCGCAGCTGGTCGACGACGATATCCGCTTCTCCGTAGAGGCGAATCGCCTCTTCGTGCGGCGCTCTCCTCAGCAGCCGGTACCGAACGGGAACCCCTCCGCGTTCCAGCCGCCACATCGCGTTGCTGACGTACATGGTTCCCTTGACGATCGGGTGGGACGGCGCGTGCACGACGAGCGGCGCTTCGACGTCGATCGAAGGATAGCGCGGTTCGAACCGTTCCAAGCGAATCGCTTGGCGGATCACATGGACCTCTTTATAGAAATCTTGCACGTACGGCAGCAGCTCGTAATCCGCCACGATCGCATGGTCGATCCGCGCGGACAGCTTCCGCAAGTCGGCTTCGATCCGACGCTCGTCGCGCGTCTTCACCTCCACGTAAGGATTGCCGAAGTCGCGAGCGAGCGAGAGCCGCCGAACGTCCGACCCGCGGTGCTGCATCACCACCTTCTTCCCCAGCGCCTTCAGCAGCTCCAGGTCGCCGTGATCCGGGAAGAACGTTAAGCCGCAGTGGAAGTGAAACACGTCGAATTCCGCCGCCGCCCGGCGGAAAAATTCCCGTCGGACGGCCTCCCTTCCGGAGGGCGGAACGTCCTGCAGATGAAGGCAAAGATCCGCCTGGAATCGGAAATTCGACCGCTCGAAGTGGCAGGCCGTTGCCTCCACGCCGATGTCTCGCAAGGCGGCGCAGAGCGTGACCATCTGTCCTCCGTAAGGCAAATGCAGCACTTTCACCGTGCACTCACCCCTGCATCGCTACAACTGTTTATAGACATCGATCAGCATGCGAGCGACCTTCTCGTAGTTATGGTTCTGTTCGACGTAGCGACGCCCCGCCGCCCCCAGACGTCCCCACTCGTTCGGCTGACGCAATAAGTCCCGCAATACTTCGTAGATCGTGTCGGGATTCGCGCCGACGATCGGAAGCCCGGGCGGGAACGAGTCGCGAAGGTCTTCCCGGATATGACAAATCACGGGCTTCCCCATCGCCATCGCCTCCATGCTTAAATTCGCGTACGTCCCGACCGTCAACTGGTCGATGACGATCGTCGCCTTCTGGTACAGCTGCTTCGCCTGTTCGTGCGGCATCTTTTCCACCAATTGAAACTGGAATTTATGCCCTTCCTTCTGCAGTCGCTCCACGGCGTTCAATACGAATTCCGTCCCCTTCACTCTTCGGTGCGACGGCGCATGAACGACGAGCGGCATCGCGTTCGGGGACGGATACTCGGGCTTGAACTGCTTCGCGTCGATGGCATAAGGAACGATGTGAACGCGTTTGTAATAGGGCTCCACATGCGGCAGCAATTCGTGATCGTTAATAATGACGTGGTCGACGCAAGCCGTCAGCAGCTTCATGTTCGCACGGATTCGCTCTTCCGGCCAAGCCTCCCGGCTCTGGACGTAGGGATTGTTAAAGCTTCGGGCCACCGAAAGAATTCTCGCTTCGTCGCCGCAATGGTGAACGACCAGCTTCTTCCCGCGCGCCGCCATCGCCTTCAAATCTCTTTTGTCTCCGGTGAAGGTAGCGCCGAACCGGAAATGGAAGATGTCGTATGTCTCCAGCGCCTCTTCCAAGAAGGCGTCCCGAATCGCCATCCTTAGAACCATGGGATGCTGATTCAAATTCAAACAAATATCGGAAAGGTACGAGTACTGATCTTGGTATAAACTGCAGGCGGCCGCGTGAACGCCGCCCGCCCGCAGCGCGCGCGCCAACGTACCGATCCCGATGCCGTGGGGAGAGATCAACACTTTGTCCTTGACGGCGTTCGACGGCTGCGACGGCCGTTCGATCGGCTGCATCCGTACGTAATTTCTGAGAATCGCTTGCCTAGTGATCAAATTCATAGGTTCGGCCGTCCCTCCTTTCATTCGATTTCATCGTTCCGGCCGCTACAGCTGTCGGTAAATGCGAAGCAGCATCTCCGCGACCTTCCGATAGTTGTGCGTGTCCTCGACGTACCGCCGCCCCTGCATGCCCAAAGCTCTCCAATCGGAAGGCCGCTGCAGCAAGTCCTTGAGAACCTGGTAGATCGTATCCGGATTCGCGCTGACGATCGGCAGCGAGGGCGGGAACGTTCGGCGAAGATCTTCGCGAATATAACAGATGACGGGTTTGCCCATGGCCATGACTTCCATGCTTAAGTTGGCGTACGTACCGATCCGAAGCTGGTCGACGGCGATCGTGCATTGCCGGTACCATTCCATGACTTGATGATGCGGTATGTTTTCCAGCAGCTTGAATCGGAATCGAACGCCTTCCCGCTTCAATCGCTCTACCGCGGCGATCACGTAGTCCGTCCCCTTGATTTCCCGATGAGACGGAGCGTGAACGACCAACGGCTCCGCGACCGGGGAAGGATAGACCGGCGCGATCCGCTGCGCATCGATCGCGTACGGAACGACATGAACATGCTTGTAGTAAGACTTCACGTATGGCACTAATTCGTGGTCGTTCACGATCGCATGGTCGATGTAGGTCGATAGAAGCTTCAGATTGGCATGGATCCGTTCTTCCGGCCAAGTCTCTTTCACGACGACATGAGGGTTGTCGAAGCTTCGGGCGACGGACAACAGACGCGCGTCGGATCCGTTGTGGTGGACGACCATCTTTTTCCCTAAACCCTTAAGAATCTTTAGATCGCTCTTGTCTTGAAACAACGTCTCTCCGAAGTGAAAGTGGAAAATATCGTATGTCCTCTTCGCTTCGTCGAAGAACGCTCTCCGAATCGCTTCTCTCTCTCGGTAAGGATGTTCGTTCAACTTCAAACAAACATCCGACAAGTAAGCGTAAATATCGTTGCTGAAGCTGCAGGCCGTCGCGTCCGCGCCCTGCTCGCGAAGCGCCTGCGCCAACGTTCCGATGCCGATCCCGTGAGGGGAAAGCAACACCTTCATGCGTAACCAGCCCCCTTACGCGTTCCCGCGAAAAAATTCGGCGGTTCTTAGAATGCCTTCCTCCAGGCCGACCTTCGCCTCGAACCCAAGGAGGGTCCTCGCCTTATCCACATTGGGAATTCTCAGCTCGATATCCGCCGAGTCCGCTTCGACGAATTCGATCTTCGAGTTGGACTGCAGCACTCGGATGATCGTGTTCGCCAGCCCGTAGATCGTCATGACCGTCCGTTGGTTGCCGATATTGAACGATTGGCCGACCGCCGCTTCCTGAGTCATCGCGCACAGAATGCCGTCCACCATGTCGTCGATATAACACCATGCCCGGATCTGCGTCCCGTCGCCATGAATCTGCAGCGTCCGGTCTTGCAGCGCGCGCAGGACGAAGGCGCGGATCGCCCCTTCCCCTACCTGCCCGGGGCCGTATACGTTGAAGGGACGGACGGTCACCGTCGGGAGACCCGTTTCTTTGTAGAAAGCATAAGCCAGATGCTCGACGGATAATTTGCTGACGGCGTACGTCCATCTCGCTTCCCCTACCGCTCCCATGACCGCCGGACTCGTCTCGTCCGACCGGAACGCCACCTGACCGAACACCTCGCTCGTGCTGAAGCACACGACCCGCTTGCAGTTCCGAAGCGCGGCGGCGGCCTCGAGCACATGGCACGAGCCGACCATATTCACCTTCATCGTCGTCACCGGACTCTTAAGAACCGAGGCGATCCCCGCGATCGCCGCCGCATGAATCACGTACGTCGAATCCTGCTCCTGCATCGATCTAGCGAGCAAATCCGCGTCGAGAATGTCGCCCTGCACGACGGTGAGGTTCGGATGGTTCGCGTACGGCTTTCCCCGAATCGCGTCCCGCGAGAAATTATCGTATACGACGACCTTGTTCCGTTCGATTAACCGGCCGATCAGCGTCGACCCGATAAACCCCGCGCCGCCGGTTATAAACACTCGTTCTCCCTGAATCCGTTCCGTCATCCTATAACCACTCCTAACGATATTTAAGAATTCCGCCCTTCCCGTCGGCGATGCCGACGATCGTCCCAAGGTCGGCGATCGTTTCGACGACGATATCGCCGCGGCTTCCGATAATCCCGCCGGCGACGTACGTCTTCCCGTTGTCGACGAACGTCCCCGCGACGGACGTCAAGAATCGTTCCGTCGAGAGGATGCTGTCGACGACGAACGGCAGCGCGATTCTCACATCCAATCGGAAGAGGCTCAACCCCGCGGACTTGGCCGCCGCGATCGCGTCTTCCGTCAGCGTTCCGACGCCGCCGTCTACGATTAACGCATTCGAGTTGAGCGCGGAAATCATCGCCCCCGTAATCGCCGGAATCCCTTGGGTAAACCCGATCAGTACGTCGGCATGGCGAGCCGCCTCGGCCGGATCGGATGCGCTGTACACCGTTCCGGACGTATACCGGGTTTTCATCGCGTTGATCGCGGACGCCAGCAGATCGCCGTTCCGATCCCTGCGGTTGATATAAACATCCGCCCCTCGTTCGACGAGTTTGACGGCTACCTTGGAACCTATATTCCCCGCACCGATAATCGCGACTTTCTTCCCCGCGAGATCGCCGACGATTTCGCTGACCAAGAGATCGCAGGCATGGGCCGTGATATCGTTGCCTTTATACGTTTTCACCTTGCTCGTCTTCACGCATGCTTTCGCTTCCGCCAGAAAGTCGAACGGCGGATCCGTCTTCGCTTCTACGTCTACGAAGAGGTAATCGACTTTCCCGTCCGCATACGTGCAAATCTCTTTGAAAACCTCAAGGTCCCTAGTTATAAAACTGCTGCCTACGAACCGATCCGACTCTTTCGTAGGTCCGATCGCGAACGGCGGATTGTTCCGATTCGCGGTCGAACCGACGATCGCAAGCGATAGTTTCCCGCTCGCCTTCGCCATAGCCGCGCAGCGATCGATCCTCTCTCTCATGGGCATCACCTCGCATTCTCTTGTCCGGCAGACTGGAATAGTCTATGTAAGCAAAACTATGGAAGCCATGGTTGTTTATACCGAACCCTATAAATTAGACGCTTATAGCAATCTTTGAAACCCGGCCTATTTTCCATGAAATGAGTAAAAGACTATATCTCCCGCCTTCCTCGTTGAATACCAATAGTAAAAATCAGATCAGGGGCAAAGGAGTGTTTTCAGTTGATCGAACGTTTCCCCTATAAGACGGCGCTCGTTACCGGAGGAGCCGGATTCATCGGCAGCCATCTGGTGGAACAATTGTTGGAGATGAATGTGAAGGTCGTCTGTCTCGACAATTTCTCGGGAGGAAAATGGGAGAATCTCGGCGGCGTGAAGGATCATCCGCTTCTTACGGTCGCGAAGGCCGACGTAACGGATTTCGAAGGGATCGTCGATTGGTTTCAAGGCGTCGAGGTCGTATTCCACGAAGCCGTGTCCAAGAACACCGTGTGCATGAAGAATCCCCGATTGGATTTAAAGACGAACGCGGAGGGGACCTTCAACGTGCTGGAGGCTTCGCGCTTGCATGGGGTGAAGAAGATCGTCCATGCTTCGACCGGATCGGTGTACGGGGAGCCCGTATACGTCCCCGAGGACGAAAAACATCCGACCGAGCCGGTGTCGTTCTACGGGACCAGTAAGCTAGCCGCCGAAAAGTACTGCCAAGTGTTTCGGCGCTTATACGGCATGAACATATCGATTCTCCGCTACTTCCACGTATACGGCCCGAGGCAGGAAGATAACGACTTCGGCGGCGTCGTCTCGATCTTCATTCGAAGGGTGTTGAACGACCAATCCCCCATCGTATACGGCGACGGCAGTCAGGTCAGATCGTTCACGTACGTGAGGGACGTGGTCAAAGCGAATTTGCTCGCGGCGAGCCATCCGCAGTCCGACGGAGAAATATACAACTGCGCGTCGGGCTTGAAAATAACGATCCAAGAGCTGGCGGAGCTCATTTTGCGCCTATTGCAAAGAGAAGATCTGCCGATCGCGTATGCCGACTGGAAGCCCGGCGATATTAAACATTTCGATATCGACAACGCGAAGATCAAAGGAATCGGCATGTCGTTCGATTGGGACTTCGAGCGCGGCGTAGCCGAAACGATCGCGCGGCGGCCGAAGGCATGAGTTCGTGGAGGGTCTTGCACCTTCCCTATGGAATCGGCATCGGCGTATTGAGCCAGGCGCTTCGGGCCCGAGGCGTCGATGCCGTCTCTTGCAGTTTGCGATCCCACCGCTATGCCTACATGGCGGACCTTCGCATGCATGTGGACGAATATTCGTACAGAGCCGGAAAACAGGTACGCGAAGCGTTCTTTCGGGAAGCGTTGGAGACATACGACCTCTTCCACTTTCATTTCGGGGAGACGTTCTTCCCCGACAAGCGCGACCTGAAAATCATTAGGGACCGCGGCAAGAAGATGATCGTCCACCATCGCGGCTCGGAAGCGCGCATGCTGTCCGTCGCGAGAAGCTTCGGCAATCCGCATGTCCGAGTCAAGCCGACGTGGCCCGAGATGAAGATTCGCGCGAATCTGAGACGGCTCTCCGCTTATATCGAGCATGCCATCGTTCCGGATCGCGAATTGCTGCCCTACGTCGCGCCTTATTATAAGAAGGTTCATATCGTCCCCTACGCCATCGATACCGAACGGTACATTCCCGATTACCCGTCGCCCGACTCCCCGCCGCTCGTCGTGCACGCTCCGTCCCATCGGGAGATTAAGGGCACCGATCATATCTTGTCCTCCGTAAGCCGCTTGCGTAGGGAAGGCTACAAATTCGATTTCAAGCTCATCGAACGGATGCCTCATCTCGAAGCCCAACGGTTGTATAGGCAAGCCACGATCGTCATCGATCAGCTTCGGATCGGATCGTATGCGAATTTAAGCATCGAAGCGATGGCGATGGGGAAGCCCGTCATTTGTTATATCCGCGAAGATCTCCGCGATACGTTCCCTCCGGATCTCCCGATCGTGAGCGCCGACCCGGATACGATCTACGAAGCGCTGAGAGATCTTCTTCGCCGTCCCGAGCGTTGGGCGGAGCTCGGGAGGCGCGGGAGGCGTTATGTGGAGCGGCATCATAGCCTGGAGCGGGTCTCCGGCATGTTAATCGATATTTATCGTCAATTGTAAGGCGCGAAACCGGCCGGAAGACGACGGGAAGAATAGGGGGATGTCCGGTGAGAGTGCTTCACCTGCCGTATGGAATCGGGATCGGCATAGCGGCCCGCGCGCTTCGCGCCCAAGGCGTGGACGCGACCTCTTGCAGTTTTCACTCCGCCGGGTATTACGACTATCTGGCGGATATCCGTTTGAACCTGGATCGGTATCCTCCGTCCGAAAGCGTCGAGATTCGCAAGGCGTTCTTCAAGGAAGCCGTCGATCGGTACGATGTGTTCCACTTCCACTTCGGGGAGACGTTCCTCCCCGATAAGAGCGATCTCAAGATCCTTGCCCGGATGGGGAAAACCATGGTCGCGGAGCACCGCGGCTCCGACGTCCGCATCGGTTCGGTCGCCAGAAGCTTTAACAATCCTTACGTTCGCGTAAAGAAAATTTGGCCGGAACCGCTCATCCGCCGCAACCTTCGAGTTCTCGCCTCTTCGATCGAGCATGCCGTCGTTCCGGACCGCGAGCTGCTGCCTTATGTCGAAGGGTATTACAAACACGTCCATATCGTTCCTCGCGCGATCGAGACGGGACGGATCCAACCCTTCTATCCGCCCCCTCAACCGGAACCGCTGGTCGTTCATGCCCCGTCGAACCGGGAGGTCAAGGGTACGGCGTATCTCTTATCCGCGGTAGAACGGTTGCGGAAGGAAGGCGTGCCGTTCCGCTTCCGTCTGATCGAGAAGCTTCCCCATGAGCAGGCGATGCGGTTGTATCGGGAATCCGCCGTCGTCGTCGATCAGCTCTTGATCGGCTCCTACGCCAATCTGAGCATGGAGGCGATGGCGATGGGGAAGCCGGTAATCTGTTATATTCGCGACGATCTGCTCGACACGTATCCGCCCGGCCTTCCGATCGTGAACGCCAATCCGGAGACGATCTACGACGTTTTGAAACGCCTGCTGATGCAGCCGGAACGGTGGAGCCGGCTCGGAATGGACGGCCGCCGCTATGTGGAACGTCATCATGCCCTCGAGAATACGGCTTCGCGCTTGTTGAATGTGTACCATGCGATATCGGGAACATAAAGGGACCGCAGCTCGCGCCTCGAGCTGCGGTCCTTTTCAGTCCATGAATTTTCGAATGTGCGATACGATATATTGCTGCTGTTCGGCCGTCAATTCCGGGTACATGGGCAACGCCAAGGCGCGCTCGGAGGCCGCTTCGGCGACGGGCAAGTCGCCTCTCTTATATCCGAGACTCGCGAACGCTTCCTGCAGATGCAGCGGACAAGGATAGTAATGCCCCGTGGCCACGCCGACCCCGTTCAAATAAGTCGACAGCTCATCCCGTTTCGAAACCTCGATCGTATAGATATGATACACGTGGCTCGCCGAGGGCGTCGCGTAAGGGACTTTAACCCCCGTCTCCCGCAGCCGCTCGGTATACCAATCCGCCTTCTCCCGCCGCAGCCGATTCCATTCCCGAAGCTTCGTCAGCTTTACGCGCAGGATCGCCGCCTGAAGCTCGTCAAGCCGGCTGTTATAACCGACCGTCTCATGGAAATACCTCCGAGTGCTCCCATGGTTCGCCAGCACGCGCACGTTCCTGGCGATCTCTTCGTCGTTCGTCAGAACGATCCCGCCGTCGCCGTACCCGCCCAAGTTTTTCGTCGGGAAGAACGAGACGCAGCCGATATGTCCGAGGCCGCCGACCGGCTTCCCGCGATATTCGGCGCCCAACGCTTGGCAGGCGTCCTCGATGACGTACAGCCGATGCCGCCGGGCGATCGCGAGGAACGCGTCCATGTCCGCCGGCTGACCGAAGATGTGCACGGGGATGATCGCCTTCGTTCTGGAGGTGATCTTGGCTTCCGCCTTCTCCGGAGACAGATTGTAAGTGTCGGGATCGATATCCGCGAACACCGGAAGCGCGCCGACTCTAGCGATGGCCTCCGCCGTCGCGAAGAACGTATAAGGAGACGTGATGACTTCGTCGCCCGGGCCTACGCCGCACGCCTCCAACGCGAGAATGAGCGCGTCGGTTCCGTTCGCGACGGACACCGAGGTCTTGGCGTTCGCGAACTCGGCCGTCTCCTGTTCGAAGCGCTGCACCTCCGAACCGGAAACGTAGATCCCGCTCTCCAAGACGGCGTGGATCGCGCTCCGGATTTCTTGTCTTAACGAAACGTATTGCGCCCGCAAATCGATTAAAGGAATGTTCATGTTCATGATTGCCCCCCCTTCGGCGTTCCGCTCCGATTCGCGGGCAGCGGCTTCGCGGGTACGCCGACGACCGTGACGTGATCGGGCACGTCCTGCGTGACGACGGAACCGGCGCCGACGACCGCCCCTCGGCCGATCGCGATCCCAGGCAGCAGCGTCGCGTTATTCCCGATGCTGGCCCCTTCCTTAATATGGGGACCCGCCAGTTGATAGGGCTGTCTCCCCATATATTTATCGTTGGACGTGGACACCTCCGGCCCGATAAAGACGTCGTCTTCGATGATCATATCGGCGGTAATATAAGCCCCCGTTTGGATGAGGCAGCGGCTGCCGATGCGCGTACGGCATTCGACGGTCGCGCTTCTCCCTACGACGGTAGAACTCCCGATGCGCGTTCCTTCGCGGATGCTCGCCAAGTCTCCGACCATCGCGCCTTCCTCTAATACCGTCCCGGCGTAGACGACGGCGCCGTTGCCGATCCGGCAGCCGTTCCCGATCACTAGCCCTTCTTGCTTTGAAACCTTGTGCGTAACTCTAGCATTGTTGTATGGCTGGCATCCAAGCACCGCATTGCAGCCGACCGTGACGTCATGACCGATCACGGTTCCGGCCAGTACCACGGAATGATGTCCGATGCGGACGTTCTCGCCGAGAATCACGCCCTCTTCGATGACGACATGCCGGCCGATTCTTGCCGATACGGGGATCCGGAAGCTCTCATCGACCATGTGTTCATCTCACGCTCCCTTTTCATAGAATGAGGAAAACTCGATTTCCTGCTTATCACTATATGAGAAAGACGCGAATGAGTGGCGGTTCCTGTCCAGTACGATTCACCCATTATCAATATAGTTCCATTGGCGGAATTTATTGACAAGTATGCATTCTACCTATCACCATATGAATTCTTTTTCATAACGTAACAGCAAGCGTAACTCGGAAGGGGGTGAATCCCGGCAAGCCGTCTAACGAGAGATAGCGCGAGAATCTCAATTTTTTTGAAAGTAGAGGAGTGGGACTATGGCTAAACAACCGGCATACGTGTTGGTCACGGTAGACCCGACGTCGCCGAATCAGACGGTGATCGGGTACGATGCAAGCTTCCAAGATCCTGCATTTTCCCCGATCGGCTACGGGGGAGCGGACGTATTGGGCGCTCTCGCCCAAGGGGGCTTCGAAATTCAAGAAATAGTGGCGGGGGATGACTACGTTCAGTACATCCTTTTCAACAAGAAGTTCAAGGATAAAGAACGCGAAGCTTTAACGGAAGCCTATGAGAACCTTCCGTTCGAACCTGTCACGTAAAGATCCGATGGAACGCGAAAAGAACCACTGCGCATGCAGTGGTTCTTTTCTGCCGACGAATGCAAGAGAGCGCCCCGACGGCGCCCTCGAAACCATTCCTTACGACGGTTTCCCCTTAGACGCCTCGTGCTCCTTCTTCGCCGCCTCCAACATCTGCTTCCAGTCGCGGAAATCCGTCTCCCGGGCGATATAACGGTCGAAGAGCTCGCCTTCGATGTTCTTGATTTCCTCGTGCGTTCTAGCCTGGAAGTTCCCCTTCGCAAGGAACGCTTCGAAGCTCTCGAAGCTCGAATGACCGCGCAGAAACTTCTCGTTGAACAACTGCTCCAACGAGACGAAATTCGGATCCTCCTGCGGCGCGTTCTCTCCCTTTAACTCCTTCAGCAGATCTTCCATCGACAACGGTTTGTTTCTTCTCAACGAACCACGCTCCTCTTTCTATTAGGAATGCCCATGAACGCATGAACCATACCTTGTATGGTACGCCATTTGGCCGAAGAAGTACAATTTCGCCTGCACCGCCCGACCGAAGGGGCCCGTCCCCGTCTCCCCTACCCGCCTATTTCGTAACGCGAAGGCAGCCGTCCATACTATCCTCCTCGGAGTCCATATACTGCCATCAAGTCTTCCCTCGGGTCCGAGGGATCGGGAGGCGGATTATGGCCAAGCGCGGAAGAAGCAAGAGTAAGTGGAACAAGTATCGCATCGTAAGAAGTGTAAGCTCCTTACGTTCGCATATCCCTAAGTCGAAGCCGTACAGCAAGGTGAATCTTAAGCGCCTGTTGGCGAGATACGGCCGGGTCATCGTGAAGCCGGTCCACGGTTCGGGCGGCAAAGGCGTGATGCGCGTGCGCGGCTCGTCCTCCGGCCGGATCGAAATTCGGTATAAGCGAAAGAAGAAGACGTATTCGAGCCGCTCGGCGGCGAATCGGTACATTCGCAGGAAATCGAAGGGCAAGGGACTGCTCGTGCAGCGGTACATCCGTTTAGCCCGAGTCCAAGGCCGCCCCTTCGACCTGCGCGTGATGGTGCAGCGGAAGAAAACGTCCTCGTCCCGTTGGAAAATAACCGGCCGCTTGGCGAAGGTCGCGGGCAAAGGCTACATCATTACGAATGTCCGGCGAAGCCATGGCAAAGTGACGAAGGTAACGTCCGCCCTGCGCCGCTCGAATTTGAAAGGCAACACCGCCGCGAGGCGGCGTCGCATCCTGAAGGAGGTCGATCGCATATCTTTGGTCAGCGCGAAGGTACTTAGCCGGCACTACCGTTACATCCACACCGTCGGCATGGACATCGGCATCGACCGCGACGGGAAGGTGTGGCTGATCGAAGCGAATTTCACCCCCTCCCTCTCCTTGTTCCGGAAGCTGAGCGAGAAGGCGTATCGAAAGATCGTGAATTACCGAAAATAACATCGAAGAAGCCCCGAACGGTAAAGTTCGGGGCTCGATGGTTTACGCTTGTTCCCTATTGCGATAAAACTTGGCGTAGATCAAGACGCCGATCAGCACGACGACGATGCCCGACCAGAAAAACCAGGTCTGCACGCCGAAGCGATCGACGACCGGTCCGGCCAGCAGCAGCCCGATCGGCGAAGACAGCAGTCCGATGCTCGTGACGATCGACAGCACGCGGCCCAGCTTCTCGGGCTCGAACGACTTCTGGATCATCGCCATGTACGGCCCGTTGAAGAGAGGCGCCGCCGCGCCCATGAAGAACGAAAGAACCGCGAAGGCGACGAACGCCTCGTTTCCGATCGCTCCGCTTCCGACGCAGGTCAGCCCGATTACGACTAAGCTGAGGCTCATATACGTCGTGTCCTTCCACTTCGAGGCGAAGGCGGACAACAACGCGCCGCCCAAGATCATGCCGACGCCGAAGACGGCTTCGATGACGCTCGCGCTGTATCCTCCGCGGCCGAAGTGCGACAGCGTCATGAGCGGAAACAGCATGGCGAGGGGCATGAACACGACGCTGAACACGGCCATGGCGATCGAGAGGAAGACGATCGGCTTCGCCGCGACGAACGACTCCCAGCCGAGCTTGAATTCCTTCCGGAACGATGGCGACTGGACGGCCTCCGGCTTCGGCTGCTCGATTCTGACGAACAACAGCATCAGATTCGCGAGCAAGGCGCCGGCCACGTCCAAGAGCAGCACGGTGCCGAGCGACGTCGCCGAATATACCGCGATGCCGAGCGCCGGCCCGAGCACGCTGGAGGAAGAGAACACCAGCTGATGCCAGCCCGCCACGCGCGTTAACTGCTCCCCCGGCGCGATCAGCGGGATCGCCGCTTGGAACGCCGGCGCATGGAAGGACGACGCCGTCGAACGGATCAGCAGGATCGCATACACGACCCATAAGCTCGGTTCCCCCCATAAGTAATACGCGCCTAACAGCAAACTCGAGAGGGCGATGACGGAGTCGGCGACGATCATCGTCCGCTTGCGGTTCCAGCGGTCAAGCCAGACGCCGATGAACGGACCTAACACCGCTTGCGGCAGAAATCCCGCCAGTCCGGCGATCATCAGCACCGCGGCCGAACCCGTGGTTTCCGTAAGGTGCCAGATGATCGAGAATTGAACCATGAACGAAGTTAATATCGAAAAGATTTGTCCGCTGAAGATGAACGCGAACGATTTCTTCCATTGCGATTGCATAGGGTAGGTTCTCCTTTGGTTTCATTCGGATTCGATTGGGATAGGAACGGACGAAAATCGCAGCTCAAATAAACCCGCACATTCTTCTTTCTTGAAAAATGATCGAGCCGATTCGCCGCGCTTCTAGCCTTACCTCAATCGAATGGAATGCGTCACTCGGAGCACCTCCTACATCCAATACAATCTATCATAACAAGAACGAACGCGGCGGGCAACGGGAGCTAGAGCGACTCCCGCTTCTTCCGCCACTGCTTCTCGAGCGCCGCGGACTGCTCGATCAGGCGCCGGACGTATGTCTCGTAGCTGCCGGCGGGCTCCCCTTCCGGCGCGTTCGTCCCGAGCGCCGCTTGGATGCGCCCCAGCATCGCGATGACGGCATCGGCTTGCTCCGCGTCGGCGACCGCCCGCTCGACATCCACCGCTCTGGCGGGAAACAGGGGCACGTTCCACCGCGTCGCCTCCGCGACCGTCTCCTCGATCCGCTCGAACATCGCTCGGACGCTCCCGCGCTCCGCGGCCGGATACCCGGCGTAGTATTCGTCCAGGATATCCTCCAGCGGTTCTCCCCACAGCGCCCTGGCGAAGACGAAGCTGTTGAAGCCGTGCGCCCAAATCCACGGATAATCGAGCGGGCCCTTGTAAGGTACGATCAAGTCGACCAATCCGTCGACGCCCAGCCTCGCGTAAAAATCGACGTCCTCCGCGATGCGTCTAGGCAGCGCGGGGAACAGCGAGGACATCATGAAGTGATCGCTGTAATATTCGAAGATCGTCGTCCTGCGCCCTTGTCCGCGCACCGCCGCCGTCCATTCCTCCAGCGCCTTCCTTGCCCGATGCTCGTTCTCGTGCGGAGACGCCTCATACCCGTATCGGTAATCTCGTCCCCAATAAGCGAAGAGCACGTCCGCGCCGTCGGAAGGAGCGATGCCGTCCGGTTCGAGCATATCCCAAGACAGGCCCGCATTGTAAGCGATGTGCTCGACGTCCGCCTCGATCCCCGCCGCCCGGAGATGCGCCTTCAATCGCTCCGTGAACCGGATATACGAGGACAGGAAGCCCGCGCCGCTGTTGTCCGCCACATCCTCCGGCCATAGCGAGAGCGTCGTCAAATTCGGGACGTCCTTGCAATACGCCGCGATCTGATCGAAGAACGCCGGAAACCAAGTCTCGTCTTTATAATTGAACTGCTTCTTGGCCGTATACGGATGATCGCCTTGGATAGCCCGGAAGCTCGCCGAGCGATCGGTGAAAAACTTCATGCTATGGCCGCCGAGCGTGACGCGAAGGCCCCGCTTCGCGATCTCCGGAGCGATCTCGTCCCGAACCGCGTCCCAGAGCATGAACGTGAAGAAGATTTCGTTCTGTCCGTTCTTGGCCAGCCAATCGATCAGGAGCTTTACATACGCCGGGTCGTTGTAGTTTTCCACGACGAAGCCCCTGCGTTCGAAGCGAGGAGAATAGAAGCGCCCGAAGACGCCCGTCGCGGCGGCGCGCATCGGCGCCTCCTCGTCGAAGACGATGTCGGTCCCCGGATAGGCGCGCCGCAGCCCCCACGCTTCTCTAGCATATTGATACAAGGCGAACAACGTCGCCCGTTCGTTCTTCCCGGCGAGGACGAGTCGGCCCGCCCCTTCCGCGATGATATAGTCGTCGGAACCGGTCGACGCTCTCATCTTCTCCCTGATGTCGGGAGAGAGACGTTCCGCATCGTGCCCTGCTAGGTCGGACCACGTGCAGAGGACGAGCTCCTCTCCTTCGGATCGCGGCTGCAGAGCGGATAGTCTGTTCCATTCCTCGCGCGCGAACGCTAGGACGGGGTGTTCGGTTTGCGTTCGATTCATGCCGAAAGCTCCTCTTCGTTGTATGATTCTACCATTATACCATTCGTCCGAAGGAGAGGAAGCCATGCGGGAAGCTATGCGAAAGAACCCGTCGGCATGGTTGCCGACGGGCTGTCTTCGCTGATCCTAAGGGTTCTCTTACCGGTTGTTGCCGATCCCCATGCCTCGGTTGTTCCCGATGCCCATGCCGCCCGATCCGAGATCGTCGCTGGACCCCGACACGCCCGTGCCGTTCGCGCCGACGTCCCGGCCGCCTTCGACCCCGTAATTCCGGTAGCCGTTGGTCCCGTTGAGCGGGGTAACCATGCCGCGATCCATGCCGTTATTCATGACGCCGTCGCGATTCATGAGTCCGCCGTTACGGTTCTGCGAATAGCCGTTCACATTGTTGACTCTGGTGGTCCCATCGTCTCCGGCTTGCCCGCATGCCGTTAACAACGAGCTAGACAAACAAGCGACGCCGACCAATGCCAATAGCTTACGGTTCATGGAGATCCCCCTATGGATTAGTTTATCAGACAACCATAGGTTCCCCTCTCGGCGTGCGAGCTATGTTGGAAATACGTGGGCAACTTGACTTATCCACAATGTTAACAACAGGGTGTGACTAACCAGAACATCCCCGCCCGGTCGCCTTTTCCCGCTTATGAACATATCCACATCGGACTTTGTCCACATGCTAAAAGTCCTCCGACCGGGCCTTCACGCTTCTGGCGTACTCCGACGGACTCGCGCCCGTCAGCTTCTTGAAGACGTTGGAAAAGTATTGGGGCGTCGCGAAGCCGAGCCGTTCCGCGACCTCCGAGAAGCTGCACGCCTCCTCGCGGATGATCTTCTTCGCTCGTTCCATCTTCATTAAGCTGAAATACCGCATGACCGATTGTCCGGTTTGCTCCTTGAACACTTCCTTCAGACGCGCCTTCGTTACATGCATCGCTTGGCTGATCTCCCCGAGGGTCAGCGGTTCGTCGATGCGCCGCTCCATGAACCCGATGACCGCCTGTACCAAGGAGCGGTATTCCTTATCCCTAGGCAGCGAGCGCAGCGCGGTTTGCGCGGTGCCTCTCGCGTTGTTGCACAGCAGCTGCAGCAGGAACGACTCCAGATAGTGCAGAAGCCGCTGCTCGCACCCGAGCGGAGCATCCTCCCTGCGAATCAACGGATACGTGAACGGGAATCGGAAGCCGGCCTTCCCCTCCCGGACGATCCCCGAGAGCAAGTCCCGCTCCTTGTCGTCGAGGCGGAACACCGCTCGTTCGAAAGCGGCCATGGCAGGGGAATCGCTGCAGAAGGAGACGACGACGATATTCGGAGCCGTCCCCCCGCTCGCGTAGAAGCTGTGGAATTCCCCAGGCTTATGAAAGATAATCGTTCCGGGCGTCAGCCGGCATTGCGCGTCGTCCGCGGTCACCGTTACCTCGCCGTGATCGACGTACACCATCTCCCAGAAATCGTGGAATTCGCCTTCGAAACGGTAGTTTTTCGCAAACTCGAAATAAAACAACGTCACCAGCTCGTCGATGACGATCGTGCGTTCCAGCCGCACTCTACCCTCGAGATACTGCTTGAAATATGGCTTATTGATCCCGTCCACCGGACATCGGGCCTCCTTCAGACCGTTCATCCTCACCCGAATGCGCTTGTCGATTTCATTGTATTCGATTGCGACGCGTCCGTCGACGAGCCGATTTTGCAAGAAAAACGGCTGATTCGACAAGACCCGGCGAGCTCCGATTTTTTATAATGGAGGCACATAGAAATTTTCCACATCGACATGGAGGATGTTACGAATGAAGATCGGCGTAATCGGCTACGGCAGTCGAATCAAGGACGTAATTCGCGTGATGCGGAAGTTGAACCCGGACATCGTCATCGCAGGCATCGTGGATCCCAGATATGCGGCGGGCGACGCGACGGACGGCTCCGACGCCCCCCCGACGTTCTCGTCCGTGGACGAGCTGGTTCGGACGATCGGACCGGACGGTCTCATGATCGGAACTCGGTGCTCCTTACACACGCAGTATGCGCTCGAAGCGCTCCCGACCGGCATTCCGCTTTACTTGGAGAAGCCGGTCTCGACCACCATGGAGGATTGGCGGCGCCTGAAGGAGGCCTCCCTCGCGTACGCGACGCCGGTCGTCGTGTCTCACCCGCTGCGGTTGACGACGATCGTGCAGCAGGTGAAGGACATCGTCGACTCGGGGACGATCGGTACCGTAGAGCACATCCAGGCGGTCAACAACGTACCGTATGGCGGAGTATACTACCACAGCTGGTACCGGGACGAGGCGGAGACGGGAGGACTGTTCCTTCAGAAAGCGACGCATGACTTCGACTATCTGAACTATGTAGCGGGCCGCAAAGCCGTAGCCGTGACGGCCATGACCTCGAAGCAAGTATTCAAGGGGAACAAGCCGGCGGGGCTGAAGTGCATGGAATGCGAGGAAAACCGGACTTGCGCCGAGAGCACGGTCGGCACGGCCGAAGAGGAGAAGTGGCCGTACTGCGCCTTCGCCGAGGACACCGGCAACGAGGATTCCGGCAGCGCCCTCATTCGATATGAAGGCGGAATGCATGCCTCTTACACGCAGAACTTCTTCGCCCGTCGGAAGGCCGCCTCCCGCGGCGCAAGATTTCTAGGGTACAAGGGCACGGTCGAGTTCGATTTCACGACCGGCCTGATTCAAGTGTTCCATCACCATAAGGCCCGCGTCGACCGTTATGAATTCGAGCACGGCGAAGGCCACTTCGGCGGCGACGAGCGGCTGGCGGCCAACTTTTTGGACATCATCCTTACCGGTGCGGCGTCCCTAAGCACCTTGGAAGACGGACTGATCAGCGCCCGGATGTGCTTGCTCGCAAGGCAGTCCGCGGAGACGCAGACGTTCCAGACGATCGACTGAAAAACAGGGCCCCGTCCGAATCGACGGGGCCCTTCTTGATATATTATTGCGGACGCTCCAGCGTAAACGACTTGCCGAGCGCGGCATACTCGTTCCCCGCCAAGCGACTGACCGGCTGCAGCCGATCCGCGAGAATATACCCGCCTTGGTACACCTCTTCCGCGAGGTGAAACCGGACGACGCGCCCGATCAACAGATCGCATGCCGGCTCCGCGTCGGTTCCCCCAAGCTCCAGCGCCTTCTCCAAGACGCACTCCATCCGAATCTTCGCTTCTCGGACGCCGGGAACGGCGATCGCCTCGCTGGCCACGGGCGTCAAGGCGGCATACGTCACTTCGCTCTCGTCCGAAGGGAGGCCGGCGGCCGTCCGGTTGACCGCTTCGACGTTCGTCTCGTCTACGATATGAACGACGAACGCTCCGGCGCCGATCGCATTGCGAGCCGTATCCTTCCTGGTACCCGATTTCCGCTGAACGGATACGGAGATCATGGGAGGCGCGCTCGATACGATCGAGAAGTAACTGAAGGGCGCGGCGTTCAACACGCCTATGTCGGATACCGTCGTGACGAACGCGATCGGCCGGGGAATAATGCTGCCGATCAACAACTTATAATTGTCTCGGGCCGTTCGCTGCGCCGGATCGATAGAGATCATGCGAATACGCTCCGATACCAGTCGCCCGCCGCCTTCGCTTCCGTCCCGGTCAGCCGATGTCCGGCATATTCCCAGTGGACGGCCACCGCGGCTCCGGCCTCTTCCAACAGGGCCGTAAGCTCCTCCGTCTCCTGCGGCGTGCAGATCGGGTCGTTCCGTCCCGCTCCGATGAAGATCGGCGTCCCCGACAAGTCCGGCAGCGCCACGCCCCGCCGAGGCACCATCGGATGGTGCAATATCGCGCCTCTTAGGGAACCCTCGATATGGAACAATAAGCTGCCGGCGATGTTCGCGCCGTTAGAGTAACCGATGGCGACCACGTTGTTCCGGTCGAACCCGTACTCGCCCGCGGCCGCGTCGACGAACTCATGCAGCTCCTGCGTTCTGGCGAGAAGATCCGCTTCGTCGAACACGCCTTCGGCCAGTCTTCGGAAAAACCGCGGCATGCCGTTCTCCGACACATTGCCCCGCACGCTCAAGACGGAAGCGGAAGCGTCGATTTCGCTGGCGAGGGGCAGTAAATCCTGCTCGGTGCCGCCCGTGCCGTGCAGCAGCAGCAGCGTCGGAGCGGAGGGGTCGCTCCCCTTCCGATAGAGATGCTTCATTCCGCATCCTCCTTCAACACGCGAACCTCGAACGGAGTCAGGCCTTGCACGATCTGCTCGCGATGCGGCTCGAACCAATCCGGAAGCATCAGCTTCTCGCCCAACGTCTCGAACGGTTCGTCTCGTTCGAATCCTGGCGGGTCCGTCGCGATCTCGAACAAGATTTCCCCTTCTTCGCGGAAGTAGATCGCGGTGAAATATTGGCGGTCCACGATCGGCGTCGGCTGAAATCCTTGCTCGGCGACGTGGCTTCTCCACTGCTCTTGATCCGGCACATCCTTAGCCCGCCATGCGATGTGGTGAACCGTGCCGGCGCCGCCATGACCTCGGCCCATAACGACGGCGTTGACGTCCACCAGATTGCCAAGCTCTCCGGGCGCTTGGAAACGAACCAGCCCTTGATCCTCGCCGACGCGCTCGAGACCCATGACATGCTGCAGCGTATGCATCGTCTTCTCGGGGGCCATGCTGTAGAGCACGGCGCCGCCGAAGCCTTTGATCGCATGCTCCGTCGAGACGCCGCCGAACGACCAACGGCTCTGCGACCCGGCTTCGCGGGCGACGATCTCCAGCTGGAGACCGTCCCGGTCCTTGAAGCGAAGATACGTCTCGCCGAACCGTTCGTGCCGATCGAACGGAATCGC
>NZ_JAPSKE010000018.1 GCF_031177825.1 Paenibacillus sp. | reverse complement strand
TGAATGATCGTCTGGCCCGTCTCTTCGTCCGTGTAGTAACGGAACGTCGGATCTTCTTCCGCGAGCTTCGTGAGCGCGACGCCCATCTTGTCTTGGTCCGCTTTGGACTTCGGCTCGACGGCGATCGAGATAACCGGCTCAGGGAAGTTCATGGACTCGAGAATAACCGGGCTCTTCTCGTCGGAGAGCGTATCGCCCGTAATCGTGTCCTTAAGGCCTACCGCTGCAGCGATGTCGCCCGCGTACACTTCTTGAATCTCTTCGCGAGAGTTCGCGTGCATCTGCAGAATCCGGCCGATCCGTTCGCGTTTGCCTTTCGTCGCGTTCAATACGTACGAACCGGAGTTAAGAACACCGGAGTATACGCGGAAGAACGTCAGACGACCGACATACGGGTCCGTCATGATCTTGAACGCAAGCGCCGAGAACGGCTCGCTGTCGGAGGATTTCCGAACGACTTCCGTGCCGTCTTCCAGAACGCCCTTGATGTCCGGAACGTCCGTAGGAGCAGGCAAGTAATCGATAACCGCGTCGAGCATCGGCTGTACGCCTTTGTTCTTGTAGGAAGAGCCTGCGATAACCGGATAGATTTTCACCGCTACGGTACCTTTGCGCAGGGCAACCTTGAGCTCGTCGACGGAAATTTCTTCGCCTTCGAGGTATTTCATCGTCAAGTCTTCGTCAAGTTCCGCGACCTTCTCGATCAAATGATTCCGAAGCTCTTCGGCCTTCGACTTGAACTCGGCCGGGATTTCGCTCAATTCCTCCAAGCTGCCCATGTCGTCCGTGAAACGGTAAGCAACGTTGGTGACGAGATCGACGTATCCCACGTAGTCCGCTTCGGCGCCCATCGGCAGCTGAATCGGAACCGCATTCGCGCCGAGACGATCTTTCATCGACTCGACTGCGTTCAAGAAGTCGGCGCCGATGATGTCCATCTTGTTGACGTATGCGATCCGCGGTACGCCGTAGCGCTCCGCTTGACGCCATACGGTTTCGGATTGCGGCTCTACGCCTTCCTTAGCGGAGAATACCGCAACCGCGCCGTCGAGTACGCGCAAGGAACGTTCGACTTCAACCGTGAAGTCTACGTGTCCTGGCGTGTCGATGATGTTGACGCGATGGCCCTTCCATTGCGCCGTCGTCGCAGCCGACGTGATCGTGATGCCGCGCTCTTGTTCTTGTTCCATCCAGTCCATCGTCGCGGCGCCTTCATGCACTTCGCCGATCTTATGAACGCGTCCGGTAAAGAACAAAATGCGCTCGGTCGTCGTCGTCTTGCCCGCGTCGATATGGGCCATGATGCCGATGTTGCGCGTGTTCTGCAAAGAGAACGCTCTTGGCATTCGTTAGCTCTCCCTTCTATCCTAGTTTTGTATAAATCCTACCAACGGTAGTGGGCAAACGCCTTGTTCGCTTCGGCCATCTTGTGCGTATCTTCGCGCTTCTTGACCGATGCGCCCGTGTTGTTGCTGGCGTCGATGATTTCAGCGGCAAGGCGCTCCGTCATCGTCTTCTCGCCGCGATTGCGCGAGTAGTTGACCAACCAACGAAGACCTAACGAAGTGCGGCGCTCCGGCTTCACTTCGATCGGAACTTGGTAGTTTGCACCGCCGACACGGCGAGCTTTGACCTCGAGTACCGGCATGATGTTCTTGATCGCCGCCTCGAATACTTCCATAGGCTCGTTGCCCGTACGTTGACGAATCAATTCGAACGCGTCGTACAGGATCGTCTGGGCGACCCCGCGCTTACCGTCGATCATGATTCGGTTAATGAGACGAGTTACCAACTTGCTGTTATAAATCGGATCCGGAAGCACGTCGCGCTTCGGAACTGGACCTTTACGTGGCATAGTTATCCCCCTTTCGCAACCAATTCATTCCTAGTCGCTATTCTTGTCTTGCAGATTTTTGTAGAATTACTTCTTCGCTTTCGGACGCTTCGTACCGTACTTGGAACGAGCTTGCATCCGGTTGTTAACCCCTGCAGTATCGAGCGCGCCGCGAACGATGTGGTAACGGACACCCGGAAGGTCCTTAACACGACCGCCGCGAACGAGAACGACGCTGTGCTCCTGAAGGTTGTGGCCGATCCCGCCGATGTAGGCAGTAACCTCGACCTTGTTCGTCAAGCGTACACGAGCGTATTTCCGAAGCGCCGAGTTCGGCTTCTTCGGCGTCATCGTGCCGACACGAGTGCAGACGCCGCGCTTTTGAGGAGCGCTGAGGTCCGTCTCTTCGCGACGCAGCGCGTTGTACCCTTTTTGGAGGGCCGGCGACTTCGATTTTACGACTTTCGCTTTACGACCTTTGCGTACGAGCTGGTTAATAGTTGGCATATGTTGCACCTCCTTCAATACGTTTGTAAATCAAATGTTAAGTCCACAGATCCAGGTGAGTCATATGTGAACAAAAGAGAATGTCCTTGTCTCGGGAATCCCTGGACAAAAACATGGTTTCATTCATTCACTATAGCGGCCATTGCGGCGCCGACCTCGATTCCGCAAGCTTTACCGAGTTGTTTCATGGAATCGACGTACGTCACTTCAACGCTCATCTTCTTCGCTAGAGTCACAATTTTGCTCGTCAGCTTCGGATCTGCGTCCCTTGCAACAAACACCTTGGCGGCTGTACCGATCTCCACCGCTTTCGTCGTTTGCTTGGTGCCGATGCGCAGTTGTCTACCGCGCAGTTCTTCATCATAAGACATTGTTGAAATATCCTCCAAAGAACATCTCGCATGAGACCGTACCTTTTTGGCACACTGTAACATATTATCACCGGGTCTAGCCCATGTCAAGACAAAAAGCGTATCAATCATTGGCAGCCATAAGGCCGGCAGGCCGATTACATCGACCTGCCGAATTTCCGCCTTTATTCCACGGCTACAGGCTCCGCTGCCGTATCGAGGTCTTCCTCCGGCGCCGCATTCGGGTCTACGACCTTGATGCCGCGGTAACGGGACATCCCCGTACCGGCCGGAATGAGCTTGCCGATAATGACGTTCTCCTTGAGGCCGAGCAATTGGTCTACCTTGCCCTTGATCGCGGCGTCCGTCAGCACGCGCGTCGTCTCCTGGAACGAAGCCGCGGAGAGGAACGAATCCGTCTCGAGCGACGCCTTCGTGATCCCGAGCAAAACGGGACGCGCGACGGCCGGCTCTCTGTCGTCCATAAGGGCGACGCGGTTCGCTTCTTCGTACTCGTGGATGTCGACGAACGAGCCCGGCAAGAGCGTCGTGTCGCCCGCGTCGACGATGCGGATTTTCCGCAGCATCTGACGAATCATGACCTCGACGTGCTTGTCGTTGATTTCTACGCCCTGGTTCCGGTATACGCGCTGAACTTCCTGCAGGATATAGTTCTGCACCCCGCGGATGCCCTTGATGCGGAGCATCTCTTTCGGGTCGATCGAACCGTCCGTCAGCTCGTCGCCCGCCTCGATCGTCTGACCGATCGTGACGCGGATCCGGGAGCCGTACGTAACGGAATACGTCTTGGATTCCGCTTCGCCGGCGACCTCTATCTCGCGACGGTCTTTCGCCTCGCGAATTTCCTTCACGACGCCGTCGATTTCGGAGATGATCGCTTGGCCTTTCGGGTTCCGAGCTTCGAAGAGCTCCTGAATCCGCGGCAAACCTTGCGTGATATCGTCGCCCGCGACGCCGCCGGTGTGGAACGTACGCATCGTGAGCTGCGTTCCCGGCTCGCCGATCGACTGCGCGGCGATGATGCCGACCGCTTCGCCGATTTCGACGAACGCGCCGGTCGCGAGGTTACGGCCGTAGCACTTCTTGCATACGCCGTGACGCGTGCGGCACGATAGCACCGAACGAATCTGGAGCTTCTCGACGCCCGCGGCGATGATCGCGTTCGCTTCCGCGTCGCGGATCAACTGGTTGCGGCCGACGATGACTTCCCCGGTTTCCGGATGACGTACCGTCTCGAACGCGTAACGTCCTTCGATCCGGTCGTACAAGTCCTCGATGACTTCCTTGCCGTCTTGGATCTTGCCGACGATGAAGCCCTTATCCGTGCCGCAATCGTCCTCGCGAACGATAACGTCCTGCGCGACGTCGACGAGACGACGCGTCAGGTAGCCGGAGTCGGCCGTCCGAAGCGCCGTATCCGCCAGACCCTTCCGCGCGCCGTGCGTCGAGATGAAGTACTCGAGGACGGTCAAGCCTTCGCGGAAGTTCGACTTGATCGGCAACTCGATGATCCGGCCGGACGGGTTCGCCATCAGGCCGCGCATGCCGCCGAGCTGCGTAATCTGCGACTTGTTGCCCCGCGCCTTGGAGTCGACCATCATGCTGATCGAGTTGAACTTGTCGAGCGACTTCATGAGGATGTCGGTCAATTCGTCCTTCGCCTTCGACCAGATCGAGATGACGCGGTCGTAACGCTCTTCGTCCGTGATCAAGCCGCGGCGATACTGGTTCGTCACGACGCGTACCTTCTCTTCGGATTCGGAGAGAATGCGGACCTTCTCCGGCGGTACGTTCACGTCCGCCACGGCGATCGTGATGCCCGCGCGCGTGGAGTACGTGAAGCCGAGCTGCTTGATATTGTCGAGAATGACGGACGTCTGCGTCGTGTGATACTTGCGGAAGCATTCCGCGATGATCGCGCCGAGATAGTCCTTGCCGACGGCGCCCTTGAAGCTCGCATTCGCGATGCGTTCGCGAACGTCGGCGCCCTTCTCGAAAATAAAATAATGTTCCGCGACGCCGTTCAGCAGGTTCGCCTTCGTCGGTTCGTTGATATACGGGAAGTCCGCCGGGAAAATCTCGTTAAAGATGATCTTGCCGACGTTCGTAACCAACAGCGCCTTCTGCTGCTCTTCCGTGAACGATGTCTTATTGAGCGCCGATACCGGGATCGCAACCCGCGCATGGAGCGAAACCGCGCCGCGTTGGTAAGCGGAAATGACCTCGTTCATGTTCCGGAAGATCATGCCCGTACCCATGGATTCGATGTTGTCGAGCGTCAAGTAATAGCTTCCCAGGACCATGTCCTGCGAAGGCGTGACGACCGGCTTGCCGTCCTTCGGGTTCAAGATGTTGCCGGACGCGAGCATCAGGATGCGCGCTTCCGCCTGCGCTTCCGCGGAGAGCGGCACGTGCACGGCCATCTGGTCGCCGTCGAAGTCGGCGTTGTATGCCGTACAGACGAGCGGATGCAGCTTGATCGCGCGGCCTTCCACGAGAATCGGCTCGAATGCCTGGATGCCGAGTCGGTGAAGCGTCGGCGCGCGGTTCAGCAGCACCGGATGCTCCTTGATGACTTCCTCGAGTACGTCCCACACTTCCGGGGAGACGCGTTCGACTTTGCGCTTCGCGCTCTTAATGTTGTGCGCGAGACCCTTGTTCACGAGCTCCTTCATGACGAACGGCTTGAACAGCTCGAGCGCCATCTCCTTCGGCAGACCGCACTGATACATCTTTAGCGACGGACCGACGACGATAACGGAACGGCCGGAGTAGTCGACGCGCTTGCCCAGCAGGTTTTGACGGAAGCGGCCTTGCTTGCCCTTCAGCATATGACTCAGCGACTTCAGCGGACGGTTGCCCGGTCCTGTGACCGGACGGCCGCGGCGGCCGTTGTCGATGAGCGCGTCCACGGCTTCTTGGAGCATGCGCTTCTCGTTCTGTACGATAATGTCCGGCGCGCCCAGATCGAGCAGACGCTTCAGACGGTTGTTCCGGTTAATGACGCGGCGGTACAAGTCGTTAAGGTCGGACGTCGCGAAGCGGCCCCCGTCGAGCTGTACCATCGGACGAAGCTCCGGCGGAATGACCGGCAAGACGTCCATGATCATCCAATCCGGCTCGTTGCCCGAGTTCCGGAACGCTTCCAACACTTCCAACCGCTTAATGGCGCGGTTGCGGCGTTGGCCTTGAGCGGTCTTCAGCTCTTCCTTCAGGGAGTCGACTTCCTTCGGAAGGTCGATGTCCTGCAGGAGCTTCTTCACCGCTTCGGCGCCCATGCCGGCTTGGAACGCGTAGCCGTACTTCTCCCGGTAGCTGCGATATTCCTTCTCGGAGAGCAATTGCTTCTTCTCGAGCGGCGTATCGCCGGGATCCGTAACGACATAGGATGCGAAGTAGATGATTTCCTCCAAGGAGCGAGGAGACATGTCGAGCGCGAGACCCATCCGGCTCGGGATGCCTTTGAAGTACCAGATATGCGAAACCGGCGCGGCGAGCTCGATATGGCCCATCCGCTCGCGGCGCACCTTCTGGCGCGTCACTTCGACGCCGCAGCGATCGCAGACGACGCCCTTATAACGGACGCGCTTGTACTTGCCGCAATGGCACTCCCAGTCCTTCTGCGGTCCGAAGATCTTCTCGCAGAACAAGCCTTCCTTCTCCGGCTTCAACGTCCGATAGTTGATCGTCTCGGGCTTCTTCACCTCGCCGCGGGACCACGAACGGATTTTATCCGGGGAGGCGAGCCCGATCTTCATAAATTCAAAGTTGTTGACATCCATCAAGGAGCAACCCTCCCTGCTATTTTGTTCGATCTATGGCGCCGGCAAGCCGCATGACGCGGCTCTCCGGCGACGAAACCAAATCCTCGTCGACGATCGATAGAAATTACTCGATGCCTACTTCGGATCCTTCTAGATTCAGGTTCAGCTTATCGTTGGACACGTCCTCGTCGTCGTCGAACTCTCTCATTTCGATTTCTTCCTCGTTCTCCGACAAGATCTTCACGTCCATCCCCAAGCTCTGGAGCTCCTTGATCAACACCTTGAACGACTCCGGTACGCCCGGCTCCGGCACGTTCTCGCCCTTGACGATCGACTCGTACGTCTTCACGCGACCGACGACGTCGTCGGACTTCACGGTCAAAATTTCCTGCAGCGTGTAGGCGGCGCCGTATGCCTCGAGCGCCCATACTTCCATCTCGCCGAAGCGCTGGCCGCCGAACTGCGCCTTACCGCCGAGCGGCTGCTGCGTAACGAGCGAGTACGGACCCGTGGAACGCGCATGGATTTTATCGTCGACCATGTGCGCCAGCTTGATCATATACATGACGCCGACCGTCACTTCGCGTTCGAACAAGTCGCCCGTCCGGCCGTCGTACAGCTTCGTCTTGCCGTTGCGCTGCATGCCCGCTTCTTCCATCGTGTCGAAGACGTCGTATTCGCGCGCGCCGTCGAATACCGGCGTAGCGACGTGAATGCCGAGCGCCTTCGACGCCATGCCGAGGTGAACCTCGAGCACCTGACCGATGTTCATCCGAGACGGAACGCCCAGCGGATTGAGCACGACTTCGACCGGCGTGCCGTCCGGTAAGAACGGCATATCCTCTTCCGGCAAGATCCGCGCGATAACCCCTTTGTTCCCGTGTCGTCCGGCCATCTTATCGCCTTCGGAAATCTTCCGCTTCTGAGCGATGTAGACGCGAACGAGTTGGTTGACGCCTGGGGGCAGCTCGTCGCCGTTCTCCCGCGTGAACACCTTCACGTCCACGACGATGCCGTCGGTGCCGTGCGGCACGCGAAGCGACGTGTCTCGCACTTCCCGCGCCTTCTCGCCGAAGATCGCGTGGAGGAGTCGCTCTTCCGCGGTCAGCTCCGTCACGCCCTTCGGCGTCACCTTGCCGACGAGGATGTCCCCCGCGCCGATCTCCGCGCCGACGCGGATGATGCCGCGCTCGTCGAGGTTCTTCAGCGCGTCTTCGCCGACGTTCGGAATGTCGCGCGTGATTTCTTCCGGTCCGAGCTTCGTATCCCGCGCTTCGGACTCGTACTCTTCGATATGAATCGAGGTATAGACGTCTTCTTTCACGAGCTTCTCGCTCAGAAGAATCGCATCCTCGTAGTTATAACCTTCCCACGTCATGAACGCGACGACCACGTTGCGGCCGAGCGCCAATTCGCCCATCTCGGTGGACGGTCCGTCCGCCAGGATGTCGCCGACTCTGACGATGTCGCCCTTGCGGACGATCGGACGTTGGTTGATGCAAGTCCCCTGGTTGGAACGGATGAACTTGTGCAGCTTATGCTTCACGAGATCTCCGGTTACGAGCTTGCCGTCCACCGTCTCCTGGCGGCGAACCCAAATCTCGTTCGCGGACGCGCGTTCGACGAAGCCGTTCACCTTCGAGACGATACATACGCCGGAGTCCTTGGCGGACTTGTGCTCCATGCCCGTGCCGACGAGCGGCGCTTTCGGGATGAGCAGCGGAACCGCCTGGCGTTGCATGTTCGAACCCATCAGCGCGCGGTTCGAGTCGTCGTTCTCGAGGAACGGAATGAGCGCCGTCGCGACGGAGACGACCTGCTTCGGCGAGACGTCCATGTAGTCGACGCGATCCCGCGGCAAGATCAAGTTCTCGTCTTTGTAGCGGACGATGAGCGAATCGTTCTTGAACGTTCCGTCATCGGCCAATTCGGCGTTCGCCTGAGCGATAACGTAGTTATCCTCTTCGTCCGCCGTCATATATTGAATTTGATCGGTGACGATCCCGGACTTCGGATCGACCCAACGGTACGGCGTCTCGATAAAGCCGTATTCGTTAATGCGGGCGAACGTCGACAACGAGTTGATAAGGCCGATGTTCGGACCTTCCGGCGTCTCGATCGGGCACATCCGGCCGTAGTGCGAGTGGTGAACGTCGCGAACCTCGAAGCCCGCGCGTTCCCGCGTCAAACCGCCGGGTCCGAGGGCGGACAGACGACGCTTATGCGTAAGCTCCGCGAGCGGGTTCGTCTGGTCCATGAACTGCGACAGCTGGGAGCTGCCGAAGAACTCCTTGATCGAAGCGATGACCGGGCGAATGTTGATGAGCGCCTGCGGCGTAATGACGTTCGCGTCTTGGATCGACATCCGCTCCCGCACGACGCGCTCCATCCGGGATAAGCCGATGCGGAACTGATTCTGCAGCAGCTCGCCTACGGAACGCAGACGACGGTTGCCCAAGTGGTCGATATCGTCCGTGCTGCCCACGCCGTAGAGCAAGTTCATGAAGTAGTTGATCGACGCGATAATGTCCGCCGGCGTAATGTTCTTCACGTTCTTGTCGACCTGCGCGTTGCCGATCACCTTCACGACCTTGGCGTCTTCGTTCGGCGAGAAGATCGAAATCGCCTGCAGCGGGATCGTATCGTCTTCGGTCAGACCCGTAGCGACGCGATATTCCGCGTTCCCGATCCCCTTCTCGATATGCGGAAGCACTTCGTCGAGCAGACGGCGGTCCAGCATCTGGCCCGCTTCCGCGATGATCTCGCCCGTCTCGAAGTCGATCAACGTCTCGGCGAGGCGCTGGTTGAACAGACGGTTCTTGATGTGGAGCTTTTTATTGATTTTATAACGACCGACGTTCGCCAAGTCGTACCGCTTCGGATCGAAGAATCGCGCGATGAGCAAGTTCCGCGCGTTCTCGAGCGTCGGCGGCTCGCCCGGACGAAGACGCTCGTAAATTTCGATAAGCGCCTTCTCGGTCGAGTCGGTGTTGTCTTTCTCGAGCGTGTTGCGAATATACTCGTTATCGCCGAGCAAATCGATAATTTCCGCGTCCGTGCCGAAGCCGAGTGCGCGCAAAAGCACCGTCACCGGAATTTTCCGCGTGCGGTCGATTCGGACGTACACGATGTCCTTCATGTCCGTCTCGAGCTCGAGCCATGCGCCGCGGTTCGGAATCACGGTCGCCGTGTAGCTCTTCTTGCCGTTCTTGTCCAACTTCTTACTGAAGTAAACGCTCGGGCTGCGCACGAGCTGGCTGACGATAACCCGCTCCGCGCCGTTGATAATGAACGTGCCGGTCTCCGTCATGAGCGGGAAGTCGCCCATGAACACTTCTTGTTCCTTCACTTCGCCCGTTTCCTTATTGATGAGGCGAACCTTCACGCGAAGCGGCGCCGCGTACGTGACGTCGCGCTCCTTCGACTCGTCGACCGAATACTTCGGCTCGCCGAGGCTGTAATCGATGAATTCCAACGCCAGATTGCCCGTAAAGTCTTGGATCGGCGAAATATCCTGAAGCAATTCCCTCAGGCCCGTCTCCAAGAAACTCTCATACGACTTCTGTTGGATCTCGATGAGGTTCGGGATTCCCAATACTTCTTTGATGCGAGCGTAGCTTCTACGTTCACGACGACCGAGTTGCACCACATGTCCTGCCAACTTACGTTCACCCCTCATGTCTACTGGACTGCCGAATAGAGTAACGAACAGCGCGAAAACAAGCAAAATTGAAACAAGAGGCGCCATGCTTTCGAATCGGAGCGCATATCCTGCGGACGGAGCGCTTGAATCGAACCGGATAACGGGCGCCGCCGTCCTACTAAGGATAGCGAAACCGTCATTCTTCGGAAGCGTCTCTTATTGGGTAACGGAATGGGAAAAGAGAAAAAAAGAGCCCCGCCGCGCAGAAGCGTACCCCGCCGGAATGTTCCGGCGCAGTCGTTCTTCCTGGCGGTAGCTGAAAAATTCCATATCATTTATCGTAGTCGGAAATCTTTGGCAATATACGTCAAGACGGAAAATTTCGAGGATTTTTTTAGCTTCTTTCACGGCGTTAAAAAAGTGCTTGACATTTTACCGAACTAAAGACAGGTAAGGCATTTTAATGCTGACAATTATTAATGCTACCATACCGCACATATGAAGTCAACAAAAAGGCGTTGACAAATCGTCAATTATGCTTTATGGCCTGAAAGATCCGATACCCCTTCTCTTTCGTCGCTTCACGTACATCGCCAAATCGTTCTTCCAGCTTCGCGAACGCCGACGGCGCTCCTTGCTTCTTTTGTATGACGACCCACAACGACCCGCCCGGTTTCAATCTCTCGAACGCCCCGTCGAAGATGCTATGAACGATAGATTTCCCCGCCCGGATCGGCGGATTCGTGAGAATCGCGTCGAACGTCGCGCTCGGCTCCAACGCCTCGTATCGGTCGCTTTGCAGAATGCGCACGTTCCGAATCCCCAACCGTTCCGCGTTCTCCTTCGCGATCTCGACCGCTCTCTCGTTGACGTCCAGCATCGTAACCGTGCCTTCGCTCGCGAGCGTAGCCGCGACGAGCCCGATCGGCCCGTACCCGCAGCCGACGTCCAGCACGTTCGCGTCTTTCGGAATGTCCATCGCCTCGATCAATACCCGGCTGCCGAAGTCGACCTCGCGCTTCGAGAAGACGCCCGCTTCGGTAACGAACCGATACGGTTTGCCGCGCAGCGTCGCCTCGACCGTCTGGCGCTGCGATGCAGCGGTCGGCGTCTTCGTATAATAATGCTCGCTCATCCTTGGCGGACTCCCTTCTACGAATGCGAAAATGAGTGGTGTACGCTTTGCCGCAGTCCGCGGGTCATACGCTCCGGCATGCGCCTAGACATCGGCTTCTCGCCCACCCATAAAACCGGAATCGCTCCGCGTGAAGCAAAACCCCCTGCGAGCGCGAACCGCACTCGCAAGGGGCTTTCAAGCCGATAGGCTCTTCGATTACTTCACTTCTACTACTGCGCCCGCTTCTTCAAGCTGCGCTTTGATCTTGTCCGCGTCTTCGCGGGAGATCTTTTCTTTGATCGGCTTCGGTGCGTTGTCGACCACTTCTTTCGCTTCTTTCAAGCCGAGGCCCGTGATTTCGCGAACGACTTTGATAACGTTGATCTTGGAAGCGCCAGCGCTCGTCAAGATGACGTCGAATTCGGTTTGCTCCGCGACTGCTTCCGCTGCTGCGCCGCCGCCAGCCATTACCATAGGAGCTGCTGCAGTTACGCCGAACTCTTCTTCGATAGCTTTCACGAGATCGTTCAATTCAAGAACGGTCATACCCTTAATGGCTTCAATGATTTGCTCTTTGCTCATTTGGATAACCCTCCAATTATTTTATAAGATTTATGCTTGTTCTTTCTGTTCTCCGACAGCTTTAACCGCAAGCGCGAAGTTGCGCATCGGAGCCTGGAGTACGCTGAGGAGCATGGACAACAGTCCTTCGCGGGACGGAAGGTCCGCAAGCGCCTTGATTTGAGCCGCGTCTACGACGCGACCTTCGACGACGCCGCCTTTGACCTTGAGCGCATCGTTCTTCTTCGCGAAGTTGCTCAAGATTTTCGCCGGAGCGATGATGTCCGAGCTGAATGCGATCGCCGACGGACCCGTCAGGTGCTCGTCGAGCTCCGTCAGTTCCGTAGCGGCCGTCGCGCGGCGAGTGAGCGTGTTCTTGATTACGTGAAGCTCGACGCCCGCTTCGCGAAGCTGCTTGCGCAGTTCCGTCGATTGCGCGACCGAGAGGCCACGGTAATCGGCAACGACTGTGCACGCGCTGTTGCGGAGCTTATCCGCCACCTCGCTGACGAGCTGCTGCTTTTCCGCTAAAACCTTTGCGTTAGGCATTGGGTGACACCTCCTGTAAGAATGGATAAGCAGGGTGTAAACGAGAACAGCCTCCGTAGACACGAAGGCTGCATGAGGACGTCGCCGGTCGGGCGCCCTTGCGGACGCGGCTCGACCCGGGAAGTCGTATCATAACACCTCGGCAGGGGATTAAGCCGCCGAAGCGGCGCCTGCTGTCTACGGTTGGTTTATTCAAGTTTAGAATGACCGGGAAGTGAGTCCCGTTCCGCTTGCGCGGCGATTCGATTAGCGGTACGTTGCTGCGTTCACGCGAGCGCTCGGGCCCATCGTGGACGAAACGGCGATGCTCTTCAAATATACGCCTTTAGCGGATGCAGGCTTCGCACGGTTCAACGCGTCTACAAGCGAACGGAGGTTTTCGACGAGCTTGTCGGCATCGAACGATGCTTTGCCGATCGGCGCGTGAATTTGTCCGGCTTTGTCGAGGCGATACTCGATTTTACCTGCTTTGATTTCTTGCACGGCTTTCGTTACGTCGAACGTAACGGTGCCCGCTTTCGGGTTCGGCATAAGACCTTTACCGCCGAGGATCCGGCCGAGCTTACCGACTTCGCTCATCATGTCCGGCGTAGCTACGCAGACGTCGAAGTCGAACCAGCCTTGCTGGATTCGGTTGATCATGTCTTGATCGCCGACGAAATCGGCGCCAGCCGCTTCCGCTTCTCTCGCCTTGTCGCCCTTGGCGAATACGAGGACGCGCTTCGTCTTACCAGTGCCGTGCGGGAGCACGACGACGCCGCGAACGGCTTGGTCTTGCTTTCTCGGGTCGACGCCGAGACGAACGGCGACTTCGACGGTTTCGTCGAATTTCGCTTTCGCGGTTTGCTTCACGAGTTCGATCGCTTGAGCCGGTTCGTACACCGTCTCCTTGTCGATCAACTTCGCGGCTTCTTGATATTTCTTGCCTGGCATTGGTTTTCCTCCTTAGTGGTATTAGCGGAATGTCCTCCCACTGTTTGGCGGAATCGATTAGTCTTCGACCACGATTCCCATGCTGCGAGCCGTACCTTCCACCATCAGCATCGCCGATTCCACGGACGCTGCGTTGAGGTCAGGCATCTTCTGCTCGGCGATTTCGCGCACCTTCGCGCGCTTTACCGTAGCGACCTTCTTCTTGTTCGGTTCGCCCGAACCCTTCTCGATGCCAGCGGCGACGCGGAGCAATACCGCTGCCGGCGGCGTCTTGGTTTCGAAGGTGAAGGAACGATCTTCGAATACGGTGATGACGACCGGAATGATCAAGCCCGCTTGATCGGCCGTACGAGCGTTGAACTCCTTACAGAACGCCATGATGTTAACGCCTGCTTGACCGAGGGCCGGACCGATCGGCGGAGCCGGATTCGCTTTCCCTGCAGGAACCTGCAGTTTGACCATCTTGATGACCTTTTTTGCCATTGTTGTTACACCTCCTCGCCAGAGTGATCCCCGCACCGTCGATGGGCGACTCGCCGTCCCGACGGGCGCGGCGAAACGGGCCGCGAAACTCTCCCACAAGCGACGTCAACGCCGCCAGGAGTGTCGTCTATTAAATCTTCTCCACCTGAGTGTAGTCGAGCTCAAGCGGCGTTTCTCTACCGAACATGTTGACGTGGACCTTCAGCTTGCCTTTGTCCGTAAGAATCTCTTCGATCGAACCGACAAAGTTCGCGAACGGACCCACTTTCACGCGGACCGACTCTTTCAATTCGAAATCGTGCGTCTCGCGCGGCGCCTCTTCCATGCCCATATGCTTTAATATCGCTTCCGCCTCTTCAGGCATTAACGGTATCGGCTTCGAGCCGGAACCGGTAGAGCCGACGAACCCCGTCACTCCAGGAGTGTTTCGCACAACGTACCAAGAATCGTCCGTCTGGATCATCTCCACCATGACGTATCCCGGGTACACCTTGCGCGTCACCGTCTTCCGTTTGCCGTCCTTCGTAACTACTTCTTCTTCCGTCGGAACGAGCACGCGGAAAATTTTGTCCTGCATTTCCATCGATTCGACGCGTTTCTCCAGGTTGGCTTTCACCTTGTTCTCATACCCGGAGTACGTGTGAACGACGTACCATCTCTTCTCCATATTCGGAGCGGTTTTCTCCATCATCTTCGGGTCACCACCGGAATCGATTTGTTATTCCAAAATCGCGCGGATTACGTTGGAAATCCCGAAGTCCAAAACGTAGAAATAGACCGTCACGAAGATGCAGCAGAACAGGACGACGAGCGTGTAGCTGATCAATTCCTTTCGGCTCGGCCATTTCACTTTCTTCAGCTCGGCCCAAGCCTCACCGAAGAACGAGAATGTCGATCCGAAGCTTTGCTTCAAACGAGCTAGCACAACAGCACCTCCAGAAATTACCGCGTTTCGCGATGGGCCGTATGGGAATTGCAGTACGGGCAGAATTTCTTCAGCTCGATGCGGTCCGGATGAGAGCGCTTGTTCTTGCTCGTCGTGTAATTCCGCTGTTTGCAGCTTGTGCAAGCCAATGTAACGATTACCCGCATGTGGACACCTCCTGGACTAGCCTTCTAAACAGAAGCGTGATATTTTCGAACCCTTCCTGCGAAAAGGTCCAAACAAAAAAAAGCAGCATATTTTTGGGCTACCTGAACTACTTTATCACAGGGGGTATGCCGTGTCAAGAAAAGTGTTGACATACAAGACTTTCCGGGCTTCGCCCGCGATCCGCGAATAGTGTTCAGTATTGGCAATAATTACGCAGGTTAAACCGAAGAAAAAACGGACCTCGGACGATTCCCGCCCATGGGTCCGCTTTCAGTAGCTGATATTGCGCACTTCCAAATAGCGCTCGAGTTTGCGCTTCACTCGCTGCAGCGCGTTATCGATCGATTTCACGTGTCGATCCAAGTCGACCGCGATCTCTTGATACGACCGCCCGTCGAGATATAGCATCAACACCCGGCGTTCCAGATCGCTTAATATTTCGCCCATCTTGTCTTCCAGCCCGCTGAACTCTTCTTGATTGATGATGAGCTCTTCCGGGTCCGACATCTTCGAGCCGCAGATGACGTCGAGCAGCGTCCGATCGGAATCCTCGTCGTAAATGGGCTTGTCCAAAGAGACGTAGGAATTCAACGGAATATGCTTCTGGCGCGTAGCGGTCTTAATCGCGGTGATGATCTGACGGGTGATGCACAGCTCGGCGAACGCCTTGAACGACGCCAGCTTGTCCCCGCGGAAATCGCGAATGGACTTGTACAACCCGATCATGCCTTCCTGGACGATGTCTTCCCGGTCGGCCCCGATCAAAAAGTAAGATCGCGCCTTGGCGCGAACGAAGTTGCGATACTTGTTGATTAAGTGCTCCAACGCCTCGCTGCTGCCGGCTCGGACCGCTTCGACCACATCTTCGTCGGGTATAAGTTCGTACTCGGACTTGATTGACGCTCTGAAGTCGACGCTCACTGCTATCCCTCCGGCCTGCTTGGAGCAGCCTTGACGATACCGCTCAAAAGATAAGACAAGTATAACTGATGCTTTAAAGAACCGTCAACCTTCCAAATCCCGAGAACCCTTTATTTTACTGGCCTTTCCGCCATTTCTCGAACAGGTCCCGAAGGTCGCCGCTCAGATGTTTGTCGAACGTGTTACGCTGCGACATAGGCTTCTCCTGCACGCGTTCGGCGACCTCCCGCTGACTTTGGCGCACCTTCACGAGCAGCTCGCGCGCCGACAGCCGCAGCGCGCCGCTCCCGAAGGCGACGTTCTGCTCCGTAAAGTCGGACGTCGCCACGTATATTTGCCGCCGCCGGCGCGCCAGCTGCTTCACGAGCCGTTCGATGCATTCGTCGGCGGTTTCCTTCTCCTTGGTATAATAGACCTCTACCTTGCGCAGGTTGTATTGGCGTCCCAAGCCGGGAACATTATAGGCGTCGAATACGATGATGCATTTCATCCCGGAATATCCTTGATAGTCGGCGATCGCCTCGATCAGGAGATCCCGGGCCTCGTCCAAATTGCGCTCGCGCAAATCGCGCAGATGCGGCCACGCACCGATGACGTTATACCCGTCGACGATGAGGACGTCATCCATTCTTCCCGCGTCCCGCCGCCGCAGGAGCCGCGGCCCGGCGTTGACGCACCGCTTCGTACAACAAGAGCGAAGCGGCTACCGATGCGTTGAGCGAATTGATCCGTCCGAACATCGGCACCTTCACGAGGAAATCGCAGCGCTCCCGCACCAGGCGGCCGAGCCCGTGGCCCTCGTTGCCGATGACGATGCCGAGCGGAATTTTCATGTCGGCGGCGTACACGTCCTGCGGCGCCGAACCGTCCGCGCCGGCGATCCAGACGCCGCGTTCCTTCAGCTCGTCGATCGTCTGCGCGAGGTTCGTCACCCGCACGACCGGCACGTGCTCGATCGCGCCGGCCGACGTCTTGGCGACGGTCGCCGTCAGCCCCGCCGAACGGCGCTTCGGCACGATGACGCCGTGCGCGCCCGCGCAGTCGACCGTTCGCATAATCGATCCGAGATTGTGCGGATCCTCGATCTCGTCGAGCAGCACGAACAGCGGCGGCTCCCCGGACGCCTCGGCGGCCGTGAACAAGTCGTCCAACTCCGCGTACGCGCGCTCCGCGACCATGGCTACGATGCCTTGATGGCGAACGCCGACGGCGGACTGATCGAGCTTGCGCTTATCGACCTGCTGCGTCACGATGCCGGCGGCCCGCGCCTCCGCGAGCACCGGACCGATCCCCTGCGAATCCGCGCTATATAGGATCTTATGGATCGTTCGACCGGACCGGACCGCTTCCAGCACCGGATGGCGCCCGGCTACCACTTCTTCACTCATGCGTTAACCCCTTCTCCTCGTTCTCGGCCTCGGCAGGCGGCGCGATCGGCGATTCCAGCCCGACGGAAACCCGCATCAGCCGCTCCAGCCGATCGTAACGCCGACATAAATATAAATACCCGATCAAACACTCGAATCCCGTACTGTGCCGGTAGTCGAGCACGTCCGTATTTTTCGGGGCGGCGTGCGACTTCGCGTTCCGCCCGCGGCGGAGCATGTCCCGCTCCTCCTCGGACAACTCCGGCTCGATGAGGCGCACCGCCTTCGCCTGCGCCTTCGCCGAGACGAAGCCCGCCGTCTCCCGGTGCAGCTGATTCGGCCGCCGGCTCGGGCGCGACAGCACATACTGCCGCACGTACATGTCGTACACGGCGTCCCCTAAGTATGCGAGCGCCAGCGGGCTCACGTGGTTCGGAGCTTCCGCCGGCGCGAAAAATTGAAAACCCGTCAAATCGACGTTCGCCATGGGCGCCTACCCTACTTTCGCTTCCATCGAATGCCTTGCGGCGTATCCTCGAGCACGATGCCGAGCGCCGACAACATGTCGCGAATTTCGTCCGCGCGCGCGAAGTTGCGCGCCTTGCGCGCTTCCGTGCGCTCAACGATGAGACGCTCGATGTCTTCGTCGAGCAGCTCGTCTTCGCCCGCTTCCGTCAGTATGCCCAGAATCGCGTCCATTTCTTGAAAGAGCTCCTCGATGCCGCGAAGCGTCGCCGCGCTCGGCGTTCCCGCCGCCATCGCCGCGTTCGCCTCCGCGACCAACTCGAAGACGGCCGTGATCGCGTCCGGCGTATTGAAGTCGTCGCTCATCTTCGCGTGGAACGTCCCGCGGATGGCCGCAAGCCGCTGCGCCGACTCGGCGCCGGCCTCGGCCCCGTCTTCCGGCGCGCTCTTCAACAGATGCTTCAGGTTCGTTCGGCAGTTCTCGATGCGCTCGAGGCCGCCCTTCGCCTGCTCCAGCCCCTCGTCCGTAAAGTTGAGCGGGTTACGGTAGTGCGTGGACAGCATCAGGAAGCGGATCGTCTCCGGCTTATGCCGGGCCGCCAGCTCGCGCGCGTTGACGACGTTGCCGAGCGACTTCGACATCTTCTCGTTATTCAGGTTCAGGAACGCGTTATGCATCCAGTAGCGGGCGAACGGCTTGCCCGTAGCCGCCTCGGATTGCGCGATCTCGCATTCGTGATGCGGGAACGTCAGGTCCATGCCGCCGCCGTGAATGTCGATCGTATTGCCGAGATACTTCCGCGCCATCGCCGAGCATTCGATATGCCAGCCCGGGCGGCCTTCGCCCCACGGAGACGCCCAGCTGATCTCGCCCGGCTTCGCCGCTTTCCACAGGACGAAATCGAGCGGGGATTCCTTCCGCTCGTCGACCGCGATCCGGCTGCCGAACTGCAGCTCTTCGAGATTTTGGTGCGACAGCTTGCCGTAGCCCGGGAAGCTCGACGTACGGAAGTAGACGTCGCCCCCGTTCTCGTAGGCGAAGCCGCGCCGGACGAGATCGGCGATGAAGTCGATGATCTCCGGCATGTTCTCCGTCACGCGCGGATGAATCGTCGCCGGCGGAACCCTCAACGACCCCGCGTCCGTCAGGAAGTCGGCGATATTTTGCTCGGCGAGCTCCGGCACGGCGCGGCCCGTCTCTTCCGCGCGGCGGATGAGCTTGTCGTCGACGTCCGTGAAGTTGACCGCGTACGTCACTTCATAGAATTGCTGCAAATACCGGCGGACCACATCGAAAAAGATAAGCGGCCGCGCGTTCCCGATATGGATCAAATCGTATACCGTCGGCCCGCAAACGTACATCGTCACGCGCCCGGGGACGAGCGGTTCGAAAAGCTCTTTCCTGCGCGCCATCGTATCGTAGATATAAATCTTCGGTTCGATCGTCGATTTCGTCATGATTCTCATTGCTCCTTCGTTATCTCGCTTCGTTCGAGTGGTTCAAGCATGTTCGGGCTCCGGCTGTTCCGGCTTCGACGCGCCGCCGCCTTCGCGGCGCTCGCCCCTCTCCCGAGCCAGCTCCTCCCGAAGCCGTCCGACTTCGTCTCTCAGCTCCGCCACCTCGGCGGACAGCTGCCGATGCAGCTCCAGGATCGGGTCCGGAATGTTGCCGTGGTCCAGCTTGTTCGTGACCTTCTGACCGTTGCGCCGGACGACGCGACCGGGAATGCCGACGACGGTGCTGTCGGGAGGCACCTCGTGCAGCACGACCGCGTTCGCGCCGATGCGAGAATTTTCGCCGACGGTGAACGAGCCGAGCACCTTCGCGCCCGAGGCGACGACGACGTTGCTGCCGATCGTCGGGTGGCGCTTGCCCTTCTCCTTGCCGGTGCCGCCGAGGGTGACGCCCTGGTACAGCACCACGTCGTCGCCGATCTCGCACGTCTCGCCGATGACGACCCCCATGCCGTGGTCGATGAACAGCCGCTCGCCGATCCGGGCGCCGGGGTGGATTTCGATGCCGGTCATGAAGCGGCTCGCCTGCGAGACGATCCGCGCGAGTCCGTACCATCGGCGGCGGTACAACGCGTGCGCGACGCGATGCGCCCAGATGGCGTGCACCCCGGAGTAGGTCAAGACGACCTCCAGCACGCTTCGGGCCGCCGGGTCGTTATCGAAGACGGCCTCGATGTCGGAGCGCATCGCCGCGAGCCAGCTTCTGCGGTTCCCCATGCGCGTTCATCCCCCTCTCTGTCATCGTTCAATAAAAAAAGCCCCCGCAGCCGTCGTTCGGCTGCAGAGGCGTCTCGATCGCAACGCGGTTCCACTCTGCTTCGGGCCGCCGCCGCGCTTTACGTCTTGTGCGCGCGTCGTCCCGCTTTCGTCGGTTCGTAACGGGGACCACCCGGACGCGCCTACCGAGGATACGGTTCGGCGGTCGGCTCACAGGCGCAATTCGGTCGGGGCGATTCGGACGGATTTCAGCGAGACCGTCCTCTCTGGGGAACCGCGTTCCAACGTACTTCTCCTGCTCGTTGCCTCTTGCATATGTTACCAACCAGTATAGCTACAGTCCGACGGTTTGACAACCCCGGACGAGCGAGCGCCTACATCCGTTCCTGCAGACGCGCCAGCACCTTCTCCTTGCCGAGCAGCCACAACGTCTGATTGAGGTCGCGGCCGTGCGTCTGCCCCGTGAGCGCCGCGCGAATCGGCATGAACAATTGCTTGCCCTTGAAGCCGGTTTCCGTCTGCACGGCCTTCAGCGCCGCTTTGATGGCGTCGGCCGAATACGCTTCGTCCGGGATCGCCTTCACCTGCTCCGCGAACGCGCGCACCACCGTCGGCACCTGTTCCTCCGCGAGCACGGCCGCCGCCTCTTCCTCGACGGAAGGACGCTCCTCGAAAAACATCGGCGTCAAGTCGACGATCTCCGCGGCATAGCGAAGCTGTTCCAAGTACAACGCCACCAGCGCGGTCACCCATTCGCGGCCCGAAGCGTCGAGCTCGGCCGGGATGCGTCCGGCGCGCGCGAGATGCGGAATCGCCAGATCGACGACGCGGTCCAAGTCGGCCGCGCGCAAGTAGTGGTTGTTCATCCAGTTCAGCTTCTCCGTGTCGAACACGGCGCCGCTCTTCGAGATGCGATCCAACCCGAACTGCGCGATCAGCTCTTCCTTCGAGAAGATCTCCTGCTCTCCGCCCGGCGACCAGCCGAGCAGCACGATAAAGTTCATGATCGCTTCCGGCAAGTAGCCGAGCTCGCGATATTGCTCGATGAATTGAAGGATCGACTCGTCGCGCTTGCTCATCTTCTTCCGGTCTTGGTTCAAGATGAGCGGCAGATGGCCGAACTTCGGCGGTTCCGCGCCGATCGCGTGATACACCATCAGCTGGCGAGGCGTATTGGAGAGATGCTCCTCGCCGCGCACGACGTGGGTGATCCGCATCAGGTGGTCGTCGACGACGACCGCGTAGTTGTACGTCGGGATGCCGTCCGGACGCACCATGATCCAATCGCCGATATCGTTCGATTGGAATTCGACCTGGCCGCGCACCTCGTCCTCGAAGGCGTACGTCGCGTCCGCCGGCACGCGGAAGCGAATCGTCGGCTTGCGCCCTTCGGCGCGGAACGCCTCGGCCTGCTCCGCCGTCAGCGAGCGGCAGCGGCCGCCGTACCGCGGCATCTCGCCGCGCGCTTCCTGCGCTTCCCGCTCCGCGTCCAGCTCCGCCTCGGAGCAATAGCAATAGTACGCATGCCCGCCGGCGATCAGCTTGTCCGCGTACTCTTTATAAATATCAAGACGCTCGAGCTGGCGATAAGGGCCGTACGGACCGCCGACGTCCACGCTCTCGTTCCAATCGAGACCGAGCCACTTCAGCCCGTTCAGCTGGCTGTCGACGCCCGTCTCGACGTGCCGCGTCTGATCCGTATCCTCGATGCGGATCATGAACTCGCCGCCCTTGTTCCGAGCGTACAAGTAACTGAATAATGCCGTTCGCGCGCCGCCGATATGGAGATGCCCCGTCGGGCTGGGCGCGTAACGCGTGCGTACCGTTCCGTTGCCAGTCATAGTTCAGGTCACGCCTTTCCGCGAATAAGAAGAAGTATTTATTTCCCTATCATACCGCTTACGGAAGCTTCGTCAAGCATACGGTCGCCATCGCCGCGATGCCTTCTTCCCGCCCCGTGAAGCCGAGCCGCTCCGACGTCGTCGCCTTCACGTTCACCTGCGACGGCTCGGCGCCCAGCGCGCGCGCGATGTTCGCGACCATGCTCTCGATGTGCGGCGCCATCTTCGGCCGCTGCGCGATGACCGTGCAGTCCGCGTTCCCGAGCGCGTATCCGCGCTCCTTCGCCAAGCCCCAGACATGCTCCAGCAGCTTCACGCTGTCCGCGTCCTTGAAGGCAGGATCCGTATCCGGAAAATGTTTCCCGATGTCGCCCAGCCCCATCGCCCCGAGCACCGCGTCCGCGACCGCGTGCAGCAGCACGTCGGCGTCGGAATGGCCGAGCAGCCCCTTCTCGAACGGAATGTCCACGCCGCCGATTATGCACTTGCGTCCTTCCGCGAACGCATGTACGTCGAACCCTTGCCCTACTCGTATCATCGGTTTCCCCCCATTATCTCCCATCGCGCGACCGTTCTCCGCCGAATCCGCGGGTTCCCGATTCCGCTCGCCGAGCAGCCGCTCCACAAGCTCCAGATCGTCCGGCGTCGTCACCTTCGCGTTGCGGTAATCGCCCTCGGCGATCTTCACGCGGACGCCGAGCCGCTCCACGAGCATCGCGTCGTCCGTACCGAGGAAGCCGTCCACCGCCGCGCGCCGATGCGCTTCGAGCAGCAAATCAACGCGAAAAGCTTGTGGGGTTTGCACCGCCCACAAGCTGCTCCGCTCCGGCGTCCCGGCCACGAGGCCGTTCGCGTCCGCGATCTTGATCGTATCCTTCACCGGTACGCCGGGCACGGACGCGCCCGTCTCCGCCGCCGCCGCGAGACAGCGCTCGACGACGTCCGGCGTCACGAGCGGTCGGGCCCCGTCGTGCACGAGCGCCCATTCCGTCTCCGGCCGCCGCTCGAGCAGCGCCTCGACGCCGCGCCGCACCGAATGCTGACGCTCCGCGCCGCCCGAGACGACGGCGACGACCTTGCGGAGGCCGTACGTCTCGACCAGCTCCCGCCCGTATGCTTCGTCGCCCGCGCCGACGACGAGCGCGACCGCGTCCACCGACGCGGTCCGCTCGAACGCCTCGAGGGCGTGGACGACGATCGGCTTCCCGCCGACCGGTATGTATTGTTTGCTAATCGCCGCGTTCATTCGTTTCCCTACGCCCGCGGACACGATGACGGCACCTGCTGTCGCCACGTCGCCTGACCCCCAGCCGCTATTTTCCGTCTATCTTACCATAAGCGGCGGATCGATTTCGAGCGGGGGACGGGGCGGTTATTGCGCGGCCTTTTCCAACTGCTTCGGTTTCGCGAAAATCATGCGTCCCGCCGACGTCTGCAGCACGCTCGTCACCAGCACCTCGAGATGCGAGCCGATGTAATCGCGCCCGCCTTCCACGACGATCATCGTGCCGTCGTCGAGGTACGCGACGCCTTGCCCGTGCTCCTTGCCGTCCTTGATCACCTGCACCATGATTTCCTCGCCCGGCAGCACGACCGGCTTCACGGCGTTGGCGAGATCGTTGATGTTCAGCACTGCCACGCCTTGCAGCTCGCACACCTTGTTCAGGTTGAAGTCGTTCGTGACGACCTTGCCGTGCAGCGCCTTCGCGAGCTTCACGAGCTTGCTGTCGACCTCGGAAATTTCGTCGTAGTCGCCTTCGTAAATGAGCACCTTCACGTCCAATTCCTTCTGAATCTTGTTCAGGATGTCGAGGCCGCGGCGCCCCCGATTGCGCTTGAGCAGGTCGGACGAATCCGCGATATGCTGCAACTCCTCGAGCACGAATTCCGGAATGACGAGGGTGCCTTCCAGGAAGCCGGTCTTGCAGATGTCCGCGATGCGCCCGTCGATGATGACGCTCGTGTCGAGAATCTTATGCTCGTAGATGCGCTTCGGCTCTTCCTTGACGACCGGCGTGCGAGCCGCGTCGATCCAGCCGAGGACGTCGGGGCGCTTCGCGACGGCGAACCGCGCGCCGAGCGCGCCGAGCGCCAGCGTCGCCAGCACCGCGAGCCACGGCGCGGCCGCGCCGAACGCGCGGAACGCCGGGTAGAGCAGCGCCGCGACGACGAGCCCGACGACGAGCCCGACGATGCCTGCGGCCGCGTCCGCCGCCGGCAAGCCGTACAGCCGCTCCTCCGCCTTCGCTAATGCGCGATTCCCGATCCGAGCGATCCATGAGTAGCCGAAATAGAAAAGAATAGCAAACGCGCCCGCCAAGCCGTAGCTCTGGCCTTCGATCGAGCCGAACGCAACGCCGGGAACGAGATACCCCAGCATGTCGTGCTGAAACGCCGCCGAAATTTGATAGCCGAGGAAACCCCCGAAAACCGTAAATACTGAGCGAAATGTGTTGGTCCACATCACGTGCTCACCTCCTTAATGGTGTCCTTAGAAGTATGGTCCACTTTTTGGAAGGTTAATCTCGGGTCGGCGAAAAACTTCTACCGATTCGAGTCGCACGCAAGCCGTCTCCATCTCGCGCTTATCGCCTGGGCAACTGCTCCATTTTTGAACAACTTCCGACGCCGCTTCTCGCTTTCGCCCGCAACGCAAAAAAAATCGCCCCCGGTCGCGTTCGCACGCGAATCCGAGAGCGGATTCCCTCTACAACCTATTTGCTTTTCCGTCCTGGCGGCGGAGACGCTTCGTCCTTCGCGTCGGGCCCGCCCTTCGGCCCGCCTCTGCGCAGCTTCCAGCCCCGCCGCGCGAGCAGCGGCTTCTGCCCGCCCGCGCCGCGCGCCCGCACCCCCGGCACCCGGACGTTCCGCACGCGGCGGCCCGCCGCGCGGGCGATCACCTCCACGTTCTTCCGGAGGCCGAACAGCGCGTACAGCAGCAGCGGGATAAACAGCAGCTTCGACGCCCAACCCGGGTACAGCACCGCCACCGACGCCGCGCCGATAATGATGATCGGCGTGATCCAGATAGCCTTCTTGGATAAAGCGAGCTTCTTGAAGCTCGGATATTTCACCGTGCTGACCATGAGGAACGACAATGCGAGCGACGACAGCACCATGACCCAGATCGGAATCGAATCGGAGAACAGCGCCAGCGTGCAGAGCACCCCGCCGGCCGCCGGAATCGGCAAGCCCAGGAAGTACCCCGGCAAGCCGTCCGTGACGTTGAACCGGGCGAGCCGCAGCGCGCCGCAAATCGGGAACAACGCCGTCACGATCCAGCCGAGCGCCTCATGCAGCCCTTGGAACGCCGCGACGTACATGACGAACGCCGGCGCCACGCCGAAGGAGATGACGTCGGACAACGAATCGAGCTCCTTGCCGAATTCGCTCTGCGCGTTCAGCGCTCGGGCGACGCGGCCGTCCAATCCGTCGAGCAGCATCGCGATGATGACGAGGATGGAAGCCATGTCGGACCGTTCGTTAAACACCATGATAATGGCGAGAATCCCTAGAAATAAATTTCCGACCGTAAACCAGTTCGGAAGCTGTTTCCAACCCATCGGCTACACACCTCTGCCCTTTATGATACCCGAAATGCTCGCCGAACCCAAAGCTTCGCGAAATTCCCTTAAATATGACGGTCGACCAGCACCTGCTCTTGGATCCGCTTCAGCCCTTCCTTGATCGTCCGCGCCCGCACCTCGCCGATGCCGTCGACCTCGTCGAGTTCCTCGATCGTCGCCATAAGCACGTGCGGCAGCTGGCCGAACTGCTCGACCAAGTTGCCGATAATGAGCGTCGGAAGACGCGGAATCTTGCTGAGCATCCGGAAGCCGCGAGGCGAAAGCGACTCTTCCATCATCGCCGTCGTGTTCGGATACCCGAGCATCCGCACGACGTGATGGTCCTCGAGCAGCTCGTCGTCCGTCATGCGCATGAGCCCCGCCACGGCGTCTCGGAGCTTCTCCTCGACGGGATCGCGCATGTAATCCTTCAGCAGCAGGTAGGTCTCGTCCTCCACGCCGGTCACGAGCTCCTCGAGCTGCATCGAGATGAGTCTTCCTTCGTTGCCGAGCTCGTTGATGTAGCGGTTGATCTCCGCTTTGATGCGCAGCACCATCTCGGCGCGCTGCACGACGTTCGTGACGTCGTGCAGCGTGACGATCTCCTCGAATTCCGCGGCCGACAAGTTCGTCAGCGCTTGGTCGAGGACGGCTTTGTACTTTTCCAACGTTTGGATCGCTTGGTTCGCCTTCGTCAGAATGACGCCCATGTCCTTGAGCGCATACCGCAGCTGCCCTTGGTATAACGTGATGACGTTCCGCCGCTGCGAAATCGAGACGACGAGCTTGCCCGTCTGCTTCGCGACGCGCTCCGCCGTCCGGTGCCGAATGCCCGTCTCCGACGAAGCGATCGACGAATCCGGAATGAGCTGCGTATTCGCGAATAAAATACGTCTTAAATCCTCGCTTAATATAATAGCGCCGTCCATCTTGGCCAGCTCGTATAGATAGTTCGGCGAGAAATCGCAATTGATGGAAAATCCGCCGTCTACGAGGTCCATGACCTCCGGCGAGTAACCGCAGACGATAAGTCCTCCGGTTTTCGCGCGGAGCACGTTCTCGAGTCCTTCCCGGAACGGCGTCCCCGGCGCGACGAGCTGCAGCAGTCCGCTCATGATTTCTGGCGTATGCTCTTCCTTGACCATGTGTACCCTCCTGACGATGCGGACGTTCGATTCCGAAGAAACTTCTAATAACTATTGTATATAAAAAAGACCGAAGTTTGCACTTCGTTTTCGTATTTTTTAGGAAAACGTTCCCTCCGCCCTACGGCAGCAGCAAATTCAGCGCGTCCCGCACCGTTCCGACGGGGACGACCTCGATGCCGCGGGGCGGCGTCCACTGCTTCATGCTCTTGTCCGGCACGATGACGCGCTTGAAGCCGAGCTTGAGCGCCTCGTTGACGCGCTGATCGACCCGGGAGACGCCCCGCACCTCGCCCGTCAGGCCGATCTCGCCGAAGACGACGTCCTCCGGACGCGTCGGCTTGTCCCGGAAGCTCGACGCGAGCGCCACGGCGATGCCGAGATCGGCCGCCGGCTCGTCCAGCTTCACGCCGCCCGCGACGTTCAGATACGCGTCCTGCGTCTGCAGATGCATGCCGACGCGCTTCTCCAGCACGGCGATGATCAGGTTCAGCCGGTTATAGTCGACCCCCGTCGCCATGCGGCGCGGGGACGGGAAGTTCGTCGACGACACGAGCGCTTGCAGCTCGACGAGCACCGGCCGCGTCCCCTCCATCGAAGCGACGACCGTCGAACCGGCGACGCCCAGCGGACGCTCGGAGAGGAACAGCTCCGAAGGATTCTTGACCTCGGTCAGACCGTTTTCGATCATTTCGAAAATGCCGATTTCGTTCGTCGACCCGAACCGGTTCTTCACCGCGCGCAGCATCCGGTACGTATTGTGCCGCTCGCCCTCGAAGTACAGCACGGTGTCCACCATGTGCTCGAGCAGCCGCGGGCCCGCGATGGCGCCCTCCTTCGTCACGTGGCCGACGAGCAGCGTCGCGACGCCGCGCTGCTTGGCGATGCGCATGAACAGGCCGGTGCATTCCCGCACCTGGGACACGCTGCCCGGCGCCGACGCGACGCCCGGCTGATACACCGTCTGGATCGAGTCGACGACGAGGATGTCCGGCCGCACGTCGTCGAGCGCCTCGAAGATGTGGTCCGTATTCGTCTCGCACAGCACGAACAGCGAATCGGCTTCCGCGCCGAGCCGCTCGGCGCGCATCTTGATCTGACGGGCCGACTCCTCGCCCGTCACGTACAGCACGCGCTGTCCCGCGCGCGCGAGATGATGCGACGTCTGCAGCAGCAGCGTCGACTTGCCGATGCCGGGATCGCCGCCGACGAGGATGAGCGACCCCGGCACGAGGCCGCCCCCGAGCACGCGGTTCAGCTCGCCGCTGCCCGCGTCGATCCGGGGCTCCTGCGAGCTGACGATCTTGGTGATCGGCTGCGGCCGCTCCTTCGCGCCGGAGAGGCCCGGCACGGCGACCCCGGCCGTCTTCACGACCGTCTCCGTCTCCTCGACGAACGTATTCCAGGCGTTGCAGCCGGGGCACTTGCCGAGCCACTTCGGCGATTCCGTGCCGCAGTCTTGGCAGACGAATTTCGTTTTACTTTTCCCCATGGTCGTTTCCTTCGCTCCGCTTCTTTCGCTATCCGGTACTATTCTCCATCAACTGACAAAATCCTGCACCTTTTGACAGATTCCGTGAGGAAATCCGTTGGAATGATGCGGCATTTCGCCGGATTGACGTTCGTTCCGCCCGATTGCCGCTAGACCCATTTTCCCCGATTCCGGAGAGAAGAGACATACCCCATACGTCGGGGGCCGTTCGTCCTATATCATTCGAATTTTTCTACTTTTTTACATGAGGTTTACATTGCCATTATGTCCGGTTAACACGAGGCGATTATGATGTGGGGGCATATACCTTGATGATAACGGAAGGGGTCCATTTTCATGCAAAAGCCGATCCAACGATGGACGACCGGCGCGATCGCCGCCGTCGTCGCCGCAGCCGGGTGGTCCGGCGCGGCATCCGGCGCCTCGGCGGCGGCCGAAGCGAAGCCGTTCCTGTCCGTCCCCGCCGCCTCGGAGCTGAAGGCGCATTATCTCGGCCGGTACGTCAGCGGCGCCGGGCTGGACGAAGCCGGCGCGGAGATCGTCGCGTACGATCCTGCGACGCAGCGCGGCTTCGCGGTGAACGGCGCCGAGGAATCGCTCGACATCTTCGATCTAGCCCCGCTGCGCGACCGCTCGCGCGTCGTCGAAGCGCTGCCGCTCGTGAAGCGCCTCCCCGTCGAGACGCTCACCGCCGGGCGGGTGCAAGCCGGCGATATTACGAGCGTCGCGCTTCATCCGAAGGGCGGCGTCCTCGCCGTCGCCGTGCCGAACGATCCGAAGCAGGAGAACGGACACGTCGTATTCGTCGATACGAACGGCGCTCTGCTCGGCTTCGTCGAAGTCGGCGCGCTGCCGGACATGCTGACGTTCACCCCGGACGGCGGCTACGTGCTCGTCGCGAACGAAGGCGAGCCGAACGACGACTACAGCGTCGACCCGGAAGGCAGCGTCTCGGTCATCGACGTGCGCGGCGGCGTGGAAGGGCTGACGGCCGAGCATGTCCGCACCGCCCGCTTCGCGGACGACATCGTCGCCGGCGACGTTCGCAAGGCGAAGGCCGACGTCCCGTACGCGCAAGATCTGGAGCCGGAATACATCGCGGTCGCCGAGGACGGCAAGAGCGCCTTCGTCGCGCTGCAAGAAGCGAACGCGCTCGGCATTCTCGACATCGCCTCGGCAACGTTCACGGCCGTGCGCAGCCTCGGGTATAAAAACTACGCCGAGGAGGGCGGCTTGGACGCGACCGACAAGGACGACGTCGCGGCGATCCGGCCTTGGCCGGCGCTCGGGATGTACATGCCCGACGGCATGGACGTATTCTCGAGCGGCGGGAAGCATTACGTGCTGACGGCGAACGAGGGCGACTCCCGCGATTACGAAGGGTATTCGGAAGAGGCGCGCGTCGAAGACATGGTCGAGCGATACGCCTTCGCGTCGGATGCTTTCGGCGAAGACGCGCTCGGCCGATTGAAGACTACGATCGCGGCGCCGATGAATGCGGAAGGCAAATACGAGGCGATCTATAGCTTCGGCGCCCGCTCTTATACGATCTGGGAAGCGTCCGCGGACGGCCGGGTCTCTCGCGTCTACGACAGCGGCAGCCGCCTCGAACAATTGACGAAGGAAGCCTCGGAGTCGGCGGCGAAGACGAAGTCCGCGTCGTGGGGCGCGCTGTACAACGCAGACAATACGGAGAACGCGTTCGACGATCGGAGCGACGACAAGGGGCCGGAGCCGGAAGCGGTCGCGACGGGCGTCATCGACGGCGAACGGTACGCCTTCGTCGGGCTCGAGCGGACAGGCGGCATCTACTGGCAGAACGTCACGAATCCCCAGCAGCCCGGCGCGGACGGCTACTTCACGACCCGCGACTTCGGCTCGGAGGAGCCGCGGGGCGATCTGGCGCCGGAAGGGATGAAGTTCGTTCCCGCCGAAGACAGCCCGAACGGGATGCCGCTGCTGCTCGTCGCGCATGAAGTGTCCGGCACCGTTGCGGTATTCGGCTTCGAGACGGCCTCGTCCGCCGAAGCGAACGGGACCGCCGCCGCGCCGGCGCCTGCGTCGGCCTCCGGCGTTTACGTCGTGAAGCCCGGCGACACGCTGTCGGGCATCGCCGCGAACTACGGCTTGACGTGGCGGCAGCTGCAAGCGATCAACCGGTTCCGCGATCCGAACCTGATTTATCCGGGGCAATCCGTGAAGCTCCCGCGGTAACGATGCGCCTGCATTCGTACAGTTATTTTACTCCATGGTAACCCGGAAGCTTAGAACACCTGCGAAACCTCATTTATTTATCGCTATCCCGGGACAATGGCGCCTTAATACCTGTATTTTTGCAGGCAATCGGCCCTTTCGCGCTCCTTCCCGCTCAAATACCTGCACTTTTACACCTAACCCATGCTTCCGACGTAACGCACGAAGCGCCCCTCCGATCCCGGAGCGGGCGCTTCGACTTTATTTATATCGGCTTAGCTTCGGGGCGGCGGTCAGCTCCTTCTTCACCTTCCGCCACCAGAGCAGCTGCGTCTCCATGTCTCCGATCAGCTCGGAGACGTCCTGCAGCAAACGGGCGCGGCGTTCGATCGGCACATGCCGCACGTCCTCGACGATGCGCTCCGAGAAATGGGCCTCCTTCGGAAATTTCCGGCGGAGCCGAGCGAACCGCTCCTCCACCGAGCATTCCCAGATCGGCTTCCGCGATCCGTCGCCGTCGGGCCGCCGCACGGATTCGAACGTCCACAGCTTAAGCGCGGCCTCCTCCGACGTCGACGCGCAGGACAGCAGCTCGCCGTCCGCGTACGCCGACCATAGGCCCGATCGCTCCGACCGCACGACTTGGCCGATGCAGCGTTTCTTCCCTTTCGAATTCGCATACACATAATACCGTTCGCCTTCGGCCGTGCGACCGGCCCGGTCCAGTTCGAATTCCATCGTATCCCCCGCTCCGCCTTGGAATGTATTCTCATTATTTCCAGGCGGAGCGTTTCCATGCTTAGCGGTTAGTCTCTCTCTTTCCCCTTGCCTTTGTCCTTCCCCTTCCGCTCTTCTTCCTTCTCATCGTCGTCATCGTCATCGTCGTCGTCATCCCGCTCGTTTTCGCGATCCTCGTCGTCCCGGTCGTCCTTCCGTCCCTTTCCTTTCCCTTTGTCCTTCTTGTTTTTCTTCTCCTCCTCTTTCTTCTCGTCCCGATCCCAATCCGCCCGGAAGCCCGGCGGCGGCACGAAATCCGCCGGCGCCGTCTCCGCGAGCGCCCGGACCGCGACTTCCCGGAAGACGGCGGCCGCCGCGGCGCTGCTCGTCTTCATGTAGTGCTCCCGATCGGTCTTGTCGTACCCGATCCATACCGCCCCCGTCAGCGCAGGCGTATACCCCGCGAACCACAAGTCTTTCGCCCCGCCGTCGATGCCGGCGAACTCCTCCGTCTCTGGCAGCTCCGTCGTACCCGTCTTGCCGGCCGTCGCCCAGCCCGGAACGGCGCCCTGCTTGCCGGTCCCTTCCTCCACGGCATGCCGCAGCAGCAGCGTCATCGTATACGCCGCGTTCGGATCCATCGCCTGCACCGGCGCCGTATCGTAACGGGCGACGACGGCGCCGTCGTGCGACGCGATCTCCCGGATCGTATGCGCCTCGTGCATCGCCCCGCCGTTCGCGAACGCGGAGAACGCCTGCGCCATCTGCAGCGGCGATACCCCTTCCGACAAGCCGCCGAGCGCGAGTCCGAGATTACGATCCGCGTCCCCGAGCGGAATGCCGAGCCGCTCCGCGAACTCCAGCCCCTTGTCGATGCCGAGCTGCTGCAGCAGCCACACCGGCGGCACGTTCCACGACTGCCGGATCGCCTCCGCCATCGTCACGTCGCCGTGATAGCGGCCGTCCCAGTTGCGCGGGCGGTAACCGTTCGCGTCGAACGGTCCGTCGTACAGCTCGGAGTACGGCGTATACCCCGCCTCCAATGCGGGGCCGTACACCGCGATCGGCTTGAACGCGGAGCCCGGCTGCCGCTTCAGCTGCGTCGCCCGGTTGAACGCCCGGTAAGGTCCGTTCTCCCGCGAGCCGATCAACGCGCGGATGCCGCCCATCGTCTGGTCCAGGAACACGGCGCCGCTCTCTACGATTTGCCCGTTCTCGGACGGAGGGAACATTGCCGGATCGGCATACACCGCGGCGGCGGCCTCCTGCATTCGACGATCCATCTCGGTCCGGATCGTGAACCCGCCCGCCATCAGCTGTCTCTCCGTAATGCCGTGCTTCTCCTCGGCCTCCGCGATGACCGCATCGATATACGAGGCGTAAGACACCCGCCGCGCTTCGTCGGCCGCGTCGTCATGAAGCGCCAGCGGAGAAGCGGAAGCGGCCTCGAATTCCGCCTCGGTGATCAACCCCTGCTCCGCCATAAGCGAAAGCGCCAGATTACGCCGCTCCACCGCCCCTTCCGGGTTGTCGACCGGCGAATACCGGCTCGGCGCCTTCGGCAAGCCCGCGAGCAGCGCCGCTTCAGGCAGCGTCAGCTCCGAGACGTCCTTCCCGAAATACGTCCGGCTGGCCGCTTGGACGCCGTAGGCGCCCTCTCCGAAATAAATCGAGTTCAAATACCGCTCGAGCACTTCTTCCTTATCGTACGTCATCTCGATCTTGAGCGCGTACGCGGCCTCCTTCAGCTTGCGCTCGATGCTCTTGTCCGGCGTCAGGAACGCCCGCTTCGCAAGCTGCTGCGTAATCGTGCTCGCTCCTTCCACGTATTCCCCCGCTTGCAAATCCTTATATAAAGCTCTCGCGATCGAAGCGATATCGACGCCGGGGTGGTCGTAATACCGCCGGTCCTCGACCGCGATGATCGCTTCCAGCAATACCTCGGGCATCCGATCGATCGAGACCGGCTCGAACTTGCGCACCGACAGCTTGAATATCTCCTCGCCGTCGCGATCCAGTACGACCGTCGGCGACGGGAGCGGCTCGCCGAGCTCGCCGACGTCGAGCGACGTCACATACGACGCCGCCGTCAGGAACAGCAGCGCGGCGCCCGACAACGATGCGAGCAGTCCCCAGCCCGCGATTCGTTTCCATTTCCGTTTCATGTATGGCAGCAACCTCTCGACCCGCTTTTCGGATAACGTTCGGAAGGGAGCGCGATTTTCGGGGCGTACGGCGTCGCAAAGAAGAAACCCCGAACGCCGGAGTCGTTTCCGAGGTTCGGGGCTTCGATTATTTCATGTACAGCGCATTGTCCAGCATATAGTGCAGATTGCCGTGCGCGTCGTAGAACAGATGCGTCGCCTTAACTAACGACAACGTCTCCAGCTTCTCGAATGTCGTCAAGTCGTAAATGCCCGTCTTCCCGGCCGCGCGGTCGCCCGTCGGGCTTACGGCATAGATCGGCTCCGGGAATTCATGGATCACTTGCGATAAGTCGGCACTGGAAAATACTTTGTCCTTGGCGATCACCAAGCTCTCGTTTTTCGCAAGCAGCACAGGCGCGTCGAGCGGATCCCGATCCATATTCGGGTAGCCTAACGACGAGGCGTCCGTCTTCGCGAGCGTCGTTCCGTTCACCGAAACCTCGTATACGTCGGATCCCGCGTAGCCCGCGCCCCAGCCGTACTGATGCCAATAGTAGAACTTGCTCTCCCCGCTTGCGAAGGCGATGCCTCCCACACTCTTCATCGACGGAGCGTATGCGACCGGCGCGAACGTCGCCGCATCGAACAGTAGCAGCTTCGGGTCCCATTGGCCCGTAACGACGAACAGCTTGCCTGCGTAGTCGTACACGTGGCGGTGGGCATTCTCTTCGTCGCCGGCCGCGGAAACTGCGTTCAGATGTCTTACGATCGAGTAGTCGGGTAAGCTCACTTCCGTTACCAATTGGTTTTCCGCGTCGTTGACGATATACAGCTTCGTCCGGTCTTCCGAGAGATCAATGCCCGACGGCCGGTAAGGCAGCTTCATGGTATGGACGATGGCTTGACTCTCCAAGTCTACCGTATACAAATTCCAAAACGCCTTGTCGACGGCATACAAACGGTTCGCGGCGGCGTCGACGGCGATCGCGGCGACGATGCCGTCGAACTCGATCCCCTGACTCGCGACGGGCGGCAGCGTCTCGACGGCGTCCTTTTCCACGATTTCAATTATCGTATTCCCGTTCAGGGCGGAGACGACCGCCAGCTTGTCCGTTCCGTTCGCGAGCCGCGCCGCCGCACCGTCCGTGTGATATACGCCGGTTTGCGCGAAGCTGCCGTAATCGTATACGCCGATGAGCTTGTCCTTCGCTGCGTAGAACGTCTCGTCGGCCAACTGGAACGCGATATCCGCGAAGCCGCGGTTCAGCGCGTGCACGTACCGCATGTCGTCATACTTGCTGTCCGTCGTACGGAATACGGTGCCCGCGCCGTTAAAGGCGTATCGCCCGTCCGGGGACAGTTCGAAATTCGTGTTCATCGGATAATTCCCGTGGTACGGGGAGTCGTACCCGTCCGCGTCCGCGAACGCCCCGTTCGCTACGGGGAAGGCGGTCAGATCCCGGGGGGACGTGTCCGTCGTGATCGCATAAAGTTTATTTAGCGTCGGATGCATATGGATAAAGCTCCGCTGTCGGATGCCGGTCGTTGCGATTTCCGACATGGTCGCCCTTGCGTAGGACTTGATATCCGTCCACTGCGAAGAGCCTGACGAGACGTAGAAGGTTCCGCTGCGATCGACCGCGATGTCGTACGGATCGATAGCGACGTCCTTCGACGCTTTCATCTCGAGCGTCGACGCGTCCAAGACGGCGATCGCGCCCGATTGATCCTCCCGGTAGGACGAATGCTCGCCCTTTAGAAGCCCGACATACAACTCCCCGTCGGCGTAAGCGATGCTCTCGGGCGGCAACGGCAAGGCGACCGTAACGATTTCTTCCGTGTCGTAGTTTACGGCGTGCAACGCTTGTCCTGCCTTATCCGTCATGTAGAGAATCGGTTCGGTCGGATGCTCGATCAGATCCGTCGGCGTAAAGTCCAACGGAATGTGTTTATTGTAATAGGTCGTCGCCCATGCGGCCGCGCTGAACGCCGATTCCGTCGTCGCCGCCCCTGCAGTTACCTTATAGTATCTTGTGCTGTGCGGAGCGTTCGTCGGGTCGACGACGAGCGGTTCGTCCATCCGCTCGATTCGCATCTTATTCCCGGTTTCGTCGAGGAACGGCCGGTATTCTCCGTCCTGCGAATCGCTGTAGTAAACATGGTAATATTCCGCGCGTTCCACGGCGTCCCACAGCAATCCCAATTCGGTGTTGGAAATCGCGAATGCCGCGACGTTCTCCGGCGCGTTCAACCGAACGCGTTCGCCGAACCGCTCAAACCTCCATAGCCCCGCCGCTTGGTCCCACACCGCCTCGAATACGATCGTATCTCCATAGAACAGCTTCATCGCGTCGCCGTCTCGCAGCGGTACCGCCCCATCCGCCGGATGACGGTCCAAGGTTGCGACATATCCGTCGTTGATCGCGTAACCGACGGCTTCGGTTCCTCCGTAATAAACGGCCGCGTACACCGATCCGGACACGGTGATCGAGGACAAGAACACGCTAGGATGAGCTTCGCTCGAGCCCTCGCGCGTCGCCGTGTAGATGCCGCTGTCCGGGGGAACGCTCGCTTGGACCGCGAAGACGCCGTAAGTCGCTCCCGCCGCCGTATACACAGCCTCGTAAACGGAGTCCGATACGCTGTTCTTCAACGTCCATCGATGCTGGGTCACGTCGCCCGGGATGTCGTATGCCGCAACCAGCTTATCGCCCGTAATGAAGACGGCTTGCGCCGCGGGCGTCGGAGCCACGGGCCCGTCCGCCCCCGGTTGGGTCGACTCGGGCGGCACGGTCGGCGCCGTCGGCACGGTCGGCACGGTCGGCGCCGTCGGCGACGACCCCTCCGGAGCGCTTGGAGAATCTTCCGGCTCCGTTCCTTCGCCGCCGCTTGCCCCTTCCCCGCCGATAATCATTTCGGTCACTCCTTCGGACAGTTCGTATCGGACCACGGTCTGCTGGAAGCTGACGCCCTCGACGCGAACGGCCGCGAAGAGAATCTTGCCTTCTCCCGTTACCGCGATCGCCGCGCTAACGACGATCTCTTCGACCACGGAGCCTTCCGCAATGTCGATTTTGGCGACGGAGACGACGGTAACCAAGCGGAAATCGCCGACGAGACGAACCGAGGCGGAAGCTTCGGTCGTCATGACCGCGACCTCGAGGAAACCCTGCGTCGCGTTATTTTCCTCCAGCTTTACGCCCGTCTTTACGACAGTGCGATGGATGACGGTGCCGCCTTGCGCGACCAAGCGAACCTCGCCCGTCACTTTCTCGACGATCACGTCGTTCAAGGAGGAGTCGGAGATCACGATGCTGTCCTCCCCGCCTCCGGCGACGATCGTTCTCCCTTCCACCGTCACGCGGTCGAGATACACTTCGCCTTCCCCGATCCCGGGAGCCAAGTACAGATCGCCCTGAATGACCGTATTCTTCAACGTGACGTCTTGACTATTGATCGTTACGTTCCCGTCCACGACGGTCTGCTCCTCGTCCTTCCCGAAAGCAGCCGGTTTATGTAGGATGTTGCCCGCCGCCCTGTCCAGCAGCGCGACGGCCTCGGCCCGCGTGATCGGCGACGCCGGACGGAACGTACCGTCGGGATACCCTTGCAAGTATCCTTCGGCCGCGATCGCATCGACGTACCCGATGCTCCACGCCGGGATGTCGCCGCGGTCCGTAAACGCGGCAGACCCGCCGCCTTCCGCCGCCGCTTCCAGCTTCAGCAGCGTAGCAACCATTTTCGCCGCTTCTTGTCTGCTGATCTCGCGATCCGGGCGGAACGTACCGTCTTCGTACCCGGACGTATATCCGGCCCTCGCGGCCTTCGCGACATCGTCGGCGAACCATGCGTCCGATTCGACGTCCGAGAAAGCGAGATCCGAAGCGTGAGCATATCCATATACGCGATTGACGAGCGCGACGAATTCCGCCCTCGAGATCGTCTCATCCGGACGGACGCTCCCGTCGGCGTACCCTTTCACAAACCCGCTGTCGGCCCATTCCGCAAGCTGCTCCTTGGCCCAGCTTTGTTCCATGTCCGTGAATACAGGCGTTTCTTGCGCAACGTCCCCCGGGGCGATTGCCGCGAGCGCGCTCGCCGGCGCAAGCGAAGCGAGCGACAGGCAGCCCGCCGTCAACAAGGACAATAATTTTCTAATAGCCAACTCGGTCTCTCCCTCTCCTGATTGAAAAATGAACGTTCCTTTCGAGCTCTATCCTCCTTGAATAATAAAAAAATAGACTCCCCCGTTACCGGGAACAGTCTATTGTTGCGGATGATGACGATCTCCATCGGTAACCCGGCGATCGTAGCTTATCGGAAAGGATAAGCGGTAGACCCGTAGCTTTGCGTCCATTGCTTTCGCAATGTTTGCCTTTAGTTATTTAGTCGCATACCGAACGTTCCGCAATATTTCTTAAGTTCCATTTTACTGTTGAAGGATGTCGAACGCAATCGTTTATTGCTATATTTTGCAACAAAAAAGAAGACCCGAGTCCCCCTCGGGGGCATCGGGTCTTCGCTTCGTTACTTCTGGGTCACTTCGCTGTGCACGGACAGCTCGCCGTCTTTCTCGTCGATGAGCACCGTGTCGCCCTTCTTGATCGTGCCGCGGAGCAGCTCCTCGGACAACCGATCCTCGATGTGCTTCTGGATCGCCCGGCGCAGCGGACGCGCGCCGTACGTCGGATCGAAGCCTTCCTTCGCGAGGAACGCCTTCGCCGAATCCGTCAGCGAGAAGTCGATATCCTGCGACTTCAGCCGCTTGCGCAGCTCCTCGGACATGAGCGAGACGATCTCCGAGATGTGCGACTGCTCGAGCGGATGGAACACGATCGACTCGTCGATCCGGTTGAGGAACTCCGGACGGAAGCTCTTCTTGAGCTCGGCGAGCACCTTCTCGCGCATCGCCTCGTACGCGTTCTTCGTCTGCTGCGCCGCGTCGCCGGTCGTGAAACCGAGCGTAGCGTTCTTCTTGATCGTATCCGCGCCGACGTTCGACGTCATGATGATGAGCGTGTTGCGGAAGTCGACCGAGCGGCCCTTGGAGTCCGTCAAGCGGCCGTCCTCGAGCACCTGCAGCAGGATGTTGAACACTTCCGGGTGCGCCTTCTCGATTTCGTCGAGCAGGACGACGCTGTACGGCTTGCGGCGCACCTTCTCGGTCAGCTGGCCGCCTTCCTCGTAGCCGACGTATCCCGGAGGCGCCCCGACGAGGCGGGACGTGGAGTGCTTCTCCATGTACTCCGACATGTCGATGCGGATGACCGCATTCTCGTCGCCGAACATCGCTTCCGCAAGCGCCCGCGCCAACTCCGTTTTACCGACCCCCGTAGGCCCGAGGAAGATGAAGGAGCCCATCGGACGCTTCGGATCCTTCAATCCGGCGCGAGAGCGGCGGACCGCCCGAGAGATCGCCTTGACCGCCTCGTCTTGGCCGATGACGCGGTTATGCAAAATCTCTTCCATCTTCAAGAGGCGCTCGGTTTCTTCCTCGGCCAGCTTCACGACCGGGATGCCGGTCCAGCTCGCGACGACCTGGGCGATATCGTCCGGCGTTACCTCGGAGTCCGTGCGGCCTTGCTTCTCTTTCCACTCGTTCTTCGTTTCCTCGAGCTCGTCGCGCAGCTTCTGCTCCGTGTCGCGGAGGGAAGCGGCTTTCTCGAACTCTTGGCTCTGAACGGCGGCGTCCTTCTCCTTGCGGATGTCTTCCAGACGCGATTCGAGCTGCTTCAGGTTCGGCGGAACCGTGTACGTGCGCAGGCGCACCTTGGACCCCGCCTCGTCGATCAGGTCGATCGCCTTATCCGGCAAGAACCGGTCGCTGATGTAGCGGTCGGACAGGCGCACCGCTTGCTCGAGCGCGTCGTCCGTAATTTTCACGCGGTGATGCGCTTCGTAGCGATCGCGCAGGCCGCGGAGAATGAGGATCGCCTCGTCGACCGTCGGCTCGTCGACCGTGATCGGCTGAAAGCGGCGCTCGAGCGCGGCGTCCTTCTCGATATATTTCCGGTATTCGTCCAGCGTCGTCGCCCCGATGCACTGGAGCTCGCCGCGCGCGAGCGCCGGCTTCAGGATGTTCGACGCGTCGATCGCGCCTTCGGCGCCGCCCGCTCCAATCAAAGTGTGCAGCTCGTCGATGAACAGGATGATGTTGCCCGCTTGGCGGATCTCATCCATGATCTTCTTCAGGCGGTCTTCGAATTCGCCGCGATATTTCGTGCCCGCCACGACGGAGCCCATATCGAGCGTCATGACGCGCTTATCGCGCAGCGTCTCCGGAATTTCGTTCGCCACGATGCGCTGGGCGAGGCCTTCGGCGACGGCCGTCTTGCCGACGCCCGGCTCCCCGATGAGCACCGGGTTGTTCTTCGTCCGGCGGCTCAGCACCTGGATGACGCGCTCGATTTCCTTCGCGCGGCCGATGACCGGGTCGAGATTGCCGTCCTTCGCCACCGCGGTGAGATCCCGCGCCAACGAGTCCAGCGTCGGCGTGTTGACGTTCGCCGGCGTATTGCCGTGTCCGCTCGAGGACGCTTCGCTGCTGCCGAGCAGCTGGAGCACTTGCTGACGCGCCTTGTTCAGGCTCACGCCGAGGTTGTTCAGCACGCGCGCCGCGACGCCTTCGCCTTCGCGAATGAGGCCGAGCAGGATATGCTCCGTGCCGACGTACGTATGGCCGAGCTTGCGCGCTTCGTCCATCGACAGCTCGATGACCTTCTTCGCGCGAGGCGTATAAGCGATATTCGTCGGCTGCTCTTGACCGCGGCCGATGAGCGACTCCACTTCGTCTTGAATTTTCTCGAGACCGAGACCGAGGCCGATCAGCGCCTTCGCGGCGATGCCGTCGCCTTCGCGAATGAGACCGAGCAAAATATGCTCCGTGCCGATATTGTTATGGCCCAGCCGTACCGCTTCTTCTTGCGCGAGGGCGAGCACCTTCTGGGCGCGCTCCGTGAAACGTCCAAACATCATAAGTAGACACCTCCGAATATATAGAAAATGAAATTTACTACCGTCCGCTCGGATTCAACTGCTCCCGAAACAGCTTCGCGCGGTGCGCGTCGCGTTCGTCGGGGCTTAAGGCGCGGCCGTAGTGCTGTTGAAGATAGCCCGGCTGCGTCATCACGAGCAGCTCGTTCATGACCTTCGGCGAGAGCCCCTCGATCAGGCCGAGGTCGATCCCCAGCCGGACGTCGGACAGCCGCTGCGCCGCCTCCTTCGAATCCATGATCTCAGCATAACATAAAATGCCAAACGAACGTCGAATCCGATCCGTCAATTTCGCGCGGGATTCGTTCAGCAGCTTCTGCCGCGCCGCCTTCTCGTGTTCGATGATTTGCCGCGCGACCCCGTGCAGGTTGTCGATGATTTCCTCTTCGGTCTGGCCGAGGGTGATTTGGTTCGAGATTTGGAAGATGTTCCCCATCACCTCGCTGCCTTCTCCGTACAACCCCCGAACGGCGAGGCCGACCTGTTGGATCGCTTGGAGAATCCGATTCATCTGCTGCGTCATGACGAGGGCGGGCAGATGCATCATGACCGAAGCCCGGATGCCGGTGCCGACGTTCGTCGGGCAGCTCGTCAAGTACCCGTGCTTCTCGTCGTAGGCGTAATCGACGATCGACTCGAAGATGTCGTCGATGCGTCCCGCGACGTCCCACGCCTCCTTCAGCTGAAATCCGGGGTACAACACCTGTATGCGCAGATGATCCTCTTCATTCACCATTATGCTGACCGCTTCGTTGTCGCTGAGAATGACGGCCCCGTTCCGCGCCTCGTTCGCGAGATTCGGCGAGATGAGATGCTTCTCGACGAGCACCCGCTTCTCCAGCTCGCTCATGCCGGCGAGCGGCACGAGATCGAACTCTCCGATTCGCTTCAGCTCCTCATCCTTCAGCACCGACGCGACGCGATTCAGCACCTCTTCCGACTGCTGATTCGTCGCGAGCATCGGGAACGGTTCGTTGCTCACGTTGCGGGCGATGCGGATCCGGCTCGAGATGACGATGTCCGAATCCGGGCCGTCCGCCTGCATCCAGCTGCTGACCGCATGCTCCGTGTATCTGCTCATGCTCCTGATCTCCGCCTCCTTCCCGCTATAACGCCGACTGCCGCTCAAGCTCGCGGATTTGGTCGCGCAGCTTCGCCGCCGCCTCGAACTCCTCCTGCTCGACCTTAAGCGCCAAGTCGCGTTTCAGCTGTTCGATCTGCCGGCGCAGCTGCACCTTCTTGCCGACCCGCTTGGGCACCTTGCCGACGTGCGTCGTATTGCCGTGCACGCGCTTGAGCAGCGGCGTCAGCCGATCTTGGAAGTGCCGATAACACTCCCCGCAGCCGAAACGGCCGATCTTGCTGAACTGCGCGTACGTCATGCCGCAGAAGTCGCAGCGCGGCTGCGCCGCCTTCTGCTGCGCGGTCGCGGGCTTGCCGGTCGGGTCGAGCTCGAGCAAGCCCGAGAGGAGGTTGTGGATCGAGAACCCGCCCGCGGTGCCGGGGATTAGCTCCCCCTTCTCCCGCGCGCAAGGCTCGCAGAAATGAAACTCCGTCTTGTCGCCGTTCACGATCTTCGTAAAATGCAACGTCGCGGGACGCTTCCCGCATTCCTGACAGAGCATACCGTTCGTCCCCTTTCCTTCGGATCAACGTATCGGGCGCATTACTTGGTGAGAAGCGCCACCAGCATCGCCTTCAGCATGCGAGCCCGAACCTCGTCCCGCAGCGGGAGCTTGAGGCCGATCGTCTCGCGATGCATCGCCGCCTTCATGAGGTTCGCCTCGCGGCAGGAGACGAGCTTCGCTTCCTCGAGCCGATAGATCAGCCCTTCCGCGGCGGACTGGTCGATCTCGGAGCCGATCGTCTGCGACACCTCGACGTGAATCATCTCGTGCATGCCGAGATCGACCTTCTGAATCCGAATGTATCCGCCGCCCCCGCGCTTGCTCTCGACCAGATACCCCTTATCGAGCGTGAAGCGGGTGCTGATGACATAATTGATCTGCGACGGAACGCACTGGAATTGCTCGGCCAGCTCGTTGCGCTGCAGCTCGATGATGCCGTCGGCGCTTTGCTGCAGAAGCTGCTTCAAATATTGTTCGATCATGTCGGACGTATTCCGCATGACGTGGACCTCCAATGGGTCGAGTCGGCGAAAGTCGGCGCCGAGCTCATTCGTTGACTTTGACTTTCTTTGACTTTAACAACATTATATCCAAAAGTTTTTCTTTTGCCAAGTATGGGACGAACGGAATCGTTCATCGAAGATAAAGACCCTTTGGTAAAAATCTTCTTTCCAACAGTATGTACAAAAAAGCCCCCGGTTACTTCCCCCGGGGGCCCGACGAATCAAATAATTTTTCCGCTGGACGCGACTTCGAAATCGATGATCCGGTGGCATAGTCTCCGAATCAGACGCTCCTCATGGCTGATGACCAGCACGCCTAAATTCCGTTCTTCCGCTTGCCGCAGAACCGCATGCCAGATCTGCGCCTGCGTAATCGCATCCAGCATCGTCGTCATCTCGTCCGCGATGAGATACCTCGCGTTCGTTCCTAATGCCCGCGCCACGCAAAACCGTTGCAATTCTCCGCCCGACAATTCATTCGGCCATCGACTCATCCAATCCTGTCGAATCCCCAGCGCCGATAGCAAGGCCGCCTCCGGTTGCCCGCCTTCGGCGACGATGTCCCGCATCCGCCATCGCGGGTTCACCGACTTTTCCGGATGTTGCATCACGAGCTGTACCGGATGGTAGCCGCTTGAAGGCAACGGCTCGCCATGCAAGGTCACCGTACCTTCGAGAGGCTTCTGATACCCCGCGAGGATCCGGGCGAACGTCGTCTTCCCGCTTCCGCTCGGGCCGACGAGCCCTACGATTTCTCCCGGCTCCACCTTCGCATTCATTTCGCGAAACAGCCACGTCCCTTTCCCGTATCGAAACCCCAGTCGCTCGGCTTTAAGAGACATGGTCGCACCAGACCGATCCATTGCGCACTTGGCGCATGAGAGGCGGTTTCCATGCGCATTCCGAGGTGGCTTTATCGCAGCGGGGCTCGAACGGACACCCCGGCGGCAAGTTTTCGGAAGAAGGTTGATCGCCCGGAAGGGGAAGAAACTCGTTCTGCGGCAACGCTCTCCACAACGCCTCCGTATAAGGATGGCGCAGCCTCTCTCCGTTTCCGGAAAAGTCGGCGGCCGGGGCGATTTCGACGGTCGTTCCCGCATAGAAAACCGCGATTTTGTCTGCAATGGCAAGGGCCGCCTCGATATCGTGAGTAATGAGCATGACGGCGGCCCCCTGATCCGCCAGTTCTCGGAAGTAGCCGAGCGCTTGGGTCAGCGCGGCGGGATCGAGGCCGGGCGTCGGCTCGTCGGCGATGATCACGCGAGCCCCGCTGACGACCGCCATAGAGACGAGAGCGCGGCGCGCCATCCCTCCGGACAATTGAAACGGGAATAGCTTTTCCGTTTCCGGCTTCAGTCGGTATCGTTCGAACACGTTCCTCTGGGCCGCGACGGGATCTCCGGTTCGGACGGACGTTCGAACCTGCGTCCCCACCCGCATGAGCGGATCCAAGAAGTTGATCGATTGCGGCACGAGCGCCAATTCCTTCCCGCGAAGCGCCGCTTGCCTCTTAGGGGTGAGCTCTTCCCCCGCGAATCGAATCGTGCCGCTAACCGTCGCATGGTCCGGCAATATGCCCAGAACGGCGTGCGCGAGCAAGCTCTTGCCGGAACCGCTGGCCCCGACGACCGCGACGATTTCCCCTTCGTTCATGGACAAGTTCAGCCTTGAAATCACTTGATGGGTTCGCTGTCGAAGCCCGCCCGCATACTGCTTGAACGCGATCGACAGGTCGTTCACTTCCAGGATGGACATCCGTTCTACCTCCTCTGCCCGACGTTTAACGGCGCGCGCGATGGGGGTCGACGAGCGTTCGTAAATTTTCCCCGATCGCATCGAATGCGCGTACGATCAAAAACAAACATAACCCCGGGAAGAAAGCCAACCACCACATTCCCGTGGACAAATAACGCATGGATTCCGAAAGAATAATGCCGATGGCCGGTTGATGCGGCGACAGCCCCAAGCCGACGAAGGTGACCGCGGCCTCGTGCAGTACGGCATGAGGGAACAGGATCAGGACGCCGACGAGGATTTGGGGAATCAGATGCGGCACCATATGATGGACGGCGACCCAGCCCCGCGACTTGCCCAAGCGGCGGGACACCTGGACGTACTCGGCGGAACGGAGCTGCATGACTTCCGCGCGAACGACGCGCGCGAGACTCGGCCAATGGGTCAGCGCGATCCCGACCGCGACGCCCTTAAACCCGCCGCCCAGCGCAAAGGAAATGAGAATCAACGAGACCAAGTGCGGCACGCTGAGAAACAGATCGATCAGCCACGTGACGATTCGATCCGCCGTTCGCCCCATCGTCGCGGCCGCAAGGCCGACCAGCAGCGAAATCGACACGCTTCCGACCGTCCCGATCAATCCCACGACGATGCTTAGAGACAAGCCTTTCATCGTTCTCGCAAACATATCCCTGCCCAGCCAATCCGTCCCGAACGGATGGCCGAACGACGGAGGGACATTGCGCAGGTCCAGATTCGTCGCGAAGCTGTCTCCGCCGATCGCCGAGCCGCCGACGAGCGTAACGAGCAACGCCGTCGAAGCCAGACCCGCGGTTACGAGACTCCTCGTTCTTCGGTTCCGCCGCCATCCTATGAAACTATTCCGTTCGCGGCGCGACTCCGCGGCCGAGCTCATACCGACGCCCCCTCTCGGATTCTTGGGTCGACCAGTCGATAGATGCCGTCCGCAAGCGTATTGCCGATAAATACGAACAGCGCGCTAAAAATCACCAGCCCCAACAACAGCGGAACGTCCCCCCGCAGTCCCGCTTCGACCGTGGCTTGGCCTAATCCCGGGTAAGAGAACACTTGCTCCGCCAGAACGGCTCCGCCGAACAGTTCGCTGAACGAGGCGAATTGGAGCGTAACCGCGGGAATCGCGATATTCCGCAAGCCGTGTCTCCGAAATAAAGTCCATCCCCGTTCGCCTCTCGCCCTCGCGAACAGGACATAATCGCTGGAGAGCACGTCGGACAGCTTCTCTCTCGTATGCAGCGCCACGTTCGCCACGCCGACGATGCTTAGCGTCATCGCAGGGAGTACGAGATGGCGGATGCGGTCTCCCAAAGTGACGTCTTCCGCCAGTACGCCGGCCGGCACGCCCAAGCCCACCGGAAACCAGTTCAACCATACCGCGAACACCATCAGCAGCAGCAGGCCCATCCAAAATGTCGGGGTCGATGCGAGCATATAACAATACCACTTGATCGACCGATCGATCCACGTATCCCGTCTCATCGCCGAGACGACGCCGAGTACGAAGCCGAGCGCCCCCGACATCAGCCAAGCGCCGGCCATGAGCGCGATCGAGTTGGCGAAACGCTCGCCAATGACGTCGGCGACCGGTTGACGATAAATCATGGACGTTCCTAAGTCGCCGGCCGCGAGAGCCGCTCCCCAGTTCCGGAATTGAACGGGCAACGGTTCGTTCAAGCCCCAATATTCCTCGATTTGCGCGCGCTGCTCCGGACCGACGCGCAGCATGTCCGCGCCGATGTACGCCTGAATCGGATCGATCGGAGACTGCTTGACGAGCAAGAACGATAGGATGCAGACGGCGGCCAACAGCGTCGCCGCTCGAATGATTTTGGAAATCAGCCATTTCGCCGCAACGACCGCCGGCTTTACCGATGCGGGCCTATTCATTCCATTTCCATTCGACAAGATTATCGGTGACGGGCCATCCGTGTCCGTGCGGATGTATTTTCTGCTTGCCGATATCGAGCCGATCCTTCACCAAATACAAATGATCGAGATTGACCAGCCACGCCCACGGCGCATCGCCCCTTGCGCTTAGCCCCGTCTCTCCGTCCCATTGCGCTTTCTTCCAATATTCATTCGCTTCTTCCGCCGTCGTTGCGGCAAGCGCTTCGTTCAAGTACTCGTCGACGATATCGTTTTTATAAAACCCTGTGTTATATAAATCTACTCCCGCATTTTTGCTGCTGTACAGATTATACATTTCTAGTGGATCGTGGCTTCCCCATCCATACAGCACTGCGTTCGAATACATCATCTTTCGGATTTCGTCCCAGCTCTTGCCTTCCGCATGAATGTTGATTCCAAGCGGCTTCAGCATATCGGCCGTCGCGATCGCTAAGGATTGCCGGGTCGCGTCTCCGGCGGGATATAGAAGGGTGAATTCCGCTTTGAGAGCGCCCTTTTCCAATATCCCGTCCCCGTTGCCGTCGTTCCATCCCGCATCCGCGAGCAGCTTCCGAGCGGCATCCATGTCTCCGTCTTGGATTTCGCTCTCGGGATTCCACCATGGGAGCCCGTCATTCACGGAATGCGCCGGCGTTCCATGCCCTTCCAGAACGCCGTTCACCAACGCCTCCCGATCGATCGCCGCGTTGATCGCTTTGCGAACGGCGAGATCCGCGGTGACGTCGTTCCCGATCGGAACCCCTTCCGCCGTTGTTTGGCCCGAAGGAACGTAAGGAAACATAATGCCTCGGTTGTCGACGCTCTGGACGGTCACTAGATGCATGCCCGGCACCTCTTGCTTACTGAACATCGCAGGAATGTAGGCGACGTCCACGGTACCCGCCCTCGCCGCGGCGAACGCGGCGTCTTCGTCCAAGAACAAGAACGTTATTTTCTCGAAGAAGGGTTTCGCTCCGTAATATCGCGGGTTCGCCGTCACGATCAGCTGCTGTCCCTTATCCCACTGCACGAGCTGGAACGGACCCGACCCGACCGGGTGCGTCGCATAATTCCCGTCGTGGACATGCTCGGGAACGATGCCCGTCGCGATTAACGAATGCAAAAACGTGGATTGCGCTTGTTTCAAGGTGAATCTCACCGTAAACTCGTCAACCGCTTCGACACGGTCTAAAATTTGAAGATCTACGACCGAACCGCTGGAAGCAGCGGTTTCGAACGTGTAGGCGACGTCCTCCGCCGTTACCGGTTCGCCGTCGGAAAATTTCGCATCTTCGCGCATCGTGACCGTCCATACGATCCCGTCGTCGCTCACTTGGTAACCGGACGCAAGATCGTTCGCCACGGCAAGCGCATGGTCGTATTTGAGGAGCGTGCTTTGAAACAGCGGCGAACCGTAACGCCCCCAACCGGTGGTGGGGTCGAACCCCGCGTCCGGCTCGGAGCCCACGGCAAGAACCAGCTCTCTCGATTCGCTCCCCTGCCCGTTTACGGGCTTCGGTTGTTGAGCCGACGGCTGCGTACATCCCGTCAGGATCAACGGCAGGATCAGGACGAGCCCCAAATATCGCATTCCCCACTTCGTTGCCAACGTTAATCCTCCCTCATTCTGTGTTACGAATTTATCTCATTGTAACACGATGATCAGGAATAGGTTGATACGATATTCTTGCGCTAGCCGGCTATTTACTCCGGAGGCGACGTTTCGATGAGGGGGAGGTAAAATCGCGAAAAGTGCGCACACTACCCACGGGGGTGATTTGTCATGACGGGACGCAATTCGCATCCGAAACGAGACGGCCGCCAAGCGCAGCCATCCCGCCTCGACCAGCACGGCGAGACGATGGCGGAGGATAACGATTTCCAGGACTTCACGGAAGAGCAGCAAGCCGCGATTACGAGCGACGCTTGCGAACGGAAGGATTAACGACGCCGTCGCCGGCGTCCCTTCGCGATTCTCGCGCGAAACATGAATGATACCCGGTTGCGTAGACCCACTCCGCGACCGGGTATTTTCGCTGTCGTTCGATGATGTACGCGCCGACATAGGTTCTATGCGAAGATCTGTTTCACGTAGACGGACGATTCCTTGCTCAGGTCGACGAAGCTGCTTCCGATCTGGATCAATGGATGCAAGGGTTCTTGGACGTTCACCATCACGATGACGCCCTCCCTCCCGTCCGTCAGCAGCACCGACTGTCCGATGAGCGAATGCATGATCTTTTCCACGAATAATCTTGTAATCGCAGGGTCCAACATGCCGAACGTATCCCGCTCCATTTGGAACAGCACTTCGTAAAAGGGGGACGGATCCCGGTACACTCGCTTAGAGGTCATCGCATGGAACATGTCGGCGACCGAAACGATACGGCTGAACCCATCGATTTTGTTTTCGGTAACGCCGAACGGATATCCGCTGCCGTCCAGCCGTTCATGATGCTGAAGCGCTACGAGCGCTTGTCGATGCGTCAGGCCTACGGTTCTCTTCAACAATTCATACCCCATCACGGTATGGCTTTTCATTACCGTATATTCATCCGCCGTCAACTTGCCCGGTTTGTTTAACACATCCTCGGGAATCAGCATCTTCCCGACGTCGTGCAACAGCGCGGCCGTCGTGAGCTGCAGCTGCTCCTGCCTCTCCAATCCTACCCATTTGCCTATGAGACTGGCGATCGCCCCTACCGCGAAATGATGACGATACGTATAATCGTCCTTGGCTTGCAGGGCGGAGAACAGGCCGAATAAGGGCGTATCGCCTGAAATCGCTTCCTGAATCATCGGAATGACGTTGCGCCGCAAATCCGCGAGCGGGATTCCCTTCGTCGCGCGGACTTCCTCGAACAGGCGACCTGCTTCAAGAACCGCTTCGTCGATCATCCGAGAGCGTACGGAGGCACCCGTCTCCGCATAGGGGCCGGTCGAGGCGATATCGTTAGAGGTCAATTCAAGCCCGTGCTTCCTAAACATTCTAATATGGTCATGGGTGATGACGGAAGAAGCGGACGCCAATAAAACGCCGCTGCCGTTGAATAGATCTCTTGCCAACCTTCTCCCAATCGTTTCCTCTAATGTCAACCCAGGTTTTTCCAAAGACATGCCTCCCTTGCCCTGCGATTTTCACATTTTGAACTCTACAATTCCTCGACATCCGTCCCGGGATCCGGTAGGAAAGAGATTTCGTTTAGAAATTGTAGAGTTCGCGAAGATCTAATATGATTCATGGAGGGAGGTTGAAATATTGGTTTCTACTAAAAAAATGATCGCCATTCTCGTTTTATTTCTGATCGCCATTACGGCGTTACGATTAACGGTGCTGCATTATCAAAAGCCGATCGAGCACCCCCGGGTTACGGACGGCGTCTTGGACCTGCGGGGATGGACGTTGCCGCACGATCAGACGATTCCGCTTTCCGGGGAATGGGAGTTTTTTCCTTCGAGATTCGTCGAGCCCGGATCGGCGGACCGCTTCGAACCGCGGCCCATCCAGGTTCCCGGGAAATGGGAGCCTGCATTTCGGGATCAGGCGCCGTCTTCCTTCCGCTTCGGCACGTATCGCCTTCGGATTCTGCTCGATGACGATGACGCTGAGCGGCCCACGTTTACATTACGATTCAATCGCGTGAACAATGCGTCCGCCGTCTTCGTGAACGGCCGCTTGGCCGCGCAAGAAGGGTCGCCGTCCGACGAGCGGGAGGAACATCGGGCCGGCAACCTCCCCTTCTCCGTCACGCTCGACGACGACGAGCCGACGATCGAAATTCTGATTCACGCTTCGTCCCATGCGGGTCCCGGCGGCATTACGCAAACGACCCGTTTCGGAACCGTGGACGCGATTCATTCCCGAACCTTGCTATCGACCGGTTTGCAAATCGGATTATGCATCATATTTTTGATCCACGGCTTGTACGCGGCCATGCTGGTCTTCTTCGGGGTCGCCAATAGAGGACTGCTTTATTTTGCGCTCGTCATGATCTTGGGGATTCTCATCGTATTGGTCGCGGACGATCGGCTGCTCTTCGTGTGGTTTCCGCTCCCTTACGAATATACGACCAAAATTTGGATCCTATCCTATGTCGGCGTCGTAGCATTCCTGCCCCCGTTGCTCGACCATATGTTTCCCGGCTGCGGAAAGCCCGGATTGTTGCGGGCCTTCGCCGTTTACTGCGCCGTCTACGCCTTGTTCGTACTGCTGACGCCGGCCCGGTACGTCATGTCCGCATTGTTCGTAGTGTCCTCCATTCTGCTGTTGTCTACGATTCTCTCGGGACTCATCTTGAAGAATGCGATCCGGAAGAGCAAGGATGTTATGTACGTGCTTTGCGGCATCGCCGCGATCGGCGCGAACATCGTCTGGGCCATTATCGAAAGCAGAACGACGTTGGAGTTGATGCATTACCCGTTCGATCTGGCCATCGCCGTGCTGGCGTTCGCAGCCTTCTGGTTCAAGCGATTTTTCCAGGCCAGACATGAAGCGATCCTTCTTGCGGACAAGCTTCAGCAGGCCAATCGGGAGAAGGATCGTTTCCTCGTCAATACGTCGCACGAGCTTCGAAATCCGCTCCACGGCATCATGAACATTACGCAAAGCGTGTTGGACGACTCGGTTCGCCCGGTCCCGGAAGAACACAAGAGAAGGTTGGAAATCCAGGTTGCGGTAGCCAGACGGATGTCCTTGATGCTGGACGATTTAATCGACGTCACTCGTCTGAAAGAAAGCACCGTCCGATTGCAGATCGGCAACGTGCGCATTCGGCCGGTCGTCGACGGCATCCTCGAGATGCTCCGATTCATGCTGGACGGCAAACCCGTCGCTTTGCTCATCGACGTTCCCGACGAATTCCCGGCCGTCAAGGCCGACGAAAACAGACTCGTACAAATATTGTTTAATCTTCTGCATAATGCCATCAAATTCACGGATGAAGGCAGCATCTCCGTCTACGCCGAGCGAACGGACGCGGCGGCGCATATTCATATTCGGGATACGGGAATCGGGATGGACGAGAGCACGCGGCAGCGGATCTTCCTGCCGTACGAGCAAGGGGATTCGGAACGGGCGAATGCCGTCGGAGGCTTCGGACTCGGGTTGAGCATCGCTAAGCAGCTGGTCGAGCTCCATGGCGGAGACTTGAGCGTCGCTTCCGTTCCCGGAGAAGGCTCCCGATTTACGATCACGCTGCCATTGGCCGAAGAGACCGATCGTACCGAAAGCGCGGAAGCTTCTCGAAACCTCATTGCGATCGGGAGCGCCGACTTCGTTGCGGATCGAACGCAAGTCGTCCACCTCCCGGCTTCGTCCGTCGATTCGGAACACCCGAAAGTATTGGTCATGGACGACGACAGCATCAATCTAGCGATTCTGGTGGATATTTTGCGCACCGTTCCGTATCACGTCGCGACCGCCATGAACGCGGCGGATGCGATCGACAAACTCGAAACGACGACGTACGACCTGATCATCACGGACGTCATGATGCCGCAGATGTCCGGGTATGAATTCACTCGACGGATTCGCGAGCGCTTCTCCATGGCCGAACTCCCGATCCTGCTGCTTACGGCAAGGAGTCGTTCGGAGGACGTTCTCGCCGGGTTCCAAGCCGGGGCGAACGACTATGTGACGAAGCCGGTCGACTACTGGGAGCTCCGTTCCCGCGTCCGGGCGTTGATCGAATTGAAATTATCGATCGAGGGACGGCTTCGGATGGAGGCCGCCTGGCTCCAAGCGCAAATCCGGCCGCATTTTCTATACAATACAATTAATTCGATCGCCGCGCTGGGCACGATGGATATCAAGAAGATGCAAAAATTGCTCGAAGAATTCAGCAAATACCTTCGGACCAGCTTCGATTTCCATAACACCGACCGATTGGTGTCCATCGAGCGGGAGCTTGAACTCGTGAAGTCTTATTTATTTATCGAACGGGAGCGGTTCGGAGACCGGCTGGACGCGCGGTGGGAATTGGAGGCGGATCTGACGTTCCTATTGCCGCCGCTGGCCATCCAGACGCTTGTAGAGAATGCCGTAAATCATGGCATTCTTAAGCGGGCCAGCGGAGGGACGATTCGCATTCGGACGGCGCGTTCGGGGGATCGGATCGACGTGTCCGTCAGCGACGACGGCGTAGGCATGAGCGCGGAGGACATCGCTCGAGCGCTCGAAGCGCCGGTCGACGTCAGCGAGGGGATCGGTTTGCGAAATACGGACCGTCGACTGAAGCAGCTGTACGGGAGGGGCATTCGCATCGAGAGCGTTCCCGGACAGGGGACGACCGTGAGCTTTCAGCTGCCGAGATAAGGAATGATCCCGACGATCATTCCTTATTTTCCAGCTTCCATTGCAGGTACCACTCGGTAATATACGGACTCGGGCTTTCGCTGACTTCCTCCAGCAGCACGGTCGTAAGCTCGCGATACTGCCGATGCACCGATACGTGATTATTCGTCGCCGCATAAAGTTTCATCAAGGCGAAGCGGGCTTCTTCCGCCGAGGGCTGCCGGCTGCAAATCTCGAAGTATTTCTCGATCGCCTTCGGATAGTTACGGCAAGACGTATACCATTCGGCCAACTCCGTCATGGCGCGGATCCATAGCAGCTTTAACCGAAACCGCTCGCTCTCCGCCCATACGTATTCGTAATCCTGCAAGTAATCCCCGGTATATGCCGCCATGACCTGCTCGATCTCCTCGATCGTCCGGTCGTCGACCGGCAAGAGCGACTGCAGGCGCTGTTCCCATTCCTCCACGTCCAGTCGAACGTGGTCCACATCCAGGATGTACCCTTCCGTCGCGTTCGAGAGTTGAAATCGGGTGCTCATCGGTTCCAACGTTTTTCGAATATGATAAACCGCGGTGTACAATTGCGAGAACGCCTTATTCGGCTCGTATTCCGGCCATAGCAGCTCGACGAGCGCGGATTTGCGAACCAGTTGACCTCGATGCTGCAGTAAATACAAGAACAACTCTTGGGCTTTGGCGGTTCGCCAGCGAACGGGCGCGAACGGCTTGCCGTCCGCCTCGATCAAGACTTGTTGAAACAGCTTCATCCGAAGGGCCGGCGTTGCCGAAGCTGCCGGGTTCGCCCCCCCTCCGAGACGGTCCTGAATCCGCTTCAGCGTGATGGTTAAGCGTTCTTTCCCTACCGGTTTCATTACATAATCCAAAGCGTTCAGCTCGAACGCTTTGATCGCGTACTCGTCGTAGGCCGTGCAAAATACGATGTTCAGTTTCGGCTTCCGTTCCAACAACCGTTCGGCCAGTTCGACTCCGTTCACTTCCGGAAGGTGGATATCCAGGAACGCCACGTCTACATCGTGATCGAGGATAAAGGCCGTCCCCTTGCCGGGATCGACGAACTTCCCTGCAATGTCGATGTCGGCGATGTTTCGAAGTTGATGTTCCAGATAGGTTAACGCTAATAGTTCATCGTCTATCAGGACAACTTTCATCGTTATCCCCTTCCACCCGTAGTTGACAGGAACTTTACATCTTCCCCTATCGTACTACTTAAGAGGTTTCATGAACAAGGAGGAACATCGATGATGAAAATGAAACGACTCGCGGCCTCCGCCGCCGCTCTCGCCCTGCTCGCGAACGCCGTTCCGGCCGCCGCGGCGGACAGCCGCTCTCCGGTCTCCATGTGGGTGAACGGAAACGCATTGACGTTCGCGGAGGCGCGGCCTTACGAAGAAGCCGGCAACGTCCTCGTCCCGATTCGGGCCGCCGCCGAACGAATCGGCTTCCGTGTCTCGTTCGACGCCGATACCTACGAGGTCGGCCTGTCCTCGCCGGACGTGAACGTAACGTTCCGAGCCGGGACGGCCGCGGCGACCGTCAACGGACGGGAGACGGTCTTCGCCCCCGCTTCCGCCGTCGTTCAGAACCGCGTCTTCGTACCGCTGTCTTTCTTCGAGACCGTGCTCGGCTTCGAGACGGCATACCGGGATGACGTGAAAGCGGCCGAGGTTCGTGGCGGCGCGCTCGACCCGAAGGCGCTCGTCGCGGACATTGTCTCTCTCCTGGTCGACGGCAGCTATCAACAGCTGTCCGACGAGTGGTTCGCGGACGAGCTGAAGGCGGCCGTCCCGGTCGAAGCGCTCGCGGCCGGGTGGGACGACGCGGCGCCGATCGCCGGCGCGTTCCTCGGCGTCAAGTCCGCGCAGACGGCGCCGCTGGACGCGGAGACGCTCGGCGTCGAAGCGGTCGCCGCCTTCGATCGTATGAACTTCAAAGTTTCCCTAGCGATTAATGGGGAGCGGCGATTGGTCGGCCTGCTGCTGCAGCCGGCCGCGACGGAGGCGGCGGCGCCCGCCTCCGTCGTCGAGGAGGAGGTCGTCGTCGGAGCCGGCACCGCTTACGAATTAGGCGGCACGTTGACGCTGCCGGCGGCGGCGGAAGGGCCGGTGCCGGCCGTCGTGCTCGTCCAAGGCTCCGGCCCGAGCGATCGGAACGAGACGGCAGGCGCTTATGCGCCGTTCCGCGATCTCGCTTGGGGCTTGGCGCAGCAAGGCATCGCCGTGCTGCGGTACGACAAGCGGACGTACGCCTACGGCGACAAGTTCACGCCGGAGGAAGCGGCCGCCATCACCGTCGCGGAGGAATCGGTCGACGACGCCGTCGCCGCGGCCGAGCTGCTCAAGCGGGACGGGCGCATCGACGCGTCGCAGGTGTATGTGATCGGCCACAGCCAAGGCGGCATGCTCGCGCCTCGCATCGACGCCGAAGGCGGCGACTTCGCCGGCTTGGTGCTGCTCGCCGGCTCCCCGCGCACGCTATGGGAGCTCATCTACGATCAGAATATGGCGTTCATCGAGGCGATGGACGACGCGGACCCCGCGAAGCAGGCGAACCTGAATTCCATCGAAGCGGAGTACAAGAAAGCGCAAAGCGTTGCCGCAATGACCGACGACGAGGCGAAGAACCGTTCGGTCTTCGGTTTCCCGGCCTATTACTTCAAGGAGATGGACGCTTTCGACCTCCCCGCCTATGTCGAGGAGCTGAAGAAGCCGGTGCTCGTCCTGCAGGGCGAGGATGACTTCCAAGTGTATGCGGAGAAGGACTTCGCGATGTACAAGGAGATCTTCGGAGAGCGGGACGGCGTAACGTATAAGCTGTATCCCGGCTTGAATCATTTCTTCGTCGACTATGACGGTCCCGGGGCGGGGACGCTCGGGGAGTACAACGTGCCCGGCGCCGTATCGCAGGACGTCATCGACGACATCGCGGCTTGGATTTCGAAGCAGAGCTAAAAAAGAGCCGCGGGAGCATGGGTGTCGGAACCCTCGCTCCCGCGGCTTTCTGTTATTCGATGCCCAGCATGCCGCGCAGCACCGCTTCGTCGTCGATGATCGCGACGCCGAGCTCCTGCGCCTTCGTCAGCTTGCTGCCGGCGCTCTCCCCCGCGATGACGAAGTCCGTCTTCTTCGACACGCTTCCGGCCACCTTCGCGCCCCGCGCCTCGAGCAGCTTCGCCGCTTCGTCGCGCGTCATCGTCGGCAGCGTGCCGGTCAGCACGACCGTCTTGCCGAAAAACGGCGAGTCCGCGAGCGTTTCCGCATCGACGGCCGGCGCCTCTTCGACATACGGATCCACGCCCGCGGCCAGCATCCGAGCGACCGACTCTTTCACGAGATCGTCCGCGAAGAACGTGTGAATGCTGTCCGCGACGATCCCGCCGACGTCCGGCAAGCCGACAAGCTCCTCCGGCGTCGCCTTCATGATCGCCTCGAGCGATCGGTAGTGGTCCGCCAGCATCTTCGTCGTCGTCTTGCCCGTATTCGGGATGCCGAGGGCGTATAAGAACGATGCCAGGTCCCGCGTCTTGCTCTTGTCGATCGCTTCGATCAGCTTCTGCGCCTTCTTCTCGCCGAACCGCGTCAGGCCGACCAGATCTTCCTTCGTCAGGTAATACAGATCCGCCGGGTCCTTCACGTCGCGCTCTTCCAGCAGCTGCTCCGCCGTCTTCTCGCTGAACGTCTCGATATCCATCGCGTCCCGCGTGGCGAAGTGCGACACCCGCGCGACGATCTGCGGCTTGCAGCCCAGCTTGTTCGGGCAGAACAGATGCGCGCCCCGCTGCTCGACCTCGTGCCCGCACGCCGGGCATACCGTCGGCGCGACGACCTCGCGCCCGACTTCTTCCGACGCCTTGCCCAGAATTTCCGGAATGACGTCGTTCGCGCGGCGAATATATATTTCCGTGCCGATGCCGAACCGCAGCCCCTTGCGCTCGATGTCGTCCATGTTGTTCAGCGTGCAGTTCGACACCGTCACGCCCGCGATATCGACCGGCTCCACGAGCGCCAGCGGCGTCAGCTTGCCGGTGCGCCCCAGGTTCCAGACGACGTCGTTGAGCACCGTCGTCGTCTCTTCCGCCTCGAACTTGAACGCCACCGCCCAGCGCGGGAACTTATCCGTGTAGCCGAGCGCCTCGCGCGTGCGCAGGTCGTTCACCTTGACGACGGCCCCGTCGATCAGGAAGTCCAGCTCGCGGCGCGTCCCGGCGAGCCGCGTCAGCTCGTCGTGCACCGCCTCGATCGTATCGAAGTGCCGGGCGTACGGATTGACTTTAAATCGGTTGGCGCGCAGAAACTCGAGCATCTCCACATGCGTCGAGAACGGTCGGTCTTCCGACGTATGCCCGACGTTGTAGAAGAACGCGTCGAGCTTGCGCTCCGCCGTCACGGCCGGATTCAGATTGCGGAGCGCCCCGGCCGCCGCGTTGCGCGCGTTCTTCAGCGGCTCGGCTGCCGTCTCGTTGTATTTCTGCAGGACGGATAAGTACATAAAACCTTCGCCCTGCACCTCGATGACGCCGTTCTTATACGGAATGCTCGCCGGCACCGAACGGATCGTGCGCACCTGCGCGAGAATGCCCTCCCCGACCGTGCCGTTCCCGCGCGTGGACGCTTGTACGAGCTCCCCGCCGTCGTACGTCAAATTGAGCGTCAAGCCGTCGAATTTCAGCTCGAGCACGAACGACGGCGCCGGCAGCGGCGCGTCCGGGTGTTTCTCGTTGTAATCGTTCACGAGCTTCTGCACCCGCGTATGCCACGCAAGCAGGTCGTCCTTCGTCTGCGCCTTGTCGAGACTCCACAGCCGGGCCAGATGTCTGTGCGGCTCGAAGCCCTTCAGAATGCCGCCGCCGACCCGCAGCGTCGGGGAATCCGGCAGCACCTCGCCCGTCTCCCGCTCCAGCGCCGTCAGCCGGTCGTACAGCTTGTCGTACTCCGCGTCGCTCAGCTCCGGCCGATCCAACGTATAATACAAATAATTGTGATGATTGAGCTCGTCCACGAGCCGCCGCATTTGCTCTTTCGCCGTCGCCGTCATCCGCGCCAACCTCCGACTATAGGTAGTTATTTCCATGATACCCGAAAGACGGCGGAATAACGAACGACGAGGTTCATTTTATTTCCGCCGCGCTTTCCGCAAAAATAGCGAACATCGCTGTTCGCTATTCTTGGATGCTTCTATCCGCTACACCTTCGTGATCGGCGCGAACCGCGACAGCAGCTTCTTCACGCCGACCGGCGCCGGGAATGCGATCTGCAGCTCCTTGTCGTCGCCGTCCCCGCGCACCGACACGACCGTGCCCGTCCCCCACTTGCCGTGGGCGACCTTGTCGCCCGGCGCGAAGTCGGCGCCCGCGGCGCTGCCTCCGGCGAACGTCGGCTGCGTCTTCGTCACGCGCGGCGGACCCGCCGTGAAGGCGCTCTTCGCCGCGTCGCCGAGCGCCGACGACCCGCCGCCTCTCGGCCCGCTGCCGAACGACGAGCCGCCGAAGCCGCTGCCGAAGCCGCTCGGCCGCGTGCCGAACGTCGGCCGTCCCGGGGACACCACTTCCTTGTACTCCTCCGGAATTTCCTGCAGGAATCGCGACGGTCCGTTCGCCGCCGTCCGTCCGAACAACGTCCGCATGCGCGCGCACGTCAGGAACAGCTCTTTCTCGGCGCGGGTGATGCCGACGTACGCTAGCCGTCGCTCCTCCTCGAGCTCCTCCGGATCGTTCGCCGACCGGCTGTGCGGGAATACGTTCTCCTCCATGCCGGCGATGAACACGACCGGGAACTCCAGTCCCTTCGCGCTGTGCATCGTCATGAGCACGACCGCGTCATTGCCTTCCTCCGGATCGTTGTTCATCGAATCGATGTCGGCGATGAGCGCAAGGTCCGTAAGGAACGACACGAGCGACTTGTCCTCGTTGCGCTTCTCGAAGTCCTGCGTGACGGACAGGAATTCGTCGATATTTTCGAGCCTTGCCTTCGACTCCAACGTGTTCTCCCGCTGCAGCTCCATTCGATATTCCGTCAGCTCCAGCGTCTTCTCGGTCAGCTCCGTGACGGACAAATATTCGACCATGCGGGATAAATTATCGATGATTTCCTTAAACTCCCGCAGCGCGGTCGCCGCCCGCCCCGTCACGTCCACCTGCCCGATGCCGTCGATCATCGCGTACATCGACACCCCGCGAGCGGCCGCGGCCGCGCCGAGCTTGTCGATCGTCGTGTCGCCGATGCCGCGCTTGGGCACATTCACGACGCGCACGAACGAGATGTCGTCGTCCGGGTTCGAGATCAGCCGCAAGTACGCGAGCAAGTCCTTGATCTCTTTCCGATCGTAGAACTTCACGCCGCCGACGATCTGGTACGGGATGTCCGACTTGATCAGCACTTCCTCGATGACGCGCGACTGCGCGTTCGTCCGGTACAAGATCGCATGATCCGCGTAGGACTTGCCCGCGTTGCGATTTTTCCGGATCGTGCCGGCGATGAAGTAGCCTTCTTCATGCTCCGAATCGGCCAAATACAGCTGAATCTTATTGCCTTCGCCCGCGTCCGTCCACAGATTTTTCGGCTTGCGGCCCGGATTGTTTTTGATGACTTCGTTCGCGGCGTTCAGGATGTTGGCCGTCGAGCGGTAATTTTGCTCCAGCAGGATCGATTGCGCTTCCGGGTAGTCCTCCTCGAAGTTGAGGATGTTCGAGATATCCGCGCCCCTCCACTTGTAGATCGACTGATCGGAGTCGCCGACGACGCAGATGCGGTGATGCTTGTCCGCCAGCATGCGGCATAGCATATATTGCGCCCGGTTCGTATCTTGATACTCGTCCACGTGGATATATTGAAACTTGTTCTGGTAAAACTCCAACACCTGCGGCTCTTCCTTGAACAACCGGATCGTCGTCATGATCAGATCGTCGAAGTCGAGCGAGTTGTTCGCCTTGAGCCGCTCCTGATACTTCTTATACACTTTGGCGACGAGACCGTCGAAATAATCGCCGATGTTCTGCTCGAATTTCGCCGGATCGATCAGCTCGTTCTTCGCATTGCCGATCGCCGCTTGGACGGCGCGGGGCTCGAACTTCTTCGTATCGATGTTCAGGTCCTTCATTACATTCCTTATGACCGACAGCTGGTCCCCGGAATCGAGAATCGAGAAGCTCTGCGAGAAGCCGATCCGTCCGATGTCCCGCCGCAAAATGCGCACGCACATCGAGTGGAACGTCGATACCCAAATATCTTGCCCCTGCGGACCGACGAGCTTGCCGACGCGATCCTGCATCTCCCGCGCCGCCTTGTTCGTGAACGTGATCGCCAGAATGCTCCACGGCGCTACCTTCTTCTGCCCGATCAAATACGCGATCCGGTGCGTCAGCACCCGCGTCTTGCCGCTTCCCGCGCCCGCGAGAATGAGCAGCGGACCGTCCGTCGCCTCGACCGCCTGCCGCTGCCGCGGATTCAGCTTCTTCACCGCTTCCAGAATATCTATCATGAGCGCTCAAACCTTTCTACCCTAAATCTATGAAAATGCTCCCGTAACCCGACCCTACGATTGTACAACCCGAACGGTGTCGAGCGCACGAGCCAAAGATTGATAAATAATATTGCCGACGACGATCGTATCCGCCGCCCGAGCCGCCGCCGCGGCCTTCTCCGCGCCGTCGATGCCGCCGCCGTAGAACAGCCTCGCGCCGTTCGTCAGCGCCGCCCGAGCCCTGGCGACCGCTTCCATGTCGCCGAACGCGCCGGAATATTCGATATAGACGATCGGCAGCCGGAGCAGCCGGTCGGCGAACCTCGCATACGCGACGATGTCCGCCTCGTCGACCGGCTTCGCTCCGGCGACGCGCGCCGCCTCGCAATCCGGATTGGCGATCACGTACCCTTCGGCCGCGATCGTCCCTTCCTTCGGCAGCAGACTGCCGTACCGCTTCAACGCCTCGATATGGTGGCCGATAAGGTAGTTCGGGTCGCCGGCGTTCAGCGCCACCGGGATCAAATACGCGTCGAACCCGGGCACGACCGCGTCCAGCGTCGTCACCTCGAGCGCGCAAGGCAATTCGTACCTGCGCAGGCGCGACAAAAGGTCGACCGTGTCGTCATAAGTGACCCCGCTCGACCCTCCGACCATGATGGCGTCCGTTCCGGACAAACATAAAGCTTCCAACGCTTCATCGCCGATCCGCTTCTCCGGATCCAGCTTGAAAACATGCTTCCATTCTTCGACGATCCGCTCGACCATGACGCCCCCCAAAGATAAACGGCCTCGCCGTCTTTGCAAGACGGTTTACCGAGACGATTCAGGTATTCCCTCCGCAGGACATACTTTCTGAATCGTTGAACATGAAAAGACACGAAAACATTTGTTCTTCTTTTTCCAGTCTAAACGAGGCGCAAAGGCATGTCAAACCTATGATTTGGCATAATCGTCGTACTTGCCGTCCGGCTCCTTCGACATCGCGCGGATGATTTTCGTTTCCTCGGCGATCGGGTCCCGCTCCGCGCGAATGCGGTATTCGTACGGGGCGCTGATCCGCTCGCGCGCCTCCTCGTTCGCATTCGGCTCCCTTTCGTTCCTAATGCCGTCGTGCAGCGTCTCTTCGAGCACCCGCTCGAGCTCGTGGCGCCGTTTGTCGTCCATGGTAGTCCCCTCCCTTCAATCAGGCTTCGCACGCTCCCTTAGAATACCCAATCGCGCCCAAAGTGCGTACGATGGACGCAAAAGGACGTCCCCTCTTCCCGCGTTCTGCGTCAGGGGCGGGACGAGGCGAGAACACAAAGAGGCCGCCCCTAAGGACAGCCCCTCCCTCACGCCTCGGGGTTCCACCCGTCGCCCCCGGCCAAGACGCGGCCCGGCGCGAACCGCGCCGCCTCCGCCGCATCGAGCCGCCTCGCCCACGGAACGCGGCGGGACGGATCGGCGCCGGGGCCGATGCCGCCGACCTCCAGAAACCGGACGGTCGCCTCCCGCTCCGGCTTGCCCCAGTTGTCCCAACCCGCAGGCGCAATCGCCTCGTTCATGCGGCAGCCGACGAAGGCGGCGGCGGCGTCCTCCCGCCACGGCCGGCCGAGAAACACCGAGCCGGGAGGCGCGTCGCCCGTCAGCGCGCAGTCCAAGAAGACGTAGCCGTACTCCGCTTCCCGCGGCGTCGACGGCGCGGCGATCCAGCCGTTCGGCGCGCCCGACGCGGCGTCCGACGACGCGCGCCGCCGCGAAAACAGCTCGCACCCGCGAAACACCGCCGTCGCCGAGCCGAAAATATAATCGACGTCCCCCTCGATATAGCAATCGCGGTAATACTGGCGCACGTGCCGCCGCGGGAAGACGTCGCCGGGCCCTCCGAACGCGGCGCGTCCCGCCGGCGCCGGCGGCAGCGGCCCGGTAAACAACGTATCCTGCGCGCCGACGATCCGGCACCGCCGGAATATCGCCCGATCGCCGTCCGCGTACACGGCGATCGCCTGGCCGACCTTCTCGCCCGGCCCCGCCGTATTCGCGAACGTCAGGTCCTCCGCCAAGAAGTCGTCCCCGCCGAAATAAGCCGTATACGAGTGAAACGTATGATACGGCTCTCCGTTCGGGAACGTCTTCAACGCGTAATCGTCGTACGCGACGACCGTCCGCTCCGCGCCCGAGCCGAGCAGCCGCACCTTCGGCCTCGTCACGAACAGCTTCTCCCGATACAACCCCGGACGCACGACGATCGTCGCCGGGTCGCTCGTCGCCGGCAAGCTGTCGACCGCGGCCCCGATCGTCGGGAAGTCGCCGCTCCCGTCCGCCGCGACGACGATCATCAAGGCGCCTCCTCCCCGTCCCCAAGCATCGAAGCCAGCCAATCGTAAGCGACCGCGCCGCCGATCTCGTGCCCGCCTGAGAAGAAGTCGGCCCGCAGCCGATCCTCCGCCCCGTACGCGGCATAAATCGCGCGAAGCGCTTCGTACGCCTCGATCGCCGGGCCGCGAGGGAACACCTTATCCTTGTCGCCGCTCTCGATCAAGAGCGGCCTCGGCGCGACCAAGCCGATCGCGTCCGACATCGCGAACGCCGCCGACAGGCCGGGGATGTAATTGTCGATGCAATGATTCCGATCCAAGATGCTTCCTTGGAACGTGTTCGCGTACCCGCTCACGACGGCGGCTCGAAGCCGTTCGTCGACCGCAGCCGCGAAGGCGGCTACCAGTCCCCCGCCGGAGATGCCCATGATGCCGACCCGGTCCGCCCGGCCATCGGCCCGCCCCTCGAGATAGTCGACGGCTCGCAGCGTCTCGAACGTCCGATACCCCGCCAGCGTCTTCCCCGCCATCAGCAGATGCGCGGCGATGCGGAAGCAAGAGTTCGCCTTCGGACCGCCCGCGGCATCCTCCGCGAATCGGCGTTCGCCGAAACCGAGCAGCTCCGGCGCGACCACCAGGAAGCCGCGGCGCGCCAAGGCGACGGCGAAATCCTTATGGAGCCCGGGATCGCCCCGCCGCTCCGACCCGTCCGGCTCGAGCCCGACGATGTCCTTGACGCCGTAGCCGTGTCCGTGACAGGCGATCACGGCCGGAAGCGGCCCTTCCGCGCGCTCCGGGGTCAGCACGTACATCGGCATGCGCAATCCTTCGAACGTGGTAATCTCGACGCGTTCCCGAGTATATCCGTCGAGCGCGACGCATTCGGTCGCGACCGGCGCCAGCGGAGCCTTCTCCTCCGGAAATCCTCCCAACAGCTCCTTGAGCCTCGCAACGGCCGCGGTTCTCCACTGCTCCCGATCGGCTTCCGGATCGAACGCATGCCCGGCTCGTATGCCGTTCATGAATTCGCGGAAGTACGTCTCGAGTTGTCTCCCCATTCGCTCCACCCCATTCGAGCTTTTCCCCAATTATATCAGAGGCCATCGGGAAACGGTTACATTCAGAAAATGAACGCAAATAAGCCCTGCGCGCTCAAGAAGAGCTTGCGCAGGGCATATGGCGGCGGCTGCCCGCTTATGTCGTCAGCTGCTCCGGATCGTTCGCGGCGGCTTCGACGGCCGGGCTCGCCTTCGCGCGGCGACCGCCGCTTCGCTTCGGCGCCGGCGGCGCCGTCGGGGGCGCTTCGTGCGCCGGCTCGGCGGTCGGCGATGCCGCCGCCGGCGGCGCGACAGCCCCGAGCGAAGCCTCCTCGCGCACCGCGGACGAGACGGCCGGTTCCGGGTCGCGCTCCGGGGCCGGCGCTTCCGTCGTTCCCGCGGCGCCGTACTGCGGCTGCGCTTGCGACGGCTGCTGCGCTTGCGGCTGCGGCGGCACGTACGAGCCCCCCGGCAGCCCGCCGAACGGCATATTGTGCGGAAGCGCGAACTCCGGCGGCCGGGCCTGAGGCTGCTGCATGTTCATGTACGGGCTGTATCCTTGGTTCCGGGGCGCGTAGGACATCTGCGGGACGGTCGGCGCCGCGGCGGATGCTGCGGGCGTTCCGGCGCGTCCGGCTTGAAGCGTCCTCGCCAAGCGGACCGTCTCGGCCGCTTGCGCCGCCGCGCGCCGCACCTCCTCGGCCGGCGCGGCGAACGCCGGCTCGAGCAGCCGGTTCTGCTGCAAAATCGCCGTCAGCTGCTCGTGCTTCCGCGCCGTATCGTACGCGAGCCGCTCGAAGACGCGGCGGACGTCCGGCGACGTCGACTCCAACGCGGCTTCCGTGTAGCCGATCGCCGCTTGCCGCAGCTCGGCGAGAATGACCCCGGACCAGACGCGGTCCGACGCCTCCCCGCGGCGCATCGGTTGGGCTCTACCGACGGTATTCGTATACATCAAGAGAAGACCCCCGCATTCCTCGGCGTCGGGCTTGCCGTTCCCGCATAAGCCTGCAACACTCTCGTAAGCTCCTCCAAGCGCTCGCCGTTCCGGTCCGCCTGGTGCGCGAAGTAGCTGCGCAGCTGCGGCTGCTCGCACTCCGACGCGCCTTGCGCGAACAGCCAGGTCAACCGCTCCTCCGCCTTTAGCGCTTGCGCGAGCCGTACGAGCTCGAGCGACGTCATCGTTCGTTGCGAATCGTTCATAAGTCGGATGATGCCCCCTTCCGAAAATACCCATCTCTTGTAGCGTGCGACAACGGGGACGATTTTATACATTATTATGGAAAATGCAAAAAAAGCGCCCTCCGCCGATAAGGGCGAAAGACGCTTCCATATGACGTCGGCCGAGGGTGCCTCCCCGCCCGCCTTTACTTTACCAGCTGCCCGCGCGTCACGCCGAGTTGGTTCGTCGCCTTCAGCGAGCGCCATACCTGCGTGCCGTTCACCTCGGCGCGCAGCGCCTTGCCATACAGGTTCAGCACCTCGACGACCTTATCCGGCGCCTCCTCGAGGAATTCGATCCGATACGACGGCACGCCGAGCTCGAGGAAGTGGTCGAGATACTCCGCGCCCGACTGCTCGATCGCGTTGTACACCGTATTGCGGCAGCCTTCGTCGACGCGCACCGGGTGCGACATGCCGATTCGGTCGCGTAACGACACGCGCTGCTCCTCGCACGGACGGCCGCAGTTCGTGTAATCCGTCCCTTCGCTGAGGAACGTGCAATACACGCAATGCTCCGTATGGAACATCGGCAAATGCTGATGCAGCACGATCTCCATGCGGTCCGTCGGACTCTTGCCGAGCAGGTCGATCATCTGCTGGATATTGAGGTCGTACGACGGCGTCACGCGGGACAGTCCCGCATCGTTCAGGAACAGGTTCGCCGTCTTATGGTTCGCGATGTTCAGCGAGAAGTCGCCGATCAGCTCCGGATGCTCCGCCGACGGGTTCATCGTGAAATGGCGCGCGAACCAATACACCGCCCCCGTATTCCGCACGAGCACGGCATCGGGCTTCAACCGCAAGATATTTTGAAAATACCCCGTCTCCCCCGGCATATGAATCCGCGGCGTGGCTAGCGCGATTTTCTTGCCCGCCGCGCGCACCGCTTCCACCGCCGCCGGGAACTGCTTAATGAACTCGAAGTCGGCGTAGACGAAGTCGACGTCCGTGCGCGACGCCACCGCCTGCACCTGCTCCAGGTTGCGGCACAACGCCGTCAGGCGCGGCTTCGCCGGACGCGGCGCCGGACGCGCCGCATCGCTGTCGGCGCTCGCCGGGCGCTTGATATACGCCGGCGGCCGGCGGCGTTCCGCTTCGAGCAGCTCGACGGCCTTACGCCGCATCCGGTTCAGCTCGCTCATCGGCACGATGACCGGCCCGGACAGCTGCGCCTCGATCGCGTTCAGCTCGAACAGCGTGCCGCCGAGGCGGCCGAACTGGTCGCGCAGCAGCGTCTCGTCGATCGGACGCTTCTCCGCGACCGCGAGCGGCAGCTCGGAGACGACCGTCGCCGTGAAGCCGGTCGACTCGTCCGTCCACAGCGACACGAGCGGCTGTCCCGCTTCGCCGTAGACGCTGACGCCGACCGGGAACGTCCGGTACGGCTTGTCCGTCTCGAACGTCGCGCGCAGACGCTTGTCGAGCGCCGGGTCGCTCGTCCGCCAGACGCGGTCGCCGACGCGCACCCGCTTCAGGTCGACGTCGTTGCGCCCCATCACGATCTCGGCCAGGCCGCCGGGCACTTCGCCTTCGACCTTCGCGCCGCGCTGCTTCAAGTCGTACACGCGGCCGCCTTCTTCCTTCTTGGTCGGGTCGCCCGCGTCGAACACGAGGCCGTCGCCGCGCTTCAGAGACGCCTCAAGCTCGACGATCACGCCTTCGCGCGTGATTTCTTTGACTCTGCCGAGGAACACGCCGCGGCTCTTCGGGAACGTCCCTTCGACCAGCTTCTTGTTATTCGTTCCTTCAAGGAAGCCGTACGTAAACCCGCGGGAGAAGCTCTGCTGCAGCTCCAGCATCTCTTCCTTCGACGGCTTCGCGTCGACGCCGTCGAAGTACTTGTCGATCGCCGCGCGGTATTTGCTCACGACGTTAGCCACATACTCCGGGCTCTTGAGGCGCCCTTCGATTTTGAACGACGTGACGCCCGCTTCGATCAATTCCGGCACGAGCTCGACGGCGGCGAGATCCTTCGGCGACAGCAGATACGTGATATCGCCCATCGGCTTATGCTCGCCGTTCACCATCATGTCGTACGGTAGGCGGCACGCCTGCGCGCACTCGCCGCGGTTGGCGGAACGGCCGCCCCACATCTCGGACGTGAGGCATTGGCCCGAGTAGGACACGCACAGCGCGCCGTGCACGAACACTTCCATCGGCAGGCGCGCCTGCTCGCCGATCGTCTTGATTTGCTTCAGGTTGTTCTCCCGGCCGAGCACGACGCGCTCGAGCCCGTACGGCTTCGTGAACTCGACCGCCTCCGGCGACGTGATCGTCATCTGCGTGGAGCCGTGGATCGGGAAGTCGGGGGAGAGTTCGCGGATCATTTTCACGAGTCCCAAGTCCTGTACGATCACCGCGTCGACGCCGGCGTCGATGCAGGCTTCGATCAGCCGCTTCGCGTCCTCCATCTCGTCCTCGAACACGAGGATGTTGAACGTGAGGAATCCTTTCACGCCGTACGCGTGCAGGAACGACATAATGTCGGGCAATTCGTCGGTCTGAAAATTCGCGGCGCGCGCGCGGGCGTTGAACTTCTCCACGCCGAAGAATACGGCGTTCGCTCCGTTGGCGACCGCCGCGCGCATCGCGTCCCAATGGCCCGCGGGGGCCAACAATTCGATATCTTCTCTTCGCAATTCGCGATTCATTCGGGTCCTCCTGGCCGCGGATAGCGGCAACGTCTTTCTACATATGATAACAATCGAGTCATTCGGATACAATGTTCGGGGACAATGACGTCATTGTACAGGTTTCTCCTGTCTTTCTTTAGTGGTATAATTTGTGATGGTTGTACGACCCATTCCTGTCGGAGGTGTACTCACTTGAAATTAGGCGTATTTAGCGTATTGTTCGCCCAGAAGTCTCTCGAGGAAGCGCTCGATTATATCGCGGCCAGCGGTCTCGGCGCGGTCGAGATCGGTACGGGCGGCTACCCGGGCAAGGCGCATGCCGATCCGGACGTCTTGCTCGCCGACGAAGGCAAGCTGAAAGCATTCAAACAAGCGGTCGAGTCCCGCGGCCTCATTATTAGCGCTCTTAGCGTCCACGGCAATCCGCTGCATCCGCAAAAGGCGATCGCGAAAGAATTCCACGACGATCTCATCAAGACGATCGAGCTCGCGCAGCGCCTCGAGGTGCCCATCGTCAACACGTTCTCCGGCTGCCCGGGGGACCACGAGGACGCGAAGTACCCGAACTGGCCGGTCGCGCCGTGGCCGAACGATTATCAAGAAATTTTGAAGTGGCAGTGGGAAGAGAAGCTCATCCCGTACTGGAAGGAAACCGGCGACTTCGCCGCCGCCCGCAACGTGAAGATCGGCCTCGAGCTGCACGGCGGCTTCTCCGTCCATACGCCGGCGACGATGCTTCGCCTGCGCGAGGCGACGAGCGAAGCGATCGGCGCGAACCTCGACCCGTCCCACCTGTGGTGGCAGGGCATCGATCCGGTCGCGGCGATTCGTTACCTCGGCCAAGCCGGCGCGATCCATCACTTCCACGCGAAGGATACGTCGCTCGAGCAGAGCAACGTCAACAAATACGGCGTCACCGATATGCAGTCGTACACGCAGATGTTCGATCGCGCTTGGCAGTTCCGCACGGTCGGCTTCGGCCACAGCATGAAGGAATGGGCGGACATCATCTCCGCGCTGCGTCTCGTCGGCTATGACTACGTCGTCTCGATCGAGCACGAGGACGGCCTCATGTCCGTCGAAGAAGGCTTCACGAAAGCCGTGGGCAATCTGCAGTCGATCCTCATCCGCGAGCCGCTCGGCGAGATGTGGTGGGTGTAAGTTCGCGCGTCCGCGCCTCCGACGTTGCCGTCGGGGGCGTTTTTTTGATTCGCGAACTTCAGGAACAAAAAAAAGGTTCATGCGCACTCGCATGAACCTGAATGGCGGTGCCGAACCGCGTCGCGTTACCCCAATCGTTGCGCGGCGGCCGGATCGAGGACGACCTCCGCGTCCGGATGCAGCTGAAGCAGCGTAGCCGGCACCTCCGTCGTGACGGGACCCGTCAACGCGCGCGCCACGATCTCCGCCTTCCGGTCCCCGACGGCCACGAGAACGAGCTTGCGGGTTTTCGCCACGGTTCCCCATCCGAACGTGATCGCTTGCGTCGGTACGGCTTCGATCGAGCCGCCGAACAAGGGCGCGTATAACGTCCGATTCACCTCCGCGATATCCGTCACGAAGCAAGTCGCCGGCAGCGCCGGAGCCGGCTCGATAAAGCAAACATGCCCGTTGATTCCGATCCCGACGAGCTGCAGGTCGATGCCCCCCGCCTCGCGGATGAACGCCTCCATGCTCGCGCACTCCGCCTCCGGTTCCTCCGCCAGGCCGTCCGGGATCGCCCAACGGCGCTCGTCGAACCGAATCGCGTCGAACAGGTGCGTCCGCATGTAGGCGTAATAGCTCTCCGGATGGGATCTCGGCAGGCCCAGCTGCTCGTCGGGGTTCACGAACGAGCACCGCCGGAAGTCGAGCCGCCCCTCCCGTTCCCGGCGGACCAGCTCGCGGTAGATGCCCGTCTCCAGCGGCGTATTGCCCGTCGTTAAACCGAAGACGGCGTCCGCCTTGCTCGACAGCGTCCGCTCGAACAAGTCGGCGACGAAGCCGCCGATCTTCTCGCGCTCCATCACATGGATCTTCACTTCGAACGTCCTCCTTCGTATCGCCGGACGATTCCCAACCGCTCGCGAAGCGCCCTCATGTAGCGGCCTTCCGTTCCGCCCGCTGCACCTCCGACCAGAAGTGGGCGAGCTCCTTCTGCGCCACCTCGCGAACGAAGGCGATCGGCTCGCCCATCAAATCCGGCGCCCACTTCCGTCCCAGGTTGGCGTGCACGACCTCGTCGGCCCAATCGTAATCCTGGAACTGCGCCATCAGCGGATGCTTCGCTTCGTCCCGGCACCATTCGAATTCTTTCTTCTTGCCGAGGCTGACCATCGCGCCTTCCTCGATGCCGATGCTGAGCCATGCGTACTTCGCGGACGGAATCTTCTCCGCGTTGATGTCGTAATCCGACGTGTATTGCGGGCGGCTCTTCCACTCGTACCCGTCCGCTTCGAGCGCCGCCTGGCCGAACATGGCGTGCCGGGCTTCGTCCCAGATGTGCCGGGCCAGATCGCGGTAGAACGCCCACGGCATATTGCGCTGCGTATACAAGACGCCGGCGATCAAGTCGCAGGCGGTCATCTCCTCTTGCCGAACGCGCATCTTGAACGCGAGCTCGCGCGCGATCGGATCCGCCGGCGGAGGCTCGACGCTCGTGCGGATGAGCGTCGTCGGGCCCATCGTCTTCGCGCAGCGCTTCGACGTCTTCGGGATCGCGTACGGCTCGTTCGAGCGCCAACGGCGCGGCAGATCGGTCGATCGCGGACCTTCGCCCGTGACGCCGCCCGCCGCCGCGAGGAAGCTCCGCATCTTCGCGGCGAATTCCGCGCCGTCCTCCGGCTCCGACGAAGCGCTCCGCAGCGATGCCAGCAGCTCGCGCCCCCATGCGATCTGGTCCTCGAGATCGAGCATCGCCGTCCGCAGCAGACGAATCGTCGGCTGATCGACGATCTGCTGCGTCTTCGCCGCATGGTCCCGGAACGCCGCCAGCATCGCCGGCTTGATCACCTCGTAGACGGCGCTCGCCCATTCGAGATCGGTCCGCGCGTGGACCAGCTCTTCGAACAGCAGCGTCAAGCGCGAGTCCGGCTCCTTGGTCAGCGTCGCCGAAGACGTCCGCAGCTCCGGTATGCGGATGTGCAGCTGCTCCGCCGCCTCCGCATCCTCGTAGAGATGCTTGCACATCCCGATTCGCAAATCCCAATCGTCCCGATTCGGCAGCTGACCCGCGGCGGCCCGCAGCAAGCCTTCGTGCAGCGCGCGATACCGCTGCAGCACGGCCGCGTTCCGATCGACGCCGTAGGCGCCGACCGCATATGGATTTTGAATGCCCGCATACTCGATCATCTCATCCGTCCCCTTCCCTGTCTCCCCATGCTCTTCTTCATCATGGCAAATCCGGGAAGCCGATGTCGATGGCTCGAACCGAACAATAGGTGTACGAATTTGACATGATACCCGGCATCCGCGCCAGACGCCTCGTAAGCGCTGTCATTCCTCTACGAAGGAAACGAAGGCCCGAACATCCGGTTGAGCGGATACGGCGCGGCGATATCGTTCGGCGGCGCAAGATGCAAATTCAAGATGCGAGGGTCCGCGTGCCGATCCCGGTACTGCGTCGCGGTGATCCCCGCGTGCCGCACGAAGACGCGGCTGAAGTACTGCTCGCTCTGAAACCCGACGCGGTAGGCGATCTCCTTCACCGACAAGTCTTGCAGGCGCAGCAGCTCCGAGGCCCGCTCGATCCGGCGCCGCAAGACGTATTGCTTCGGCGACATGCCGAGCGAGGACACGAACACGCGCGTGAAATACTCGTGCGACCAGCCCGCGCGATCCGCGAGCTCGCGGATCGAGATGGACTCATGAAGGCGCTCCTCCATCTCCGCGAGCGCATTCGTAATCTGCAGCGGGACCGACGGGCGCTTCCCTTCGGCGAAGCCGGCGCCCGCGCGCGACGCCGTACTCAGCTCCTCGAGGACGGCCAGCAGCAGCGCCGACGTTCGTTCTTGATAACGCGGCGCGGCCGCGCTGGCCAAGTAGACGATATATTTCAACAACGCCGGCACATGCGGAACGCCGTCGGCCCGAACGAAGACCGGCAGCGCCTCGGGCGACACCCCGCCGCCGTCCGGCTCCAATACGAAATGGCAAAAGATATGGCGGATCGGTTTCTCCGCATCGAAGACGTACGCATGCGTCTCCCCCGGCTTCGTCAGCAGATAGCAAGGCTCATCCAGCTTATACGTGCGTCCGCCGGTCTCGTACGTCGAAGGCGAGCCGGCAGGGAAATAGACGACCTCGTACTCTGCAATCTCTCGCGGTCCGAGCTTCCAGCCGCCGCGGATGACGAAGTCGCCGCAGAACGACAGCCGCGGCAGCCGCCGCGAGCCTTCCTCGGTCACGAACCCCTCCAACGTATCATCTCCTCTCGAAGCGACGCTTCCTAACGCCATTGTACCAAAAAAGGAAAAGGAGCGGCCGCAGCCGCTCCCCGTCCCTTATGGAATTACGCCAAACCGATCGCGGCCATCACGTCGTCCAACGCGTTGAACCAATTCAGCACCATGACCAAATCGGTGAACAAGAACACGAGCAAGACGAGAGCGCTGAAGCCGGCGGCGAACTTATTCTTATGCTGCACCGCGCGCATGAGCGCGAATACCGACAATACGGTAAACAAGATCATGAAAATATCAAATGGATCGAAATTCAAGCTTGACCCTCCTTCGATGGTAAGACGGTCGTTTCCGCCGTTTCTGTACTATTCGTTCCCTATTCTAGCCTACATTCATGCTTATCATCCCTATGTTACTAGCGGACGACCCGGAACGCAAGTCGCAGTTCGCGACTGTAACCAATTTGTCACGTTTGACGCTTTTCCCTCTTCGGTATTGCGTTTCGGGGCGCCTCCCATAGATAATAGTGCCAAGCAGTCCCCATGGATTGGAATGGAGGCGGTGTCAATGGCAAGATTCACGTGGCCGACGTTTTTTCGCTCCATCGCAGGCCAGCTGTTCCTTCTCATCTCGATCGGCATGATCGTGCCGGTCGCCATCGGCGGATACCTTAGCTATCATCAATCCTCGAATCTCGTTAAGGATCAAGTCGGGAACGTCGCCTCGCTGACGATCACGCAGGTCAGCAATAAGCTGAACCTGATGTTGAAAGACCTCGAAGATACCTCCCTATTCGTGCTCGGCAACCCCGTCATTCAGAAAGCGATGACGATCGACCCGGGATCGGCCCCGCCTTACGACTATATGCAAGTCAACAGCGACGCCATCGACTTGCTATACTTGATCCACATGAATTCTACCGAGATCATGGACATCTTCATCCTGGATCACCAGCGCAAAAATAATATTCTCGGCTCCAGCGTCGTGTTGAACGGGCTATGGGACACCCCATGGTACGACCGAATCGTCGAAGCCGACGGCCTGCCCGTCTGGTTCGGCATCCAACGCGAATCCTTCTTGCGCCGCGCGGACATCGGCATTCCGGTCTTCGGCATGGGCCGGGCGATCAAGAGCCAGGCAACCGGCGACGTCATCGGCGTCCTCTTCATCGAAGTGCGCGCGACGCATCTGACGCAGCAGCTGAACAACGTTACCTTCGGCGAGACGGGGTATACGTTCATCGTCGACCAACAGAACCGATACGTATACGAGCCGCGAGGGGCTTACGGGCAGCCTTCGGCCTTCAGCCTCTCCTCCAACGACTACTACATTCAACATAACGGGCAAGAGACGCTGCTGCTGCCCGAACGACTCATGAACGGCTGGTACGTGACCGGAGTCGTCCCGATCGAGGAGCTGAACGAAGGCTCCAATCAGATCCGCGGCTTAACGCTGATGATACTGGTCTGCTCCGCTCTCTTCGCGTTGTCGATGGGCGCACTCGTCACGTTCCGCGTCGGCCGGCCGCTCATTCAGCTCAGCCGGCTTATGCAGCGCGGCGCTTCCGGCGACCTGCGCGTCCGCAGCGGCTTTACGTCGCGCGACGAAATCGGGAAGCTCGGACGCAGCTTCGACCGCATGCTCGAACAGATCGCTCTGCTCATGAAAGAGATGAAGACCGAGCAGGCGGAGAAGAAGAAAGCCGAGATTCGGGCCATGCGCTACCAGATTAACCCTCATTTCCTCTACAACACGCTGAATACGGTACGCCATCTCGCTCGCTTCAACCGAATGGAAGACGTCAATCGATCGATCGCCAACCTCATCCCGCTGCTCGAGGCGAGCATCGAGCGCAACGGCACCTTCGTGCCGCTCGGCGAGGAGTTGGATTTGTTGGAGAAGTACATGGTCATTCAACAATATCGGTACTTCGACCGACGCCTGGAGCTGCGGATCCGATGCCCCGCGCACCTGCAGTCGATGATGATTCCTAGAATGCTGCTTCAACCGATCGTGGAAAACGCCGTCTTCCACGGCATCGCTCCCAAAGACGGCCCGGGCGCGATCGAGCTGGACGTCGCCGAGGACGGCGCGTACGTCGTCATACGCATCGCGGACGACGGGGTCGGCATCGAACCGGAGCGGCTCGGCGGGCTGCTGTTGGAGCAATCCACGTCCGCGAAAGGCATGACGAAGATCGGCTTGTTCCATGCCCATCAAGCCATTCGGCTGTTCTACGGGTCCGACTGCGGCCTAGACATTCGCAGCGTCCCCGGGGAAGGCGCGACCGTTACGATTCGTCTACACAAGAGCGTACCGAAGGAGGAACGTTATGTCGTTTAATGTGTTGATCGTCGACGACGAGCCGATGGCGAGAGCCGGACTGCTCAGTATGTACGATTGGGATCGGAACGGCTTCCGCGTCGTAGGGGAAGCGTCCGACGGTCGGAAGGCGCTGCAGCTCATGGAGGAAATCGATGCGCATATCGTGATTACGGATATCGCCATGCCGGTCATGGACGGTCTCGAATTCGCCCGGATCTCGAAAGAGCGGTTCCCTAGAACGAAGATCGTCCTCTTAAGCTGCCACAACGAATTCGACTACGCCCGCCAAGCGATGCGCCTCGGCGTCTCCGAATACTTGCTGAAGGTCCGGTTGGAATCTCCTCTCCTCGAGCGGACCCTCGTCTCGCTTCGCGAACAACTCGTCGCCGAGACGCGCGCGGCGAAGGAGCAGGCGCTTACGAAGGCGCTCGAACGCATTACGCCGTGGGAATCGCATCCCTTCGCGGCGGATGCGCCGGCTTATACGGTCGCCGTGCTTCTCTTCGAGCCCGCCGACTGCAACGGCGAAGCGGACAACGGCTTCGAGTCGGCGCGCAACCGGTTCTACGAAAGCTTCCCGGAAGGGCATGCCGCGAGACACGGGAAGGACCAGCTCGTCTGCTACATCCCCGCGTCGTCCAACGGGAAATCGATCGAGCTGACGTTCGCGGACATCCAGCGCGCCTTGTCCGAGCGGGACGTCCCGCTTTCGATCGGTTTATCGCTCCTTCAGTCCTCGTCGGCGTCCGGAGCATCGTTCTTAGCCGCGTATGCGCAAGCGCTGGAAGCGGCGGAACGGCGGTTCTTCGTCGGCCCGAACCAGATCGTGTCGTATTCGTCCAAGCGCAGCGTCGGCGGTCGCGACGGGCAGCGCTTTTTCGAAACTATGCATTGCCTTAAGAAGTTCTTGGCGGACGGATTTATGGAGAAAGCCCACGAACAGCTTGTGAGGGTCGCAGGCGACTGGGGCTCCCGCTGGCGCCGCGCGGACGTCATCGACGAGGCGAAGCAGCTGGTCCGTCTGTTTCAAGGCGAAACCGCGCCGCTCGGGGTGATCGATGCGTGGCTGGACGATTGCCCTGATCTCTCGACGCTCAAAATGCGCGTGTTCGAACGATTCGACGCCCTGTGGGGCCGCATCAACGGCGGAGAGCTCGACCGGACGGGGTGGGTGCAAAGGGCGATTCTGTACATCCATGAACGCTATTCCGAGGATCTCTCCTTGGCGGACGTCGCGAATCATGTCTCGCTCAGCCGCAATTATTTCAGCGACCAGTTCCGGAAGCACACCGGTCTGACGTTCATCGATTACGTCACGATGACCCGGATGGCCAAGGCCAAGGAACTGCTGCGCGAGGGACGGTTGCGGGTTTACGAAATCGCGGAGCGGTGCGGCTTCAACGACGTCAAACACTTCAGCAAGCAGTTCCGCAAGTACACCGGCAAGCCCCCTTCCGAGTACTCGGGCCGGTGAAATTGATTAACGACGAAAATAAAGCGCTTTCATTCGTTTCATCGAAGAGCGTAACAAAACACACCATTTCGAAAACATTTCCCGGTGCGCCTCTTCGGTGCGCTTGCTAAGATGGGTTTTGCAAGCCTTTTCAAAATCCTTAGGAAACGGGGGCTTCATATGAAAGGGAAAATGAAACTGTTGGCTGCAAGCGTGCTCGGCGCCTCTCTCCTGCTTCAAGCGTGCTCCAGCAGCTCTACGGCCGGAGGCGGAGCCGGCGGCGAGGTCGTGAAAATCACCTGGTCGACTTGGGGCAACCCGGGAGAGTTGACGCGCTTCCAGGAGTTTACGGCGGAGTTCAACAAACGTCATAAGAACATCCAGGCGGAGCTCATCCCGATCCCGAACGACGGCTACGAACAGAAAATATTAACGCAGTTGAGCGGCAATACGGCTCCGGACGTCTTTTACTCCGGGGACGGTCTCGTCTCGCAATTGATCGCCAACAAGTCGGTCGTTCAACTGAATTCATATATGGAACAGGAAGGCAGCGCCCTCGGCCCGAACGAGCTCGTCGACGGTCTGTACGGCGCGGCGAAGCTCGGCAGCGAAATCTGGGGACTGACGGTCGACTGCAACCCGATGCTGCTCTGGTACAACAAGCAGGTGCTGCTCGACGCGGGGATCTCGGAGGACCCCGCGACGCTGTACGAGCAAGGCCAATGGAATTGGGACGCGTTCCAAGCGATGACCGACAAGATCCAAGGCGCCGGCAAATACGGCTTCGTCATCGACTCCTGGTGGGCGCCGTACTATAGCTGGGTCACCTCGAACGGCGGCAGCGTCTACGACAAGGAAGGCAACTTTATCCTCAACACCGACGCGAAGGGCAAGGAAGCGATTCGCTTCTTGTACGACAACATCAAGTCCGGCGGTTTCACGTTCGCGGGCTCCCTGCCGAAGGGACAAGGCGGCGACGCCATGTTCATGTCGAACCAGCTCGGCTTCTTAGGCGCAGGCCGCTGGATGCTGCCCGTCTTCAGCAAGAACGATGCGCTGCAATACGACGTCGTTCCGTATCCGACCAATACGGGCAACAAAATCGAGCCGGCGGGCATCCCGACCGCGTACATGGTTATGAACGCGAATACGAAGGATCGCGACGCGGCTTGGGTATTCATGTCCGAGTTCGTGAACAAGGAAGGCCAGACGTTCCGCTTGCAAGGCGGCGGCAACGCGGTTCCGTCCATCGTCGGCGTCGACGATCTCGTGCTCGAGGGCAACGACCCGGCGCACGCGCAATACTTCCTGGACGCGCGGGAAGTCGGCTATGCGCTTTGGAACGAAGAAGCGGCGGTTCCGGGCCTCGCGAGCGAGGTACAGACGAAGTTCGAGGAGCTGTGGCTCACCGACGTCGGGTTCGACGCGGGCTTAGACAATGTCGCGGCCGCGGCGGCGAAGAAAATCGCGGAATACCGGTCGAGCAAGTAATCGGTCGCCGGCTAGGAAGGCGGCGCGCGGCCTGCGCCCCGCCTTCTTTTCCTTCCTATCAGGGTTGAAGTTGAGTCGAGAGTGGAGGAGGAGGAACTCATGAGTAAACGCCGTTCGGACGCGATCTGGGGGTTCGTCTTCATTCTGCCCCAATTCGCCGGCATGCTTCTCTTTTCGCTGCTGCCCCTCGTGTTCGTATTCGTCCTTAGCACGATGAAGTGGGACGGGTTCGGCGCCCGCCAATTCATCGGACTCGATAACTTCGCGTATATGCTGACCGATACGGACCTTGGGATCGCGCTGAAAAATACGCTATGGTACAGCGTCCTTACCGTACCGAGCCAAATCGTAATCGGCCTGCTCGTCGCGCTGGCGCTGAATCGCGTGGCCGGGAAGACGTTCTACCGCGTCGTCTATTTCATGCCTACCGTCACGGGCACCGTCGCCGTCGCCATCGTCTTCATGTGGCTGCTCAATCCGGATTTCGGCATCGTGAACACGTATATCAAGCAGTTCTTCGGCGTCGTCGGCCCGCGTTGGCTCACCGATCCGAACTACGTCATCCCGTCGATTTCTCTCTTAAGCGTGTGGCTCGGCATCGGCTTCAACATGGTCATCTTCTTGGCCGGACTCCAAGGCATCTCGCGTACGTACTACGAGGCTGCGGAGATCGACGGCGCCAGCCGGTTCCAGCAATTCCGCAGCATTACGCTGCCCCTGCTGTCGCCGACGACTTTCTTTATTACGATTATCGCGATCATTAATTCGTTCAAGGTGTTCGATCAGATTCTCGTCATGACCGGCGGCGGCCCGGGCAACGCCAGCCGCGTGCTCGTCTTCCACTTGTACGATTACGCGTTCCAAGATTTCTCGTTCGGTCGAAGCTCCGCATCCGCGGTGTTAATGTTCCTCATCATTCTTGTGCTGACGTTGATACAGATGCGCATCTCGAGGCGGTGGGTCCATTATGAAGGGTAATGTGGCGGAGGCGGCGATCGGCCGCCGCGCGGCTGTCGCTGTGCGGAGGCGGCCCCGCTTCTCGATCGGCGACGTCGCGCTTCACCTCGTCTTGATCTTGGGCGCTTGCCTCATGATCTTGCCGTTGTTCTGGATGATCAGCAGTTCGTTGAAGGATATCTCTCAGATTTTCTTGATTCCGCCCAAATGGGTTCCCGATCCGTTCATCTGGACGAACTTCGAACGATCGCTGCAGGCGCTGCCGTTCGGGCGAGCGTACTTCAACAGCATCTACATGTCCTTGCTCGTCGTGCTGCTGCAGCTATTCACCTGCGCTTTAGCCGCTTTCGCGTTCGCGAAGGTGCGGTTCCCGTTCCGCGACACGCTCTTCATCTTGTTCGTCGCCATGCTCATGGTTCCCGAGCAAGTCACGATCATTCCGCTGTACCTCATTATGAAGGAGATCGGTTGGCTGGATACGCACCTCTCGCTCATCGTGCCTCCGGCGCTGTTCAGCGCGTTCGGCGTGTTCCTGCTCCGGCAGTTCTTTAAGACGATCCCGAACGATCTGGAAGAAGCGGCGATCGTGGACGGCGCGAGCCTGCCGACGATTTTCTTCCGGATCATGCTGCCGCTGATCAAGCCGTCGCTGTCGGCGCTCGGCATCTTCACGTTCTTGTACATGTGGAACAACTTCTTCCACCCGGTCATCTTCCTCAGTTCGCCGGACTTGTTCACCGTGCCGCTCATGCTGAACATGTTCAAGGGGTTGTATATTACGGACTGGACGCTCATGATGGCCGGCTCCACCATTGCGCTCGTGCCGGCGCTGATCGCGTATTTATTTACCCAGAAGTACGTCATCGAAGGGATCGCGATGACGGGAATCAAGGGATAATTTTCAGCGAACCTTCAGTCCGCGCTCAAGGCGCCTTCAGGTTGACGGTCTAAGATAGAGGTTGTAAGGCGGAAGACAACCTCTATCGAAAGGCGGTAACTCTTTATGAACCGGATGAAAATGATGACGGCGAGCGCTCTCGCGTTCTCGCTTGCGATCGGCGGCATCGCCTTCGTGAACTTGCAGGCGGAGGCGGCGGCGCTGCCGGACGATAGCGCCGCCGGGACGTCCGTCGCCGAAAGCTCCTCCGCGACGGCCGACCGTCCGCTCCGCGGCGGCGCCCGAGGCTTCTTCGGGTTAGGTGCCATTCAGGACGACCTAGCGACGTACCTGTCGCTGGACGCGGCGACGCTGCAAGAGAAGCTGCAGACGCAGACGCTGGCGGCGGTCGCCGAAGCGCAAGGCATCTCGCAAGCCGACCTGACCGCGAAGCTGACTGCGCTGATCGAAGCGGCGATCGCGGCGGCCGACGCCGACTCCCCGCTGCAAGCGCTCGATGCCGCCAAGGCCGCGGAGCAGCTGCTCGACCGGACGGGCGCCTTCTTCGGAGGCAAAGGCGGGATTCGCGGCGGCGGCGGCAAAGGGTGGGCGGTTGCCGACGCTACCGAACTCCAGACGCTGCTCGGCATGACGGAGGCAGAGCTCCAAGCGGCGCTTCGCGAAGGCAAGACGTTCGCCGTCATCGCCGGCGAACAAGGCGTCGACGTGCAAGCCGTTATCGACCTGCAGGCGAAGCGCATGACGGAGAAGCTGGACGACGCGCTCGCGGCAGGCACGATCACGCAGGAGCAATACGACGCGCGGAAAGCCGATATCGTCGATCGGGCGACGGACATGGTTAATAACGGGTGGAGCCGGGGCGAGCGCGGTCCCGGCGGGCATGGCGGCCGCGGCTTCGGCTTCGGCGGGGACAATGAGCCCGGCGCGGCCGCTCCTGCCGCTCCGACCGACGCGGCTGCGTCGGCAACCTCGACGGCAGACGTCTCCGCATAAAGTCTTAGTGAAAAAAGCACGCTTACGGCTCCCTCGCCGCAAGCGTGCTTTTTCGTGTCTTGTATTCTAAAAGTCGTCCGTATATCCGTTTTGCAGCCCTTGCAGTACGTTCATCGACTGGATATGCGATCTCGTCTTCGACGTGCCCAGCTTGTACAGCAGCCTATATACTTCTGTTAGGTGTTGATCTACGAATGCGTGCGACACGAGCTCCTCTTCGAGGATTTTCGGGGAATGCATGCGGATCCAGTTGTTCAGATCGGTTTCCGTTTCCGATTCGAACAGCTCGTACAGCTGGTGCACCTCCGTCGGCGTCGCCTCGATTTCCAGCTCGTACGCGGCATCGCCGCGATGCTCCGTAATCGTCTTGGCTTGCGCCGAGACGTAGTAGGTTTGCTTTTCCATGAGGGTCGGACCTCCAAAAACATGTGGTACACCTAGATTTCCCACTTGGCGAAATTTCGTGCAAAGCAAAAACTCCCAACGCCTCGGCGCCGGAATCGGCTGCGCAAGGGTTGGGAGTCGGTGGTTCGCTTATACGGCCGCGTTTTGCGGTTTCCGTTTCTTCTTTTCGTCTTGCGGCTCGGCCGCGGCTTCGGTCCGTGCGCGATCGCGCTCCAGCACCGGCTTCAAGTATTTGCCTGTGTACGAGGCCGGCACTTGGCACAGATCCTCCGGCGTCCCCGTCCCGACGATCGTACCGCCGCCGCTGCCGCCCTCCGGCCCGAGATCGATCAGCCAATCGGCCGTCTTGATCACGTCGAGGTTGTGCTCGATGACGAGCACCGATTCTCCGGAGTCGACGAGGCGATGCAGCACCTCGAGCAAGCGGGCGATATCGTGGATATGCAGACCGGTCGTCGGCTCGTCGAGAATGTACATCGTGCGCCCCGTGCTGCGACGATGCAGCTCGGACGCCAGCTTCACGCGCTGCGCTTCGCCGCCGGACAACGTCGTCGCCGGTTGGCCGAGCTTCATATACCCGAGACCGACGTCGAGCAGCGTCTGTACCTTGCGCTGAATCTTCGGCACGTTCGCGAAAAATTCGCAGCTGTCTTCGATCGTCATATCGAGAATGTCCGCGATCGACTTGCCCTTCCACTTAATTTCGAGCGTTTCCCGGTTATACCGCTGCCCTTTGCAAATTTCGCAAGGCACATAGACGTCAGGAAGGAAGTGCATCTCGATCTTGATGATGCCGTCCCCTTTGCACGCTTCGCAGCGGCCGCCCTTGATGTTGAAGCTGAAGCGGCCCTTCTTGTAGCCGCGAATCTTCGCTTCGTTCGTCACGGCGAAGACGTCGCGGATGTCGTCGAAGACGCCCGTGTACGTCGCCGGGTTCGAACGCGGCGTGCGCCCGATCGGGGACTGGTCGATATCGATCACCTTGTCGATATGCTCGAGTCCCTTAAACTCCTTGTAGGCGCCCGGCCGCGTTCTCGCGCCGTTCAAATCGCGCGCCAACGTCTTATAGAGAATTTCGTTCACGAGCGTACTCTTGCCGCTGCCGGATACGCCGGTGACGGCCGTGAACACGCCGAGCGGAATTTTCACGTTGACGCCCTTTAGATTGTTTTCCTTCGCGCCCTTAATCTCGAGCCACTTGCCGTTCGGCTCTCTGCGCTTCTCCGGCACCGGAATGAATTTCTTCCCGCTCAAGTATTGACCCGTCAGCGAGTTGTCGTCCTTCGTGATCTCCTGCGGCGTGCCTTCGGCGATGATGCGTCCGCCGTGAATGCCGGCGCCGGGACCGATGTCGATGATGTAGTCGGCCGCCAGCATCGTATCCTCGTCATGTTCGACGACGATCAACGTATTCCCGAGATCCCGCATATGCTCGAGCGTCCGGATCAAGCGGTCGTTATCCCGTTGATGCAGCCCGATGCTCGGCTCGTCGAGAATGTAGAGGACGCCCATCAGGCTCGAACCGATCTGCGTCGCCAATCGGATCCGCTGCGCTTCGCCGCCGGACAACGTGCCCGCCGACCGGCTCAACGTCAAATAATCGAGACCGACATTGTTGAGGAACCCTAGTCGCGAGCGAATTTCCTTCAAGACGAGCTGCGCGATCGTACGCTCCTTCTCCGACAGGTTAAGATTGTCGATGTATTGCATCGCCTCGTTGATCGACAAGCTCGTGACGTGCGCGATGTTCCGGTCGCCGACCGTCACGGCGAGAATTTCCGGCTTCAACCGCTGCCCCTTGCAAGAGCCGCAAGGCTTCGCGCTCATATACTGCTCGATGTATTCGCGGATGCCGTCGGACGCCGTCTCGCGATAGCGACGCTCCAAGTTCGGCACGATGCCTTCGAACGGCACGTACGCTTCGCGCGTAACGCCGAAGTCGTTGTCGTAGCGGAACCGGACGCGCTCTCCGCCGGTGCCGTACATCAGCACCTTCATCTGCTCCTTGCTCAATTCGCACACCGGAACGTCCGCAGGGATGTTGTAGTGCTCGCACACCGCGGCCAGGAATTGCGGATAATAGTTGGACGTGCTGCCCGCCCAAGCCTCGAAGGCGCCGTCGACGATCGTCTTGGACTGATCCGGGCAGAGCATATCCGGATCCACGATCATCTTCGCGCCGAGGCCGTCGCATTCCGGGCACGCCCCGAAGGGGCTGTTGAACGAAAACATGCGCGGCGCCAGCTCGTCCATGCTGAATCCGCACTCCGGACAAGCGAGGTTCGAAGAGAACAACAGCTCTTCCTTCGTGTCCAGCACGTCGACGAGCACCTTGCCCTCCGACAGCTTGAGCGCCGTCTCGAGCGAGTCCGCAAGACGCGCTTGGACGTCGTCCTTCACGACGATCCGGTCGACGACGACCTCGATCGTGTGCTTCTTCGTCTTCTCGAGCGCGAACTCCTCCGTCACCTCGCGCATCTCGCCGTTGACGCGCACGCGAACGAAGCCTTGCTTTCGGATGTCTTCGAACACCTTCACGTGTTCGCCCTTCTTGCCGCTGATCATCGGCGCCAAGATTTGCAGCTTCGTCCGCTCCGGGTATTCCATGATGCGGTCGACCATCTGCTCGACCGTCTGCGACGAAATTTCGATGCCGTGCGTCGGGCAATGCGGCCGGCCGATTCTAGCGAACATCAGCCGCAAGTAATCGTAAATCTCCGTTACGGTGCCGACCGTCGAACGCGGGTTGCGGCTCGTCGTCTTCTGGTCGATGGAGATCGCCGGCGACAGACCTTCGATCGAATCGACGTCCGGTTTATCCATGTTGCCGAGGAACTGCCGCGCGTAGGCGGACAACGACTCCACATAGCGCCGCTGTCCTTCGGCGTAAATCGTATCGAACGCGAGCGACGACTTGCCGGATCCGCTCAAGCCCGTCAGCACGACGAATTTGTCCCGCGGGATCGTCACGTCGATATTTTTCAGATTGTGCGCTCGCGCGCCTTTAATCACGATATTTTCATGAGCCATCTTCCTGTTTCTCTCCTCCTCGGATCCCGCGCCGGCGTTACCCTTGCGCCCTCAACTCTAAAATTGCGTCGCGCAGCTCCGCCGCTCGTTCGAACTGCAGATCCTTCGCCGCTTGCTTCATCTCTTGCTCGAGACGCTCGATCACCTGCTCGCGATCCTTCTTCGACATCTTCTCCGTCTTGACGTCGGCGAGGTAATTCGCCTTCGATTCCGCCACCTTCGTCGCTTCGATGACGTCGCGAACCTTCTTGCGGATCGTCTGCGGCGTGATGCCGTGCGCTTCGTTGTGCGCGAGCTGCTTCGTACGGCGGCGCTCTGTCTCCTGCATCGCCTTCGCCATCGAGTCGGTGATCTTGTCGCCGTACATGATGACGCGCCCGTCCGCGTTCCGCGCCGCCCGGCCGATCGTCTGAATGAGCGACCGCTCCGCGCGGAGGAAGCCTTCCTTATCGGCGTCGAGAATCGCGACCAGCGACACTTCCGGCAAGTCGAGGCCTTCCCGCAGCAGGTTGATCCCGATGAGGACGTGGAATACGCCGAGGCGCAAGTCCCGCAAAATCTGCATCCGCTCGAGCGTCTTAATGTCCGAGTGCAGGTATCGTACCTTGATGCCGATCTCTTTCATATAATCCGTTAAATCCTCGGACATCTTCTTCGTCAGCGTCGTGACGAGCACGCGCTCGTCCTTCGCGATCCGCTCCCGGATTTCGCCGATCAGGTCGTCGATCTGCCCCTTCGTCGGACGCACCTCGATGACCGGATCGATGAGGCCCGTCGGACGGATGATCTGCTCGACGACCGTCGGGCAATGCTCCAATTCGTAAGGTCCCGGCGTCGCCGAAACGAAGATGACCTGTTTGATCTTCTCTTCGAACTCCTCGAACTTGAGCGGGCGGTTATCCAGCGCCGACGGGAGACGGAAGCCGTGGTCGACGAGCACTTCCTTACGCGCCCGGTCGCCGTTGTACATGCTTCGCACCTGCGGCACCGATACGTGCGACTCGTCCATGACGATCAACAAGTCGTCCGGGAAATAATCGAACAGCGTGTACGGCGTCGCGCCCCGCGGCCGGAACGTCATCGGACCGGAATAGTTCTCGATGCCGGAGCAGAAGCCGACCTCGCGCATCATCTCCAGATCGTACCTCGTTCGCTGCTCGAGGCGCTGCGCCTCCAGCAGCTTCCCTTGGCCTCGCAGCTCCGCCAGCCGTTCTTCGAGCTCCTGCTCGATATTGACGAGCGCCCGCTTCATCGACTCCTCGTGCGTAACGAAGTGGGAAGCCGGGTAGATCGCTACGTGCTCCCGCTCCCCTACGATCTCGCCCGTCAGAACGTCGATCTCCGTAATGCGCTCGATCTCGTCGCCGAACAGCTCGACGCGAATCGCCCTCTCGTGCGTCGACGCGGGGAAAATTTCCACGACGTCGCCCCGCACGCGGAACGTGCCGCGGGCGAAGTTGAAGTCGTTCCGTTGATATTGAATGTCGACCAGCTTGTGCAAAATTTCGTTCCTCGACCGCTCCGTCCCGACGCGCAAGCTTAATACAAGATCGCCGTACTCGTTCGGGGAACCGAGGCCGTAAATGCAAGAAACGCTCGCAACGATGATGACGTCGCGGCGTTCGAACAAGGCGCTGGTCGCGGAGTGACGCAGCTTGTCGATCTCCTCGTTCGTGCTGGCGTCCTTCTCGATGAATGTATCGCTTGCGGGTACGTACGCTTCCGGTTGATAATAATCATAATAGCTGACGAAGTATTCCACCGCGTTGTTCGGGAAAAACTCCTTGAACTCGCTGCACAGCTGCGCCGCCAGCGTCTTGTTGTGCGCCATGACGAGCGTCGGCCGGTTCAGCCGCGCGATCGTGTGCGCGATCGTGAACGTCTTCCCGGTGCCGGTGGCGCCGAGGAGCGTCTGGTACTTTTTCCCGGCGAGGACGCCCTCGACCAGCTGCTCGATCGCTTTCGGCTGATCGCCCTGCGGCGTAAATTCCGATACGAGCTCGAATTTCTTATCAATTGGATTTATCCCGCGCATTCGATCACCAGACCAGTAAGAGAATATTTGTTCCCATTTTTGTCATTATACCATTGTGTCGGTGGGGGTGCAAACCTGTTTGCGTGGTACTATACTCCATTTTTCCGTAGAGCTTGGATCCCGCTCCATCGGCGGCGTCGGCACCTGCATCGACGAGCTGCGCCGCGTCCGAGACCCCGACGTCGGCTACGTCTGCCTCGTCTCCGCCCCCCCGACGGAACCCGCCATGGACGCCGATGTCGTCTATGCCGGATTCTATGATATGGATATCCTCAATCGTCTCGAATTCGACGTCGCCGTCTTTCATTATTACGGGCTCGCTTACTTGGCCGATGCCTCGTTCCTGAAGGGACGCCCGCTCGCGTTCGTCGTCCATTCCGTTCCTACGACCGAACCCTGGAGCTTGCTCGATCCGTACGGGGGCAACCTCGGCATCGCCCGAGCGTTCGAACGACTGTGCGACGCCGCGGAATGGATCGTCTGCGTCTCCGACGCGGAGCGAGGGAAGCTGCTGCTGATGTACCCCGATCTCGAACGGAAAACGGTCACCCTCCGCAACGGCTCCTCCGCGTTCGAGGACGTCCCGCTCCGTCTCGACGCGGACCGGAACACGTTCGGCTTTCTCGGCCGAGCCGACGAACGCAAAGGGCTTCGCGAGCTCGTCCGCGCCTTCGCGGAAGTCGACGGCCGCTTGCGCATCGCCTGCGGCGACGAGGACCCGGAGCTGCTCCGCGCCGTGCGGGACGACATCGAGCGCCTCGGACTGCAGGATCGCGTCTCATGGCTGGGCCGCGTGACGGGGGACGCCGATAAGGCGGCGTTCCTCCGTTCGCTCGACGCGCTCGTCGTCCCTTCCCGCTGGGAGCCGTTCGGCTACGTCGCCTTGGAGGCGCTCCGCGCCGGGGTTCCGCCCCTCGTCGGCCGTCAAGGGGGCATGCTCGAAATCGTCGGGCCGGACTACCCTTACGCTTTCGACCCTACCCGACCGGACGAAATCGCCGCTTGTATCCGCCGGTTTCAGCGCGACCCGGTCGACGTCGTCCGCGAGGCCGTGCAGCGCGCGAGGCACTACGCGGCGCCGCTCACCGCGGAGCGGATGGCGGCCGCGTATAAGCGGTTGCTGCGCGAAGTCCGGCACGCCCCGCTTCCCGCGGACCCGCCGCCCCGCGGCCGCAGGTTCGGCCGGGAGGATGCGCCGATCCCTCCTGCGCTCGGGAGCGCTTCGGCGACGCCGAAGCCGGTGCGGCCTCCTTTTCCGAAGGAGGTTCGTACCTAATCGTGTGCCGAAAAGCCGTGTCAGGTCTCTCCGACCCGGCACGGCTTTCGTATTACAGTCTCTGTTGATATACGATTGCGTCGAACATGCTGCCTACAATATTGAATGGTACATCGTCCGTCTCTATATGGCCGTTCGACCAAGTGACCGTAAACCGCATGACGTACGGCCCGTCGGTCAGCGTTGTGGCGTGATCCGACTCGACCATCGTCCCCGAGAAGTTGACGCGGTCCCCGCCGGTTAACTCTTTCGTATCCCCCGTCGCCGTCAGCTCCGCAACGACCGATACCGGTTTCGTCGTACTCGAGCCCGTATTCGTCACGGTCGCGCTCAACACGAACGCCTCTCCCGCCCAGAAATCCGTGATCGCCCGGGGGCGATCCGGGAATTTGGCGTTATGCGTCTGGCGATACGTCTCCCATTCCGCCGTATGCGACACTTGACCCGCGATCGTAAGGTCCTGAACCAAAATCGTCTTCGTTCGCTCGCCGAAGGCGCCGTGCGGGTCGGTCGCTCGGAGTCGGACCGTATAGATTCCCTGCATCGCGTCGGGCAACGTAATGTCGGTCGTAGTCCCGTTCACCGTCATTCCGTCAGGCCTCGTAATCGTCCATACATACGTGAGCGCATCTCCGTCGGGGTCCGTCGAAGTATTCACTAGATTCAGATCGTCTTTCTCGTAGACGGTCGCAGGCGTCCAGGTGAAGTCCGCGATCGGCGAGCGATTCACGAGGAGCCATCGAATTTCGGACCATGACGACCATTCGATGCCGTCGAACACCCTGACGCGGGTGCGGAGCTTCTCGCCGAGCGGCAAATCCGTATCGACCGACCAGCTGCCGTTCGTCGACGAGGTGTGCTGATACCATTGACCCGAATCCGCGCGCATAAGATTGTTCGCTTCGTTCGAGATCTCTACCTCGAAATACTCGAAAACGGTTCCCGGATCCGGGTCCGTTTGCGTCCATCGAACGATCGGTCTTGGCGTCGGCGACACCGTCGGGTTTGCTTGCGTTCCCGTCGGATACGTCAAACTCGCGACGGGCGCATGGTTGATGAAGATCCATGTCTGCGCGGACCACGCGGACCATTCCGTTCCGTCATGCACCCTGACGCGGACTCTAAGCTTTTGACCTGTCGGAAGGTCGCTTGTCGGTATCCAGCTTGCCGCCGTCGCCGTCGTGTTTTGCGCGAGCTCTCCGGAGTCAAGCACCATCAACGTGTTCGCCTCGTTCGTCACCTGAAGCTGGAACCGCGTAAATACTGTCCCCGGATCGGCGTCCGTTTGACTCCAACGCAGCGTCGGCCGTCTAGACGTCTCCATCGTAGGCGAAGCTTGTGTCCCGGCAGGGTACGTCATCGTTGCAACCGGCGGAGCGTTTGCAGGTATTAGGGTCACGTTTACGGATTGCTCGGCCCATTCGCTCCATACACCGTATTCATCGGCAACGGCCAATCGGGCGGTATACACGCCGGTTTCTCGCGGATGTGTCAATTTCTCATTGACGGTCACTCCGCTTGGCGCCGTGTAATTGTATTTCCGATTCAGTATGCCGCGAGTCGTGGCATAATCAATGCCGGTCGGTTCTGTCGAATAATTCGAAGGACTAAGCCACCGATCCGGATCATACGGCGTCTCGTTCCAGGAAATCGAGTGGTCCGCATTGGTGTGTAAGGTGAACTGCGCGATCGGACGGCGATGGACGATAATGTCTTGCTCGTCCGTATCCGATTCCATCCTGAACTCCTCGAATGCAGCATTCGGGTATTGATATCCGGGCGGCGCAGGGTCATCCGTAACCTCATAGGAAACTTTGTACTTACCGACTCTATCAAATGTCAGGATCGGTGAAGTTACCACCCTTCCGTTCAGAGAAGACAACCCCGAATATCCATCCCCTGCGTTCAAGAATTTGTTCGGTTCCGTGTGCATAAATGTCCACTTGGTTTTGTCATCGATTCTAGGATCGGATTCCGGATCGAGGTAGCTCGTCACATAATCGACCGTCGTATCGACAACGGCGGTGTTCATCGTAAGTCCTGCTGCACCTTCGTATTTCGCAACCGTGAAATTCTTAATAAGAACATGTTCTTTCTCGGAGTATGGACCGTACATGCCGGAAGCGAACTGGCTGTCCCTTACGTTAATGAGCGGAACGCCATCGACAGATGCCCGGAGTCGATCGCCGACCACTCGCAGCTTAAAGTTGTAATACTGTCGGTACTGCAAAGGGGAGTTCGCTTCACCCAAAATCGTTTTGATTCCATTAACGATTTTGGTGATTCGAACTTTCTCGCCCGTTACCTCAAGGCGGTACATATTCCGGTAATCTTGCATCCGAGCAGAAAGTCCGGCGGAAGCGATATTTGAAAACGCGTTGTAATGGAGCTTGATCTGTGCCGAAACTTCCCCGTCCCTTATTTGTTCATCGGACTTTTGGAATTGACCGAACTGATAACTATTCGCGCTCGCCGGAACGTCTGTTTCAACGATCCACCATATCATTGGAGTTGCATCATTATCGTCACGTACTGTGTAGAGTACAGCAACTTTTCCATCCCCGAAAAACTTAGGCTCGCTTACACCATATACAGGAGTAGCCCCGGTTCTAGGGATTGCCGTTATTTGTGTTCCGTTGAAATCATAAATATATAGCCCAGCATACGTCGCAAATGCAATGTTCCCATCAGACGTGATTGTTAAATTTACTGGACCATTTGGTATAGTAGCAACTTGGCTCATAGTGGAAACATCGTAAATGATCAGATTAGATGACTGATTATACACGATCCGATTCCCGGAAAATCCCAGTAAACCCGGCACACTTCCGAGGAGAGCGCCATCCGAAACCCGATATATTTCAAATGCTCTCTGATACGTACCGTAATTGTACCGATCAACAATCAAATTTTTCCCGTCTTCCGATATAAAACGTACAGGAGAATGCTGAGGGTGAGCACGGATTCCGCTGGTCCCACTTCGAGAAATAGTCCAGAGTACCGTGCCATCCGCCGATTTTTTCTGCACGTCACAAAGCTGCGTGCCATACGCATCAACACAGTTTGTAGCGTTAAAGGTGTTCCCGTCAGAGTCGCCGCCAAACATTGTGTTTAACCCGCCGTAGTACGAATCAGCCGTTATTGGTGCATTATTGAATGTCGGAAAACCCATAGAAGTAAAACCATACTTAGTCGGTGGATTCGTCCATACGTTGCTAGGTGGCGGGGGCGGAGCGTGTTCATAGGTCCTATCCACGTATAAGTTTACACTGGTTTCCTGTCTATAAATCGGTGTCGGTGTATATCCTCCGCTGACCCAACGTTGACTCTCGTAAGCTGCCCTTTTCAAATCCGAGATCCGGTATACTCGGGTGTACCATTTATAGCTCGAAGAACCAGTGTATCCATCTCTCCCGACCATCAAGAGCTTATCATTCTCGTTATCCACCGTAACCGTAAAATACTCTGTCGATGAGTTAAGACCAGCATCTATCGGCCAGTAATTGGTCGGATACAACGGGTTGCTATGAAAAAATACGCGACCTCTAGGACCAAGGAAAAGATCAGGATCGATAGAAGCACCGATAGCATAACAATTGTTATAGTACCAATCCGAGCAATACCATTCTACTTTCCTCTCCCTAACGTTGCTGCTCGTTGGCGAAACGTATTTCCCCATCAGATAGCTGCTCGTTGACAGCGCACCTTCTTGAATAAAAAAATCCTTCCGCTTGTTGGAGTTCTTAAAGTTTGACGCGTTCCAAGCTGGACTCAAGAGCTCAGCAGCACTAAAAGTTCTCGTTATAACGTTCGGCGGTGCGAAATCCGAGCCCTGAACATCAAAGTTCGCTTCAGGCGCTTGATTAACAACCCGGAAGAAAAATGCCTTTTCCGCCGATTTCTTCAGACCGAGTCCTTCTTTCGCGTAGATGACAATTTGACAATTCCCAACTTGATTCGGCGTGTATCCGAAACGTCCTGTTCCATCGGTAGTCACCGTAGTAAACGTCTCGTCTGCATAACTACCGTCATTATCTAAGTCACAGGCCATTCTGACGGTTTGCGTCTCGATCGGATCGCCGTCCGGACTATGCGTCCTGTCTCGGAACGAGATCGCGCTTCCGCGTATACCATAGCCGGGATTATCCATCTCTATGACCGGAGGTAAATCCGGTTGCACAGTCATTTCAGCAGTTGCAGGATACTTCGACCATAAACCAGTACTGTCCGCAACTTCAAGGGTAATGGGGTACTTGCCTGCAGATGGATAGATGTTTTGTACGCCTGTCCACCGGTATTGAGTAATCGTCCGACCGACTGGGCTATAACTATTTGCTCCGGAAATGGCCGGCGAATACGTCCGCCCTTCGACAACTCGATTCGGCAGCGTGATCACGGGAACTGGGTTCGGATCGACGATCGTCACGGTCGCTGAGCGCCACGTCACTGCCCCAAACTCATCGCGCATAGAACCCCACATCGTGTGCGAACCCTCTTGGATCATGACGACATTCCGCAAGTCGTCAAGCGTTTCCCCGTACGTCGTACGAAGCGACTTCAACCAATCATTACTTGCCCTGTCCCAATCCAGCATGTTCCAATAAATGTTGTCGCCATCCGGATCGTACGGCGTTGGTTCTTCGGGATCATCGACAAATATTAACTTCAACCGCTCGCCTTTAATTGCCTGTGTGATGGGAGTATTGCTGGTATCGTACGCATACGCCCATGCCAATCGGAACTCAGGCGGGTTGTTGGCGAAGTTGTTTACGATCAACGGTTTTGTTACCCAGTCAGTCGTTCCACAAGTTCCTGTCGCTTGGATGGAGATATTAACCGTTCCCGGTGCAATCTGTGAAGGATAGAAGCTTGGATATGTGTACGTAACCGTTCTGCTTATATTTGTATAATCGTCTGTCCGCGTTCCATTCGAACCGGATAACCGGATTTTATGCGATTGATAGGCGCAACCATTCGTGACCTGGATATTCGGAATCACTTGAAAGGATTCACGATAATCGATCGCATTTGGAACCACGTCAAGATCGGCTGTTATTCCGCCGATCGGTTCCGGGGACGTTGCTGTAAATGACTTAGTGATTGAATTGTTTGATTCGTTCCCCTCCGATATAACCCCAGTGGAATCTGCAGTACAAGTGAATGTTTTTGTACCAGCAGAGCTGAATGTAGCTGTGAAACTTACGACTGTTTGCGTACCAGATGCTAGAGAACTAATTGCTTGTGTTTTTAGGGTCGCTCCGGAATCGTCGTTTACCGTTACGGTAAATGACGCTTTTACATCCGTGCCTGCATTGGAGATCGTGCATGCGAATGGTGTCGCCGAACCGATCGAAATCGGGCCCGTATTTTTGAGATCTACAGCGACAAGATCCGGAACTGCAAGGGGCTTGTATGTTACTGAAACAGTGCCCCAATACGCATAGGTTTTCGCTTCCCAGATTGTGTCTGCGATCATGCGATAATTTCGAACCTGGGAGTAATTTGAACCTTCAGAATCTACAATGTATTCAGCTTCGTAATTTAACGCTAAAGCCAGTTTGATGCCTCCGTACCCAGCGTTACCTTCTCCAAACCATATTATTTGTAGATTTGGGGTGACTGGAACAGCATCAACTATCTTTGCATAACTTGGGCTTACATCAGCATTTTCAACCCGTGGCTTGCTGGAATTACCAACATCGGATTGAGAGAAGTAGTAATAGTCGTTTGGCTTAGGGATTTGCTTCGAGTAAGTCATTGCACGACCTGATCCATCTCTGAGCCATGCAGCCATCGGCTCCATGAAGGTACTTCCCGAATTTGTGACGTTGAGAGCGTTGGCCGGATAGAAGCCAGGGCAACTTGAGATACCTAAAGAGGAACCACAGGCATCACCTTCAAATTCATAGTTTTTATAGACGCCTGTGTCCGGATCATTCGCGCCAGTCCTCCAACGCTTACCATCGTTCGTCCGTGTCACCTTATGGCCAGGGTTAGTCTGCGAACGAGAGTAGACGGGCTGTTCTTCCCCCTCGAGAGTGGGGAGAATTATATTCCCACCTGAGACCTGCGCTCCGGTTCCACTATACGATTTTCCCGAAATGGTAGCAGTCCAACTTTCTACTTCTCTACCCGCTGCAATCGGAACTTTTATCCCCGACAAAGTGGAGGTGCTAAAATAATATTTGCCCCCCACCGCCGTTGATTTACCGAAGTTTAGATTAATTACATCTGCAGCATCGACGGTACTAGGAAATATCAGCATTTCCGACACAGTCGAAAAGATGAAAGATAACAACAGCAATAGCGCTGTCCATTTCTGATTTCGTCTTCCCATCATAAGCAAAATCACCATTCTTCGGCTGTCACATATTCAACATTCTGGAACATCATGTTGTATAGTGGGATGATTTTTGTTTTGGGGTCGGAATCAGCCAGCTTCTTATCTATCGCAAGGAAATACCAACCATCGGTTTTCCCTACAGTTTCGAGTCTGATTGCAGGGGACTCTTTGAAGGAAACCTTTAAGGATTCCTTTTTGATGGAGTGCAAATAGACTCGTGCATAATCCATCTCATTTTCAAATTTCCAGTCAAACGGCCACAAAGCTTTCTCTTTGGCTTTCGTGTTTTCGAGGTTCACATGCATTGCGATCAAGTATTTGTTATCCAACTTTGTTCCATCCGTCAGAACACCAATTGTCCGGAGCTCGGGAAAGTTGTTGTAATACGGAGAGTTTTTGTCTGTCATGTCCGTAACAAGGATTTGATCGATAGTCACTTTAAAATCAGGAAGATTAGTCCTCAGCTCAAGTGGCAGCTTTTTTGTGCGTGCGCCCCACATTGTTTCAAAGTTAGTGCCCCGCAAAGCGACTTCAGCATAGCTGGTGGCGACCTTATCGAAAGGCAAGGTTTCACCCGCCAGAATGGACAGGATTCGTTGTATTACTACAACGGATTGGGCACGGGTCGTAAGACCATCGACCGCAAGTTCCCCGTTCGACATCCCTCGGATAATCCCCCTCTTCGTCGCGTTGTACATAAAGGACTTGTCATCCATAAGCGCACTTGGATCTTTGAACTCAGGTTTAATAGCTCTGACGGCAATTCGCGACATTTCCAAGCGCGTCATCGGTTTATTTAAATTCCCGTCCACGAAATCTTTTTCTCGGTGAATGTTTGCCGCTATAGCGGCATCGACGTAAGGTTCAAACCATGGAGCGCCAGACTTTACCGTCCCCTTTTCCAAACCCAGGGCATCAACCACCATCTTGATGTACTCCGCTCTCGTGACGTTATTGTCCGGTTTGAATGTGCCGTCAGGGTACCCTTTCACGTAACCCTGTTTCAAGGCACCTTGAATATCGCTTGCCGCCCACTCTGGAATGGAGTCCTTAAACCCCGAAGAACCGGCAGCGTTGGCGGACGGTTCCGCAGCCGCCGTTCCCGACGCCGGGAACAGAATTCCAACAAGCGCCAAGCTTAACATCGCAGCAGTAAACATTTTCTTCATCATCGATCTCCCCCGTTCGAATCCCCACTCGAAAATCAACAAAAAAAGGACCGCAAACAAGGGGTTCTCCCCTGTAAGCACGGTCCTTCCGGCTTTTATGTCGTTGGGTATTGTTTCCTCTTATTATATAAAGCGATGCGCTCGTTGACAATCCTCCGAATCAAAAAATCCAGTTAAACCAGAACACGACGCTTGGAACATGGGGGTAGTTTGAGCTTCTTCCTAAAAAACAGGCCGCTTCGACGTAACGAGTACGGCCTGAACCTCTTATGAATCATGCGTCTTCCGAATGTCTCGAATCGAAGCCTCGTGATCGATCGACTTAATCGACAGTAACTCTAGGATCCGCTCATGCCGTGTTTGTGTCTCTTTCATTTCGGCGATGTCGCCTTTCATTTCGGCAACGTCTGCCTTGAGTACGGCAACGTCCGCCTTAAGTACGTCAACATCCGCCTTAAGCACGGCAACGTCCGCCTTAAGCACGGCAACGTCCGCCTTAAGCACGGCAACATCCGACTTTAATACATCAACATCGGCTTTCAACACGGCAACATCCGACTTCAACACTTCAATATCCGTTTTCATCACTTTCATGTCGCCCTTGATGCTTTGAATGTCCGCGCCCATTTCGTCCAGTCTTCCCAAGATCGCGGTCAGGAGCTGCTTCGTCTCGTCCATAACCGACACCCCCCGAATCTCGTAACGATATTATACCACAACCCCACCGTCGCTACATGGCCCATTCCCGCTCCGCTTCCCAACGGTTGCTTAAGCTTATGGCGCAAACCACGCGTTCGCTGACGTATTTCCGGGCGTAATCGAGTTCGATGTCCGTGATCCGTACGGTCATGTAACCAAGCGAATCTAACGCCTCGCTTTGTTCCGAAAACAACTCATATTCCTCTAAAGAAAGGTTCAGCCTGGCAGCGTAGTGATTCAACACTTCGAAGACGATCGGCTTTCGGTCTCTGCGAAGATACGAGAAATACTGCACATAGCCGACCTCTCGCCGCCCATCCAATGGGCAACCGCATTGCAAATACCGAAAATCATAGTCGAACATCGGACCCCAGACCGATTCCAAGAAGTTATCTGCCGCGTAAGACAAGCCGTCGCTCCACCCCTTACCTTCCAGCGCGCTCCGACACTTCTTCAAGTACGCATCCAGCTTCTTCGCCTTCCCCGCATCCAACCGCACCATCCCAACCATTCCTCCCTCGCGAACACGCAAAAAAGCCCCGACAGCCGGTTCCGGCCGTCGAGGCATGCTTTGCCATCGCACTTAGTGTTTTAATTAATTACCAATATATCACAGCGTTGCGGATTCAGACAAGCCCCAAAACGCGAGCAATCTTATAACCGCAGCGTCGTCTCCGACGACGGCGCAGGCAGCGCCAACCTCTCGCCGCCGCCGTTCCCGGCCATCCCGCCGGAAGACGAGCGCCGCGACTTCAGGAAGGAAAACAGCCCGCCCTCCTCGAATTCTACGACGTACAGCGCATGCTCGTCCGGGCACAGGACGATCCCGAGTTGGTGATGCTCGTTGGCGTATACCGCTCGCTGCAGGAATCGGCTCTCCCCGGCATGGTTCAGCACCTCGAGCTTCATGAACGCGGCGTTCATCCGCATAGCCGCATGCAGCTCGGCTCGGTCGCGAACCGGGATGCCGTTCACCTTGCGAAGCACGTGGCCCGGTTCGATGCCGAGCTCCGCCGCCGGCGAACCCGGGACGACCGCCAGCACCTTCAGCCCGCGCGCGTCATGAACGAAATACGGGCTGGCGAGCGCCTCGCCCCGTCGATCGAGCGCGACGATCAACTCATGCAGCGCGAAGCACAGAAGCGCCGCGGCCACCGCCGCCCACCACGTCGGTACGAAGTACACGACAATGCCGAGCGCCGTTACCGCAAGCCCGTATCCCCCGAGCCGGAAGGCGCTCACGCGCGCCTTGTTCTGCGGCAGCCGCGTAAGCGACAGCGAGTGGAATCCGACCAGCACCGGGAACGCGAGCGCCCCCCAACCGGCCGAACCCAAGTCGCCGCCGAACAACGTCGGCCAAGGCAGCGCGCCCTCGATGCCCGCGCCGGCGGCCATCGGCGTCAGCAGCAGCAGCGGCACCGGCCAGAAGCCTTGCAGCTGATAGCCGCCGACCGTCTTGCCGCGCTTGCCTTCGAAGAAGAGCGGCGTCGCCAGGCGGCCGGCCATCTTGTACACGAGCGCCGCCTCGGCCAGATGGAGCACGCCGACGAGCGCCAGCACGGACGGCAGATGTACGGATTGCACCTCGAACACGAGCGTCGCGGCGGTTGGAGGCAGCGTCGCGGCGTCGATCCAGCCGACGGCCGCCTGCAGCAAGCCGAGCACGCCGGCCGCATAAGCGAAGCAGAAGTATCTCACCCTCGCGAAGGACAGCAGCACCGCCAGCACCCACAACAAGAGCAAGGCGGGGATGGAGAGCTTTGCGCCTAGGAACAAGAAGACGACGGATACGCTTGCCCCGACCGCAGCGCCCCATAACAGCATCCTCCACCACTCGCTCCACCAAGAGTGCAGCTTCACGGAGAACAGTTTTCTTTCAATAACGGTCTGCTTCCTCGCGTGCAACGCGATAAACAGCAGCGCCAAATAATAAAACGGCGACGTCCACAGTGTTCCGAACGCCCGCAGCCATTCATTCAACACTTCCATGGATTCGTTTCTCCTACTTGATCAGGCATGATGAAAATAGAAAAAAGGAAGGCCGACTTCGACCTTCCCATTCCTTTTCGACAATTTCGCCCGGTTCTCCTGCCTACTTCTTTAACATCTTCTGGATTTGTACCAACGCCGCATGCATCTGCGCGTCGTTCGCCGGGTCCAAGTAACGCTGGATGACCCGCTCTTCCAGCTTCAGCGCCGTCGCTTCGTCGACGGTCCCGTTTTCCGGAAGATCGTTGTCCTTCTGGAACGCGACCACCGCCGCCTTCGTCGACTCGCTGAAATACCCGTCCGTCCGCCCCGGCGAGAAGCCGAGTCCGTCCAAAATCAACTGCACGTTCTTCACTTCGTCGCCGGCCATGTCGAACGTCAATTCCTTATCCTTCGGAATGGCGACCGCCTCGAACAGCTTCGGCTGCTCGACGACGATGTCCGGCTTGACGCCCGTCTCGTGAATCGTGTCGCCGTCCGGCGTCAGCCACTTCGCGATCGTCAGCTTTACGCCGCTGCCGTCGTTCAGCTTCACGGTGCTTTGCACGAGACCTTTGCCGAACGTCGTCTGGCCGACGAGCTTGCCGCCCGCGGACTCTTGAATGGCGGCGCCGAGAATTTCCGATGCGCTCGCGGACCCTTCGTTGATGAGGACGACGATCGGATACTTCTTCCCTTTGCCCTTCGACGTCGTCTTCTCGCGCTTCCCGTCGCGGTATTCGAGGTGCATAATCGTCTTGCCTTCCGGCACGAACGCTTCGGCGATCGACTGCACCGCCTGCACGACGCCGCCCGGATTGTTGCGCACGTCGATGACGAGACCCTTCATCCCTTGATCCTCGAGCTTCTTCAGCTCCTCCGCGAACCGCTCGCCCGTGTTCACCGCGAACTGGCGAATGCCGATCAGCCCGATGCCGTCTTCCAGCATGGAACCTTCCACCGTCTCCAGACTGATATCGTCGCGGACGACGATGATATCCATGACCGACGCGGAGTCTTTCCGCTGAATTTGCAGCTTCGCCTGCGTGCCCTTCGGACCGCGGATTTTCTCGACCGCCTTCGTCAGGTCCAGCCCTTGCAGCGACTCGCCGTTCACGGACAGAATGACGTCTCCCGCCATCAGCCCCGCGCGCTCCGCGGGAGAATTCTTGATCGGCGATACGACGACGATTTTCCCGTCCTGCAGCGCTACCTCGGCGCCGATGCCCGTGAACGTGGAGTTGATGTGCTCGGAAAAGGAAGCGACCTCCTCGGCATTCAAATACTCCGAGTAAGGATCTTCCAGCGCCTGCACCAAGCCGTCCAAAGCGCCCTCCGTCAATACGTCGCGGTCGACCGCCTCGACGTACCGCTGCTCGAGCAGCTTATATACGGCCGACAGCTTCGACAACTCGTCTTCGCTGAGGCCCCCTTCCCGCTCCTCCGGGCTGCCCTCCTCGGACACCGTTATCGCCTGCGACAAGCTGGCGACGACCCTGTGATCCAACGGTCCCGCGACCGTAAGCGTAACAATGCTGCTGGCGAATACCGCCAGCAGCACGAACGCAAGCACCGTACGGCCTTTGAACATCATGCGTTCACACCACCTTTTTCTAACGGACGCATGCGATTTGCCGCCGCCCATATACTCCAAATAGTATATGCAGGGCCTGTACCTGTTATTTACGAATTTATGAGTGCAAAGAAAAGGATTATCTCAAATACGGATCCGGATCGACGGCGACGTTGTCAACGTAGACGCCGAAGTGGAGGTGATTTCCCGTCGAGCTGCCCGTGGAACCGACTTCCGCGATCTTCTGGCCGGCGTCGACCGTGTCCCCGACTTTCACCTTGATGCCGCCGTTGCGGATATGGCCGTACAACGTACGGAACCCGTCTTTGTGCTCGATGATGATACAATTGCCGTAGCCGCCGTACCATTGCGCCAGCACGACCTCGCCCGACGCGGCCGCGACGATCGTCGTGCCGCCCGGCGCGCCGATATCCATGCCGGTGTGCGTATGCTTCTTGCCCGTAATCGGATGAATCCGCGTCGCGAACGGGGACGTGACCCGCTGGCTGTCCGGCACCGGCCACGTCAGCTGACCGCCCGTATATTTCACGACTTTCTTTTGCTGGGCTTTCTTTTGTGCGCTTTGCAGTTCCTTCTGTTTCTTCACGAGCTTCGCTTGCTCGTCCGCGTACGCCATCAATTCCTTCTCTTGATCTTCGGTCATCTCGAGAAGCTCATGCTCTTCTTCCTGCAAGGACGCGATGGCGACTTCTTTCTTTTCCTTCTTCGCCAGCAGCTCGGCCTTGAGGGACTCCGTCTCCGCGAAAAGCTGCTCTACGTATTCCAGCTGGTTTTCGACTTCGGCCTTCTTCCGCTCGACGGTTTGCTTGTCCTGGATGTTCAGCTCGAGAATTTCCTTGTCTTGCGACACGATCGACTGTAGGGCATCGATCCGGTCTAGAAAGTCTACAAAGCTTGTGGAGCTAAGCAACACGTCCAGGTAACTTACGACTCCGTTCATGTACAGCAGACGAAGCCTCGACTTCAGCAATCCGTCGCGCGTCACGACGCGCTCCTCGGCCTTGACGAGCTCTTCGACGGTCATATTCAGGCTTTCTTCGACCTCGTACATCTGCTCGTTGATCGAGTCGATCTTCTTGCTCGTGACGGCGATCTCGTTCTCGAGGCGGGCGAGCTCCGACTTCCCGGCTTCTTGGAACCCGCGGATGCGTTCGATTTCCTTCTCCGCCTGCTTCTGCGACGCTTCCGCCGCTTTCATCTGCTCTTTCAGCTTCTTCAACTGGGCGTTTACTTTATCTAGTTCGGAGCTTGCTGCCACGCCGACCTGCGGATACGCGCCGACCGAGGCGACCGCCAAGCTGACGGCCAACATCGTCGGTAACAGGAACCGTTTCAACATCGACTTCCTCCCTCGTGCGTTACACTTTCAAGAATTTACGTACCGACAGCGTGCTTCCCCACACGCCGATCACAAAGCCTAATCCGATTAATAAGCCGAACGTCACTTGCGCCACTTCGCCGAGCGGCAGAAGCGCGATCTGGAGCAAGCCGAGCTCCATCTCCGTGGAAGCGACGAGCTGGCCGTATCCGACGAAAATGATGACCGCCGGGATGACCGATCCGACCACGCCGAGCAGCGCGCCTTCGATGAAGAACGGCCAGCGAATGAACCCGTTCGTCGCGCCGACGAGCTTCATGATGGCGATCTCGCGGCGGCGGGCGACGATCGTGATCTTAATGGTGTTGGAGATGAGGAACATCGACATGAGCGCGAGACCTGCGACGAGCACCAAACCGACGTTGCGCACGATGTCGGTCACCTGGAACAGCGTCCGGACCGTGTCGGCCCCGTAGTTCAGCTCCCAGATCGGCGCCGGATCCTTGCCCGCGTTCAGCGCCAGGATGCGCTGCGCCACCAGATCGATCGTCCGAGGCTCGTACACCTCTACCGTGAACGAATCGGGCAGCGGATTGTTGTCGCCCTCTTGGCCTTCGAGCAGCTCTCGGCCTTCTTCGCCGAGACGTTCCTTCAGGAACTCCAGCCCGTCCTCCTTGGAAACGAACTCGATCCGCTTCACGCCTTCGATTTTGCCGATCGCGTTTTGGATCTCCGGCACCCGGCCGCGGTCGACGCTGACGTCGAGGTAGACGCGGATTTCGACCTCGTTTTCGATATCCTCCGTAAGCTTGTTGATGTTCATGGCGAGAACCATAAACACGCCTAGTATGAAAAGAGATATGGCAATGGCGCTGATGGACGCGAACGACATCCACCCGTTGCGCCAGATGCTTCGGAAGCCTTCGCGGAAGTGCCGGCGGATGGTGCTAATCCTCATAGCCGTACTCCCCTCTTTGCTCGTCGCGCGCGATGAGTCCGTTCTCGATCGCGATGACGCGCTTGCGCATCGTGTTGACGATGTCCTTGTTGTGCGTCGCCATGATGATCGTCGCGCCGCGGAAGTTAATCTCCTCGAGCAGCTTCATGATGCCCCATGACGTCTCGGGGTCGAGGTTGCCGGTCGGCTCGTCCGCCACGATGACGGTCGGATTGTTCACGATCGCGCGCGCGATCGCCACGCGCTGCTGCTCGCCGCCCGACAGCTGATTCGGATACGCATTGCCCTTATCCTTCAGCTTGACGAGCTCGAGCACCTCTTGCGTCCGCTTCTTAATGACGCGGGACGGCGCTTCGATGACCTCCATCGCGAAGGCGATGTTTTCGTACGCGGTCATCTTGGGCAAGAGTTTGAAGTCCTGGAAAATGACGCCGATGTTGCGCCGTACGAACGGGATTTTGCGCTGTTTTAACTTCTCCAAGTTAAATCCGTTCACGAAGATCGTGCCCTTCGTCGGCCGCTCTTCGCGGTAGATCAATTTCATAAACGTAGATTTGCCGGCGCCCGACGGCCCGACGATATATACGAATTCATTCCGTTCGACGCGAACGGACACGCCACGAAGCGCCTGCCCGCCGTCCGGATACGTCTTATAGATATCCTGCATCTCGATCAAGAAGGATCACTCCTGTATGCGCATAGGTAAGTATTTCGACAAGAATAGGGAAATTCCTCTAGGGAAATTGGCATTTCAACATTATGTAACATTATATCACTCGATTCGGGCGAAAAAGGGTGAATCTTCTTGGAAATTCGCAGGAAGAAATACCCGGCGCCCCTCATATACATGTAGGTATAATTCAATTTACTTGTACGAGGTGTGCCATATATGAAACCATGGGTCCTCCGCACGATGGTCGTCGGCGTCGGCATCGGCCTCGCGCTGACCGCGGGAACCGCGTTATACGGATTGCAGCGAACGCTGCCGTCGGGCATGACCTTGTCCGGATGGAGCGTCGGCGGATTGGAGCGCGGCGCGTTCCGCGCCGGTTTGGAAGAGCGAGTCGCATCGATCGCGGGCAAGGACGTCTCGATGACGGCCAAGCTGCCGCAAGGGGGCGGCGCGGTTGCGCGGTCGGTCAAGCTCGGGGAGCTTGGGCTTCGCACGAACGCGGCGGCGATCGCGGCCGAAGCGGAGCTGCTATTCGAGGGGCCGTTCTGGGAACGGGCGATGCTGCGGTGGCAGTGGCGCGGGCGGGAGCTGACGCTGGAGCTCGGGTTCGAGGAGGGCGCGTTGGCCTCAGCCGCGAAGAAGCGTTGGCCGGAGCTGTATGCGGCGCAGCCGGTCGACGCGAAGCGTACGATCGTGGCCGGCGATCGGATCGTCTACACGCCGGAAGTGTCGGCGCCGCGAATCGACGAAGCGAAGCTGCTGGCGGCGGCGCTTGCGGCATTGGGCGGCGAGTCGACCGGGGAAGCGGCTTCGCCGGGCTCGGGCCCGGGCTCGAGCGGCATGCTGCCGTTCCCCGAGGCGTTGAAGCCTGACGGTCGGCTGCTGTCCGCAGAGCCGCTGGGGTTCCCGATGCCCGTCGTGCAGCTGCAGCCGAAGGTGACCGTCGCGTCGCTGAAGGCGCAGGGCATCGAACGCGTCATCGCGTCGTACACGACCTCGTTCGCGACGTCGAAGGCCGGACGCAAATACAACGTGTCCAAGACGGCCGCCGTCGTCCACGACCGGCTCATGGCGCCGGGCGACGTATTCGATTACGCGAAGATTATTAAGGAAACCGAGGAGAAATTCGGCTTTCGGGAGGCTCCCGTCATCCTGAACGGCAAGATGGTGCCCGGCATCGGCGGCGGCATCTGCCAGGTGTCGACGACGCTCTATAACGCCGTGCTCCGCGCCGGCCTCGAGATCGTCGAGCGGCGCAACCATTCGCTGCCGGTGAGCTACGCGCCGCTCGGGCAGGACGCTACGTTCGCCAGCGGGTACATCAACTTCAAGTTTCGCAACTCGACCGACAAATATATTCTGATCCGCACGAGCTCGGAGGGCGGTCGATTGACGGTGAAGCTGTTCGGCTCCTTGGACGCCGGCGTCACGTACGAAATTAAGTCGGTGACGCTGCAGGAGATCGATCCGCCGACGAAATACGTGAAGAACGCCTCATTGCCCAAGGGCTCCGTCAAGCTGCTGCAGCGCGGCAAACCGGGCTACGTCGTGGAGACGTATCGATATAAGAAGATGAACGGCAAGATCGTCGACAAGGAGCGCATCTCGAAGGATACCTATAAAGCGCAGCCGTCCTTGTACGCCTCCAACGCGGGCGGGACTTCCTCGGACGACCGTAAGCACGATTCCAAGAGCGAGCATATCGTCGAGGACGGCGTGTTCGCCCCGGTATTCGACGAGCCCGCGGAGGGGATGTAGCGATCCGGCTCGAATAGGGAACACGAATGTTCTCTATTTTCGCTGGAAACCTTACAAACGGCCGAATAGGGAACACTGGTTTTCCCTATTTGCCCCCATTTCCCCGGTTTATCCGCTCCCCGGTGGAAATAGGGAACATTCCTGCTCCCTATTCTGCCTGTTTCCCCCTCTTCGCCTGAAATAGGGAACATCGCTGTTCCCTATTTCTCCATGCCTCGAAACAGCCGCTCGTGTTCGGAACGCAACGCGTACGCTCTGGCCCGAGACGAACCGCTTGCCACGCGAAACACGCCTTTCGCCGTCAGCTCCCGCAGCCTTCGACGAGCCGTATGCACGCAGATGTCGAAGCTCTCGCTCACCTCGCCCGGCGTGATCGGACGCTGTCGCCCGACCGCCAGACGAATGATGGCTTTCTCCCGCTCCGTCAACGCGAGGCGATCCTCATTCCCGATATCGCTCCACTTTCCGATCAGCAGCGTTAGGATTTGACGGCATAGCTGGGGACGTTCGTTGACCGTGTCATAACTGAACCGTATCACCTTCCAACCTTCCGCTTGCAAGAACGCCGCCCGCACATGATCGTCCTCGAACTTCCGCCGATCGGCATGCTTGGCATGGGGACCGATCCCCTCGATCTCGATCGCGATGCGCAGCGGCGGCAGCATATAGGCAAAATCCAAATACCGAAACCCTTGGCGAAAATCCGGCACCTCCCACTCCGCATGCAGCCGGTCGAAGTTGCCGAACATCGGCCACCAAACGTTGCGCAAAAACAGCTCTTCCGCATGTCTCTTCGTCTCCGTCAGCCTGCGGCGCCGCTCCCCGGCGCTTTCCTCGACCTGCCGTTTCGCGTAACCCGCCAGCTCTTGATCGAACCTGTCCGCCATCTTACATCCCCCTTTACACATGAAAAAAACGCCGCCCGCCCCAATGGGGTCGGACGGCGTGTGCTTCACGCTGATAACGTACTTCCGCTTCCGCTTCCGCTTCCGCTTCCGCTTCCGCTTCTGCTTCTGCTTCTGCTTCTGCTTCTGCTTCTGCTTCTGCTTCTGCTTCTGCTTCTGCTTCTGCTTCTGCTTCTGCTTCTGCTCTTCATTGTAGCTCGCCCCGGCTCACTCCGCAACGGCAGGCTCGTTGTCCCCCCCGAGACGTCGGCGCGCGGTTTCGCGGCGGCCCGTCGCCGGCACCAAGCCGGACGCCCGGCCGAGGCCGAACTTCGGCGTATTGACGTACACCGATTCGTATTTCCCTGCATCCACCATGTACGTCTCGTGGAAGACGCCCACGTGCTTCGAGCCTGCAGCCGCTTTTCGATTATAATCCTTCCAAGCCTTCAGATGCTTCGCCCCGTGACGAGCGTAGTTTTCCAAGTCCTCGTAGGACCGCCAGTACTGTATCGTCACCGGACCTCTCGGCGAGAGCAGGAACTGCGCATCCAAGAAGCCGAGCTCCTTATTGCGATACAGCTCCGAAATCATCGGCCCCATCGCCATCGCGACCGGCCACCACCGATGAATCGCCCACCAGCTGTTCACCTGCATCCCGATGACGAACACGACCAATTCGCCCTCATGCGCCGCCGTATGTCTTCCCGCCTGCACGTTCGCCATAGTCGACCTCACTCCTTCGCCCGAAATACCATCGCCAGATGAAGCTCGTACGTCTCCATGATGTCCTGCCGGCACATATGCGCCGTTAAGTAGCCGCCGTAGAACACGGTCGTCAGCCACTGACCGAGCACCGCGGAAGGCTCCCCGCGCGTGCAATCGCCGTCGGCCTTCGCTTCGTCGATCGTCCGTCGGAACAGAGCGAACAGGTCGACCGGGGTCGACCGCGCCCGGTCTTCCCGCCCCGGGAATAACAAATGCAGCTCGGCATCGGACAACGCCGGCATGCACGGGTGCATCTGAGATTCCGACAAAAAGCCGATCAAGCTGAGCATGAGCCCCGGCCGCGTGCGCGCCCCTTCCGCCACGCTCCCGAGCACGTGCCGGATCGCCCCCGCCCCGCGCAGGCGCCGCTCCTCGATCTCTAACAACCGTTCGAGAAGCCACACGTACATAAAATACACCAACACGTCTTCCTTCTGCGGGAAAAACTTAAAGAAGGTCACCTTCGATACTTCCGCCTTCGCGCAAATGTCCTCCAGCTTCACCGCCCGGAACGACGCCCCCCCGATCAGATCGAGGCTCGCCTCGTACAAGGCGATTTTCGCGCGAGCCTTCTTGATCTCACGCAACGGCAACGGCAGCGGCATCCGCTCCCCGGCGCTCATCGAACATCCTTCGGCGCGAAGACGACCTTCGCACCATGGGACACCAGTCCGATCCCCCACCCGAACAGCGGATACACGAACCAGATGTCTCCTGGCGTCGTCACTACGTTATAGACGGCTAGCCCCGTGTTGACCATGCCGAAAATCAAGGCATGCTTGTAAAACTCGTTTTCCATTCGAGCTCTGCTGCTGCGACGTTCCCCATACGAGTGCATCGTCCACCACCCTCCTCCGCGAAAAACTATACTGTTATATTTATATTAACTAAGGTAAACTTTTAAGTCAAGAAAAAGACCTCGCCGCAGCGAGGCCCCTCCACTCTCCAAACCGTTACTCTTTCGCCAAGCCCGACAACCGCGCATATTCCGCCGTCCACGCTTGCGTCGCGGCCAAAGACGCTTCCGCGCGCGCGATCGCCTCGCGCACCTGCGGGAACGCCGTGCCGCCGTACACGGCGCGCGCGTTCACCACGTGCTCCGGTTGAAGCACGTCGTAGATGTCGCCCTCGAACTCGGGGGCAAATCCCTTATATTCCTCCAGCGACAGCTCGAGCAGCACGATGCCGCGTTCGATGCAATGCAGCACGAGCTTGCCGATGATTTCATGCGCCTGGCGGAACGGGATACCTTTGTTCACCAGGTAATCCGCGATGTCCGTCGCATTCGAGAAGTCCCGATCGACCGCGCCCCGCATCCGGTCCGCGCGCACCTGCATGGTCGCGATCATCGGCGCCATGAGCCGCAGCGCGCCGCCGACATGCTTCACCGTGTCGAACATGCCTTCCTTGTCTTCCTGCATGTCCTTGTTATACGCGAGCGGCAGCGACTTCAGCACGGTGAGCAAGCCCACCAGATTGCCGTAGACGCGGCCCGTCTTGCCGCGGACGAGCTCCGCGACGTCCGGATTTTTCTTCTGCGGCATAATCGAGCTGCCCGTGCAGAACGCGTCATCCAATTCCACAAACCCGAACTCCGTGCTCGACCACAAAACAAGCTCCTCGCACAGCCGCGACATATGCGTCATGAGCAGCGAAGCCGCCGACAAGAACTCGACGATGAAGTCTCGATCGCTGACGGCATCCAACGAGTTATCGTACACTCGCGAGAACCCGAGCTGCTCCGCGACGTAATGACGATCGATCGGGAACGTCGTCCCGGCCAAAGCGCCCGCGCCGAGCGGCAGCATGTCCACGCGCTTGTACGAATCCATCAACCGCTCCGCGTCGCGGCCGAACATCGCGACATAGGCCAGCAGATGATGGCCGAACGAAATCGGCTGCGCCCGCTGCAGATGCGTGTAGCCCGGCAGAATCGTCTCCACGTTCGCCTTCGCCTGCGCGATCAAAGCTTCCTGCAGCGCGCCGAGCAGCTCGACGAACTCGACGACCCGCTTGCGCAAATACAGGTGCATGTCCGTCGCGACCTGGTCGTTCCGGCTGCGTCCCGTATGCAGCTTGCCCCCGACCGGACCGATATCGGCGATAAGCAGCTTCTCCACGGTCATATGGATGTCTTCTTCCGACGCCTTGAACTCGACTTCGCCGCGGCGCAGCTTCTCCAGCACCCGCCCGAGTCCGCCGACGATCGTCGCTACGTCCTCCGCCGGCAGAATGCCCTGCTTCCCCAGCATCGCCACGTGCGCGATACTGCCTTGAATGTCTTCCTCGTACAGCTCTTTATCGAAAAAGACCGACGCCGTATACTCCTCCACCAACGCGTCCGTCGCTTTCGTAAAGCGGCCGCCCCACAGCTTCGACATGTCGCTCGTTCCTCCTCTTCGCATGAACAATGGAAAGGAGCCGCCGACGCACCCGTCGGTCGACTCCGTTTTCGCAAATCGAATCTATCCGGTTATACGCCTTCCGCCCCGTGCACGCCGCTCGACACCTTGAGCCGCAGCGCGTTCAGCCGAATGAAGCCCGTCGCGTCGCCTTGGTTGTACGCCTGCGTCGGGTCCGCCTCCATCGTCGCGATGTTCGGGTTGTACAGCGTTACGTCGCTCTTCACGCCGGCCGCCATAATGTTGCCCTTGTAGAGCTTCAGGCGAACCGTACCTTCCACGTGCTTCTGGCTTTCGGCCACGAGCGCTTGGATCGCCAGACGCTCCGGCGCGAACCAGAATCCGTTATACACGAGCTGCGCGTACTTCGGAATGAGCCCGTCGCGCAGCAGCATGACTTCGCGGTCCATCGTGATCGACTCCATGATGCGGTGCGCCTTGAACAGGATCGAGCCGCCCGGCGTCTCGTACACGCCGCGGCTCTTCATGCCGACGAACCGGTTTTCCACCATGTCCACGCGGCCGACGCCGTGCTCTCCACCGATCTCGTTGAGCGTATCCATCACTTCGAGCGGGGACAGCTCCGTGCCGTTGATCGCCACGCAGCAGCCGTTCTTGAACGTCAGCTCGATGTACTCGGCTTCGTCCGGCGCCAGCTCCGGATCGACGCTCATGACGTACATGT
>NZ_JAPSKE010000057.1 GCF_031177825.1 Paenibacillus sp. | reverse complement strand
GTGGAACGGTTCCAAGGCATTATCAATAACGGCGGCGAAGTGACGAAGACCAACGTGATGGGCAAGCGCCGTCTTGCGTACGAGATCAACAAGAACCGCGACGGAATCTACGTGCTGGTGAATTTCACAGCTACGCCGGAAGTCGTCAAGGAACTGGATCGCGTGATGCGGATTACGGACGAAGTGATTCGTTTCATGATCGTACAAGACGTAGCGTAAAGCGCCGCAAGGCGTAAAGGTCCGTTACAGGAGGGATTGCGTTGCTGAACCGCGTCATATTAATCGGCCGATTGACGAAGGACCCCGAGCTGCGGTACACGCCGGCCGGCGTGGCCGTCGCGCAATTTACGCTGGCGGTCGACCGACCGTTCTCGAGCCAAGGCGGCGAGAGAGAGGCGGACTTCATTCCCGTCGTGGTATGGAGACAGCTGGCGGAGACGTGCGCGAATTATCTGCGCAAGGGCCGGTTGGCCGCCGTGGAAGGGCGGATCCAAGTTCGCAATTACGACAATAACGAAGGCAAGCGCGTCTACGTTACGGAAGTCATTGCGGACAACGTGAGATTCTTGGAGCGCCCGAACCGCGAAGGTGACGAAGGGGCGCGCGAACCGCAAGGCGGCGGAGGTTACCAAGGCGGCGGCGGAGGCAGCGGCCGAAGCGGCGGCGGCGGTGGCGGCCAACGGGGCGGCGGAAACTTCGACCCGTTCGCCGACGACGGCAAGCCGGTGGACATCTCCGACGACGATTTGCCGTTCTAACGTGAACCTTAAGGCAATGCGAAGATAAAACATTTTCCGACGAAAGGAGTTTGAACCGAACATGGCAGAGCAACAAGAGCGTCCGGAACGCGGCGAGCGCCCGGAGCGCGGCGAGCGTAAATTCGGCGGCCGCGGCAAGCGCGGCGGCAAGCGCCGGAAGGTGTGCTTCTTCACGGTTAACAAGATCAAGCACATCGACTATAAAGATGTAGACTTGCTGAAGAAATTCATCAGCGAGCGAGGCAAGATTTTGCCGCGGCGCGTTACGGGTACTTCCGCGAAGTACCAGCGCGCATTGACCGTTGCGATCAAGCGTTCGCGCCAAATGGCGTTGATCCCTTACACAACGGAATAGGATGTAAATCCGAGGAGCCGTTCCGACAGTCAGATGCGACTGAGGACGGCTTCTTTTCGTGTTCGGAGCGACGTGCGCGAGCGAAAGCGAATGCGATTTGTGTTATAATGCAAACAGTAGCGGCTGAACGAAAGCCGGCGGTAAGGAGCAGGACCATGACGAACGGCAAGGAAATGGACGTCGCCCGCAAGGCGAAGATCATCGAATGGCTGAAAACCGAAATGCTGGACGAAATGGCGCAGCTGTTCCGCGGCTTGTGGGAAGGGCGCCAAGCGAAAATCGTCGACGGATTGGCGAGCTTGATCGTATCTTCTTATTTATTGGCTCGGCGCCTTGGCGTCAGCTACCGGGAACTGGACGATACCGTTCTCGAGAAATTAAAAACACATAAACGAGATCATCACCAATTGGAAGAATGGTATGGGGACTTATCTTCCTTGGAGAAACATCTGGATGGAAGGTGAATGCGGTTGTCCGCTGAACAAGCGTCTCTGAAGAAGCATGCCCTCGTCTGGGGAATCGTGTTATTCCTCGTACATCTTTCGTTACTAACGCCGCTGCTCGTTCTTACGGTCTGGTTCGCGGCGGTTCCGGCCGTGCTCTTATACGTGAAGTCGAACCGGGCCTGGTTCGCCGGCGTCTCGGTCGTCTCTCTGCTCGTCGGCGCGACGCTGTCCGGCTCGCTGGCGATCGCGTACCTCGGCATCGCGTTGACGACGCTCATCCCGGGCATCGCGCTCGGAGAGGCGTACCGCCGAAGATGGACCGCCCGGAAATCGATTACGGCCGGCGTCGTCGCGTATCTGGCCGTCTATCTGCTGACGATTTTGATCGCCACGATGATGGGCGTCAACTTGACGACCACGATCGCGGACACGATCCGAGACGGCATGGCGCATTTCCCGGAAAATGTCAGCTCGATCATCACCGACGAGACGCTGCACGAGTTCATCCAGTTAAGCGTGATGATGATCCCGTTTTACCTCATCGCGACGTCGACGTTCCTGACGGTGTTGACGCACACGATCGCGAGAAGAATCGCGAATCGGACCCGCGGCGCGTCGATTCCTCAGCTTCCCCCGATCCGGGATTGGAAGCTGCCGCGATCGTTCGTCTGGTATTACTTGATCGCGCTGTTCGCCGAGCTGTTCGTTCCGGTCGACCCGGGGTCGTTCGTGTCCACGATCGTCGTGAACATCGTGCCCATTCTGATGCTCGCGTTCGTCGTGCAGGGCGTTTCGTTCCTGTTTTTCATCGGTCATGCGAAGCGCAAAATGTGGATTCCGTGGCTCGGCGTCGTCGGCGTCGTGTTGTTCAACCCTCTGTTCATGCCGTTCAGCTTGCTCGGCGTCTTCGATACGGCGTTCCCGCTCAGGGATCGGTTCCGTAAATCCTAACGAGTAGGGAGGAGGACGGCGTCATGCCGAAATGGTTGCAAGCCCGATGGATGCGTCTGCACGCGACGATTCCGTTGGCTTTGTCCCTCGCGCTGTCTCTGGCGCTGCTCGGATTTTCCTGGGTTGTCGGCGCGCTGGCGTTAATCGTCGTGGCGGCGGCGGCGATATACGTCCTCCAGGCCGAACGCAAGAGCCGCGAAGCGATGAACGCGTACATCTCCACGATCACGCACCGCGTGAAGAAGGCCGCGAGCGACGTCATCTCCGAGATGCCGATCGGCATCGTGCTCTATGGGGAAGACCGGCAGGTGGAATGGCATAACGGCTCGATCGCCAAGGCGATGAACCGGGAATCGCTCGTCGGCGAGTCGATAACGGCGTTATGGCCCGGGCTGAAGGCGTTGAAGGAGAAGGAGAAGGAAACGACGATCGAACTGACGTTCAACCAACGTTCGATCCAAGCGAGGGTCCGCCCCGAGGAGCGGCTGCTCTATTTTACCGACGTGACGCAGTATGCGACGCTTGCCAGAAAATACGAGGAAGAACGCATTGCATTCGGGCTGCTCGTACTGGATAATGTGGACGAAGTGACGCAAGGCATGGACGATCAAGCCCGCAGCCTGACGATGGCCACCGTGACGACGGTGCTCAACGAGTGGGCCGTCCGCCATCGATTGTATATGCGTCGGACCTCGTCGGACCGGTATTTCTTATTGCTGAACCAGAAGGAACTAGCGACTCTGGAACAAAGCCGCTTCGATGTATTGGACGAAGTGAAGGATGCGACCGCGCACCTGAAGCTGCCGATGACGATCAGCATCGGCGTGGCCGCCGGGGCGGCGGGTTTGATGGAGCTCGGTCAGCTGGCGCAGACGAGCTTGGACATCGCGCTCGGCCGCGGCGGCGATCAAGTCGCCGTGAAGGTGGGCGATCGCGTAAGCTTCTACGGCGGCAAATCGAACGCGGTGGAGAAGCGCACGAGAGTGCGCGCGCGCGTCATCTCGCACGCGCTGCGCGATTTGATGAAGGAAAGCGATAAGATCGTCGTCATGGGTCATAAGATCCCGGATATGGACGCCGTCGGCGCCGCGATCGGCGTGCTGAAGGCGGCCGAGACGTTCGGCAAGCCGGCGTTCATCGTGCTCGAAGGCGTCAATCCGTCGATCCACCGGATGATGGAGATGATCTACGAGGACGAGGAGCTCACGAGCAAGTTCGTCTCTCCGGAGGACGCATTCCATCTCATTACGCCGAAGACGCTGGCGGTCGTCGTCGACACGCATAAGGCATCGCTCGTCGCCGAACCGAAGCTGCTCGGGCTGACGAAGCGGCTCGTCGTCATCGACCATCATCGGCGGGGCGAGGAGTTTATCGGGGAAGCGACGCTCGTGTATATGGAGCCGTACGCGTCGTCGACGTGCGAGCTGGTGACGGAGCTCTTGCAGTACATTCACGAAGGGCTGGCGCTCGGCGTACTCGAGGCGACGTCGATGCTCGCGGGCATCGTGACCGACACGAAGAGCTTCTCGGTGCGCACGGGCTCGCGGACGTTCGAGGCGGCGTCGTTCCTGCGGCGCAACGGAGCGGACTCTTCGCTCATTCAGCGGCTGCTGAAGGACGACTTGCCCGGTTATCTGATGAAGGCGGACATTATCCGGCATGCGCGCATCGTGCATAAGCACTTCGCCGTGGCTGTCACGCAGCCGGGGCAGCGTTATCCTCAGCTGCTCATCGCGCAGGTCGCCGATACGCTGCTGAACATGCAGGGCATCGTCGCGTCGTTCGTCGTTTGCGAACGGCCGGACGGCTTGATCGGCATCAGCGCCCGCTCGATGGGCCAGGTGAACGTGCAGCTCGTTATGGAGCGTCTCGGCGGCGGCGGCCATCTAACGAACGCCGCGACGCAGCTGGAAGGCTCGATTAAAGAAGCGGAAGAACGTCTGTTGACGTTATTGAATAGCTACGAAGACAGGGAGGGGCTCTTGGAATGAAAGTTATTTTCCTGCAAGACGTGAAGGCGCAAGGGAAGAAAGGTCAGATTAAAGAGGTATCCGAAGGATACGCTCTGAACTTCCTGATTCCGCGCGGGCTGGCGAAGCCCGCGTCGGAAGGCAACGTGAAGACGCTCGAGAATCAGAAGCAAGCCGAGCTTCGCCGCAAGGAGCAAGAGAAGATCGACGCGCAGGAGCTCGCGAAGCAGCTGGAAGGCATTACGGTCGTGCTGACGTCGAAGGCGGGCGAGGGCGGCCGGTTGTTCGGTTCCATTACGAACAAGCAAGTCGCCGAAGAACTGGAGAAGATGAAGATCAAGCTCGATAAGCGCAAGATCGTGATGGACGAGCCGATCCGCACGCTCGGCGTCACGCAAGTGCCGGTGAAGCTGCATCCGGAAGTGACAGGCACGCTTAAGGTACAAGTCAAGGAAGGAAGTTAAGCGCGATGAACGGGAATGGAGAAACACCGGTTTTCGATCGGATTCCGCCGCAAAATCTGGAGGCGGAGCAAGCGGTGCTAGGCGCCATCTTGCTCGACAGCGTCGCCATCATTTCGGTTATGGAGACGCTCAAGGCCGAGGATTTCTACCGCCAGGCCCATCAATATATTTTCGAAGCGATGATCGATCTGAACGGCGACAACGAACCGATCGATCTGATCACGCTGACGACGCGGCTGCAGGCGAAGCAGCAGCTTGGCGAGATCGGCGGCATTCAGTATTTGACCGAACTCGCGAGCGCCGTGCCGACGGCCGCGAACGTGACGTATTACGCGAAGATCGTCGAAGAAAAGTCGATGCTGCGCCGCCTCATTCGGACCGCGACGGAGATCGTTACGAACGGCTACGCGGCGGCGGACGACGTCGGAAGTCTGCTCAGCGAAGCGGAGATGCGCATCCTCGAAATCTCGAATCGGAAGTCGAGCACCGGCTTTATCTCGATCAAAGACGTCCTTATGGAAGTGTTCGAGAAGGTCGAGAAGCTGTATAACGATCGAGGGAAGACGACGGGCATTCCGTCCGGCTTCCCCGACCTCGACAAGATGACGGCGGGCTTCCAGCGAAGCGACCTGATTATCGTCGCCGCGCGTCCGTCCGTCGGGAAGACCGCTTTCTCGCTGAACGTCGCGCAGAACGTCGCCGTGCGCGCGAAGGAGACGGTGGCCATCTTCTCGCTCGAGATGTCGGCCGCGCAGCTCGTCCAACGGATCATTTGCGCAGAGGCGAACGTCGACGCGGGACGGATTCGGACGGGGACGCTCGAAGGCGACGACTGGGAAAAGCTGACGATGGCGATCGGCACGCTGTCCGAGGCGGAAATTTACATCGACGATACGCCGGCCATTACCGTCGCCGACATTCGCGCGAAGTGCCGCCGCCTCAAGAAGGAGAAGGGGCTCGGCATGATTCTGATCGATTACCTCCAGCTGATCGCGGGCCGCGGCAAAGCCGGGGAAAACCGGCAGCAGGAAGTATCGGAAATTTCCCGAACGCTCAAGCAGATCGCGCGGGAGCTCGAAGTGCCGGTCATCGCGCTGTCGCAGCTGAGCCGGGGCGTCGAGCAGCGGCAGGACAAGCGTCCGATGATGTCCGACCTTCGGGAATCCGGCTCGATCGAGCAGGACGCCGACATCGTAGCGTTCCTATACCGGGATGACTACTACGACAAAGAATCGGAAAAGAAAAACATTATCGAAATCATCATCGCCAAACAGCGGAACGGGCCGGTAGGCACCGTCGAGCTCGTCTTCCTTAAGAATTTTAATAAATTCGTGTCGTTGGATAAATCGCATAGCGATTCGCTTCCTGCGGCAATATAATGTTAGACATCATCGGAGCTGATCCGAATGTTTTCGAATCCCGAATCGAAAACGTTCGGATTTTTCATTGACTTCCATTCCGTGCGATTGTTACACTAAGAATGCTGAAATTTTGACCCAGAGGGGGTAAGCTCATGTCGACGGTCGTTGTGGTAGGTACGCAATGGGGAGACGAGGGCAAAGGAAAGATCACCGACTATCTCGCGGAAACCGCCGAAGTCGTGGCCCGTTATCAAGGCGGCAATAACGCAGGACATACGATCATGATCAAAAATCACAAATATAAGCTGACGATGATTCCGTC
>NZ_JAPSKE010000056.1 GCF_031177825.1 Paenibacillus sp. | reverse complement strand
ACATTGCTTACTACAACTACGAACGTTTCCAGAAAAAACTCGGCGACCGCTCCCCAGTGGAATACCGGGAAACGATCGCCGCTTAATATACTCTTTTCTTACTGTCTACTTGACGGGGCTATGACCAGGACGACGCCGATCGGGGGAGGTTTTTTATTTCCGGGAGCTATGCCCGTTCGCGTCGCGCAGGGCGCGCAGCGCGGCGGCGAAGTCGTCGGGCAGCTGCGCGTGGACGCTCATCCGTTCGCCGGTCCACGGATGCGGCCAGACGAGCTTCTCGCCATGCAGCGCTTGGCGCTGCATGATCGGGCGGTGGCCGCCGTACAAGCCGTCGCCGGCGATCGGATGCCCGAGGTGCGACAGATGCACCCGGATTTGGTGCGTGCGGCCCGTCTCGAGCCGCAGCCGCAAGAGGGTGTGATCGGCGAACCGCTCGATCACTTCGTACCGCGTGACCGCCGACTCGCCGGTCTCGCTCACCCGCCGCCGCGTAGAGTGGTGGCGGTCTTGTCCGATGGGCGCGTCGATCACGCCCTTCCCGTCCTTGACGACGCCTTCCGCCAGGGCGGCGTAGATGCGCTCGATGCGCTTCTCGCGCATCGCGGCGTCGAAGACGTAGTGCGCGAGCTCGTTCTTCGCGTACAGCACCGGTCCGGTCGTATCCTTGTCGAGCCGGTGGACATGGCGAACCCGGCACGCCTGGTTCGTCATGTCGTAGTACGCGGCGACCTTATGCGCCAGCGTTCCGCGTTGATCCTTGACGCTCGGGTGGACCTCCATGCCCGGGGGCTTGTTGACGACGAGCGTAAAGTCGTCTTCGTATAAAATATTGAGCTCCATCCATTCCGGTTCGAACTCGGGGCGCTCCTCCGGGAACAGCTTGAGCCGGAGCAGCTTGCCTTGGCGCTGCACGCCGTTGACGGAGATGAGCCGACCGGCGACCTTCCCCGGGATCGGCAGCAGCTGCATAAGGCCTTTCAGCGGCACTGCCGCCAACGACTCCGGCAGCTTCAGCTCGAGCCATTCGCCCTTGCGCTTGGCGGCGTTCAGCTGCAGCCCGGCGGCCGATGGCAGCGGGGCGGAGCCGCCGTTCGCGAAGCCGCGGCCGGCTTGGCCGGCGCCTCGAACGCGGGGGCCTCCGAAGCCCGGGATCCCGAAGTCTCCTCGATCGTCCGCCCCGGAGCGACGCGCCTGCGAGCCGCTGCGGCCGCGAGTTCCTGCCGACGGCTCGCCGCGGCCGTATCCGTCGTCGGGCGCCGCTGCGTTCCGCGGCCTTCCGCCGACGGACGAAGCCGTTATGCCGGCCCCTCTGCCGCGGGAGCCCGCCGCGGCGCGCGTTCGGCCGGCTTCGCCGCGCGGCGGACGTCCGCCGCCGAACGCCGCGCTGCCTCGACCGCCCGCGCTCGCGCCGCTTCGCCCGCTTGACGCGCCGCCGCCGCGGCGTCCGGTCCGCTCCTGTTGTCCGGCGCCGGAGCTCCGGCGTCCGCCTCGTTCTTGCTGTCCGCGACCTCGACCTGCCACGAAACCACCGCTTCCTCGATAAGTAATGCTCTTATTGTAGCGAAGCGGAGGGAGCGGTTCAACTCGGGGGCGAGCCAGGCGTTTACCACTTGCCGAGGAACTGCGCGCCGAGGACGACGAGGCCGAGCGCCCAGACGTAGACGGCGAAGATCTTCAACGATCCGCGCTTCAAGAAATCGATCATCCAGCGCACCGCGACGTACCCGAAGACGGCGGAAGCGACAGAGCCGACGACGAGCGCGGGAATGCCGACGGCGCCGGCGGCGCCGCCGCCCTCCAACAGCTTCGTCGACTGCAGGACGATGCCGCCGAGAATGGCCGGGATCGACAATAGGAACGAAAAGTACGCCGCGGTTTCGCGGTCCAGCTTCCGGATCAGGCCGCCGACGATCGTCAGGCCGGAGCGGGAGATCGCCGGCAGAATGGCGCCGGCTTGGAACGAGCCGATGACGAGCGCGTCCGTATAAGATAGGTCTTGCATCTTCTTGCGCCCGTTCCGCATCCCGTCCGCGAACCAGAGGAAGACGCCCGTCGCGAGAAATTCCCAGCCGATCGTCGCGCCGCTGACGGATATTTTCTCGAAGAAATCCTCGAACAAGAAGCCGACGACGACGGCGGGAATCGTGCCGACGACGAGCAGCAGGCTGACCTTGCCGAACGGCTTCTTCAAGATGCCGTATAGCTCTTCGCGATAATAAAACACGACGGCGACCAGCGTGCCGATATGCAGCATCGTGTCGAGGAACAGTCCCGCCTCTTGCAGACCGAACGCATGGCGCCCGAGCGCGAGATGGCCGGTGCTGCTGATCGGCAGAAATTCCGTTAACCCTTGAATAAGTCCGAGTACGAAGGCTTCGATCCAGGACATGCTCCACCCCGTTTGTCCGTAGTGGTACTAGGGTATTCGCAGCTCCCGCGAAACATGACTCAGTTTGTCCGGGTTCCGGACGATGTAGATGCCCTGGACCGTGCCGTCTTGGCCGAACCGGAACGTCATGACGCTGCGGACCTGTCGCTCCGGACCTTCGAAGATGGCAAGGCCCGGGCCGCCGTTGACGACGACGGGCACGGCCATCGTCGCGGCGGCCATCTTCCGCAGCAAGCCGCCGAGGAAGGCGGCGACCCTCGGTTTCGTCTCGATCGGCGCCGTCGCGGCGAACACCTTGCCGCCGCCGTCCGACAGAAGCACGACGTCCGGCGCGAGCCGCCGGAAGAGCGGCTCCATGTCCCCGGTGCCGGCCGCATGATGGAACGCCCGGAGCAGCTCTTCCGCGAATTGCTCGGACGGCGCGGCGGCCTCCATGGGATCGGCTTCGAGCTTGACGCGGACGCGGCTCATGATCTTCCGGACGTTCGCCGCCGATTTGTCCACAAGTCCCGCGATCTCCTCGTACTCGAAGCCGAACGCTTCCCGGAGCACGAAGACGGCGCGCTCGACCGGGGAGAGCCGTTCCATCATCAGCAGCATGGCGAACGACAGCGTCTCGTCGCGTTCCGCGGCGACCGCCGGGTCGCCTTCGGCTCCGGTCGTCAGGAGCGGCTCGGGGAGCCACGGACCGACGTACGTCTCCCGCCGCGCGCGGGCGGAGCGAGCGAGGTCGGTGCAGCGATTGACGGTCATCTTGCACAAATACGCCTTCGGATACTCGAGCGCACGCGCATCCGGCGCTCGGCGCTCCCACTGGAGGAAGACGTCCTGCACGACGTCCTCGGCTTCCGCGGCGGAGCCGGTCATTCGGTACGCCAATGAAAACAACAGCGGCTTATATTTCTCATATAGAAGTTCCGTTCCGGCCGCCGCCGACGATTCCGTCATCCCGATCGCGCTCCTTTACAGATCTTATATCGACTTCCGAATTAGTTCATCAAACTGCCGAGGTTCCAAGTATATTCTCTTACCTTGCCGCCGAGCGCGCCGCCGATCGTAAAGTCGACGCCCCAGTGGCGAATCCAAGCGAAGCCCTCGCCTTCGCCGAGGTCCACGCAATACTGCTGCCGCGTCGCCGCGCGATGCGGTTCGGCGGGGCGGCCGGTTATATCCGCAAGCAGTACTCGCCCGAGCCGCTGCGCTTGTTGGATCGCTTCGCGGCACGTCATCCCGTCTTCGACGCCCGTCGCGGAATCGACGATCCGCGCGTTGTCCCCAACGGCATATATCGTATCATAGCCGCCTTGCACCCGATACCAACAATCGGTCGAAAGCCGCCCGTCCGCTCCGAGCGGCAGCCCAAGACCGCGCAGCGTGGGGCTCGGGTCGACGCCGATCGTCCAGACGACGAGGCCGCAGGGAAGACGCTTCCCGTCGGACAACTCGGCGAAGCCGTCGCCGCCGTCCCGCGCGACGCGCACGCCGCGGACGATGCGCACGCCGGCCGCGCGCAGCCGAGCTTCCAGGCGCTTAGACGCAGCGTCTGTCATCAGCGGCACGAGCCGCGGTCCGCCGGCGACGATCGTCACGCGCGGCAGCGACGCCGGCAGACCGAGCGCGGCGGCCCGCCGCTTCATCGCCTTGGCGAGCTCGGCGGCGGTCTCGACGCCGCTGATCCCGCCCCCGGCGACGACGACGGCGCACAACGCCGCTTGACGCGCGGCGTCGCGTTCCAGGACCGCCGCCTCCAGATTCGCCTCGACGGCGAGGCGAATGCGCTCCGCATGGACTTCGTCCCGCAGCGCGATCCCGCCGGCGCCCTCGGGCGCTTCGCGAACGACGCTGCCGAGCGCGAGCACGAGCCGGTCGTACGCCAGCGTTCGCGGAACGCCGGACGCGTCCTCGTAGGTCACCGTCCGCGCCGCGGCGTCGACCGCATTGCAGCGTCCCTGTACGAAATCCGCTTCGCCCGCGGGAAACAGCGTCTCCCACGGCACCCGCAGGCTCGTCGGCACCGCCGCCGCCTGCACGAGCCGCACCTTCTTCGCGTGATAGGTCGCCGGGTCCATGAGCACGATGCGGACCGGCGTGCCGATCCGCTCGCTCTCCGTCTTGACCGCCTTCACCGTATGAATGCCCGCATAACCGCCTCCGACCACTACGATCGTTTGCATCGTACACCACTCCTCGCTTGGTTTACCCATGTAACGAGAGTCAGAGCAAAGTTGTGACACAAAGAAAGTCAATTAATTCGAACTTTTTATGTGAAAAACAGCGACATGTATTGACGAAAATCCAGCGACGTGAGATATTGTTACATGTAAATGTAGATAACATCTACATGTGAGGTTTTTCTATGGCAGGATTAGTAACCAAAATGGAGGCGAACCCGGTTGAAGAAGATCGAGGCGATTCTTAGACCGCAGAAGCTGCACGATACGATCAAGGCGCTGCACGCGATCGGCGTAACGGCGTTTACCGTGAATCAGGTGGTCGGACGCGGCCTGCAGAAAGAACGAAGCGGCATCTATAGAGGGCAAAACTACAACGTCAGTCTGCATCCGAAAGTAAAAATGGAGATCGTCATTTCGGACTTCATGGTCGAGCGCACGGTGCAAGCGATCGTGTCGGCGGCGCAGACGGGCGAGGCGGGGGACGGGAAAATCTTCATCTCCTCCGTGGAGCAAGCCTACAATATTCGGACCGGCCGGGTCGACGAGACGATCGACGAGCTGCGGCCGCTGACAGGGGAGGCATAATCGGTCATGGTGGAAGCGATACATCTGAATACGATCTGGGTCGTGCTCGCGGCGGCCATGGTATTGTTCATGGAGGGCGGATTCAGCTTGCTCGAGGCCGGTCTCGTACGGACGAAGAACGCGGTCAACGTTACGATGAAAATTTTCGTCGACCTGACCATCGGCGCCCTAGCGTTCTGGGCGATCGGCTTCGGTCTTATGTTCGGGTCCGACGCGGGCGGTCTAATCGGGACGACGTTGTTCTTCGCCCCGCAACAGATTGAACTCGGCCTCGATCTGCCGGCCGCCGCATACGTCTTGTTCCAGCTCGGCTTCGCAGTGGCCTGCATCTCGATCGTCTCGGGCGCGGTGGCGGAGCGAATGAACTTCAAAGCCTACGTCATCGTGGCAGGGCTGATCGCGCTTCTCCTGTACCCGGTATCGGGCCACTGGGCTTGGAACGGCGACGGCTGGCTGGCGCAGCTCGGCATGAAGGACTTCGCGGGTTCCGCCGTCATCCACCTGCTCGGCGGCTCCGCGGCGTTCGTCATCGCCTGGATTCTCGGCCCTCGTCAAGGCCGCTATAAGGACGGCAGCGTCAACGTCTTCGCGCCGTCGAACATTCCGCTCGCCTCGGCCGGCGTATTCGTGCTCTGGTTCGGCTGGTTCGGCTTCAACGCCGGCAGCACGCTGAACGCCGGCGACGGCATGCTGTCGTCGATCGCGCTCAACACGATGCTCGGCGCGGCGGCGGGCGGCGCGTCCGCCATGCTGTTCACGATGTTCCGCTTCGGCAAGACCGACCCGTCCATGGTCATGAACGGCGCCCTGTCGGGCCTCGTCGCGATCACGGCGGGCTGCGCGTTCGTGAATCAATGGCAGTCGATCGTCATCGGTCTCGCCGCCGGTCTGATCGTCATCTGGGCGACGCTCTTCATCGACAGGCTGAAGGTGGACGACCCGGTCGGCGCGGTCGCCGTTCACGGCTTCAACGGCGCGTTCGGCACGATCGCCGTCGGATTGTTCGACGCGCAGGGCGGACTCTTCACGACGGGGGATGGGTCGCTTCTCGCCGCGCAAGCCATCGGCGCCTTGGCGATCATCGCATGGGGCTTCGCCGGAGGGGCCGCGATCGCATATATCGCGAAGGTTACCGTAGGCTTGCGCGCTACGGCGGAGGAGGAAGAGGAAGGGCTCGATATGGCGTACCACGGCATTCCGGCTTACAACGAGCTTGATCGCTTCTCCGAAACGACGAAGGCGCTGTACGATTTCGAGGCCACGACGGGCGTGAGCGTGAAGCAGCCGGATCCGTTCGCCGCGAAAGCGAGCGGATAGAGGTAGATCAGACGGCAACGGGTAGATACTTCTCATGGACTCGGCGGGTATCGCCGGGTCCTTCTTTCATGGTTGGGAAGTGGCGCGAGGGACAGCGCGTGTCTATTCGCTCTCCTTTCTAAGGTGATTTCCTCTGCTCAGGGGAGAAGGGCGGGGATGACCGTGGATGTCGCAAGTTGTTAGTAGGTTGTTAGTAGCTAAGCCGAAGGAAGCACAGCTCGTTCCACTCGTCGCGTAAAGAAATTCCCTTGGCGGAGGCGTTCCAACGGAAGCAGAATTCGTCGAGGTAGCTTTGAAGATACTTCGTGCCGACGCCGTTGAACAGCCGGTTCATCCAACCGCGGGCCTCTAGCAGGCAATCCCGCAGCGGGCTGCGGTGCATCCGATCGGAATTGAGCCATAACGCGTCCGCGCTCGGATCGACGTGTTCTTCGAGGATGCGCGCCTTCCCGTGCGAGGTCGGTTCCTTGAACCCGCGGACGAGACGGTCCCGAGGCACGAACCCGAGCTTCAGCGCGGTCGGCTTGCCGTCTCTCCCCACGGAAGCCGAGACGGACACGACGCGCTCGCAGCGATAGTGCCGGTGGGGCAGGAAGATGAAAATATAGTTAGGCGCCAAGAAATGAAGCCCGGTATGTACGGTCCCTTGCAGCTTGAAGGCGTCT
>NZ_JAPSKE010000043.1 GCF_031177825.1 Paenibacillus sp. | reverse complement strand
CACGGAAGCCGAGACGGACACGACGCGCTCGCAGCGATAGTGCCGGTGGGGCAGGAAGATGAAAATATAGTTAGGCGCCAAGAAATGAAGCCCGGTATGTACGGTCCCTTGCAGCTTGAAGGCGTCTTCCGCTTCTCCGATCGCTTGCCGGAATTTGCGCAGCATGCGCCACGCGGTCTTGTGCTTTACGTCAATGAGAGCGGAGAGCCGCTTCGCGTTCACGCCGTTCGTAGAGGCGAGCAGCTCGATGGCGGCGGCCCACTTGGCGAGCGGCGTGCGCGTCTTGGCCATGACGGTGCCGGACGTCACGGACGTCTGATGGCCGCATAAGCGGCATTCATAGAGCGGGAGCTGCCGCGTCGAGATCGTGTAATACGCCCCGTACCCGCAGCTCGGGCAGGAAAACCCGTTCGGCCATCGCCGCCGAAAGAAATACGCCACCTGTTCCGCTTGATCCATGAACGACGCCTCCTTTTCCTTATTATACCGAACATATGTTCTGTTATCAATAGAAAAATTTCAATCCTTCATCCAAAGCAGGGGAATCACCTTGGAAAGAAGGCCGAGGATCGGCGCACCCCATCGCGCTCCTGAGCATAAGGAATCACCTTAGAAAGCACGCGCGGCGAGACATAACCGGCCCCGCTTCTGAGCAGGGGAAATCACCTTAGAAAGGAGGCGGGGAACGGCGCACCCCTCGGCTTCGCGGCGAGCGGCGAATCGGCTTGGGGTCGTCGACGCGTTGACGGGCGCGCTCGGCGAAGGCAGGGGAGCGTTCGCGGCGTCCCCCGCGATCTTCCTCGCCGCGGTCGTGCTGTTGTCGTTCGCGGTAACGTTGGTCATCCGGGACGACCCGGCCGTCATTCCGCTCGTCGTCGCTCGGTTTAATTTGGTAAGGGGCCGGGTAAGAGTTGGGAAGAATGGGGACGCTAACCGAGACATCTCGGCAGCATAGGAGGCTGGAAGGGCGTGACCCCAACGATATTGGACGAAAAGGTCGACGCATACAAGATCGGCGTCGGCCACATGAACGAAGCGATGCCGCACGTGGTGGAGGCGTACCACAATTTTACCGGCGCCTGCTTCGCGGACGGCGCGCTCGGCGCGAAGGAGAAGCAGTTGGTCGCGCTGGGCATCTCGCTCTTCGCGAACAACGAGGTATGCACGCTGTATCACGTGCAGGAGGCGTTATCCTCCGGGGCGAAGCCGCAGGAGGTGCTGGAAGCGGCGGCGGTGGCCGCGGCGGTCGGCGGCGGGCATGCGATGAGCCAGGGCGTGACCCGGGTGCAGCGCGCGCTGGAGGAATGGAAGCAAGTCCACTGAAAAAGAAAGGGCCGGAGCGAATCGCTCCGGCCTATTTCGTGTCGTCGCCGGCGGAGGCGACCGCTTCCGCGGACGGTGCGTCCGGCGAAGCGGCGGCAGGCGCCGCGGGCAAGTCCTTCGAAAGCTGCAGCTCCCGCTCGAGGGCGCGGATGCGCCGGCTCAGGCGCACGATGCGGATCGTGCCGAAGAGCCCGACGACGAAGCCGCCCGCGAGCGCGGAGCCGAGGATGACCAGGATCAGCGGCAGGAAGGCGCTCCCGAACACGTAGTCGACGGGAACGGATTCGACGTTGACGACCGAGAAGACGGCGATGACGAGCGCGAACAGCAGTCCGAAGATAAGCGTCCATTGTTGCTTCATGCGTTCTCCTCCTAAGGATTCACGTTGTGAAATTATAACATAGTGATTACTATATTAGGAAAAGGAATTGCGGGAGGGGAGCGTCTTGAATCGGGTCGTCCATTTCGAATTGCTGTCGCGCGACCCCGGAGCTACGGCTTCGTTCTATGCCGACGTCTTCGGCTGGAAGACGGTGCACGGCGAAGGCGACTATTATCGGTTGATCACCGGAGAGGAAGGCGGCGGGACGCGCGGCATTAACGGCGCGGCGGTCCGGCCGATGCTCCCGTCGCTGCCCGCGCAGACGGTGAATACGATCCACGTGAAGGATCTTCCCGCGTACGCGGAGAAGGTGCGGTCGCGCGGCGGGCGGACGCTGTCGGACGTCATTCCGCTCAAGGGGGTCGGACGGTTCCAGTATTGCGCGGATCCGGACGGCACGCCGTTCGGTCTGATCGAGTACGACGACTGATGCGCAAGCGGACGCGGGAGTTCCCGTTGTTGTTGTTTACGCATACGGTCGGTCATTTAGGCGATATTTTATATATTTCGTTAATGGTCATCTACCTGAAGCGGACGACCGGATCGACGTTGATCGCGGCGTTGTTCCCGTTCGTGCGGGTGCTGGCCATGTTCGGCAGCTCGTTCGTCTCCCCGTTTCTGCTCGAGAAGCTGCCGCTCGTCCGGCTGCTGACGCTTACCCGGGCGGGCGAGACGGCGTTGATGCTCGGCTTGGCCGCGGCGATCGGGCTGGGCGCGGAGGCGCTCTGGGTGCCGTTCGCGTTCGTGCTGCTCGTCTCGTTCTTGCAGGGCTGGGCCGACCCGGTCGTCTACTCGCTCGTGCCGAGGTTCGCGCCGGCGGATCGGCTCGCCCGCGCCAACGCGACGCTCGGCACGGCGCGGGAGGTCGGCGTCATCGCCGCCTGGGGCGTCGGCGCGACGCTCGCGGCGCTGTTCGACCCGGTATGGCTGCTCGCCGGGTGCGCGCTTTTGTTCGCGGCGGGCTTCGCCGCCTCGCTGCGCTTGCCGACCGTCGAGGCGCCGACCCCGGATCCGGCCGCCGGTTCCCGCTGGGCGTCGATCCGCGCCGGCTGGCAAGAGCTGCTGCGCAACCCCGTCGCTCGCGCGGTGGCGGCGATGGATCTTGTCGAGGGCATCGGGATTTCGATCTTCGCTGGCGCGTTCACGCTGACGTTCGTCGAGCAGCGTCTCGGACAGGAGGAGCCGTTCTGGGGATTCTTGAACGCGGCGTATTTCGTCGGCATGATCGCGGGCGGCGCGATCGTCTCGCGGTTGGGAGACCGGCTGACGAGGCGGACGCTGCCGGTCGCGCTGGCGCTCGGCTCGCTCGGGTATGGGATAGGAACGCTGGCGTACGGCGCGACGACGTCTCCGCTCGCGGCGCTCTTGATCGTCGCGGGCCTCGGCTTGCCGTGCATGGCGCGGGAGACGGCGCAGCGGACGCTGCTGCAGCTGAACGTGCCGGAACGTAAGCTGCCGAACGTGCTCGTCGCCCACGGGGCGATGAACGCGCTCGTCTTCGCCGTTTCGCTGCTGCTCATGGGCGCTATGGCGGATGCGTTCGGCATCGCATCGATTTATTATATCGGCGGTGGCGCCGCCATCGCCGGGGCGGCGCTCGGCCTGATGCTGTTCGCGCGGCGCCGCCCCGCGGCGAAGGTCGCCGGGGACGCCCCGTCGGAAGGAGTATGAGAGCGTATGGCTAAGAAGTTCGTCAATGCGGACGGCTCTTCGAACGTGAAGTCGTTCGCGGATTTGAGGCAATGGCAGAAGGAGCGCCGCGCGAAGAAGAAGGATTTGTCGTACCGGGTGCCGCGCGTCGAGCCGGATCTCGCGCTGCTGTATGGCAATCGTTCGGAGCCCACGGTAACGTTCGTCGGTCATTCGACGTTTCTCATTCAGCTCGGAGGGCTCAATATCGTCACCGATCCGGTGTGGGCGGAGACGATGGGGTTCCAGCCGCGCCTGTCGGCGCCGGGCCTTCCGATCGAGGCGCTGCCGCCGATCGACGTCGTCCTGCTGTCGCACGCGCACTACGACCATCTCCATCTTGGCAGTCTGCGCCGCTTGCCGGGCGACTTCGTCGCGCTCGTGCCGGACGGGCTCGCCGGTTGGTTCCGCCGCCGCGGCTTCCGCCGCGTCCAAGAGCTGTCGTGGTGGTCCGAGACGAACGTCGGCGCCGTCGCGTTCGGCTTCGTGCCGGCGAAGCATTGGACGCGGCGGACGCCGTGGGACACGAACACGTCGCATTGGGGCGGCTGGGTCATGCGGCATGGCCGGGATTGCCTGTACTTCGCGGGGGACAGCGGCTATGACGGCGTCTTCCGGGAGATCGGGGCGCGATACGGCGACATCCGAGTCGCCTTGATCCCGATCGGGGCCTACGAGCCGGAGTGGTTCATGGGCGGCTCGCATATGACGCCGGAGGAAGCGGTGCAGACGTTCGTCGACGTGGGGGGGAGCATTTTCGTACCGATGCATTACGATGCCTTCCGCCTCGCGGACGATACCCCGAAGGAGGCGCTGGACCGGCTTCTCGCCGAGTGGGAACGGAGGAAGCTCCCGCGGGAGCGGCTGTGGACGATGCCGCTCGGAAATACGAGGTTGTGGTCTGCGGACGAGACAACTATAATGTAATAATTACTTATTGACGGAAGCGTAGCTTCAGGAGGCGTAGAACGAGCATGAAAAATACGAACAGCAAAATTTTGGATTGTACGATTCGGGACGGCGGGTTGGTCAACAATTGGGATTTCAGCGTCGAGTTCGTTCGCGACCTGTACTACAGCTTAAGCGAAGCCGGCGTCGAATATATGGAGATCGGCTACAAGAACTCCCCGAAGCTGCTGAAGGGCGGCGACGCGGGACCGTGGCGCTTCCTCGACGAAACGTTCCTGCGCGAGGTCATCCCGACCAAGACGGAGACGAAGCTGTCCGCTCTCGTCGATATCGGCCGCGTGGACGAAAACGACATTCTGCCGCGCGAGCAGAGCATGCTCGACTTGATCCGCGTCGCTTGCTACATCAAAGACGTGGACAAGGGCCTCGAGTTGGTCGAGAAGTTTCACAACCTCGGTTATGAGACGACGATCAACATTATGGCGCTCTCGCACGCGCTCGAGAACGAGCTGAACGATGCGCTGCAAGAGATCGGGAACAGCAACGTCGACGTCGTATACGTCGTTGATTCTTACGGCAGCATGAACCCGAAGGACGTCACGTATATGACGGAGAAGTTCAAGCGCGCGCTGCCGAACAAGACGCTTGGCATTCATACGCACAACAATATGCAGCTGGCGTTCGCGAACACGATCGCGGGCATCGACGCCGGCGTCGAGTTCCTCGATTCCTCGGTGTACGGCATGGGCCGCGCCGCGGGCAACTGCACGACGGAGCTGCTGCTCGGCTACCTGAAGAATCCGAAGTACGAAGTTCGCCCGGTGCTCGGCTTCCTCGAGAAGCATATGGTCGCGATGCGGGAGAAGTGGGAATGGGGTTACAACATTCCATACATGCTCGGCGGCATGCTGAACGAGCATCCGCGCTCGGCGATGGCGCTTCGCGCCGGCGGCGACAAGGACAAGTATGTCGAGTATTACGACCGTTTGACGACGCCGGAGACGGCGTTCGGCAGCGGAAAGTCGGAATAAACGAGAATATCCAATGAACGGCCCCTACGTCTTCCGGACGTCGGGGCCGTTTTTTTTCGTGCAATGGGCGCCGCGCTTCCCTTTCGAATAGAAAGCGGGCCGGAATCTCCACGGATATGCCGTTTCGTCCTCTTTAAGCGGCTCATATAAATAGAGAGAGTATGAGATCAAGACAACCATGACAGGTAGGTGTGGAGAGGTTATGACCAGCCTCATCATTGCGTCTCACCCGGACGACGAAATTCTAGGTTGCGGCGGGACGGCAAGGAAACTAATAGAGGGCGGGACGGAGGTCGTCACGATCCTCACCGCCTTGGGACGGAAAGAAGAAGCGCATCGGATGAAACAATGTACGCGGGAGGCGAATCGGCGCTTGGGCGTCAAGGAAGTCGTTCATCTCGATTTCCCCAATCTTCGGTTGGAGGCCGTACCGCTGCATCGCATTACCCGGGAGCTCGAACGGTTGATCGCGAAGTATGAGCCGGACACGATCTTCACGCATCATTACGGCGACTTGAATCGCGACCATCAGGCGACGTTCCAAGCCGTGCTGACCGCCGCGCGGCCGCTCCCCGGGAAGAAGCCGATCGATATTCTTTGTTTCGAAACCGTCTCTTCCACCGAATGGGCGCAACCCACGGGCGACAACGTCTTTAAGCCGAATTATTTCGTCGACATCGGCGCGACGATCGATGCCAAGATGGATGCCCTCGCCTCGTACGACGTGGAAATGCGGCCGTTCCCTCACCCGCGATCTTACGAAGGCGTCCGTTATTTGGCTCATGTGCGGGGGATGACGGTCGGCGTTCCGTACGCCGAGGCTTTCGAAACGATCCGCAGAACGTGGGTCTGAACAGAATGGGAGCGAGGGAAACGAATGGATAAATTGATCATTACCGCGGCCGTGACCGGAGGGGTGACGAGCCGAAAAGAGCACCCGAATTTGCCGATTACGCCGGAAGAAATCGCGAACGACGTATACGACTGCTGGAAGGCGGGCGCATCCATCGCGCATATTCATGCGCGCGAAGCCGACGGAACCCCGAGTCAGCGGGAGGAGCTCTATCGGGACATCGTCTCTCGCATCCGCGATCGCTGCGACATTATCGTGAATCTCACTACCACGGGATGGGGGCAAAACGGAAAAGACGAGGACCGGTGGAAGCCGCTGGCTTGCCAGCCGGAAATGGCCTCCTTTACGCCCGGTTCGATGAACCGAAAAGACAGCGTCATGTTGAACGCCCCCGATTTCGTACGGAAGCTGGCCGTAAAGATGAAGGAGCATCACGTCAAGCCCGAAATCGAAATCTTCGACTTCGGCATGATCGGTCAAGCCGTAAAGCTCGCGGCGGAAGGATTCTTGAACGAGCCGCTCCATTACCAATTCGTTCTGGGCGTTCCCGGAGGCATCCAAGCGACCCCGAAAAATTTGCTGCACCTGTCGGAGAGCATTCCTGCGGGGAGTACTTGGTCCGTAGCCGCCGTAGGGAGGGGACAGTTACCGATGGATTTGCTCGGGATCATGCTCGGCGGACACGTCCGAACGGGGTTCGAAGACAATGTGTACTATCGGTATCGTCGGTTGGCCGACAGTAACGCCCAACTGGTGGAGCGGCTCGCGAAGTACGCGGTCGACCTCGGCCGGGACGTCGCCAACCCGCAAGAAGCCCGGAACATACTTCGTCTCGGATAAGGAGGGGGACGGGATGGACATCGATTTTTCGCTCCAAGAGCTGCTCGCGTTTCTCGAGGAGAACGGCTTGTATGCCTCCGACGGCTCGAGCTATCCGAACGCGGCCGACATCCGCATGAAGGGCTTCTCCTCCGTGTTCGACTCCAAGCCGGGAACGCTCGCCAGAATGGAAGCGCAGACCCTGGATTGGGGCGCCGTTCGCGCGGCCGTCGTACTTTGCGCCGAAGACGCTAAGGTGCCTGCGGACACGAGCGTTACGTATGTCCCGATGGCGAATCCGAGGGACGCGTTCGCCTTGGCGGTTCGGCGATTTTATCGGAAGGCTCGCCCGACGGGCATCCACCCCGCCGCCGTCGTCGGCGAAGGCTGCATCATCGGAGAGCAAGTATACATCGGCCCTCATGCGGTCATCGGCGATCGCGTCGCGATCGGGGATTACACGGAAATCCACGGCAACGCGACCGTCTTCGAAGATACGACGATCGGCCGGCACTGCGCGATCCATAGCGGAGCCGTGATCGGCGCGGATGGATTCGGGTACCAACGGGACCCGGAAGGTTTCTATTACAAGGTTCCTCATGTCGGCAAAGTGCGGATCGGCGATTACGTGGAGATCGGGAGCAATACTTGCGTCGCTAGAGGGAAGTTGTCGGATACCGTGATCGGAGCCCGCGTTAAAATCGGGAATTTGTGTCACATCTCGCATGACGTTACGATCGGCTCGGAAGCGATGATCACGCATCAAGTGCACATCGGAGGGAACGCCGTCGTCAAGGAGAAAAGTTGGATCGCCCCCGGGGCGGTCGTGAAACAAGGCGTTACCGTCGGCGAATCCTCCCTTGCGGGCATGGGGGCGGTCGTATTGAAGGACGTCCTTCCCTCGGACGTCGTTGCCGGCGTTCCCGCGAAACCGATCTCGTCGACCCGCAAACCGACGTCAGAGGATGAAGGAGCGACCCGATGAAACCGCGTGTCAGCATCGTTATTCCGTCGCATAATCGCTATCCGCAAAATCGATACAGTCTTTACGCGTTGGAACAGCAAACGTTCGACCTCTCCCGCTTGGAAGTCATTTTGGTCGACGACGCCTCTACCGACGACACGGTAAAACTGAGGCATTACCGTCCCAAGTTCCGTTTCCGTTACGTCCGCAACCGCAAGAAGCTCGGGGTCGCGAAATCCCGAAACGTCGGAGGGCGGTTGGCCGAAGGTCAAGTCGTTATTTTTCTCGATGCGGAAATGATCGTAGATCGCGATTACGTAAGGAATCATTATAAACACCATGAAGCGGCCGAAAATAACGTCGTGATCGGCGGAGAAAAGCGGGCGAAGCTTTATTCGTTTCTTTTTCCCGGCATGAGCAAGAGTCAGATCGCGGACGTGTGTCGGCTCGCCGAAAGGTCGGAATTTCGAACGCTGCTGCGAGCGCAGGGGCTCCCGAGCGGCACCCCGGGCAAGATCAAGCGAAGTATCGGAAAGCTGAAGCGGCCGATTCCGCTTATAGGAGCGTCGCATATCAAGTCGTTCGCCGGTCTTGCCGTTTGCGCGGCGCCCAAAACGAATATCAACGAAATCCTTCAGCAGCTCGGCGGGCGTCTGGAGACGAGTCCCTTGCGCTGGATGGTCTGCGTAGGGAACCTATCGGTAAGGAAAAGTTTGTTCGACCGGCTTGGCGGCTACGACGAAGACTTCACGGAATGGGGGACCGAGGACGTCGAATTCGCTTACAGACTTCATTCGGCGGGCGCGCGGTTCGTGATCGAACCGGAGCTGTGGCGGTATCACCAGGAGCATCCGAATCCGGCGAATAAAATCGATTCCGGGCGAAGGAATAGAATTTTGCTGCAAAAAAAGCATCCGGTTCTCGACGTGTGCATTCGTTCGTTAAAGTCCGTCCAGAAGCTCGACTATGTCTTTATGGACGAAGCGCTGCGGGAGCATCGGGCGTTGCGCGCAAGCTACTCTTGGTACTACAAGGAATTTATCGCTTGCATCGTCTATATGCTGCGTCGGGCCGCGGTTCTTCACGAAAGAAATGCGAAGATCGCCGAGTTGACGCGAGGGTTTCCATCGTCCCTGAAGACTGCGGTCCGGCAGCGGAACCGGCTGGACGCCGATGGACGCTTCCCCCGATTGGTGCGGTTGTTCGATCTATTGGCGAAACGGTCAAGGAGGAGAAGACGGTGAAACCTCGCGTCACGATCGTCCTGCCTTCTTACAACCGATATCCGTTCAACGCGTTTTGCCTTCGCGCGTTGGAGAAGCAAACCGTCGATCTGTCGACGATGCAAGTGATTCTCGTCGACGACGCTTCGACCGACGAAACTCGCCGTTTTCGAAAATATCGTCCCCCGTACCCTTTCCAATACGTGCGGAACGAACGGGTCCTTGGCGTCGCAAGGTCGAGGAACATCGGGCTGAAACGCGCGAAGGGCGACGTTGTCGTGTTCTTGGATGCGGATATGATCCCGGATCCGAATTACGTAAAGTTTCAGCTGGAATGGCATCGGCACGACGATCGCAGCGTGGTTTTGGCGGGGGCCGAAGGAGCGAGGCTGTATTCCGCGCTGGTTCCGGGGATGAAGAGCGGGCAGCTCCGGCAGATCGTCACGATGTACCGGGAGCGGGACATCGTTCGGACGCGGATCGACGGGGCGTTGAACGGCGGGGAGCGGATGGATGCCGCGCAGTTGCGGAGCGCGCTGCGGAAGTTGAAGCGGTCGATTCCGCTGCTGTCCGCGAACGAAATGGACGTTCCGCATCGTTTGGACGCGTTCTCGACGCCGAAGTCTACGAAGGTCAACCATCTCGCGGCCGCGTTGGGTAAGGGCTTGCGGGACAGCCCGATCGCCTGGATGGGGTGCCCGGGGAATCTCTCCGTCGGCCGACGGCTGCTTCGGACCGTCGGCGGGTACGACCCCGACTTCGTAGGTTGGGGCACGGAAGACGTCGACTTGGCTTACCGCCTGTATCGGGCGGGGGCCCGATTCGTCGTGGACGATCGGGTCAAGCGATACCATCAAGAACATGCGCCGCCGCCGAACAAGAAGATCGAATGGCAAAGGAACAAAATGCTGCTGCTGCGGAAGCATCCCGTCCTCGAAGTCGCAATTCGCTCCTTGAACGAGGTGGGGGCATTCGATTACGCGTTCGTCGATCGAATCGTCCGGGAGTCGTACGCTTTGCGGCGTCGAAGCCCGGCCGAGTGCGCGAAAATCGAAACGGCGTCGATTGCCATGCTGCGAGAAATTTTGCGCTTGAAGTCGAAGGGGCGACCGCCGATTCGCTTGTTGGAACGATCGGGGATCGCCGCAAGGGAGCGGCGGCGGCTCGAGAGCGTACGCCATCGGGTGGATGCGATGGGGGAGTTCCCCCATCTCGTGAAATTGTACGATTTCTTAGTTTCATTATAAGGAGAATGGGGTGACGACCGATGAATCATGATATCCCCGCCGTCGTGCTCGACTTAAGCGCGAACGGGATCGGCATCGTTCGAGCCTTGCGGCGCAAGGGCATCCGGGTGTTCGCCTTCGATACGAGCCGGAATTACCGAACCGGTCGAACTCGATACGCGACGTGCGGGCTATGTCCGCATCCGATCTTCGAAGAGGAGGCGTTGCTGCGGTTTCTGCTCGCGTTCGGGGAACGATTCCCGGACAAAGCCGTGCTTTACGCCGGGGCGGACGATTACGTACAGTTTATGTCCAAGTATCGGGAAGCGTTGGCGGCGCGATACTTGTTTGTATTGCCGGAAGCGGCGACGATCGACGCGGCGCTGGATAAGCGTTTAACGTACCAAGCGGCCGTCGCGCACGGCATCCCGTCTCCGAAGACATATACCGTCGAATCCCGCGGTCAACTTCAAGAATTGCTTCCGAGCCTTCAATATCCTTGCATCTTGAAGCCGGCGTTCTCCGCGGATTATCGGAAGCGAATGAATAAGAAGGCGATCGTCGTGGAAAGCGCCGAGCGGATGGAAGCGGCGTACGCATATTACGAACGGTTCGGCGAGTTAATGATTCAAGAACTGGTTCCCGGAGAAGACGAGCACGTGTATGAGCTCGGGGCGTTATTCGACGACGACATGCGTCTGCTCGCCGTCTTTACCGGGAAGAAGCTGCAGCAATACCCTCCGGCTTTCGGAAGCGGGGCGCTGGCGGTCAGCGTCCGCAACGAAGAAGTGATCGAGCTGGGGCTTCGACTGTTGCGAGCGTTGTCGTTCAAAGGGTTCGCGAACGTCGAGTTTAAGCTGGATCCGCGCGACCGTCGAGCGAAGTTTCTGGAAATCAATGCGCGCACCTGGTTTTGGCACAGCCTGGCGACCCGATGCGGAGTCGATTTTTCGTACTTATACTACTTGTCGGTCACGGGGCAGAAGCCGGAAGCCGCGACGACCCAAAGGGAAGGCCCGAAATGGTTGTATCCGGTTCGCTATTTGCTGGCATTCCTCGAACGGAGGGCCGAAGGCGGCGCGAACGTTGCGGAGTGGATTCGGCGTCTGCGCGGCGAGACGGAATACGCCCTGTTCGATTGGTCCGATCCGCTCCCGTCGCTGCGCAGCTTCGCGGCGCATCTGAAATCCATTCGTCTTCGTAAAAAATAGACGGAAAGACCGTCCCGAGGCGTCGCGGCCGAAGGGCGGTCTTTTTGTTGCGGAAAAAAACTCCGCCTTCCTGATGTGGAAGGCGGAGTGTACGTTTCCGGACGTTCAGCGGTCGTTCTCGCGGCGCTTCGCCATCTGCTGCCAGACGGTGCCGGCGGCCGCCTCGCCCGAAGCGATGCGTTCGACCGCCATGCGCGCCTGCAGCGCGACCTCGAACTCGGGGTCGTCCGCCGCCGCTTCCAGCGCGGGCAGCGCCGACGCGTCGCCGAGGTCGTAGAGGAAGCGCGCGGCGCGCCAGCGGACGATCTTGCTCTTATCGCCGAGCGCCTCGATCATGGCGGGCGCAGCTAGCGTGTCGCCGATGTCCGACAGCGCGTCGCCGGCCGTCCGCCGCACGGCGACGGACGGGTCCCTCAGCATGGCGGTCAGCTGCGCCACCGCCTCCGGGGTTTTCAGGTCGCCGAGGTATACGACGGCGAGGCGGCGGACGGAGAAGTTGTCGTCCGAGAGCGCTTTGACCACGACGTGCAGCGTCTCGGGCGTCGGCTTGAACCGCTCGAGCGCGGCATATCGCGCCTTCCAGTCCGCGTCGTCGAGGCGCGTAAGCACCTGCGAAGGCGTCAGCGACTCCGCTGCCGGAAGCTCCGGCGCCGCTTCCGGCGCGTCGCCCATCGCCTCCGCCTGCGCGACGAGCGCCGCGAGGCGCGCGTCGTCGTAAGCGGCGTCGAGCTCCGCCGCCACCAGCGCGGCGATGTCCGGCAGCTCGCCGTACCGCACCCCGCGATCGACGAGCGTCCGCTCGCGGATCAAATTCGGCGACGCGGCTCCGGCGGTCATCGCCGCATCCGCGAATCGCTGCGGCAGCGCGACGCGCGACTCCTCGTGCCCGGCGCGCACGCGCACCTGCATCGGAATGCCGCGGAACATTTGCACCAGCACGTGCGCCTCGCCGTAGCCGAACGCGGCGTCCGCGTCGCCGGCCGCCGCGCCGGCGACGGAACCCGCGCCGAACGCCTCGCGCACGCCTTCGAGCACGGCGCGCCAATCGGCGCTCGCTTCGCGCTCGAGCGCGATGAAGTCCGCCGCTTGGTAGACGCCCTTCACGCCGCGGATCGCGAGCAGCGCCCGCAGATGCGCCGGCGCGCGCTCCTTGTCGGCGGCGCCGAACGCGTATTTCGCGCTGGACGGCAGCGACTCGTCCAAGTTCAACTTCATGGCGTTCGGGCTCGGCGTCGGTTCGATCGATAACAGCTTCATATGGGAAACAGCACCTCCGGCTGAGAAATGATTTTCCTTACATGATAACATAATGTATTCTCCAACACTTTTCGGTAATTATGATATAATGGAAAAGTTGCATTTTAGGCACGGAAAGGTAGGTTTCATAGTACTTATGATCACTGTATCCAACGTTACGCTCCGATTCGGGAAGCGCGCGCTGTTCGAAGACGTCAACATCAAATTCACCCCGGGCAACTGTTACGGCCTCATCGGCGCGAACGGCGCGGGGAAATCGACGTTCCTTAAGATTCTCTCCGGCGAAGTCGAGCAGTCGAGCGGCGAGGTTCATATTACGCCCGGCGAACGGATGGCGGTTCTGAAGCAGAACCACTACGAGTACGACGAGCGCCAAGTACTGCAGACGGTCATTATGGGCCACAAGAAGCTGTACGAGATTATGGAAGAAAAGAACGCGATCTACGCGAAAGCCGACTTCTCCGACGAAGACGGCATGCGCGCGGCGGAGCTCGAAGGCGAATTCGCGGAGCTGAACGGCTGGGAAGCCGAATCGGAAGCGGCGGAGATGCTCCTCGGCCTCGGCATCGGCACGGAGTATCATGACCGCCAGATGGCGGAGCTCGACGGCAACTTGAAGGTGCGGGTGCTGCTCGCGCAGGCCCTATTCGGACAACCGAACATCCTGCTGCTCGACGAGCCGACCAACCATCTCGACATCGAATCGATCCGCTGGCTGATCAACTTCCTCGGCAAGTTCAACGGCACCGTCATCGTCGTCTCCCACGATCGTCACTTCCTGAACGAAGTGTGCACGCACATCGCGGACATCGACTTCGGCAAGATTCAAGTATACGTGGGCAACTACGACTTCTGGTACGAGTCGAGCCAGCTGGCGCTCAGGTTGCAGCGCGAGGCGAATAAGAAGAAGGAAGAAAAGGTCAAGGACTTGCAGGAGTTCATCCAGCGATTCTCGGCGAACAAGTCGAAGTCGAAGCAGGCGACGAGCCGGAAGAAGCTGCTCGAGAAGATCAGCCTCGACGACATCAAGCCGTCCAACCGGAAGTATCCGTTCATTAACTTCAAGGGCGAGCGCGAGGCCGGCAAGCAGATGCTGCAGATTCAAGGTCTCTCGAAGACGATCGACGGCGAGAAGGTGCTCGACAATTTGAACCTGATGATCAATACCGGCGACAAAATCGCGTTCGTCGGTCCGAACTCCCTTCCGAAGACGACGTTGTTCCAAATCATCGTCGGCGAGCTGGAGGCGGACGCGGGCGAGTACAGCTGGGGCATTACGACGTCCCAAGCGTATTTTCCGAAAGACAACTCGAAGTATTTCGACGGCGTCGATCTGAACCTCGTCGATTGGCTGCGCCAATACTCGAAGGATCAAGACGAATCGTTCGTGCGCGGCTTCCTCGGCCGCATGCTGTTCTCCGGCGACGAAGCGCTGAAGAAAGCGAGCGTCTTGTCCGGGGGCGAGAAGGTGCGCTGCATGCTCTCCCGCATGATGCTGGGCGGCGGCAACGTGCTCATCCTCGACGAGCCGACGAACCATCTCGACCTCGAGTCGATCACCGCGCTGAACAACGGGCTCGTCGACTTCGACGGCACGATCCTCTTCACGTCGCACGACCATCAGTTCGTCAATACGATCGCGAATCGCATTATCGAGATTACGCCGAACGGGATTATTGATAAACAGATGACTTATGACGAATACTTGGAAAACGAGGACGTAAAACGCCAACGCGAAAAATTGTACGCGGAAGCGTAAAATCGTCACATTTTCGCCGAATCGAGCCCCTGTCCATAATTTAACGCACACGAATCCGAACTTTTTGTGAAGGTTTGTGTCGTTAAATTGACAAACATGGGGCTCGAACTTATAGTTAGTATGGTGTTCTTACGCCCGAAAACCATTGATTTGACGCGGTTTTCACTGCGAAAAATAATAAACCAGAAGCGGGGTTGATCCACACAATGCTGAAGTCGTTAAGAGGGAAGGCAGGCCTTTCCTTGTTCGCCGCGCTGGCGCTGCTGCTTTCGGGTTGCGCGCAACAAGCGTCTCCGCTCAACCCGAAAGGGACGCAAGCGCTCGAGCAGCTGAATCTCATGATTTTGTCGATCGTCATCATGGTTATCGTCGTCGTCGTCGTATTTGCGATTTCGATTTACGTGCTCGTCAAGTTTCGCGCGCGCAAAGGCGACAACCACATCCCGAAGCAAGTCGAAGGCAACCACAAGCTCGAGATCATCTGGACGGTCATTCCGATCATCCTGCTCGCCATCTTGGTCGTTCCTACGGTCGGATACACGTTCAAGCACGATCAGAACTTGTCGGCCGATCCCGACGCGATCAAGGTGCAGGTCGTCGCTCACCAATTCTGGTGGGAGTTCAACTATCCGGAGCTCGGCATCTACTCCTCGCAAGAGGTCGTCATGCCGGTCGGCAAGAATATCTCCTTCGAGCTGACGTCCGCGGACGTCGTTCACTCGTTCTGGATTCCGGCTCTCGGCGGCAAGAAGGATACGAACCCTGGATTAACGAGCTACATGCACTTGACGCCGACGGAAGTAGGCGTATACAAGGGCAAGTGCGCCGAGCTATGCGGCCAATCGCACGCGTTGATGGACTTTAAAGCCGTCGTCGTGACGGAAGAAGAGTTCGCCGCATGGGTGGCGGATATGCAGGAAGCGCCTTCGGTCGCGGCGGAAGACGTCGCGGCGGGCGAAGAAGTGTTCAAGAACAATTGCATTCAGTGCCACGCGATTCAACCGGACGCGAAGAGCCCCGTCGCTCCTCATCTGAACGGCTTCGCGGAGCGAGGGAACGTTGCGGGCATTCTGCAGAATACGGAAGAAAACATTAAAGCTTGGATTGCGGATCCGGTCTCGGAGAAACCAGGCACGTTGATGCCGAAGGTCGATCTGACGGAAGAAGAGATCGATCAAGTGACGCAATACCTGCTTCAATTGAAATAAGCATAAACAACACAGTATAGGGAGGTTGGCCCGGTGGCTAACGCACATGCCCATGGTCATCACGGTGCGCACACCGTAAAGCGATATACAGGCCTCATGGATTGGTTGACGACCGTCGACCATAAGAAGATCGGGATCCTGTATTTGCTCGCCGGTGCGTTCTTCTTCGTGATCGGCGGGATCGAAGCCCTTCTCATTCGGCTTCAATTGATCGGTCCGCAGCAAGGATTCGTGGACGCGCAAACCTTTAACGAATTGATTACGATGCACGGAACGACGATGATCTTCCTTGCGGCGATGCCGATCATCTTCGGCTTCATGAACGCGATTGTGCCGCTTCAGATCGGCGCGCGCGACGTCGCGTTCCCGTTCGTGAACGCGCTCGGCTTCTGGACGTTCTTCGTCGGCGGCGTGCTTCTGAATCTGAGCTGGATCGTCGGCGAGGTGCCGGACGCAGGCTGGACCGCCTACGTGCCGTTATCCGGCGAACAGTTCAGTATGCACCGCGGTTTGGATTTCTACTTGATGGGTCTTCAGATCGCGGGGATCGGGACGCTGATCGGCGGCATTAACTTCCTCGTCACGATCATCAATATGAGAGCGCCGGGCATGGGCTTCATGAGAATGCCGATGTTCACTTGGACGGCTTTCATTACGTCGGCGATGATTTTGTTCGCGTTCCCTGCCCTCGCGGTAGGCCTGATTCTCTTGACGTTCGATCGTTTGTTCGGCGGTAATATTTTCGATCCGAATATGGGCGGCAACATCGTGTTGTGGCAGCACATCTTCTGGATTTTCGGGCATCCTGAAGTATATATTCTCGTGCTTCCGGCGTTCGGGATCATCTCCGAGGTCATTCCGACGTTCTCGCGCAAGCGGTTGTTCGGTTACAGCGCGATGGTATTCGCGACGGTGCTTATCGGCTTCTTAGGCTTCATGGTTTGGGTCCACCATATGTTCACGACGGGCATGGGACCGGTCGCGAACGCGTTGTTCGCGGTAGCGACGATGCTCATCGCGATTCCGACCGGGATCAAGATTTTCAACTGGCTGTTCACGATGTGGGGCGGCCGCGTTCAATTCACCACGGCGAACATGTTCGCGATCGGCTTCGTGCCGACGTTCGTTATGGGCGGCGTCACGGGCGTCATGCTGGCGGTTCCGCCGGCGGACTGGCAGTTCCATGACAGCTACTTCGTCGTCGCGCACTTCCACTACGTTATCGTAGGCGGCATCGTGTTCGGCTTGCTGTCGGGCTTGTTCTACTGGTGGCCGAAGATGACGGGACGATTCCTGAACGAGACGCTCGGGAAGCTGACGTTCTGGCTGTTCTTCATCGGTTTCCATATGACGTTCTTCATTCAACACATCGTAGGTCTTCTCGGCATGCCGCGCCGCGTCTTCACGTACCTCGGCGAGCATGAGAATCCGGGTTGGACGTGGATGAACCAATTGTCGACGATCGGCGCGTTCGTCATGGCGATCGCCATCCTCATCTTGCTGTTCAACATCGTAGCGACGCTCGGGAAGCCGAAGACGGCGAAGGGCGACGCTTGGGGCGACGGCCGGACGCTCGAGTGGACGATTCCGTCCCCGGCGCCGGAATACAACTTCAAGCAAACGCCGATTACGCGCGGCATCGACGCATGGTGGAAAGAAAAGATGGCAGGCAACACCGAGATGACGCCGGCGGAGCCGGTCGGTCCGATTCACATGCCGTCGCCTTCGATCCTGCCGTTGTTCATGTCGATCGGCTTGGGCATCGCAGCCGTAGGCTTTATGTACAGCGAGGAATGGAACGGCTATTACGTAGCGATCGCAGGTCTCGTGATCACGTTCTTCTGCATGTTCCTTCGCTCCGTATACGACGATCACGGGTTCCATATCGACCCGAAGGATGACAAGGGGGTAGGGGCATGAGCGGCGTAACTCACGTGGATCCGCACGCGCACGGCGTCTCCGGCGAGCTGCCTCACGAGCCGGAACGCGCGACGCTGGAAGGCCGGAATAAGCTTCTTGGATTTTGGTTGTTCTTGGGCGGCGAATGCGTCCTGTTCGGCACGTTGTTCGCGACGTTCATGGCGCTTCGCCACAATACGATGGGCGGTCCGGACGGGGCGCATCTGTTCGACCTCGTCTTGGTCGCTTGGGCGACGTTCATCCTGCTCACGAGCTCGCTGACCAGCGTGTTCGCGATTCAGGCGATGCACGCGAAGAAGGTGCCGCAGATCATGCTGTGGCTCGGCGTGACGGTCCTTCTCGGCCTGGGCTTCTTGGGCCTCGAGATTTACGAGTTCATCCATTACGTACATGAAGGCCACCAGTTCAACTCGAGCGCCTTCGGTACTTCGTTCTACTCGCTCGTCGGCTTCCACGGCGCGCACGTCGCGTTCGGGGTGCTCTGGATTACGTTGTTGATTTTCCAATTGGCGAAAAAAGGCCTCACGACGGTAACGGCGCCGAAGGTTTACGTTGCCTCGCTGTACTGGCACTTTATCGACGTCGTGTGGGTGTTCATTTTCACGATCGTCTATCTTATGGGAAAGATGGGGTGATCCGGAATGGCCGATCATACGCTTCATAACGGGTCGACGTCGAACGCTCGACGGAAAGTTCGCCACGAAGGTCCCAGAAACCATCTGCTCGCGTTCGCGCTTTCGATTCTGCTGACGGGCGTCGCCTTCTTGGCGGTCGCGTACTCCTTGGTCGGAGAAGAGACGCATGTCGAGCCGTGGTTCGTACAAATTTTCATCATTACGCTGGCGATTTTCCAAGCCGTCATTCAGTTGGGCTTCTGGATGCACATGAAGGATAAGGGGCATGCATACCCGATTCTCGGCATCGCCTTCGGATTTTTCGTCGCGCTGACGTGCGCGGCGGCGGGACTTCTCTGGTCTTGGTGGTAAACGATAAGCAAACTTGATTTTCAATAGTCGTTGAGTCGCAGCGGGCAGGCGGAGGTTCGTTCTTACGAATCGCCGCCTTCCTGCGTCATCGGGAAAGAGGGAGGATACGATATGTTCGGTTTGGTCGGAATCAGTTGGACTTCGATGTGGAGTCCGGTCACGTTGGCGGCGTTCGTCGCGATGGCCCTCATCTATTTGTACATTACAGGTCCGGGTCGCGCGCGGTTCGCCGATTCGACTCCCGTGCCCGCGGCGAAGAAAGCCTGGTTCGTCGGCGGGTTAGCGTTCCTGTACGTTGCGTTCGGCAGTCCGATCGATCTGCTCGGGCACATGATGTTCACCTTCCACATGATCAGCATGTCGTTCGCCTACCTCGTCGCGGCTCCGATGCTGCTGGCAGGTACGCCGGAATGGCTGCTGCGGCCGATCGGTCGCATACCGGGGATCAAGGGATTGAAATTTCTTGTGAATCCGATCTTTACGCTGTTGTTTTTTAACGTCGCGTTCTCGATCTATCACGTCCCGTTGGTCCATGACTTCGTCATGTTGAACTTCGCCGTCCATACGTCGTATTACGTGCTGCTGATGATCGCCGCGCTGCTGATGTGGTTCCCGGTCATCTGCCCGGTCTCCTCGTTAGACAAGCTCGAGGGGGTCCGGAAGATGGGCTACATCTTCGCGAACAGCGTGCTGCTCACGCCGGCGTGCGCGCTGATCATTTTCTCGGGTTCGGCCATGTACGTCACGTATACGGATCCGATGATGTGGGCGACCGCCATGGGGTACTGCGTGCCGCAAGGGGCGACGGCGCTGCTCGAGATGTTCAGCGGCCCGCAAGCGCTCGGTTGGATGGACGCGCTCGTGGACCAACGGACCGGCGGCGTGCTGATGAAGATTTTCCAAGAGATCGTCTACGGCTCGATCTTGGTGTATGTGTTCCGGCAATGGTACCGGAAGGAAAACCCGAAGTCGAAAACCGACGACGATTCGCTCGATCCGACGCCGGCTTACCTCGAGATGCTGCGCGCGCAGTCGGAGCCCGCGAAGTAGGGGGCGGGGAGCCGTTAGCGAAGGGAATGCGCTAATAGTGAAGGGGCGCTTCCTTATTAGCGCACGCGGCTCGTTGATTGATAAAGCCATTGACGATGCAGCGCAAATTTGTGGAAATAAATCCAGTGAAGCACACTTTTTACCGAAAGTCGGTAGGAGGTGTGTTTTTTTTCGTGGTGGCATGATGCGCAACAAACGGTCGGATACACAGGAAATCGCACGGCATGGGCGACTAGAAAAGTAATCATCGTAAAGATGGCGGCACGAGAGCCGATGAAACCCATCCATGACGCGACGAAGTTCCAAGGGGAGCAAGCGAACGGGGGCTGCATGGTTGCAAAGGCTGGCCGCCGAGGAGTGACGTTGCATAGCAGAAAGAATCGGGGAAATCATGAAGAGGAGGACAAGGGGGATCGTTCATGGAAAGAAAGAAATTCGGCAGCACGGATATGGAAGTGAGCATCCTAGGTTTCGGCGGCGCGGAAATCGGCTTCGAGGGAGCCGACGCGGCGACGGTCGAGCGGCTGCTCGGCAGCGCGCTGGATGCCGGCTTGAATATGGAGACGTCGATCAACATCGCCGATCAAGAGGCGATCGAGCTGACGCTGCCGAAGGCGAGAGAACGCGGCATGGGCGTCATCGCCAAGCGGCCGATCGCCAACACGTCCTGGAAATATGACAGCCTGCCGAACGTGGAATACCATCAGGCGTATTGGGAGCGGCTGCAGAAGCTGCAGTACGATTTCTTGAACGCGCCGATGCAGGAGGTCGTCTCGACGGCGCTGCGCTTCACGCTGGCGCAGCCGGGCGTCTGCACGGCGATCGTCGGCACGGCGAAGCCGGACCGCTGGGTCGAGAACGCGACGCTCGTGGCGCAGGGCCGGTTGCCGGAAGAGACGGTGCAAGCGATTCGCCGCCGATGGACGGAGGTCGTCGGCGCCGATTGGATCGGGTTGGAATAAGCGAATACAATTCACACGGATAAAGGGGCTACTTCGCAGCGGCGGGGGAGCTCCTTTTTTCATGAAGATTGTGAAAATAAATTTCACATATTTCAGAAATTCATGAAATAAATTTATATATGTCGCGACCAGGCTTAACAATCCTACGACATACTGTTCACGGGAAAATAAGTGACTAACGACGACAGAGGAGCGTGAAGGAACGGGTATGCAGTTGAACCTTCTACAACGAAGATGGAGTTGCGCGGCGCTCGCTGCGGCGGTGCTGGCGTCGGCGCTGCTGCCGATCGCGCCGGCTTCGCCGGCCGCGGCGATGGACATGCCCCGGACGGAGTTCGGACAGATCGTCGATATGCGGCGAACCGAATTGGCGCCCGGAGCGGCATATACGTGGTATGATATGAGCATTCCGAGAGGATCCGAGAAGCTGCACTTCGTCGAATTCGATCCGACCGCGCCGCATTTGGAACTGCAGGCCGGAACGAAGTCAGGGAAGGTATACGGCTTCCAACGCTTGACCGAGATGGCGGACGACGCGGATGCGCCCGGCAATCGGGTCATCGCGGGCATCAACGCGGACTTCTTCGACATTAGCGGCCATGCGACCGGGGTGCCGAACGGCCTCTTCGTCGGAGACGGCACGATTTTAAACAGTGCGTCCGCTCCGTATGCGTTCGGGCTGAAAGCGGACGGGACGGCCGTCTACGGGAGCCCGGTCTTGACGAAGACGGTGACGATCGACGGCGTCACGACGAGCTTGACGCATATCAATCGATATCGCGATACGAATCAATGGGTCTTGTACACGGATGATTATTCTACATCCACGAAGACGAATGCGACGGGCGACGAAGTGCGCCTGGAGATCCTGGAAGGCGCCGTGAAAAGCGGCCAAACGATGCGCCTTCGCGCGGTCGAGGTGCGGACCGGCGCCGGCGACACGCCGCTCGCGCCGGGCTTCGTCGTCTTATCGGCGACGGGCACCGCGCGCAACGCGCTTGCAGGGCTCGAGGTCGGCGACGAGATTACGGCTTCATTCGCGCTTAGCGGCGAATGGAACGACGTGACGGTCGCCGTCGGCGGCCAAGGTCCGCTGATCAAGGACGGCGTCGTGCAAACGAACGTGGGGCCGGAAGGTGTGCATCCGCGTACCGCAATCGGCACGAAGGCGGACGGCACGGTCGTCCTGTTCGAGATCGACGGCCGCGCACCGGGCTTCAGCGAAGGCGTAGAGACGGTCGAGCTCGCGAAAATCATGCGGGACATCGGCGTCGTGAACGCCGTCAATCTCGACGGCGGGGGTTCGTCGACGTTCATCGCGAGGCTGCCCGGAGAGTCGACCCGCAAGATGCTGAACCGCGGTTCCGACGGCGGGGAGCGGTCGACGGGGAACGGGCTGCTGCTCGTCAACACGGCGCCGGAGGAGGCGGCCGCGAAGCTAGTCGTACGGCCGAATTACGAGCGCGTGCTCGCCGGCTCGCGCCTCGCCTTGAGCGCCGCGGGCGTCGACGCGACCGGTCATCCGGCCGCGGCGGCCGAGCCGGTCGTCTGGACCGTCGATCCGTCGCTCGGGACGATCGACGCCGCGGGCGTCTTCACAGCCGGCGACAATGCCGGCGAAGGCGTGATCTCGGCGCGGGCGGGCAGCCTGAGCGGCGAGGCGACGGTCGAGGTCGTCGAAACGTTGACCGCGTTGAAGTTTCCGGACGCCATGAAGGCGTTCAATGTCGGCGACGCCGCGACGTTGTCGGTGACGGCGCTGCGAGACGGACAAGTCGTGCAAGCGGACAATCGCCTGTTCGAATGGCGAGTGGAAGGCCCGATCGGTACGATCGACGGGAATGGGGTGTTCCAAGCGACGAGCGAGAACAGCAAGACAGGGAAAATATTCGTAAAACACGGCAATGTGGAGACGTCGATGGACGTCGAAGTCGGCACGCCGCCGGTCGTGCTCGAGGATTTCGAGAACGGCATCGGCAATTATAACGCGGCTGGCGCGAACTTCAACACCGTACGAATCTTCGAGGAAACCGGCGAGGACTTCGTTCGATTCGGCGGCAAAGCGCTGCGGATGGAATACGACTTCGTCGGCAAGACGGGAACGTCGGGCATTTACTTATCCGCGAAGAGCGTCGATACCCGGATTCAGGTGCCCGGATACCCGGAGAAAATCAGCATGTGGGTGTACGGCGACGGGAAGAAGCACTGGCTGCGCGCGCAAATGCGCGACGGCAACAACGCGGCGTTCCCGATCGACTTCACGTCCGAGCTCGGCGGCGTCGACTGGGTCGGGTGGAAGTATCTCGAAGCGGCCGTGCCTGCAGGCAAGAAGCTGCCGCTGACGATGGACTTGCCGGTCCGCTATATGGAGACGAAAAACAACAACAAAACGAACGGCATCATCTACATCGACCAGATTCGGGCGGTGTACGGTCCGCTCACGGAGGATCGGACGCCGCCGATCATCAAAAACGCCGCGCCGGCCGATCGGTTGACGGTCAACACGGCGACGCCGACGATTCGAGCCGTGGCGGAGGATGCGGGTTACGATCCGGATACCTCGCCGGGCACGACGTTGATCGATCCGGCGAAAATCCGGCTGTACGTCGACGGCCTACCGGTCGCGCACAGCTTATACCCGCCGAAAGGCGAAATTTCATACATCCCGAACGAGCCGTTGGAGGAAGGGCCGCATACGGTGAAGCTGTCCGTACGAGACCTCTCCGGCAACCAGACGATCGAAGAATGGAAGTTTAACGTCGATCTCGGCTCGCCGAAGTTCAAGTACGAGACGCCGGCGACGGTCTACGCGGGGAACGCGGCGACGTTGGACATTCGCGGCGAGAAGGCGAATCTTCTGACAGGCGGAACCCTCGAGTTCGCGTTCGATCCGTCGAAGACGGCAAGCTACGAGGTCGTTCCGGGCGCCAAGCTGACCGAAGCGAACGTTACCGGCGTCGTGTCCGACGGAGGCGTCGTGCGCGTATCCTTCGACAATTTGCAGTCGGCAGCCTTGACGGACGCGGACATGCTTGCGCAAATCAAATACAAGGTGAAGCCCGAAGCCGCTGGAACGAACGACATCGCGCTGCGATCCGGCGAAGTGTCGTTCGAAGGGCGCGCGACGCCGATGAACTTCTTCGCTTGGCCGGTCGTCTCGGAAATTGGGACGCAGCTTCTTCTGAGTTGGAATTATGAAGGCATCGTGGAAGGCTACGATACAACGTTCACCGTCGTGGACGCCGATGGGAACCCTGTGGCCGGCGCGTCGATTCTCGCGGACGGAATCCCGGCGATCGGCGAGACGAATGCGGAGGGCAAGCTGACGGTTTCAGGTCTGACCGCTGCGGTGAAGACGATCAAGCTTCTCGCGTCGCAAGGCGAGAGGCACAGTCCTGTCATCGATTTCAAGGTATCCAAGCTGGCGGGCTCGCCGAATCCGTACAATATCAGCGTCGCGATGAGCGAGGATCCGACGACGAGCCGGCGCCTGTCGTGGAACACGCATCCGCATACGGCGGGAACGGTGGCGGAGGTCGCGAAAGCATCCGAGTTTACGGACTTCGACGCCGCGAACGTCATAACGTTCGCGGGAAGCAGCGGCATCTATAACACGAACAACGACGGCACGATTCGCGTGCACAAGGCCGTCTTGGACGGACTCGAACCGGATACGGAATACGTCTATAGGGTCGGAGACGGCGCCGCGAACGTGAGCGCGTCCGGCAAGTTCCGGACCGCGCCGATCGGCGGCGACCGAACGAAGTTCTTGTTCTTCGGCGACTCCCAAGCGGGGGATCAAGCGGGCTTCCAGCTGTGGGGCAACACGGTGGATAAAGGGGTAGCCGACGCTTCCGATGCGGAGTTTATCGTCCATGCGGGCGACATCGTCGACCTCGGGCATGAAGAAGAACAATGGAATATGTGGTTCGCCGCAGCGCAGGAAGAGCTGATGAACACGACGCTCGTCGCGGTCGTCGGCAACCACGAGGTGACGGGCGAAGACGAAGATAACGCCGGCGATGAAGGAAAGGACTTCAAATCGCATTTCAACTTTCCGGATAACGGTATTGAAGAACTGAAAGGTACCAATTACTCATTCGATTATAAAAACATTCATTTCGCGGTGTTGAACAGCGAATATTACTTCGAGGAGCAGCGCGACTGGCTGCGCGAAGATCTCTCGAACACGGATCGGACGTGGAAAATCGTTATTTTCCACAGAGGCCCTTATGGAGGCTATTACAGCACAGAAGCCGTCAAGCGGCATTGGACGCCGGTGTTCGACGAGTTCGGCGTGGATCTCGTGCTGAACGGACATGATCATCTTTATCTGAAGACCCACCCGATGAAGGGCGGCGCGCCGGTCGAGCCGGGCGAAGGCACGGTATATGTCGTCGGCGGATCCAGCGGACCGAAGTTCTACGAGCTGGTCGAACAGCCTTGGCAGGAAAAGGTGTACGACCGTAAGATTCAGATATATTCTACGATCGAGGTCGTCGGCGATACGCTGACGTTCGTAGCGAAGGCGGTCGACACCGGCGAGGAAATCGACCGGTTCACGCTGACGAACGATATCGAGCGCATCGAGCTGGCGGGCGCTCCGATGCTAACGGCGGGCGAAACTTCGTCGACGGTCGCGGAAGCCGTGTACGGCTCGGGACGGCGCGTACCGTTGCTGCACGGCGTAACGTACGGCAGCAGCGACCCGAGCGTTGCGACGATCGATGCGTCCGGCGTCGTCCGCGCGCTGGCTGCGGGCACGACCGTCATCTCCGCGGCGTACGGCGAGTGGAGCGATGCGTATACGCTGCAAGTGAGCGCCGTTCCGCCGACGATGACCGGCATCTCCGTCGACGGGCCGACTCGACTCTTCGTCGGAGAGGAGGGCGCGAGCGTCACGAGGGCGACGTATGACAACGGCATGCACGTACCGTTGACGGAAGGCGTCTTCTACGGCAGCAGCGACCCGATCGTGGCGTCGATCGACACGGAGGGCAACGTCCGCGCGCTCGCCGCGGGCACGACCGTCATCTCGGCGGTATACGGGGAGTGGAGCGATTCCTATGCATTGCAAGTGGATTCCCCATCGCCTGCCATCGACGCCGTCACCATCGAAGGGCCGACCGTTCTTACCGTCGGAGACGAGGGCGTCGCGGCCGCGAAGGCAATATACAGCGACGGCGTCCAAGTATCGCTGACGACCGGCGTCGTCTACGGCAGCAGCGAGCCGAACGTCGCGACGATCGACGCCGCGGGTAAAATCCGCGCGCGCGCGCCGGGCACGACGGTCATCTCCGCGGATTACGGCGAGTGGAGCGATGACTATGTGCTTGAGGTGAAGCCAGCCGGTTCGGGTCCGGGGGACGACGACGATTCGCCGCCGCCAAGCGCGCCATCGACGCCGACCGAGCCGGCCGCGGAAGGCCGCATCGAGATCGACGCGAGCGCGCTGACGAGCGGTCGACCGTACAAAGCGGACGGCAAGCTCGAAGAGCTGGTGTTGCCGGGCGACGCGGCGCGCGCGATGACCGGCGAGGCGTTCACCGTCGAAGCGGTAAATCTGACGATCGCGATTCCGGCGAACGTGCTGCAGGCGTTGAGCGAGCTGCTCCCGGCAGAGTCGCGCGCCGACAGTCGGATCGTATTGAAGGCGGAGCCGGTCGGGGCGGAGGAGACGGCACGCTTGCTGGCGGGCGTCGACCGTCCGGCGGGAGCGGCCTTCCGAGCGGCGGGCGAGCTCTATGCGTTCGAGCTTTCGATCGTAGCGAAGGATGGGGAGAGTTTCGCGCTTCGCGCGTTCGAGACGCCGATCGCGATTTCGATTCCGCTGCGCCCGAATATCGATCCGACGATCGTCGGCATGTACTACATGGCTGACGACGGAACGATCGAATACGTGGGCGGCACGGTCGAAAATGGCGTGCTGACGGCCGATATCGAGCACTTCAGCACGTATGCGGCGCTGGAATACGAGGTCCGTTACAGCGACGTTCCGGCGGATCATTGGGCGGCCGACGTTATCCGGACGTTGTCCGCGAAGCATCTGGTCGAGGGCGTAGGCGGTGCGACGTTCGCGCCGGAGCGCTCCGTCACGCGGGCGGAGTTCGCCGCGCTGCTCGTCCGGGCGTTGGGGCTGAAGGGCGAGGCGTCCGTCTCGTTCGCCGACGTCGCCTCGAACCGGTGGTACGCCGACGAGATCGGGCTCGCCGCCGAAGCGGGCATCGCGGGCGGGGCGGGAGACGGCACGTTCCGGCCGGAGGCGAACGTCACCCGGCAGGAGATGGCGGCCATGCTCGTTCGGGCGTACGCGTATGCGGGAGGCCGAAGAGGGTCGACCCCGGCGGTCGCCGGCTTCGAGGATACGGCCGAAGCCCCTGCGTGGGCGCAAACGGCCATCCGCGAGGCGTTCGCCGCAGGGCTCGTGCAGGGCCGCGCGAACGGCCGATTCCAACCGGAAAGCGCGCTGACGCGCGCCGAAAGCGTCCAGGCGTTGGAGAATATGCTCGAAGCCTTACAGTAAAACCGGAAAACTCCCGGGGTTCGAACAGAACCTTCGGGAGTTTTTTCCTTATTTTCCTCGGCGGTGTTGACATTGGTTTATGGGTCGTTATACTGTGTATATAGATATAAACACATATACACGGACACAGTGTAACCAATAAGGAGGCATATATGCTTAGAGACGCATTGTGGCTGACTCGAACGCAATGGTCGCATTCGAAGATCGGTCTCGTTATGACGGTCGCCTTTTACGGCGCGTACGGCGGTCTTACGGGGATGTTTTCCGACGAATGGGTCGCCGAGGATTTCGCCTTCACGGGGATCATGATGGATCTGCTCGTCGTCACGTTCATGTCGATGAACGGCTTCGTCTTCTGCAAGGGATACCTGAACAACCCGTATTGGAAGAACGACTCGTTCACGAAGAAGCTCGCGATGATGCGATCGCTCCCGATTCCCGTCGAGACGCTCGCGATGAGCCGGTCGATTCAGGTGCTGCTGGCGTCGCCGGTGTCGACGCTGTTGTTTTTCGGCATTTTCTATATCGCAAGCGATTGGGCGCGGGATTTGCCCTTGGCGGTCCTTCTTCCATTCGTTCTCTTCTGGTTCGCCATCGGCAATGCGTTCAGCGTCTGGTTCGTCGTCGAGGAATGGAGCCGCAGCGGCAAGCGGTATTTGCTGAGCTCGTTCCTCGCGGTGATCGCCTTCGTCGCGTTCGTGGTCGCCTTCTACTTCCTGACCGGCAAGCACCTTACGTTCTTCGTCGTCGAGTCGATTCAGAAGCCCGGCGGTTGGCTCTGGACCGCGCTTGCGCTCCCGATCGGCGTCGCCGCGCATGTCTGGATGCAGCTTCGCTTGCGCCGCATCTTACTCCATCGGGATTTCGAGTGAAGGGCGGTGACGAGAGATGCCATTACCGATTCGCATATCGCATGACAGCGCCGAACCGCTGTACCATCAGATCGCATCCCAGATGAGATCGCTTATCTTCAGCGGCCAGCTGCCGGCCGGGACGCTGCTGCCGTCCATTCGGGAGCTGGCGGTCGAGACGGAGTGCAGCGTCATTACGATTCGCAGGGTATATCAAGAGTTGGAGAGTGAGGGGCTCGTGAGAACGAGACAAGGAACCGGAACGTTCGTGTCCGAGGTTGAAGCGGACCGCAGAGGGCAATATCAATACGAAGCGGTGCGCGATGCGCTGAAGCAAGCGTTGGAGCGGATCAAGATGTCGGGTCTCGGCGAGCGGGAAGTTCGGGACGTATTCGAGCAGGCGCTGCGGGACGTATTTCCTTCGGAGGAGGGGACGCGATGAAGCCGGTACTAGAGCTGGAACGGTTCGAGAAAATGCGGGGCGACTTCCGTCTAGGACCGATCGATCTTACCGTGGAGGAAGGGCTTATCGTCGCGCTCGTCGGGCCGAACGGCTCGGGCAAGAGCACGTTGTTCCGCTCGATGATGGGGCTGCTGCATCCCGATCGGGGAACGCTCCGCGTCTTCGGCGAGGCGGCGTATCCCGCGAACGACGTCGGAACGAAGCGTCGAATCGGCTTCGTCGGCGACTCGATGCTGCCCGTCGACGACGGCATGACGGTGTCGGAGTGGAAGCGATTCGTCGCTCGGTGGTATAAGAACTGGAACGAAGCGACGTGGAGCCGACTGAGCGAGCGGCTCGAGCTCGAGCCGAAGAAGAAGCTGAAGGAGCTGTCGACCGGCATGACGAAGCGGCTCGAGTTCGCGCTCGCGGTGTCGCACGACCCGGAGCTGCTGCTGCTCGACGAGCCGTCCTCCGGACTCGACCCGTTCGCTTGGCGCATCATGATGGATGAAATCCGGGCGTTCATGGACGGGGGAGACCGGACGGTGTTCGTCGCGACGCACATCATGGAAGAGGTGCGCCGTCTGGCCGACTTGATCGTATTCTTGTACAAGGGCCGGATCGTCGGCGTATACGAGAAGGATCGGCTGATGGACGATTGGAAGACGATGTGGATCGGCGAAGGCGCGGACCGCGTCCGGACGCTGCCCGGCGTCGTAGCGGTGGAAGAGGGCCGGGGCGCCGGCGGCGGCACGCGGTTCGTCACGAGCGACGCGAGTCGCACCGAAGCCGAGCTTCGCGCGCTCGGCATCGCTCCGCTCGAGACGCGGGCGGTCGAGCTCGAGGATATCTTGTGGCATCTAATGGAATCCGATAAACGAAAGAGCGGAGGCGTGTAACCGATATGGGGAACTTGAAACTAGAGCGCGTAGCGAAAAACTTCGGCGCCAAACGCGCGGTGAACGGCATCTCCTTCACGGCGCAGCAAGGGGAAATCTTCGGCTTGATCGGAGCGAACGGCGCCGGGAAGACGACGACGATGCGGATGGTGCTCGGCCTCATCTATCCGGACGAAGGCAAGATCGCTTACGGCGGGCAGCCGTATTCCCAAGCGATGAAAGAGCAATTCGGGTACTTGCCGGAAGAGCGGGGGCTGTACCCGAAGGTGAAGGTGAGCGACCAGATTTTGTACCTCGCGGAGCTGCGCGGCATGCGCCGCGCCGACGCGGACAAGGCACTGAAAGTTTGGCTGGAGCGGTTCGGCGTGCCGGAGAACTACGGCAAGAAGGTCGAAGAGCTGTCCAAAGGCAACCAGCAGAAAATTCAGTTCATCGCGGCCGTCATTCATAATCCGAATTATCTCATTCTCGACGAAGCGTTCAGCGGCCTCGATCCGGTCAACGTCGAGCTGCTGAAGGAGACGATCGCGTCGCTCCGTGACGAAGGCAAGACGATTCTGTTCTCCAGCCACCGGATGGAGCATGTCGAGGAGCTGTGTCAGAACGTCTGCGTCTTGGACCGATCGAACGCCGTGCTGCAGGGCAGCCTGCGCGAGATCAAGAGCCGCTTCCCGAAGGAACGCGTCATGCTGACGACGGAGCGTCCGATGGAGGGGCTCGAGCGCATCGAAGGCGTGACGGCGGTCAAGCGGCTCGCGAACGGCTACGACATCCGAATCGCGGACGAGTCGGCGGCCGGGCGGGTGCTCCGCCTCGCGGCGGACACGAACACGGTGACGCGGTTCGAGCTGATGGAGCCGTCGCTGAACGACATTTTCATTAAGACGATCGGGGGTTCCGGCAAACATGAATAAATTAGGGACGGTTATCCGATTTACGTACGGCAACGCGATTAAGCAGAAGTCTTTCCTCATTTCGACGCTCGTCTTCGTCCTCATCGTATCCGTCTTGGCGCATCTGCCGTCGATCATCGCGTCGTTCGGCGGGGACGAGGGCCCGAAGCGGGTCGGCGTCGTCGAGGGCGGGGAGCGATACGTGTCGCTGCTCAACGAATATTACGCGCTGTCCCCGGAGCCGGCCGTCGAAGTCGTCGGCGTGGCGAACGAGGAAGAGGCGGCGAGGCTCGTCGAGGCGAAGGAGCTCACGGGCTACCTTAAGGCCGGCGCCGAGGCGAACGTCAACGGCGTGCCGAGCTTCGAGTATAAGTCCAAGGACGCGATCCCGTCGTTGATGGGCGACTTATCGAGCGGCTTGCAATACGTCAATCAAGCGCTCGCCCGGGAAAGCATGGGCCTTAGCGAAGAGCAAGTCGCCAAGCTGTCCGCGCCCGTGTCGATCGTACCCGTGCAACTTACCGACGCGGCCGAAGGCAAGAGCGAGTCGGAAATCCAATTGGCGTTCGGTCTCGTCTACGTGCTGCTCTTCTTGCTCTACATGGGCGTCATCGGGTACGGCAATATGGTCGCTACGGCGATTACCGCGGAGAAGAGCTCCCGCGTCATGGAGCTGCTCGTCTCGAGCTCCGCGCCGCTAACGCAGATGTTCGGCAAGATCATCGGCGTCTGCCTGCTCGGCCTGACGCAGATCGCGTTGTTCATCACGGTCGGCGCCGCGAATCTGACGCTCTCGCAAGGCAGCAACCCGTTGTTAACGAACTTGAATATTAACTTGTCCGAAGTCGATCCGATGCTGTTCGTTTACTTCATTATCTTTTACCTGCTCGGCTATCTGATCTATGCCGCCGTGTTCGCGGCGGTCGGCTCGCTCGTGAGCCGGACGGAGGAGGTCGGCCAAGTGATCATGCCGATCACGCTGCTCATCGTCGGCGCGTTCATGGTCGCGATGTACGGCCTGACGAACCCGAACGCGCCGTTCATCGTCGTCATGTCGTTCGTGCCGTTCTTCTCGCCGCTCGTCATGTTCCTGCGCATCGGCCTCGCCGATCCGGCATGGTGGGAGATCGTTCTCTCGATCGCGATATCCGCGGCAGGCGTCTATGCGATGGGCTGGCTCGCCGCGAAAATTTACCGTACCGGCGTCCTGCTCTACGGTAAACTGCCGACCTGGAAGGAATTGCGGAAGGCGATGAAGGCGTACGACGTGTAACGGCAAGATAGGTAGTGTGTGAGTAACGGTTATAACGGAGACAGATTCGATCGTTAACTGAGACAATTTACAATACATGTTTGAAACATGAAAAGGCCCTTGATTTGTCGAAAACGTTGATAAATCAAGGGTTTTCTTTATTCGCTTCCCTTGATAGCTTTATGGTTCATCGCTCGAAGTTTGGAAGGAACAGGACCGAAATTTCTGCAATCATAATTGAGATAAATCGTTAGATAACTGTGTCTTCAGAAGGAGAAATATATGAGACGTATCCATTCTTACTATAAATTATTCTTGAGGGCACCCTTGTGGTTTCGGATGGTAGTCGGTATTTCTTTGCTGACTTCTATTGTACTCAGCAGCTCCGCCTTACCGCTGGGTGGATATTCTGAGAGCGTATCGAAGTTCGCAGCTGCGATCTTCTTCGGCGCTTTCGGGTTGAATATGCGACGAAATCGTCGGGTTCCCATAATATTCTATGCCATTTCCGCGCTGTGTCTGTATCTATCGTTGGATGCTTTACCTTGAACATATTTGAGGTAAGCATGAAGACTTTGAGTAACGGCGATGGAACCGATCCGTCGCTTTTTTTGGGTCTGTCAAGAATTTCGTGTAAACACTCCTAGAGAAAACCCACGGACAGCCTAAGGTAAATGGGGTCCAATTCGGTCGGGGAAGAAGACTGAGAGCTGCAGCAGGATCTGTCCCCAGTTTTGAACACGGCCGGTCCATTTCCGAGTTACGTCCATGGTGGCCAGA
>NZ_JAPSKE010000017.1 GCF_031177825.1 Paenibacillus sp. | reverse complement strand
ACGAAACTCAATTGGGTCGTCGCGGGGCTGCTGCTCGGCCTCTTCGTCGGCGCCCTGGATCAGACGATCGTCTCCACGGCGATGCCGACGATCATGACGGAGCTCGGCGGGTACGAATATTATGTTTGGGTATTCTCCGCCTACATGATCGCGACCGTCATCGCGACGCCGATCTTCGGCAAGCTGTCGGACATCTACGGACGGAAGCTGTTCTTCCAGCTCGGGCTCGTCGTCTTCCTGCTCGGCTCGGTGCTGTGCGGCGTCGCCGGCACGATGGAGCAGCTGATCGCCTACCGGGCGATCCAAGGCATCGGCGGCGGGGCGCTCATGCCGATCGCCTTCGCCGTCATCTTCGACGTCTTCCCGCCGGAGAAGCGCGGCAAGATGAACGGCTTGTTCGGCGCCGTGTTCGGGCTCTCGAGCGTGTTCGGCCCGTCGCTCGGCGCGTACATCACCGACTACATCGACTGGCGGTGGGTGTTCTACATCAACGTGCCGATCGGCATCGTCGCGCTGACGCTCATCCAGCTTGGGCTTCGCGAGAGCAAGGTCGCGAACCGCCAGCGCATCGACTGGTTCGGCGCGACGACGCTCGTCGCGGCCATCCTCGGCTTCATGTTCGCGATCGAGCTCGGCGGCGCGGAGACGTACGGCTGGGGCTCGCCGCAAATCATCGGCTTGTTCGCGTTGTTCATCGTCGCGTTCGTCCTGTTCTTCGTCGCGGAGCGGCGGGCGGCGGACCCGATCGTCGAGCTGAAGCTGTTCAAGAACCGCTTGTTCACGGCGAGCCAGGCGATCGGCTTCTTCTACGGCATCCTGATGGTGTCGGGGGCGACGTACATTCCGCTGTTCATCCAAGGCGTCTACGGCGAATCGGCGAGCGCGGCGGGCATGACGCTGACGCCGATGATGCTCGCGGTCGTCGCGAGCAGCATGGCCGGCGGGCCGCTCGTGAGCCGGATGTCGTACCGCAACATCATGTTGATCTCGACGATCCTCTTGGCCGTCTCGATGGTGCTGCTCGGCACGATGACGATCGACACGCCGCGGTGGGTCGTGACGATGTACATGGTGCTCGTGGGGCTCGGCATCGGGGTGAACTTCGTCGTGCTGAACCTCTCGGTGCTGCACGGGCTTCCGCCGCAGTACAAGGGGACGGCGATCTCGCTGATCACGTTCTTCCGGACGATCGGCTCGGCGCTCGGCGTGACGGTGCTCGGCGTCGTGCAGAAGGCGAGCTACAAGGCGCGGATCGAGGAGGCGTTCCCGGACGCGGCGGCCGCGGCGCAATTCGCGGATCCGCGGGCGCTCGTCGTGCCGGAGGCGCGGGCGGCGATTCCGCCGGAGGCGCTGACGAGCGCGACGACGGCGCTGGCCGGCTCGATCTCGTTCCTGTTCTGGATTTCGATCCTGATTCCGCTCGTCGGCTTGATCTTCGTGTTCATGCTCGGCAAGGCGCGGATGGAAATCCCGGCGAAGGGGCAGGGCGAGGAAGCGTCCGCCCCGGTGCCGGTCGGCCACTGAGGCAAGAAGGGCTCCGACACCGTGTCGGGGCTCTTCTTCGCGTTTCCGCAAAAAATAGAGAAAAAGAAAGTTCCCTATGTTCGAGTTCTTGCTTCCATAGGGGTGAATAGGGAACAGGAATGTTCGCTATTCCTCCGGAAGTCCCCCGTTTCGGGCGGAAAACGCGGGAATAGGGAACATCGTTGTTCCCTATTCCCCGCTTTCAAGGACTCGCGACGAAAATAAGGAACTTTCCTATTCCTTAACGCAGTCCAAGAGTCGAGAGAGAGACCGATTCGGCGTCGTTCTCGCTGTTTTCGCTACGCTTCGACGATTTTTTTCTCTCTGGATGTCATAAAAATCTTCCAAATGAGGAATGGTAATGAAGTTCACTATTTTACCATCATGCTCGTTTGGAGGTCTGCATGTTTTTGAATGACGAACAAATGAGGCAAGAATCGCATAAGCTCGCGCTACAACACGACCCCTTCATGAAGCGTACGTCGTCCGCACGGCTTTGGGGCAGTATCGAAGCCGACCTGGATCGCCTGCGCGATTTCGTCAAAGCATTGCATGAAGATCGCGGCACATGCACGCAGCCGGCCGAAGAGTGGCTGCTCGATCATGCGGAATTCATCGAGGCGGAGGCGTTTTCGATTAAAGAGGAGCGATCCTCCACGCTCATTCGGAAGCTGCCTTACAACGCCAAGAGCGGTCGATTGCGAGTAACGTCCATCTGCGACGATTATCTGGAACATACCGACGGGCAGTGGAACGAGGAATCGTTCGTCGCTTACGTCAATTCGTATCAAGAGGTTTCCGTGTTGACGATCGCGGAAGCCTGGTCGCTGCCGCTGTTTCTGAAGATCGAGGTTATCCGCCGGCTGGCGGCGCTGATGGAGACGGTGCGCGAGCGGAGACAGATTTGCAAGCTGGTCGAACGGGTGCTCGGCGGCATCAAGCCGTCGGAGCTGACGGCGGAGCGGCTGAAGCAGGCGCTCGAAGACGCGGGCCAGCAGATGCCGCTCTCCGGCGCGATGACGGTGCATCTCGTGCAGCATCTGCGTGAGCATGCCGAGGATATGGCGAATGTGGGCGAATGGCTCGTGTGCAAGTTGGAAAACGGGCCCGACAGCCTAGACTCCATCCTTTCCTACGAGTTTCAGCTGCAGGCGGCGTATCAGGTGACCACCGGCAATCTGATGGGCAGCCTGCGGAAGCTGTCGCGCCTGCGGGGCAGCGACTTGTTCGAGCGGCTTTGCCTCGTGGACCATACGCTGCGCGAGGAGCGGGCGGGGGACTACCCTCGCCTCGACGAAGCGAGCCGGGATACGCTGCGGCGCCGCGTCGAGAAGCTCGCCCGCCGGATGCGGGTGCCGGAAAACCTCGTCGCCTCGCAGGCGGTTCAGCTCGCGAACGCCGCGTACGAGGAGGAAGCGCCGACGGCCGCGACGGGCGCGCGCGCCCGACGGACGAACGCCGCTTTTTATTTGCTGGAGGCGGACGGTGTCGCGGAGCTGCGCGAAGCGCTCAAGGCTTGCGGCAAGACGGGCGCGCTGCCGGAGAACCGGCTGCAACGGCGTCCGACGCGCACGTACTTCCAACTGCTGGGCGCCTGCTTCGCGGCTGTGATGCTCGTCTTCGCGGCCTGGGTCGGACTATTCGGCGGGGGCGGCCGCTGGACGGCAATCGGCTGGATCGCCGCGCTGGCCGCGCTGGCGCTGCCGGCAAGCGAATGGGCGGTCGCCGCGGCGCACTGGGTGATCGAGCGCGCGAAGCGCCCGATCCGCCTGCTGCGCTACGACTTCTCGCGAGGCGTGCCCGCGGATGCGACGACGATGGTGGTCATCCCGGTCATCTGGTCGTCGATCGAGGAAGTGCGGTCGATCGCCGACCGGCTGGAGATGCATTATTTGGCGAACCGCGATCCGAACATCCGCTTCGCGATTTTGAGCGATTTCAAGGACGCCGACGCGGAGGAGACGCCGACGGATCGTCTTGTCATTCAGGCGGCGAAAGCGGAGATCGAACGATTGAACGCGTCGTACCCGGAGACGACGTTCCACCTGTTTCACCGCCGCCGCGTCCGGAACGACGTCGAACGGACGTGGATGGGCTGGGAGCGGAAGCGCGGCAAGCTGGTCGAATTCGTCGAGCTGCTGAAGGGACGCCGCGACACGACGTACGCGACGGTCGAGGGCGATGCCTCCGTATTGGACCGCATCAAATACGTCATCACGCTGGACGCGGACACGCAGCTGCCGCTCGAGAGCGCGAAGCGGATGATCGGGGCGATGCACCTGCCCTACAACCGCCCGCGCCTCAACCGGGCGGGCACGCGCGTGATCGAAGGGTACGGGGTGCTGCAGCCGCGCATCGGCATGAGCCACGAGAGCGTGCAGCGATCCCGCCTGGCGGCGCTGTGGTCCGGCGAGCCGGGCATCGATCCGTACGCCTTCGCCGTATCCGATCCGTATCAGGACGCGATGGGGCAAGGCATCTTCACGGGCAAGGGCATCTTCGATCTCGACGCGTTCCACGCCGTGCTATGCGACCGCATTCCGGAAAATCGGGTGCTCAGCCACGACCTGCTCGAAGGCGGCTTCCTGCGCGCCGGCCTGCTGTCGGACATCGAACTGATCGACGATCACCCGGCGACGTTCCGCGCGCATCAGAAGCGGCAGCATCGCTGGGTGCGCGGCGACTGGCAGCTGCTGCCGTGGCTCCGGGCCAAGGGTCCGGACCGGCATGGCGCCCCGGCGCCGATCGATCTATCGGCGTTGACCCGCTGGCAGATCGTCGATAACCTGCGGCGCAGCCTCGTCTCGCCGGCGCTGATGGCGGTCCTGCTGCTGGCGCCCGCGCTGCCCGGACCGGCGATCCGCTGGTACGCGGTCGTCTTCGCGACGCTGCTGCTGCCCGTGGCGCGGCAGCTGCTCGCCCCGGTCGCGCTCGTCCGGAAGCCCCGCGGCCTCGCGGTATCGCTCGGCCATGCGGCGGTCGCGCTGCTGACGCTGCCGTTCCAGGCGGCGCTCATGGCGGACGCGATCGCGCGCACGCTGCACCGGCTGTATGTGTCGAAGCGGCGCCTGCTCGAGTGGGTCAGCCAAGCCGAGGTCGAGCGCAGCAGCGGCGCGAAGGGGGCGCCGGCGCTCGTCGGCTTCGCCGGCGGCGCCGCGCTCGCGCTGCTCGTCGCGGCGTCGGCGCTGACGACGCTCGGCGGCGTCGAAGTCGCGAATGGCGCCGTCGCGGCGATCGGCGTCCTGCTGGCCGCGATCTGGCTGGCGGCGCCGCTCGCCGTGCGCTGGCTCGACCGGCCGGCGAAGCGGGAGACGGAATCCTTTTCCCAAGAGGAAGAGGCCGAGCTGCGCGCGTTATCGCAGGACATCTGGACGTTCTACGAAGACTTCGTGACGGCGGAGGACAATTACCTGCCGCCGGACAACGTGCAGATCGAGCCGGCCAACGGCGTCGCGCATCGCACGTCTCCGACGAATATCGGGCTGTATATGACATGCGCGGTCGCGGCGCGCGACTTCGGCTTCATCGATACCGAAGGGCTCGTGGAGCGGCTGGAACGAACGGTAGACACGATCGAACGGATGGAGAAGTGGGAGGGCCACCTCTACAACTGGTACGATACGACGACGCTCGCGCCGCTGCACCCGGTGTACGTATCTACGGTCGACTCCGGCAACTTCGTCGCGTGCTTGATGGCGGTCCGCCAAGGGCTGGTCGAATGGCTGCAGACGGAAATCGCCGGGGGCGGCGAGGGTCCGTCCGAGACCGGCACGCGGGGCCGAGGACAGGACGAGTTCCAGGTGGCGTTCGCCGAAGAGCTCGCGCCGCGCGCGCGAGGGCGGCATCCGCGGACCGGGGTGGCGGAGCGGGGCGGCCGGCTCGCGGCGCGTCTCGACGCGCTCGTGCACAAGACGAACTTCCGCCCGCTGTTCGATCCGAAGTCGAATTTGTTTTCGCTCGGCTACCACGTCACGCGGCAGGAGCGGGATACGGTGTTATACGACCTGATGGCGTCGGAAGCGAGGCAGGCGAGCTTCGTCGCGATCGCGCTCGGCCAAGTGTCCGTCTCGCACTGGAACGCGCTCGGGCGGACGATGACGAAGGCGGGCGGCCGGCCGGTGCTGCTGTCGTGGTCCGGCACGATGTTCGAATATTTGATGCCGTGGCTGCTCATGCGCACGTACCGGAACACGGTGTGGGACAACACGTACCGCGCCGTCGTCGACCGGCAGATCGAATACGCGAAGCAACGGGACGTGCCGTTTGGCATCTCCGAATCGGGTTTCTTCGCCTACGATCACCAGCTGAACTATCAGTACCGCGCGTTCGGCGTGCCCGGGCTCGGCTTCAAGCGCGGGCTCGAGGAAGATTTGGTGCTCGCGCCGTACGCCACGATCATGGCGCTGCCTTGGGCGAAGCGAGAGGGGATGCGGTCGCTGCAGCGGATGGCGTCGCTCGGCGCCCGCGGCAAGTACGGATATTACGAGGCGATGGACTTCACGCCGGAGCGCATGCCGGAGGGCAAGAAGCACATGGTCGTGCAGAGCTTCATGGCGCATCACCAGGGGATGGCGTTCCTGACGTTGTCCAACCTTCTTCTGCAAAGGACTATGATCGATCGCTTCCACCGCGACAAGGAAGTGCGAGCCGCCGAGCTGCTGCTTCAGGAGCGGCTGCCGGCGAAGCCGGCGCTCATCAAGCACCCGGCGCTGCGCCGGGTGCACGAGCCGCACGAGCGGATGGCGCCCGATCCGGCGGAGGTGCGGGAGTTTACGACCGCGCAGACGCGGGTGCCGGAAGCGGCCGTGCTGTCGAACGGCAAGTACTCGGTCGTCGTGACGAACGGCGGCGGGGGCTTCAGCCGCTTCGAGGGCGTCGCGGTCACCCGCTGGCGGGAAGACCCGGTGCGCGACCCTTGGGGCAGCTACGTCTACATTCGCGACGTCGAAGCGGATCGGCTGTGGTCGGCGGGCTATCAGCCGTGCCGAACGGCGCCCGACGAGATGCTGATCTCCTTCGAGCTGGAGCGCGCGACGTTCTCGCGGAGAGACGGCGCCGTCCGCACGACGCTGGAGGTGTGCGTGTCCCCGGAGGTGAACGCGGAGGTGCGCCGGCTGACGCTCACGAACCACGCCGACGCGCCGAAGGTGCTTGAGGTGACGACGTTCGCGGAGCTGTCGCTCGCCTCGCCGATCGCGGACGACGCGCATCCGGCGTTCAGCAAGCTGTTCGTGCGTACGGCGTTCGACGAAGACGCCTCTTGCCTCGTCGCCGGCCGGCGTCCGCGCGAAGCGAAGGATAAGACGCTGTGGGCGGCGCATACGCTCGCGGCGGAAGGGCCGACGCTCGGACCGGCCGAATACGAGACCGACCGGGCCGCGTTCGTCGGCCGCGGCAGCGGCTTGGCGGAGCCGCAATCGATTCGGCGGCGGCTCGGCGGGAAGGCGGGCTCGGTGGCCGACCCGGCGTTCGTCATGCGGCGGCGCGTGCGCGTCGATGCGGGGAAGTCGGTGCAGCTGTTCGCCGTCACCGCGGTCGCGGACACGAGAGACGCCGCGACCGGCGTCGTCATGCGGCTCGCGAACGCGGTCGAGGCGGAGCGCGCGTTCCAGATGGCATGGAACCGGACCCGCATCGAGCTGCGCAACTTGAATCTGTCGCATAAGGAAGCCGTGGGCTTCCAGAAGTTCGCCGGCCAAGTGCTGTACACGCCGCCGCTGCGCGGCGAGCGGGAAGCGTACATCGCGCGGAACGCGAAGGGGCAGTCGGGGCTGTGGGCGTACGGCGTCTCCGGCGACCGCCCGGTCGTCCTGACGACGATCGACAACCGGAGCCACTTGCCTTTCGTAATGAAGCTGCTGACGGGGCACGAGTATTTGCGTCGGCTCGGCCTGTCGTTCGACCTCGTGCTGCTGAACGAATCCGACGGCGGGTATTACAAGGACTTGCAGGACGCGCTGCAGCGCGCCGTCGAGCACGGCGTCGACCGGTTCGGCGCCGGCGCGGCCGGCATTCACGTCATCCCGGCGAACTCGATTCCCGAGGAGGACCGCACGCTGTTGTTTTCCGTCGCGCGCGTCAGCCTTAAGGCGGGCGGACCGAGTCTCGCGGCGCAGCTGCGACTGCCGCGGCGGGACGAGCGCGGCGCCTGGCCGCCGAAGCTGGAGCCGGTCGCAATGTCGGAGGAGCGCTCCGCCGGGGCGCCGATCGACGCGCAAGAAGCGGAATGGCAGTTCGCCAACGGCTGGGGCGGCTTCTCGGCCGACGGGAAGTCGTACCGGCTGCTGCTGAAGAACGGCAATCCCTTGCCGGCGCCATGGATCAACGTCGTCGCGAACCCGACCTTCGGCTTTCTCGTTTCCGAGCTCGGCACGGGCTACACGTGGTGGCGGAACAGCCGGGAGTGCAAGCTGACGCCGTGGTCGAACGATCCGGTGCTCGACCCGCCGACGGAGCTCGGGTATCTCCGGGACGAGGAGAGCGGGGACAGCTGGACCGTCGCCCCGGCCGGCGCCGTAGGGGAACCGTACGCCGTCGAGCACGGCCGCGGGTATACGCGGTTCGAGCACGCGCGTCGCGGGCTGCGCCACGAGCTGACTCTGTTCGTGCCGCTCGAAGACCCGGTGAAGATCATGAGGCTTCGCGTCCGCAACGACGGCGCCGCGCCGCGCCGCTTGTCGCTGACGTATTACGCCGAGTGGGTGCTCGGCGTGCAGCGGCCGGCGAACGCGTCGTACGTCGCGACGGCTTGGAACGCGGAGGCGCGCATCTTGACGGCGCGGAATACGTATCAAGAGACGTTCCGCGAGGCAACGGGGTTCCTTGGCATTTTCGGGGAACGCGACGACGCTTCGGAGCTCTCCTGGACGGGAGATCAACTCGAATTTATCGGGCGCAACCGGGATGCGGCGCGGCCGGCCGCCTTGGAACGCGAACGGCTGTCCGGCCGGACGGGCGTGCATTACGCCTCCTGCGGCGCCGTCCAGCGGACCTTCGCGTTGGCGCCGGGCGAGGAGCGGGAGTTGTACGTGCTTCTCGGCTGCGGGGCGTCGGAGATCGATGCCGCGAGCCTCGCCGCGAAGTACGCGGATGCCGCCGTCAGCGAACGGGCGTATGCCGAGATGCAGTCGTTCTGGGATCGGACGCTCGGCCAAACGCAAGTGTCTACGCCGTCTCCGGAAACCGACGTCATGATGAACGGCTGGCTGCTGTACCAGTCGCTGGCTTGCCGCATGTGGGCGCGGACCGCCTTCTACCAAGCGGGCGGCGCGTACGGCTTCCGCGATCAGCTGCAGGACTCGCTCGCGATGCTGCATACGATGCCGGAGCTGACGCGTCGCCAAGTGCTCATTCACGCGGCGCATCAATACGAAGAGGGCGACGTGCAGCACTGGTGGCACGAAGAGACGGAGCGGGGCATCCGGACGCTGTTTTCGGACGACCTGCTGTGGCTTCCGTACGTGACGTCCCGATACGTCGAGCATACGGGGGACGAGACGCTGTTCGAGGAGACGGCGCCGTACCTGACGAGCGACGCGCTGCGCGAAGGCGAGCACGAGCGCTACGAGGAGACGCGGCGGTCCGGCAACGTCGGCAGCGTGTACGATCACTGCGTGCGGGCGATCGACAAGGCGCTGTCGCGCATCGGCGAGCACGGACTGCCGCTCATCGGCGTCGGCGATTGGAACGACGGCATGAACCTCGTCGGCGACGAAGGCCGCGGCGAGAGCGTCTGGCTCGGCTGGTTTCTCTGCGACGTGCTGCGCCGCTTCGAGCCGATCGCCGCGGCGCGCGGCGAGCGCGACCGGGCCGCGGCGTATCGCGACGCTCGCGGCAAGTTCGCCGAGGCGCTGCACGCGCACGGCTGGGACGGGCAATGGTACCGCCGGGCGTTCACCGACGCCGGGACGTGGCTCGGCTCGATCGAGAACGCCGAGTGCCGCATCGACGCCATCGCGCAGTCGTGGGCGGTCATCTCCGGCGCCGCGCCGAAGGAGCGGGCGCTGCAGGCGATGGCGTCGTTCGACCGCGAGCTCGTCGATCGGGAGCTGTCCGTCGTGCGGCTGCTGACGCCGGCGTTCGACCGGACCGAGCCGAGCCCGGGATATATTCAAGGCTATCCGCCCGGTATCCGAGAGAACGGCGCCCAATATACGCACGGCGTCCTCTGGGGCATCATGGCGTGGGCGCAGCTCGGCCAAGGGGACAAGGCGTTCGAGCTGTTCCATATGCTCAACCCGATCAACCATACCCGCACCGAGCAGGAGGTGCGTCGATACGTCGGCGAGCCGTACGCCGTGGCGGCAGACGTCTACACCGCGGCCCCTCACGAGGGGCATGCCGGCTGGACGTGGTACACGGGCGCGGCCGGGTGGATGTATCAGGTCGGGCTGGAATGGATTTTGGGCTTGCGACGCAGAGCCGACCGGCTGTATATCGATCCGTGCCTGCCCTCCGATTGGCCGGGGTATTCGTCGACGTACCGGTTCGGCGGCACGCGGTACGCGATCACCGTCCGCCGTTCGGAAGGCTCGAGGGCGGCGCCCCGGCTCCGGATCGACGGCGCGGACGTCGAACGCGCGGACGCGGCGTACGTGGAGCTGCGGGACGACGGCGCGGCGCATGAGGTGGAAGTGACGATATAGCGGTGTATGTTGAAGAGCCCCCGACCGGCGACGGACGGGGGCTCTCTTCGCGTCTTGTCCGCACATGAGACAACTCCCTCCGATAATACACTGTAGTAAGCATGGTATGGAGGAGGAGCGACGTTGGCTGCGTGCGAACCATGGAAATACACGAACGTCTCGAGCGAGGTGTTCCGGACGCTTCGATCGTTGGCACAGAAGGAAGGATTCCATATCCCGAACACGCCTTCCGGCGAATTTTCGATCCGCAAGGGCGGGATGAGCCTCAATTTCCACTACTCTTGGAATCAGAATAACGGAGGGCTGACACTGACCTGTTTGAAAAAGCCGTCCTTGATCGGCTGCCCGATGGTCAAGGGGATCGCCGATCAAATTTTGCGGCAAAGCGGAGGGCGTCCCGCTTAAGCTGGCGGGCGGCCGGTTCGGCGCGTCCCGTCCGAGCCGCCTCCGACTCCGGACGGATTGACAACCGCCCGCGGCCCTTCCGATAATGGGGGAGAGGGTCGGGAGGAGGGAGATCGATCGATGGATCTGTTGAAGAAGTTGAAGTCCGGCGCGTCCAAGGCGGCCGACGTCGCGCAGCAGACGGTCGAAATGACGAAGCTCGCCGCGCAAATTACGGTGCGCAAGCGCGAGATCGAGAAATATATGACGCTGATCGGTCAAGAAGTCTACGAAGCTCGCGCGGCCGGCGACCCGTCGCTGGCGGAGGCTCGGGTCGAGGAGTGGTGCAGCGCCGTTAGCGGCCTGAAGCAGGATATCGCCACGCTCGAGCGCCAGATGCGGTACGTCCGCAACGAGAAGACGTGCTCCTGCGGCAAGGCGGTTCCGGGCGACGCGAACTATTGCCCGACCTGCGGGAGGCCGCAGGACCTCGACGCCGCCCAGGAGGTCATCAACATCGACGCGACCGGCGTCGCCGACAATCGCGAAGCGTAAGCGTTGCAGCCCAGCCGCCCGGCCTCCATGCCGGGCGGCTGGCTTTTTATCGCCGTGCCCGGCGGTGACGGTTACCGCTCCAGCGGCAAACCTAACCCTAGGCGCCGCAACAGAAAATAGCCTGCAGCCCCCGTTCCGTACGAACGTGCGTCTACAGGCTATGTTTCAATCACCATTTGTAATATTTCTCCCAGATTTTCTTCGAATCCGTGTGGCCGTCGTCGTTCCCCCAGCAATCTTCCCACCAGTCGTCCCGCCAGTCGTCCTTGCCGCCCCCGTGGTCCCACCAGTCGTCATCCTTGCCGCCGCCGCGGTCCCCCCAGTCGTCGTTCTTGCCGCCGGAGCCATGGTCCTTCTTCAAGTGGGAAAAGAGGTCGCCGAGAAACGAACCGAAGGTAAGAACCTTGCCCGAAAGCATGGGCATGGAGTCGGTAGAAGCAAGCGCGGCCGAAGGGGATAGAAGACAACTGAGCAATGCAATGAGACAGATCGTTTTTTTGACTACGCTCAAAATCACGCACCTCTCGTTCGTTATTAACAACAAATTTGTTCATTATTAAGAATAGTATGTTCTCAATAAGAAGTAAATGATTTGTTTCCGATAAATTTCCCTGAACATCCGCAAGCAGGTTCCCGGCCGACGGGACGCCGTCCCCATGACGGCGGGACGCGGCGGTTGCTATGCTGAGAAAGGTTCCGAAGCAGCGGAACGGAAGAGAGGAGTGATATTCGGGATGAATACGGAACAAGTGACGAAGGCGCTAGGGCTGATCGCACTGCTCGGCGGCGCGGCTAGAATCGGAATGGCGCCTAGCGCGGCGATTTGGGGCGTGGACAGCGGACCGGAGCTCGCGTTCGGGCTCGTCGCCTGCCTGCTTATGGGGATCGGCATTTTCGGCGTACATCTGCACCAGTCGCACCGTGCCGGCATCCTCGGCTTCGTCTCGGTCGTGCTGATCTCGATCAGCAGCACGTTGACGGCCGCGCTCGTCTGGACGACGATGCTCGGGGCGACGGAGGCGAACGGCGCGAACGTCGGCGCGATGCAAGCCGTCAATTCGCTGACGGCGCTTATCGGGATGATCGGCTTCGCCGTGGCGACGGCGCGGGCGCGCGTGTACCCGATCTGGACCCTCGCGCTTTACCTGGCGTTCCCGGTGTTGTCGTTCGTCCCGGTCGTCACGGATTGGTCGACGGTGCTATGGGGACTCAGCTACGTCGGGCTCGGGTATTACGCGTTCGCCGGGAAGACGAAGAAGCAAGCGGGGCACTTCCAAGCCGCGGCATGAGAAAATAGCGGGGGATCGCGTCCGAACCGGATACGATCCCTCGTTTTCTTGATATAATGGGTCGCAAAAGGTCTGCGAGAACGGCGGGGGCTGCACATGCAAAGATGGTTGTTGTTCGGGCTTCGCTTCGCGTGGTGGGTCGTCCTCGGCATGGCGCTCGTCGTCTTCGTCTTGTCGCGCTGGGAAGGGTATTCCGCGCTTCAGGCGCCGTGCGGGCCGGCGGAGGCGGAGCGCTGCGCGCATCCGCTCCTGCTGACGCAGGACGGGGCGCGCGACCTGGAGCGGTACGGATTGTCCGCTCCGTTCTACGGCGGGCTGCTCACGGCGTTCACGACGATCGCGAACATGTCGTATTTGCTGGTCGGCGCGGTCGTCTACCGGTACCGCCGTCGAGATCCGTACGGGATCGCCGTGTCGATGTTTCTGATCGTGGTCGGCACGATCTTCACCGCGTACGAACCGGCGCTGGCGTCGATGCCGGCGGCGCTGCTCTTCTTCCATATGCTCAATAACGTCGGGTCGTTTTACTTGCCCTTCCTCTACGCCTTCCCGGACGGGACGTTCGCGCCGCGGTGGACGCTCGCGCCGAGCGCCGTCTGGGTCGCCGCGCAGGCATATCGGTTCTTGGACCCGGAGACGTGGTCGCGGCTGAATTGGGATCCCGTCTTCATGACGCTGCTCGTGACGGCGACCCATGGACCGCTGCTCTACGCGGTCGCCCGCCGATCCAAGCGCGCCGCGACGGCGGGGGAGCGCCGCCGGTGGACGTGGTTTCTAGCCGGCGTCGGCAGCTACGTCGGGTTCGGCCTGCTGACGGCGCTGCCGTACGTGCTGCAGGACGGGTTGCTGCAGTTGGTCGTGCAGGTCGGCTTCTTCGCCGGGCTGCTGTTCTGGCCGTTCGCGTTCGGGGCCGGAGCGCTTGAGCGCTCCGGCGAGCAGGAGCATGCGTCGCTGCAGAAGGCGGTGTTCGTGACGGTGCTCGGCTTCGTCGTCGTGCTGCTGTACGCCGTCGCCGTCGGCGCGGTCGGCGCGCTGCTGCGGGAGCGGGACCCGCTCGCGTCGATGATCGCCACGGGCGTGGTCGCGGTGTCGTTCCATCCGCTCTATACGCGGCTGCGTCGCGGCGCGAACCGGCTCGTCTACGGCGAGCCGGAGAGTCCGTACGAGACGATGAGCCGGCTTGTGGAGCGGCTGGAGGGAGCGGCGGCGCGCCCGTCCGCGATGTGGGCCGCCGTCGCGGAAGGCGTCGCGGCGTCGCTCCGGCTGCCGTACGCGGCGATCGCCCTCCGGCGACCGACCGGAGAAGAGTACGAGCGGGCGGAATACGGCAGCCGCGGCCGCGAAGGGCTGCGGATCGAGGAGCTCCCGCTGACGTGGAACGGGGATTCGCTCGGCGCGCTGGAGCTCGGAACGACCGGGCCGCGGCCGCGGATGACGCCGGAAACCGAATCGCTGCTTCGCCACCTCGGGCGGCAGGTGAGCGCGGCCGCCCATACGGTCCGGTTGGCGGAAGAGGTGGCCGCGTCGCGGGAGCGGATCGTGACCGCGCGGGAGGAGGAGCGCCGCCGGCTCGGGCGGGATTTGCACGACGGGCTCGGCGCGGAGCTCGCCGGCGCGCTGCTGCGCATCGACGCGATCGCCGACCGGTTCGAAGGGGATCCCGAGCTGCGGGATCGATTCGCGGACGCGCAGCGGGGCATCGCGGACGCGATCCGCGAAGTGCGCCGGCTCGCGTATTCGCTGCGGCCGCCGACGCTCGACGAATTCGGACTGGCGTTCGCGGTGCGGGAGCTGGCGCTGCGCTGCGAGCAGCCGTCGCTCCGCGTCGAAGTCGAGGCGCCGGAACGGCTGCCGCCGATGACGGCGGCCGCGGAGACGGCGGCGTACCGCATCGTGCAGGAGGCGCTCGCGAACGCGCTTCGCCACGCCGGCGCCGACCGCGTGACGATCGCGCTGCGGTGGCGGGACGGCCTCGAGGCGACGGTCGAGGACGACGGGCGCGGCCTCGGCCCCGCGCCGCGCGCCGCGGGGGTCGGCATCCGTTCGATGCGGGAGCGCGCGGAGGAGCTGGGCGGCGCGTTCGAGCTGACGGCGGGACGCGGGGGCAGGGGGACGCGGGTGCGCGTCGTACTGCCCGATCGGAAGGAGAGATACGGCGATGACGAAGACGGAGAACGGCGAGATCGACCAGGGGAATGACAAGATCGCGATCCTGCTGGCAGACGACCATCCGATATATCTGGAAGGATTGGCGATGATCGTAGGCGGGGTGCCCGACTTCGACATCGTCGGCGCGGCGAAGTCCGGCCGGGAGGCGGTCGAGCTCGCGGAGGCGCTGCAGCCGGACGTCGTCCTGATGGACGTGCATATGCCGGACGGGAACGGGATCGACTCGACGCGGGACATCGTGAAGGCGAGCCCGCATATTGCGGTGCTTATGCTGACGATGCTGGAAGACGATGCGACCGTCTTCTCCGCGATGCGCGCGGGCGCCCGCGGATACTTGCTTAAGGGGGCTCGGGGGCGGGAGATCGTCCGGGCGATCTATGCCGCGGCGGACGGCGAATCGATCTTCGGCGCGGCGCTGGCGAGCCGGATGATGTATTATTTCGAGTCGTTCCGTCCGCCCGAGGCGGAGTCCGATGCGTTCCCGCAGCTGACGGCCCGCGAGAAGGAGGTTCTCGCTCTCGTCGCGCAAGGCCGCGGCAACGCCGAGATCGGAGGTCTGCTCGGCCTCGCGCCGAAGACGGTGCGCAATCACGTCTCCAACGTCTTGAACAAGCTGCAGGTGGCCGACCGGTCGCGGGCGATCGTCGTCGCGCGCGAGTCGGGCCTCGGCGGCGCGGGCCGAACGTAGAGCGGCGAAGCCGGCGGGATGATATAATAGCGGAACTTAGCATCCGAAAGGGGAACGCCAGCCGTGCGCGGCTTCTTGACGCTGTCTTGGATCATAATTCTATTGATGACGATGGCCGGACCCGCGGGCGCGCCGTCTCCTCGGACGACGACGCCCGAGGCGGACGACGTCTATATCGTACGGGTCGCGCCGCGCGCGACCGACGCCGTATTGAACAATCCGTTCATGGGGCTCGTGCCCGGAGCGGCGTACGACGACTTCCCGGTGCCGCATAGCATGGTGTACAAGGTGCTTACGTGGCGCGAGTTGGAGCCGGAGAAGGGGGCGTTCGCCTTCGAGGCGATCGAGCGAGAGTACGGCATGGACGCCTACGCGGCGCGGGGGATCCGGTTCGTGCTGCGCGTCGTGCTCGATTACGGCACGGACGAACGGCATATGGACATTCCGGATTGGCTCTACGACGAGATCGACGGGGACGGGATCTGGTACGACGAAGACGTAGGGAAGGGCTTCAGTCCGAACTATGCGAACGCGACGCTGCAACGATATCACGCACGGCTCATTCAGGCGCTTGGGGACCGGTACGACGCCGATCCCAGAGTCGCTTTCATCGCCTTGGGCAGCCTCGGCCATTGGGGCGAGTGGCATACCTACAGCGACGACGCGGTGCGCATCCCGTTCCCGCCGATGGCGGAATCGGACAAGTACGTCACGCATTATCTCGAGGCGTTCCCGACCAAGAAGCTGCTGATGCGCAGACCTTATCCGATCGCCGAGCGGAACGGCATCGGCTTGTACAACGACGTGTTCGGAGGCGTCCGGCAGACGTACGATTTCATCGACTGGTTCGAAAACGGCTACGCCTCCGCGCTTGCCGACGCCTTCATTCCCGCGACCCCGGACTTCTGGAAGCGAGGGCCGAGCGGCGGCGAATTCGGCAACGCCGGCATCGACGGCATGTACTTCGATCCGTCGCGCTTCGCGCAGACGCTCGACATGGCGCGGCGCAGCCATCTCAGCTGGGTCGGGCCGAGCACCGACATCGAGGAGCTGGACGAGGCGGAGCGCCGCAATCTGGATCGATTCCTCAATACGCTCGGATATCGGTTCGCGGTGCGCACGGCATCGTACCCGGTGGAGTGGCGGCCCGGCAAGGACGTCGCCGTCGGTCTCGAGGTGCGGAACCTCGGCGTCGCGCCGTTCTATTACGACTGGCCGCTCGAGCTGGCGCTCGTGGACGCCGAAGGCCGCGTCGTCTTTCGCGACGAGGCGGACGAAGCGGATATTCGCGACTGGATGCCGGGAGAGACCGTCTTCGAGGCGCGGCTGCGGCCGCCCGCTTCCTTGCCCGAGGGCGTCTATACGCTGACGATCGCGATCGTGGACCCGGCGACCGGCGCGCCCGGCGTCGCCTGGGCGATGGAAGGGCGCCGGCCGGACGGCCGATATGCGCTCGGTCCGGTGGCGGTCGCCGCGGCGGACGAGTAACGAGAGAGGATCGAACGAAACCATGGTGTTATTGGGAAGTATCGTGAACGCGGCGGCGATCGTCGTCGGCGGATTGATCGGCGCCCTGCTGCCGAATTTGAACGAGCGGGTGCAGAGGACGGTCGTGCAAGGCATGGCGATCGCACTATGCGTTCTAGGGATATCGATGGCGATGAAGACGACGCATTACGTCTGGATGGTCGTCAGCCTCGTGGCCGGCGGCGTCATCGGCGAATGGCTGCAAATCGAACGCCGCTTCGAGCAGGTCGGCGCCTGGCTGGAGCGACGCATGCCGTCGGGGGCCGGCGCGTCGCCGGTCGGGAAGGCGTTCGTCACGGCGTCGCTCGTTTATTGCATCGGGGCGATGGCGATTCTCGGATCGATCGACAGCGGCGTTCGGCTCAACCACGACGTCCTGTACGCGAAGTCGATCATGGACGGCTTTCTCTCGATCGTGTTCGCGTCGGCGCTCGGTTTCGGGGTGTTGTTTTCGGCGGTGCCCGTCCTGTTGTATCAAGGCGGCATCGCGCTCGCGGCGATGGCGTTCGCGGGCTGGTTCGCGCCGGATGCGATCGAAGCGGTCACCGCGGAGGTGTCGGCCGTCGGCGGCGTGCTGATCGTCGGCATCGGCATCAACCTGCTCGAGCTAACGAAGATCCGCGTCGCCAATCTGCTGCCGGCGGTCGTTCTCATGGGGGTCGCCATGGCGTTGCTGCGGACGCTCGGCGGAGGCGCATAAATCGGCCGTCCTCCATCCATATTAACGTTGGAAAATGCGGAAGGAGGCGGAAGCATGACCAAGCATTCGGAGGAAGCGGAAGCGGAGGTTACCCCTAAGTTTCTGCTAGAAAATTTATTGTCGGCGGTCGACGAACAATCGATCGAATCCGTCGCCTACGTGGCCCGAACGAAGGACGGTCTCATTACGTCCGGGTGGACGGACATGCTGTACACGGAGGCGATCGGCCTGTTCGAGGTCGGCAAGCTGCAAGCCGTGAAGGAAATGTAATTTGAACGTGAAGAAGGCCGTCTCCCGGATCCCTCGGGGACGGCCTTCCTTCATGACGATCGAACCTGCGTCGCGAAGAGAAGCTCTACGGTTTCGGCGTCGATCCGCTCCATGGCGGCGGCCGCTTCGGGGAGGCTCATGACGACGGGGCCGAGGCGGTCGACGGCCGGTTGGTCGGCGTATCGGATCACTTCCGCCCATGTGCCGCTCGACGCGTCCCGAAAGACGTCGCGCCCCAGGAAGCCGTCCATCGCGGACAACGCCGCGCCGAACGCGTCCAGCGTGCGCCGATAGTCGGCGTCTTCGATCCCCGGCTTCAAGCGGTACGCGATGACCTCGTACACCGGGGCGTCGCCGGCGCCGGCCGTCTTGCCGCAGACGGCGAGTTCGGGCAGGCGGGACAGGCGAAGCATCGTCGCGTCGACGAGCCGACTCGCGAGCGGCTGCAGCGCTTCGACATGGCCGAACGCGTCCATCGCGGCCTCAGCCGCGTCGGGGGACGCCCAGCGGACGAGATCGATCCATCGATCGGACGACGCCGAGTACAGCAGCTCCCGCCCTTCGAAGCCGGCGCAGCCCGCGAGGAAGTCGTCGGCCGCGCGCAGCGCCTTGCGGAAGTCGGCGTCCGGCAGGTCGGGGGCGGGTCGGCAGATGCATAGCTCCAGCGTGGAAAAACGTAGGGAGGTAGTCATTCGAACATCGAGCTCCTTTTTCGAAATAGATGTAGTGGATTCAGACCTAAGCGTAAGGCATAATAGTGCCAACAACTGGCATGATTCTCGGTCATCTATAAAAAAGAGGAGGTCCCCCGCATGCACAAGGCGCAACGGCTGATCCAGCTCATGATGCTGGTCAACGAGAAGCGGCGCTTCACCATTCGGGAGCTGGCGGACGAGCTCGGCGTTTCTCGCCGCACGATCGTCCGCGATCTCGGGGAGCTCGGGGAGCTTGGCGTACCGCTGTACTCGGAGGTCGGGGCGGCCGGCGGCTACCGCGTTCTGCACGATAAGATGCTGCCGCCGATTCATTTCACCGAACACGAGGCGGTGGCGATCTTCTTCGCGAGCCAAGCGCTGGAGCGATACTCGGCGCTGCCGTTCGAGCTCGAGACGTCGTCGGCGCTGCGGAAATTTTATGCGAAGCTGCCCGGCGACGTGCGCGCCAAGATCGACCGCCTGAAGCGCCGGCTAACCTTCTGGGTGCCGCCTCGGCGCGTCGAGGCCCCTCATCTGCGGACGCTGCTCGCCGCGGCGCTCGAGCGGGCGGAGGCGGATATCGAATACGACGGCTCGCCCGGCCGTTCGACGCGCCGCATCCGGCCGACGGGCGTCTATGCGATGAACGGGCTTTGGTACGTGCAGGCGTACTGCTATCGAAACGAGGCCGACCGCGTGTTCCGCGCCGATCGGGTGCTGTCCGCAACGATCGTCCCGGACGTCGCCGGAGCCGACGACGAACCCGAGGGGCCGTTCCTGCCTTGGGCGCCCCCGGCGGCGGAAGATCCTGCGGCGCTGCCGCTCGAGATCGAGCTGACGCGGGAGGGCGCGCGCCGCGCCGCCGCGGATCCGTGGCTGGCCGAGGGGCTCGCGGCGCGTCCCGACGGGACGGGCACGGTGCGGGCGACGATGCCCGCATCGTACGTGCCGTGGGCGACGGCGTTCTTCCTCGGCTTCGGGACGGACGTCCGCATCGTACAGCCGCCTGAGCTGCGGCGTGCGGTGACGCATATGGCGGACGAAGTGCGCCGCATGTACGAATGATATTCGTCGCATCAAAAACCGTGCTTGAACGAGAAGGAAGGGGACCGCCGCCGATGAAAAAGGGCCATGCGAAGGCGGTCGGGGACGCGCTCGACACGAACCGCGGCATGCCGTTCCTCGGCCGGGCGAAGGTCTGAAGAACATGATTCGGTCGATCTCCCTATATCGAAAATGACACCGTGTCATATCTGCATGACAACCGCCTCTCCTACAATGAATGGAGTTCCTATTCCATTCGCGAGGAGAGGCGGTTTTTTACGATGAAAACCCAATACGACGTAATCGTCGTCGGCGCCCGCGTCGCCGGATCGGCGCTGGCGTACGAGCTCTCGAAAGCCGGCTTCGAGGTGCTGCTGCTCGACCGAAGCACGTTCCCGAGCGACATCTTGTCCACGCATAACTTCTTTAATAACTCGATCGGCCTGCTCCGGGAGATGGGCGTGCTCGACAAGCTGCTCGCCACCGGCACGCCGGTTTATCGGCGGGCGAAGCTGCAGATCGGCGGCGCGGTCGTCGACGGCGACTTCCCGGAGGCGAACGGCGAGACGTTCTGCATGTCTATCCGGCGGATGTACCTGGATCACATCTTATTCGAGCACGCCGCCGCCCAACCGGGCGTCCATACGATGCAAGGCTTCCGCGTGACGGAGCTGCTGAAGGACGGCGACGCCGTCCGCGGGGTCGTCGGCGTGCGCCGCGACGGCGGCGTCGAGCGGTTCGAGGCGCGGTTCGTCGTCGGCGCCGACGGCCGCCGTTCGGCCGTTCGCGACCTCGCGGGCAGCCGCTGCGACATTCGCGTGCCGACGGATTACGCTTCGTATGTCGGGTACTTCTCCGGTTTTACGCAATCGGGCGAGCGGCACGTAGAGATGTATAAGACGGACGATACGATGGTCATCGCCTTCCCGACGAGCGATTCGCTGTACGTCGTCGGCGTCATGTTCCCGTTGGCGCGCAAGGCTTGGATCGATCGGATGCGGGAGGCGCCGGAGGAGAGCTTCCGCGCCGCCGTCGACGTCGGGCTTCCCGCGACCGACTTCCCGTCGCGGCTGCGCGAAGCGGCGTTGGCGGAGCCGATCAAAGGGCTGCTCGGCTACGACAACGACTGGTATGCGGGGATGGGCGACGGGTGGGCGCTCGTCGGCGACGCCCTGATGTTCAAGGATCCGGCCGTCGGGCAAGGGCTGCACGACGCGTTGTACGGCGCGCGGGCGCTCGCCGCGACGCTGTCGAGCGTCGAGAAAGCCGAATGGGGCCCGCGCTGGGGCGAGATGGCGGCGCGCTACGAGGGGGCGATGAAATCGAAGCTGTCCGGGTTGTTCTATTTGGGATGCAAGTTTTCCCAGGCGTCGCCCGTCGCGCCGGAGGAAGAAGCGGTCCACGGTTTAATCGGCTCCGACCCGGAAGCGACGCGGACGTTCTTGGGAATATACAACTATACTTCCGGTCCCGAGGACGTCGAACGAGAGGTCGGGCGGCTGATGGCGACCCGGTCGATTTCTTGATTTTGGGGGCCGAATATGGTAATCTAATTCCATAACAGACTACCCAATAAACGTGATTCACATATCGCGATACGTCCTTCAATGCAATTCCGAACGGCGTTCCGGTATGTGATTTTTGTTTCTACGGAGACGAATCGCGTTCTTACAAGGAGGAGCCTATGTATTCGCGCAAACCGCAAGCCGTTGAGATCCCGGAGGAAATGACGGACGTCTGGACGTGCTCGAACGAGGGCTGCAATTGTTGGATGAGAGACAACTTCGCGTTCGACGCCGAGCCGGAATGCCCGTCGTGCCGCGTTCCTATGGCGCGCGGGACGAAGATGCTGCCCCAACTGTCGAATTACACGCTCGATAACAAATACGCGAAGAAAAGCGTCACGTGAATGTCGTTGCATGAAGCGACGCCCCGAGGGGCGTCTTTTTTTCTGCCAATCGCCGTCTGCGGGTTCGGAGCAACTCCGACGATACGGCTTCGAGCGGCGCGCTTTTCTTCTGGCGGGTTCGGCGATCCTCCGTTATAATGAACGATGCGTCGCGGAAGCGGCGCCGCGGTTCGAGACCATCCCGCGTAACCAAAACTAGGGAGGGACTTAGGCATGTTTAATTTGTTATGGGGCGCGGCGTTCGCCGTCGTCAACTTCGCGTTGTTCCTAGCCTGCTACCGGCTGTTCGGGCGAGGCGGACTGTACGCATGGGTCGGCGTCGCCACGGTGCTCGCCAACATTCAGGTCGTCAAGACGATCGAGCTGGCGGGACTTGTGATGACGCTCGGCAACACGATTTACGCGACGATCTTCCTCGCGACCGACCTGCTGAACGAGAAGCATGGAGAGAAGGCCGCCAAGAAGGCGGTATACGTGGGCTTCTTCGCCTTGATCGCGTCGACGGTCATGATGCAGATGGCGCTCGTCTTCGAGCCGACGGACACCGATGTCGCGCAGGACTCGCTCGAGACGATCTTCGGCTTGCTCCCGCGGCTCGCGCTCGGCAGCTTGACGGCCTACTTCGTCAGCCAATGGGTCGACGTCAAGATCTTTACATTGTTGAAAAAGGCGTTCCCGAAGCCCGGTCAGCTTTGGATTCGGAATAACGGAAGCACGGCGCTCAGTCAGCTGCTGGATACGTTCATTTTTTGCTCGATCGCCTTCCTCGGCGCGCCGGGGTTTCCGTTCGACGTGTGGGTGCAGGTCGCGTTGACGACGTACCTGATCAAGCTGGTCGTCTCGGTCGCTTCGACGCCGATTATCTATTGGGCGCGCGGCATGCGAACGGCGGACGATGAATACGCATCATAATCATACGATACGGTCACTTGCGATGCAGACGGCGGTACTCTCTAGGAGAGTGCCCCGTCTTTTTTTTAAACAACCTTTGGAAAAATTTCGCGTCCTGATACCCGACCCGTCCGGCGATGTCCTGCACCGGCCAGCGGGTGTCGGCCAGCCATTCGCAGGCGCGTTCGATGCGGCGGAGCTGCACGTAGTCGGTGAACGACCGCCCGGTCGCGCCTCGGAACAGCCGGTGGAAGTGGCGGACGCTGACGTTCAGCCGCTCCGCCAAGGCGACGGCCGTCAGCGGCTCCGCGAACGACGCGTCCGCGACGCGAATCGCCTCCAGGATCGGCTCGTCGTCCCGTTCCCGCAGAAGCGCCGGCCGCGTCGCATCCGGCTCGGAGTGCCGTTCGAGCTGCACCGCGAGCTCCGCGAAGAGCGCGTACAGCCGCGCGACGTGCCCGACGCGGCGCTGGACGAACTCGAGATGCATCGCGCGCAGCAGCTCGCCGAATACGCCGCTCCGGTCGCGGAGGTAGCGGGGGGCGTCTTCCGAATCGTCGATAGGCGGGGTCAGCTGCAGCAGGCGCGAAGCGCGAGCGAGCGTGCCGAAGCCGGGCATCGACGCGAGCTCGGCGGCGACTTGCTCCTGTTTGTAAATACAGTTGTATACGACGAGCGGCTGTTCGGGCCGAAGGCTCTTCGGGCGGAACACGTGCGAGACGCCGATCGGGAGCAGGAACAGGTCGCCCTTCGACACGGGCATTCGCTCTTCGTTCACGTAATGAAAGCCGGCCCCCTCGTCGATGTACGCGATCTCCATGAAATCGTGCGCGTGAAACTCCAGCTCGAACGATTCCGCGACGCGGTTCATGTAGAAGGGCAAAGCCGTCTTGAAAAAGAGCGTTCCCGGCGTAATCGTCACGGGCTTCGACATGGCGCATTCCTCCTGATTCAATGTCATTATAGACCCCCATTCATGGCGCGGACAACCCATAATCGTTCGGATGGAACCGCTTAAAATAGGATTCATACGAAGTAATGACTCAAGGAGGAGCGTACATGAGCGAGCAAGCGTGGAAGGCGGCGTGGATTTGGGGCGGCGGCGAGGAGAGTCCGCGGAACGAGTGGAGGTGCTTTCGCGCGTCGTTCGAAACGCCGGAGGAACTGGCCGCCGCGGCGGAGCTGCGCATCAGCGCGGATTCCCGGTACGTCGCGTACGTGAATGGCGAACGGGTCGGACGCGGTCCCGTCCGGTCTTGGCCGGAGGAGCAGTTCTACGACACCCATCGGATCGGCCATCTGCTGAAGCCCGGCGCGCGGAATACGATCGCGGTGTTGGTGCTTCACTTCGGCGTGACGAACTTTTATTACTTGCGGGGAAGAGGCGGACTGCTCGCCGAGGTGACGGCGAACGGAACGACGCTCGCGGCGACGGACGCCTCGTGGCGAACGGAGAAGCTTGCCGCGCAGCAGCCGACGTCCCCGCGGATGTCTTGCCAGCAAGGTTTCGCCGAGGTGTACGACGCGAGGATTTGGGACGCCGCATGGGCGGAGCCGGGCTTCGACGACGCCTCGTGGGGCGCCGCGCGCATCGTCGCTCCGGTCGGCTCTGGACCTTGGAAGTCGCTCGTCCCGCGAGACATCCCGTTCCTGACGGAAGAGAAGCTGTACCCGTCCCGGATCGAGTCGCTGCAGCGCGTGAAGGCGCCGGCGTGGACCGCGGCGATCGATTTGCGGAACGCGATGATGCCGAGCACGGCGGACCACGCCAACCCCGTCACGTTCGTCGGGTATCTCGCGACGACGCTCGTCCTGCAGCAGGCGGGCCGCGTGACGCTCGGCTTCCCGAGCGGGGCGCGCAAGGGGCGCGTCTGGATCGACGGGCGGCCCGTCGAGGGCTGGTCCGGCGAGCAGCCGGAGCGGTACGCCGACGTCGAATTGGACGCCGGAGAACACTTCGCGCTCCTCGACGTAACGTCGTCGGATCACGGGAACACGTTCCACATCGCGGCGAACGCGGACATCTCCTTCTCCTTCCGGTGCCCCGTGGAAGGAGGCGACACGCCGTTCGCGCTCGTCGGTCCGTTCGACGAGGCGGTGCATATCGACACCGAGCCGCAGCGCGCCGTCGATCTCGACGAGCCGGGCTACGTCCGGGCCGCCGGCGCGGCGTCGATGCGCGAGCTGGAGCCCGTCCGTGACCGGATTCGGCCGCTGCCTTCCGCGTACTACACCGAGCAAGACGTCTTCGGCTCGAACGTCTGGCGGCCGGTCGCGGAAGCGTACGCGATTCCGCAAGGGCTCGAGCGAGCCCTCCTTCCGACGCCGGAGCCGGCCGAGCTGCCGCGCTTCGCGGACGGAGACGTCGAGCTGCTCGTCGATTTCGGCAAGCAGCGCTCCGGCTTCCACGGCTTCGAGATCGAAGCGCCGGAGGGCGCCGTCATCGACTTCTACGGCATGGAGTACTTGAAGGCCGACTATCGGCAGCACACGTACGGACTCGACAATACGTTCCGGTATATCAGCCGCGGGGGACGGCAGCGGTACGAATCGCCGGTGCGCCGGGGCTGCCGGTATGCGGCGGTTACGGTGCGCGGCGCGGCCGGACCGGTGCGGCTGCATGAAGTATACGTCGTGCAGAGCGCGTACCCCGTCGTCGACGCCGGCGCGTTCCAGTGCTCCGATCCGCTGCTGAACGACATCTGGGACATCAGCCGCCATACGACGCGGCTATGCATGGAGGACACGTTCGTCGATTGCCCGGCGTACGAGCAGGTGTTTTGGGTCGGCGACAGCCGCAACGAAGCGCTCGTCAACTACTACGTCTTCGGCGCGCTCGACATCGTGAAGCGATGCCTGCGCCTCGTACCGGGCTCGAAGGACGCGTCCCCGCTGTACCTCGATCAAGTGCCGAGCGGTTGGAAGAGCGTCATCCCGAACTGGACGTTCTTCTGGGCGATCGCTTGCATGGAGTACGTCGAGCATTCGGGCGACCGGGCGTTCGCGGCGGAGATGTGGCCGCACGTTCGCTTCACGCTGGAGCATTACTTGAAGCAGATCAACGCCGAGGGCTTGCTGGAGATGCGGGGTTGGAATCTGCTCGACTGGGCGCCGATCGATCAGCCGAGAGAAGGCGTCGTGACGCATCAGAACTTGTTCCTCGTCCAGACGCTGCGCAAGGCGGCGTCGCTCGCCGCCGCGGCCGGACGTCCGGCCGGCGAAGCCGATCCGTTCGTGCGGGCGTCGGCATCGCTCGCGTCCGCCGTCAACGAGAAGCTCTGGGACGAGGAGCGAGGGGCGTATCTCGACTGCATCCATGCGGACGGCCGCCGCTCGAGCGTCTACAGCATGCAGACGCAAGTCGTCGCTCTGCTTTGCGGCGTCGCCGAGGGCGAGCGGAAGGAGCGGCTCGAGCAGTATTTAGTCGAGCCGCCGGTCAAGTTCGTGCAGATCGGCAGTCCGTTCATGTCGTTCTTCTATTATGAGGCGCTGGAGGCGACGGGGCGCGAAGCGCTCATGCTCGACGACATCCGCCGCAACTTCGGCCAGATGATCGACAACGGCGCGACCACCTGCTGGGAGATGTACCCGAATTTCGCGGAAAATCGCGCGAATCCGGACCAGCTGACGCGAAGCCACTGTCATGCGTGGTCCGCGGGCCCCGCTTACTTCCTAGGCCGGAGCGTGCTTGGGGTAAGGCGGGAAGAGCTAGGCTGGAAGAAGGTTCGCATCGAACCGACTCCATGCGGCTTGACGTGGGCGCGGGGCGCGGTGCCGCTGCCGAACGGGGGCGCCGTCGAGGTGCAGTGGCGGATCGACGGGAACGAGATGACGCTGCGCGTCTCGGCGCCGGAGGGAATCGAGCTCGACGTGCGGCTGCCGGAAGGCGTGACGGGAAGCGTGACGACGGTGACGACGAAGCCGCTTCCGGAATAAACCCGGATGCGAATCCTACCCTTGCCGCGACGCGGCAAGGGTGGATGCGTTGGAGGCGAAGAACGCGCGCAGGCGTTTCGATAGACGGCGTTCGGCGGCTGGAGGGCGGCGGCAATGTCGGATTTTTTGTGAACAGTGTTGACGAAACGGGGGGGTTGCGCTTACCTTGGGAGTATCATGAAATCGTTGCCAAGAAGGAGGGGGCGGAGCTGAAGTCGATTACGGTCAAAGAACTGGTGGATCGATTCTCTCTGGAGGTGCTGGCCGGCGGCGAGCAGCTGCACCGCACGATCACCAAAACCCGGGTTCACCGGCCCGGCTTGGAATTCGTCGGGTACTTCGATTATTTCCCGCAAGCCGAGGTGCAGCTGCTCGGGCGGCGCGAAATTACATACCTGCACCGATTGTCCGAAGACGAGCGGAATCATCATATCGGCAATATCGTCAAGTATCATCCGCCTTGCTTCATCGTCAGCCGAAACCAAGAGGGACTGAAATATTTAATCAAATATTGCGAGGAAGAGAACATTCCGCTTCTCCGGACGCCGCTCGCGACGACGAAGTTTTTGGATTTGGTCAACGGCTACTTGTCGAAGACGCTCGCCGAGGAGATCGCCATTCACGGCGTCTGCGTGAACGTCTCGGGCATCGGGGTGCTGCTGCGCGGCAAGTCCGGCGTTGGCAAGAGCGAAACCGCGCATACGCTCATTCGTCGCGGCCACCGGCTCGTCGCGGACGATCTGGTCGTGCTCAAGCGCATCAACCCGGAGACGCTGCTCGGCACGCATAACGGAAAGACGAAGGAATTCCTCGCGCTGCGCAGCATCGGCCTGATCAACGTCTCGCGGCTGTACGGCCGCAGCGCCTTCCAGGACGAAACCCGCATCGTGCTTGACATCGAGCTGAAGAAGTGGGAGCAGGACGCGCTGAACAACGAGCTGGAGCTGGAGCCGAAGTTCACGGAATATCTGGACGTGAAGATCCCGCATATCGAAATTCAGCTGCAGCCGGGACGCGACGTGGCGGGACTCGTAGAGGCGGCGGCCAACAGCTGGTACTTGCGCCAGCAAGGATACAGCGCCGCGGAGGAGTTCATGAAGCGGCTCGAGAACGGGTAAAGTGGGCCAAGAAGCCGCTTACAAAACATGGTTGCAATTCGTTCGCCGTTATGATACATTGAAAATGTCAAACATGAGACCTTAATACACATTCTGTAAGGGGATCATTTTTGCTGCACTCGTCCCTTTTCGGAATGTGTTTTTTTCTTTCTGATAAGGAATGGAGTATTAAGGGTAAACCAATTTTGGAGGTACGTTACATGCAAACAGGTACAGTTAAGTGGTTCAACGCAGAGAAGGGCTACGGTTTCATCGAAGTTGAAGGCGGAAACGACGTATTCGTTCACTTCAGCGCAATCGTCGGCGACGGCTACAAGTCTTTGGACGAAGGCCAACGCGTTGAGTTCAACGTCGTTCAAGGCAACCGCGGTCCGCAAGCTGAGAACGTTGTAAAATTGTAATTATCGAAGACCGCTCCTAACGAACGTTGGGGGCGGTTTTTTTTGTGCCCGGAATGCCATATGCAACTTGTCTGCCCTATTGTAAAATAAGAAAAACCCCCTTTCCGAGGGTTAGGCTTGGAGGCGAAGACTACATGACAGGAATACGAAGCATTTCGCTGACAAGTAAACTGACCGTCCCTGCGGGAGCGCATATTTTGTATTTCCACAGCGATCAGGAAAGTTACGTGAATAATGCGACATCGTTCATACGCAAAGGGATCGAGTTGGAGCAGGTCGTACTCTTCATCGAGACGGCCGAGAATTATGAACGAATCCGTTCGCGGCTTGCTCGGGAATGGAACGAACGGCTGCTGAACGCGTACGTGCATCATATCGATCGGGACGAATTTTATCGAACGTACGAGGACTTCGAGTATGATCGCGTGCTCGACAATCTGGGCGATATCGTAAACCCTCATTTCTTGCAAAACCAAGATGTTCGGTTATGGGGACATGTCGACTGGAAGGACGGCCGCGATATCGTGAGGAAGCTGCACGAATACGAATGCAAGGCCGACTTGGCGCTCGACGAGCTCGGGTATTTGACGGTGTGCGCGTACGACGCGATGAAGGTACCCGCCGCCATTCAGAACGAGCTGCTGAAATCCCACGAGTATTTGATGACCGACGAATCGCTCGTTCATTCGAGCTTGTACCGCCACAAGCGCAATGCCGGACTGATCTTCCCGACGTTGTCCATGCAGGCCGAGTTGGAGACCGAGATGGATCTGTATCGGCAGAAGCTCGACTTCGCCCACGTCGTGTCGCATGAGGTCCGCAATCCGCTGACGGTGATCAAGGCGTACGCGAGGCTGGTGGGGGATCGCGCGGCGGAGGCTCGCGACCGCGAGCGGCTGCAGGCGATCGTCGACTACGTCGATCTCATCGACAACGAAATTTCGCATATCATCAATACGGAAGAGATGTTGTCCACGGAGACGTTATGGCATCGGCGGCTCATCTCGCCCGCGGCGCTCATTCGGGAGACGATCGGCATGATGGAGATCAAGGCGCGCACGCAAAACATCGGCTTCGCCTCCGTCGTGGAGCTGACGGGGAACGAGACGATGCTGGCGAACGCGATCGGCTTCAAGCTGATCGTCTCCAACTTGGCGAGCAACGCGATCAAGTACAGCGACGAGGGCGGGAAGGTCGAATGCCGGGTTGGCCGCGACAAGGATCGCTTGGTGGTCTGCGTTCGCGACGAGGGCGTCGGGATGACGGAGGAGCAGGTGTCGAGACTGTTTCGCAAATACGAGAAGATGAACGACGAGCGCGGCGGACAAGGCATCGGCTTGTTCATGGTCAAGAAGCTCGCGGATCACTTCGAAGCGGAGATCGAGGTCGTCAGCGAACCGGGCGTCGGAACGTCCGTCACCGTGTCGTTCCCGCTGCGGAGCTATTAATTAAGAAGGCGAGCCGCCGATGGCTCGTCTTTTTTCGTTGTAGACGATTTTATCCCCCTATGATACAAATGTGAACCTGCCGGGCCCATGAGGACGGATTCTATAATGAAGGTGCAGCGCGAAGTTGCGATATGTTATGGGGAGGTCAGGAACGAATGACGAAGCAGCTGAAATCAGTAGGCGTTCTTGTGCTCGGCATTGCGATGGTGCTTGCGGGATGCGCGGGAGGGAACGGAACGACGCCGGCCGGGGAGACGCCGGCGGCGCCGGAACCGGCCCCGGAGCAATCGGCGGCGGAGACGCCGGCCGAAGAGCCGAAGGAAGAGACGGTCGAACCGTTCGCGGTGTCGCTCCGGCACATTCAGATCGGCGAAGCGCAGAAGTTCCGCAAGGCGATTCTCGACGACGTCGTCGCCGCGACCGAAGCGGAAATTCCGGGGCTGACGTTCGAGCTCGACGGCGTCGAGGACCAGGTCAATCGGTTCACGAAGCTGCCCGCGGAGATGGCGGCGGGCAATCCGCCGAAAATCTTCGACTTGTTCGGCGGGACGGGCGATGCGTTGAAGTACGCTGCAGCGGGACGGCTCCTCGATCTGACGCCGATTCTCGCGGAGCTCGGCATCGGGGATAAGTTCTTGAACCTGAGCCAATTTACGCTGGACGGCAAGGTGTACGGCCTGCCGATCGGCGGTAACACGGAAGGCTTCTACTATAACCAAGCGATGTTCGAGCAATACGGCATCGCGCCGCCGAAGACGTGGGAGGAGCTCGAGGCGGCCGCGGAGACGCTGAAGTCGAACGGCGTCACGCCGTTCGCGATGGGCTCGAAGGGCGCCTGGGTGCCGCTCATGATGGTCAACACGATGATCGGTCGATACGCGGGTCCGGAATCCATCAACGGCTTCCTGTCCGGTTCGGCGAAGTGGAACTCGCCGGAGGTCGTGGCGGCGTTCGCGAAATACAAGGAATGGGTGGATAAGGGATATTTCACGAAAGGCGAGCTCGGTCTCGAGTACGCGGACATGTTGAACCAGTTCGTCACGGGCAAGGCGGGCATGATGTTCGACGGCAGCTGGCGCTCTTCCGTATTCAAGGATCCGGAGCAAGCGTTCGATCTGACCGGCAAGGTCGGGTACTTCAATATGCCGGCCGTGCCGAACGGCGTCGGCGACCAAAGCTTCGTGAACGGCAACTACGGCAACGGCTACGGCTTCTCGGCGGATCTTACCGAGAACGAGCTGAAAGCGGTGAAGGCGTTCATCAAAAACCTATACAACGACGAAATGCAGCTGCGCGGCTTGCTCGAGGACGGCGTATTGCCTTCGATGAAGCTGTCCGACGATGCGCTGGCCAAGGTCGAGGACCCGATCGTGAAAGAAGTCATGAATCTCATGAAGACGGCCGGCGGCGCGTTCTCGCACTTCGACTCCGTCGTGCAATCCGACGTCTATAAAGAATCCGAAGCGCAGATCCAGAAGCTGATCGCGGGTCAAGCGTCGCCGGAGGACGTCGGCGAAGCGATGCAGAAGGTGCAGGATACGGCGAACGCCAGCCAGCAATAAATAACGAGGAACGGTAACGGAGGCGCCGCCCGAACGGAAGAGACGGGCGGCGCCTTCGCATCGAGAGAGGGGAATCGCGCCAATGAAGGACACGATGCGGCATCCGGGCGTTTATTCGCTGTTCGTCGTTCCGACGTTGTTTTTGTACGTGTTGTTTTTCGTCTATCCGATGATCACGTCGCTCGTCTACGGCTTCACGGATTGGAACGGGCTGAACGACCCGAGGTATATCGGCTTCGGCAATTTCGAGGAGGCGTTCGGCGACGACGACTTCATCAATGCGATCTATAACAATATCGTCTTCATCTTGTTCGCGGCGTTCGTGCAGGTGCCGTTGATCGTCTTTTTCGCGATATTGATCAGCGGGGTCAAGAGGTTCCAAGGCTTCTACAAGACGACGGTATTCGTGCCTTCGATCTTGTCGACCTCGGTCATCGGCATTTTGTGGGGCTTTATCTACCAACCCGAGGTCGGTCCGCTCAATCGGGCGCTCGGCTGGTTCGGCATCGAACCGATCTACTGGCTGGCCGATATGAAGTGGGCGATGTTCGCCGTGCTCGCGACGAACGCTTGGCAGTGGATGGGCTTCTTCATCGTGCTAGTGCTCGCGGCCATCCTCGCCATTCCGAAGGAGCTGAACGAAGCGGCCGACATCGACGGCGCCTCCGGATGGCATAAGGCGATTCACATTACGGTGCCGCTCATTCACCCGATCATCTCGGTCGTGATCATGCTGTCGATCGCCGGCGCCATGAAGGTCGTCGATATCGTGCTCGTCATGACGAACGGGGGGCCGGTCGGCTCGACGGAGGTCATGGCGTCCTACATGGTGACGAAGGCGATCAATTACGGGGAGTACGGGTACGGCACGGCGCTGTCGATCGTCATCTTCGTCTTCGCGCTGCTGCTCACCGCGATGTATCAGCTGCTGATCGTCAGACGACAGGGAAGGGTGGAATTGTAATGGCGATCGTATGGAAGCGTGCCCTTCCGCATGTCGTGTTGATGGGTTACGTGGTCGCGGTGTTGTTCCCGTTCGTCTTCGTCGTGTTCTCGTCGTTCAAGGACAATCTGCAGATCGCGGAGCATCCGTTCGGGCTGCCGACCCGCTGGATGTTCGAGAATTATGTCGAAGCGTGGGTGAAAGCGAAGATCAACGTGTACTTCTTCAACAGCTTATATTTATCGTTCGCCTCCTCCCTCTCGGGGGTGCTGCTGGCGGCGGCGACGGCGTTCGCGCTCGCAAGGATGAAGCTGGCGCGGACGAGTCGGTGGATATACCAATTCGTCTTGATCGGCATGCTCATTCCGGGCAATGTGCTGTTCATCGCGCAGTACATTCTCGTGAAAGATTTAGGTATCCTGAACACGCATTGGTCGCTATACTTGCCTTATACGGCCGGCGCGCTGCCGATCAGCGTGCTGCTGATCGCGGCGTTCATGCGGTCGATCCCGAGCGAGCTGGAGGAAGCGGCGATCGTGGACGGCCTCGGGACGATCCGGTTGTTTGCGCTGATCATTCTGCCGGTGACGGTGCCGGCGCTCGTGACGGTGTTCATCGTCAACTTCCTCGGCGTCTGGAACGAGTACCTGCTGGCGAACTTCTTCATCAGCAAAGATGCGCTGCGCACGCTGCCGACCGGCATGGTCGGGTTTCGAGACGCGTACCAGACCGATTACGCTTTGATCTGCACAGGCATCGTGTATAGCGTACTGCCGGTGCTGGCGTTATACGGATTCCTGCAGGAGAAAATTATCGAAGGCATCACGGCGGGCAGCGTGAAGGGCTGAAGCCGCCGGGAGAGAGGAGCGGGAGGGAGAACGTATGTCGCTGCGGGTGAAGCTGTTTACGGCGTTCTTCGCTTTCATTATCGTCCCGCTCGTCCTGCTCGGCATTCTGGCGTATTATTTCGTCGCCGATACGATCGAGAAGAAATATTCGCAGCAGGCGGAGATTACGCTTCGGGCGCTCGGCCAGAACATCGACTTCGTCTTCCGCGAGATGGATAAAGCGACGGACAGCACGATCGCGAGCACCGCGGTGCAGGACGTCTTGAGCAGCCCCGTCTATTCGTCCGAGGACGTGGACGCGATCAAGTACTTGGAGCTGAACGAGACGCAGCGGAACTTCCGGGAGCTGCTCGTGAACCATCCGTCCGTCAGCTACGCCTTCATGTACAACCTCGATAACGGCAGGATCGTGAGAATCTACTCCAAGGAGAGCTTCTCCGCGCTGCCGTTCGAGGAGTTTCGGCAGCAGCCGATCTACGAAGCGGTCGTCGAACGGGGCGGCTTGCCGAAGTGGGTCGGTCCTTACGAGCATCCGCAGCTAACTGGCTACGAGCCCGTGTTCACCCAAATCCGCGTCGTCAAGGATATCGGTACGCTGCGGAACGAGGGCATGCTGCTCGTTCAAATTAAAAATTCCGCCATCGAAGGCGTGTTCCGATATTTCAGCTTTAACGAAGACGTATATGATACCCGGTATTACCTGGTCAACGCCGACGGTCTCGTGTTGTACGACAGCTCGGGCGCGCGGAACGGGAGCACGCTGGCGGCGTTCGCCGACGGTCGACAAGGCGGCGGAAGCGCGTATCGAAGCGACCGTCTGGACTTCGAGGACGTCGATAGCGTCGTCTCCTCCATCCGGCTGAAGGACGAGGATTGGCGGCTGCTCTCGGTGACGCCCTGGAAATCGCTGTCGAGCGAAATTACGATGTACCTGCGCTGGATCGCGTGCATCATGGCGGTGTCGCTCGTGTCGGCGCTGCTGTTCCTCGCCGTCTTCATCAATCGCATCGCGAAGACGATCGTGCGGATCGTCCGGTTCATGCGCTTCGTGGAGCGCGGCGATCTGGCGCTGCGCGTCGACGAAGACGGAGACGATGAGCTGGCGTTGTTGTCCCGCGGGCTCAACAGCTTGATCGCCCGCGTGAACGAGCTGCTCGGGCGCGTCAAGCGAGAGCAGGAACGCAAGACGAAGGCCGAGATGAGGGTGCTGCAGGCGCAAATCAAACCGCATTTTTTGTTTAATACGCTCGAATCGATCAATGCGCTCGCGGTCCAGAACGAAGGCCGCAAGGTGAGCCAGATGGTGCTGCGGCTCGCGAATATGCTGCGCATCAGCTTCCAAGACAGCGAAGAAATTCCGATTCGGCGGGAGATCGAGCATCTGAAAAGTTATTTGGACATTCAGCGATACCGGTTCGCCGATCGGTTCGAATACGACATCGAAGCGCCGGAAGAGCTAATGGAGTACTTCATCCAGAAGCTGACGCTTCAGCCGCTCGTCGAGAACTGCATCCAGCATGCGTTCGACGGGTTGGACCGCGAGGGTCGGATCCGTGTGGCGATCGCCGCGGAGAACGACCGGATCGCGATTACGGTCGAGGACGACGGCGTCGGCATGACGAACGAGACGTTGGCGCGGTTCGCTTACATGGCGGCGGAAGAAGCGGAGGCGGCCGCCGCATCGACCGAAGATCGTGTCCTCAATCCGGAGCGGCGCGGCCTCGGCCTGCGCAGCGTCGCCGACCGGATCCGCATCCAATACGGGCGCAGGTACGGGTTGTTCATCTGCTCCGGCGTCGGGCAAGGCGCCGTCATCAAGTGTTATATTCCCAAATACGGGCCGGGCGAGGGGAGAGCATGAGACTCAAGGTCATGCTGGTGGACGACGAGCTGCCGATTTTGCAAAATTTGCGGATGGTACTGCCGTGGGACGAGATGCGGCTCGACATCGTCGCGACGGCGCGGAACGGGGCGGAAGCGCTCGAAGCGTTGAAGACGCACCGGCCCGACATCGCGCTCTGCGACATTCGCATGCCCGTCCTGGACGGAATGGCGTTCCTCGCGGAGGCGCGCGCGCTCCCCGAGGGGGCGGCCTGCGACGTGTTGATGCTGACCGGTTATCAGGAGTTCGAATACGCGCGCGCGGCGCTGAAGCACGGCGTGAAGGACTATATTCTGAAGCCGATCGATTACGAGCTGCTCGAGCGAACCGTCCGGAACGTCGCGAACGGCATTCGGGCCGAACGGGCCGAACACTCGAAGCGGGAAAAGCAATGGGACCGCGTGGCGCAGCTCGCGTACGAGAAAGTATTATACGACGTCTTGATGGGTTTCCCGCCGGAAGGCGCGCTTCGCGTCCTGGCGGACGAGGACGGGTGGGCGGAGCATACGGCGTATGTCGTCATGCTCGTCGACGTCGACCACTACTCCCGATTGTCGGTACAATGGGACGAGAAAGAACGGAAGCTGTGGAACTTCGCGGTCGGGAACGTGCTGCAGGAGGCGCTGCAGCCGTTCGCGATCAAATACGTCTCGCTGCATGCCCGCGAAGGCGAGTGGTGCGTGCTCGTCGAGCGCGGTCCCGACGCCTACGACGCGGCGGAGGCGATCCGCTGGATGGAGGCGGCGCAGTCGGCCGTCATGGCGAACGTCAAGCTGAGCGTCAGCGTCGGCGTCTTTCCCCGCCCGGTGGAAGTGGCGGAGGTCGCCGAGACGTATAAGCAGCTGCAGCGAAGCTTCCTGCAGCATGCGGGCACGAGCCGGCTGCTCGCCGTCTCGGAGACGCTGGCTGAGCGGCCCGAGACGGAAGGCGCTTGGTGGACGATGCTCGATTGTCTCGTCTCCGGCGTGCGCCAGCAGGACCGCGCCCGGATCGATCAGGCGCTCGGCCGTCTGCAGCGGGCGGCGTTGCCGGAATCGGTGCTGCATTACGTCGTCATTCATCTGCTGCGGGAGATGCGGGAGATGGACGTCATGTCGCAGACCGAGGAAGAGGCCGTCTGGAAGAAGCTGCAGCATACGGTGAGCTTGAAGGACGTTATGGAGTCGATCGTGCAGCTGGTCGATCACGCGATGGAGCGGGCGCTCAACAAGAAGTCGAGCGAGCTGCTCATGATGTCGGCGAAGGACTATATCGACCGGCGGTTGGCGTCCGATCTCGGCGTCGAGGAGGTCGCGGACCATCTCGGCATCAGCTGCAGCTACTTCAGCTTGCTGTTTAAAAACCATTTCGGCGAGACGTTCGTCGAATACGTTACCAAGCAGCGCATGGAGCTCGCCAAGTCGCTGCTGCTCATGACCGACAAGAGCGTCGCGAAGATCGGGGCGTTAAGCGGCTATGCCGAGCGGCGGTATTTCACGAAAGTGTTCCAGCGGCACACGGGCATGACGCCTTCCGAATTCCGCGAGTCGAAGTCCGGCCATGGGTGGCGGAACAACTTGTTTTGACGGCCGACGACCTCCACTAACATTAGGGATTCAATACATTGGGGCGCAACTCCGCAACAATTAGGTCATGCCAAGCCGCACAACACGAGTTTCGTCTCGGTAGGAGCCATGAATTGGGGTGCATCTCCGCAACAATTAGGTCTTGCCACCCCGAAAATTGAGGAACCCCTCCCCAATCGGCCGCGCAACACGAGTTTCGTCTCGGTAGGAGCAATGAATTGGGGCGCATCTCCGCAACAATTAGGTCTCGCCACCCCGAAAATAGAGGAACCCCTCCCCAATTGGCCGCACAACACGAGTGTTTTCGGCAGGTCGGGAGCGGGTTGCCCCATATAAGGGCGAACCTAGCGTCGGAGGACGCTTCATCCATGCGAATCCCGGCGTTATTGGGCGCTGCGGGTGAGCCAAGGAAAATCGAGGGGAAGGGAGCGCGGAGAGAGAGCAAGTCTTCTCCGGACGATCAGTCCTGCTCGAGGATGAGCGTCAGTCCGCAGGACGGGCATTCGCGGGTGTCCGGGCGCACCGGCGTTTCGCAGGCGGGGCATGCTTCGAGCGGAACGTCTTCCCAGACTTCGCTAGACGTCGGCGTCGGCGCGGCGGAAGCGGTAGGCTCGAGCATATAACGGTACCGTTCGATCGGCCGCCCGTCGTACTCGAGCACCTTCAGCTCCTCCGCCGGCAGCCAGTGCATCGCCCCGTCGGCGTCGCAAACCGCGGCGAGTCCCGGGGTCGAGGCGCCGACCAAGAGAAACTTCCGGCTCGTCGGCAAGTGAACGACAAGGATCGTCGTCATGGAAGCTTCCACCTCCTTTTCCCTATATTTTACTACGATTGCGTCCTTCGGTGGGAAATGTTTCATACGTATCGGTTTTCGGGTACACTGTTATGTATACTCTTAATCGAAGGAATCGAGGAATTTACGTGACGAATCGTTTTGAAGCGTTAGGCGTACGCAGCCTTATAGCGGAAGTATTGCAAAAGCAAGGCATCGTAACGCCGACCCCGGTACAGGAGCAGGCGATCCCCGCGCTGCTGTCGGGACACGACGCGATCGTGCAGGCGCAGACGGGAACGGGCAAGACGCTCGCTTTCGTGCTTCCGATCTTGGAAGTGATCGATCCGCGCCGGGCGTCGGTTCAAGCGCTGATCTTGACCCCGACGCGGGAGCTGGCGATCCAAATTACGGCGGAAGCGAAGAAGCTGGCGTCCGCGATGGGCGCGGGCGTATTGGCCGTCTACGGCGGTCAAGACGTCGCCGCGCAGGTGCACAAGCTCGGAGGCGACAGCCATATCGTCGTGGCGACGCCGGGCCGGCTGCTCGATCATCTGCGCCGGGAGACGCTGCATCTCGGGCACATCTCGATGTTGGTGCTCGACGAAGCGGATCAGATGCTGACGATGGGCTTCCTGAACGAGGTGGAAGACATTATTCGGCAGTGCGCCACGAAGCGGCAGATGATGCTGTTTTCGGCGACGATGCCGGGGCCGGTAAAGCAGCTGGCGGCGAATTACATGAAGAAGCCGGTCGATATCCGGATCAAGACGGCGCACGTGACGCTCGACGATATCCGGCAAATCGCGGTCGAGACGACGGACCGGGCGCGGCAAGCGACGTTGTTCCGGCTGATCGAGACGTACCGCCCGTACCTCGCGGTCGTCTTCTGCCGCACGAAGATTCGCGCGAAGAAGCTGAACGAAGCGCTCGTCGCGCACGGCTTCGAGTCCGACGAGCTGCATGGGGACCTGACGCAGGCGAAGCGGGAAGCGGTCATGAAACGATTCCGCGAAGCGAAGCTGCAGGTGCTCGTGGCGACGGACGTCGCCGCGCGGGGGCTGGACGTGGAGGGCGTGACGCACGTCTTCAACTATGACGTTCCGATCGACACGGAGACGTACATCCACCGCATCGGCCGCACGGGCCGGGCGGGGCAGTCCGGCGTCGCGGTCACGCTGCTCGCGGCGAAGGACCGGGGCTCGGTCGCTCGCATCGAGCAGTCGATCGGGCAGCGGCTGGAGCGACGCCGCATGGAGGAGTTCGGCGTCGGGGCGGAGGCGCTGCCGGGCTTCGATGTCGAGCCGGAGGACGATGAGGATGAGCGCCCGGATCGAGCCGAGAAGACGTACGGCTATACGGGCAGCCGCCCGGCGCGGACGGCGGGACGGCCGGCCGGCCGGACCGCAGGAGGGCGGCCGGGGGCGAGACCTGGCGCGGGCCGTCCCGGCGATCGGCGCGGCAAGACGATCGTGAAGGCGGGGCCGGGCACGCGGGCGAAGGCGCCGGCGTCGCTCCGCGAAGGCGCGGCCGCCGGCGAAGCGGCGGGAGCGGCCGGGGCGAGACGGCCGGGGGCCGGAGCCGCGGGCGGCAAGAAGCCGTTCAAGCGGGCCGAAGGCGGACCCGGCGGCGCGGGCGGCAAGAAGCCGTTCGGCAAGCCGAAGGGCAACCCGTTCGGTAAGCCGGATCGTCGCAGCGATTGGGGCCGCGGCGGCAAAGGACCCGGCGGAGGTCCAGCAGGCAAGAAGCGGGCGGCCGGGCGCGGCAGATAAGCGGGAGCGCGAGACGAGAAAACGCCGAGAGGCGTTTTCTTTTCTCTGCAATGACTTAACGGTCGGGGTGTTGAATATCGATGCATGAATTCAATGAGGCATTCATTCAAATCTTGATATTGCTGGCGGTGTCCGTCGCCGTCGTCGCCGCGGCGAAGAAGCTGAATCTGGCGTATTCGATCGCGCTCGTCGTCGTCGGCCTCGCGCTGGGCGTCGCCCAGGTGCCCTTCCTCGAGGATGCGGAAGCGTTCATCACGCAGTCCAATGTGTTTCAGGCGATCATTATTTCTCTATTTCTGCCGATTCTGCTCGGCGACGCGACGTTGAAGCTTCCGTTCAAACACTTGATGGATCAGCGGGGGCCCGTGCTCGCGCTCGCCTTCGGAGGAACGCTCTTGTCGTTCGCCTTGATCGGAGCGGGGGCATATTACGTTTTAGGCTTGCCGCTCGTCGTTGCGTTTACGTTCGCCGCGCTCATGAGCGCGACCGATCCGATCAGCGTCATCTCGATATTTAAATCCGTCGGGGTGCCGAAGCGCATCGTAACGATCATCGAGGGCGAGTCGTTGTTCAACGACGGCATCGCGGTCGTCTTGTTTCAGATCGCCTCGGTATATCTCCTATCTTATCTCGAGATGGGATGGGCGGGGCTCGGCAGCGGGCTGCTGTTGTTTCTAAAGTTCAGTTTGGGCGGGATCGCGATCGGCGCCGCGCTGGGGTACGTCTTTTCTCAATTGGTTCGCTTATACGACGATTACCCGCTCGAGATCGCGTTCTCCATCCTGCTGTTTTTCGGTTGCTTCTTTATCGCCGAACACTTCCATGTGTCCGGCGTCGTGGCGGTCGTCGTCGGGGGATTGATCTTCGGCAACTACGGCGCCCGCATCGGCATGTCCGAGACGACGAAGACGAACATCAATTCGTTCTGGGACGTGGTGACGTTGATCGCGAACTCGTTCATCTTCCTGATGGTCGGGCTGGAAATACGTCATATCGACTTCGGGGAGCGGTGGGGGACGATCGCCTTGGCGATCTTGCTCGTGCTCGCGGCGCGAACGGCCGCGCTCTATGCGAGCACGGCGTTCGTTCGGGGGCTGCCGGGCTCTTGGAAGGTACTGCTCAATTGGGGCGGACTCAAGGGAAGTCTCTCCATCGCGCTTGCGCTCAGCCTGCCGCCGACGTTCGAAGGGCGGGCGGACGTGCTGCTGTTTACGTTCAGCGTCGTTGTGTTCTCGCTCATCGTTCAAGGTTTGACGATCGTGCCGCTGATCCGCAAGCTGCGCATCGGCGAACCTTCGCCGGAGGCCTAAGAAAAGCCCGCGATTCCGAATCCGGAAATCGCGGCCTTCTTTCGTGCGTTAGCCGAATGCGATGCGGCTCGTCGTCCAGCGCTCGATCGCGTACTCGTCGGGCGTGACGACGAGGGCCGCGCCGCCGCGGGCGGCGAACGACGCGACATGCGCGAGCAGGCGGTCCGTCGCCGCATAGTCGAGTCCGGCGGTCGGCTCGTCCAGCACGACGAGGGCTGGCTCCATGAAGCTCGCTCGTCCGCGCGTCCCGCAGCGCCGCCTCGAGCCCGACCGCCGCGAGGGCCGCGTCGATGCGCGCGTCGAGCTCGTGCGCAGGCACGCACCGGTTTTCCGGACCGAAGGCGATCTCGTCCTCGACGATGTCCATCGCGAGCCCGGTCTCCGGGTCCTGCGTCACCGAACCGATGCGGCCGGCCGGTGTAATATGAATGCCAGATCCATAATGCCGCGGTCGCCGCCAAGCTGCCCGGCGACAAGGCGAGTCCGGAGCGAGGCAGTCGGGCGTGCGGCGGTATTCGATTCGAGCGAAGCCCGAGGCGCATGATATACTGGATTTATTTCACAAAGGGGCTGGGACGCATGCAAGAGCAAACGGAGCATTGGCGTTACCCGATCGGGACATACGAACGAAGAACGGTCGTCTCGACGGCCGAACGCGAGGCGTGGATCGGGGACATCGCCGCCCTGCCGGAGCGGCTGCGCGAGGCGGTGCGGGGACTGACGCCGGAGCGGCTCGATACGCCGTATCGCCCCGGCGGATGGACGGTACGGCAGGTCGTCCATCACGTCGCGGACAGCCACATGAACAGCTTCGTGCGGCTGAAGCTCGCGCTGACCGAGGACGCGCCGACGATCAAGCCGTATCGCGAAGACTTGTGGGCGGAGCTGGACGATGCCCGCGCGATGGACGTCGAACCGTCGTTGCAGCTGTTGACGGCGCTTCACGCCCGATGGACGACGCTGCTGCGGGGGTTCGGCGAAGACGCTTGGGCGCGGACATTCCGGCATCCCGAATCCGGCGCGACCGATCTGGCGAACCATGCAGGCTTGTACGCTTGGCACGGCAATCATCACGTCGCGCACATTACGAATTTGCGGCGCGCTCGGAATTGGTGAATGGGAGGTCATGCGGGGCGCGGGCGACCGCCTTTGACACCGAACTCCAACTTATGGAAAAATAATAGGCGGGAGGTGGACCGCATGAAGCCGGGCCGCATTCGCCATATGGCGATATTTACGTTGAAGCATGCCGAGGACGCCCCGGAAACGAAGCGATTCCTTGAGGACGGACGCGTCATCCTGAGCGCGATCCCGTCGGTGGAGAATTTCGAAGTGCTGCGTCAGGTCAGTCCGAAAACGTCGTTCCGCTTCGGCTTCTCGATGGAGTTCGCCGACCAAGCGGGGTACGATGCATACAATGCGCATCCCGCGCATACGGATTTCGTGGAGCGTCGATGGAAGGTCGAGGTCGAGTCGTTCCAGGAGATCGACTTCGTCGAGGCCGGAGCGGCCGAGTAACGAACGAGCAAAGAGAGAGCAACGAGAGAGCAACGAACGAGCAACGAACCTTGTATGGGAGGCGAATTCAGGATGGCATTCACTTTGCCGCTGGGGGCGCAGGCGCCCGACTTCTCGCTGCCGGCGACGGACGGGAAGACGTACGGTTTGAGCGACTTCGCGGATGCGAAGGTGCTCGTCGTCTTTTTCACCTGCAATCATTGTCCGTACGTGGTCGGCTCCGACGAGGTCACGCGGGCGACGGCGGAGAAGTTCGGGCCGCGGGGCGTTCGATTCGCGGGCATCAACTCGAACAGCGTCGGGACGAAGCCGCTCGATTCGTTCGAGCATATGGTCGAGCGCATGAACGAGCACCGGTTCCCGTGGACGTACTTGCGCGACGAGTCGCAGGACGTCGCGAAGGCGTACGGCGCGCTGCGCACGCCGCACTTCTATGTATTCGACGGCGAGCGGAAGCTCGTCTATACCGGTCGCGGGGTCGATCAGCCGCGCGACACGAGCAAGATGACGGTCAACGATCTCGAGAACGCGCTGACGGACCTGCTGGCCGGCCGCCCGGTCGCGACGCCGCTGACGAACCCGATCGGGTGCAACGTGAAGTGGGACGGGCAGGACGCGCATTGGATGCCGGTCGAGGCGTGCGATTTGGTGTGAATAGGGAAGAGGCCCTCCACGGGGGCCTCTTTTATTTTAGGCGGAAAAGCTCCGTCTCATTCGACTATGACGATGCGGAGCCGATTAGAGGGAGGTTTTCCCGTCCGGCCCACCGAAGATGCCTCGCTCGGGGCAATGAACCGGGGCCTTTCCTGTCCAGCCGATCAAAGAAGGCATGTTCCGAAACGATGGACGGCCGCCGTCGACTTCGCGCTCAGCGCCGCTTCGCGACCGTGAAGTTATCTTCGAGCAGCAGCCAGTTTTGCGGGAAAGAGAGACCCAGCTTCCAATAGCTGATCCCGCGCAGGCCGAGCTCCTTGATCAGATCGAACTTCGCCTGAATGGACCGCGCGTCCTCGAACCAGACTTCGTGCTCGCGGCCCTGGGCGTCCCAGTAATTGAAGTGCGGCGCCTGCGCGGTGTAGTCGTACTGAATCGAAGAATTCGTGCTGCGCGCCAGATCGATGGCGGCTTGCGGGCTGAGCGCTTTGGCGTATTCGCCGCCGGCGACGTACGGCAACGTCCAATCGTAACCGTACAGATTTTGCCCCATCATGATTTTGTTCCCCGGCATCTCCGTCAGCGCGTACTCTAACACGCGCCGCACCGGACCGATCGGCGACACGGCCATCGCCGGACCGCCGCTGTATCCCCACTCGTACGTCATGATGACGACGAAGTCGGCGTAACGTCCGTGCGCGGCGTAATCGTGCGCCTCGTACCAAGCCCCTTGCTGCGTCGCGCTCGTCTTCGGCGCGAGCGCCGTCGACATGAGGAAGCCCTCGGCATGAAGCCGCTCCGACGCGCGCGCCAGGAAGCGGTTATAGGCCTCGCGATCCTCCGGCCGCAGAAACTCCAAGTCGAAATGAATGTCCTGGAACCCGTTCGCGCGGGCCGTTCTTACGATGTTATCGAGCAGCGCCGTCTGTACCGTCCGGTCGTTCATGATGATTCGGCCAAGCTCCGCGCTGAACTGGTCGTTCTCGAGGTTCGTGACGACCATCATGAGGGTGACGCGCTGCGCCGCGGCGATGCCGCCGAAGTCGTCCAGCGGCGGGGCGACCAGCGAGCCGTCCCGCTGGATGCGGAAGCTGAACGGCGCGAGGTACGTCAGATGCGGCGCCGCTTCGCGGGCGGACGCGGTCAATGCCGGGGCGACCGTCTCGCCGCGCGGTTCGACGTAAGCGTTGGATTCGACGCTGCGCTTCGACCGCGGCGGAATGTAGAGGCGGAGCCCGACCGGCAGTGTCTGCGAAGGCGACAGCCGGTTCGCGGACGCGAGCGTCGCGATCGGCACGCCGTAGCGGCGAGACAAAGAATACAGGCTTTCGCCGGGCTGGAGCCAGTGATAAGAGCCGACGATCGGAATGACGACGGCTTGGCCGACGACCAGCGACCGGTCGACCTGCAGCTCGTTCGCGTCGGCTATGGTCTGAACCGGGATGCCGTACGCTTGAGACAAGCCGTACAGCGATTGTCCCGGTTGAATGACATGAATTTGCATAATGCGATGGATCCTCCCGTGACGTGACTTTCTTGCCATCCTATTCGGGAGCGGGGAGATAGGTGTTCGCGGAGAGAAGAAAAAAGGAGCCGCAAGGACCCCGCGCGCGCTCCTCGAACGATAGAGAGGCGAAAGCGCTTCAGGACGGCGTTATTTTCATGAATATGCTTGTTGCGAAAAACGCAGATCCGTGGGATTCTTCAGTAAGAACATAATTTCCGTACTTCGTGTACAGATAGAAGGAACCTCACGTGAAGCCTGCCTTCCTCACGCAATCGCAGCCTCGCTTCGGCCTGCGGCTCGACCCGGACGCATCGAACAATTTCCGCTGGGACTTCGGCGCGGCCGTCCTCTTCAGCGCGTTCAACGTCGTCTTCAACCAGTTTTACCTTCCTATGGCGATTCAACAGGGGGCGAGCAACGTCCAAGTCGGGCTGCTGTCGGCGGCGCCGGCGATCGGCTTGCTGCTGTCGCCGCTGTGGGCGGGCTGGATCGAACGGATGAATCCGAAGCCGTTCGTCATCTGGCCGAATCTGATCGGCCGCGCGCTCATTCTGCTCCCGGCGTTCTTCGGGGTGCCTTGGGTGTACGTCGCCACCGCGCTCGCGTTCCACCTGCTGATGGGCATTCAAGCGCCCGCTTACGCGGCCCTAATGACTCGCATCTACCCGGCGCAGCAACGCGGGCGACTCATGGGGTACGTTCGGGTGGCGATGGGCGTGATGATGATCCCGATCGCGTATTTCATCGGGCTGTGGACCGATATCGGAGGCCCTTCGGGTCCGCTCGTCTTGGCTTCGCTCACCGGCCTCGTCTCCATCTCGATGTTCTTCGGCGTTCGCACGTCGAATCCGGCGCCGACCCGTTCCCCCGCCGCGAAGCGCGCGTCGCTCAAGGAGCAGTGGACCGTCGTTAAGGAAAACCGGCCGCTGGCCGTATTTATGGTCGCGACGACGTTTTCCGGTTTCGGCAACATTCTCGTGCAGCCGCTGTACCAAATCACGCAGGTCGAACTGCTCCAACTGACGAACGTAGAGATCGGATACGCCCGGATGGCTTACTATGTATGCCTCATCGGCGCGCTGCTCGCCGTCGGCTGGGCCGTCGACCGGTACCCGCCCGAGCGTACGCTGACCTACGGCATCGCCGCGTTCGGCGTCGCTCCGCTCTTGTACGGCTTATTCGGCAATTACCCGGCGGTGCTCGTCGCGAGCGGCGTGCAAGGCATCGGCGACGCGATCTGGGACATCGGCATTCTGGCGTACGTGTTCCGCATCGCGCCCGGACGGGAGGCGGTCGTATTCGGACTTCATCTGCTCCTGTTCGGCATCCGCGGATCGATCGGACCGATTCTCAGCACGGCGCTCGTCGACGTCGTTCCGATCTCCGCGCTGCTGCTGTTCGCCGCCGTCTGCAGCTTTATCGGCACGGCCCTGTTTTGGAGCGATATCCGCAAACGGCTGAAGACCGAATGAAGGCCGCATAAAGGCCGCCTAAATTGGACGACCCCCGTTCCGAAGCGGAACGGGGGTCTGTTTATGTGTCGCGCAACCGCGTATGTCGATTCCGAAATTCAATACTTCACGAAAACAACGATAGCCCTGCCTCTCGATCGTCCTTGCGGTTCCTAGACCGCGCCAGTATGGATTCGTGTTCCTTCCAGCAGCCGTAGATTAAAAGGAAGTGAAAACGAGGATTGGGTTAGATCCACACAGAGGAATGTTCATAAGGGGTTACACTTAAACACTTACAATATTTAATATTACCACAAGTGAATGCAGGTATACAAGGAAAACTTTTTCAGCTTCCGAAAGTCGCCACGAGCCTCCGCGCTTCCTCGAGCTCTTTCTCCGCTGTCCCGCCGCGGCACATCCGCTCGAGCAGCGTTAGCAAGCCTTCAAGCACGACGCGCCGCGGCTTCGGCTTCGACGCTTCCTCCTTCATAACGTCGGCCGCTTGTCTGGCGGTCGTCGCGCCTTCGTCGGCGTCGTCTTCCGCGCCGATCCGCGCGAGCAGCGCGTCGATCGCACGGGAAAGCTGGCGGGAGGCGTCGGATCCTTCCCGGATGTCGAGGGTCGGCAGGATCGTCTTCATGAAGGCCGTCGTTAGCATCGGCGGCTCTTGCGAGCGGATGACGCCTCGGGCGGCGTCATCCACGCGAGCGACGATCGCCTCCGCGAGGCGCCGGACGGGCAACGCCGCGCCGTTGACGAGGATGAAGCTCATGTATTCCCGGACGAGCGACGTCAGCAGCGCGGACAGGTCGAACGCGTACGGTTCGATCCGCGGTCCGTAGACGACGATGATTTGGTCCCGGAACCAGACGAGGAACTTCCCGCGCATCGCGAGCAGCACCGACCGGACGTCGGCGTTCACGTCGATCTGTCCCCTCGTTAACAAGGCGATCATATTCGAGTGGGAGCCCGCGTCCTGGAAGTGATTCATGACCTGCTGCACGAGACCTTCCTTCGGCGCATGGACGTATCGGTTCGCCGCCTCGACGGCTTGATCGAACATTCGGTCGTAAAAGTCGGAGACGACCGACAGCAACAGCTCTTCCTTGGACTTGAAATAAAAATAAATGCCTCCCTTGGCGATGCCGGCCTCGTCGGCGATATCCTGAATCGTCGTCTGGTGGTACCCTCTCTGGGCGAACAAGGAGACGGCGCTATTCAAGATGAGCGTCTTCTTATCCATATCGCACCTCCTCGAGAAATAATTGACCAAGCAGTCAAATGAACATATAGTCAATCCGTGCGACCGATCTCTGGTTATGCGGTTTCCATATCTCCTATTGTATCATAAAATTTGACTTCCAGGTCAAAGAGAATCGAAGGGGAAGCGGCTGCGCCTCGAGCACTAGTTCGAAGCGCGCGGTTCCTTCCGATAGGTTTATGGTGTTAATATATACATAATTGGGAGGAGGACGAGCCGGATGCTGAAAGAGTTTAAAGAATTCGCCGTGAAGGGCAACGTCGTCGACTTGGCCGTCGGCGTCATTATCGGGGGAGCCTTCGGCAAGATCGTGACTTCGCTCGTGAACGACGTGGTCATGCCGCCGATCGCCCTGCTGCTCGGCGGCGCGCGATACAACGACTTGTTCTTCGCCTTGGACGGCGGCAAGTACGCGACGCTGGAGGAAGCCAAAGCCGTCGGCGCGCCGACGCTGAATTACGGGTTGTTCCTGAATACCGTCTTGGATTTCTTGATCGTCGCGTTCACGATCTTCATCGTCGTTCGTCAGATCAACAAGATGCGCAAACGGCGGGAGAAGGCCGCTCCGACCCCGGAGCCGAGCGAGAAGACATGTCCCGAATGCTTGTCCGTCGTGCCGATTCTGGCGAAGCGGTGCAAGCATTGCACGAGCGAATTGAGGGGATAGAAGCCTCTGCGGAAAATGAAAGAAGGCACGTCGGCGCGAGGCGCGCGGCGTGCCTTCTTGGCGTTCGTTCGGAGTTCGGATTGCGGAGCCCGATTAGAACGACATCAAGATGATTACAAGCAAAATGTACAATACGAGAATCGCCGCCGTCGAAGTTCCCCAGCCTGCAACTTCCGTCATGGAGTCACCTCCCCGCCTCAACGCTCTACCATAACATATGCGAACGACGCGTACGCTCTTGGGCGGACGTCCACGGCTCCCGCCCATTCCGTCGTCCATCCGAGGCTTCCTGACTTTTGTCACCCCGAACATCTGACAGGCGCTACTAAGCCCGAGGCTTCTCGATCGGTAAGATGGACATATCGAATTCGACGAAGAAGAGGGTGCGGGGAAGTGGCAAGGGATCGGATGGATGAGACGATATCGTTCCGAGGGCTGGAGAAGCGGTTCGGGGAGAAGCATGCGGTGAAGCCGCTCACGGCGGAATGGAAGCGCGGGGAAGTGACGGCGCTGCTCGGACCGAACGGCGCGGGGAAGTCGACGCTCGTGTCGATGATGCTCGGCCTGCGGCGGCCGACGGCGGGGTCGGTGCGCGCCTTCGGCATGGAGCCGGGATCGCGGCTGTTCCGCGAGCGGGTCGGCGCGCTGCTGCAGGAAGCGAAGCCCGCCGACGGGCTGCGCGTCGGGGAGACGCTGGAGCTGTTCCGCGCGTTGTATCCGCGGCCGCTGCCGCTCGCGCGGCTGCTGTCGATCGCTGGGCTGGAGCGGGAAGCGTCGCGAACGGCGACGTCGCTCTCCGGCGGCCAGCGCCGCCGCCTCGCCTTCGCGCTCAGCATGGCCGGCGACCCCGACCTGCTCGTCCTGGACGAGCCGACGGTCGGCATGGACATCGAATCGAGGGATCGGTTCTGGGATACGATTCGGGCGCTGTCCGCGTCGGGCAAGACGGTGCTGCTCACGACGCATCATCTGGAGGAGGCGGACGCCGTCGCCGACCGGGTCGTCGTCATCGCCGACGGACAGGTGCTGGCGGACGACGCGCCCGAGGCGCTCAAGGCGTCGGCGTCGCTGCGTTCGGTCGTGTTCGACGCCCCGAAGGGCGCGCAGGCCGCCGACTGGTCGTCGCTGCCGGGCGTGGAGCGCGTGGAACGGCAGGGCGATCGAGTGCGGTTGTACGCCTCGGATACGGACGCGGTGCTGCTGGCGCTCGTCCGGGGAGGCCGCGGGGAGCGGAATATCGAGGTGAGGGAGCCGAGCTTGGAAGAAGCGTTTCGCGCCTTGACGGCGAAAGGGGGAGAAGGGGCATGAGCATGCGGGAAGAACGAACGATGTTTCTGGCGGTATGGAAGGCGGAATGCTTGCGGCTGCTGCGCAGCCCCTTCTTCCTGTTGTTTTCGCTGGCGATGCCGATGGGCTTCTACTTTCTGTTCGCAGGTCTCAACGGCCCGGACGCGAGCATCGGCGGCACGACATGGGGAGCGTATTCGCTCATGTCCATGACGGCGTTCAGCTTGATCGGCACGGCGGTGAGCCAGTTCGGCATTCGACTCGCGTACGAGCGCCGGGACGGCTGGATGCGGCTGATGCGGATGACGCCGCTGCCGACGGGCGTCTACGTCGCGGGGAAGATCGCGTCGACGCTTCTCGTCAACCTCGCCGTCGTGGCGATCTTGTTTCCGGCGGCGGCGTTCGCGTACGATCTTACGCTGACGGCTTCGCAATGGGCGCTGTGCGCGGTGTGGCTCTGGCTCGGCAGCGCGCCGTTTTTGGCGCTTGGAGCGCTGCTAGGCGCGCTGAAGAACGCGGACGCGGCGATCGGCGTCGGCAACGCGCTGCTTATGGGCATGGCCATCTTCGGCGGACTGTGGATGCCGATGGAGTCGCTCCCGTCGTGGATGCAGACGGTCGGCGCGCTGCTTCCGGCGCATCATTACGCGTCCGGCGCGTGGAGCGTGCTGGCGGGCGGTGTTCCGGGCGCGAAGGAATGGCTCGTCCTGCTCGGATACGGCGCCGGATTTGTGGTATTATCGGCTTATGTTTATAGAAGACAGGAAGCGATGTAAGCGATGAAATCCGAGGAACGCAGCGCGCCCGGGGGGAAGTGGAACTATTTATTCCTACTGAATTTCGCTTTCCCGGTCGTCTTTCTGCTACAGGAGCCGCCGCGCGCGGCCGCGTTCGGCGGCGCCTTGACGGCCGTCGTCTTGGCGCTGTATCTCGGCGTGCTGCGGCGTAACGCGCGAGAATACGCGTACGCGCTAGGCATGCTGGGCGGCATCGCCGTGTTGGCGTTCGCGCTGAATCCGATGTATTTATACCTTGCGTTCTTGTGCGCGGATACGTTCGGCAGGGAGCCGCTCCGTCGGCTCGCCCCGCCGGCGGCCGCCTTCGGGGCCTTGGTCGTCGCCGTCGCCGGGACGGCCGGTTGGTTCGCGACGCCGACGCTACTCGTCGCGTTGCTGCCGCCGGCGTTCGGCGTCTGCGTGCTGCCGTTCCTCATTCGCGCCTCCTCGCGCTACCGCGACATGGCGATCCGCCTCGAGGCGGCGCAATCTCAGCTCGAGCGGCTCGCGTCGGATGCGGAACGGCGCCGGATCGCCGGGGAGCTGCACGACACGCTCGGCCATACGCTCACCTTTATCGCCCTAAAGGCCGAACTCGCCGCGAAGCTCGCGGCGAAGGACGCGCGCCGCGCCGCCGAGGAGATGGAGGAAGTGCGCGGCACGGCGCGGACCGCGCTGAAGCAGATGCGCGAGCTCGTCTCCGGCATGCGTTACGTCCGGCTCGCCGACGAAGTCGAGCATGCGAGGTCGCTGTTCGCCGCGGCCGGCGTCGAGCTGACGCTCGAAGGGGACTTCGCCGCTCCGCCCGCGCCTTCGCTGCACGAGACGATTCTGGCGATGGGGCTGCGGGAAGCGGCGACGAACGTCGTCCGACACAGCGCCGCTACCGCTTGCCGCATCGCGTTGGCCGCGGACGAAGGGCGCCTGAGGCTGACGATCGCCGACGACGGCGTCGGCTTCGGCGGCAAGGCCGCGGACGGTCTGCCGTCGGCGGGCGCCGGGACGGGCTGGGTCGCCATGAAGGAGCGGCTGCAGCTGATCGAAGGAACGGTCTTCGCCGAACGTTCCGCGACCGGCGGCGCCGCGGTTACGTTCGAGGTGCCGATCGTCGTTCGAGACGCCGGGAAGGAGGAAGCGGGGGCATGATTCGAGTCGTGTTGGCGGAAGACCAACGGATGCTTCGCGGCGCGTTGGCCGCTTTATTGAATATGGAGGACGATTTGTCGATCGTCGGGGAAGGCGAAGACGGCAAGAAGGCGCTCTCGCTCGTGCGCGAGCTTCGGCCGGACGTTTGCGTTCTGGACGTGGAGATGCCGCTGCTCAGCGGGCTCGAGGTCGCCGAAGCGATCCGGGACGAAGGGCTGCCGAGCCGCGTGCTCATGCTGACGACATTCGCCCGTCCGGGGTATTTGCAGCGCGCCCTCGCTGCGGGCGTCGCCGGTTACGTGCTGAAGGACGGCTCGAGCGAAGAGCTGGCGGACGCCATCCGGAAGGTGCATGGAGGCGGCCGGGCGCTCAGTCCCGAGCTGACGTTCGCCGCATGGGAGGCGCCGAATCCGCTTACTCCGCGGGAACGGGACATTCTGCTGCTCGCCGAACAAGGCTTGTCCTCGTCGGCGATCGCGAAGCGGCTGTTTCTGTCGCATGGGACGGTGCGCAACTACATGTCGGAGCTGATCGGCAAGCTGGGCGTCGACAATCGCGTCGAAGCGGCGGCGAAAGCGCGAAAACAGGGATGGATTTGAGAAAAGGGAAGAAAGGAAGAGAATGTTGCGGTTTTGTCATGAAAAATTCATGCAATTTTAAGCTTCATCGTGTATCATTATCTTCATAGCGTTGTGAATTGGGAGATGATGGAATGCGCACATTTATAGAAGTCCAAGAGAGGATCGTACCGGTGTATTCCGACGAGGTGCAGGGCACGAAGAAAATCAAGCTTCTCTCCCACGCCCTGAAAGCCAAGTCCGTGAACGGCCGCAAAGCGATCAAGCAATCGCTCGATTCCTTAATCAGCATCGAAATCGTCGATTCCGACGCGATCTTGCATACGTTCGACGAACAAGATTCGATCGCGTTATCGTTATATTGATTCGCTAACCGCATGATTCGCATCACATAAGGCTTCCCGTTGTCGAGACAGGGGAGTTTTTTTGCGTTCGTCGACATGTTCGGGGGAGAAGGGGAGAAGCCGTCGCCGGTCTAGGACCGGGACGGCTTTTTTGGCATTCCATTTCGCACGCGTCTATTAAAGACAGCATTCGACGATATTTGACGCGCGTCAACATAAATTGACGACTTTCGACCTAGGGATATATTCTTAATTTCAAGTTAGTGACCGTTTACTAACATTGGGTTCGGAGGTGGGGCAATGCTAGGTTCGCCTCGCAAAAAAAGCATAACGCTGAAGGCGATCGACATCGTACACGAGATGGGATTTCAAGGACTGACGACACGGGAAATCGCGAAGCGGGAGGGCATTTCGGAGGCGGCGATTTACCGCCACTTCAAAAATCGGGACGAGGTCGTCGCCGCCGTCGTCGCGTATTACGCGAAGTTCGACCACAGCTTCGTGAAGTCGATCGGCGACCTCGAGCTGAGCCCGTTCGAATCGATCGTTTCGCTCCTGGGGCGGATGGCGGCCTATTATGAAGAGTACCCGGCGATCTCCTCCATTATGAACGCGTTCGATTCGATGCAGTACGACGCTGCAATGGCGGAGACGACCGCCGGAATATATTCGTTTCGGAAGACGACGGTGGAAGGATTGCTGCGCCGAGCGCGGGAGGAAGGGGCGTTGCGACGGGACATAGATCCGGACCTGTTCAGCTCCATCCTCTGGAGCGCCTTCTTCTCTCAAGTGTACGAATGGAGAGGATGCGGGTGCGCCTTCTCCTTGCAAGAGCGAACCGCGGCGGCCATTGGGATGCTGCTGCGACTCGCAACAGAAAAGACGGGGTGAACCGAAACCGATGATGGAACAAGGCAAACGCGAGCCGATGTTCGAGATGTTCCTATACGAATCTAATCAATTAATCGAACAGCTCGAGCAGACGATTCTCGACGTCGAACGCTGCGGCGCGATGACGCTCGAGCAAATCAACCAAATTTTCCGCGTCATGCACACGATCAAAGGCTCCTCGGCCATGATGATGTATAACCATATTTCGGAGCTGACCCATTACGCGGAGGATCTGTTTCATTATTTGCGGGAGCATCCGTCTGCGATCGACGACCCGACGTCGCTGACCGATCTCGTCCTGTCGGTGTCCGACGCGATGAAGAGCGAGCTGCGGAAGATCGACCGCGGGGAAGAGACGAAGGACCACTTCTCGGAGCTCGTCGCCGACGTGAAGGCGTACATACACCATTTGAAAGAACAGGGAAGCGGCGGCAAGGTCGCGCCGTCGGATGCGCCTCGCGAAACCGGCGAGCGGCAACCGCAGGCGGAATCGGCTCGACCGGACCGCGCGGAGCCGGGGACGACGGTGTACGAAGCGGTTCTCCGGTTCGACGAGGATTGCGGCATGGAAAATATCCGCTGCTTCACGGTCGTTCACAACTTGAAGGACAACGCGGACATTTTCGGCTACGAGCCCGAGGACATCATGACGAACCACGAAGGCAGCTCCGAGCGGATTCGTCGGGACGGGTTCCGCATCGAGTTCTCATCCCCGCAGGGATACGACGAACTGATCGAGTTTTTCGCGGGCTCCAGCTATATCAGCAAAGTGGACCTGACGACGGTCGCCGCCGCGTCGGAGACGATCGAGGCTGAACCGCAACAGGGCGCGAAGCCGTCTGCGGAAATCAAGACGCCGGCGCCTACGCCCGCCATGCAAGCGGCGCAGGAGTCGATCCAGAGCTCGCAGAGTCACTTCCTCAGCGTCAACGTCGAGAAGATGGACAAGCTGATGGATTTGGTCGGCGAGCTCGTGATTTCCGAGGCGATGGTCACGGAACATCCGGAGCTGCAAGGGCTGCAGCTGGATCAGTTCCTGAAGGCGGCGAGACAGCTGAGGAAAATTACCGGAGAGCTGCAGGACGTCGTCATGTCGATCCGGATGGTGCCGCTGACGGCGACGTTCCAGAAAATGAACCGCATCGTGCGCGACATGTCGAAGAAGCTGAATAAGGATGTAGCCTTACATATTGCAGGACAGGAAACCGAGGTCGACAAGAGCATTATCGAGCATCTGTCCGATCCGCTCATGCATATGATCCGCAATTGCGTCGACCACGGCTTGGAGGCGGCGGAAGAGCGAGCGGCGGCGGGGAAGCCGGCGCAGGGCGCGGTGTGGCTCGAAGCGAGGAACGCCGGCGGCGAAGTGTGGATCACGATTCGCGACGACGGAAGAGGTCTTAATAAAGACAACATTTTGGCGAAGGCGAAAGCGAACGGCTTGCTGCATAAGGCCGAGGAGGAGTACAGCGAACGGGAAATCTACTCCATGATTTTCCTGCCGGGCTTCTCGACGAAGGAAGCGGTCACCGAATATTCCGGACGGGGCGTCGGGATGGACGTCGCGAACAAGAACATTCAGGCGCTCGGCGGCACGATTCACGTCGAGAGCGCTCTCGGCAAGGGAACCTCGGTCGTCGTGAAAATTCCGCTGACGCTCGCCATCATCGACGGCATGACGATCAAAGTCGGCGAATCCCGGTTTACGGTGCCGACCGGCTCGATCCGGGAATCGTTCCGGGTGAACGACGAAGAGATCATTCGCGATCCGGACGGCAACGAGATGCTGCTCATTCGCGGCAGATGCCATCAGGTGCTTCGCTTGTACGAACGTTATGCGCTGCACACCGACGTGAAGGCGCTCGACCGAGGCGTCATGCTCATGGTGGAGTATGAGGATGAAGCCGTCTGTATCTTCGCCGACGAGCTGCTCGGCAAGCAGCAGGTCGTAGTGAAGTCGCTGCCGCCGATCTTGAAGAAGATCAACGGCGTATCGGGGTGCACCTTGCTCGGCGACGGGAGCATCAGCTTGATTTTGGACATATCCGGATTGCTGCAGCCTGCAGCCTAGAGAGGAGACGACGACATGTCGGACATCATTTTGGATCAAGCGTCTATGGAAGAGGATACCCAAAAGGGGAAGTTTCTGACCTTCGTCTTGGGGACGGAAGAGTACGGCATCGAAATCAAGTACGTAACGGAAATCATCAACCTGCAGCCGATCACGGTCGTGCCGGAAGTGCCTGTCTATATGAAAGGGATCATCAACCTCCGAGGCACGATCATTCCCGTCATGGACGTGCGGCTCCGGTTCCAGAAGCCGGTGCGGGAATACAATGATCGGACTTGCATCATCGTGATTCACTTCGAAGACGTCACGATCGGCCTGATCGTGGACAGCGTCGCCGAGGTACTGAACATCGCGGACGGCGACATCGTCGACCCGCCGAACATGAACCAGACGAGCCAGCGGTACATCCGCGGCATCGGCAAGGTGAACGGCAGCGTGAAGCTGCTGCTGGATTGCTCGAAGCTGATCGGCGACGACGATCTGCAGCAGATCAAGTCGAACGGGTAATATTTCGAACGCAGGAGGTATTCGGATGAGGCGCTGGTTCTTGAACATGAAGCTTCGACATAAGTTGGTTTCCGCTTTCGTCGTCGTCGCCGTCATCGCCGGTGTGGTCGGCGTGTTCGCGATTGTAAATTTGAAGGATATCACGACGCGGGATAAAGAAATGTATGAAGTGAATACGAGACCGGTGGTTTTGCTCGGTCAGTGGTCCGGACTCTATCAAAACACTCGGGTGGCGGTACGAGATGTCCTCCTGTCGGACGATCCGGCGTACAAACAGGAACGGGCGGACAGGGTCGTGGAACTGTTCGAAGATATGGAACCGTTGTTGGCGGAATTCGAAGCGTCGATCCGCAGTGACGAGGTTCGTAACCATTATCGAACGCTCAACGGAGCGTTCGATCAGTATTACGAGGGTACGCTGGAAGCTGCTCGGTTAGGCTTGGCGGGACAAAGCGAACAAGGCTGGGATCAGTTATATCAGATGCTTGAGCTAACGTCGACGGTGACGCGTGCAACGGAAGATTTAATGGAGGTCAAATCGCGACAGGCCGACGAGAAGCTGTCTGTAAACCTCGATACCGGAAATCGGGCGACGTGGGTTATGCTCGTCTTGATCGTCGTCGCTATGGCGCTCGCGATCGCGCTGGGTCTCCTAATCGCCCGCATGATCGCCCGCCCGGTGCAGACGCTCGTCGAGGCGTCGCGGAAGGTAACCGACGGAGACCTGAACGTGACGATCGACATCCGAACGAAAGACGAGATCGGCATGCTCGCGCAGTCGTTCGCCGCGATGACGGACAGCATGAACGAGGTGCTTCATAATATCTCGAATGCGTCGGAGCAGGTCGCTTCGGGCTCCCGCCAAGTGTCGGAAGCGAGTCAGGGGCTGTCGCAGGGCTCGACCGAGCAGGCGTCATCCATTCAGCAACTGACGGCGTCGATGGAGCAGATCGCTTCGCAGACGAAACGAAACGCTGTAAGCGCGGAGCAGGCGAACGAGTTGGCGCTGTCGGCAAGCGAGGACGCATTGCAGGGCAATCGGCAAATGAAAGAGATGCTGTCCGCGATGGAGCAAATCAACGAGTCGTCGGGCAATATCTCGAAGATTATTAAGGTCATCGACGAAATCGCGTTCCAAACGAACATCCTCGCGTTGAACGCGGCGGTCGAGGCGGCGCGGGCCGGACAGCACGGCAAGGGCTTCGCGGTCGTCGCCGAAGAAGTGCGGAATCTCGCGGCGCGCAGCGCGGACGCGGCCAAGGAGACGACGGTGCTGATCGAAGGTTCGATCAAGAAGGTAGAAGTCGGTACGCGAATTGCGAACGACACGGCGGTCGCGCTCGAGAAGATCGTGGGCGGCGTCAGCCATGCGGCCCAGCTCGTCGGATCGATCGCGAGCGCCTCGAACGAACAAGCGTCAGGCATCGAGCAGGCGAACCAGGGCATCGCGCAGGTGTCGGCGGTGATCCAAGCGAACTCCGCGACGAGCGAGCAGTGCGCGGCGGCGAGCGAGGAGCTGTCCGGCCAGTCGGAGCAGCTGAAGGAGATGGTCGGCAAGTTCCGCTTGAAGCGCAACGCGTCTTCGGCGGGCTTCGGCGGGTTCGATGCTTATGCGGGCGTAGGCGCAACGGGGCGCGCGCGGGTTATGCCGGCGCTCGCTCGAGCGGAGGTCGCCGCATCCTTATCCGGGAAGCCGAAGATCCGCTGGGAAGACGACGATTTCGGGAAGTACGAATAACATTCGATCCACATCAAACTCAAGAGGAGCGTCCATCCCATGCAATGGTTCCGCAACCTACGAATCAGCAAAAAGTTACTTGCTTCATTCGGCGTTATCGCCGTCCTGGCGGGCGTCATCGGCGCGATCGGGTCCATCAGTTTGGCAAACTTATCCAACAGGTTGTCTGACACATATGAGTATAATACGAAGCCGACCGCGTATATAGGGAACTGGTTGGAGCAGTACGCCAGTATGAAGGTCGTTTTGCGCGATGCCCTCATTCTGGACGACCCCCAGGTACATATCAGCCGCAAAGAGCGGTTCGACGAACTGAAACGACAGATGGACGCCTCTTTGGCGGAATACGCCAAGGGGATCGCGAACGAAGAGGAGCGGGAGCTCTACAATAAGTTGTTCGACACTTTCAATACCTACTTCGTACACTTGGAAAACACGTTCCAGGCCGTGTTGGACGGGGACAAAGCCCGTGCGATTCAATTGTATCAGGAAGGCAACGATCTAAATATAACCGTCAACGAGATCGGCCGGGGCATTATGCAAATGAATATGGCTCTTGCCGAACAGGATGTGGCCGAAAACACGGCATCCTCGAGTAAACTCATAATGCTCATGGTATTCCTAAGCGTTCTAGGCGTTATCGTCGCCATGCTGCTCGGCGTCGCCATCTCCCGTATGATCAGCCGTCCGATTCAGACGCTCGTCGACGCGTCGCGGAAGGTGGCCGACGGGGATATGAACGTCGACATCGACATCCGGACGAAGGACGAAATCGGAATTCTGGCGCAGGCGTTCGGCGCGATGACGGACAGCATGAACGAGGTGCTGCATAACATCGCGAACGCGTCGGAGCAGGTCGCTTCGGGCTCCCGCCAGGTGTCGGAAGCGAGTCAGGAGCTGTCGCAGGGCTCGACGGAGCAGGCGTCCTCGATCCAGCAGCTGACGGCGTCCATGGAGCAGATCGCGTCGCAGACGAAGCAGAACGCGGCGAACGCGGAACAGGCGAATATGCTGGCGATGTCGGCTAGCGCGGACGCCGACCAGGGGAACAGCCAGATGAAAGAGATGCTGGCGGCGATGGAGCAAATCAACGAATCGTCGGGCAACATCTCGAAGATTATTAAGGTCATCGACGAAATCGCATTCCAGACGAACATCCTCGCGCTCAACGCGGCGGTCGAGGCGGCACGGGCGGGCCAGCACGGCAAGGGCTTCGCCGTCGTCGCCGAGGAAGTGCGGAACCTCGCGGCGCGCAGCGCGAACGCGGCGAAGGAGACGACGGTGCTGATCGAAGGCTCGATCAAGAAGGTCGAGGCCGGCACGAGAATCGCGAACGATACGGCGGCCGCGCTCGAGAAGATCGTGGGCGGCGTCGGCAAGGCGGCCGACCTCGTCGGGTCGATCGCGAACGCCTCGAACGAACAAGCCGCGGGCATTCTGCAAGCGAACCAGGGCATCGCGCAGGTGTCGGAGGTCATACAGGCGAACTCCGCGACGAGCGAGGAGTGCGCCGCGGCGAGCGAGGAGTTGTCCGGCCAGTCCGAACAGCTGAAGGAGATGGTCGGCAAGTTCCGGTTGAAGCGAAATACGTCTTCGATGGGCTTCGGCGGCTACGAAGCTTACGCGGGACTCGATTCGAATCGGGCCCGGCTCGCGCCGGCGTTCGCCCGGGCGGAGGTCGCCGCGGCATCCGCGCCTGCGACAGGCAAACCGAGAATTCGGTTGGACGACGACGATTTCGGCAAATACGAGTGAGGCGGACTGCCTTTTCAATTCGTCCGATTTCGAGCATGAGTCAAGGACGTGAATTCATCTTTAGGAGGTCATCCTCTTGAACCATTGGTTGTTGAATCTTAGGCTTCGCCTCAAGCTCGTCTTCGGGTACGCGATCGTTGCGTGCATCGCCGCCATGATCGGCATCTTCGCGATCGTGAATTTCCAATCGATCGATGACCGCGATACGGAGTTATACGAGGAAAATACGGTGCCGATCGCGGTTCTCGGCAGCTGGATGGAACTGTTCAACAGTATGCGCGTCGCCGCAAGAGACGTGCTGCTGTCGGATGATCCGAACTATCGGCAACAACGCGCGGATCGCATATCGGAACTGCACGGCGAGATGGAGCCGATGATGGATCGGTTGAAGGCGACGGTTGCGGCCGCCGAAGAGAGTCGGACGCTGTACGAGTCCCTCGAAGCGGCGTTCGCCGCCTTTCACTCCGGAAACCAAGAAGTTGTTCGTCTCGCGTTGGCCGGGGAGAACGTGAAAGCGATGGAGCTCCAATACGGGAAGCTGTCGGAACAGGCATCGCTGACTTCGGACGCGGCGTTAGGGTTCATGAGCGAATTGGAGCGCCAAGCCAAGCTCAAGGTAGAGGAAAATACGGTCGTGGCGAACCGAGCGTCTCTCGTCATGATCGCTCTCATCGTGATTGCCATGCTCCTCGCCGTGGGCCTAGGTTCCTGGATTTCGGGCTTCGTCGTGCGCCCGATCCAGACGCTCGTCGAGGCGTCGCGGAAGGTGGCCGACGGGGATCTGAACGTCGACATCGACATCCGGACGAAGGACGAGATCGGCACGCTGGCGCAGGCGTTCGGCGCGATGACGGACAGCATGAACGAAGTGCTGCATAACATCGCGAATGCATCGGAGCAAGTCGCTTCGGGCTCCCGTCAGGTGTCGGAAGCGAGTCAGGAGCTGTCGCAAGGTTCGACGGAGCAGGCGTCCTCGATTCAGCAGCTAACGGCGTCGATGGAGCAGATCGCGTCGCAGACGAAGCAAAACGCGGCGAACGCGGCACAAGCGAACCGGCTGGCGATATCGGCGAGCGAGGACGCGGAGCAGGGCAACGGTCAGATGAAAGAGATGCTGGCGGCGATGGAGCAAATCAACGAATCGTCGGGCAACATCTCCAAGATTATCAAGGTGATCGACGAGATCGCGTTCCAGACGAACATCCTCGCGCTGAACGCGGCGGTCGAGGCGGCGCGGGCGGGGCAGCACGGCAAGGGCTTCGCGGTCGTCGCGGAAGAGGTGCGGAACCTCGCGGCGCGCAGCGCGAACGCGGCGAAGGATACGACGTCGCTGATCGAAGGCTCGATCAAGAAGGTCGAGGCCGGCACGAGAATCGCGAACGATACGGCGGCCGCGCTCGAGAAGATCGTGGGCGGCGTCGGCAAAGCGGCCGACCTCGTCGGGTCGATCGCGAACGCCTCGAACGAGCAGGCCTCGGGCATTCTGCAAGCGAACCAGGGCATCGCGCAAGTATCGGAGGTCATTCAGGCGAACTCCGCGACGAGCGAGGAGTGCGCCGCGGCGAGCGAGGAGCTGTCCGGCCAGTCCGAGCAGCTGAAGGAAATGGTCGGCAAGTTCCGGTTGAAGCGGAATACGTCTTCGATGGGCTTCGGCGGCTACGAAGCTTACGCGGGACACGATTCGAATCGGACCCGGCTCGCGCCGGCGTTCGCCCGGGCGGAGGTCGCCGCGACATCCGCATCCGGCAAACCGAGAATCCGATTGGACGACGACGACTTCGGCAAATACGAGTAGGGGTCGATTATGACGACGCTAACGGAGCAGGAATACCGGCATCTTGCCGGATACATAAAGAAATATCTCGGCATTCACCTCGGGACCGAGAAGAAGACGCTCGTCCAGAGCCGTCTGCTTCCCGCCTTGGAGCAGCGACGGATGCACAGCTTCGGCCAATACGTCGAATACTTGGAGCGCGACGGCACGGGCGTCGCCCTCCGGGAATTGGCGGCGAGGCTGACGACGAATCACACGTACTTCAACCGGGAAGCGGAGCACTTCGTCTTCCTGAGAGATCAGGTGCTCCCGTACTTGGAACGGACGGTCGCCTCCCGCGACTTGCGGATTTGGAGCGCAGGCTGCTCCTACGGGCAGGAGCCGTACACGCTGGCGATGCTGCTGGCAGACTACTTCGGCGCGGACAAGGCGTCATGGGATACGAAGCTGCTGGCGACCGACATCTCGCCGAAGGCGATCGAGCATGCGAAGGGCGGCGTATACAAGCGGGAGGATGTGCTGCAGCTGCCGGAGCGGTGGCGGCGCGCGTACTTCCAACCCGTCGGGACCGACGGCTTCGCCGTCGTTCCCAAGTTGAAGAACGAAGTATTGTTCCGTACGCTCAATCTCATCCATCCGTTCCCGTTCCGGCGTCCGTTCCAAGTGATCTTCTGCCGGAACGTGATGATTTACTTCGACGCCAAGCTGCGCTCCGAGCTGCTGCATAAATTTTACGACGCGCTTGCGCCGGGAGGCTATTTGTTTATCGGTCACTCGGAGTCGATCCCGAGGGACGAGACGAAATTCGAATACGTCATGCCGGCGGTTTATCGAAAGTGAGGGGAACGCGTTGCCGAAAATCAAAGTGCTCGTCGTAGACGACTCCGCTTTGTTCCGACACGCGGTCGTCAGAGGGCTCGAGGAGCATCCGTCGATCGAGGTCGTCGCCGCCGCCGCGGACCCGTACGAGGCGCGCGACCGTATCTTGGAGCATGAGCCCGACGTCATGGTGCTCGACGTCGAGATGCCGAAGATGAACGGGATCGTATTTCTGAAGAAGCTGCTGCCCCAGTACCCGCTGCCGGTCGTCGTGATGAGCTCGCTGCCCGACCACGTCTTCGAAGCGATGGAATGCGGCGCGGTCGACTTCATCGCGAAGCCGGGCAGCCGAACCGGGGTCGAGGCGCCCGTCTTTCTGCGGGAGCTGCAGAGCAAGATTCGCGTCGCCGCCCGGGCGACGATCGCTCGGCCGTCCGCCGCGCCGGCGGCGCAGCAGCCGCCCGTTCGGGAGCAGCCGCGGGCGGCATCGACCGCCTGCGACGTCATCGCGATCGGCGCGTCCACGGGCGGTACGGAGGCGATTCTCTCCGTACTGAAGGGGCTGCCGCCCGAGAGTCCGGGCATCGTCATCGTGCAGCATATGCCGCCGGGCTTCACGAAGTCATATGCGGAACGTCTGAATCGGGTAACGGCGTTCGACGTGAAAGAAGCCGTCAGCGGAGACGTCGTGGCGCCGGGGAAGGCGCTGCTGGCGCCCGGCAATCAACAGATGAAGCTCGTGAAGCGCGGCTCGAGGCTTCATGTGGAAGTGTATGAGGGTCCGAAGGTAAGCGGGCATTGCCCGTCGGTCGACGTGCTGTTCGAATCGGTCGCGACGACCGTCGGCCCGAGGGGGATCGGCGTGCTGCTCACGGGCATGGGCAGCGACGGCGCCATGGGCTTGCTGCAGATGCGGGGCCGCGGCGCCCGAACCGCCGGTCAGGACGAGACGACCTCGGTCGTGTACGGCATGCCCAAGGTCGCTTTCGAGATCGGCGCGGTGGAGAAGCAGACGTCGCTGCAGCAAATCCCGGTCGCGGTGAAACATTGGGTGTGGAATTCGTAAGAGGAACCGGAGGCTTGAATCGGATGTACGCGGACAATTCCGTATTGCTTGCGTTGGACGACGAATGGAGCGCGCTTCTGCTGGAGGGCGATACCATATGCGGGGTCAGCGGCAAGGCATTGGTTCTGTTGGATGTAGAAGACCGCGCGCGCGTCGTCGGACAGCCGTTCGCCCGCTTGCTCTATCAGCGGATCACCGCCTCTCTAAAGGAGGATATCCGAGAAAGCATCGAGTCGACCGGCCGTTGGCACGGCGAGTTGAAAATGCGTAGGGGCGAGGACTGGTTTTGGGCGGAGTGCGCGATTCGCCGCCTGCCCTCCAAGAACGGCGAGCCTCGATCGCTGTGCTGCTTCCGCGACTCCACGAGGCAGAAGGAATTGGAGCATCAGGTGTTTATATCGGAGTGCTACGACACCTTGACCTCGCTGCCGAACCGGGCGTTCTTCGGCTATCGCCTGTCGATCGAGGTCGACAAAGCGTCGAGAATCCCGTCTAGAACGCTTCTGCTGCTGTTGATCGATATCGATCACTTCAAGCTGATCAACGATTCACTAGGACATGCGTTCGGAGACCGCGTGTTGAAGGAGATCGCGAAGCGCTTGGACGCATGCATCGACCATTCGATGCTGCTCGGGCGGATCGGCGGAGACGAGTTCGCGTTGGTTCTGAAATCGGAGTCGAAGCCCGCGCTGCTGCCGAAGGTGCGGAAGGTGATCGAAGCGGTCACGACGCCGATCAAGATCGACCAGCACGATCTGTCGTTCACCTGCAGCGCGGGCGCCAGCTGTTACCCCGACGACGCGAAAGAGGCGGACATCCTGCTCAAACACGCAGAACTCGCGATGGCCGCGGCGAAAGAGCAAGGGCGCAACCAGATGCTCTTCTTCGAAAAGCGGATGAACGCTTCGGCGATGCGGCGTCTGCTGCTGCCGAATTACTTGCGCCGCGCGGTCGAACGGCAGGAATTCGAGGTGTACTACCAGCCGAAGCAGCGGCTTTGCGACTTGGAGATTTACGGAATGGAGGCGCTCATCCGGTGGCGTTCGCCCGATCTCGGATGGGTGCCGCCGTCGGAGTTCATCACGATTGCGGAAGAGCTGGGACTGATTCACGAAATCGGGACATGGGTCCTTCGCACCGCTTGCGCGAAAGCGCGAGAATGGCAGCGAGAAGGCTGCCGGTCGATGAGCGTCAGCGTCAACTTATCGGGGAAGCAGTTCCAGCAGCAAGACCTTGACGCGACGATCGCCGCGGTACTGGCGGAGACGGGGCTGCCGCCGGAGCGGCTCGAGCTCGAGTTGACGGAGAGCAGCGTCATGCTGCATCCGGAGGAATCCGCGTTCGCGCTGCAGCGGCTGAAGAAGCTCGGCGTATCCGTCTCGGTCGACGATTTCGGGACGGGATTTTCCTCTCTGAACTATTTATCCGTCTTCCCGCTCGACACGCTGAAGATCGACAAATCGTTCGTGCAGGCGATGACGAACGACGCCAAGAACGCGGTGTTGGTCGAGGCGATCGTCGACCTGGGGCATAAGCTGGGGCTCGCGATCGTGGCGGAAGGCGTAGAGACGCCGGAACAGCGGGAGATGCTGTCGTCGTACGGCTGCGATTGCATTCAAGGATATATTCTTAGCCCTCCGGTGGATGCGGCGAGCTTTAAAGAACGCTACCTGAGGCAAGGATAACGGCGTCCGAGACGCGACGAAGAAGGAACCGGCGCAAGCCTCCCGACGGGGGCGGCGCCTTTCTTCGTTTTCTCCATATTGACAATGATACAACTTGTAACATATTATAGGTTCAAGTTGATAGTTACCGCATGCTCGGGAGGGGACGAATCATGGAGATGTATTGTTTTCGTTGCAGATCGATTGTGCCGGTTCGACAAATGCAGACGGTGATGAAGACGGCGTTCTACAAGTCTTACCCCGCCGGAATTTGCTGCGGCTGCCATTCCCAGGAATGCGATGCGGATCTGAAGCCTACTGGTTTTTCTTCCACTTTTGGTACTCCAGGAAGTCCTTGAATTGCTGTTTGTCTACGCCGGAAGCCATCGCCTCTTGCACGAGCTGCGTCCATTCCGCGTCCAAGGGCTCATCCTCCTGCTCCCCGAACAGCAAAGAATTGATCGGGACCTTCAGCGTAGCGGCCATCTTCTCGATAAATTGAATCGACGGATTGCTTTGAATGTCCCGCTCTACGTTGCTCAGATATGACTTCGCCACGCCTGCCGCCTCCGCGAGTTCGGAGAGCGAGAGGCGTTTTTGTGTTCTTATGGCTTTAATGCGATTCCCGATGCTGTCCATGGTTTGTCGTCCTTTTCGTTTGAATTGTTCTTTATACTATAACGATAATTATAACATAGTTCCTTAAAACGAACAAAATGAATATCGACTCATGTTGCAAACTTTTTTTCGAAGAGCGGAAGAAAGAAGAAGGGGGATAAGTTCGTCTATTTTTCATTTTTTTCCAATGATTCGACAAAATTCCGCCTAAAAAATTTTTTTCAGGCTACAAACTTTGACAAAATACAAATTGTATCAGGGGTATAATGCTGATATTGGGCGGATAGGAACACTGCACTATTTGCTACTATTGGGGTTTATTCTAGGAGGCTGGGTTTTCCGTGGAAGAAGCAATGAAACGCTTGGACGCAGAGTGGTTGGAACTGATCTTGATGGCGAAGCGCATGGGTCTGACCATCGAGGAGATCCGCGAATTTCTTACGAGAGAAACCGTCCAGCGTAAAGCGCAATAAAGAAAACCCTCGCCAAATACGCACTCCGCATTCCGAATCCGTCATGCATCTCTTTTCGCGTTATACGTTACTTTCGTTGGGGGTCTTGCTCGAAGCGGCGCATCTGTTTCAATTCGGCATTCTTTACGCGGCTCTCGTCGTCGCGGCGTTGACCTTCGGCCCGCTGACGAAGCGAGGGGAGGCGTTCGCGTCCTCCTCTCCGCGCTCTATGCGTCGCTGGACGAAGCGCATCAATATTTCGTGCCCTTCCGTTCGGCGACGCTGACCGATCTGGCGAAGGATGTCGTCGCATCGCGGTCGTCTGGTGGGCGATTCGAAGATCGTACCGATCCGAACGGTCCAGACTCGGACATGCGGTTAGGAAATGCTCCGCTGTATTTTCAAAAATGTAGGCTCGTCGTGTTGACATGTTCACTATAGAGAACTAAACTGTAATTAATGGTTCGTTAAAGTGAACTGTTGAGACGGCTAACGACAGTGGAGGGAAAATGATATGAGATCGGACGAAATAGACGTAAAGGTCTATTTTACTATGGTCAAAAGACGCTTATGGCTCATCGTCGTCTGCGTCGCGTCCTTCACGACGCTTGCGGCTTGGTACAGCTACCAAAACTATGTCCCCATGTACGAGGCGCATACGAAGCTGATCGTGAACGACGCGAGCGAGGCGGACCCGTTCGGTCGGCAGCAGATGAACATCGGCGGCGGCGCGAACAGCGGATTGATCGACACTTATAAGGAAGTGATTCGCACCCCGATCATTATGGACAAGGTCGTTCAGCGCTACCCGAATTTGGGCGTGAGCTCCGAGCACTTGATGTCCGCGGTTCGAGTCGCCGCCCTGAACAACACCCAGGTCATGATTTTCTCCATCGTAGATTACTCTCACGAGCGCGCGGTCTTGATCGTAAACGCGATCACCGACGTGTTTCAAGCCGAAATCCCGCGCATCTCCCCGGTGAACAGCGTAGTCGTCTTAACGGAAGCGAAGATGGAAGCCGACCCGGAGCCGATCAACGAGAAACAAAACACGTACATCGTCCTCGGCTTCATGGCTTCGTTGATCCTGTCGGTCGGCGGCGTCATCCTGCTCGACAGCCTCGACGACACCTTGCGGACGGAGGATGACATCCGGGAGGCGCTCGGCATTCCGACGTTGTCCTCCATTCCGAAGCTGGAGAAGCGCCGCCGCTCGAAAACCAAGAACATCGGGGAGGGGCCGTATGCCGCGGTTAAATTCTAAGTCGACGGTTTCGCTGCACGGCGATGTTTCGTCCCCCTTTTCCGAAGCGTACCGCACTTTGAAAATCAACATCGACTTCGCCGCCGTCGGCCTGACGGTATCCATCGCGACGATCGCCGTCACTTCGGCCGCACCGGGCGAGGGCAAGACGACGACGGCGCTGCAATTGGCCGCGGCTTACGCGAGGGGCGGGAAGAACGCCCTGCTCGTCGACGGCGACATCCGAAAGCCTAGTCTGCATTCCTTGACGGGCCGCGGCGGAGGAATCGGCCTGACGGACTACCTAGCCGATCCGAATACCGTATTGTTCGATATCGTTCACGATTCCCCATTGGAGCGGATGTCCGTGATGACCGCGGGTACGCCGGTACCGAATCCGTCCGACCTGCTCGCATCCGATCGGCTCGATTCGCTCTTGCAGGAGCTTAAGCGAAGATACGACGTCATCGTCATCGATACGCCTCCGGTGCTCGGCGCGATCGACGCGAAGATCGTCGCGTCGAAGTGCGACGGCGTCTTATTCGTCGTCGAGGGCGGCAAGGTGAAGCGGGACGCCGCGAAGAAGGCTCTGGACGAGCTGAATCAAGCGAAAGCCAGGATTCTAGGAGCGACGCTGACGAAGGTGCATCGGAAGGACGCTCAGAAATATCCTTACTACTCTTAATTCTAATGAAGGAAGAAGGGTACCTCGTGAGATCTGGAAGGAAGCAACGGAGGTTCATCGGGCGCAGCGCGCGCCAAGTCGGGATCGGGGTCCTCAGCCTGTCGATGCTGACCGGCTGCTCGCTGCTGGACGCTTTCCGATCGGAAGAACCGGCGGCGGAAGCGCCCGCGCTGAAGACGGTGAGGGTCGAGACGGTGGCCGTGCGGCGCATCGAAGAGCCCGTCTTCGTCGTCGGAGACGTCCTCACCTCGCTCCGGATGGACGTCGTCGTCGACATCGGGGGCAAGGTGGAGCAAGTGTATAAGCGGTTGGGCGAGACGGTGAAGGAAGGCGAGCCGCTGGCGAAGCTGAGCTCGGCGGACGCGGAGCAGGCCAGATCGGAAGCGGCCGCCGCGCTGGATCGGGCGCGCGCGGCCGTCGCCGCGGGGAAGCAGGCCCTGGCCGACGGCCGGAAGGAGTTGTCCGTCGAGATCAAGAAGATGGAGCTCGAGCACGAGAGGCTCGTTCGCGCGAGGAATAAGACGAAGAACGATTATGACGGCGGAACGGCGACGAAGTCGGCGCTGGACGAAGCCGAGCTCCAAGTGGAAGCGTCCCGAATCGACCTGGAGCTGGCGAGGCAGAGGCTCCGGTCGATGACATCGGCGGATGCGATCTCCTCGCTGGAGGCCGAAGCGAACGACGCGGAGCAGGAGCTGCTTCGCGTCGAGGAGGCGCTTCGGCATCTGGAAGTCGTCTCGCCGATCACCGGGATCATTACGGCCCAGACGTTGATCGAGGGGACGTTCGTCAAGGCCGGCGAGGTCGTCGGTACGATCGACCGGGTCGATCCGCTCCGCATCTCGGCGCGATTGAACGAGGAAGCGGCCAATCTGGTCCGGGGCAAGACCGATCTCCAATACGCTTTGCCGGGCGGGGAGGCGACGAGTCGCGCGAATATCCATTATCTCACGAGCATCATGGATCCGGAGACGAAAACGTATGAGATCAGTTTAGAGGCGCCGGGCGTCGGGTCGGGACTGAAGCCCGGCATGAAGGTGTCGGTGCAGCTGACGGAGGACGCCGATCAGACCGCTCTGGGCATCCCGCAATATAGCGTCATAGAGGACGGAACGACGCAATACGTGTTCGTGCTGCAGGGGGACGTCGTAGAGAAGCGGGAGGTGCGGCTCGGCCGCTCGAACGCGAACTATTACGAAGTGTTGTCCGGCGTACGGGAAGGGGAGAAGCTCGTCGTGATGGGTCAAGCGGGGCTGCAAGATCGGGAACAAGTGTTTAGCGTCGAGGCGGAGACGGCTTCGGAGCCGGGGGCGGTGCAGCCATGAAGAAGCATTGGCAATGGAAGCGGCTGGCGGCCTGCTCCGTCCTCGTGCCCGTCTTGCTGTGGAGCGCGCTACCGATGACGGCGGGCGCGGATACGGCGGCAGCGGTTTCTCCGGCCGCGGCCTCGCTTACGCCTTATGCGATCACGAGCGAGCTGAGGGCAGGCGTCAAGAGCGTCTTGAACGAACGCACGCAAGAAGGGACTCGGATCGGCGTCGTGGTGCGGTTGTTCAACCGGAGCGCTAGCGTCGTCGTCGTGCCCGACTATCAAGTCAGGGTATCGACGACGGAGGGGATCTCCTACGCGTTGGAGCCCAGCGCGGCGAACGCGATCGCGGTGCAGCCGCGGGAGACGATCGAGTTAAGCTATATGATTACCGTGAAGCGGCATGACGCGTTCTCGCTCGAGAAGCTCGTCTGGCTGAGCGTAGACGAGTTCGTGTACCCGAAGCAAGAGACGGTCGTCGCTTCCGTCGGCATCGCCTCCATGGAATGGAGAGGGAATGCGACGACGTTCTCCGATAAGTCGAAGACGCTTGCTTGGGGCGAGTCGTTCGCGTTGTCGGAAGCCGGCGAGCTCGCGGCGGCCGGCGATTCGCTCCGGTATACGCCGGTGCAGCTCCTCGATCAGGAGACGCCGCAAGGCGCCGTTACGCTGGCGAGACTGCTCGTCGCGAACCCAGGAAGCGCGAAGCAATGGATCCCCGACTTCGCCTTGGTGGGGAAAGCGGACAATCGATTTTACACAGGAACGAGGAAGGAAGCGGGAGCGCTCTCGTTGGAGCCGGGGGAGACGCGGTATATTCATTACGCGCTGCCGGCGGACCACCGAAAGCCGTGGGGCGGCTTGACGGTGGCGACTCCCGAGTCCTTCGTTCGGTCGGACGGCACAGTCGTACCGTACATGGTCGGGCGGCTGCAAATTCAGACGCCGGCGAGCGCCGCGGCCGCGTCTCTCCGGATCCAACCGTATAAGCTTAAGAATAAGATCGCCCTCGACGCATCGAATCCGCTCGCGAATCCCGACATCGAGCTCGCGGTGGTGGAGCTGCAGCGGTTCGTGCAAGACGGCGACGGCTACCAGACGGCCGTTGCCAAAATCCAAATGACGAATCGAGGAAGCCGCGCCGTCTTGATGCCGCACTTCGGACTCGAGTGGGAGACCTCGAACGGCGACCGGTACGAGGGGATTCGTCAGAGCACCGTCTGGCGGTCGCTCTTGCCCAAGATCGGCATGGTGCTGAACTACGCCTTCACGATCCCCGCCTCCGAGCAAGGGGAGAAGGTCGAGCTGCATGTGCTCGGCGGAACCGTCGACGGCCAGGCGTCGGAGCTGTCCCAAGTGCCGATCGCGGCGTTGTCCGCGGGCTTGTCGGCGTCGCCGGAAGCGTCGGTCATCGACATGTACCCGTTCACGATGACCGTCGAGCGTTGGAAGATTCGGTCGGAGATCCAAGGAGGCGCGAATTTCACGTACACCTATGAGCTTGAGTTGGACGTCGCCCTCTCGCGGGCCGCGGACGCCGCCGTCGACAAAACGTCGACGCGGATGAGAGCGGAGCTCGTGGACGAATCCGGACGGGTGCTCGATTCGCGGACGCTGCCGTTCGCCGGGCAAGGGCGCATCGTGGACGGGAAACAGACGATCCGGTTCGAAGGCGCGGAGACCGAGCAGCGAATGAACTCGCTTGCGGTGAATCTCTACGAGGTGTTCGACACGGCCGAGGGAGAAGTAGCGCGTTTGGCGAAGACGTTGAAGTAAGGGGCAGGGGCTTAGGGCCGGCGAAGACGCGGACGCGCGTCGTCGCCGGCTCTTTCCGCGTGGAAGGGGACGATTCGGTGTTCTTCGGCGGCTACCTTCTGCTCAAGGATCGCAAGTACTGCATCGTCGCCGATAGCCGGTGCAGCGGGGAATCGTAGTCGGACCACTGGTATTGGGCGAGACGCATGTACTGCCGCAAATCTTTCTCGTCTTTGTGTCGGATCGCGCGGTAGTTCCACCATAACCGCTCCGCGCTCCGGCTCTGGAAGGGAAGGGGGAGAACCCGGTGCAAATGGGGAAATTGGTTGTACACGATGGACAAGGTGCTGGTCAACCGCCGGTGCGTTCGATGCACGAGGGCGTCCCCGAATAAGCGGTCGGTATCCAGGCGTCCGCCCGCCCGATGGATCATCTGCGCGATATCGAGAAAATATTTAGGCGAGTCCAGCGCGTGCTTCCAGCCATGCAAACAAATCATGTAGAACGCGTGATAGTCGGAGAGCTCTTTAATGTGCTTGTAAGACTCGCGCGGGACCGCTTCCTCCCAAAGCTCGTCGACGTCGAAGGAGGAGGTTCGCTCGGTCAACAAGCTCCAATGCAGTTCGACGGGCAAGGGGACCGTCGAGCCGGGAAGCGGCTTCGCCTGCGCGCTGTGGAAGTGCTGCTCGATCCGCCGCCCCTCGATCGTAAAGCCCAGCGATCGCAGGCAACTCCGCGCTCGTTCCACATCCGCGGCCCGGATCAGGACATCGATATCCGAGGTCGGCCTTGCGCCGACGCGGGAGAAATACTTCTCCGCGAATCGGGTGCCCTTCAACGGAATCGCATCGATGCCTTCCGCCTCGAATCGATCGAGCAGCCGGTCGGTTTCCAGATGAATGTACAGATTGCGATGAAGCGATTCCCGGTACAGTTCCTTCAGGCGAGCGCGGAAGAAGGGCGGCGTCCGGTCCAGGCGATCGCCTTCCTCCAAGAGGGTATAGACCTGCGGCGCAATCGCGAAATATTCGATATCCTCCAATGCGCTTAGGTAGGCTTTGAAATCGGACGGAAGCGGAACGCGTTCGTCGTACAGCGCTTGAAGCAGCGTCATGATCATCGATAATGGCTCCTTATGCCGTTGGTTTGCCTTCGGGTCAATTCGCGATACGTTCCCCGTTTGCGCATGAGCTCCTCGTGCGTCCCCGACTCGGCGATGCGGCCTTGGTCCAAGACGACGATGAAGTCGGCGTTCCGCACCGTCGACAGGCGGTGCGCGATCACGAGCGTCGTGCGGTCTTGCATCAGGCGTTGCAACGCTTCCTGCACCTGATGCTCGGTCTCGCCGTCCAAGGCGGAGGTCGCCTCGTCGAGCAGCAAGATCGGCGCGTCCTTCAGAATCGCTCGAGCGATGGCGAGCCGCTGCTTCTGTCCGCCCGACAGCTTCATGCCGCGCTCCCCGATTTCCGTGTCGTATCCGTTCGGAAGCGAGACGATGAAGTCGTGGATGTTCGCGCTTCTCGCCGCGTCGATCATCGCCGCCTCCGTAACGCCGGGCCGCGCGAGCGACAAATTGTCCCGTACGGTGCCCGAAAATAAGAAGGAATCCTGAGGCACGTGAGCCATATAGCCGCGGAGCCGGGAAGGCGTCAGCTCTCCGGCGGACAACCCGTCCACAAGGATGTCCCCCGCCTCAAGTTTGTAGAAGCCCAATAGCAACTGGAATAACGTCGTCTTCCCCGCGCCGCTGGCGCCTACGATCGCGACGGTCTTCCCCGCGGGGACGTCGAGCGAGAACCGATCGATGACCCGGGTCGACCCGTCGTAACTGAACGTTACTTCTTTAAAGGCGATCGATTTCGCGCCCGGCGGCGGGCATTCGTAGTCGGGCAGTTCCCGGGTATCGAGCGGCTGCTCGAGCACGCGAAGGAGCCGCTCCGCGGACGTAAGCGAGCTTTGCAGCCCGGCCCAGAGCCCCGCCATGCCCATGAGCGGATAAATCAGATGATTCGTCAAATTGACGAAGGACAGGAGGGAGCCGATGCTGATGACGCGATTCGAGACGAAGTAGGCGCCGACGCACAGGCTCAGCAAGAACGCGGCCGCCCCGGCCGCTTCCCCGCCGGCGCGGAACCAGCCGCGCAGCCGCGTATCCTTCGTCTCGAGCTCGAACAGCCGTTGATTTTCCGCCGTATAGGTCCGGTACAACTTCTTCTCCAAGCTGAAGGAGCGCACGACGAAGGTGCCGAGGAACGTCTCGTTCAGCAGACTGTTCAAATTTTCGCACAGCACGTGCATGACGCGGTTGTTGCGTCGAAGCAGCACCCCGAACAGCGCGCCGGAAGCCAGCGCGGCCGGGATGACGGCCAGGCTTAGGACGGATAAAAACCAATGAATCTGAAGCATATAGACGAATACGGCGATAAAGACGAGCGGAAGCTTCACTAGATGGATCAGGCTGCTGCCGATCATGCCGCCGATGCCGTGGATGTCCCCCGTGAAATGAGTCATCACCGCACCGGAGCGAAGGTTGCCGATATGCGACGCCGGAAGCAGCATGACGTGCTGGAGCAGATGCTCCTTCAAATCCTTCTTCACGTTCGCCGTCGCCCGGAAATCCAGCATGTTGTTCCAATAGCCGGAGGCGATGCTGAGCGAGATTAGAAGCACCCCCGCCGGAACGAGACGGCCGAGCTTGTCGAAGCTGCCCTCGACGGCGGCGTCGGTAATCGTCCCCATAAACCAGGCGTAAGCCAGCGTAAGCGCGATGTCCACGAACATAAAGAAGAACAGGCCTGCATACGCCTTTCGGTGCTTCCATAAGAATGGGAAAAGCATCCGGTACGGCTTCTTAAATTCCTGGAAGGAGAAAGCCTTCAACGAACGGGCGATCATGAGAACGCTCCGGTCGTCGTCCGAGGCGGAACCCGAAGCTTTCTAGCGAACCGGTGCAGCGCGCGGCTCAGGACCGGAAGCGACAGCACAAGAAAGCTCCACGCTCGGAAAGCGAAGCCGACGGCCTCGATGCTGCGGCCGCGTCTCCGAACCGACGCCAGCTTCCCGAGGATTCGTTCCTTCCGGACCGGCGGATCGCAGGAGAGGTTCGCATCCCCCTTGAACAGGTAGAGCCGTTCTCCGTTCGCGGATTCCACTCTTAGGAGGCGGTGAGCGATCAGCTGCTCCGTCTCGGCATAATACAGGACCACGTCCCCCCGTCGCAGCGAGGGAGCGGGACACGGAATGAAGCGGCAGACGTCTCCTTGGCGAATGAGAGGGAACATGCTGCGCCCTTGCGCCGGAAGCTCGAGCCATCCGCCCTTCCGAAGCGACGCCGCCAGCAGCTCCGCGATGCTTCGATCAATAACCACGTTCCACCAACCCGCACCCGTGCAGATCGGATAAGAAGCAATGGAGCTCCTGCTCCAAGGTCTCGGGCTCGGTCCCGGTCCCGTAAAGCAGGCGGAACTCCTCCGCCAGAGAGGCTGCCGTCTGCGGACTGGACAGCAGCGTCCAACACATGCCGCCGGTATGATTCACCTTCGTAATCGTAGCGCGTTCCGTATCGACGATCATCCATTCGTCGTCTAACCGTACCGCCTCGCAGCCTGCCTTACGCGAATATTCCGCCATTATGAGATCAACTCCCAGAAGCTGTCGTTTTTTTGAAAATGAAGCTCGTATACCGGCACCTGAAGAACGAGCAGTCGAAGCATCGAGAGCACTCTCGCCGTATGTTCCGCCCCGCGCTCCCAACAAAACACTTGGTCCGTCAATCGAATGAGGCCGTCCGCCTTCGAAAGCTCGACTTTCCGATGATGGCCGGCTTGCCGGAGCAGCTGGACGCTGCGCAGGGGGAACGCACCTTCGGGCGGACCGTCCGTCTCCAGCTCGCTGCGGAACGGAGAGTGGTAGACGGCGATCCGATCCGTACCGATCTTCACGAGCGCGGCTTCGTCGGAAAGCACGGTACGAGGCTGCGAAAGCGCCGCGGCCGTCGACTTGCCGGCGCCGGAGCGCCCGGCGAACAGATGCGCCTCGCCGCCCTGTCCCAGCACGCACGAGGAGTGGATCATGAGTCCCCAGCGATGTTTAATGATGTAGGCGCTGTATAAGTTCATAAGCGCGTGCTTTAAAGCGAGCTCGTTATGGACCTGCACGCTCGCGCTGCGGCCGTCCGCGGCGAGCGCGATCCGATAATCGGCCCTACGATAATCGGCGACCCCGTCTTCCGTCCGAGCTTCGACCTCGTAGCCCGCGAAGGGAACGCCGTAGCCCTCCGAGACGCGGATCGAGAGGTCGAGCGTTCGCTCGTTCGGCGGCAAGGGGACGTAAGAGCGCTGGAAGAAAGCGGAGAACCGGTCCGAGTCGAGTTCGACTCGGACCTTGTGTTCCCCGAACGCCAGGAAAAGCGAGATCATTTGTTGCCTTTCCCTTTGTTATCCTTCCATACACCGTTGCCGATGCCGTTCTTCCCGTCGTGATGGGGGTTGGTGTCCGGGAAGTTGGATCCGTTGTTGCCTGTGCCGGGGTGATTCAAATTTCCTTTGCCGGGGTTCCAGCTTTGCGCCGTTTCGAACTGGATCGGCTGGTGGGAGATGACCTTAGGCGGCTGGAATTGCTGCTCTTTCCTCATGAATAGATCCTCCGATTCGAACATAAATTGGGTGTGCTGTACTTTATAATGAACAACACATGACTCCATTATAGTTCTTTATTAAGAACGTATCAACAGGCTGTTTCTTAAGAATAATCAAGATGTTATTGACAACAATTCTATGGGATGATACGATGCAAATGTGTTCGTTATAAAGAATATTGTTCGCTATATCGGAGGATTCCATGAGCGCAATCGCTGGAATTGTTCATTTTCATAAAGAGCCGATTTCGGCGGATGACGGCACGGCGTTACTGGGGGCGCTTCGGAAATTCCCGGCGGACGACGTTCAAGCATGGCACGGGGAGCAGGCGTTCCTCGGCTGCCACGGCCAATGGATTACGCCGGAATCGATCGGGGAGCGAAATCCATACCACGATTCCGAACGGCGGCTAACGATCGCGTCCGACGCGATTCTCGACAACCGGGAAGAGCTGTTCGAGGCGCTGGGCGTGGAGTACGGCCGACGGCCGTCTACGACGGACGCGCAGCTCATCCTGCTCGCTTACGCCAAGTGGGGCGAGGAGGCGCCGGAGCGCTTCGTCGGAGACTTCGCCTTCCTCCTTTGGGACGAACGGGAGCGGAAGTTGTTCGGGGCGAGAGATTTCTCCGGCGCGAGGACGTTGTATTATTGCGGCGACGGGCGCCGGTTCGCATTTTGCACCGTCATGCAGCCGCTGCTTTCGCTGCCCGCCATGGAGCGGGAGCGCGCGCTGGATGAGCAATGGCTGGCGGACTTCCTGGCCATTCCGTTCACGGTCGATACGGTCGACGTGCATTCGACCGTATACCGGAGCATTCGGCAAGTCCCGCCGTCCCATTCCGTGACCGTACGCGCATCGGGCGTCTCCTTCCGGCGTTATAGCCTGCTGGAGCCGAAGTCGACCCTTCGATTGAAATCGAACGCGGAATACGAGGAGGCCTTAAGAGACGTATTCGACAGAGCGGTCAGAGCGAGACTTCGCACCCATCTCCGAGTCGGGGCGCAGCTGAGCGGCGGATTGGATTCGGGCAGCGTCGTCAGCTTCGCGGCCAAGGCGCTGCAGGAGGAGCAGAGGCGGCTGCATACGTTCAGTTACGTGCCGATCGAACGTTTTGCGGACTGGACGCCCCGGAGCAGGGTCGCCGACGAAACGCCGAACATTCGGGAGACGATCGATTACGTGGGCAATATCGAAGGGCATTTCATGAACTTCGGGGATAAGAGCCCTTATTCGGAAATCGACGATTGGTTGGATACGATGGAGACGCCATATAAGTTTTACGAGAATTCCTATTGGTTGAAGGGGATTTTCGAGGAAGCCGGACGGCGCGGGATCGGCGTGCTGCTCACGGGCCAGCGGGGGAACTGGACGATCTCCTGGGGGCACTCGTTGGATTACCAAGCCACGCTTCTTCAGCGCCTGCAGTGGGGCCGCTTGAATCGCGAGATGAAGATGTACGTTCGACAGGTGGGATCCTCCAGAAGACGGATCGTTCCGATCGTCGCGAAGAAGGCGTTCAGGCCTTTGCTCAATATTTGGACGCCCGGGGACGAGGATTACCACCCGAAGCTGATCAACCCCGGCTTCGCAAGTCATACGAAAGTGCTCGAGCGCATCTCGAGCGAGCGAATCAACATTACCGGGAAGCAAGAGAGCGTATATGCCGTGAGACGAAACCAGTTCCAACGGCTGTATTATTGGAATTTGAACGGAATGATCGGAACGAAGAGGTCCTTGCGTCACCGCGTCTGGGATCGAGATCCGACGAACGACCTGAACGTCATTCGCTTCTGTCTTTCCGTTCCGGAGGAGCAATTCGTCCAGGACGGAGTAGGGCGGTCCTTGATCCGGAGAGCGACGGAGCGATACTTGCCTGACCGGATTCGCCTCAACCAGCGCGTTCGCGGCATCCAAGGGGCGGACGGCATCGTGCGGATGGCGCCGGACTGGAATGCGTTCGTCGGCGAGGCCGAGGGCGTGCTGAGGGACCCGGTTATGTCCGAGTACTTGAATGTGGAAGTGCTGAAGGGCGCGCTCTCCCGTATTCGAGAGCCGAAGCCGGAGCTGGTGTTCGAAACCGACTTCCGGATGATTATGAGGAGCTTGATCTTCGGTCGATTTATGAAAGCCCATACTTGAAAGGAGGTGAGAACCTATGAACAATGCGAAGAAAGCATGGAGCGCACCTTCCCTGGAAACGTTGGACATCGGCATGACGATGGCCGGCCCCGGGATTAAGACGCCGGACGGGGTGCAGCCGGACCCGACAGAAGTCATTCACTACAGCTAGTAGGTACATAATTTCGTTCCTTCCGCCAGCCCTTATACCGAATCAGTATAAGGGCTTTCGGCCTACACTTTTCGCGCATGGACGGAGTGACAAGATGGACGGTAGCGCAACAACCGCGATTTACGAAGCGTTCGGCTTCCGGGTAAGCAGCGAGTTCCTCATGCCTGAGCTTACGATGCATGAGGATCGATCCTATGCCGATATTCGGATTCGGCAGTCGGACCTCTCCCCGCTTTGGCGGGAAGTCGACCATTCCGGCAAGCTCGTCTACGCGGTAGAGGATCGGATCCTTTTTCGCGTGCCCGATACCGCGATATTCAGCATCGCTTCCGGAAACACGATTCTAGTCTCCCCATCCGATGGCATGGAAGAAGATAAGATGCGCCTCTATTTACTGGGAACCTGTATGGCGATTGTCCTATTGCAGCGAAAAATACTTCCCTTGCATGGGAGTGCGATAAAGCTGGGGGATATGGCGTACGCCATCGTCGGCGAGTCCGGGGCCGGGAAATCGACCTTGGCGTCGATGCTCATGCGATACGGCTACCCCTTGGTGAGCGACGACCTGATCGCCGTCTCCTTCGAAACCGAATCCGGCGGCGCCCGCCGCGGGCCGGAAATCATTCCGTCTTTCCCGCAGCAGAAGCTGTGGTCGGAAAGCCTCCGGCGATTGGAGATGAAGATCGGCGACTATCGACCGCTCTTCGAGAGGGAAAACAAATACGCGGTTCCGATCAAAGACCGGTTTTACGGGAAGCGGCTCCCGTTCGGCGGCGTCTTCGAGCTGGTGAAAACCGAGGAAGGCAACGTCGACGTCGCGGCTCTAAGGGGGTTGGAAGCGGTTCGAGCCTTGTACCGACATACGTTCCGGAACTTCTTCGTGCCGATGCTCGGATTGCAGCAATGGCATCTCGACGTATCCGTACAATTGCTTCAATGCATTCAAGTGCGGCAGCTGCGGCGGCCCTCGAACGGGGATACGATCGTTCAGCTGGCGGAATCCATCATCTCGATAGCGAATAGGGGGAATCAGGATGCAGCGCGCCAATCTTCTTCATTCTCGTGATACGGTCGTTCAAGGGAAGGATCACATCGTCAGCGATATGGACGGGGAGAAAGTGATGTTGAGCATTCGCAACGGAAAGTACTACAACTTAGGCGAAATCGGCGGAGACATCTGGGACCTGATCGCCTCGCCGTCCCGAATCGAAGCGGTCGTCGACGCCTTGCTTGCGCGTTACGACGTCGAGCGGGACCAATGCGAAGAACATGTCCTTACGTTCCTTGCCCGCTTGGCCGACGAGAAGCTGATCGAGGTGGAGCGGTTCGAATGAGCCTCCTTCGCAAATGGAACCGGATCTGGACGCTGGACGGAGAGACCCGGCTCTTGTTCGCGGAAGCATACCTCTACTTGGGCTGGGCGCGCATTCTCCTGTTTTTTCCCTTCTCCCGCATTGCGTTCACCCTAGGCGCCCATATGAAAGAAACTCCGACGGTCGCGTCGGTCGAAGAAGCGAGAGTCGCGAGGCGCATCTCGGCGGCCGTGCAATGCGTCAGCCGGCACACGTTCTGGGAAAGCAAATGTTTCGTACGCGCGATTTCCTGCCAGAGGATGCTTCGCCGACGGGGCATCTCCAGTACCTTGTATTTGGGAACGGGGCGGGACGAAAGCGGCGGCTTAGCGGCTCATGCGTGGCTCCGGAGCGGCGCGTTGTATGTATCGGGCCGGGAAGAGATGCACCGCTTTACGGTCGTCGGCACGTTCGCCGATTCGAACCATAATTCTTAATGATAGAAGGGGAGACGAATGAAGCGCGACAGTGTTCTTACGATCACTTCCTTATCCAACGAAATGAAGCTCTTGGTCGCTCTCCTTGCCGCGGACAACGAAGGGGAAGGCGCCGCCGCGGACGAAGCCCTGTATCGGGACATTGAATGGAGCCAATTTTTGGCGCTGGTGAGACATCATCGCGTGTTTCCCCAGCTGTACGTTACGTTGAAGCGGGTGCCGAAGGCTCCGATCCCCCCTTATGTCATGCAAGTGCTGAAGCGGGACTATCGGCAAAATACGATCCGAATGCTGCACCTGGCCGGCGAGATGGAGACGATCGGCCACCTGCTCGCGTCGAACGGGATTCGCGCGTTGTTCCTGAAAGGGCCGTCGCTGGCTCACCAGCTGTATGGAGATATCTCCCTTCGAACGTCGGGGGATATCGATCTGTTGATCCCGTTGCGCGACTTGGATGCGGCGGACCGGCTGCTGCAGGAGAACGGGTACGAGAAGGAAGAGTCCGTCGAGGCGCTGCTGGGCGATTGGAAGTGGCGGCGTCATCATGTGAACTACGCTCACCCGGAGAAGAAGACGAAGGTGGAGGTACACTGGAGACTTCACCCGGGACCCGCGAAGTCTCCTTCGTTCGACGAGCTGTGGGAGCGGAAGGCGGCGTGCAAAATTACGAACGTCGCGTTGTTCCAGCTCGGGAACGATGATTTGCTGCTCTATTTAGCGACTCACGGCGCGAGACACGGGTGGTCCCGGCTGCGCTGGCTGGCGGACGTCGATCGGCTCTTGAAGCAAACGATTGCGTGGGGACCCTTGCTGAGACGGGCGCGGCGCAACTGGCAGGAGCAGCTGCTGGGTCAGGCGCTGCTGTTGGCGACGGAGTTGCTCAATACGAAGGTGGACGAACGGACCTCTGACCTTCTTCGGTCCAACCGGGCGAAACGGATCGCCCAGGGGGCCATGTTTTATTTGGAGCGCACGGTCAATTTGCATTCGACTCCGATCGAGGAAGAAGTCGCGTCCTATCATCAGCGGTATTTGTTCGCGCTTATGGGGTCGCGGCAGAAGGTCTTATTCGTATTGAGCTTCTTGCATCCGTATTCGTCTGACGCGCAATTACTGCCGCTTCCGAAGCCGCTGCACTTTTTATATTATCCGCTGCGGCCGGTGCTGTGGGCTTGGCGAAGAACGAAAAAAACGGCTTAGCGCTAAGGGGGTGGGCTTGGTGAAAGCCATCGCCATCGTATGTAAAAGATTGATCGAGACCGAAGGTCTAAAGCTGGGGTACCACCTCTTCGGTATGGTCATGGTCAGCTTGTTCGCGGGCATCGGAACGTTCCTGCTCATCCCGCTGATCAGCCTCAGCGGCTTGACCGAGACGACCGCGAAGCTTCCGCTGCTTACGCCGCTGATCGAGGCGCTTGGCGCGTTCCCTCCCGCAGCGAGTTTAGGCATCGTGCTTTCGGCATATGCGGCGGTCATGCTGGGGCAATTCGCGCTTCAGCGCACAGTGACGATCCGGAATGTGCGGCTCATGAATCGGTTCGGAGAAGATGTCCGGCTGGAGACGTACCGGGGAATCATGAACGCCGAGTGGCCGTTCTTCCTTCGGAAGAAACGGACGGACTTGACGAACGCGCTCAGTATGGAAATGGCCCGCGTCATTCACGGCACCTTCCTGGTGATGCAGGTGGCGGCCTCGCTTATCTTCATGGTCATCCAGGTCGGGTTAGCGTTCTGGCTCGCGCCCGGGGTGACCGCGTTCGTGTTGGCATGCGGCACGGTCCTAGCCGTATTCTCCAACCGCTATATTAAGAAGGCTAAAGCTTTGGGCGGACAGAGCTCCACCTTGGCACAGGCTTATTTATCCGAAATTACGGATCAATTGAACGGAATGAAGGAAATCAAAAGCAACAATCTGACCGCTTATCGGTGGGACGGCTATCGGAAGCTCGTAAAGGAGATGACGTTGGAATCGGCGGGATATATCCGAATGAAGTCCGGTTCGGATTTTCTTTATAAAGCGGCCTCCACCTTGTTTATTTCGGCGTTCCTTTACGTCTCGGCGACCGCGTTTCATGCGCAGCTGGATCAATTGCTCATCGTCGTCGTCATCTTCGCGCGGCTATGGCCGATCTTTACGGGCTTGCAAGCCTCGCTGCAACAGCTTGCTGCCGCCCTTCCGGCTTTCGTGTCCGTGACGGAGCTGCAGGAGGAATGCAAGCGCGCCTCCGAGAGGACGGACGCGAACGCGGGTAAGATCGCCCTGACCCACGGCGTCGAGTGCCGGGACGTCTCGTTCCGCTACGAAGAGGACAACGGAGTCAGCGCGTTGGAACATGTGAACTTGTTCATTCCGGCGAACGGCATGACGGCGATCGTCGGACGCTCCGGGGCGGGGAAAAGCACGCTCATCGACGTCTTGATGGGATTGATCCGGCCTCAGCGGGGGCAGGTGTCGATCGACGGCCGGCCGTTGGACGAAGCCGGTATTCCACAGCTGCGCAATTCGATCAGTTATGTGCCCCAAGACCCATATTTATTCGGCGGCACGATTCGGGAAAACTTCATGCTGGCGCAGCCGGACGCGAAGGAAGCCGACCTGTGGGAAGCGTTGGAGTTCGCTTCCGCGGCGTCGTTCGTGCGGAAGCTTCCGGACGGACTCGACACCCCGATCGGCGATAGAGGCATCCGCCTGTCGGGAGGGGAGCGGCAGCGTCTCGTCCTCGCCCGGGCGATGCTGCGGAAGCCGTCGATCCTCATCATGGACGAGGCGACCAGCGCGCTCGACGCGGAGAACGAAACGAACATTCAGTCGGCGTTGGAAGCGTTGAAGGGGACCATGACCGTCATCGTCATCGCCCATCGCTTCTCGACCATCCGGAGCGCGGATCAAGTCGTGGTCCTGGACGAGGGTCGAATCGTGCAGCGCGGGTCCTTCGCGCAGCTCTCGGAGGAGACCGACGGCCTGTTCCAAGTGCTGCTGGGCAATCAACGGAAGCTGGCGATGTGAGGGGTGCGGAGGAGAGGGCTAAAATGTGTTGACATGTTCACTATAAAGAACTAATATTAGGTCAAGAGTACTGAATAGCGAACATTCTCTTTTTTTTGTTCGCTCGTTCTCAATTGAGAACAGCACCTTCGGTGATGTCTCCTGACCGTTATCAAGCGGAGGCACTCGGCCATGCTGTGGGTCTTGGGACCTTAGACGCAAGTCGTCAAGGGTGTGGCGTGAGGACGGGTTCGATGCCCTATAAGGGTCATATGGCCCTGTTCTTAAATTTTTTAACCGTACGGTTTTTTCGAAAACCGTGCGGTTAAAAAATTTAAGCCAATCCGTTAAGGAGGAAGTCCATTGACATACCGGAAGCGATTTTCGTTGTTGATCCTTATCGATTCAGTCATCGTTCTGAGCGCCGTATTCATCAGCCGATTCTTAATCGACGTCGGATCGAACGACGTCACGGCGCCGCTGCTCGTCAGTTCGTTGACGTTGATGGTCAGTCACCACTTTTTCGCGTACAGATACAAGCTTTACAAGAAAGCCTGGGAATACGCCAGCTTCGGCGAGATGCTCATCATCGTCAAGTCCGTAAGCTTTTCCATCGCGACAGCCGCTCTTATCCAGCTCCTCATCGTCCAGGACGTTTACATTCGGATTCTCGCCATAACGTGGATGCTCCACATGCTGTTTATCGGCGGATCTCGTCTGGCGTGGAGAATTTACCGGGACGCCCGTTACCCGAAAGTGCAAAACAAGAATCGGACATTGATCGTCGGAGCCGGTTCGGCCGGAACGATGGTCGCTAGACAACTCTTAAACAATAAGGATTCGGAGTTGCTGCCCGTAGCGTTCATCGATGACGACGCAAATAAACATCGGTTGGATATTATGGGGATCCCCGTGATCGGCGGCGTGAGCCACATCGAGGCAACGGTTCAGCGCATGGCCATCGAGAACATCATCATCGCGATCCCTTCGTTAGGTCGGAAGGGGATCAATACCATTTTCCAGGAATGCGTAAAGACGACAGCCAAAACGAAGATTCTCCCGATGCTCGAGGATTTGGTTACGGGGAAAGTTTCCGTCAGCCAATTCCGCGACGTGCAGGTCGAAGACCTACTGGGACGGGAGCCGATCGAACTGGATATCGAAGGCATCTCGGAATACGTCACCGACAGAGTCGTATTGGTTACCGGCGCAGGCGGTTCTATCGGTTCGGAAATTTGCAGGCAGGTCGCCAAGTTCCATCCAAGAACGCTGGTTCTTCTGGGACACGGCGAGAACAGCATCTACGCGATCGAAATGGCGCTGCGGGAAACGGTTCCCGCCTCTTCGATTCAAATCGTGACGGAGATCGCGGACATCCAAGACGCGAAAAAAATGATGAAAGTCATGCAGCATTATCGTCCGGACGTGGTGTACCATGCAGCCGCGCACAAGCATGTGCCGCTAATGGAACGGAACCCGGAGGAAGCGATCAAGAACAACATCCTCGGTACGATGAACGTGGCCAAGGCGGCCGGGCGATACGGGGTCGACACCTTCGTCATGATCTCCACGGATAAAGCGGTAAACCCGACGAGCGTCATGGGAGCGAGCAAACGGTTGGCGGAAATGATCGTTCAGCATATGGATACGGTCGGCAACACGAAGTTCGTCGCCGTCCGTTTCGGGAATGTGCTGGGGAGCCGGGGCAGCGTCATCCCCCTGTTTAAGAAGCAGATCGAAAGAGGAGGTCCCGTCACGGTCACGCATCCCGATATGGTTCGATACTTCATGACCATACCGGAGGCATCCCGGCTGGTCATTCAAGCTGGAGCTCTGGCGAAAGGCGGGGAAATCTTCGTGCTCGACATGGGCGAACCGGTCAAAATCGTGGATCTTGCGATGAACATGATTAAGTTGTCCGGGAACTCCGTGGAAGAGACGGGGATCGAGTTTACGGGAATTCGGCCGGGGGAGAAGCTGTTCGAGGAATTGCTTAAGAAGGACGAGGTGCTGGAGCAACAGGTTTATCCGAAAATATACGTAGGAAAGACCTCCAGTCTTTACATAGAAGAGATCGAGGATTTGATCGCCGCATACCCGAGCATGGAAGCCTCGGAAATCAGAAAAGCCTTGCTAGACCTGGCAAACAATAAGCTCGCGGCTAAAGAATTATTATCGATTCCAAGCTGAGCGGGCGTACGGAGAGGGCGAACGGGGGATGAAAATCCTAATTTTGGCAGGGTATACTCCGTCGTTAATCAATTTCCGCGGCGACTTCATTCGAGAGATGGTCGCGCGAGGTCACGAGGTCGTCGCGGTCGGTCCGGAGGCGGGGTTCGAGGAAGAGGTGGCGGCATTAGGAGCTACCTTCGTCCGATTGGCCTTCGACAGGACGGGGATAAATCCGCTGAGCGATCTTGCTTTGATTCGGAGGATGATAGGGCTGATCAAAGCGCAGAAACCCGACGTCGTGTTCGGATACACGATGAAACCCGTCATCTACGGGTCGATCGCTGCGCGACTGTCCGGCGTCAAGCGCGTGTTTTCAATGGTTACCGGATTGGGCTACGTATTTCTGGCGAACGGCGCGAAGGCGTACGTCATCCGAAATATCAGCAAGATGATTTACTATGTAGGGCTGAAATGCAGTACGAAAGTGTTTTTCCAGAATCCCGACGACCGGGGGGAATTCATTCGGGCCGGCCTGGTCGGCAAGTCGAAATGCGTGTTGATCCACGGCTCCGGGGTCAACTTGGAGAAGTTCGCCAGCGCGCCGCTCCCCGATCGGCCGATCTTTCTCATGATCTGCCGCATCCTGAAGGATAAGGGCGTGCTGGAATACCTCGAGGCGGCAAGAAGGGTCAAGGCATCGTTCCCCGAAGCTCGCTTTCAATTGTTGGGACCGTTCGACGTAAATCCGAACGCCTTGTCGATGGAAGACATTCGGCCGTATGTCGATGACGGAACCGTCGAGTATCTCGGGGAGACGAAAGACGTTAGGCCTTATCTTGCGGCATGTTCGGTGTATGTTCTCCCCTCCTACCGCGAAGGAACGCCTCGTACCGTCCTTGAGGCGATGGCTATGGGCAGGCCGGTCATTACAACCGATGTTCCCGGGTGTCGGGAGACGGTGGTCGACGGGATGAACGGGTTCCTCGTACCGGCGAAGACCGTCGAGCCGTTGGCGGAGAAGCTGCGGTGGGTGATCGGCCATCCGAACGAGGCGATGAAGATGGCGAAGGCCAGCTTGGCGATATGCCGCGACAAGTACGACGTCCGGAAAGTGAATGAGTCGATCTTGGCGGCGATGGATCTGAATTCAATGAATGGGAGTGTTCATGATGATAGAAGAATTGGAGATCGGGCAGGCCAATACATACCGTCCGGCGGGGAGACGGAAAGTCGATAACGTCCATATCGCAGTAATCGGGCTCGGTTATGTCGGACTTCCGCTGGCCGTGGCCTTCGCCAAGAAGACGGCCGTTATCGGTTTCGACATCGACGAAGAGAAGGTCGAGCGGTATCGGCAGGGGATCGACGTCACGAACGAAGTAGGCAGCGAAGCGTTGCGCCATTCCTCCATTCGGTTTACAAGCGATCCGAGCGAAATCGGGCAAGCCAATTTCATCATCGTGGCCGTTCCTACTCCGATCGATCAACATAACAATCCGGATTTGCACGCGATGGTCGCGACCAGCAGAATCGTCGGGCGGCACATGTCCAGAGGAACGGTCATCGTGTACGAGTCGACCGTGTACCCAGGGGTTACGGAGGAGGTATGCGTTCCGATTCTCGAAGCGGAATCCGGGTTCGCATGCGGCATCGATTTCAAGGTAGGGTACTCTCCCGAACGAATTAACCCCGGAGATAAAGTGCACCGACTCGAGAGCATTACGAAGATCGTAGCCGGTATGGACGAGGAAAGCTTGGGGTATATCGGCGATGTATACGAGTTGGTCGTGGAGGCCGGAATTTACAAAGCTCCTTCGATTAAGGTAGCCGAAGCGGCGAAGGTGATCGAGAACGCGCAAAGAGATATTAATATCGCCTTCGTCAACGAGCTGGCCATTATTTTCAACCGTATGGGGATCGATACGCACGAGGTGCTTCGAGCGGCAGGCACCAAGTGGAACTTCCTCGATTTCCGTCCGGGACTCGTCGGCGGGCATTGCATCGGCGTCGATCCCTATTACTTGACGTTCAAGGCCCAGGAGGTCGGTTATCATCCCGAGGTCATTTTGGCCGGCCGCCGCATTAACGACAACATGGGGAAGTACGTAGCGGAAAATGTGGTGAAGCAATTAATTCGGGATCATTGCCCGATTCATGGCGCGAAGGTGCTGGTCATGGGGATCACGTTCAAAGAAAACGTTCCCGACGTCCGCAATTCGAAAGCGATCGATATCATTCGCGAGCTCGAGGACTACGGAATCTCTACCTATGTAACGGATCCCCATGCGGACCCTTACGAGGTGTGGCGGGAGTACGGGTTCGAGCTCTCTGCGGAGATTCCGCAGGTAGACGCGGTCATCCTCGCCGTCAATCACAAGGAATTCGTGACGATGTCCTTAGACGAGTTGCGCAGCCGACTGAAGCAGGGACGCAATGTGCTCATCGATGTGAAGGGCGTATTTAATAGAACGGCCGCCGAAGCGGACGGATTTAAATATTGGAGGTTGTAGCTCTTGGGATATCGCGACGTAAGTTTTCGGGAGGGGACGACATTCCTTGTCACCGGAGCGGCCGGCTTCATCGGATCGAACCTAGTGGAGGTTCTGCTAGGAATGGGGATGAGGGTTAGGGGGCTGGATAACCTGTCCACGGGGAAACGGGAAAACGTCGAGGCGTTCGCCGGAAATCCAAGCTTCGCCTTCATCGAGGGCGACATCCGCGATTTCGACGTCTGCGCGGCTTCCTGCGAGGGCGTCGAATTCGTCCTCCATCAGGCTGCGCTCGGGTCGGTTCCGCGCTCCGTAGAGTACCCGCTCTTATACGAAGAAAATAATATTCAAGGAACGCTTCACATGATGGAGGCGGCGCGGCGAGCCGGGACGGTGAAGAGGTTTGTATTCGCGTCTTCCTCTTCCGTGTACGGCGATTCGAGCGCGCTGCCGAAGCGGGAAGGAGAGGAAGGCGGGCTGCTCTCTCCTTACGCGGTCACCAAGCGGGTGAACGAGCATTACGGAGCGGTGTACTCCCGCTTGTACGGTCTTGGGTGCATCGGCTTACGCTACTTTAACGTGTTCGGCCGTAGACAAGATCCCTACTCCCAGTATGCGGCGGTCATTCCTTTGTTCGCGAAGAAGCTGCTGGCGGGCGAACCGCCAACGATCAACGGGGACGGGGAGCAAAGCCGGGATTTCACCTACATCGAGAATGTGATCGAAGCCAATCTCAAGGCATGCGCGGCTCCGGACGAAGCTTGCGGTCAGTCGTATAACATCGCCTATGGGGAAAAATACACTGTAAATCAAATGTATCGGAAAATGTGCGAGCTGCTGGAGCTCGAGGTATCGCCCGTATACGGTCAACAGCGTTCGGGAGATATCATGCATTCGCTGGCCGATATTTCGAGAGCCCGTCGCCTGCTCGGCTACGAACCTTCCTGGGGGTTCGAACGCGGCTTCGAACAATCGGTAAGCTGGTACAAACAATATCTCGGATAACTCTCCGCCGGCGGAGGGTTTCTTTTTTTTCGCGGGAGGCGGAGCGAGTCGTGATTCGAATTCTACATGCCATTGGAAACATGAACCGCGGCGGCGCGGAAACGTTAATTATGAATCTCTATCGGAACATCGACCGGTCGAGGATCCAATTCGATTTCCTGGTTCATCGACCGACTCCGGGAGCGTTCGAAGAGGAAATCTTGGAGTTGGGCGGGCGCATCTTCCGCGTGCCTTACGGAATCGGCTCCGGACATTTCGCTTATGTAAGAGCGCTGGATCGATTTTTCCGCGAGCATCCGGAATACAAGATCGTTCATTCTCACATGAACGAAGCGAGCGGAATCATACTTCGTTCGGCTAAGAAAGCCAAGGTGCCCGTGCGAATCGCGCATAGCCATACGAGTTACCCGATGTATCCTCTGGTGAAGAAGCTATATTTCCAAGGCTATGCAAGGAAGCTTCTCCCCCGTAACGCAAACCATTATTTCGCTTGCTCTTCGAGGGCGGGGGAGTATCTGTTCGGCGACGGGATCGCAAGGAGCGGGAGGATGACGCTGCTGCGCAACGGCGTCGCGGCCTCCGAGTTCTCCTTCGATCCGAACGCCAGGGCGAAGACGAGGGCGGAGCTCGGTTTGCATTCCGATGCATTCGTGATCGGGCATATCGGCAGCTTTCGCAAGGTGAAAAATCACACGTTCCTATTGGACGTCTTTGCGGAAATCAGCCAACGGCAGAAGAACGCCGTATTGGCGCTGGCGGGCGACGGCGAGCTTCGCCAGGAGATGGAACGGAAGGCCGATCTTCTCGGCGTCAGGCCGAACGTTCGATTCTTGGGGGTGCGCGACGACGTGCAGCGGATCATGCAGGCGATAGATGTTTTCGTTCTCCCTTCCTTGTATGAAGGGCTGCCGGTAACGCTCGTCGAGGCGCAGTCGGCGGGGTTGCGCTGCGTGATTTCGGATACGATTACGAAAGAAGCGGATTTCGGCGCCGGACTAATCGAATACGCAGCATTGAACGACATCGCCGAGTGGACGTGCAAAATCTTGCAGCCCGCTGTCGAACGGCGGGATACGGCTCAATTGGTGCGCAATAGCGGTTACGAAATTAAGGATATATGCGAATCCGTCCAAAAATTTTATATCAACGCATGGAGATGATCGGGATGCCTACGCTTACGGTCTTTACGCCGACGTTTAATCGAGGATACATACTATCGCGATGCTACGAAAGTTTAAAGCGTCAAACGAATAAAGATTTCGTTTGGTTAATCGTCGACGACGGTTCCTCCGATCATACCCGCGACATGGTGGAAGGGTGGGCGGAGGAAGGAATCGTTCCGATCCGATACCATTGGCAGGAAAATCAGGGGATGCACGGCGCCCATAACGCCGCGTACGAACTTATCGAAACCGAATTGAATGTATGCATCGATTCTGACGACTATATGCCGGACGACGCCGTGGAAAACATCGTTTCCTTTTGGCGGAAGCACGGGAGCGACCGCGTTAGCGGAATCGTCGGACTCGATTCCGATATCCAGGGCCGAATCATCGGTTCCAAGCTTCCCGATCATATTCCAACGTCTACGTTGTTTGACTTGTACCACAAGCACGGCGTCACCGGCGACAAGAAGGTCGTGTATCGTTCCGAGCTGACGAAGAGGTATCCGTATCCGTTGTTTACCGGCGAGAAACTCGTCGCCCTGTCGTATAAGTACTACATGTTGGATCGGGACTATGAAATGTTAACGATGAATCAAGTGATTTGCTGCGTCGAATATCTCCCGGACGGGTCGACCCGGAACATCCTGAGTCAGTATACGAAAAATCCGAGAGGGTTTTCGTTTTATCGGAAGGAGCTTATGAAGTTACCCTTCGGAAGCAAACCGTTCAAATTTAAGCAAGCCGTACACTACGTATCCAGCAGCTTGTTGTCCGCGAACAACAAATTCCTGCGCGAATCCCCGGACCCCAAGCTTACGTTGACGGCGATCCCGTTAGGAATAGCGCTGTACTTTTACCTCTTGTGGAAGAAGAAGGCTGCATAGGCGGAATAATCGCGAAGGGAACGAACCGATGGCAGTGCTTTGGGCAAACCTGGTTACCGTTTATATGTTTTCTTTTTTTGCGAGAACGATCGGCCGATCCTCCTTGGGGGGGGCGGCGCCCCCGAGGACGAACGCGCTCTTGGCTTTCGCGGCAGGCGTTACTTTAGTGCTGGTATCCGGACTACGCGCGAATATCGGCGATACATATTTTTACATGCGCACCTTTTCCACCCGGGATTACACGTGGGACAACCTGTTCATGAACGACGATTTCGGTTTTGTCGCCCTTCAGATTTTGCTGAAAACGATAACGAACGATCCGCAAATTTTAGTCTTTGTATGCGCGCTAGTGACGAATGTCCTTATCGTATGGGTCTTATATCGATATGCGCATATGTTCGACGTCAGCGTATACGTGTACGTTACTTCAGGAATGTACTTAGTATCGATGAACGGGATGCGGCAATTTCTTGCGGCGTCCATTTTATTTGCGGCGACGAAATACGTGATGGAAGGGAAGTGGAGACCCTACTTCGCTTTCGTGCTCCTCGCATCGATTTTCCATCAAAGCGCGATCATCTTCATTCCGGTCTATTTCATCGTGCGATTAAGGGCATGGACATGGTCCACCTACCTGCTGCTGGGGATTACGATCCTCTTCGTCGTCGGGTACGCGCAATTCATGGAAGTCGTCTTCGACGCTTTGCAAAATACGCAGTACGGGCAATACAAGGAATTCTCCGAAGGAGGGGCCAATCTGGTCCGGGTAGCCGTCCATGCGGTGCCGGTCGTCCTTGCTTATCTGGGGAGAAAGCGACTTCGCGAATTGTCTCCCGAAAGCGACATTGTAGTCAATATGTCTCTTTTAGGCGTCGTGATTATGATCATCTCTACGCAAAATTGGATTTTCGCCCGGTTTTCCATTTACTTCGGGCTTTACAGCTTGATCCTTATCTCTTGGATCGTGAAACTATTCGTTCCGCAACAGCGAAAGCTAGTCTATTACGCCATAGTGGTCTGTTACGGATTGTACTTTTTTTATGAACACGAGATTTCGTTAGGGATTATATATCGAAGCAATTTTCTATAGGCGGTGGATACCGGAAGATGAACCCGCAGGAGCGGCAGCCAATAAGAATTCTACATGTCGTCGGGGCGATGAATATGGGCGGCACCGAGACGATGTTAATGAACATCTATAGGAAGCTTGACAAGCGACAGATGCAATTCGATTTTGTTTCCTATAGCGGGCAGGAGGCTTACTACGACCATGAAATCGAACGTATGGGCGGGAAGGTGTTCCGCCTTCCGAACCCGCAATCCGCGATTGCGCTCTATAAGGTTATGAAGAGCCGCGGACCATATGCCGCGGTTCACGCCCATACGCTGTTTCATTGCGGAATCGCGATTGCGGCATCCGCGTTGGCGGGGGTTCCCGTTCGGATCGCGCACGCGCACACGACCCTGGATAAGCGGGACAATAAGCTCAGACAAATGTACTTCGGGACGATGAGGGCGCTGTTAAATCGTCTATCGACGCACCGGTTGGCGTGCAGCCGCGAGGCCGGGAACTATTTGTTCGGAAGACGAAACCGCGGGCGGGGGTTCTCCCATTTTCCGAACGTAATCGATTACAGCGTTTTTTTGGAAAAGAACGAGACGGAAGTAAACGCATTTAAAGAGAAAGAAAATTTGAATCAAGGCATCGTGATCGGACATATCGGCCGATTCGTCGAAGCGAAAAATCATGTGTTTTTATTGGAGGTCATGAAGCGCATCGTGCGCAAGGGCGCCAATGCCAAGCTGCTGCTGGTCGGGGACGGCGACTTCAAACCGCGAATACAGAAAATCGCGGAGGAAGAGGGCTTATCCGGCGATATCCGCTTCGTAGGACTCAGAGACGATATCGGGACGATGCTGCACGCTATGGATGTATTCGCGTTCCCCTCCACATACGAGGGCCTCGGTTTAGTATTGCTCGAAGCGCAAGCCGGCGGACTGCCTTGCATCGTATCGGAAGCGATTCAGCCCGAAGCGGATGTAGGCATGGGGTTGATCACCAGAGTCCCGCTGGCGGCCGGAGCGGATGCGTGGGCCGATGCGATTATCGAGAAGGCGGGGCGCCGGGAAAAGAACGCCGTCAAAATTATCGACGCCTTCGAGCGGAATCGATATTCCATACCGACCGGAATCGCGGAATTAATCCATATTTACGAGAGACGGGGCTGCGTATGAAGAAAAAGGTATTGATCGCCTCATTCGATCTGGAGATCGGAGGCGTCGAGAGAAGCTTAATCAGCCTCTTGGAAAATTTCGATTACGAAAGCTACGACGTCGATTTATTTCTATATCGCCAACAGGGCGAATTCTTGGAGCTCCTCCCTCGGAAGGTCAACCTAGTAAAGGAAATTCCGCAGTATACAACGATTCGGAAGACGATACGAGAGGTCCTCCAAGAGCGAAGATGGCTCCTCGGAGGTTCAAGAATCATAGCCAAGGTCGCGGCGCAGGCGCTGGGAAAGATCAAGCGAGCGAGAGAGCCCGGCCATTACCAAATGCAATTGATGTGGAAGCTGGCTCTGCCTCTGCTGCCTAGTCTGGAGGAACGGTACGATCTGGCGATAAGCTTTCTTTGGCCGCATTATTTCGTGGCGGAGAAGGTGAAGGCCAAGAAGAAGATCGCTTGGATCCACACGGATTATTCAAACGTGGATACGAATCGAACGGCGGACGTAAAGATGTGGAACCGATTCGACCACATCGTCTCGGTGTCCGAGGCGTGCAAGGATTCGTTCGTAAGAACATACCGCGTCTTGAACAACAAAGTCGAGGTGATCGAAAATATTACGTCCCCGGAGTTTGTTAGGAAAATGGCGGTCGAACATCCGCCCTCGCCGATGTCCGAGGACGACCGCTTTAAGATCGTAACCGTGGCCCGACTTTCGCATGCGAAGGGAATCGACAAGGCGGTCGAAGCCCTCAAGCTGTTGAAGGGGAAGGGATACGACATCGCTTGGTACGTCGTCGGCTACGGCGGGGAAGAGGGAGCCATTCGGACGTTGATCGAGCGACATCGGTTGGAACGGGACTTTATTTTGCTAGGCAAGAAAACCAACCCCTATCCGTACATTCGGGAGGCAGATTTATATGTTCAGCCGTCGCGTTACGAAGGCAAGGCCGTGACGGTGCTCGAGGCGCAAATTCTCTCGAAGCCGGTTCTAATTACGAATTATCCGACCGCGCCGAGTCAAGTGAAGAACGGGATCGACGGACATATTTCGGAACTCTCCGCCCATGGGCTCGCGGAGGGGATCGAACGTTTATATTTGGACTCGAATTACAGGGAACGTTTAACGCAGGCCTGCAAGGCAAGCGACTACGGCAACAGTACTCGGGAATTGCAAAAATTGTATCGGCTCATCACGTAATCGAAAGGGAGTGTCAAGGTGAAGATTTGTACGATAACTTGCCATGACGTATACAATCACGGTGCCTCCTTACAGGCATACGGGCTTATGAGGTACTTGATCAATCTCGGATACGAGGTCGAGATTATCGATTATAAGCCCGACTACTTAAGCCGTCACTACAAATTATTCGCCATAAGCAGTCCGAAATGGGAGAAGAACCTGTTCACTAAGCTCCTGTATCTTGGCGCGAAAGTTCCGGGAAGGGTAGTGAGTTTGAAGCGGAAGAGAGCGTTCGACGCTTTCAAGGCGAAGCATCTCGCCTTAACGCCCGCGAGATACAACACGAACGACGAATTAAAGCGGAACCCTCCGGAGGCGGATATTTATTTATGCGGAAGCGACCAAATTTGGAATACGCTGCATCGGAACGGGTCGGATCCGGCCTTCTATCTCGATTTCGTTCCGGAGGGCAAGGTGAGAGCCGCCTATGCCGCCAGCTTCGCTACGGAGTCCATCCACGATCGCTATAAGCCGTTCGTGAAAGAAAAGGTATCGAAGCTTGACGGGATAGGCGTGAGAGAAAAAAGCGGCGTAGCCATCCTGCATCAAATGCAAATCCATCAGGCGGTCAACGTAGTCGATCCCGCCTTCTTGTTGGATGATTCGGAGTGGAACCGGTTGGGGACCGCTTCGATTCCGGGAGATTACGTTCTCGTGTACGACTTCGACGACAGTTCCCTTATTAGAAGGATTGCGGAATCGCTCGCCAAGCGGTGGAGCTGCAAAATATACGCCGTCAACGGGGGCAAATCCAAATATGCAAACAAGTATTTCCAATACGAAGGTCCGGAGACGTTCGTATCGTTGGTTCGGGACGCGAAGTTCGTCATTTCAAACTCGTTTCACGCGGCCGTGTTCTCGATCATCTACGAGAAAAACTTCGCGATCGTCAACCGGACGGAGGCCATCAACACGAGAATGAGAGACTTGCTGGACGACTTAGGGCTGCTGGATCGTCTGGTCGGCGAATATGTCGGGATCGACGAATTATGTCGCGATATCGAATATCGCAAGGTTAAGACGATTTTGAATCGAAAGATCCAGGAATCCAAAGGGTACCTGAATACAATTCTTGGTAATAGGAGAAAATCCTCATGAAACAGGTGTTATTCGTGATCGATTCTTTGCAGAGCGGCGGGGCGGAGAAGAGCCTCATCTCTTTGCTAAGCTTACTGGATTTCAGCAAGTTTAAAGTGGATTTGCTCCTCTTTTCCAATAAAGGTCTATACCTTCCCCTGCTGCCGAAAGAAGTGCGCGTGCTGGAGAGCCCGGCCTTCTTGAGCAGACAATCCCGCGGAGTGAAACATCTGTTACTGACTAGGAGATTTAAAGAATTGTTCGTAAGGTTGGGGGCTTCGGCGGCGTTGCGAAACCCGTGGCGCAGCCGAAGGCTTCATCGCGCGCAGGTTACGTGGCGTTGGTTTTCCATGTCCATCGATCCGCTGCCCGATCATTATGACGTCGCGATCGCCTACAGCCAGGGGATGCCTACTTATTTCGTGGCGGAGAAAGTAACCGCTAATAGAAAGCTTACATGGTTAAACACCGACTACCGGATGGCGAAGTACAACAAGGATTTCGACCGGAAATATTACAATAAATTCCACAGAGTAGTAACGGTATCCGACGCCGGAAAGGAAATATTTACGAGGGAGTTCCCCGAGCTGATCGAATCGACCGACGTTGTGTACGATATCGTCTCCCCGAAGCTGGTGCAAGCGATGGCGCAGGAAGGCGCGAGTTATGCCGACGACTTCGACGGCTGCAAGATTCTTACCATAGGAAGGCTGGTTCCCTTAAAGGGATACGATATGGCGATAGAAGCTTGTCGAATGTTAAAAGAGGATGGCCTCAAAATCCGATGGTATGTGATCGGCGAAGGGGAGCTAAGGAAGGACTTGGAGGCAAGGGTCAAGCAGTACGATCTAACCGAGAACTTCGTCTTCTTAGGGACGTTCCAAAATCCTTACTCTTTCCTGAATCGCGCGGATATTTACGTACAGCCTTCCCGATTCGAAGGCTTTGGTCTTGCGATCGCGGAAGCAAGAATACTGCGAAGACCGATCGTTTCGACGAATTTCCCGGCGGCGTACGGGCAAATTCGCGACGGGGAAACCGGGTTGATCGTGAATATGAACGCACGGGATCTGTATCTCGGCATTAAGAAAATCATCGAAAATCAAGAGTTACGGCAGCGTATCAGCGCGAACTTGAAGCACGACAAGGTCGGGACCGAGGGCGAACTGCAAAAAGTATACTCGCTGATGGAGTCATGCTAAGAAAATGAGGAAGCATCCACATGAGAATGAAAAAGGCGAGCGTAAACGTATTTATTAATTTCATCACGGTCATCATCGGTTTTTTTCCCGCGTTCGTTCTGAGGAAATACTTTCTGAATACGTTCGGGAACGACATGTTAGGTTTGGTCTCCTTGTTCACCAATATTATCGGGTTGTTGTCGATCGCTGAATTGGGGATCGGCAGCGCCATCATTTACTCGATGTATAAACCGTTCGCGGAGCAAAACAAGGAAAAAATAAAAGGATATTTACAATATTACGCTCGATTTTACCGCAATGTGGGAGGGGTTATTTTCGCGGCCGGACTCGCAACCCTTCCTTTTTTGCATTTATTTATAGATCGACAAATTCATTTGGCGGACGCTCAGCGGTACTTCCTTCTTTTTCTGGCGGACACCCTCATTAGTTATTTCTTCTCGTACAAATTATGCATGCTTATCGTCGCTCAGGACGAATACAAGGTAGCCTTGGCGACGGTGCTTTCGAAAGTGTCGATATGCGCATTGCAGCTCCTCGTCATTCACCTGTTTCCGAATTTCTATGTCTTCATCCTGGCGCAAATTTTCGTCAACCTCGTGTACTTCGTATCCATGAATGCTTACATCAATAAGAGATACAGTTGGTTACGGAACGCCCAGGGAAGGATCGACCAAGAAGAAAAGTCATCGTTGATAAGAAATATAAGAGCGCTGTTTATGCATAAAATCGGCGGAACCATCGTGTTTGGCATCGACAATATGATGATTTCCGCTTTCATCAACTTAACGACGGTAGGCATATTCAACAGCTACTACATGGTAATCGGGGCCGCCCAGACGATCATATCCAAGGCCTTGTCCGGAGTGACCGCCAGCATCGGCAACATGCTGACGGAGGGGAACGCTTCGACGGCGTATCGCGTGCATCGGAGGTTGTTTTTCATTAGCTTCTGGATCGTATCGGTGGTCGCCATCGGGATCTTCAATACGATCGAGCCATTCATCCATCTCTGGTTAGGCCCGGGACAAACGTTGGATCGGTTGACGATTTGCATCGTCATGCTTAACTTCTACTTTACGTTAATGCGGGGCTCCGTGGAGCGGTTTAAAGAGGGGGCGGGCATTTACCATCAAGACCGCTATGCTCCCTTATTCGAAGCGGCGATCAACCTCGCAGCATCCGTTCTGCTCGTGAGGTGGATCGGTCTCCCCGGCATATTCTTAGGTACGTTGATCAGCAATCTTTCCGTCATCTTTTGGCTAAAGCCTAAGTTGGTTTATAACCTTGTGTTTCGCAAGCCGTTGCTCGATTATTTCCGTTTATATTTTACGTACCTATTTATCGCATCGATTCCGCTCGCGGCGTCAGCCTTCGCGACATACCGGCTGCAGGCTGCAACCGGCTTCGGCGCCTTTGCGTTGAACGTTATTGTCAACCTGTTGATCGTGAATCTCTCGCATTTCATCTTTCTGAGGAAGACGGAGGAGTATACGTACTTTAAGGACTTGATCGTCCGAATCGTCCAAAACAAGCTGTTGCCGAAGGTTCGGAAGCAGCGATTGGCGGAACGCGAATATTGAGCGGGGGGCTGCAGTTGGAGAGGAATTATGCCGTAGACGTCGTCAAAGGGTTGGGGATGTTAGCCATTGTTACGATTCACACGAACCCGTTTCGGAACATGAGTTTTGCCGGATTTAGCGGAGCGACGATCGACTTCATCCTAGATACTCTCTCCAGGTTCGCCGTCCCCTTTTTCTTTATGGCCGCCGGGTATTTGTTCGGGCAGAAGGCAGTCCGGGAGCCGTTGCGGACCCTCCATCTTAAGAAATACATAGGTAAACTCGCCAAGCTCTACGCAGTCTGGCAGATCGCCTATATTTTGTACGACGTATGCCTGATCGCCGCTCGATCGGTTCTTGAGAAGACCGAGTTTCCAACAGCGGTAGCGGCTTATTTCGGTGCCATGCATCCCCTGAAGCTAGTCTATTATAGCGTCGGGAACAGCGGGTACCACTTATGGTACTTGCCTTCGTTAATGGCTTGTATGGTTGTTATATTCATTTGCTATAAATATAAAGCGATGAAGGGGCTGCTGTGGGCCAGCGTCCTTCTTCATGGGGTCGGATTGTTCGGGCAGGCGTATTCCGGTCTGTTCGCGGTCTCGTTCCCGACCCGGGACGCCCTCTTCTTCGGATTATTCTATACGACCTTGGGTTTCGTCTTCGCCCAGGGGAACATCGGTTGGATCCGGAATCGTCGCGCGGCGAAGGCGAACTACATAATTTGGATTCTCGCCTTCTCGCTACTTCAACTGGCGGAGAGGGCCATCCTTGTAGGGTGGTTCAGGGGAAATCCGGGCGATTACTTCGTTTCTACGGCATTGTTGGTCATCGTTCTTTTCCTCGCCGCGCTGCATCGTCCGCATGCCGGCAAGGATTCGATTTGGGCCGCGATCGGATCCAAGTCGGCGGGGATCTTCGTCATCCATGTGTTAGTGATCAACGGCAGCCATCTTGCGCTGCTCCTGACCGGGTACGAACGAGTCGCGGAAACGTTGGCGTGGAATTTATTATTCACTCCTCTTGTGTTCGTTGCTTCCTATTTCGCATATGAATTCCTGCAGCGATGGAAGGGAAGGCTCCTCTCGTTCCGGTGGGTTACCGCCGGGGCGCCGAGGCAAAGGAGAGCATAGTGTGAGGAGGGGGAGGTTGTCAACGTTGAATAAGAAAATATCTTGCTTTTTGGCCGTCATACTTTTGATGCAAGGCTTGCTCGTCGGTACGGTACAAGCGGCGTTCAACGATATACGAGGCCATTGGGCGGAGGAAGAGATCGTTCGTCTGCAGGATCGGCAGCTCATCTCCGGGTACGAGGACGGCAGTTTCCGCCCGGACCGGTCCGTCACAAGGGCCGAGTTGGCGACGGTGACGGTCCGCGTGTCGGGCGTCGAAGCGGAGGAGGACCTCGAAGCCGGATTTACGGACGTTGCCGCGAATCATTGGGCGGCATCTTCCATCTCCGCCGCGAAGCGATTAAATATCGTTTCGGGTTACCCGGACGGGAGCTTCCGGCCCAATGCGTTCATCACGAGGGCGGAAGCGGCGGTTCTATTCGACAGGGTATTCCGTCTGGAAGCGGCGCAAGCCCCCGCTTCGTTCGCCGATGTACAGAAGAGTCATTGGGCGGCCGATTCCATCGCGGGCGCATTCGCGAAGGGGATCGTACGCGGCGACGAGAGCGGGTTGTTCCGGCCGGAGCAATCCTTGTCCCGCGCGGAATTCGCCTCCATGTTGCTCCGTGCGTTAGACAACGCGGAAGGCAAGGTGTACGATCTAGAGCTGCAACGATGGGGGATTTATAACGACGGGACCCATCCCGTGGAAACTACGCAAGGACTTAATAAGGCGTTGGCATGGGCCGGAGAACAGGGATATAAAACCTTTAAGGTTCCGGCGGGCACTTACCTCATCGCCAAAGGCGCGAAGCCCTCGGATCCGGAGGCGCGCATCAATATGGTCAGCGAAATGACGCTGCTGCTTGACGATAAGGCGGTGATGAAGAAAGAAGCCAATGGGTTCGAAGCCTATCAGGTATTGTATCTTGGGGCGGACGTCCATGACGTCGACATTCGCGGAGGTACGTATCAAGGGGATCGGAACCAGCATAATTATTCGCAAAAGGATACCCCCAGCAGCGCGGGAACGCATGAGGCCGGGGTCGGCATTATGGTGGAAGGCGCCGCGAGGGCGGTCATCGACCAAGTGCGAGCGGTCGACTTTACCGGGGACGGGGTCGTGGTGAAGGGTTCGGGCGTCGGCTTGGTCGGCTTATCCGGAAGGCTGTTCGAGCGAGGGGCTATCGATGCGGAAGGGAAGCCCGTCAACAGCACTTCGAAGATCAGGATCAAGGAACCTCTGCTTTTGGATCATCCGATTTTCGAGACCCGTCGGCTTATTACGTTCTGGCAGCCGCAGGGGATCGAAGGGAAAATCTTTGACGTGTATTTCTACGATCGCGACGGAAAATTCCTCTCCAGCGCTCGGGATCAAACGATCGGGGGCTTGATTCCTATCCCCTCCGGCGCTGAATCGGTCATCCCGGTGTTTCCGGCCAAATCGACGGAAGGGGTATTCGTCTCGTTCTGGAGCAACGAAGTCGCCCGCAACGTCACGATTCAAAATTCGGAAATCGCGTTCAACCGCAGGCAAGGGATCAGCGTGACCGGCGGCGACAACGTCGTCATTCATAACAACCGATTGCATGACATCGGAGGAACCGCGCCGGGATATGGAATCGATTCCGAAGGGATGGGATTTTTCCCGATCAGCAACCTGACGATCACGAATAATCGCCTCTATAACAATAGAGGAGATATTGTACTGGCGGATGGGCGCAACGGGAGGATCGAAGGGAATCGCTTGGAATCGAGGATCGGATTTTTCGGATGGGAGGCGTTCGAAGACGTTGTCCTTGCGCGAAACCACTTCCAAGGTAACGGAATCGGGATGCGAAGCAACGGAGTCATTAAAGACAATACGATCGTGAACGGCGAGGTCGCCCTCCTAGGCAAGGATATTCTCTTCGCCGATTCGGAGATCATCGACGGATTGCTTAGAATCGAGAGCTCCGCTCCGTTCGGCGTCGAGGTGTCGGGCGTCACCTTGACCAACAACAACGTGCGAAGCAACGCCCTCTATCTCGGTACGCAGCCGACTAGATTGACCGACGTAACGGTCGTCGGGAAGACGAGGCTGTCTACGATCGCAGGACCCGGGGCATCCGGAAGCGAATACGAAAACTTGAAGGTGACGGATTATAACGTCTCTAACGGGACGACGCTGCCTCAAGGCTTGTATAACGGATGTAACTTTACGTCCGCTTCCCAGGAGACGAACGGACTGCTGATCAACGTTCCGGGAACGTTCCGGTTTACCGATTGCGTTTTTCAAGCGAACAATAAGCTCATCGGATTGAATCATGCTCAAGCGGACGTTACCGTACAGGATTCCGAGTTTATCCTTAAAGGGGATGTCGGGTACTTGGCGGCGGTAACCGTTAGCAAAGCGAAGAAGCTGCATTGGGTGAACAACACCCTCCGCGCGGAACGATTGACGGACGGAAGTAAGCCTTTAATCAAATTCGGAGGGTTCACGACCCCGGAAAAGACGGAGATCTATGAAGCGACGTTCGAACGGAATGTCTTCTCCGCCAATCGCAGCGTGCATGCGGTGGACACCCTCAATGCGGGCAAGGACGCGCCGCCGTATATGTTCAAGAGTAACAAGCTTGTGAACACGACGCTCCGCGTGAAGCGAACGGATGTCGTGAAGGAGTAGGTCATCGGGCGTACCTTGCGGTGCGCCCTTTTCATTATCCAATCAGGGTATTCTTGGAAAAGGGGCCAGCCATCGGCAAGAGAATGCCGGTTTGTCGGCGAAATAGAGATTCTAATGGTTTAAATTTGTTGACTTGTTCTTTATAAAGAACTAAAATAACAGTAATACACGGAAGTCATATATTTTTTTATTCCAATGTTCTCTATAAAGAATGGATAGCGAGGTTGATATGCCATGCCAGTCCTAGTCACCGGCGGCGCCGGATACATAGGAAGTCATACCTGCGTAGAGCTGCTGGAAGCCGGCCATGAGGTCGTCGTGATCGACAACCTGCAGAACAGCAGCGAGGAGTCGCTGCGGCGCGTGCAGGAAATCACAGGCAAGACGATTCGGTTTTACAACGCGGATTTGCTCGACCGGGAGGCGTTGGAGAACATTTTCCGAAGCCATCGAATCGAATCGGTCGTTCACTTCGCCGGCCTCAAGGCGGTGGGCGAATCGATGGACGCGCCGATCGAGTACTACCTCAACAACGTCGTCGGCACGCTGGCGCTGTGCAACGTCATGTCGGACTTCGGCGTGAAAAAGCTGGTGTTCAGCTCCTCGGCGACCGTGTACGGGCTGCCGGAGCGGGTGCCGATCCCGGAGGACGCGCCGCTCGGGGCAACGAATCCTTACGGCCGTACGAAGCAGATGATCGAGGACATCCTCCGAGACATCTGCGTATCCGACAAGCGGTGGAGCATCGCGATACTGCGGTACTTCAACCCGATCGGAGCGCACGAAAGCGGCCGCATCGGCGAGGATCCGAACGGCATCCCGAACAACTTGATGCCCTATATCACGCAAGTGGCGATCGGAAAGCTGCCGAAGCTCAGCGTCTACGGCAACGACTACGATACGCGCGACGGCACCGGGGTGCGGGACTACATCCACGTGGCGGATCTCGCCAAGGGGCATCTGAAGGCGCTCGATTACGTCGCGAAGCGGAGCGGCGCCGAAGCGTTCAACCTCGGCACCGGCCGGGGCTACAGCGTGCTGGAGATGGTCGCCGCCGTCGAGAAGGCGTCCGGCCGGACGGTTCCGTACGCGATCGCGGATCGTCGCCCGGGGGACATCGGCGAATGCTTCGCCGACCCGGCCAAGGCCCGGGACATTCTCGGCTGGACGGCGGAGAAGGGCATCGATGCGATGTGCGAGGACGCTTGGCGATGGCAATCCGGGAACCCGCACGGCTATGCGGCCGCGAAGGAAGCCGGGCTGTTCACAACGGTCGTGTGAGAGGGATGCGCATATGGAAAAGGTTTCATTGACATTGACGCAGCAACAGCTGCGGGAAATCGCCATCCGCGCCTATCGGAAAGGGCAGGCCACGGCGAATTTGGAAGCCAAAGACCTCGTGAAGGATTTGCGCGAACAAATTTTGTCGGCGATGCGGGAGAGCGGCGGCGGCGAAGCGGAGCGAGGCCAATGAAGCGGTGCTTCGACGTCGTCGTCGCGACGCTGCTGCTCCTTCTGCTCTCCCCGGTCGTCGCGATCACGGCGCTCGTCGTGAAGCTGCGGATCGGCTCCCCGATTTTGTTCGCGCAGGAGCGCCCCGGGCTGCACGGCAAGCCGTTCCGGTTGTATAAGTTCCGCACGATGACGAACGCGACGGACGACGCGGGCAACCCGCTGCCGGACCACCTGAGGCTGACCCCGCTGGGAAAGACGCTTCGAGCGTTCAGCTTGGATGAGTTCCCGCAGCTGATCAACGTGATCAAAGGGGATCTGAGCCTCGTCGGCCCGCGTCCCCTGCTGATGGAATACATGTCGCTGTACACGGAGGAGCAGATGAAGCGGCACGAAGTCCGACCGGGCATGACGGGCTGGGCGCAGGTGAACGGCAGAAACTCCATCACGTGGGAGGAGAAGTTCGCCCTAGACCTCTGGTACGTCCGACATCAAAGCCTGCTGCTGGATCTGAAAATCCTGCTCCTTACGGTTAAGAAGGTCGTCCGCACCGAGGGCATCAGTCACCAAAACCATGTCACGATGGAGAAGTTCACCGGAACGTAAATTGTTGGGGGAGGGGGGCGAAACATGCGCATTGCCTTGATCGGCGGAGGCGGGCACAGCAAGGTCGTCCAGGACATGATCCGGGCGCGGAACGACTTGACCGTCGCGGCGATTCTGGACGACAAATACCCGAGCTTGGAGCTGGAGAACGGCATCTATACCGGGCCCGTCTCGTCGGCGCCGTCGCTTGCGAGCGGGATAGACCGCCTCCGGTTCGTCATCGCGATCGGAGATAACCGAACCCGATGCGCGATCGCCATGAGACTGGGCTTGCGTTCCGATCGTTACATCACGCTTATCCATCCGAGGGCGTATGTCAGCCCGCGGAGCGTCGTCGGCCACGGCGTCGTCATTCTGGCGAACGCGGTCGTGAACGCCGATGCCGCCGTCGGCGATCATGCCATCGTGAATAGCGGCGCCATCGTCGAGCATGACAGCGTCGTGAAAGGCTACGCTCACATCGCGCCGGGCGCGACGTTGACGGGAGGGGTGAAGGCCGGCATGGGGGCCTTCGTCGGCGCTGGCGCTGCCGTCATCCCCGGCAAGTCGATCGGCGATTGGGCGACGGTCGGGGCTGGGGCGACCGTCATTCACGACGTTCCGCCCCGCACGACGGTCGTCGGCGCGCCTGCTAGAATCGTGAAATATAACGAGATGGGGGATGATTTCGATGTCGAAGCCGATCGGCCGAAGACGAATTTTCTTGTCCAGCCCGCATATGAGCGGCAAAGAAAGTCTGTATATTAGCGAGGCCTTCGCTACGAACATGATCGCCCCGCTCGGGCCGAACGTGGACGCGTTCGAACGCCAGGTCGCGGACTACGCGGGCGCGGCGGACGCGGCGGCGGTCAGCTCCGGAACGGCGGCGATTCATCTCTCGCTGCGGCTGTTGGACGTGCGGGAGGGCGACCGCGTGTTTTGCTCTTCGTTAACGTTCGTCGCCAGCGCGAACCCGATCCTGTACGAAGGCGCGGAGCCGGTGTTCATCGATTCCGAGCCCGAAACGTGGAACATGTCGCCGATCGCGCTCGAGCGGGCGCTGGAAGACGCGAGACGGTCGAATCGGCTCCCGAAGGCGGTCATCGTCGTTCACCTGTTCGGGCAGAGCGCGAAGATGGAGGAGCTGCTGGAGCTATGCGACGCGTACGGCGTTCCGTTAATCGAGGACGCGGCGGAGTCGCTGGGCTCGAGCTACAAGGGGAAGGCCAGCGGTTCGCTCGGCCGGTTCGGCGTATACTCCTTCAACGGGAACAAGATCATTACGACGTCCGGCGGCGGCATGCTCGTCGCGAACGATACGGAAGCGCTGAAGCGCGCGAGGTTCCTAGCGACGCAGGCGAGGGATCCTGCCCCGCATTATCAGCACAGCCGGATGGGTTTCAATTACCGGATGAGCAACGTGCTCGCGGGCATCGGCCGCGCGCAGATGGAGGTGCTGGAGGATCGGGTGAGCGCGCGCCGGGCGGTGTTCGAGCGGTATCGCGCCGAGCTCGGACGCCTTCCGGGCTTCGAGTTCATGCCGGAGCTGGAGGGAACGAGGTCCAACCGCTGGCTGACGGCGCTCACCCTCGGCGAGGAAGCCGTCGTCTCGCCGTCGTCCCTGATCTACGCGCTGGCGGAGGAAGACATCGAGGCTCGTCCCGTCTGGAAGCCGCTGCATCTCCAGCCTCTATTCTATGGGGCGCGCTACTACCCGCACGGCGAGGAGAGCGTCTCGGAGCGGCTGTTCCGCACCGGTCTCTGTCTGCCGTCCGGATCGAATATGACGCCGGAGGATCAACAGCGCGTCGTGGAATGCGTCACGCGCTGCCTGCCGGCGGAACGGATGACGAAAGGGGCGTAAGCGAAGCCCTCACTCCATCATGCGCTCGTGGCGCTCCGCTCGGCGGAGCAGCTCCGAGCGTATCCGAGCGTCGGTGCAATCTCGATAGAGAATCAGGTGATAGGCGCGCATAACGCGGTGGTAACGGCTTTTCGCCTTCCGATAGAAGACAGCGAAGGTGTTCATGTGGAAAGCCTCCCCTCGGTACAGCGTATGAACGCGGCAACGGAAGTATACGGTATTGAAAGCGGATTCGGACTAAAGGAGGATGGACGGAGTGTGCGGAATCGTAGGCATCATCGGAGTAAGGGACGTGGAGGAACAATTATTGAGGGGATTGGAAAAGCTGGAGTACCGGGGCTACGACTCGGCGGGCATCGCGGTGTTCGGGAGCGAAGGGGTCAGCGTGTTTAAGGAGAAGGGGCGAATCGCCGCGCTGCGCGAGGCGGTCGTTCCGGATGCGTCGGCGTCGCTCGGCATCGGTCATACCCGTTGGGCGACGCACGGCGCGCCGAGCCGCCGCAACGCCCACCCGCATCGAAGCGCCGGCGGGCGGTTTACGATCGTACATAATGGGGTTATCGAAAATTACGCGGAGCTAAAGCGCGCGATGCTCCGTAATGTCTCGTTCCAAAGCGACACGGATACCGAGGTGGTCGTCCATCTGGTGGAATCGCTCGTTCAACGCGGTCTCGGCGTCGAGACGTCCTTCCGGACCGCATTGTCGATGCTGCGCGGCTCGTACGCGATCGCGATGATCGACGAGGAGGACCCCGGCGCGATCTATGCGGCGAAGCAGAAGAGTCCGCTCCTGATCGGCGTGGGCGACGGCTTCGCAGGGATCGCGAGCGACGCAATGGCGATGCTGCACCTGACGAACGAATTCATCGAAATCATGGACGGAGAGACTGTGAAGGTCACCCGGGCAGGCGCGAGCCTGACGGATGTTCAGGGCAGGGAGGTGCGCAGAACCTCGTTCGTCGCCAAGCTGAACGCGGCCGAGCTCGAGAAGGGACCGTACGCGCACTATATGATGAAGGAGATGGACGAACAGCCGGGAGCGATTCGTAGACTGCTCGCCGAATATGTAGACGAAGCGGGGCGCGCGTCGATGCCGGACGACGTTCGGGCCGCGGCGAGGGACGCCGATCGCATCTACATCGTCGCCTGCGGCACGAGCTATCATGCCGGCTTGGTCGGCAAGCAGCTGCTCGAGAGCGTAGCCGGAATCAAAGCCGAAGCGCACGTCGCCAGCGAATTTTTGTACAACCCGCCGCTCCTCTCCGAACGACCGCTCTTCGTCTTCATCTCGCAGAGCGGGGAGACGGCGGACAGCCGCGGCGTCCTGGTTCGCATTCGCGAGCTCGGACACAAGACGTTGACGATCACGAACGTGCCGGGTTCCACGCTGTCCAGAGAAGCGGATTTCACGCTGCACACGTTCGCCGGTCCCGAAATCGCGGTCGCGTCGACGAAGGCGTATACGACCCAGATCGGCGTGTTGGCCTTGTTCGCCTGCGACTGCGCCCGGGAGCGGGGCGTCGACGTTCCGTTCGACGTCGCTCGGGAGCTGAGCCTCGCGGCGAACGCGATGGAGGTCGTCATTAACGAGAAGGAAAAGATGGAGAGCTTGGTATGGGAATACTTGAGCTCGTCCCGGAATTGCTTCTTTATCGGACGGGCGATGGACTACTACGTTTGCCTCGAAGGGGCGCTCAAGCTGAAGGAAGTGTCTTATATCCAAGCGGAAGGCTTCGCCGGCGGCGAGCTGAAGCACGGCACGATCGCCCTCATCGAGGAAGGGACCCCGGTCGTCGCGGTGTCGACGCAGCGGGCCGTGAAGCACAGCATTCGAAGCAACGCTCAGGAGGTCATCGCCAGAGGCGCCAACGTATGCATGATCAGCATCGAAGGGCTGGAAGAAACGGGAGACGCCTTGGTCCTGCCGAAGGTGCATGAAGCGCTCGCTCCGCTCGTCGCCGCCGTTCCGCTGCAATTTTTCGCCTATTACGCGGCCCTCTACCGAGGGTGCGACGTCGATAAGCCAAGAAATCTCGCCAAGAGCGTCACGGTCGAATAGGGGTACATTCATGATCGGCAAAAACATACAACAGTTGCGAGCCAAGAGCGGCATTACCTTGTCCGAACTGGCGGAACGGGCGGGGATCTCCAAGTCGTATTTAAGCAGCATCGAACGCAATCTGAAGCAAAATCCTTCCATTCAGGTGATGGAGAAGATCGCCGTCGTGCTCAAGGTCGATCTGAAGACGCTCCTCAAGATGGACATGAATGCGGAGAAGAAGCAGCAGCTCGAGCGGGAATGGCTGGACTTCGTGGACGAATTGAAGCGAAGCGGCATCGACAAGCAGCAGGTCAACGAATATAAGATTCTGATCGAATTCATCAAGTGGCATAACGAGCAGGCGCTCTATGAAGGGTCTCCCTCGGAGAATAAGGAAGCGCCTCCCGCCGACGGCGAAGCGCCGTAACGGGAGGCGAGGGGATCGATCGACCTAGCGCCGATCGTTCGCGAAGAATACGGCGATCGTGCCGGGGCCGGCGTGAGCGCCGATGCTGGATCCGATCATGCCGACGAAAAACCGTTCGCAGCCGAATCGCTCCGCGATCATGCTTCGCATCTCTTCGGCGGCCTCGGGATCGTCCCCATGGGAGATGCCGATCCACTGATCCTTCACGTTCGTGCCGCGCTCCTCCATCAGATCCAGGATCCGCGCGAACACCTTCTTGCGCCCGCGGACTTTCTCGAGCGGAACGAGCTTGCCGCCGTCGACGTGCAGGATCGGCTTAATATTGAGCAGGCCGCCGATGAACGCGGCCACGGGACTGACGCGTCCCCCCCGCACGAGGTACTCGAGATTGTCTACCGTAAAGATGTGCTCCATCCGCCGCGCCTGCGCCTCGACCGCCTGGAGCACCTCCGCTCGAGAGGCGCCGCCGGCCGCGAGCTCCGCCGCATGACGGACGACGAGCCCGAGCCCGAGGGAAGCGCACCGGGAATCGACGATGTCGAGCGCAAGGCCGGGATGTTCTTCCCGAACGGATTGCTTTACGAGCAGCGACGTCTGGTGCGTGCCGGACAACTCCGACGAGAAGGCGATATAGATGCCCTCGTCTCCGTTCTCGGCGAGACGGCGGAAGCAAGCTTCGAACCTCCCGTACAGCGGCTGCGAAGTCTTGTAGGTTTCTCCGCCGCGCATGCCGGCGAACAGCTCCGCGGGCATAAGGGAGACGCCGTCCTCGTACTCGCGGTCCCCATGATATACCATTAAGGGGACGACTTCGATCCCGTGCGATTCGATGAAGTCTTGCGGCAAGTCGGCGGCGCTGTCGGTAACGATCTTGAGGGCCATGAAGTCCATCCTTTCCAACGTACGATGTAAAGTCATATGACTTGTAATAGATTATCGTAAAAAAATGGTGAAATTCATAAAAAATTCCACGATTTCGACATTTTCCAACAAAAGATTCTAGGCTGGTTTCCAAAAAACGACAGACAAGACATATGACTATTACTATAATATAGACAGGAATGTAGGAAGCTATGAGATACGTCCTCACAATGTGGGCACCTATGGACGTATGGAGCGAGTGGTGCAACCGGTCCTCTCCTGTGAACGATTGCGGTATAAGTGATCGAGAGGGGTATTCGCCATGCAAATCGAAAGAGTTGTGGAAGTGAAAACGATTCTTGAACAACTGGGCATCGATTGGTCCAAATGGACCGCTTACGATCAGTACCGCCGCTCCGAATTGGAACAAGCCCCGAAAGCGTTCAATCCTCTAAACCATTACCCGTCCGCGAATTCGGAACAAAGCCCTTTCACGAATCAGCCTTATCGTCTCCTCTCAGCATCGCACGTTCCGCCCGCACGAAAGCGATGAATCGGCGCGCTTCTTCCGCCGTCAGCTTGCGGCCGTCCACGGTGAAATCGATCTTCTCCAGAATGGCTTCGTCCGACAATTCCAATTGATCGACAAAGAAGGAGACGTCGGGCGTCAGACTTTTTTTCATATGATCCGTGCGCTTCATCAAATAATCGACGGACACGTCGAAAAGATCCGCCATCGCGGATAACGTTTCGTAATCGGGCTGTCTGCGGTTCGTCTCGTAATGCGACAGCGACGCGCGGGTGATTCCCAGCCGTGCGGCGAGCTCGCCTTGCGTTAACCCGAGATCCTCGCGTAACTTGGCTATTCTTTCGCCACAGTTCATCGTGCTGTTTCCCCCCCCGCCGCTGAATCGTTCGCCCAAATATTTATCCGAAGAATGAAATAGAATTTCATATTTCATACCTTTTTTTAAAATTATACCTTCTTCCAGAACCCAAAACAATAAGGAATTCCGGCGGCGATAGGTTATAATCTAGAAATATATGATAGGCGAAGGGACCGACGAGAGTGATATACGCAGCTTTGGGGCTATTGTGCATCGGCGTCTTTTATTTCGCATGCATTTTTCCCGCGCAGTGGGTCGAGGTGCGCCGCGTTCGGCGGCCGCTCGGGTTGAACGTCCGCATCCTGCAAATCAGCGACCTGCACGTCGAGAAGACGTGGGTCGGTCCGGGGAAGCTGCGGCGTTTGATCGCCGAGACGGCGCCGGATTACATTTTCCTAACGGGGGATTATACCCAACGCCTTCGGCATCTGCCCAAGGTGGACAAGTACTTGAAGGCGGTCCGCGACGCCGGGGTTCCGGTATATGCGGTGCTGGGCAATCACGATTACCGGTTGAGGTCGGACCTGCCCGCTATGCTCGCCCTGTTCCGCCGACGCGGCATTCCGCTGCTCCGCAACGAATCGCTCCGCGTCGGGAACTTCCGGCTCGTCGGGATCGACGACGATTACTCCGGCAAGAGCCATCCGCGCAAGGCGTTCCGGGACGCGGTCCCCGGGGAGAGGTGCATCGTCGTCACGCACGATCCGACGGTGACGCGGCGCATCGACCGCCCTTACGACTATTTGATGAGCGGCCACTTTCACGGCGGTCAGTTCCGGGTGCCGTTCGTGTTTCGGCTTCGGTACAAGGGGCCGCTTCCGCTGCAAGGAATCGTCAAGGGGATGCATACGGACCGCAACGGGACGTATTACATCTCGAAGGGGCTCAGCCAGACCGGCCTCAACTTCCGGTTTCTGATCCGGAGCGAAATTACGGTGCACGAGTTATGAGCAAGAGGAGGAAGGACATGAAGTGGCTTCAAGCGCTCCGCATGAAGGAGCCGGGCAATACGATCACGCACCTGGTTCCGCTGTTGGCCGGATGCGTCGGCCTCGGGTTCCTGATCGCCCAGTTTATGCACGAACCGGCGAAGCTGACGACCGGGGTCATCTTCGGCGTCAGCGTCATCCTTTTGTACGGAGCGAGCACGGCGTACCACTGGATCCGCACGACGCCCGGTAAGGTGAAGGTGCTCCGCAAGCTCGATCATATCGCGATCTACCTGCTCATCGCAGGCACGTACACGCCGGTGCTGTATTTCGGGCTCGACGGCTGGTGGCGGTGGAGCATGCTGGCGGCCGTGTATACGCTGGCGTCGATCGGCATCGCGCTGAAAATTTGGTTCCTGCATTTGCCGCGTTCGATCTCGACCGCGTTTTATATCGCGCTCGGCTGGATCGCGATCATTCCGCTCGCGAAGCTGGTGGACGCGCTGCCGGTCGAGGCGTTCGCGCTGATGCTTCTGGGCGGCGTCGCTTATACGGTCGGCGGCGTCATCTACGCGACGAAGCGGTTCGACTTGTTCCCGAATCGGTTCGGCTTTCACGAGGTGTTCCATATCTTCGTATCTATCGGTACGGTGTTACATTTTGTAATGATCGCAGGGTACATTTTGCCGAATTCGTAAGGTAGATGTAGAGTACTGGGATCGAAGTCCCGGATTATGTAAAAATTAATAAAGAAAATGACAATTTCATGACGCGACAGAGACAAGCTTCGACAGACTCTACCATGACAAAACTCATATAATCATTACCAGACGCATGACTCTGGTGGATGTTTGAGGGGATCGCAACCCTCTCCGAATGCGGAGCAAGGGTTTTTGTCGTTGCCGAGGCAAATCGGATACGGAGAGGGCTGACGCGGTTGGTGAAACACAAGCTATCGCTTGATGTCAGGGAGGTTCTTCGACAGCTCGAATGCACATTCGAGCAATGGAAAGCTTACGAATCCAACGCGGCGCTCGAGGAGCGGCCGATGCGGCAGGAGAACGAGTCGGCTTCCGCCGTCGCCGTTCCGCCCCTCGAGACCGAGAAAGCCTCCGGAGCGGGAAACGAGAGGAACGGGTTTCGCCCACCCTACGAAGAAGGGTAGAGCTCCCGCGCCGAGGCGGCCGCGCGTCATGATGCCACAGGGGGATCATTCACTTGATTTGGACGCTTGCCGGAACGACGGCCGCTGCCGCGTTGCTGGCGGTTTCATACTATTTCTCGGAACGAGTGCTCCGCATTCCGACGCATAAGACCGAAGCGATCCTCGCCCACGAGCTCGAACGCGGGAGCGTTACGCGCGAACGACTCGATGAGCTCCCGAAGGAGGAGTTCGCGATCGACTCGCCGTTCGGGTACAAGCTTCACGCCTGGTTCGTTCCGGCCGACGGCGAGGCGACCGGGCGAACCGTCGCGTTCGCCCACGGGGTGACGTCTTCGTCGTACGGCATGGTGAAGTATGCGGACCTCTTCCTCCGCCGAGGCTTCAACGTCGTGCTGTACGACCACCGCCGGCATGGACGGAGCGGGGGAGACTTCACCACGTACGGGTACTATGAGAAACGCGATCCGAAGGCGGTCGTCGACTGGGCGTACGAACGGTTCGGGCGAGACGCCGTCGTCGGCGTGTTCGGCGAATCGATGGGCGCCGCGACGGCGCTGCAATTCGCCGCCATGGACCGTCGCCCGGCGTTCGTCGTCGCCGACTGCCCGTACTCGGATTTGACGGAGCAGCTCGCCTATCGGCTGAAGATGGAGTTCCGGCTGCCGCGGTTCCCGCTGCTGCCGATTACGAGTCTCTGGTGCAAGCTGAGGGCGGGCTTCTTCTTCCGCGAGGTGTCGCCGGTTCGGGACAGCGCCTCGATCGCGGCGCCGGTCTTGCTCATCCACGGGCGGGAGGACGACTATGTGCCGCCGTGGATGAGCGAGGCGGTGTACGAGAGGCTGACAGGCACGAAGTCGATGTATGTGGCGCCGGACGCGGCGCATGCGGAGTCGTGGGCGCGCGGCCGCGAGTCGTACGAACGGGAGCTGGACGCGTTCCTGCGTTCGCTCGGCCTGCTTCGGGGCGCGGCGGAAAGTAGGGCGGAAGATGCGACGATGGACCCCGCGAAGGACGCGGCGGGCGGGACGAGACCGGGGAGGGGGTAACCCTTCCCGGTCTTTTTTTCTACCGCCGACCCATCCACTAACAGCAATCAGGAACTCAATACGTTGGGGCGCATCTCCAGAATAATTAGGGCATGCCACCCCGAAAATTGAGGAAACCTTCCCCAATTGGCCGCACAACACGAGTTTCATCTTGGTAGGGAGCAATACATTGGGGCACTTCTCCGCAATAATTAGGGCATACCCCCCCGAAAATTGAGGACCCCTCCCCAATTGGCCGCACAACACGAGTTTCATCTTGGTAGGGAGCAATACATTGGGGCACTTCTCCACAATAATTAGGGCATGCCACCCCGAAAATTGAGGAACCCCTCCCCAATTGGCCGCACAACGCGAGTTTCATCTTGGTAGGGAGCAATAATTCGAGGCGCCTCTTGTACGTGTATTTTGCGGCGGAAGGACTAAAGCTGCGACAGGCTTGCCTTGCGATGTAAGCGCGTCTCTGCGCTTACAAGCGGAATTTTCCGCCTAAGGAGGCGAAATAAGCGGATTTCTGCGTTCCCGCCTAATGCGGGCGCCGCGATGCGCAGGGAGGTTAGCCCGCCGGCTGCCCGTATGACGCGAACATCTGTTTTGTGGTACAATCGATGGTAATTTCAGGACAAAGGCGGAACGAACACATGACGGACCTGATCGGTTGGATCGCGGCGGGGGCGGGCGTCGCGAACGCGGCGCTGCTGCTGGCGCTGCTGCAGCGGACGGCGAAGCGGAACGCCGGCGATACGGAGCGGAGGCTCGACGCGCTCGTTCGAGCGGTGGAGCAGACGGAGCGCGGGCTGCGCGACGAGTTGGCGCGCGTCCGGCAGGAGACGCTGTCGGCGAGCGGGCAGCAACGGCAGGAGCTCGGGAACGCGTTCGAACGGCAGCAGCATGCGCTGCTTGCGCGTCTCGCCGAGCTGACGCGGCTGAACGAGAACAAGCTGGAGACGATGCGCGAGACGGTGGAACGGCAGCTGTCGGCGCTGCGCTCCGATAACAACGCGAAGCTGGAGCAGATGCGGGCGACGGTCGACGAGAAGCTGCATGCGACGCTCGAGCAGCGGCTCGGCGAATCGTTCAAGCTCGTCGGGGAGCGGCTCGATCTGGTGCATAAAGGCCTCGGCGAGATGCAATCGCTCGCGAGCGGCGTAGGGGACTTGAAGAAGGTGCTGACGAACGTGAAGACGCGCGGCACGATGGGCGAGATTCAGCTCGACGCGCTGCTCGAGCAGTCGCTCGCCCCGGATCAATACGAGCGCAACGTCGCCGTCAAGAAGGGCGTCGGCGAGCGCGTCGACTTCGTCGTTAAGCTGCCGGACAAGTCGGACGGCGGCGGACGCGGCGTGATGCTGCCGATCGACGCGAAGTTTCCGCTCGAGGACTACCAGCGGCTGGTCGACGCGCAGGAGGCCGGCGACGCGGCCGCGGCGGCGGAAGCGGGCAAGATGCTCGAAGCCCGGGTGAAGGCCGAGGCGAAGTCGATCCAAACGAAGTACGTCGATCCGCCGGCGACGACGGAGTTCGCGGTCATGTTCCTGCCGCTCGAGGGGCTGTACGCGGAGGTGCTGCGCAGGCCGGGGCTGTGGGAGACGCTGCAGCGGGAGCATCGCGTCGTCGTGACGGGCCCGACGACGTTGTCGGCGCTGCTGAACAGCCTGCAGATGGGGTTCCGGACGCTCGCCGTTCAGAAGCGGACGAGCGAGGTGTGGCAGGTGCTCGGCGCGGTGAAGACCGAGTTCGGCAAGTTCGGCGACCTGCTCGACAAGACGCAGAAGAAGCTGCAGGAGGCTTCCAATACGCTGGACGGCGCCGCCGTGCGGACGCGGGCGATCGAGCGCCGGCTGCGCGGCGTCGAGGAGCTGAACGCGCCGTCGGCCGACGCGCCGGAGCCGCTGCCGCCCGAGTGGGGGCGAGCCGCCGGCGAGCCGTAGGGGGCGCCTAAGGCGATGCGCCGGCCGACCCCCGTCGGAGGCGTCGCATATTCCTCGGAGGAGCTGCGAACGATAAGCGGAACGACGGATGCGAAAGGAGCGTGCCGCCATGCCGCGATCGACGCCGTACGACGAGACGATTACGGAGCAGCAACGCGAGGTGCAGGAAGCGCTGATGCAGCTGCCGGGCATCGGGATGACATATGATGAAGAATCTGCTGACGAAGCGGAGACCGCCGCGGACGAGGCGTAGAACAGGTCGGCGGAAAAAAGCGAAACCGGAGTCCTCAATGAGGGCTCCGGCTTTTTGTGGTAGAGGTGAAATGTCCAATATGCTCCGTTCAACTGCCGCCGACCCCGCGCTAATGCCGAAAGCGAGGCACGCCGGCTTCGGATTCCCGTCGGCGCGAGACCGACAACCGCCCGTCGGAGCCGAGCGAAGCGTAAAACACGTCCCCCAGCGACCCTGCCCCTTGGGCTCGCAATTGCTCCTCCAACCACGCCACCGACTTTCCTTGCGCCCGGAGGGAGTCCTCGTTGACGACGCCCTCGACGACGAGCGTGTACGAGAACGGCTGGCCGTGCTCGAGCACCGTCAGCTGGCCCGTCCCCTCCACGATCGCCATCTCGACGCGGCTGACGTCGAAGACGCCCTTATCCCTTAACATCTGCAGCACGTTATCGATCGTGTACCGGATCGATCCGATGTTGCGGTCGAGCAGCTTGCCCCGGTAGACGACGACGGTCGGCTCGAACGACGTCACGAGGCGAAACCGCCGATAGCGCACCGCGGCCCACGACACGAGTCTCTCCAACAAGACGACCATGACGATCGACGCCGCCGTGTGCGCGTGGTCGATGCGCGGGTCGACGATGTCGGCCGCGACGATCGAGCCGAGCGTCAGGACGACGAGCAAGTCGAACACCGGCAGCTCGCCGACCGACCGCTTCCCCATGAAGAGCGCCGCGAGCAGCATGAGGGGGAAGATCGTAGTCGTTCTGCCGACGACCATCCACAAATCCGCGAACTGATGCAAGCGAATCATCTCCGTAAGCGCCGGAAGGCCGCCGAATAGGTATGGTTCGTATTATGGACCGGCGCTCGAAAAATATGAGGAGCGGCGCACAAAATTCGCTTGACGGGCAGCGTTTTCCGGTGATATAGTTCACTGGTCGAATCATTCGTTAATAAAACATTTTCAGAATGAAACAACCTGTCCGAGGGTGGAAGGAAGGAGGAGAGAAGCAATGGATAAGGCGCAACTGTCGTCTATCATTCAAAGATACGAAGAAGCATCTTTCGTCGTCACGCGCCGCATCAACGCCGCCATTCGCGAGCGCATGCGCGACGACCTGACGCTCGATCAATACGCGGTCATCCGTTATATGCGCAAGAACGATCGCTGTACCTCGTCGGAGCTGGCGGATACGTTCTGCGTCGGGAAAAGCTCCGTCACGGCCATCATCAACCGGCTGTTCGACAAGGACTTGATCGAACGGCTGCCGGACGAGAAGGATCGCCGGGTCACATACTTGCGGCTCACCGAAGAGGGGCGTCGATTGTCCCAAGAGATGGAAGACCGGATTCAAGAGCTGCTCACCAAATACTTAAATCATTTCGAACAAGACGAAGCGCTGCTTTTCATAGAAACTTACGAGAAGCTGGCGCGCGTGTTATTAGAGCCTTAGAAGAGGAGAATCCGATGATGAAAACGATACTGAAATGGAGATGGGCCGTCTTCGCCGGATGGATCGTCGTCGCGGTCGCGCTGTTCCTGACCGCCCCGAACATGGAGGAGCTCGTCCGCACGAAGGGACAAATCACGGTGCCGGAAGGCGCCTCTTCCGACGTCGCGGCGAAGCTGATGGACGAGTTGAACGCCGGCAAGGCCGACGCGGGAAGCGGCGCGTCCGCCGTGCTCGTCTTTCATAACGAATCGGGGCTGACCGACGCGGATCGGGCCGCCATGAAGGACGCGCTCGAGCGGCTGAAAGCCGGCGGCGCCGAAACCGGCGTCACCGGCGTTACGACGCACTTCGATACGCCGGAGCTGGAGAGCCAGCTCGTCGCCGAGGACGGCAAGACGGCGCTCTCGCTCGTCACGGTCGACTTCGGGGAGCGCACGCCGGCCGAGGCGAGAGACGCCCTGTATGCGGCGATCGACGACGTGCCGGTCGACCATTATTACACCGGCGGCTGGATTATCTCGGAGGACGTCATCGAAAGCTCGCAGGAAGGGCTGAAGAAGACGGAATGGATCACGGTCGTCTTCATCTTGGCGATTTTGCTGCTTGTGTTCCGTTCGGCGATCGCGCCGTTCATTCCGCTGATCGCCGTCGGCTTCAGTTACATCGTGGCGCAGTCGGTCGTCGCGTACTTGGTGGAATACGCGAACTTCCCGCTGTCCAATTTTACGCAGATTTTCTTGGTCGCCGTCTTGTTCGGCATCGGGACGGACTATTGCATTCTGCTCATCAGCCGATTCAAGGAAGAGCTCGCCCATTCGGGAGACACGTCCTCGGCCGTGATCGCGACGTACCGCGCTTCCGGCAAGACGGTATTCTTCTCCGGTCTCGCCGTCCTCGTCGGCTTTGTGTCCATCGGCTTCTCGACGTTCGCGCTGTACCGCTCGGCCGTCGCCGTCGCGGTCGGCGTCGCCGTGCTGCTGCTCGCGCTCGTCACGCTCGTGCCGTTCTTCCTGGCGACGCTCGGCAAGGCGATCTTCTGGCCGGCCCGCGGCTCGCTGGAGCATAAGCAGAGCGGCCTCTGGGGCGCCGTCGGCCGCTTCTCGCTGAAGCGTCCGGTGTGGGCGCTGCTGCTGATCGCGGTCGTGACGGTACCGTTCCTCTCGGTGTACCAAGAGGCGACGTCCTACAGCTCGCTCGACGAGATCGGCGACAAGTATCACTCGGTCAAGGCGTTCGACTTGATCGCGGAAAGCTTCGGCCCCGGCGACTCGCTGCCGACGACGGTCGTCGTGAAGGCGGATCGTCCGTTCGACAGCCAAGAAGGTCTCTCGGTCGTCGAGCAGGTGTCCCGCGAGCTGGCGAAGGTGGACGGCGTCAAGACGGTCCGCAGCGCGACCCGCCCGACCGGGGAACCGCTCGAGGACTTGCAGGTGACGCAGCAGGTCGGCACGCTCGAAGACGGGCTCGGCGACGCCGGGGACGGCCTCGGCGAGATCGGCGGCGGCCTCTCCGAAGCGAGCGCGGCGCTCAGCGAGAACGCGCCGAAGCTGCAGGAGGCGGTGGACGGCGCCGGCCAGCTGGTCGCGGGCACGAACGAGCTGAAGAACGGCATCGCGCAGCTCGGCGACGGCTTGAAGCGCATCGAGCAAGGCTTGCGAGACGGCTCGGCCGGCGCGGGCGAGCTGAAGGACGGCCTGACGCAGGCGCAGCGGAGCGCCGCACAGCTGAGCGCGGCGAGCGCCGAACTGTTGAAGGGGTATCAAGAGATGGGCGCGGGCCTCGGAGCGTTATCCGCCGCCTACGAGGAAGTCGCGGCGCAGCAGGCGAGCCTCGCGGAAGGGTTGACGAACGTCGGTCAAGGGCTCGGCGGGTTGGCGCAGAAGTACCCCGAGCTCCAAGCGGATGAGACGTTCCTGCAAGTGCAGGGCGCGGTCGAACAGCTGCAAGGCGGCGCGGCGGAGCTCGCCGCGGGCCTGAAGCAGCTGAACGCGCAGCTCGCCGGCGTGACCGGCGGCATGCAGCAGGCGAACGCCGGATTCCAGCAAGCGGCCGGCGGGCAAGCGGCGCTGGCGGACGGCCTCGCCGCGCTCGCCCAAGGCATCGGCGAGCTGCAGGAGGGCATCGCCCAAGCGGCCGAAGGCCAAGGCCAGATCGTCGGCAAGCTGCCGGACATCGAAGTCGGCATCGATCGGCTCGCCGACGGGCAGCGGGAGCTGCAGAGCGGCTTCGCGCAGTTGACCGGCCAACTCGGCGAATTGACCGACGGGCTCGACCAGAGCGTGAACGGCTTATCGCAGGTGACGGACGGTCTGCAATCCGCGCAGGAATATCTGACGCAATTGTCGGGCAGCCCGAACCCCGAGCTGACGGGATGGTACTTGCCGCAGGAGGCCATAGAGAGCGACGACTTCAAGACGGTGTTGGATACGTACTTGTCGGTCGACCGGCAGATCGTCAAGTTCGACGTCGTGTTCGACGGCAACCCGTACGACACGGAGACGATGGATCGGATGGCCGCGCTCGAGGCGGCGGTCGAACGCGGACTGCGAGGGACGGCATACGCGTCCGCCGCGTATGCGCTCGACGGCGTCACGAGCATGAACAACGATCTGCGGGAAGTATCCGCGACCGACTACGCCAGGACGGTCGTCCTGATGCTCCTCGGCATCTTGCTCATTCTCGTGGTGCTGTTCCGCTCGATCGTCATGCCGATTTATCTGGTGTTGTCGCTGCTGCTCACGTATTTCACGTCCATGGCGATCGCGGAAGTGCTGTTCGTCCGCATCCTAGGGCTCAGCGGCATCAGCTGGGCGGTGCCGTTCTTCGCCTTCGTCTTGCTGATGGCGCTCGGCATCGACTACAGCATCTTCTTGATGGACCGCTTCAAGGAATACCGCCAGCTGAAGCCGACGGAAGGCATCCTGCTCGCGATGAAAAATATGGGCACCGTCATCATGTCCGCGGCGGTCATTCTCGGCGGCACGTTCGCCGCGATGCTCCCGTCGGGGGTCATGTCGCTCATGCAGATCGCCGTCATCGTCCTGTGCGGACTGTTCTTGTACGCATTGGTCATGCTGCCGTTGTTCATCCCGGTCATGGTCCGCACGTTCGGCGAAGCGAACTGGTGGCCGTTCATGAACAAGCCGGCGGCGGAAGACGTCGACGGGGAGCCGTCGCCCGCGTATGCGCAAGCGTCGGATTCGTCGCTGCGCATGTAACGGCAATCGGTCGGCAAGGCTCGCGCGGAAGCGCGAGCCTTGTTTCGCATCGGTCGGCGTCGCCAAAGCAGAAAAACGGCCGGGAGGCTTCCCGACCGTTTTTTTCATCCCGTTATTGTATATACGACGAACCCGACGCTCCCGGCTTGAACGCGTTCTGAATTTGGTTGCACACGCTGTCGATGTTTTGCTGCATCTGCTGCAGCTGCCGCTGCTGCGCTTGGATTTGCGCCTCCAGCTGCTTCTGCGCGCCGACGAGATCGCTGCTGATTTTCCGGAGGGCGTTCACCGTATCCATCACTTTCTGCGAGAACGAATCCGCGCCGGAGTTGAGAATCGCTTGCTGCGCCTGCATCGCCTGCTGCTCCTGCCGCATGAAGCGCTGCTGTTGGAATTGCTGGTACGAGCTTGCGCTCGAAGGAACGGAAGTCTGACTGTCTTGCATAAGGCGAGGTCTCCTTTCGAGAGGTAAGAGTTTGGCAATTTCTGCTTCGTCGTTAGTGTGCGGCAGGAGCGTACATTTTATTCCGAGACGGGAATCCTAAGGAAGAGATATGACAGCTTCGGAAAATGGGAAGGAGGGACGCCGGTGTCTTGGAACCCGAGCGTATGGCCGGAGGCGCGCGCGCCGGATCCGGCGAGCCGGTGCGAACGATGCGAGCTGGCGAAGCAGCGGACGCGCGTAATTTGGGGGGAGGGCGCCGAAGACGCGCCGGTCGCCGCGGTCCTCGACAATCCCGGCGCGCGGGAGGACCGCGAAGGGACGCCGTTCGTCTGCGCCACCCGCGTCGCCTTGCAGCGCGCCGTCGCCGAAGTCGGCTGGACGGAGGAGACGTTGTTCGTCACGTATTTGCTCAAGTGCCGGCCGATCCGGAAGTACGACAAGGAGCTGGCGCGCGACGCGTGCATGGATTACTTGCGAGGCCAATTGGCGGGACGGCGGGCGGTCATGCTGCTCGGCCTCGTCGCGGCGCAGACGGTGTTGAACCGGCCGGACGCCGAGATGGCGGAGCTGCGGAACCGGTGGCACGACTGGGAAGGCGTCCCGGTCCGCGTCACGTACCATCCGCTCGCGGTGCATCGGCGGCCGAATTTGGCGCCGAACTTCCTGGCCGATTGGCGCGCGTTAGCCGAGGTGCCGCTTCCACCCGTAGAGCGCGGTCAGCGCGAACAAGACGACCGCCGCGGCGTATAACGGAGCCGGCGCGCCTAAGCCGCCGAGCAGCGGCTCGGAGCGCAGCTGCAGCGCCGCGGAGGCGGACATGAAGCCGCCGATCCCGATCTGCACCCACGGCGTGTCCGTGACGTACGCGTACAGCCTCGGCCCAAGCGCGACGAGGAGCGACATCGCGGCCAGATTGCCGACGACCGTGACCCAGACGCTCGGCGACGCCGCCGAGACGAGCACGGACGTATCGATCGACGTCAGCGCGTCGAGCCATAGCGTCGCGCCGACGATCGCGCCGATCGTTCGCTTCGGCACCGCCGCCGATCGGAATTCGAGCGGCGGCTCGCCCGCGAGGCGCACGGCGAAGAAGACGATGAAGACGGCCGAGACGAGCCGAAGCCCGGGCAGGCGGAAGAACGTGTCCGCTAGAAAGCTATACAGCGGGTGAGCCGCGCATAACGTCAAGAAGACGAGCAGGCGGGCGAGGCGGGGGTGCGGATGCCGCTTCAATCGGATCGCGCTGAAGATGAGCAGGATCGTGTCGATGGACGTCATGAAGAACAAAACCGCGACGATCAACGTCTCCCTCAGCATGCTTAGCTTCCTCCCCGCTTCCGATTCGGAATTCACCTATATGTATTCGGACAAGGGGGTCGCTATGACCGCCGAGCCGCGCGAAGAAACGAAAAAAAGCCCCCCGGGAACCGGGAGGCCGCCGCGCCGCGAGGGACGCGATTTATTGGAAATACCCTTGACCCAATTGGGAGCCGTGCTGCTGCATATGGGTCGAGAACGAACCCATCGCTTGACGGACGGAGCCCTCGAGCTGCCGGCACGTCTGCACCGCTTGCTGCAGCGAGTTGATCGCGTTGTAATGCTCGTGCAGCATTTGCTGGATGCGCTGCGCGTTCTGCTGCTCGAGCTGCGCCAGCTGCGCTTGCTCCTGCATCATTTGCTGAATGCGCTGCGCGTTTTGCTGCTCCAACTGCGCCATCTGGGAGTAGAGTTGATTATGCTGTTGGGTTTGTTGGATCACTTGCTGGCAGAGCGATTCGATCTGTTGGAACTGCTGAGAAAGTTGGTTGTTCTGCGACTGGTACATCGTTACCCTCCTAGAGTGTAAGCCTAAATTTGGAGCCGCGAAGCGACCCGACTCGTAGTATGCTCCGGAGTGGGAAATTTATGCACGCGCCTCGTCGAGAAAACCGAAAATCAGCTCGTGAACCGGTCCGCCACCGCGCTCGCGCCGAACGACTCGGGCTTGATGCGCGCCACGTATCCGACGGAGGTGACCCAGCCTTTGATTTCGGTGATCAGCGCCTTCGTGTCGCCTTGCTGGCCGATATCGATATGAATCTCGAGCGGCCAATCGGACAGGAGCGCGCTCATGCCTTCGGCGTTCAGCACGTCCACGAGCGCGAGGCTGAGCTCGGTTTCCTTGTAGATCCGGTGCCGAAGATCGAACATCGGCTTTTGCCGAAGCTTGCGGAAGTAGAACCGCGCGCCCTTGCCGACGCGATGAATGACGACGGCGGTGACGAACGTCGTGGATTGGCTCGTCGTATGGGAATCCGTGCCGATGACGATCGTATGCGGAGCTCTCGGATCTTCCTCGAGGAACGCCGCGATTTGGCGAATCATCTGTTCGATGGACAGGAGACCTGACGTCGGGCTTCGGAATTGCATAAGGAGAACTCCTTTCCGATAGAAGCGGGGATTATTCTCAGTATATCCTATTGTCAGAAAATTCGCCCCATTATGAAAGAGGTTTTTGAAAACGAAGAAGCCGCTCCCCGGATACGAAGGTCGGCCGGGGCGCGGCGGGGCGCGGACCCGGGCGAACCCGGATCGAAGCTTACGCGGATTTCAACCGCTCGTAGAAGGCGGCCATGGACGTCTGCATGTAAGGTACCAGCCATAAGAGCCCTATGCCGAGCGTTAAGACGCAGAGAAGGGCCCATCCGATAAAGCTGAGCTGCAGGAGGAAGAGCTGCATCTTATGTCCCTGCATCATTTCCTTGCTTTGACGGATTGCGTCGAGCGGCGACAAGCCGGGGTTTTCGAGCAGGATGAAGTACGACATCGAATAGCGGAGAGCGGCGATGATGCCGGGAACGATCAGCAGCAGCATCCATAGGAGGACGAAGATCGCCTGCAGCAAATACAAGGCTAGGGTCGGCACGAACTTTTGAAAGCCGGAAAACATAACGCCGAACTCGGGGCGGTTCCCCCGAACGACGTGCAGGAAATACGCGTACAACCCGAATGCCAGCGGGCCGCCGAGCAGCAGCGGGCCGATATTTTTCACGACGGGGATGCTGCCGATCGCCGCCGTGATCGCCATGTACACGAAGGCGACCAGCACCGCCATGCCCCATTGCCCGCGCAGGGCGTCGCGCGCGGCCGCGCGAATTTCCGCATTCGAACTCATAGATCGCTCTCCTTTACGCTTCCTAAGATTAAATTCGATACAAGGTATTCGAACGCGGCCCCGCCTATGCCATCAATCGAAGTTTCGAGTTGCCTCCTCTTGCCAAGCGGGCGCGGTTCTACTATACTCGATGTGTCCGACAATCGAATACGGAAACCGGGGGCTGAATGAAGTTCGGCTGAGAGTGGAGCCTTGTGTTCCTGACCGTGAATCTGATCTGGGTAATGCCAGCGTAGAGAACCGCGAATATTTGCGACGCGACGACCGTCCTTAGGCATGCATCCGTATGCCCGGGGGCGGTCTATTTTTTTGCTGGATGCCTATAACGAATCGGACAAAATAGGAGAGACGGGGGAGAAGAGAAATGAAGTTGGCATGGACGAAGAAGTGGGGATTCGCCTTCGCGGCTTCCGCGCTCGCGCTGGCGGCGCTGACGGGCTGCGCGGCGGGAGGACAGCAAGGGCAGGGAGGTCAGGCGGAAGGCGGGGACGCGCTCCGGAAGGTGACGCTGGTACTCGATTGGACGCCGAATACGAACCATACGGGACTGTATGTCGCCGACGCGGAAGGCTATTACGAAGAAGAGGGCCTCGACGTCGATATCATTCAACCGGGCGACGCGGGCGGGGACGCCGTCGTCGCGTCGGGCGAAGTCGAGTTCGGCATCAGCGTGCAGGAGAACGTGACGCTCGCGCGCACCCAAGGCTTCCCGCTCGTCTCGATCGCGGCCGTCATCCAGCACAATACGTCCGGCTTCGCGGCGCCGGCGTCCGTCGGCCTCAAGTCGCCGAAGGACTTCGAAGGCAAGACGTACGGCGGCTGGGGCTCGCCGATCGAGTCCGCGATGATCGAGTCGCTCATGCAGGAGGCGGGCGCCGACTTCTCCAAGGTGGAGATGCTTAGCGCCGGCAATTCCGACTTCTTCACGATGAAGGAGAACGGCATCGACTTCGCCTGGATTTTCTACGGGTGGACCGGCATCGAATCCGAGCTCCGCGGCGAGCCGATCGATATCGTCTATTTGACGGACTACTCTAAGAAATTGGACTATTACACGCCTGTCGTCATCACGAACGAAAAGCTGATCGCGGACGATCCGGAGCTCGTAGAGAAATTCGTCCGCGCGACGTCCAAGGGGTACACCTATGCGGCCGAGCACCCGGAGGAGAGCGCGAAGGCATTATTGGCCGCGGTGCCGGAGCTGAACGAGGAGCTCGTCGTCGCGAGCCAGAAGTGGCTCAGCGAGAAGTATATCGACGATGCGGCGCGGTGGGGCGAACAGAAGCTCGAGGTGTGGGAAAATTACGCCGCCTGGATGACCGAGCACGGCGTCATGGAAGGTGAATTCGACGCCGCGAAGGCGTTCACGAACGACTTTATTCCGGAATAAGGGGGAACCGAACGTATGGCGAACGCACTGGTTAGCATCCAAATCCTTCCGAAAACCCCGAACGGGGAGAGCGTCATTCCGTACGTCGACCGGGCGATCGAGGTGATCGCCGCGTCGGGCGTGCCTTATTTGGTCGGTCCGCTCGAGACGACGATGGAAGGCGAGCTCGCGGAGCTGCTCGACGTCGTGAAGCGGATGAACGAAGCGATGATCGCGATCGGCGCGCCGAGCGTCCTCTCGCAGGTGAAGATTTCGTATAACCCGACGAACGGCGCTTCGATGGACCGCCTGCTCGCGAAATATCCGAGAGCATGAGGGCGGCGGCCGCGTTCCGCGCGTTCCTGCCTCCCGCGGCGGCGGCGCTGCTGTTCCTCGGCGCGTGGGAGACGATCGCGCGGCTGGAGTGGTTTCCGCCGTTCCTGTTCCCGGGCCCCTTGGCCGTCGCGGCGGCGTTCCTCGAAAATCCGGCGATCGTATTCTCCCACATGGGATCGACGCTCGTGATCGCCGTCGTCGGCTATGCGCTCGGGGCCGTCGTCGGCCTCGCCGTCGCGTTCGCGCTGCATCTGTCTCCGCTGCTTCGACGGGCGGTGGCGCCGCTGCTGCTTCTGTCGCAGAACGTGCCGACGATCGTGCTCGCGCCGCTGCTCGTCGTGTGGTTCGGCTTCGGCCTTCAGCCGAAGCTCATGCTTCTCACGATGGTGTGCTTCTTCCCGATCGCGATTGCGACTTTAGACGGACTTGCCCGCGCCGATCGCAGCATGGTAGGGTATATGCGGATGGCCGGCGCGACGCGCTGGCAGACGTTCGTGAAGCTGGAACTGCCCTGGTCGATGCCCTCGATGTTTTCGGGCCTGAAGGTGTCGGCCGCGTACAGCGTATTGGGCGCCGTCATTTCGGAATGGGTCGGTGCCAAGAAGGGACTTGGCGTCTACTTGAATTTAATGCATTCGGGCTTTCAGGTGGACAACATGTTCGTAGCGATCGTCTTCATCGCGTCGCTCAGCTTGGTACTGTTCGGCCTGGTCGTCGCCGTCGAGCGGCGGGTAATCCGTTGGCAGATCGACCGGGAGTAAGGGAGGAAGTCATGGCAACGAAATCGGAGGACGGGTCCGCGGCTTACAAGCTGGAGCTGCGCTCGATAGCGAAGTCGTACCGCATCGGCGGACAGACGGCCGACGTGCTGACGAACATCGATCTTGCGGTGAAGGATCGGGAGTTCGTGTCGGTCGTCGGTCCGTCGGGAAGCGGGAAGAGCACGTTGTTTTATATGATCGGCGGATTGACCGAGCCCACGACGGGCCAGGTGCTGTTGGACGGGCGGGACGTGACCGGTCAGCGCGGGCTCATCAGTTATATGCCGCAGCACGATAGCCTGTTCCCGTGGCGAAGCATCCTGGACAACGTCGTGTTGTCGCAGGAAATCGCCGGCGCGTCCAAGACGGCCGCGCGGGCGACGGCCCGGAAGTGGCTCGGCCGCGTCGGGCTATCCGGCTACGAGGAGGCGCTGCCGCATCAGCTGTCGGGCGGCATGCGGCAGCGGGCGTCGTTCCTGCGGGCGCTGCTGGCTCCGGGGGAGCTGATGTGCCTCGACGAGCCGTTCGGCGCATTGGACGCGCTCACTCGGATCGAGATGCAGCAGTGGCTGCTGCGCATCTGGGAGGAGACGCGGCGGTCCGTCTTGTTCGTGACGCACAGCATCGAAGAGGCGCTGCTTCTGTCGGACCGCGTCTATGTACTGGCGGGCCGACCGGCGACGGTAGCGGACGTCGTCGACGTGCCGTTCGGTCGTCCGCGGGACGAGACGGTGACGTCGGAGGGCGCCTTCCTCGACTTGAAGAAGCGGATCTACGAGACGCTCCGGTCCGGGAACGTGCACGCATGAGACCGCGCCGGTATTGGGACGCGCATCTGCACCTCGAGCGCTACGGCGAACGCGCGGATGCGCTCGTCCGGGAGAGCGTCGCCGCCGGCGTCGGCGCGCTCGTCGCCGTCTCGATGGACCTCGCCTCCTCGGAGCGCACGGCGGCGCTGGCCGCCGCGTTCCCGGGCGTCGTGCGTCCGGCGTACGGCTTCCATCCGGAGCAGCCGGCGCCCGACGACGAGACGGCCGACGCGCTGTTCGCGTGGATGGAGTCGCGCGCGGCGAGCGGCGAGCGATTCGCGGTCGGCGAGGTCGGCTTGCCGTATTACTCGCGCCAGGAGGCGGAGCGAGCGGGCTTGCCGTTCGACGAGGCGCCGTACGTTCGGCTGCTCGAGCGGTTCGCGGCGTTCGCGGCCCGCTTCGACCTGCCGCTAGCCTTGCACGCGGTATACGAAGACGCGCATAAGGCTTGCGACGTCCTCGAGGCGGCGGGAGCGCGGAAGGCCCATTTCCACTGGTTCAAGGGGGACGAGCTCGCGATCGAGCGGATCGTCCGAGGCGGTTGGTACGTGTCGTTCACGCCGGACTGCTTGTACGACGCGGAGACGCGGCCGCTGCTCGGGCGCATCCCGCTCGAGCTGACGTTGACCGAGACGGACGGCCCGTGGCCGTTCGAGGGGCCCTTCGAAGGGCGGGAGACGCATCCGTCGATGGTGCAGGACGTGACGGGGCGGATCGCCGAGGCCTACGGTCTGACGCCGGAGCAGGCGGCGGAGACGCTGGCGCGGAACGCGGAGCGCTTATACGGATAAAAGGAAGGGCTGCCGTCCCGACGACATCGTCGCTGGTCCGGCAGCCCTTCCGTATTTATTCGTATCGGTTAAACGAACGCCCGTAGGAAACCAACGAATGCAGGCGGGTTCTGGTTCGTTCGATCCAGCCCTGAAGCTGCTCCTGGGTCTTCCTTACGTCCTCGGCGATCTCGCGTTCCGTCTCCGCTCGGGACGACTGCCAATGCTCCATAGCTTTACGGCGGTATTCGGATTCGAAAAACATCGCGATCCCCCCTACGTCAAAAATGTCAGAAAATTATGACTACATTAATGATAGCGCTTTCTATATTGTATGTCAATCCGGCGGGAACGTGCGTCCCGCATCGGAAGGGATATCGCGCGACGGCGGCGAATAAGATGTGCAGGAACCGATGATCGCGAGGCGCGTATGAAACGTCATTCTTACGAACACGAGGAGGGTTTCGGTTGGCAGCTCGTTTGGAATATCGGTTGTCGGATGCGACTGGCGGGTATCCGTTGTTGTACGTGTACAATCGCATCGACAAGGACGAGATTTCGCTGCGGTTCGCTTGCGATTACTTCGTCAAGGACGGCGTCGTGTACGAGAAGCTGTCCGCGGCGCAGCAGAGAGGCTTGTACGTCGTCTACGTCCGGTCCGCGACGGAGGAGAACGCGGCCGTGCCGGACGCGACGGGAGCGATCGCGCTCGGCGGCGGCATTCGAGTCGAGTTCCGGGAATATGCCGAGGAAGCGGAGACGTACCCGCTGCTGCATACGTTCCGCTACGCGGACGACGACGACGCGTTGCTGCTGCTTCAATCCGACGCGATCGATTGGAACGGCATCCCTTGGAACCGATCGTCGACGGAGGTAGACGAAGACCGCGGCGTGTATGTATACTACGCGACGAGATCGGCCGAGGGCTGAGCGGAAGGGGGAATGGAATCATGGAGAAGTTGATCACGAACCGAATGGTCGGCTTATTTCTGGTCACCGCGCTGACGGTGTCCGGCTGTTCCTCGCAGGGCGCCGCGTTGGACGAAGACGAATGCTACGACGACGACGGCGACAGCTATTGCGACGACGACGGCGGCGGCGCGTACGGGATGCATTATATTAACGGGCGGAAGGTGTATTATCGAAGCGCCTTCGCGGATGTCGACATCGACGGCAAGAAGAAACCGTCCACGGGCATCTCCAAGGGCGTATCCGGATCGAAGGGCGGCATCGGCAGCTCGACGGGAAGCGGCGGGTGAACGGATGACGAACGAAGCTTACGCGCTGAAGCGCGAGCGCTTGTACGGTCCGCTGCGAGCGTCGGGGGCGTTCCCGTGGGAGACGATCGAAGGGGAAGAATACGCGCTCGCGGACCCTGTGGTCATATCGCCTCGGCTGCGCCGCGAGATCGCCGAAGCGTCGGAGCGGCTCGGACGCGTCTACGCGAAGGTCGCGGGCGTCGTTCGCGAATCCGACGACGCGCTGCTGCGACAGCTCGGCTTGCCGGAGGCGACGTTCGCCGCCGTGCGGCTGCCGATGCTTTCGGCCGCCGCGACCGTCGTCGGCCGGTTCGACTTCGCGGAGACGCCGGACGGGGTGAAGATGCTCGAGTGGAACAGCGATACGCCGACGAGCGTCGTGGAGGCGTTCCGCGTGAACGGCGACGTGTGCCGGGCGCTCGGGCGCATCGACCCGAACGAAGGGATGGCGTCGTCGATCGCCGGCGCCTTCCGCGCGGCGGTAGACGCGTACCGGGAGACCGGCTATCGAATCGACCCGGACCGCATCGCGTTCGCGGCGCTCGACTGGCACGAGGAGGACGCCGGAACGACGCGGTATTTGCTCGAGACCGCCGGCATCGGCGGGCGCTTCGTCCCGCTGTCTTCGCTTCGCGTCTACCGAGACCGGCTGTGCGCGCTGGAGGAAGACGGCGAGACGCATACGCCGATCGATCTGCTGTACCGGCTGCACGCGCTCGAGAAGCTCGCGGAGGAGCGCGACGAAGACGGCTATCCGACCGGCGCGCATGCGCTCGATCTGATCGGGCGGCGCCGGCTCGCGCTGTTGAATCCGCCGTCGGCGTTCATCGCGCAGACGAAGGCGCTGCAGGCGCTTATCTGGAGCTTGCACGAGCAGCGTACGTTCTTCTCGCGGGAGGAGCACGAGGCGATTCGGGAGTACATGCTTCCGACGTATATGGATAACGTCTTTCACGGCTCGGCGCCGTACGTCCGCAAGCCGATCTTCGGCCGGGAGGGGGGCGCGGTCGAGCTGTTCGACGCGGACGGCGTCTCCGAGGAACGGGATGGGGAGTCGTTGTATTGGGATCAGCCGGCGGTGTATCAGCAGCGCGTGGAGCTGCCTCGCGTCCGCGTGCGGACGCTGCGGGGGGAGACGGAGGGGCGGCTGCTCTGGGGCGCCTTCCTGATCGGCGGACGGCCGTCGGCGATCGTCGCCCGCATCGGCGGGCGCATTACCGGCAACGCGGCGTACTTTGCGCCTGTGGCGCTGCAGCAATAAGATCGTAACGATAAGGAGCGTGTGACGGACATGAGTCAATGGGAATTTCTCTCGAATTTCTTCTTGTATTTGGTCGTGACGATCCCGATCATGGCGGTCGGCATCTTCGTGTTTCAGCTGACGACGCCGTATAACGAATTCGCCCTCATCCGCGAAGGCGCGGACGCGACCGATCCGCGGAAGGGCGCGGCGGCCAAGGCGGCGGCGCACGATCTCGGCGGCAAGATCATCGGCCTCGCCATCGTGCTCGCCTCCGCGGTGTACCATGCGGTCAGCTTGTGGGATTTAGCGCTCTGGGGGTTCGTGGGCGTCGTGTTCCAGGTCGGCGTATTCTACTTGTTCGAATGGCTGACGCCGTTCCGGGTCATCAGCGAAATTCCGAAGGGCAACGTCTCCGTCGGCTTGTTCGCTTCGCGTCTCAGCATCGCGACCGGGCTGTTGTTAGCGGCGTTAATCAGCTATTAACAGAGTGAAAAAGAACTTCGAAGAAGGGGTTGCGTTTTTGCGGGGAACCGCATATAATAAATCCTGTTGACTTCGAAGTTTCGCTGATGTAGCTCAGCTGGTAGAGCAACGCATTCGTAATGCGTAGGTCGGGGGTTCGAATCCCTTCATCAGCACCATTCCATCGTATATCGCAGCGCGGTTCCGGATTGCCGGGGCCGCGCTTTTTGCATGCGCCGCAACGCAGCGCCATACAACGAAGAATCCCCCGACGGCCGCA
>NZ_JAPSKE010000042.1 GCF_031177825.1 Paenibacillus sp. | reverse complement strand
ACCAGGCGCAAATTGCCGTTCACCAATTTCTCCCTTGCGGACCGGTCCCCCTTCTGTTGCAGCGAGACGAACAATTCGCGCATTTCGGCATTGGTTAATACCGGTAGTTTCGAAGTATCCACACCACAGATCTCGACTTTATTGCGGGTCATGCGTAAATACCTCCCAAGGAGAGACATTAATGAACATTATCTCCGAGAGGTGGGAGAATATTCTTGAACAACTCCCAGAAAAAAGTCAAGCCCGCCGGATCGGCGGGCTACACCATCTTATTGAACTCTTTGCGAAGCCGTTTAATGATACGCTTTTCCAGCCTAGAGATGTACGATTGCGAGATGCCGAGCAGGTCCGCGACGTCCTTCTGGGTTTTCTCTTCCCCGTCCTGCAAGCCGAAGCGGAGCTCCATAATGATCCGTTCCCGTTCCGACAGCTTGTCGAGCGCTTTATGTAACAGCTTGCGATCCACCTGCTCCTCGATGTTGCGGTAGATCGTATCGTTTTCCGTGCCGAGCACGTCGGAGAGCAGCAGCTCGTTGCCGTCCCAATCGATGTTCAGCGGTTCGTCGAACGATACCTCCGTCCGAATTTTGCTGTTGCGGCGAAGGTACATCAATATTTCGTTTTCGATGCAGCGGGAGGCGTACGTCGCGAGCTTGATTTTCTTCTCCGGATCGAACGTATTGACGGCCTTGATCAAACCGATCGTCCCGATCGACACGAGGTCTTCGATGTTGATGCCCGTGTTTTCGAACTTTCGCGCGATGTATACGACCAACCGCAGATTGCGTTCGATGAGCATCGATCGGATCGCCGCGTCGCCCGTCGACAGCTTCGCGAGCAGATACTCTTCCTCTTCCCTCGTCAGCGGCGGAGGAAGCGCCTCGCTGCCCCCGATATAATAAATTTCTTCGCCCTTCAACCGAAGCAGGAACAACAGGCGATAATACCAAATCGTCATCGTCAACTTCCATCGTAGCAGCATAAGCCATTTCCTCCTCGGTTTTTCTATGTTGCGACATTCGGATACGTTATGGGACCATGGCCGGATGAATGATCGCTTGATACGTCCCGTCCGCGCTGAGCGTGCCGCCTTCGATGCCGACGAACACTTTCTCCGCGGTCGACTCTCGTTCGCCTTGGCGGATCGTAACCGCGTCGGGCTTGACCGCCAGCATAAACCTCGCGCTCCCGTTAATGCCGCGGTACGGCACGAGCCTGATGCGCTCTCGCCACGGGAACGGCACCCCAGGCGGGGCTTCCGATCCCGCGGCGGCCGCCTCCGTCACGGCTTCGTCCGCCTCGCTTAAAAATTGAACGATCCGGTCCGCCTCGTCGGCGCGGATCGCTTGCAGCCAAGCTTTCGGGATCGCGTCCTTCCAAACGGCGGCTTCGAGGACCATGACCGGCGTTCGGGTCAACGGATCGTACAGATGATTGCCCGTATCGATCAACCCGGTGCAGCGGTACGCCGCGCCGTCGATCCGAATTTCCACCTCGGCGAGAAACTCGGCCTTCTTCTCCTTGCGCTTCGCGCCGCCGTTCACCTTGCGGAACAACGCGGCGCCGACCGCTCCCCCTAAAGCGACGAGCCATAACGATACGCCCAACGCGTATTGGTAGCCGCCGGTTTGCGAGAACAAGATGCCGCTCCACACGTCGTTGGACGACTGAAGCATATAATGAAAGCCGACGATCGTCCCCGCCGCCGCCGCGTTCACCGCATAGAATGCGGCCAAGAGTCCGGCGAATCGGGAGAAACTTTTGTAGCCGAAAGCTGTCATAATCATTACGGCCGAAAATAAACATTTAACAACAAATGTGTAAAACACCGCAAGCGCCGGTACGAACATCAGCAGCACATAGGAAGCGCCGATCGCCGACGCGACGCCTACTCGCCAATAAGAAGGCGTTACGCTGCGAACCTTCGCCGCCGCAAGGAGCATCGCGAAATCGAGAACGAAGTTCGTCAAAAATACGATGTCCACGTATACGACCATTCGTTCTTCCTCCGTTGCCTGCCGCTCGTCGGTCGGGACGACCGCTTCTCTCGTCTACGAAAGCTAGTATATCGAATCCCCCATCCAAAGTCTGTCTAAACCCGCTGTAAAATAGGGGCTTCTTTTGTCGAAGACGCCGGTCGAGAATGGTCGGCGGGAACCGTGCGGATTCGAGTCGACCAGGCGGCTCCCGCGAAGCTGAACGGTTTCGAAGGCGGCGTCGCGGGCGCTTCGCTTCCCCTCGGGAGCGCAGGGGCGTCGCCTTCCTCCTCCCCGAAGATACCGTGCCGGTAAACGACAAAAAGCCCCACCCGGATCAGGTGAGGCTTCGCACGGCCAAGGGTGACCGTCGTCTTAATCGTCCAAGAAGTTCTTGTTCCGGTTCCGAAGGAACGTCGGAATGTCCAACTGATCGTTGCTCGGCGCATTGCCGCTGAAAGGACGCACATTCGGCGTATGACGCTGCTCCGTTTCGGAGGCGATCCCCGGACGGCGCGGCGCCGGCGAAGGCGTATGCGGCTTATGCTCGAAGCCCGTCGCGATGACCGTAACTTTGATTTCTTCCTTCAGCGATTCGTCGATGATCGCGCCGAAGATCATGTTCACTTCCGGATCGGCCGCGGCGATGACGATCTCCGCCGCTTCGTTGACCTCGTACAAGCTCAGGTCCGCGCCGCCGGTGATGTTCATGATGACGCCCCGCGCGCCGTCGATCGACGTCTCGAGCAACGGGCTCATGATCGCCCGCTTCGCCGCTTCCGCGGCGCGGTTCTCCCCGCTCGCGCGACCGATGCCCATCAGCGCCGAACCGCGCTCGGTCATGATCGTCTTCACGTCGGCGAAGTCGAGGTTGATCAAACCCGGCACCGCGATCAAGTCGGAGATGCCCTGGACGCCTTGTCGAAGCACGTTGTCCGCTTCGCGGAACGCTTCGAGCATCGGCGTCTTCTTATCGACGATCTCGAGCAGCCGATCGTTCGGAATGACGATCAGCGTATCGACCTTCTCCTTCAGCGCCGCGATGCCGAGTTCCGCTTGCGCTTGGCGCTTGCGGCCCTCGAAGGTGAACGGACGCGTGACGACGCCGACGGTAAGCGCGCCGCACTCGCGTGCGATATCGGCGATAACCGGCGCCGCTCCCGTGCCCGTGCCGCCGCCCATGCCCGCCGTGACGAACACCATGTCCGCGCCCTTCAGCGCGTTCACGATCAGTTCTTTCGATTCTTCCGCCGCTTTCTTGCCGACTTCCGGGTTCGCGCCGGCGCCGAGACCGCGCGTCAGCTTGTCCCCGATTTGAAGTCTCGTTTCGGCCTTGGCCAGATGGAGCGCCTGCGCGTCCGTGTTGACTGTAATAAATTCGACGCCCTTAACGCCGTTATCGATCATTCGGTTGACGGCGTTGCTGCCGCCGCCGCCGACGCCGATGACTTTAATTTGCGCTAATTGGTCCATGTCGAGATCGAATTCTAACATGAAAGGTCCCCCTTGGCCCTAGATGAACTCACTGAACAAATTTTTGATCCGTTCGATCAAACTCGGTTTGTTGGCTGCCGTCGCTTTACGTCCCGTCGAGGTCTTCACGGAAACCGTACTGCGCGTCCTTAAAAACTTGGCGACGTAGGCAATGACGCCGACGCCGCTCGCGTAAGCCGGCTCCCGCACGCCGATGAAATCCGGAGAAGCGATCCGTACCGACGTATCAAGCACTGATTGCGCGACGGACAAGACGGCCGGCATCGAGACGGCTCCCCCGGTCAGAACGTATCCGCCCGCGAGCTCTCCCCCCGGCTTCATTCGCTTCACTTCGGCTTTAATCAACTCGAAGATTTCCTGCATCCGCGGTTCGACGATGCTGGCGAGATCCGCTTGCGAGAACTCCTTCTCGACATTGCTGCCGATGCGAGTGACCTTGAACGTCGTGCTCGGATCCGCGTCTTGTATCGAAGCGCAGCCGTACTTCAGCTTAATCTTCTCCGCGGTTTCCAGTTGCGTCCGTAGTCCGATCGTAATGTCGTTGGATACGTATTCTCCGCCGATCGGAAGCGTGGCCGTGGAGGTGATGGTGCCATTTTCGAAAATGGAAATCGTCGTCGCGCCCGCCCCGATATCGACCAGAACGGTGCCCAGATTTTTCTCGTCCTTGGAGAGCGCCAGATGACCCGCCGCCAGCGGCATCAGAATGAGGCCGGCGACCTTGAGCTCCGCCTTCTCCACGCATCGGATAAGGTTATGTATCGCCGTCTTGGCGCCCGTGATGACGATCGCTTCGACCTCGAGCCGAACGCCGATCATCCCCCTGGGATCGTGAATGCCTTCCAAGCCGTCGACGATGTACTGCTTCGGAACGATGCCGATGATTTCCCTCTCCGGTGGCAGCGCGATGACCTTAGCGGCTTGCAGCACCCGCTCGATGTCCTCCCCGCCGATCTCGCGATCTTCGTTGGACACCGCGACGACGCCGTGACTCGATTGCAGCTGAATATGGTTGCCGGCGATGCCGACGAAAACCTCCGATATCGTGACGCCGACCATCCGCTCGGAATGATCGACGGCGCTCTTAATCGATTGCACCGTTTGATCTATATCAACGATTGCTCCCTTTCGGATACCTTCGGAATCGGCGGAACCGACGCCTACGATATTGATGGAGCCGCCTGTCACTTCCCCGATGATGGCGCGGACTTTGGACGTTCCGATGTCCAAACTCACAATGATGTCGTTGCCGCTCAAAGCGTTGGCACCTCCCGCAGTGATAGAGACTTCAAAGAAAAGAAGAAAATAACTTTATACATATTCCACACGATCGTTCGATTCCCTCTTTTTTATATGACTCTTTTTATTAACGGAGAAAATAATTTTCGCATCTGGTAGGGATTCATTATGAAAACTTTTGTGAAAAATGCCGAAAATCCATAAGGACAATTCTAACATGTTAACCACCGCTTGAATAGAGCGGAATTGCGCGGTTCCCTTACTCCTCCGCGTCCGCGGACGATTGTTCCGTCGCCTCGTCCATCGCTTCCGCGTAGTTCGTATCCATCAGAACGATCCGACCGGACGTTCTATCGTCGTTCCGCAAATCATATACATAATCGTCGAGGAGGGATATTTTCTCTCTTAAATAAGAAATTCGAGTCACCACCTCGTACTTGGAACGCGTGTACATCACGATGCGGTCCGGGAACGAGTCCGTCGGGCTCGGCCGAATTTCAGACACGTCTTGAAGCTGCTCCGGCTCGATCGAGGCGAGCGTTTCGGTCAAGCGCCGTTTGAGCTCTGCGTCCTCCCATCCGGACATAATCGGGCGCGACGCCGCGTTCTCGACGTTGCCGTACGGCACGGACGTCGCGTTGGCCAGAATGCCCGCGATGTCGCCGGCTTCGGTCAACTCGAGCGCGACGACGGGGTATTCCTTCACGACGATGCTTATCATGCCGGGAAAACGCTTCACCGTCGTTACCTGCTCCGCTGCGCCGAGGCGCGAGACGCGCTCGTCGATTTCTCCGCCGCTTACCGCAAAAAAGTGATCCCCGACAGCAATGCCCGCGGCTTCGATAATCTGTTCCCTCGTGAGCAGCCGATTCCCTTCCACTTCGATCTGATGAATTTTACTGAACGACGACTGAAAGAACAAGACGCCAAGCAGCGCTACGAAAAAGACGAACAAGAAAAACAAAAGCTTCCGGTTCCCTCTCCGTCGCGGGCGTTCGCCGCGGACGACGGGCATCGGCTCGATTCCGGGCAAGGATAAACACCGCCTTACATACCAGATTGTCCCATTCCCTGCAATAAGACAGTCCCCTCCGGGTCCGGAAGGGACGTGCGTCGTACTTCGCAAATTAGGTAAGAAGAATTACATGGAGCTGGCGATGCGGTTCGTCGCCAAGGACGACATGCGTTCGATGCGCCCGCCCAACCGGCGGAACGTCGTCTCGATCGATTCGTAGCCCCGGTCGATATGATGAATCTGCTCGACGACCGTTCGGCCGTTCGCCGCGAGACCGGCGATGACGAGCGCGGCGCCTGCGCGCAGATCGGTCGCTTCGACCGTCGCCCCGTACAATCGCGGCACGCCGCGAATGAACGCGGAGTTCATGTCGACGCGGATATCGGCGCCCATGACCGACAATTCGTTCACATGCTTGAATCGGCCTTCGAACACGGTTTCCTTCATCACGCTAAGCCCGTCGGCGAGCGAGAGCAGCACCATCATCTGCGCCTGCAGGTCCGTCGGGAACGACGGGTACGGGCTGGTGACGATTCGCTCGACGGCCCGCGGCCGTCCGACGCCGATTACATTCATTATATCATCGTCGATCGCGATTTGGATACCCGCTCTGCGAAGCGCGTGAATGACCGACGTCAAGTGGCTCGGGACGACGCCCTCGAGCGTAACGTTGCCGCGCGTCGCGGCGGCGGCCACCATGAGCGTGCCGGCCACGATCCGATCGGAGATGACGCGATGCTCGCAAGGGGAGAGCCGCTCGACGCCTTCGATCGTAATCGTGTCCGTGCCGGCGCCGATGATCTTCGCCCCCATCCGATTCAGGAACAGCTGCAGGTCGGCGATCTCCGGCTCGCGGGCCGCGTTCGAAATCGTAGTGATGCCTTCCGCCGTCACGGCGGCCATCATCAGGTTCTCCGTCGCGCCGACGCTCGGATAATCGAGCACGATATCGGCGCCTTTCAATCTCTTGGCCTGGCATACGACTCGGGTATCGGTTTCGATGATGTTCGCACCGAGCGCTTTCAGGCCGTTGAGATGCAAATCGATTTTCCGTTCACCGATGGCGCATCCGCCCGGTTGGGAGATCGTCACTTCGCCGAATCGGGCGAGAAGCGGCCCCATCAAGAAGATGGAGGAACGCATTCGGCTCATCAGCGTCTCCGGAATTTCCGTCGTCCGCACGTTCGTCGCGTCGACGACCGCGGTCTTGCCGGTCAGCGTCGCCTCGAGTCCGAGCGATCGCAAAATATCTAACATCACGTGGATATCCAGCAAATCCGGTACGTTGTCGATCGCAACGACGCCATCCGCCAAGAGGGAGGCCGCTAAGATCGGCAGGGCCGCGTTCTTCGCTCCTTCGATCCGCGCCGTTCCCTGTAGAGGCCGGCCGCCGTCGATTACTAACTTCTCCAAAGTCCCACCTCCGGAATTAGCGCTCACCGACCTCCAACACTTCCGGCACGAGCCGAATTCCCGTCTGGCTTTCTACCGTCTGTTGGATACGTTCGATTAAGGTGAGCACGTCTTCCGCCGTAGCATTGCCGGTGTTAACGATAAAATTGGCGTGCAGCGTCGACACTTCCGCGCCGCCGACGCGAAGTCCCTTCAAGCCCGCGTCTTCGATCAGCTTCGCGGCGTGATGGCCTTCCGGGTTCCGGAAGACGCTTCCCGCGCAAGCCGAGCTCAGCGGCTGCGTCCGTTTGCGGCGATCTTTATAAGCCGCCATGGCGGCGGCGATTTCCCTGCGATCGCCGTAAGCGAGACGGAACTCCGCCTCCGTCACGATCGCTTTGCTGCCGTGCAGCGCCGAATGCCTATACGCGAAGCGAAAATCGTCGCGGCTCCACACGGCCAATTCCCCGTTTTCCAACACTACTTCGGCGGATATCAAGATGCGTGAGACGTCGGAAGCCATCGCACCTGCGTTCATGTAGACGGCGCCGCCCACGCTGCCCGGAATGCCCCCTGCGAATTCCAGGCCCGTGAGTCCTTCCTTGCCGGCCATGACAGACAGCTTAATGAACGAATACGCGCCGCCTGCGATGACCCGCTCGCCGTCGAACCGAACATAATCGAACGCGTCGCCTAGCTTGATCACGACCCCGCGGATGCCGCGGTCCGATACGAGTACGTTCGAGCCGCGACCGAGCGGCGTCCACGGGACGCCGTGCCGGTGCAGAATCTCGACCGTCGCCGCCAACTGTTCCTTCCCGGGAGGGATGACGAGAACGTCGGCCGGTCCGCCGATCTTCCAAGTCGTGTGGGGCGCCAGCGCCTCCTCCGTCAGGATCTCGCCGACGCCTCTCTCGCGAAGCTCGTCGATCCAATGATTCATAGGCCGTACCTCCTTACTAGAAAACGACGCGTGATCCGGAATGCTTCGCTCCCGACGTCACAGTCATACGTTATGGTATGTTCCGCACGCGGAAGTGTGACAACAGCCTATCTAGCGAACCTCGATACGTTCAACAGAACGCCGATCGCGGTAAGCAGCAGCGTGAGGGAAGACCCCCCCGCGCTGATGAGCGGAAGCGTAATGCCGGTAACCGGAAGCATGCCGATCACGACGCCGATATTGATGAATACTTGCACGCCCACGATGCCGACGATGCCGACCGCGAGCAAGCTGCCGAACGAGTCCGGCGCGGTGATCGCCGCGCGCATGCCTCGCCAGACGAGAAGCAGGAACAGCGCGAGCAGCAGCGCGCCTCCGATGAAGCCGAGCTCCTCCGCGACGATAGAGAAGATGAAGTCCGTCTGCGGCTCCGGCAAGTAGCTGTGCTTCTGCCGGCTGGCGCCGAGGCCGAGGCCGACGAGACCGCCGGGACCGATCGCGAAGAGCGATTGGATGATCTGATAGCCGGAGCCGAGCGGGTCCGACCATGGATCCAAATACCCGGTAATGCGCTGCATCCGGTACGGCGCCGCGGCGATCAGGCCGACGAAGCCGGCGGCGCCGAGCGCGGCGAGCCCGGCCATATGGGACATTCTCGCCCCGGCCGCGTAGATGACGATGAGCGACGCGCCGACGAGCACCGCGCCGGAGCCGAGATCCGGCTGCAGCATGATGAGGCCGAACGCGAGACCGACGATGCCGAGCGGCGGAAGAAGGCCCGTCACGAACTTCGACAGACGGGCCTGATGCTCGGACAACAGCTTCGCTAGGAAAATAATCATGGCGAGCTTCATGAACTCGGACGGCTGAATGCCGAAGCTGCCGATGCCGAGCCAGCTGCGCGCTCCGCCGCGCACGACCCCGATGCCCGGGACGAGCACGACGACGAGCAGCGCGAAGCACACGATCAATCCGATCTTAGCATACTTCTTCCAAACCCAATAATCGACGTTCATGGCGAAATACATCGCTACGAGACCGAGTCCCGCGAAGATCAGCTGGCGCTTCAAGTAATAAAACGAATCGCCGTACTCGCGGAACGCCATAACCGCGCTGGCGCTGTACACCATGACGACGCCTAAGGCCAGCAGCCCGAGCGTCGCGATCAACAGGTACACGTCTGGCGCGGAACGCGCTTTGGACATACGAGACACCCTTTCGCACTCAGTTGTACAACCCTTATTACAAGGTATGCACCGAATGCTTAAACATGCGTCCTCGGTCCTCGTACGACGGGAACATATCCCAGCTTGCGCAAGCCGGAGACAGCAGCACCGTCTGTCCCGGCTCCGCGAAGCCGCGCGCCGCCTCGGCCGCGAGGCGCACCGCCTCCGCGGGGTCCGCCGCGTCCACCGCCGTCCGCTTCGCGACGCCGGCCAATTCGGCGACGCGGAGCAGCTTCTCCCGCGTCTCGCCGAGCGCGACGACCGCCTTCACCTTCGATTCGAAGACGGGAAGCAGCTCCATGTAATCGGAGCCGCGGTCGAGCCCGCCGCACACGAGCACGATGCCGCCGCCGTCGAACGATTCGATCGACTTGGCGGTCGCGGTCGGGTTCGTCGCCTTCGAATCGTTGTAATACGCGACGCCGTCCTTCTCGAGCACGAATTCGAGCCGGTGTTCGACGCCCTGGAACGTCCTGAGCACGGTTCGCACGCTTTCCGGGCTCGCGCCCGCCGACAGCGCGACCGCGGCGGCGGCGATCGCGTTTTCCGCGTTGTGGCTGCCTCGAATGGCGATCTCGCGAACCGGCATCAGCTCATCCGGTTCGCCGTTCCCGTCCGCCACCCAAATGACGTCGTTCCGTATGTATACGCCTCGTTCGAGAGGCTCCTTCGACGAAAACGGAAACGGTCTCGCGGAAATGAGAGGCGCGAGCGATCGGCAGAACGGATCGTCCCAGTTAAACACCGCCGTATCGTCCGTCGTCTGATTCGCGAACAGCCTCGCCTTCGACGCGGCGTAATCGTCCATCGTCCCGTGGTAGTCGAGATGCGTCTCGTACAAATTCAAAAGGCAGGCGATGTTCGGCCGGAAATCGACCGTCCCCTTCAGCTGGAAGCTGCTGAGCTCCGCGACGAGCCATTCGTCCGGACGCGCCTCGAGCGCCGCCTCCGTCAAGGCGCGCCCGATGTTGCCGGCGATGATCGCGCCTTGTCCGTCCTGCTTCAGCATGAGATGGACGAACGTCGTCGTCGTCGTCTTCCCGTTGGAGCCGGTAATGCCGATCATGGGAGACCGCTTGACGGCGGCCGCCACCTCCACCTCCGTCACGATCTCGATGCCGAGCTCGAGCGCCTTGCGGATCGGCGGAATCGAATACGGGATTCCCGGATTCTTCACGACGAGGGCGACGTTCTCGTCGATCAGGTCGTCCGGATGATGCCCGCAAACAACAGAAATACCCAGAGCCGTCAACGGATCGGCCTCAGGGCATAAAGAGCGTTCTTTCTTATCGTTCACGACGACGTCCGCGCCGCGCCGGTGAAGCAGCTCGGCGACCGCGACGCCGCTTCTCGCCAAGCCGAGCACGACGACCCGGCGGCCTTGATACCGATCCGGATGTTGCATACGTCTACAACCCCTCGTTGATATAGATTCCGAGCCCCGCCAGCGCGAGTCCCGTCAGCCAAAACGTGATGACGACGCGCCACTCGGACCAACCGACGAGCTCGAAGTGGTGGTGGATCGGGCTCATCTTGAACACGCGCTTTCCTCGGGTTTTGAAGGACACGACCTGGATGATGACGGACAGCACCTCGACGACGAAGACGCCGCCGACGAGCAGGAGCAGAAGCTCCGTCTTCGTCAGCGCCGCGACGGCGACGATGCCGCCGCCGATGCCGAGGCTGCCGGTGTCGCCCATGAACACCTTGGCCGGGTGCGCGTTAAATACGAGGAAGCCGAGCACCGCGCCGATCATCGCCGCCGAGAAGAACGCCGCTTCGGGCTCCGTCCGCATCATCGCGATCACGGCGAGCGCGCCGAACGCGATGGCGCTCGTTCCCGACAGCAAGCCGTCGAGCCCGTCGGTGAAGTTGACCGCGTTGCTCATTCCAAGCATTAACAAAACGAGGAAAGGATAATACAGGAAACCGAGCGGAAGGACGAAATCGGTGCCCGGAATGCCGAGATCCGTATTGTGGCCGTCCATGTACAGCATCGCGCATACGACGATGGAGAAAAACAGCTGACCGAGAAGCTTCTGCTTCGCGGTGAGGCCGAGCGATCGCTTGAAGGCGATCTTGATGTAATCGTCCAGGAAGCCGACGAGCCCGAACCCGAGACACGCGACCAGCAAAATATACACCTCAAGCGATCGGTCGGAAAACCGGAGGAACGCCAGCGTGAGCGCGATCAAGATAATGATGCCGCCCATCGTCGGCGTGCCGGCCTTCTTCTGATGCCCTTGCGGACCTTCTTCGCGAATTTGCTGCCCGAACTTTAACCTTCTTAGTATCGGAATGCAAAGCGGTCCGAGAATGACGGCCAGCGCGAAGGAAACGCCCGTCGTAATCAATATCGGATTCAGTTCCACTGCCGTCCCCCTTCTACGGTGCCCTTCGCACGCGTCATATAGTGTTCGTAAGATCGTTCATCTTTGTGTCTTAAAGCCTTCCGCGTCATGCCTTCGCCCTCCCGAGGATCGCGTCCTTCGCGACGACGCGATCGTCGAACGGCAGCGTGACGCCGCCGATGATTTGATACGTCTCATGTCCCTTGCCCGCAATCAATACTACATCGTCGGGCTCGGCCATTTCAACCGCTTTTTGGATCGCGCGGCGCCGGTCCTCGATGATCTCGTACTTCGCGGCTTCGGCGCCGGCTTCGAGCACGCCGGCTTCGATCTCCGCCAGAATCGCTTCCGGCCGCTCCGATCGCGGATTGTCGGACGTCAGAATCGTGTAGTCGCTCCGCTCGGCGGAGATGGCCCCCATGATCGGACGCTTCTTCCGGTCCCGGTCGCCGCCGCAGCCGAATACGGTGATGACACGGCCTTTAGCGAACTCGTTCACCGTGTCGAGCACGTTCAACAGGCCGTCCGGCGTGTGCGCGTAATCGACGAGCACGGTGAACGGCTGGCCCGCGTCGACCGGCTCGACGCGGCCTTCCACGCCCGGCAGCCGCTCCAACGCCTCTTTAATTACAGGTAACGGCACGCCCTCGGCCAATGTTGCGGCGATCGCGCCCAAAATGTTATACACGTTGAATTTGCCCAGCATGTTGACGCTGAGCTCGACGTCTCCCGCGAACGTAGACACCTTCATCGCGGTGCCCCGCGCCGTCAGGCGGATGTCGCTCGCGCGCACGTCCGCCGGCGCGTCGATCCCGTACAGGATCGTCTCCGCCGCCGTCATCGCCTTGAAGCGCTCGTGCGCCGGGTCGTCCGCGTTCAGCACCGCGTATTTGCGCGCCGCTTCCCCGGGCTCCGACGCGTTGCCGAGTCGGGAGAAGAACAGCCCCTTCGCGTCCGCATATCGCTCCATCGTGCCGTGATAATCGAGATGATCCTGCGTCAAATTCGTAAAGACGGCCGTCCGGAAGTCGATCCCGATCGTCCGCCCTTGATCGAGCGCGTGGCTCGACACTTCCATCACGCAGTACGACGCGCCGGCGTCGGCCATGCGGCGAAGCGTCCGCTGCAGCGAGACGGCGTCGGCCGTCGTGCGCTCCGCCGTCTCGGTCCGACCGCCGATCTTCACGCGAATCGTCCCCATCAGTCCGGTCTCCCGGCCTGCCGCCGACAGGATCGCTTCGATCAACGACGTCGTCGTCGTCTTGCCGTTCGTGCCGGTGACGCCGATCGCGCGCACCTGCTTGCTGGGGTCGCCGTAGAAGTGGCGAGCGATCACCGCGGAGGCGTATCGCGCGTTCGACACGATCAGCTGCGGCACGGGGAGCGGCAGCTCCCGCTCGACGACGAGCGCCGCGGCGCCGCTCTCGACGGCCGCCGCCGCGTAGTCGTGGCCGTCTTGCGTAAAGCCCGAGATGCATATAAACAAGTCGCCGGCGGTCACCCGCCGCGAATCGACCGCGAGGCCGGTTACGGGTACGGCTTCGTCTCCGCGAAGCTTCTTCTTTAAAAACAACGAGGCAAGCTCTTGCAGCAGCATGGGATTCCCCTCCGATCAGAAAGGTTGATCATTATTATAGACAAGATTTGGCGATTGCAACGTGCGTAGCCGGAAAAAGAACCCCTCGGCGTCAGTCCGCGGGCGGCGGCGGCGCCTGATCGGATAAATAAATCTGGATCGTCGAGCCGACCGGCACCTTCGTTCCCGCCTTCGGCTCCTGCATGACGACCGTATTGCCGGCGCCGTATTTCGCGAGCGTAAAGTTCATATTAAGGCTCTGGTAAATTTCGGTCGTCGTTCGACCGACGAGATCCGGCACTTCGGCCATCATCACGTCCAAGCCGTATCGATATTCCGGTTCGACTTGATCCTTCCGAGGCGGCACGCCCATGTAACGGAGACTGTCTTCCATAATATTCTGAACGATCGGCGCCGCGATCAGACCGCCGAATTGCAGCCCCTTCGGATTGTCGACCGCCGTATAGATGACGATCTGCGGATCGTCCGCCGGCGCGAAGCCGATGAACGAGACGATGTGCTCCGTCGGCGAATATCGGCCGTTCACGACCTTCTGCGCCGTTCCGGTTTTACCGCCGACGCGGTAGCCTTCGATGAAGGCGTTCCGGCCGGTCCCCTTCGCCACGACGCTCTCGAGCGCCTCGCGCACCAGCTTCGACGTCGCCTCGGAGATGATGTCGTCGCGCACGAGCGTCGGCTCGATTTCGTCGACGACGTCGCCCGTTACCGGGTCGACCCAAGCCTTGCCGACATGCGGCTTATACAGCTTGCCGCCGTTGATCGCCGCCGACACCGCCATGACCTGCTGGATCGGCGTCACCGATACCCCTTGGCCGAACGCGGTCGTCGCCAGCTCCACCGGACCGATTCGCTCCGGTTTAAACATAATGCCGTTCTCTTCGCCGCCGAGATCGATGCCCGTCTTAGAGCCGAAGCCGAACTTCTTGATGTAGTCGAACAACGTTTCCGCGCCGAGCCGTTGTCCCATGACGACGAAGCCCGGGTTGCAGGAATTTTCCACGACCTCGAGGAACGTCTCCGCCCCGTGCCCGCCCGGCTTCCAACAGCGCAGCCGCGCGCCGCCGACTTCGATGGCGCCCTTGTCGTGGAAGCTCTCGGCGAAGCTGACCTTGCCCTCCTCGAGCGCCGCCGCCAGCGTCACGATCTTGAACGTCGAGCCGGGCTCGTACGTCATCCAAATCGGCAGGTTCCGATTGTACACGGCGGAATCGTACTGTTGGTATTGCCCCGGCTCGTAGCCCGGGCGGCTCGCCATCGCCAGCACCTCGCCCGTGTTCGGGTCGACGGCGATCGAGATTATATGCTTCGGTTGATATTTCACCATCGCTTGATCGAGCTCGCGCTCCATGATCGTCTGGATTTGCTTGTCGATCGTCAGCTGTAAATTGAGCCCGTCCTTCGGCGGAACGTACTCCTCCGAAGAACCCGGCATCTCCTCGCCTCTCGCGTTGGACAAATACGCCACGCTGCCGCCGATCCCCTTGAGCAGCTCGTCGTATCGGGCTTCGACGCCCGTCAGTCCTTGATTGTCGATGCCCGTGAAGCCGAGCACGTGCGCGGCCAGTCCGTCGAACGGATAATAGCGCTTATTGTCCTCGGCCACGAAGATGCCCGGCAGCGCGAGATCGCGAACCTGCTGGGCTTTGTCCTGCGTAATTTTTCGGCCGCCCGGCTGGAGCCGAACGATCGACTCGCGCTTGCCGATCGTCTCCAGCACCTTGTTTTCGGTCATGCCGAGCACGGGCGCCAGCGCCTTCGCCGTCGCTTCCTTCTCCTTGATTTGCGCGGGAACGGCCATGATCGTCGGCGTGCTCACGTTATAAGCGAGGCGTTCTCCGTTCCGATCCCAGATCTCGCCCCGTTTCGCGGAGAACGGCACCTCCCGCCGCCAGGATTCCTCCGCCAGCTCCGTCAAATCCGGCCCCATCACCAGCTGCACCCAAGCCAGCCTCGCGATCAACGCAAGGAACAGCACCGATCCGAGCAGCAGCACCAAGTACAGTCTGCGGCGCAGCGTGACGTTCGAAACGCGCATGTCCACCCTCCCCTTCACTCGAAAAGCCCGTCTACATGTTCCTAGATTTAGACTATTCAAGTCGAACGGGGGGTAGAACAAGCCCATTACGCGGGGGCGCCTTCGCCTTCCGCTTCGCCGCCGTCCTCCGGCGGCGCTTCTTCGTCGGCGTTCGCATCCGGGGCATCGGCGCCGGCATCGGCTTCGTCGTCCCCGCCGGCGCCGTCGTCCGACGCCTCGCTCGTGCCGTCATCCGCCGCGCCGCCGCTCGCCGCTTTGCCGAACGGCTCCAGCTTCACGCGCAGCGTCGCGGCGCCGCCTTCTTCCGCCAGCTCCTGCTGCACCACGTAGCCTTCGCCTTGCGCTTCGCACTTCAGGCCCAGCAGCGCGCACAGCTGCACGACGTCGCGCAAGCTCGCGCCGACGACGTCCGGGACGGGCGCTTCTTCCTGCGGGACCGTCAGCAAGAAGATTTGCGTCGAACCCGCCACCTTCTCGCCCGCCGCGGGGTACTGCCCGACGACCTTCGCGCCGTCGCCGACGAGCCGCGCGCCGAAGCCGCGCGCGTCAAGCTCGTTCACGGCCGCATTCGGCGCGAGGCCGATCAAATCCGGCACCGCGGAGAGCGTGTCTTCGCCCGACGCGGCGAGCGCCGACGGCAGCTCCGTATCCGGCTTCACGCCCATGTAGCGGAGACTTTGCGAGACGATCTCCTTAAAGACGACCCCCGTCACTTCGCCGGCGCGGTTCGAGTCGCCGCCGAGATCCGGTTGGTCCGCGATGATCGCCACCGCGATGCGCGGATCGTCGGCGGGCGCGTAGCCGATGAACGACACGACCCACGTGTCCGTCGAGTAGGCGCCGTTCACGACGATGTTCGCCGTTCCCGTCTTGCCCGCGACCTCGTACCCTTCGATCCGCGCGCGGCGACCGGTGCCGCGGTCGTCCGAGACGACCTGCTTCAAATATTCCGTCACTTGCCTGGCCACGTCCTCCGAGACGACTTGGCCGATTTGCTTCGGCTTCGTCTCGGAGAGAATTTCGCCTGTCGAGGAGTCGACGACTTTCTTGACGACGTGCGGCTGCATCAGCTTGCCGCCGTTGGCGATCGCCGCGTACGCGGCCAATTGCTGGATCGGCGTCACGATGGCGCCGCCTTGCCCGTACGTCGTCGTCGCGATTTCCGCCGGATATTTGAAATCGATCAACCCTCCGACTTCCCCCGGCAAGTCGATGCCCGTCTTGCGCGAAAATCCGAATTTCTCGATATAATCGCGAAGCAGCTTCTCGCCGAGCGTCTCGTATCCGAGCTTGACGAAGGCGACGTTACTCGAGCGCAGCAGCCCTTCCAAATACGTGATGTCGCCCCACCCGCCGCGGCGGTGGTCGTTCAGCGTTCGCCCCGGCACTCGGATCGAGCCGGATTTGTAGGTAGCGTTCGGATCGAACACGCCTTGATCGACCGCCGCCGTCAACGTCACGAGCTTGAACGTCGAACCCGGCTCGTACCGCGACTGAATCGCCATGTTCTTAAAATCCTTATCCGGGTCGAATTTCCAATATTCGTTCGGATCGAACGTCGGGAAGTTCGCCAGCGCGAGCACCTCCATCGTCCGCGGGTCGACGGCGATGGCCGTTATGTTCTTCGGTTTGTATTGATCGAAGCTCTTCTTCAGCGCCGTCTCGGTATAATGCTGGATCGTCTGATCGATCGTCAGCACGAGGCTCTGACCGTCCACCGGTTGAATCAGCTCCGGCTTCGAATCCGGAAGCTTCCGGCCGAGGCGGTCTTTCTCGTACGCGATCGATCCCGGCGTGCCGCGCAGCAGCTCGTCCATCGCAAGCTCGAGCCCCGAGCCGGGATCCCCGTTTTTGTTGACGAATCCGATCACGTGCGCGCCTAAGGAGCCCTTAGGATAAAATCGCGCCTGATCTTCCTCGAGGATGACGCCTTGCCAGTTGTTCCCTTTGATGCCGTGCTTCTCGACGAACGCCGCCTTCCAGTCGCGAACGGCTTGCGCCTTCTCCTCGTTCAGCTTGCGGCCTTCGTTGCCGATCTGCCGATAGATGCGCAGATTGCCGCTCGCATCCCGATTCGTCGCTTGCTCGAGCAGGAACGGTTCGCTGACGCCGAGCACTTGCGACAGCCCTTCGGCCACCTCGCGTTCCAGTCCCAGTTCGCCGATGAGCTTCGGGTTCAACACCACGTTATAGCCCTTGGCGTCGCCCGCAAGCACTTCCAAGTTACGGTCGTAGATCGTGCCGCGCTTCGCGGGGAGCGTGTCTCCCGTCTCCCACATCGCCTCCGCCTTAGCCGTCAGCCAAGACGCTTCTACGACTTGCAGCCAATAGAGTCGACCGATCAGCAAAATAAAAAGAAGAGTGAACGCTGCCCCGAGCAGGAGCGAACGCACTCTAATTTTCTGCGGCATGTGTATATCCCACCTTATCGAATGACCGTTATTCCGCCGCGCCGAGCGCGACAGCCGTTCCGTTCGTCGCTTGGGCCGCCGGCACGCTGCCTTGTTCCGCAAGTCCAAGCTGGATGCCCATCTCGATCAAGCGTTCCGGGCTCCCGAGTCGAGCGACCTCGTTCTTCAGCTTGGCGCTCTCGTCTTCCAACGCGCGAATCTCTCTTTCCATCTTCACGATCTCTGCGTTCATCTCGTATTTCGACGCCTCGCGGAATTGATAGATTCCGGCGACGCCGCACACGAAGAACACCAGCCCGATCCAGGCGAGCTTCTCCGCGCCGGAAATCGTCTTGGCGCGCGGCTCCTTCTTGGCGTCGGGCTTGCGTTTGTTCCCCGGATCGGCGGACTGCGACCGGCGCTCGTCGAGCGCCAAGCTGCCGTGTATGTATGCGGACATAATATAAATCCCCCTTAGTATAATCGGTCGACGCCGGCGCGTCCCGATTTTCGGTAGATGTACTATTTTCCAGAAAAGGATTCGGCTTCTACAGCTTCTCCGCGACTCTCAGCTTCGCGGAACGCGCTCTCGGATTGCGCTCCAGCTCTTCCGCCGACGGCTCCACGGGCTTGCGGGAGACGAGCTTCAGCACGCCTTTCGCGCCGCAGCCGCACATCGGAAGATCCGGCGGGCAGATGCACTTGCCGAGCTTCGCCGCGAACGCCGTCTTGCAGATGCGGTCTTCCAGCGAGTGAAACGTAATGACGGCGATGCGTCCGCCCGGCGCGGCGACGTCGATCGCTTGCTCAAGCGCCTCTTCGAACGCTCCGAGCTCGTCGTTGACGGCGATGCGGATCGCTTGGAACGATCGCTTCGCGGGATGCCCCCCCGTCCGTCTTGCGGCGGCGGGTATGCCGGCCTTCACCAGCTCGGTCAGCTCCCCGGTCGTGCGGATCGGCGCATTCGCTCGCGCGGCGACGATCTCGCGAGCGATGCGCCGCGAAAATTTCTCCTCGCCGTACTGGAACAAGATGCGGGCGAGCTCCGCCTCCGACCAATCGTTCACGACGTCGTAGGCGCTAATGCCGCCGCTGCGGTCCATCCGCATGTCGAGGTCCGCGTCATGGTGGTAGCTGAAGCCTCGGTCGGCTTCGTCCAGCTGCGGCGACGACACGCCGAGATCGAACAACACGCCGTCGACCTTCTCGATTCCGAGCTCCGCCAGCTTCTCCTTCAATCTTCGGAAGTTGGACCGAACGAACGTCACGCGGTCCCCGTACTTCGCTAAGACCTCGCCGGCGTGAGCGAGCGCCGCGTCGTCTTGATCGAAGGCGATCAGACGTCCGGCGCCGCTTAAGCGGGAGGCGATCATCGCGCTGTGCCCGGCTCCGCCGAGCGTACAGTCGACGTAGACGCCGTCCGGCTTCACCGCAAGCGCGTCGACCGCCTCTTCTTTAAGCACCGTTATATGTGTAAACATGTTGTAACCCCTTTTCCTTGCCTCGCTTACAGATCGAAGTTGAAATCGACCAGCTTCTCGGCGATTTCGTTGAAGGATTCCTCCGACTGCTGAGAGTATGCTTCCCAAGCTTCTTTGCCCCAAATTTCCACGCGGGTGGAGACGCCGATGACGACGCAATCCTTGTCGAGCTTCGCGTGCTCCCGGAGATTGCTTGGTATATTTACCCTTCCCTGTTTGTCCAACTCGCATTCGACCGCGCCGGAGAAGAAAAACCGGGTGAACGCGCGCGCATCGGATTTCATGAGCGATAAGGACTTCAGCTTCTGTTCCATGACCGCCCACTCCGACATCGGATACACGAACAAACATTGATCGAGGCCGCGGGTCATCACGAAGGAAGAACCGAGCTCGTCGCGGAATTTCGCCGGGATGATCATGCGGCCTTTATCATCAACGCTATGTTGAAATTCACCCATGAACATACCGACTTCACCACCTACTCACCCTTATCCCCCACTTACCCCCACTTTCCACCACTTTTACTCAAATTCGATGACAAAAGAAAAAATCCTGCTTAAAAAACAGGATTTCAAAAAAATATTTTATGGAATTAAGGGTCGGTTTTTTTCGTTTTTTGCTTTTCGCCGTCGAACGAACCAGTAAATTGGCGTTCCGACGAGGATCGCGACGACGATGACGGGCAGGGCGCCGGCGACGACGATCATGACGCCTTCCGCGACGACGACGAGCGCGTTCAAGCTGCTCTTCAGTGCCGCGCTCATTCTATCGGCCAGCGTCGCGTCGCCGCCTTGGCTCGTCAGTCCGAGGCCGGACCGCTCGTAGACGCGCAGCTCGATCGTGGAGAAGTCGACGTTTTGCTGCAAATAACGCATCCGCCCCTTCAGCCGTTCGATTTCCTCCTGGATGGCCGCGAGCTCGTTCGTGTACCGAATCAAATCTTCCGACCGGCTCGCCTGCTCCATATACTTCAAATAACGGGACTCGACGAGCTCCTTCGCCTTCAACCGGGCTCCGAGGTCCACGAATTCCTCGGATACGTCCTGCGCGTTCATGCTTCGGTTGAGCCCCACGTTCGGGAGCTCCTCCAGCCGATCCATGAATCCGCCGAAATCCGCGGCCGGCACCTTGATCGTGAACAACCCCGACTTCTCCGAGCCGCCGGCTTGCTCCGAAAATTGAAGCAAGTATCCGCCGGACAAGTGGATTAAGTTTTGCACCGCCGTATACGTGTCGGCGTAGCTCTCTACCTCCATCGTTACGTTCGCCTTGTAGATGAGCATCCTTCCTTGCGCGGCAGCCGGCGCGACGGCCGTCCCGCCCGGCGGCGCGGCGCCCGCGCCCGACGCAGCGCCTCCGCTCGACGCGTCGCCGCCCGCGGCCGCCCCTTCTTCCGCTTCGACGACATTCATATCCGCCATCGGCGCCTCCGCCGGCGTCTCCGTCGCGACGTTCGCCGTCCCGTACGACATCATCTCCGCCGTTCCGCTTGACGCGCGGTCGGCGCTCGATCCGCCGCTTCCGCTGCAGCCCGCCGCCAACGCCGCCAATGCCAGCAACGCGACCGCAAGCCAATGTTTCCCTTTCCCTTTCCCCTTCCGATTTCGTTGCATCGCGACCCCCGCCTTTTTCCTATTCATTCCGGGATTTCCGGTTACCTCCTAGACGGCAGGAAACCATGCGAAGGTTGCAGCATTACTCGATCCTGCGCAAGTATTTTCTGAATAGCCAGACGAATAAAACGACGAGGTAGCATAACGCCCCTATTCCCCATCCGGATGCGGCTGCGACGTCGCCGCTCGCCGCCGATACGTAAGACTTCGCGATCCAATACGTCGGTACGAGCGCCCCGACCCATTGCGCGGGCTCCGGCGCAAGCAGCAGTCCGGGAGCGAAGACGACCCAGCCGGACAGCTTCGAGACGGCGAGTCCTTCCAGCTTATTCGCGGCCAACGCGCCCATCAGCACGGCGAACATCGGCGCGAGCGCCGCGGCGGCCAAGATCGACGGCACAAGCGCGAAGCCGCTCGCCGCCGCCGGCAATAGCCCGGAGGCGGTCGGCAGCGCAGCCGCGTATCCCGCGGACAAGACGAACGGAAAGGCCAAACGGTACCCGAAGTAACCGCTCTTCCTTAGCGGGGTTACCGCCAGAACCGCCGCGAGGCGTTCGTCCCGTTCGTCGAGCAGCAGCAGCCCCGCCATCGTTCCCGGCAGCAGCGGCACGAGCAGCAGCGCGACGGCCGAGACGAGCGCCGCGAAGACCGGCGCGCCGGGACCCGGATCGCCCGGCAGCAGCGAGAGCCCGTAAGGGGCCGCGTAGCGCAGCGCCGCCAAGATGAGCAGCGGGGCGGCCGTCATAAAGAGCAGCATCGGATCGCGAAGCGTCTGCTTCGCGTCTACGACGGACATTCGCAGCCAGATCATTCGGCGCCCGCCTCCCTCTCCCTCGTTAGCCGCCGCAGCGCCCATGCGTACGCCGCGATCGTCCATCCGGCCAACCAAACCACGACGTATATCGCCGATCGAACCGACGGTTCGGGCCCGAACGCGGATTCCAGGGCGAGCAGAGAAGCGTGCGTGGGCAACGCCGACAGCGCGGGCCAGGACGCAAGCCCCAGCGGCTCGACGAGCGGGAGGGCGAAGACGGACGTATACAGGGTCGAGGCGACGAAGTAGCCGTTCAACGTACGGCAACCTACGGCGATGCCGAGACCGAGCAAAGTGAAGAAGGCGGCCGTCGCGACGGACCCGTATAGAAACAACGCCCATCGGCCCTCGAAGCCGAACGCACCGAGGCGTACGGCGACGATCGCGGCGGCGGACAATCCGGTCAATGTCGCCGTCTTCGACAGAACGTATTCCGCCGCCGCGTAGGGCGTGGCGAACAGCGGGTCGAAGAGACGCTGCTGCTTCTCCAACAGCACTAGTCCCCCGATAAAGTAGAAGCCGAGCGCGGCCGGATCGGAGAACGTCGCCAGCAGATGCGCGAGCTCCCTCCACGCTTCCGGCAAGGCGCGGAGCATCGCGACGTACAAGAGCGACACGATTGCGTACGCTGCATAGAATCCGTGCCGGGCTTGCAGCCGCGCGTCGAAGAGGAGCGCGGAGCGCAATCGAATCATGACGATCGTCTCCCTTCCCGGGACGGTTCCAACAGCACGTCCTCGAGCGACGCCTCCGTCGTATGCATCGTCAGAATGACGCCGCTTCGGAGCAGCTTCGCGAAGCCGTCGTCGTCGCCGAGCGACGCTAGATCGAATTCCGCCCTTCGGACCGCGCCGCCGTCCGTAAATTCGACGCGCACGCGTCGGACGCCTCGCCCCGACTTCAACGACGCGGGACTGTCGAACAATCGGAACCGTCCCCCTTCGAGCCAAGCGATCCGATCGCAAAGCTCCTCCGCCAACGCCATGTTGTGCGTCGTCAGCAGCACCGTCTTCCCGCGCGACTTCAAGGCGAGAATCGCATCCTTCATCCGTCTGGCGTTCTCCGGATCGAGTCCCGACGTCGGTTCGTCCAGAAACAATAACGCCGGATCGTTCACCAGCGCTCGACAGAAGTTCAAGCGCATGCGCATGCCCTTGGAGAAGGAAGACACGCGTTTGCCGGCGTCTTCCGCCAAACCGACGGAAGCGAGCAGCGCTTCTACGGAAGGTCCGGGCGCACGATATAAGGATCGGAAAAATCGTAAATTTTCCGTGGCCGTAAGGCGTTGATAAAAATTAGGAAATTCGAACGCGACGCCGATCCGCTCGTTGTATTCTCTTCCGAGCGAGGAGATCTCCGCTCCGAACGCGTACACCCCTCCTTCGTACCCCGGAAGCAACCCGATCAACGTCCGCTGCAGCGTCGTCTTCCCCGCGCCGGACGCGCCGAGGATGCCGATGATTTCGCCTTCCTCCGCCTCGAGATCGATGCCGCGCAGCGTCGGTTCGGACGCCCCCGGATACGTATATTGCAGCCCCTCAACGCGAAGACGCATCGCAGTCGCCCTCCTCCAGGATCAATCCGCAAGCGATACAGTGAGCCAGCAAGCGAAGCGTGGCATCGAACGACGGTTCTCCGATGCGCTCCCTCTGGAACGAGAGCAGCACCGCCGAACGGATGAGGTTCACGATCGCGCCCGGCTCCGCCGGCACGAGCCATCCTTCCCGCTGCCCACGGTCGATGAACGGGAGAAGCGTCTCTTCGTCTTTAGAAGCATGGGCGGCTAACGTTTCCGGCGGGAGCTTGCGGAAAAGCGATTCCATCGTTCGTTCGTCGTAGAGGTGACGGATCAACGGATGGCGACGGATCGAAAACAGCGAGTCCATCAGAAATCGTTCGAATCCCTCCCGCGAAACGCGGCCGTCGCCCGTGAGATGCTTGTCGAAAAGCGCCGTTCGAATGTTCTCTTCCTCCCGCTGCAAAATTTCGAAAAATAACGCTTCCTTGCTGTCGAAGAACAAATAAAACGTACCTTGCGCGATGCCCGCGCGAGACGTAATTTCGGCTACGCCGGTTTTTTGCAGGCCGCGTTCCGCGAACAGTTCTCGGCCTTCGGCTACCAACTTGCTGCGAATAACCTCTTTCTCGGATTCGGAAAACCGTTTGACCATTCCAATCGCCGCCAATGAACAGATTTAGTGTTTATTCATGAATACAATATTAAAATATTCATAGAAAGTCAATAATCGAAGGATCGGCCCTTGAACGCGTTCGAAAAAGAAAAAAGGGCGGTTCCCCTAAGTAGACTTCCTACTTAGGGGAACCGCCCCTCCAGCGCGTCGGCACGCCGTCCGATTAATGCTCCGCCCAGCTGTCCAAGTACGCCTTCTGCTCGTCCGTCAACGTATCGATGCTCGTGCCGAGCGCTTCGAGCTTATAGCGCGCGACTTGCTCGTCCGTCTCGTACGGCACGTTCACGACTTGCTTGCCGATCTTCTCGTAGTTTTCGTTCACGTACTTGAGCGCCATCGCTTGCAGCGCGAACGTCATGTCCATGATTTCCGCCGGGTGGCCGTCGCCCGCCGCCAAGTTGACGAGGCGCCCTTCGGCGAGCAGGTACATTTTCCGCCCGTCCTTCAGCTGGAACTCCTCGATGTTCTTGCGCACGGTACGGCGCGACACCGACAACGCCTGAAGCTCCGGAATGTTCACTTCGACGTCGAAGTGGCCGGCGTTGGACAGAATGGCGCCGTCCTTCATGTTCTCGAAATGCACGCCGCGAATGACGTCCTTGTTGCCCGTGACCGTAACGAAATAGTCTCCGACCTTCGCCGCTTCCGCCATCGGCATGACCGCGAAGCCGTCCATGTACGCTTCTACCGCCTTAATCGCGTCGATCTCCGTCACGACGACGTTCGCGCCGAGCCCCTTCGCCCGCATCGCGACGCCCTTGCCGCACCAGCCGTAGCCGCTCACGACGACCGTCTTGCCGGCGACGACGAGGTTCGTCGTCCGATTGATGCCGTCGAATACCGATTGCCCCGTACCGTAACGGTTATCGAACAAGTGCTTGCAATACGCGTCGTTCACCGCGACCATCGGGAACTGCAGCTTGCCGTCGCGCTCCAGCGACTTCAGGCGCAGAATGCCGGTCGTCGTCTCCTCCGCGCCGCCGCGCACTTGCGAGAGCAAGTCTTGGCGTTCGGCATGCAATATCGTCACGAGGTCGCCGCCGTCGTCGATGATCAGGTCCGGGCGGGTTTCCAGCGTCTTGATCATCAGATCTTTGTATTCCTTCGGATCCGGATTGTATTTCGCGAAGACGGTGATGCCGTCCTGCACGAGCGCCGCGCAGACGTCGTCCTGCGTCGAGAGCGGGTTGCTGCCGGTAATGACGACTTCGGCGCCGCCGGCCTGCACGACCTTCGCCAAGTACGCGGTCTTCGCCTCGAGATGAAGCGAAATCGCGACGCGAAGCCCCTTGAACGGCTGCTCCTTCTCGAACGTCGCGCGAATGCGGTTCAGCACCGGCATATGCGCCTCAACCCAATCGATCTTCAGCTTTCCTTCCGCGGCCAACGCGTGGTTCGCGATAATGCTCTTCGAGAGCATAGTCATCGTAACGACATCTCCTTCATTATAAGTAGATCACTTCGTGCGGCTTGTAGCCCGCTTCGAAATCGAGCTCCGCCCGCTCGATCAAGTCGTCCAGCCACGGGAAGCCGTACCGATGCACGTATTGGAACACGTTCACGACGCGCTCCTGCGGCTTGCCCGCGGGCGCCGTCGTCGTGCGGATGCGCTCCCAGTGCCGCAGTCCCGATTCGTGCTGCTGCTTCAACGCGTCCGTCGCCTTCGTCTCCAAGAAATCGATCTGCTCGAGAATCTTGCCCATGTTCGTCTCGCCGAGCTTGCGCAGCCCCGGGTTGATCGAAGCCGCCGCGTCCACGAGCGGACGGTATACGTCGGCGAACGACTCTTTCGCGTGCGCGAACCGAGCCGACAGCCCTAATGCGTCCTGCGCCCGAAGCCACGCGTCGCGAAGCTCCGGAAGCCGCTGCCACGCGTCGTCGAACGATAAGCCGAACTTGTCCATCTGCTTCTGTACGGTGCCTTCGAGCAGCGTGTACTGCTGGCGAGGCACGATAATCGGCGTCGAGAAGCCGAAGAGCGCGAACGCTTCCTTCAGCGTGCTCCAATACGCGATTTCGCTCGCTCCGAGCACCGTCGCGACCGTCGGGAACAGGTACTCTTGCATCAGCGGCCGCGTCAACGCGTTGTTGCTGAACGCGGTCGGTTCGGAGCCCGCCCGGCGATGCAGCTCCTCGAACGGAGCGCGGAACGTCCCTTTGCGGTCGACCGCGTCGCCGCCGTCGCGGAACAGCAGCTTGCGCTCACCGCCGTCGAACAGGAACAGATTGACGCCGTCCTCGGCGGATTCGGCCTGCAGCGAATACCCGAGCGAGGTCACCTCGCGTTCGCCCGCCTTCAGCGCCGCCGACAGCTCGTTCCGCTTGCCGAGCAGCGCCTCGAACATCGGTCCCTCCGTCGCGCGCAGCCCGGGATCGTCGGCGTCGATGAGGACGAGGCCGTGACGTCCGAACAGCAGCGACATCGTCTTCGCGAACGCGGCGGACAACGTCGCCGACGAAGCCGCGATGCCGCGCAGCGCCTCCATCACGCCGGGCTTGAACTCGGTGTCCATCAGCCCTTCGCCGAGCGCGTCGATCGCGGCTTGCCACGCCTCCGGGGATACCGGCGTCCGGCTGACCGAAGTGCGGCCGTCCGTTCCCGGATGCGCCACGGCGATCTTCCGCGTCTCGAGCTGCGGCGTCACGACGTATGTATGGTTCGCCTCGTCCCAATCGTGATCTTCGCCCGCGATCCAAAACACGGGCACGACCGGTCGGCCGAGTACGCGGGACGCATGCCGCGCCGTCCGCAAAATCGTCATCGCCTTATACACGACAAGCATCGGGCCGGTAAACAAGCCCGCTTGCTGCCCGCCCGCGACGACGAGCGTCGTCGGGTCGCGCAGCGCTTCGGCGGCGGCGATCGCCGCCGGCACGTCGTTATGCTCGCGGTTGTAGCGCAGCACCGCATCCGCGACTGCGCCGCGGTCCGCGGCGGGCGCCGCCCCTCTCGCGGCATCGACGCGTGCCGCCCGGTCGACCCAGGCGCGCTCCGGCGCCGCATACGGACTCGCCGCGTCGAACCGCGAAAGAGCGGGGGCAAGGCCCTTGCCGTAATCCGCCGCGATCGGATGTACCTTCATATGTTCATACGTTTCAAACCGCATCGGATTCCCTCTTTTCACCATCGTTACCTGTCCCGTCAATGCTATCATTGTACCCCCGCGAACCGTTCCCGTCAAAACTCGAGCGCATGAAAAAAAGAGCCCGGCGCGAAGGAAAGTCCTTCGGCCGCGGCTCTTCGCGAACAAGACGATTAGACGTAATGGCAAGCCGCCCAGTGGCCCGGCTTCGTCTCGACGAACGCCGGCGCCACCGATGCGCACTTCTCCGTCGCCGCAGGGCAGCGCGTCCGGAAGTGGCAGCCGCTCGGCGGGTTGATCGGGGACGGGATGTCGCCCCCCAGCACGATTCGCTCGCGAGTCGCTTCGATCTCCGGATCCGGAATCGGAATCGCGGACAAGAGCGCCTTCGTATACGGGTGCATCGGATTCGCGTACAGCTCCTCGGACGTCGTCAGCTCGACCATCTTCCCGAGATACATCACCGCGACGCGATCGCTGATGTGCTTCACCATCGCAAGATCGTGCGCGATGAACAAGTACGTCAAGCCGAATTGCTTCTGCAGCTTCATGAGCAGGTTGACGACCTGCGCCTGGATCGACACGTCGAGCGCCGAGATCGGCTCGTCGCATACGATGAACTTCGGATCGACCGCAAGCGCGCGGGCGATGCCGATCCGTTGACGCTGGCCGCCCGAGAATTCGTGCGGGTACCGCGTCGCGTGATCCGGGTTGAGGCCGACGAGATCGAGCAGCTCCTCGACGCGCTTCTTGCGCTCGGAGCGGCTGCCGACCAGCTTATGCACGTCGAGCGCTTCCCCGATAATGTCCGTGACGGTCATCCGCGGGTTGAGCGACGCGTACGGATCTTGGAAGATCATCTGCATGTTCCGGCGCAGCGCCTTCATCTTCGAGCCGCGCAGCGAGTAGATGTTCGTGCCTTCGAACTTCACTTCGCCGTTCGTCGGTTCGTACAAGCGTAGAATCGTGCGGCCCGCCGTCGACTTGCCGCAGCCGGATTCGCCGACGAGGCCGAGCGTCTCGCCTTTCTTCAATGCGAAGCTGATATCGTTCACGGCTTTGAGGGTGTTGCCCCCGCCGACATTGAAAAATTTCGTAAGATTGTTGACTTCGAGCAAATTCGCGCTCATCGTGCGTCCTCCTTCCCTGCCGCCACCTGCGCGCTTTGCGCCATCGGGTGGAGCTGCCAGCAAGCCGCTTTGTGGCCCGGGCTGACCTCCGTCATGCCGACGTCCTGCGTCTGGCAGATCGCCATCGCTTCGTCGCAGCGCGCGCAAAATGCGCAGCCCGCCGGCGGCTTGATCAGATCCGGCGGCGTACCGATAATCGGGATGAGCTCCTCGTCCTTCTTCTGGTCGAGGCGCGGCACCGAACGAAGCAAGCCCTTCGTGTACGGATGCTTCGGGTTTTTAAACACTTCCCATTTCGTCCCGGTCTCGACGACCTTGCCCGCGTACATGACGATGACGCGGTCGCACATGTCGGCGACGACGCCGAGGTCGTGCGTGATCAAGATGATCGAGGTGCCGAGCGTCGACTGAAGATCCTTCATCAGCGACAAGATTTGCGCTTGAATCGTTACGTCGAGCGCCGTCGTCGGCTCATCCGCAATGAGCAGCGACGGGTTGCAGGCGAGCGCGATGGCGATCATCGCCCGCTGCCGCATGCCGCCGGAAAACTCGTGCGGATATTGCGCGAAGCGCGCTTCCGGATTCGGAATGCCGACGAGCTTCAAAATCTCGATCGCGCGATCCTTCGCCGCTTGCTTCGACATTTTCTGATGTTTCATGAGGCCTTCCGTAATTTGGCGGCCGATCGTAAGCGTCGGATTGAGCGACGTCATCGGATCTTGGAAGATCATGCCGATATCTTTGCCCCGTATGGCTTCCATTTCCTTTTCCGACTTCTTGATCAGGTCTTCGCCTTTAAATTTAATAGAACCGCTCTTGATGACGCTCGGCGGCGTAGGGATCAATCTCATGATCGTCTGCGCGGTTACGCTCTTGCCGCAGCCGGACTCGCCGACGATCGCGACCGCTTCGCCCTTCTTGACTTCGAAGTCGACGCCGCGCACGGCTTGCACTTCGCCGCCGCGGACGTTGAAGGACACGCGTAAATCTTTGACTTCCAAAATCGTTTCGGCCATGGTCGGCACCTCCTACTTCTTCATTTTCGGATCGAACGCGTCGCGCAGCCCGTCGCCCATGACGTTGAAGGCGAGCATCGTCAGCGAGAGACAGAACGCCGGGAAGAGGAAGCGCCACGGATAAATTTGAATGACGGCGAGCGAGTTGTCGATCATCGTCCCCCACGACGCGTTCGGCACCTGCACCCCGAGACCGAGGTAGCTGAGGAACGCTTCGGCGAAGATGGCGGACGGAATCGTCAGCGTCAAGGTAACGATAATGGGGCCCATGGCGTTCGGCACGAGGTGGCGGAACATGATGCGCCACATGCCGGCGCCGAGCGAACGGGACGCCAATACGTACTCTTGGTTTTTCAATTGAATGATTTGACCGCGCACGATCCAGGCCATGTTGATCCAGCCGGTGATCGAAAGCGCAAGAATAATGACCAACAAGCTCGGTTCGAAGACGACGACGAGCAGAATCGAAACGAGAAGGTTCGGAATGGAGTACAACACTTCCGCCGTCTTGTTCATGACCTCGTCGACGCGGCCGCCCACGTAGCCCATGATGCTGCCGTATACGACGCCGATGAGCAAGTCGACCGCCGCGACGCAAAGACCGACCAAGAGCGATACTTTCGCGCCTTCCCACGTACGGGCGAACATGTCGCGGCCGAAGTCGTCGGTACCGAACCAATGGGCGTTCCAACTCGAAAGGCTCGGCGGCTCGTTCGTCGCGAGCAATTCGTTGACCGTCGCGTCCCACGGCACGATCATCGGTCCGAAGATCGCGAACAGCGACATCACGCCAATAATGTATAAACCGATCATCGCGACCGTGTTTTTCCGGAATCGATACCAAATATCCGCCCATGCGGACAAGCTTTCGCGCTCGATCTTCTCCGCGCTCACTTCGTCTTTCGAAATTTTCCGGAACAGCTCCGGCCGCAAATCCGAAGGTTTCAATTGCGTCACGTCGGTCAACCTCCCTTTCCGCCGGTCAACTTAATCCGCGGGTCGACCAAAGCATAAGCGATATCCGTTAAGAGTCTGCAAACCATCAAAATAATGCCGTAGAAAATCGTAAGGCCCATAATGAGCGTATAATCGCGGTTGTTGATGCTGGTGACGAAATGTTCGCCGATGCCGGCGATGCCGAACACTTGCTCGATGACGATCGAACCCGTGATGACGTTCGCGGTAAGCGGTCCGAGGTACGTAACGACCGGGAGCAGCGCGTTGCGAAGCGCGTGGCGCGTCGTCACGACGAAGCCCGATAACCCCTTCGATCTCGCGGTACGAATGTAATCGGAATTCAATACCTCGACCATCGTCGAACGCGTCAGTCTCGCGATGAACGCGACGGACAAGGCGCTCAGGGCGATCGTCGGCAGTACGTACGAGAACGGGCTGTTGAGACCGGTGACCGGGAACCAGCGAAGCTCCGCGGAAAAGTAGTATTGAAGAACCGGCGCCAGAACGAAGCTCGGAATGGACACGCCGAGAACGGCGATGACGATCGTCAAGTTGTCCAGCAATTTCCGATGGTACAACGCCGCGACGACGCCCATGCCGACGCCGAAGATGACCGACGCGATGATCGACACGATGCCGAGCTGCGCGGACAAGTAGAACGATTCGTTGATCATCGTCGCGACGGAGCGGTATTGATATTTCATCGAAATGCCCAAGTCGCCGCCGAGCAGCTTGCCCATATAATTAATGTACTGCTCCCAGATCGGGCGATCCAAACCGTAGTAAGCCATGATTCTCTCTTGAATCGCTTTGGGCGTCTTCTCGTTTAAAAACGGATTCCCCGGGATTAATTTCATGAGAACGAACGTTGCCGTGGCCAACACCAGCAGCGAAGCCACCGTTGAAACGAGCTTTTGAATGACAAAACGAGCCAACCCGGAACACCTCTTCCCGTCTATATTTCTCTCATTATTGTAAACGGCGGCAACGGATCAAGCTATTTTTAAATGTTGCCATAAATACCGGAATGATCAGAATCAGATGTGTTTCCTTAAATAGCACAGAAAAAGGGGCATATATAGGGACGCTATATATACCCCGATCTCCTTCAGCGCAAAACTCTAGTTGTACTTTATTGTTTCTCGATGTATCCGCGAGTGTAGTCCATGTTGCCGGAGTAGTCGATTACAACGTCTTTCACGTACGGTTTGTTCATCCAAATCCGCGTGTAGTAGTACAGCGGGAGAAGCGCCGTGTTGTCGCCGATCAAGATTTGCTCCGCTTTCGCCATAAGCTCCATGCGCTTCGCATTGTCTTGCGTCGCGTATGCGTCTTTAACGAGCTGATCGTACTCGGCGTTGTTGAAGCCGATGTCGTTGTTGCCCGAAGTCGACGTGAACATGTCGATGAACGTCATCGGATCGTTGTAGTCCGCTCCCCAACCTGCGCGAGCGACGTCATAGTTGAGCGCCGTGCGGTTTTGGAGGAATACGGCCCACTCTTGCTCTTCGATCTTGACTTCTACGCCGAAGGCCGTCTTCCACATATCGGCAAGCGCCGTAGCGATCTTCTTGTGGCCTTCGCCCGTGTTGTGCGTGATCGTGAAGCCCGTCGCCGGATCCCAGCCCGCTTCCGCGATGCCTTCGGCCCAAATCTTCTTCGCTTCTTCCAAATCTTCTTTGAAGTAGTCCGTGTCGATGACCTCTTCGCGGAATGTCTTCTCGAGACCCTTGATGCCCGTCGATACGAAGCCGTATGCCGGCTGCTGGTTGCCGAGCGTGATCTTGTCGATCATGAGCTGACGGTTGACCGCCATCGCGAGCGCGCGGCGAACTTTCGCGTTGTCGAACGGCTTCTTCGTGTTGTTGAAGTTCATGTAGTACGTCGATGCGATACCTTGAATGACGAGGTTCGCTTCCGGATCGTTCTTCAACACCGGAATTTGCTCCGTCGGGATTTCGCCGTTCGGACCGCCCGTCCAGTCGAGTTCGCCAGTATTATACAGGTTCAGCTCGGTCTGCGGCTCGGAAATCATCGCCATCGAAACTTCCGTGAAGCTGATTTGATCTTTGTTGAAGTAGTTGTCGTTCTTCGCAAGCTTGATGGAGTCGTTGTGCTTCCACTCTGCGAGCGTGAACGGACCGTTGCCTACGAAGCTAGCGGCTTCGGTCGCCCATGCCGGGTTCGCTTCGACCGTCGCTTTGTGTACCGGGTAGTACGTGAAGAACGACGTGAGGCTAAGGAAGTAAGGCGTCGGGTTCACGAGCTGAACTTCGAGCGTGTAGTCGTCAAGGGCTTTGACGCCGACTTGATCGGCCGTTACGCCGCTGTCCGGAGTGTTGTACTCCGCGCCGTTCACAAGGTAGTACAACTGGTAAGCGTAAGGCGCCGGAGGATTCAGGTTCGCGTCGAGCGTCCGCTTCCAGGAATATTCGAAGTCATGTGCAGTAACCGGATCGCCGTTGCTCCACTTCGCGTCTTGGCGAAGCTTGAACGTCCAAGTTTTGCCGTCATCGGAAGTCGTCCAGGACTCTGCTACTGCCGGTTCCGGTTCGCCTGCCGCGTTCATGCGAGTCAAACCTTCGTACAAACCGACCATGACCGTGAAGGACGTTTGGTCTTGCGCTTGAGCCGGGTCGAGAGACGGCGGTTCCGTGGAGATGTTCATGCGGAATACTTGGTTGTCCGCTTTCCCTCCGGCTGCAGGCTCCTCTGCAGGTGTTTCCGTGTTCGTGCTGCCTTCGCTCGTGGACGGTGTCGTTGTTTCGCCCTCGGAGCTTGTGCCGCATGCCGCCAACACTGTTCCCATCATCAATACGATGGCGAACAGCGAGAGCATGCTACGCTTGATCCCCTTCGACATTAGGCTTTTCCTCCTCAAAAAAATTTAGTAGTGTGGTTCTACTGCAGTTTAATATACAACCACCGGTCAAAAAGGTCAATAATGAATTTTCCATATTTGTCAGGCATTCTAACGCACACATGACATAGAAATAACACCATTGGAAGACGTGCTCTGCCCCTCGTTTAGACCCGCTTCCTTGGCCCTATTAACCGTAGTTTAAATAAAACCGCAAGAAAAGGCAAGCAAACGCTTACAATTTTTGCGAAAAAGAAAACGACCCGCCGCTTCGGCCGGTCGTTTGCATTATCTTGGCGAATTTGTGACAATTTTGTAGGCTTCCGTAAGCTCCCGGTACACGTCGCTCTCGAGCTGCGCCCGTACCTGCGACTTCACGATCACTTCGCCTCGGGTCGTGGTCGTATACCGCGGGGGCAGCTTATTCAGGGCGATCGCCATCATATCGTCCCGATGGATCGGGTCCAGGTTCGCCAGCTCGGGCTGCGCCGCCGCCATCTCCTTCAACACCTTGCCGACGATCTCCTCCATTAAATTGCGAACCGTCATGCGCGTTCCCCCGTCTTACCATAAATTTTTCGTGATTCCGATCGCCATCAGAAGGACGTAAGCGGCCGAGAGTCCCATGAAGCCGAGCCTCCACACCGCCCTGGCCGTTCTCCGGAGATCTACCTTGCCCTTGGCTCTCTGCTGCATGTTGCCGAGCAGTCCGAAGCCGAGCAAGAAGACGAGCAACAACAAGTATATACCGAAAGTCGAACCGAAGACATCGTTAAACAATACGGCCACGACGCCGATCAGCAGCGCGGTGGTGACGTCCATCGCTCGCTTGGTCGCAAGCTTCTTCTCTTTCTTATAAAAATACACGGCCAGCCAGACGACGGCGAACGGTAGCACGGGCGCGATCGCCAGGACGGCATAGATATGTATGAATACGTCCGCGACCCAGGCGGCGACGGCTCCGATCCAAGACAATTGCGGCACCCGCTTCCCGCTCCGTCCGAACGGCTTGGTTCTCGGAGCGCATATATGCCGAATTATACCATGTCCGCCGGAAACGCAAAAGATCCCTAGCCTACTTCTACGATACGAGGCTCGGGATCTTGCATTTTCGTCTACTCGATGCGTTCCAGGTTGCCGTTCGCATCCATTTTAAACCGCGACTTCAGCTCTTCCTCGTCCTCGACGAGGAACGCCATCTTGCGCGCCCGATCCATGATTTGAATCAAAGCCTTGTAGTCGTCGTTCACCGTGCGGTAATCCGTTTGGACATGGTTCACTTCGCTCGAGAGTCTCTCATTCTCTTCCCGAAGCCGAGCGATCTCCTCGTCCTTCTCTCGAAGCTCCTTCTCCAGCTGGCGCACTTGCCGAGTCAGCTCCGTCTGCGTGCCTTTCCACTGGCGCAGGAAGCGAATGATGCCGTCGAACGACACCGACTCTTCCGTACCGTTCTCGTATCGGCCCGCATCCGCCTCGAGCGCCGCGACGGAAGCCGTCCGCTCCGCGTCCAGCGCCGCGACGGCCGCCTTGCGGGAGCTCCGCTTTTGCCGTTGCGCCTTCGCGATTTGTATCGCGGCGTCGTACTTTTTCCGAACGCACGAATTCCAACGAAACCCGCAGGCCGCCGCCGTTCTGCCGATTCGCTCCCCGACCTCCTCGAACGCAAGCAGCTGGGTGCTGCCTTCCCGTATATGCCGAAGAGTTACCTCCGCCAACATTAAATCGTCTTCCGGACTCCAAGCGTCTTGTCGTACTGCCGACATGTTCCGTAAACCTCCTAACCAATGTTTCGGGTATAGATGCACACTTTATCTCTATGCCCATAGTAGAGTTCATAGAATCTATTTCATACTAATTTGTATGTCCAAAATGGTTCCGGAACATACGTCTCTGGTCCTACTGGAAAAGTTTCCGTTTCTGTCACGGATGTGTCGTTTACATGGATGCCGCAAACGGATATAATGACGGATAGATGTGTTTTAATGACTGCATGTAGAGAGGGGGAGCGTCATGCCGCGCATGTTTCGCGTTCTCGGCTTCTGGACCCTCGTCATCGGCTTGATGGCGTTAGCGGGCGATATGTACACGATGGCCTTGCTGTTCTTTTTCCAGACGGCCGCTTTCGTCATTTTGGG
>NZ_JAPSKE010000016.1 GCF_031177825.1 Paenibacillus sp. | reverse complement strand
AAACTGGGGACAGATTCTGCTGCAGCTTTCAGTCTTCTTCCCCGACCGAATTGGACCTCATCTACCTTAAGCGGTCCATAGATTTTCTTTTAGGAGTGTTTACACAAAATTCTTGACAGACCCAAAAAGGCAGCCCTAGTTGGCTGCCTTTACTTAAATGGGCTGTTCCTATTTTTATTTCATGTGTGCTGTTCGGTGAGATACGTTTTGACTGAAGGAGCTTTATATATCGAGAACTGCTTAAGAATCCCTTCCGGAGTATCATCTGTAATGACCATAGCACGATACTTCGACTGCATGAATTGGCCGCGTTCCATAGTATCAAACATGGATACAAGTGGATCAAAATATTGATTGATATTCAGCAATCCACACGGCTTTTGATGTAATCCTAACTGGCCCCATGTAAAGATCTCAAAATACTCTTCTAATGTTCCAGGTCCACCAGGAAGTGCAATGAATCCGTCTGCCAACTCAGCCATCTTTGCTTTACGCTCATGCATGGAATTCACCATTATAAGCTCTGTTAAGCCTGTGTGCGCTATCTCACGATTTTGGAGAAATTGAGGGAGCACTCCAATAACAGAACCTCCATACTCCAGTGCAGCATCAGCAACAATTCCCATAAGTCCGACATTAGCTCCACCGTATATTAGAGTGATTTGGTGTTTGGCAAGCTGTTGGCCTAATTTAACTGCGCTATCTTTATAAATTGAAGAAGCTCCTTCACTAGAACCACAAAATACAGCGATTGATTTCATAACCCATCTCCCGTTTATTCTAATTTTCCGAGTAACGTGCCTGAAGCTTTTGTTTATGCGATATTAGAATATCTTCAAGCGATATATCATATTTATTTGCGATCACAATGAGATTCCCTAAAACATCTCCAAGTTCTTCTGTTAATTCGGATTTATTTTCTTGAAATGTACCTGCAATCTCATCTGGACGATCTCTACCAATCTCTAGTGCACGAATTGCACGAGCTACTTCTCCGGTTTCCTCAGCAAGAAATCCAATACGGACAAAGATATCTAAGTCTGACCAGTTGCGGTACTTGTAATACTCCTTCACCCATTGTTGAAATTCAATTATATCCATGTTTCCCTCCGACATAATAAGATTACACGATCCCAAAAATACGAAAATAGTAATACCAAATTTATATTTAACAATCTATTTAGTCAATTTCCTTGGTTGCATTCTGTGGATTAATGATTGAACTAACCTACCCAGTTACCGAAATGAACTTAAGGCAAGGTTATGGGTATATTCATAAAACCTATAAGGGAAAAAAATAAGATAAAGCTATATTTCCGGCAAACTAATGATTCATAACCCGGCAGGTTTATGGGTTAAGTCACATTTCCCTCTTGTCACCTAACCCATAAGATTGCTGCTTTGGCAAGCTTATGCTTCCAATTGGCCGTGGCAAATTTACGCTTCTAAAACAAAAGAAGCCCTTGATTTATTAAGGACTTCGCCAAATGACCATCTCATTCCCGGTTCCTTATTTTTATGAAAAATCTGCACTCGACTACCTAAACCCGAGTAAGCTTATCCGGGTTTCTTATAACGTAGATTCTATCAAACTTTCCGCGTCGGTGTTGTAAATATATAGCGGCCACGGTCTCGTCCCCTGAACGAAGTACGATAGCGGTCTCACCGTTCAGGGATGCAAACTTGGAGTGAAGACTTCCCTGAGACTTTAAGCCATGGAGCGCGCCGGCAAGGATAAGGGCCACTTGCTCGCGCGTTTGTATCGGACGCGTAGCCGCGATTACTTTCCCACCCCCGTCGGTGAAGAGCATGACGTCTTCGCTCAGCAAGGATAGCACATGATCGACGTTACCTTGCTCGAGGGATGCGAGGAATCGGCGGACCCATTCCAATTCGATCGCTTCGGCCGCGACCGGCTCCTCCTCGGATATTCCCATCTTGCTTCTTGCCCGGCTCATCAGCATGCGGCAATTTGTCTCTCGCTTGCCGAGCAGTTCGGCGATGTCGGGGTAATCGAATCCAAGCGCTTCGCGAAGGACGAAAACCGCCCGCTCTGTCGGCGATAGCCTCTCGAGCAGTACGAGCATGCCGTAAGACAGCAGATCGCGGCGAACGACCGCTTCGAGCGTATCCGCCTCCGGCGTCCGAATCGGTTCGGGGAGCCAAGGACCGACGTACACTTCCCTCCTCCTCCGCGCAGACTTCTGTAGATCGAGACAGCGATTGGTTACCATTTTGCACAAATAAGCCTTCGGTTCCTCCAATGTTTCGGGATGTACGTCACAGGCCTTAAAGAATACGTCCTGCACCACATCCTCAGCGTCTGCCGCAGAGCCTGTCAACTGATAAGCCAGCGTGAACAGCAGAGCTCTATATTGATCGTACAGTTCCTCCATCCGCCGTCTCACCTTTTCCTGCTAGAAATATTGCAAACTTGCTCCCTTTGTAACTATCGAAGCATAATGGCGTTCCCAATCGCAACAGTTTTCGGCATCTTTAGCCGCGTTTATTGCCGAGATTCCAGTAACAATTGTTGAAGTGTTACCGAAAAGCCTCGGAATGATCGATCGCCCACTGTTTGAAGGTGCGAGGCGCCCGACCAGTTACTTCTTCCACTGTAGGAAGCACAGCAGAGAGTCTCTGACCTTGCTTGGACAGATCAAAGAGTGCATCGACCATTTCTGCAGGCATGTGACGAAGCAGGTGTTCATGAGCGATGTCGTCCGGGATCGTTTCAAATCCGATATCGCGCCTCAATACTTCGCCAAGTATGCGCACTTGTTGTCTACGAGTTAGCGGTTCAGGTCCGGTTAATGTATAAATCTTCCGTTCGTGTCCGCCGTCTGAGCTTAGAGCTTTCGCTGCGACGGCGGCAATGTCCCGCGAATCGATGATTGGAATGCTGAGGTCGCCGAACGGTACCCGGACTCCCCCCTCGGACCTGATCGAATCTTTCCATCGGTACGCATCGGTCATGAAGCCGTTGGGCCGCAGGAATGTCCAGGACGCGCCCGATTCCCGGACTGCTTGCTCGGCATTGAAGTGGAGTCGCGCAATGGCGTTTTCTGCTCCAATTTCAACCGTTGCCGCAGAGAGCAATACGATATGCCGAATTCCGGAATGCCGTGCGATCCGCGGGAAAGTAAAGTCGGCGGCTAGCGGTAACATCCAAAATACTTTTTCTACGCCTTCCAAAGCCGCTTGAAAAGTCTCCGGCTTCAATAGATCTCCGGCTACCCCCTCAACCCCTGCAGGAAAATTCGCCTTCTCCGGATTGCGGCTCAACGCCCGTACCTTTAAGCCATCCTTATGCAGTAGCCGAACAACTTCACGGCCTACCGAGCCAGTGGCACCTGTAACTAAGATCATGTCTTTCACATCCTTCGCTATTACTCTTTTATGTCGTTTGAACACGATACCGCCAAGGACGCCGGTATAGTACTATGCGCTTATAGTGAACTAGAAGCCGGTAGCTATTTTAACCGCTTCTGCTAAGCCGGTTTCGATGATATGCTGAGCACGATCTTGGAATTGCAAATGGCCTTCTACGATAACCATTTCAATATCCGTTATTCCCCAGAAACCGAGCATGCTTTTCACGTAGTTCACAGACATCTCCTTTTGAGCCAGCGGGCCTTCGGAGTAAACACTACCTCGTGCGTTAAGCAGTACGACTTTCTTGCCGCCTTGCAGCCCTACCGGACCTTGTGCCGAATAAGAGAAGGTTTTGCGCGGTTGGCTTAGATAGGACAGATAGGTCAGCAATTGAGCCGGAATCGTAAAATTCCAAAGGGGGAACGCGAATACGACTTTATCGGCTGCCAGGAATTGATCTGCGTAGCCGTTCGCGATAGCGACTGCGTTCTGCTCCTCGGTTGTAAGTTCATCGCCCTTAGAAAGCTTGATAATGCCCGAAAACATTTCGCCGTTGTAGTAAGGCAGCTCCACTTCGAAAAGGTTTAATTCCGTAATATCGTCGTTCGGGTTTTTCGCCCGGTACTCGCTTAAGAAAGCGTCGTACAGCTTTAAGCTGATGGATTGATCCCGATTGTTAGCTTTAACGAATAAAACATTCGCCATTTTAATCATTCCTCCCGGAATTTAATCGAGGTTTTCTTACTACTTGATCATGATCACGCACAACACGGTAAACCCTGCAAATCCACAAATCCGCCTCTGAAAATAATCATGGTAAAGCATTCATCGATCCTCATCTCCCTTTACGTTTTGCACATATAACGACGTACGGCTCTGATTTGTAACATTGATATTCCATAACTTTGTCGATCACTTGTCTGATAAACCTATTGAAACGAGTGACCGCGCCGGACGCGGATTGGAGTAACAGGTGGGGCCGGCTACTTTCGCTACGTTCCCAGATCCGCATGAAAACAAAAAAACTTGCCTACTCATGGCAAGCTTTTGTAAGCCGTAAGACCATAATGTTCTACCCGTCGCCGGGGTCGACGCGCCGAAGCGTCGCTTCGCCTTCCTCCCCGTCGTATTGCCGCGAATGTAGAGGGACATGGCTTGTGCGGGAGCCAGCTTATCGGGTTTTTCATCAATAGATCGATAAATTTCGGGTAACCGTCTTCCATCGTGTAGCTGACGCCCTCGGTACCGAAGTTGAAGAACATATGGCCTTCCTCGCTGTAGGCATATTCAAGCATCTTCATCGCCAATTCTACATTCCCGGACGTTGCGGAACTCGCAACCATTCCACGGGAAGGAATAGTAACATCCGGTATCGGTTTTGACCATCTTGTCGATTTCCGGATTTTTCCTGGAGAAATTTCTTGTAATTCGGCGCGTACTGATCGATCAAGTCATTTCATTTTAGAATATACCCGTCGTTAATCGCCTTTTCCGGTCCTCCCGGGAAATTCATGAAGTTTTTTTCGATCAGATCCGGCAAATTGCCCGACGCGAGTCCTCGCCGACGGCTTTTCGTTCGGCTCGGCCGGCGGCGGAGCGTTCTGTCCCGTTTCGCTTCCCCCGGCACATCCCGCAAGAGCGCTTCCTACTAGCACCGCGGTCAGGAGAGCGGCTATGGATTTCGTTTTTTTCGTCATACTCACTCTGATGAACCTCGTTGATCGACATATATGGTTTGAGTGCGCTTGCAGCGACTCATGACTTCACTATAAGCCTGAATGGGCAGGGACAGGTTTTTCTTTTCACTCCGGCGCTTTCGCGTCGCCCTCGCAGAAGGACTGCCAGACCCCGCGCGCAACGGAAACGATCATTGGCGGCGGCACGTCAGCTGATTAAATCCAGCCACATACTTTCAAGAAAATTGCTCAGCTTCATGAAAAGCGATTTTGATTTCGGCGTCAATAATCCGGTCTCGCAGCGGGCCGCCCAGCCTGTTCATGCCGTGCATATCCAGTATATACCTGGAAATCATGTGCGAAGAATCAACCGAATCATGAAACGCCCACTCCTCTATTCGTCATAGAAGGGTGGGCGTTAGTCGTTGATCGGCTCCTATCCTTTAATAGAACCGAGCAGTACTCCTTTAATAAAAAACCTTTGCGCAAACGGGTACATCGCAATCATCGGAATCGACGAGATGACCATTGCCGCCAGCTGAAGAGTTTTGGCTGTAACTTCTCCCTGACCTGCCGCCTTGGAGAAGAGCTCTGCAACCGCGGGATTCGTAGAATTCACGATGTTCGCCATCTGGTTCACCGCATCCGCCGACTGAATCAGCTTTAAGATCAAATACTGCAGCGTCTGCAAATGCGGGGATTGGGTAAAATACAGTGTCGCTCCGTAATCATTCCAAATGCCGACAGCTGTGAAAACCGAAAGAGCGGCCAAAACCGGCTTCGATAACGGGACGACGATTCGGAAGAATATGGTGAACTCATTCGCTCCGTCCATTTTGGCTGATTCAAACAGCGCATCGGGAATCGCCTTGAAATTTGCATTAAAAATAATGACGTTCCAAAATCCGAGAAAAAGTCCGGGGAGGATGTAAACCCAGTAGTTATCATACAACCCGAGCCAATTCATCAACATAAAGGATGGAATCAGCCCTCCGCTAAAGTACATGCTCGCAAAGCCGATTACCGCATACCATGCTTTCCCTTTTAAATATGGACGGGAAAAAGCGTACGTAAACATCGCCGTATACAGGATAGACACAGCCGTTACAATTACCGTTCGCGACCCGCTGATCCATGCAGCCTTAAGCATGCCCGGGTCCGCCATCACCGACTGCCAGCTCGCCCATGTAAATTCCCTTGGCCATAGAAATATCGGTCCACGCACCAGATCGTCGCCTGTATTTAAAGAATTCACGATCGAAAACCAAAACGGATACAACGTCAAGAGCATCACAATGACCATGATGATAACATTCAATACCGAAAACATACGGTCTCCCCAGCTCCTGCCCCCGACCATACCGGACACCTCCTATAAATGATTTCTATATGTCTAAAACAAACCTGATTTTGTCAGCTTCTTGGATAAATAATTGGCACCTAGCAACAGAAACAACGCAAACACCGCTTTCATCAACCCGATCGCCGTAGCGGAAGCAAACTGGAACTGTCTGAGCCCCTGTTGATACACGAAAGTATCGATCACTTGACTCGTCGGCAAGTTCAATGGATTCTGGAAGACATAAATTTGCGTAAAGTTATTGTTCAGCATCCCGCTTACGGCGAAAATAATCAGAATCATCAAAGTAGGTAAAATACCGGGCAGCGTGATATACCACATCCGTTTGAACCGACCCGCGCCGTCGATGGCGGCGGCCTCATATAAGGACTGGTCGATGCCGGCCATGGCAGCCAAATACAAGATGGCGCCCCAGCCGATTTCCTTCAATAAATTTGTCCCGATGGCGATCCCCCAGAAATATTGCGGTTCGCCCAAAAACAGAATCGGCTCATCGATCAAGCCTAGTCTTAGAAGCAAATAATTGACAACGCCGCCGTCCGGATTGAGCAGTGTAATAAACAATCCCCCGAAGATTACCCAGGACAGGAAATGCGGCATATACGTGACGGTCTGAATAAACGATTTAAACTTAGCATTCCGGATCTCATTTAACAGCAGCGCGAAGATCAGAGTTGTCGGGATCCCGATCAGCGACCCCAAGAGATTGATTCCGAGCGTATTTTTCACCATAGGCCAAAATTCGAAGTGGTGGAATATCCCCGTAAAGTTCTCGAAATTGTTCCATGAGCTCGTAAATATACCTTTGATTCCTGTGATGGGGTCGTAGTCCTTGAATGCCATCAACAGCCCGTACATCGGGACAAAGTCAAATATGGTAATTAAAATAATGGCAGGCCAAAGCATCGCTTTGAGCTCCAACTGGGTTCGAAGATCGTGCCCAAGCCTGAAGGATTTTCTCCTTTTTTTTCTTTCGGATGGGATGTGTCCCTCATAGACGCTTCTCGCCATCATAACTCCCTCCCCCGGAAAACAATGATAATGCCAAAGTGCAGCATGCGAAGGCACACGCACTTTGGCACTATTCAACGTTCAAATCATGCGATTATGAATTAACGCCTTTCACTGTGACACCCATTTCTTTCGACTTCTTCTGGAGCTCCGCGTCATGCGCCGCATCCAGTTCGTCGACCTTCAATTGTTTCATCTTGGCGACAAACTCGTTGTACAGTGCGTTGAACGTTGCCTCATCCTTCGCCAACACCATCTTGGCAACATGAGCTACATAAAATTGCTGGATTTCTTCTCTAATCTGCACATTTTTGCCTCCTGGCGCAAAAAAGTCGCCAGGCAAATTCAGTACGGAAGCATCATATCGAACGACATCTGGCGATCTGCCAAAGGCGGTCTTCGCCTCCATCTCGATTAAGCCGCCGGCCCCCTCTCTCTTGGTAGGAGCAGGCTGCACGTGTTCAAGGAATGCCATATTGGCGAATTGCCAGAGGATATCCACTCCTGTTTTGCTGCTGTCCTTCTGAGCTTGAATTCCCTCATCCGTTCTTGTAATGAGACCTTTGTCGTCTTTCGTGTAATGAACGCCTTCGATACCAAAATGACTGAGCGTCATCCCCTCGGCACTGGTCACATAGCTAAGCCATTTCGCCAATTTTTCCGGTTCCTTCGTCGATTTGGAAATGTGCGTTTGCATCCAGCCGCGTCCCGGTTCGGACCAGAATGGGAATACCGGTTTTGTGCCTTCGTTCGACAAGATCGCGCCGGGCGAAACCCAGTAATCAAGCGAATCGAATTTACCTCTGGCCGTATTCCCGATGAACATGAACACTCGTTCCGCCAAGAAGTTTGCTTCGATCGCCGCGTCATCAATTGTCATCTGGCCGGCATCGAAGTATCCGCCTTGCGCCGCCTTAAACAGGAACTGGATGGCATGCTTGTTTTCCGGAGACATATAAATATTTCTAAACTTCCCGTCTTTATCAATCGGCATGGCGCCGAAAGATCTTTGCAGGAATTGGAGCGTTTCGCCATGATAGTTTTTGCCGTGAATCTGAAGCGGAATGACAGACTGGCCGTTAACCGTCAGATTCATGTCCTTAACCTTCTGTAACGCCGCAAGCACGCCATCCTCGGTTCTCAGATCGGAAAGCTCAAGGCCCGCCTCCTTCAAAATATTCGCGTTGACAAGCACGCCCTTGTTTTCTGAGTATTTTGCCACATCTGCATAGTACTCGCTTGAAGGAGGGTATAGCTTTCTCGCCTCATCGCTGACCATGTGACTTCCAATGGCGTACCAACCGCCATAATGTTTCACCATCTGTTCTTTCACATCTGCGGGGAAATCTTTGAGCAAATGAGATTCCGGATCGTATTTGGTAAGGAATTCTTCCAGTTCCCAAATCTTGCCGGACTCAACCAGCTTCTTTCCCATATCCGGGCCTAACGTCGAAATGACATCCGGGAAAGCATCCGACGATGAAACCATCATCAGATTCAATTTCGTATCAGCGTCCTGTGCGGGAATGTTGAAAGTAAAGGTGAGCCCCGTCTTCTTCGTCTGTTCTCCCATTACGGTCCCAGGCTCCGTTGTCCATTGCGGAGGGTTCCAGAATCCGGCTGTAGCGAACCAATTAAGATCTACCGGAGCTGCGGATGTCTCCCCCGCCCCAGGCGTCTCGGTTTTCGCCGGCTCCGCCGGTTCGGAAGGACTTCCGCTTCCCGCATTGTTGGCACTGCAGCCCGATAGCGCGACAGCCCCGGCCAACATCAGAATTGAAAACACTTTCAACTTCATTTTGGTCGCTCCCCCTTGTGTACTAGTGGTTACTGCCTCTTTATCATAACGGGATACGTACCGACATCCTATGTTTCCCATTTACTCTTTTTGTGCTTTTCGATAGTTTTCGATAAGGCTACAATTTACGAAATTTACCTGGCGTAATTCCGAAATACTTTTTGAAAATTTTGTTGAAATGAAAATAATCTCGATACCCCACCCGATCTACGATCTCTTGAATGGACAACGAAGAATCCTGCAGTAATTCCTTAGCCAAATTCAGCCTTTTGTTCATCACATACTCCAAATACGTTTTTCCCGTTTCCTTCTTCATGAGAGCGCTCACATATCCGACGGTGATATTGAATTTCTTTGACAAATCAACGAGCATAATATCTTCCACAAAGTTTGCATCGATATATTCGATGATTTTCTTTACCATCTCATTGGAAATGTGCAGCTCTTCCCCGGCTTGCTGCCGGAAAATGGCCTTCATTTTTCCGAACAACTCCTCGACCGATCGGTACTGGCGAAACATCTGATCATAGTTCAAATATTCGATTTCATAGTCTGCGTCGGTATTGCTGTAATATTTGTAAAAGAGCAACACGATTTGATTGTACAGCGCGCATAATTGGTCGATCTGCATGGACCGCTCCTTGCATTCGGCGCTTAGCTCATCTAGAATCCTGTTCACTTGCTCCGGCTTTTGCTCCTTTACGGCCACTTCGATTTGCAAGATCGTTCCCATTAAGACAGAGGCATGATCGGCCGACGGTTTATACTCGATGATCCGGTTTTCGGGGCGGGTAAAGAAACTACAAAGGGCGATATCCGATTCTTGATAGAGCTTGGCGACAGGCGTAGAGTAGACGCCGATTCCACTGATTCCGATACACCGGGCGTCGGACAAATGATAGGAAATAAAATCAAGTAAACCGGTCGGACTCTTCCATTCGTCATAATTAATCAGGAAGGAGACTTTATTCTGTCCCGTTCGAAACCGCAAATAACGGATCCCGGAAATCGCAGGCTGCGTCTCGCCCGCATCGGGAACCGATGAATGCTGGTATAGACAGCTAATGAACCGGAAGTGCGGATATTCGCATTCGATTCCCCGGCTGGACAAGAAGTTCTGCAGTTTCATATTCTCATCGGACTCGAATATTTCGAATAGATCGTCCAACAGCAGTTCCAGTCCTTTTTGCGCTTTCTGCTTCTCCGCGAGCGTCGCCTTCAACCGTTCCAACGTATCCGTCAGCTTGTCCTTGTCGACCTGCTTGAGCAAGTAATCGAAGGCTCCTAACCGCAGTGCTTTCTGTGCATATTCAAACTCCGAATATCCGCTGATCAGGATCACGTTGCTCCGCAGATCATGGAGCCGGATTTGCTCCAGAAGCTCAATCCCGTTCAAACCAGGCATGCGGATATCCGAAATGACGACATCCGGCTTCTTCTCCAGAATGATCTCTAGAGCCGTTACTCCGTTGTGTGCCTCTCCTATAACGGTGTAGCCAAGCCTTTCCCATTCGATCATTTCTCTAATCCTGTACACAACCCAAGGTTCATCGTCTGCAATGAATACCGCATGCATCTTATTCAACCTCCAAATGTTCCATATGGTCTTGTACAGGGAATGTAATGATAACCGTAGTACCGGAGCCGCGCTTGCTGTAGACGGACATGTCGGCCTTGTCTCCGTATAACAGCTTGATCCTGCGGTAAATATTGGGCAACCCGATTCCTTTCGTTGCTTCCCTCGCCATCCAGCCTTGGCTTTCGAACTGCCTAAGCCGGGCGACCAGCTCTTTCAAGCGGGGTTCTTCCATCCCGTATCCGTTATCCTGTACGATGTATTGAACCTGGTTCTGCTCCGTCATTTTCACTTCCACTTGAACGACGCCGCTGTCGATCTTCATCTCCAATCCGTGAAACACGGCATTTTCCACCATCGGCTGAAGCAGCATTTTTATCGTTTTCAGCTTCAACAAGCGTTCATCCGCATCGACGACGACCCGGATTTTCCCCATGAAGCGGTATTCGATGATTTTCGCGTATTCCTTAATGTGTGATATTTCATCCTGAATCGTGCTGAAATCGCCACCTTTGACGGAGTACCTGAACATATTGGACAAAGAGGCCGAGATATCGCCTATATCCTGAGCCTTGTAAAAGATAGCCATAGCGCTTATACATTCCAACGTATTGTACAAAAAATGAGGGTTAATTTGATTTCGAAATGCCGAAATTTCCATCTGATTTTTCGTAATTTCGATTTCGTACTTTTGCTTTTGCGTCAACTGAATTTCTTTGCTTAAGCTGTCGATTTCATCCAACATTTTATTCAGGTTGGCAGCGAGTACGCCGATTTCGTTATGATAGACCACTGGAAATCGGCTTTCTCCCCCCGTCTTCGGATAGGACTTCATAAAATCCATCAGCGCTTTTATCGGTCGTAAGATACGGGTGAAAAAAATGATCAAAAAGAAGGAAAGTATACAAAAAATGACCGCATAGGTCACAACGTTAAGTCTTTGAATAATGTTCAATTCCTGCAGCAACTCGTTCTTTGGGATGATGCTGATCAGCTCCCACCCGGTCAGGGGAAGCGTGCTCATCTGTACAATATAACGGCTATCGTTCTGTAATTGCTCTATTTCGATGCTGCGCGTATCGCCGACGCTAGACAATATTGTTTTGTTTTGATCCAAAAGCAGGAGCCGGGAATTCGGTGTTATCTTTGCATTTTTCAATATGTCGCTAAAATTGTTGACATCCATGATAAATATGCCGCTTCCCTTGTAATCCTTAACAGGAGATTTATCCAAATTATAAATAGGAACGGCAATGGTGTAGTACGTTGCGCCCGTATTCGGATTTGTCAACATCCCGGAATATTCAACCGCTGAGAATGGAAGTCTGCTGGATTCGCCAGTCCCCCTGCCAATACTGGCAATCTGCATCCCTGTACGGTTGTAAAGTTGGATGCCCTGAATATTTTCTTTCAACGTGGTGGTATTGGAGAAGACGGATATAACCTCGCTGTTCATAAGAACCCTGGACAAGAAGTCCTCCGAATCCAAGTAGGTCTGTACCGTAGGACTATACAGCATTGAAACCGCTATTCTTTCCATATCCTTATAAAAACTTTGCATCTTTTCTTCCACCTGAATTAAAATTTTTCCAGATGTCTCTGTGACTTTGCTCTCGACGATGCGTTTGGCGATCGTGTTCGAAATGACAAATGAGATCAGAAGAAGTACCAGCATTAACGAAATCAAATATAGAATTTGCCTCGTAAGGTTTAACTTTTGAAAGTGTCCCATCATGAGTAACATTCCTCTGCCCTTGACTTATATTATTAATCTGTTATATCAAGAAAGAAAGAACGCGTAAACGCTAAAGTATTGGAGGTTTCCCTCGTACGGCTTTCCGATCTTTGCCATTCATGTGCATGTAGATAACAAGCGCCACGAAAACGGGAGGAAGGCTCGAAGTCCTTCCCCCCTTACTTTGACTACCCTAAGGATTGTTCAATAAATACTCGGCGTCGCGAAGCAAGTACTGTGCGGCTTGATTGTTGATATGTTTGCCGCTTTGCGCCTTGACATGGTTCACGAAAGCTTCCAATGCATTCTCATTCAACTTGCTTTGGAGACTGTTGGCGATACCTGCATTATCGATCCATCCGGCGTTCTCGAAACGGGCAACCAATTCCTTCAGAGCGTTAACGCTTGTCGCCGTCTCGAATGTCACCGTCACACGGCTTGCGTTCCCCGCCATGTCGCTTGCGGTTACGATCAAGGTGTGCAAGCCAAGCGGCAGCGTATATAACGGAATGGTCTCGCCCGGCTGAAAGCCGTACGTATCCAACGTGACCGTCGTCTTGCTGCTGTCGACTCCGGACAATGGATCATCCATCGCAACGAACGGCGTGATATCGATCGTATCGACGTACGTGCCGTATACCACACCGGTTACCGTAATCGTCGGGGCTGTCGTATCCACATTGACGTTGACCGTCTGAACATCCCCAGCAATTCCCGCCTCGTTCCTGGAGCGGTAGCTGACGGAATGCTTACCTTCCTGGTCGAACGTGATCGGCGTCACGTACGCTTGCCACGTAGTGCCGTCTTCCATGCTGAATTCCGCGCTACCGTAAGTCGACAATTCGAGGATAACCGGTCCCGCCGTATACCAGCCATTCGTACCATTGGGCTCCGTAGGATCAAGAGACGCCGTAATCTTGTAAAATAAACTGTCCATTGCCGTCTTCAGACGGTTCGATGCAGCATCGACTTCGCTTTGGCTTGCTTGCGCATTGATGTCAACCGACTCCGCGTTCGCTACCGCCGTTTTCAACGCCTCGTAGCTGTCTGCCGTATAACGGTCGGCAACAACTTGATTCGCTTTGTTCAACAAAAGCGTAAGCAACGTGCGATCCACGTAGAGGAATTGCAACTCACCGACGTTGGCAAACCCATTCGGCGTGTAATATCGCAAATAACGGTATGCCGTCTGGTTGTCAATCGCTTGCGTATACCACTGCTCAGCAGAAACACCTTTGATGGTATGGAAGGTATTGAAGTTTACCCCGTCATTGGAGCCTTGGATTTGCGCTCCATTCATTCGGTCTGCAAAACCGGAGCGCGGTATAAAGTTGATTCCGTTAACCGTTATGGCGTTGCCTTCGCCCAAGTCAACCGTCACCCAACCGGCTGCGGTCTTGGTATCCGGGGACGTGTTCGGGTTGCCGTCTAAAGCGCGCCAACCGTTCGCAGCGGCACTGGCTTTACCGTCCCACGACACCGTATTTGCCGTCACCATCGAAGGTGTAACGGCGCTTATCGGCACCAGTATCGAGCTCGCCTGCAGCAATTCATTCAGAATGGCCATTTTGCCCGCTTCCGGATTCGCCAATTTCGCCCTGATTTCCTCCACTTTTTGTCGATACAGGTAGTAGCTGCCTTTGGTATAGCCGTCCGGAGCCAGCACGATGGAATCAAAGTAATCTGCATCATAATCCAGATCGCCGTGGAATCTCACTTCGGACATATTCCCGAACCAGGCGTTCCCATTGATAATGCGAATATACCGATAGGAGGTATCGTCGTTAATCGTCAAAGTCTGCCAGTCCTTCGTCGATGCCGCTGCCGGGGAGATCGTCGTCCAGTTCGAATTGTCGTTGGAGCCCTGAATAACTGCACCCTTGATCCTGGCGTAGTATCCGTCTTGCCTTGCCAGAAGCTCCACATATTTCAACTTCGCGTTAGCGCCTCGGAAGTCAAATTGGACCCACGCCCCGGATCCGCTGCCGTTCAGACGATAATCGGTCGACGAGTTCGGATTGTTATCGAACAACGCGTTCGCCGTTGCGTTAGCGTCTGCCTGTGATCTGCCGTAGGAATCGCTCACATCCGTAATGGACGTCACACCGTTGATCAAGTCCGATCCATCGGCCAGGATCAAGGAAGATCCGTCGGTAGTAGATGTTTTTGCCGGCGCGTCCAATCCTTCGGACGTTTGGTAATGGATGCTGAAATTTACCGGTCCCGGCGCTGCATGGGAATCCATCACCGCTTCCGCCGTCCAGTTGATATTGTCTTCCGACTTGACTGTCGCATCTATGCCCTGAATGTTCACGTTGACCGTATGAATCGGTTCCATCGAAGTGAAGGCCAGATTCACCGTATCGCCGGTTTTAATCCGGTTGAGCAAGGCTTGCTCCGAGCGGATGGACACCGAGCTGATCTTCGTCAACACCTTGGACGTTCCGTGAAATCTCACTTCGGACATATTGCCGAACCAGTTATTCCCATTGGTAATGCGAATATAACGGTAAGGGTTCTCGTCGTGAATCGATAAGAACTGCCAGTCCCGCGTGGAGACCGCTCCTGTGGAGAGGGTCTTCCATGTCGCATTGTCATTGGAGCCCTGAATGACCGTTCCGCCAATTCTGGTGTAGTATCCGTCTTGCCTTGCCAGCAGCTCCACATAGGACAATTGCGCATATCCGCCTTGCCCGAAGTCAAATTGAACCCATGCTCCGGCGCCGCTGCCATTCAAGCGGTAATCGGTCCCCGTACTCGGATTGTCATCGAACAACGCGTTCGCCGATGCGATAGCGTCTGCCGGCGATCTGCCGTAGGAATCGCTCACATCCGTAATTGACGTCACATCGCGGATCACGTCCGATTCATCCACTAGGATCATGCGAGACCCGTCGGTTACGAACAACGTTTCCGGGGCATCCATACCTTCCATCGTCTGATAATGGAGTTTAAATAACACCGCGCCGGGCGCCGTACCCGGTACCATGACCGCTTCGGCCGTCCAGTTCAGGCCATCCTCCGAATGAACGATCGCGGGTACACCCTGAATCGCAACCTTCACATTCTGAATGGCTTCCGTCGATTGGAAGGTCAATTTCGCCGTGTCCCCCATGACGATTCGCCCTCCGAAAGCCTGATCCGAACCAATGGAGACCGATGCGATCTTGTTGATGACCTCGTGACGCTTCCCGAAGATCCGGAACTCGGACAATTCAGTGAAGGGTGCGTCGTACGGCTTTTGAATCATTTGGATTTTAAGGAAACGGAATTGCTCATTCTGGAGCTCCGGCGACACCGTCAACGTGTGCATCTCTGCTGACACGGGGGTCACTCCCGGCGTCAACCGGGTCCAGGTTTCATTGTCATTGGATCCGTACATGGTAATGCCGCCGCCGCGTTCAGGAAATCCTGCCCGTGCCTGAATCCCGAACCTACTAGCGGAAACCCGGAAATTGGGCCCCATGTCCATATGAACGTCCCTACCGAACGTACTCGTGACATTGTCCAGATAAGTCTTCGAGTTAAAGCCGAAGAACATATTCTCATAATTGATGCTGCCGTCGGCGTTGAGCGGCGTGGTTACCTGAAGTCCTTGCACGGCGTCATACAGAGCCGCCAGCTTCTGATAGAAGTCGGCATCCGTCGCGTTATCAATGACGCTCATGGTGTCGTCGTATGCTTGTTGATACGTATCAAGCGTTGCCCAGATATAATCCGTATTGGCGTCATAGGGCGTAATGACGGCATCCACCGCCGACTGCCGATCATTGGCGACGCTCACCGTGACATCCCTCGTGGATACCGTCGTGCCGTCGGAAGCTTCCACGACGAAGGCATACGTACCGGCTAACGTCGGTTTCCATTCAAATGCGCCGGTGCTAGTATCGAACACGGCACCTTCGGGCAGGTTGACGATCCGATAGGTCACAACATCGGACGGGCCTGCGTCCGTTGCCGAAAAATCTAAATGGAGCGCCGCCTCGGACCCAACATAGGCAAACCGATTCAAAGCGCTATTTCCTTCATTAAACACCGGCGGCGTCAGTTCATTGGCCGCGTTGACATTGATATGGTCGATATCGACCGTCGTTCCGTTGCCTATAATCGTGAAATAATTCAGGGTCCCGAGCCCACGGCCTTCATAATATACATATCTCCATTGCCCCTGGGTATCCGGCAACGTGATCGTTTCGCCGAAGGCTACCAGCTTCGCCGCACCGTTCGTCCGAATCTTGTATCCGAGCACGATCGAACCGCTGCCGGATTCAACCAAAGCGATTTTGCTGCCGGATTCCGTGGCGTTAATGCGGACAAAGGAAACATCGCCCTCTTGCATGGCGGTCGAGTTGCCGTCCAGGTCAGTGAACCGAATCTCGATCTCCTTCCAATTCGGGTTCGGGTCAACCTCCGGGAGATTTGTCGCTCCCTCGGCCTCGGCTTCCTTCGGGATGTACAGCCAATATTCCCCTCCGGAATCCCGTGATGCCCAATGGTAATTCGTCCTCTTTCTGAACATCTCCGTGTAGTAGGGAGCAACTTGCTCCATGTCCAAGCCTTGTTCATATTTATAGTAATAGTATAGATCGTAGGCATTGCCGCCGACTCTTCCCCGATATTCGGTACTCAATACCTGGTAAATGACCGGACTGCCATCCTCGCGCATACGCGCCTCTGTCGGGATCCAAGGCGTATCATAGCCGTTCATATACCGGGCAAAATGATCGGTGCCTGCCAGAATGCGCTTGCCGAGAAAATCGTACGAGGTAACCGCGTTCTCCGCAGTGGAAACCGTACCGTCAACCGGATCCACCTTGGTTCCCTGGGCCTGCAACAGACGAGATAGAATGGAGACATTGATGACGTCGCCGGTGCTGTGAGCCTGGTCCCTGCCCATCTCCGTAATCTGCACCTGCGGGTGATCTACCTTCTCGCCTGTCGCCGCATTCGTATCGACCAATCGGAACAGTCTCTTGATAGAACCGTTAATATGCTGATCCGCAGCCGTCTTGTTCACCGTGAACCACTCGACTGCCTCGTGATACCGCTCGACATTGCCGGTGAAGATATATCCGGAAATAGATCCGATCAACGGATACAAATGCTGGTTCATGAATCGGGAATTCGTATGATTGAACGTGTCGGTGACCGGAACGATCACATTGTTCGCGAAGTTGGCCGTATCTTGATCCGTCCATTCCAGTTCCGGCGTCTGCGTGCTGGTATACCTCATGATCTCCGCGGCGGTAACCATACGGTAGAGAGGAATTCCCGTGTGAATGTGCGCATCGTTAAAGTACGCGTAATCCGCAGGGTTCTTCTGCTCCCATTTCCGGATAATAAACATCGTATTGGCCCGATAAACCTCATCGCCCGTGATCACATACATAAGAGCCTGCGTATACGCTGTTAAGCCATCCCATATGAATTTTTCGTTATAGCCCTGGCTGCACCAACAGCCTTCGGAAAATCTGGACGAGACCGTCCGGGTCGCAAGCGGTTTTCCCCATGGGTCAACCGAAGTGACTAACTGGTCGAAATAGGTTTTCCAAGGCTCCTTTTGTGCCCGTATTTGAGTTTGCAAATTCTCCAGAGTTTCCTTGGTCAACCCGACGCCGGGATGTTTGAAACCGTTTGCATCGATTGTCTCATAAATCGTTGGTTGGTAATCCGTTATGATCGATGGAGCAGTTATTTCCTCTGCAAATACTTCTGTCGGTAAAGGCAGAAGCGCTGCCATGAAACTCACGATAACAAGCATAGACAATGCTCGTTCATACTTATTTCTAAGGTGACGCCATTTTTGTACCCTCATAAAGCATTCCTCCATTTGTTTCATATGCATCGCCAGAACTTCACGCCATCCCTCCGGTTGACCGTAACACATTCGGTGTTGCGCCTTCCAATGTCTGGAATCGCTTTCATTCTTACGCTTATCAGTCCCCCTGTGTAGATTGGTTATAGTTTCTAAAGCATAGCCCGCTGTCCCACTGTTGCATATGTCTGTATTTTAATATTTTTGTGTTTTTAAATGGTGCTATAGGACTTACCCACTAGCAGGAATCATTATGCAAGATCCGAAGAGTCTATCATAGCATTCGCTGGATCGGGGAACGATATGAGGCTGCCCGTCGGCAGCCTCTTGTCTCGCTTCATTAATCTTCTTTGTATAGGTGAGCATCGATACTTCCAATTCAATCCATGATCTTCTCATGGAAGCTTACTCCCTTGGCAAAGCCGTTGATATCGAAATTCCCCTGTTCCGGATGCAAGATGAGCTCCCCATTAATCCGAAGGTTCTCGAATCGGATATTCTCTACAACCTTCTCCGCATCGTGGCCGTAGATACGGTTAGGATTCTTATTGGCGCCATCGTAACGGATGTTCCGAAACACGATATTCTCGATTCGTCTTCCGGGAGCCGGATTATACTTCTCGTTAAAGACGACACGAATGTCTACCAGTTGGCCCATCTCGAAATCCTCCACCCGGATATCCTCATAGACGACATTACGAACCGTATTCAGGTCCCCGGCATTAATGTTCATCGCTCCCCAGTAAAATTCCTGAGGTTCATGATGCTCCAATATGTCGATGTTCTCGAAATGAATATGCTCGAGCGTATCGCCGCCCTTATGGTGATTTCCATGCCCCCCGATGTTCATCGCATGGGCTACATCGGCCCAGAGCACGGCATTTCGCACTGTAATATGTCTTGAATCGCCCTGAAATTCCCATCGGGAACCGTATATGGCAATGCAATCATCGGAATTTCGCATGAATATATCGTCGATCTCGATATGCGAGCAAGCCATCATGTCAATGCCGTCCGACCATCCGCGAGTGCTGAAGGCTTTGAAGTTACGAATCTGCACATGTTCCGAGCTTCCTAAGTAAATGCTGTAATGCGGAGGATCCACTACGATAATGCCTTCCACCGCAATCCGCTTGGAAAATACGATACGCAGTCCGCGTAAAGCAGTGAATCGATTGAAGTCCGCCAAATAAATGATGCCTCTACCGCGGATCGTCACATCCTCCGCGTGTTCGCACACGAGCGAACCGACGACGACGGCTCCCCCCGCGATATACACGGTGGTTCCCGAAGGGATGCGGAGCACTGTCTCTACTATATAATGCATACCCGGTGCAAAATACACAACGCGAGGCGGCTTGCCTCCAGGTTCAAGCGGTGTCGTAAGCGCGCGTCCAATGTATTCGGAACCATGAGCCCCCGGCGGCAGCACCAAGGTCTCCTCGTCTTCAGGATCCACAGGATCCGACTCCAGCGGATTTGCAAACAAATGCAGAGCGGTGAACCGTTGCCCGTTGATCTCCACCACGATCTTACAGGGCTTATCGAGTGTAAACGTAATGGCATCGTCGCTTTGTTGAACCGGCAGCTTAAGCGAAAGCGGCCGAATGACAGCCTCCCGGATCGGCAGGTTGCGAGGTTCGACACGCACCTCGACCGAGCCCTCCATATCGAAATAAACCATGGAAGCTCTCCGCACCTCGTGCATATCCACCTTCACTTCATAAACAAATAGTTCCCGCCACTGCTCCCCCGGAACCCTTATACTCACTCGATAATCGTCATTCCCGGCCGCACTGACGGGAGTAATCCCGATCGAACTGACAGGAGCATCATATACTACGCATTGATTCATCGTCTTCTTCTCCATTCGTATGGTAGTAGGAGTGATAATTCAGAATTACCACAAATACAAATCGTTCCCTTTCAACTTAAACACAGCCTCGATGAAGTAATAATCGCCGTAAATAATAGAAATATGGCGATCCGACTGATGGTAAGCGCCGGAACCGTTGATTACGATATGGTCTGCTTCCGTTGACCAATCGCAGCGCGAGGCATCCAACGTCTTTAACAGCTTCAACGCGGCGCTAAGGTATACATCCTTCTCTAGATCTCTTACGGCCTTAGCGATCTCGATCAGTCCGCAGGCTGCGATCGCCGCCGCCGTAGAATCTTCGTACGCCATCCCCGGTTCCTCCGTGGCCCAGTACAATAGCGGGATGTTAATCATACAATCGATGATCGCCCAACCTCGGGTATCCAATCCCTCCAAGTCGTTCCATGCACGTATAAAACCGCCGGCGAGGTTGAACCGCCCGGCAAGCAAGTTCGCCGCATGCAACGCCCGTTTCCGCGATTCGGGGTTCTTCGTCACTTTGTAGTTGGCGACGCTGGTCGGGAGCCACATAAATCCGACGTCGTGGTGTAAACCATAGAAGACCTGGAAGCATTCATCGAGCAAGTCCTCTGTGTAAACGCCGATCTCCTTGTACTTCTCTTTCCCCGTCTCGTGGTGCAGCAACCACATCATGCCGCCCCAGAATCCGTTCGTCCACCAGCAGATTCCCTCCGCCGGGTCGCTGTCCGGCTTCTTGTCGGGACGATGGTCATGCCTGCCATTCACCGTCAGGGAAGGAATTTTTACTGCGACCTAACGCTTACTACATCCATCTTCTTCGTGATTTTGTCAATGACACCGTCGACCCAAATTTTTTCATCGACTTCTAACATGTATGAACCCTCCGTTAGCTGCTTTTGTCCATTATATTGCTAATATCCTTGGAATTGTGGCAGATAACGGTACAAAAATGTTCATATCTTGCTATAGTTACGGTATACTCAAATCACTTCAATCCAATCGGGGTGCCTTCATGCATTACTTGTTCGATCCCGTTCCATTGCACAGCAAACCGATGATATGGGAACACAAAATCAAAACTGTGGAGAATTTCTCAGGATTCTATCATTGGCATCAGTGCTGCGAAGTGCTAATCGCACATGAAGGCGCCGGCAATGTGATTGTAAATCAAAAATCATACGAACTTCGACGCGGTATGGTGTTTTTCTTTCAGCCCTTCCAGTTGCATAAGGTATTCGCTAATGTCAGCCCTGAACAGCCCTATGTTCGGTCCAAAACCCATTTCGATCCCTATGAGTTTCAAGAGAAATTGCACCTCTTCCCCTTGCTCCTTGAACGATTCCTGCTTCTCTGGCAAGGAAACCATACGTTTCAAGCTTTTGATATGGGGGATTCCTTCGCGTATGTCGAGCACATGTTAGCCGTACACGAACAAAATGCACGCTCGGTCGGCGATCATCGGGCAGCGGAATTCGAGCTCTCGTTCTTGTTGATTGTGCAGTTGTTAAACGCCGTCTCCTTACACTTACATCCGCATCTAGGCACGTCGACGTCGAGTCCGCGAACGTTCTCTTATGCCGAGAAGGTGATGCAGTGGATCGAGGAGCATTACCGAGACGACATCCAACTGGAGGATATAGCGGAGGCGATGCATCTGTCGAAATACTACGTTTCTCGGTTGTTTCAGAACGAGACCGGCAGCACGATTCCTCAATATGTAACGGCGAGAAGGATCAAGATCGCGTGCAGGTTATTGCAGACGACCTCCTACTCCATCGAGCGCATCGGAATCGAAGTGGGCATCCCGAACCCCTCGTACTTCATTCGCACGTTCAAGAAGACCGTAGGGACAACACCGCTGAAATATCGAAAAATGTATTAACCAACGCAACGAGAAAGGGCCTCCTCTTGTGGACGGCCCTTCCCTCTTACTGTTCCTTTTCTGTTAGATCACAATTTGCGCCCACCCCGGCTTGGTCTCTCACTCGACGGAACTCGCAAAGATCGTGCTGCAACTTGGGATATATAAGAAACGAACGTCGTAATCGCTATCCTTCGACGGGAAGCCCCATGCCCGACTCCCCGATTCACAAGCGTACAGGATCTTGACGCCTTCTTCCTGCTCGATCCGCTGCATTCCATTTCAATTTGTTGTCTTACGTCGGACATCGTGGTCCCCTCCCTTGTCATGGTTCTAGACGGATCGCTTCCACTCGCTCCGCGAGCGTTGCGTACCCTTGCACCGATTGGGCGATATAAGAAAGCACCGTGTCGCTCCAACCGTAGATGTAGAACGCCCGCGGATCCTGCACCGGAACCATAGCGTGACGATACGGAGCGATGTCTACGATGAAGGCTTTCACCTCGCTGTTCACCTTCGAGCGGTACTGGTTCAGCTGCCCATAGAACGGACTGCCGCTGTTCTGCTGCTCATCCGTGATCATGATGATCTGGTCTACGTTCTCCCGTTTCTGCAACAGTTTACGCACAGGCGCTCCCGTATCCGTTCCCCCGCGTGCCTGGATACGCTCCGCCTGCGTTAAGATGCTGTCCCTACGCGATGGCTTTGCGTCCGCGACCTCGGTATCGAACAGCCAGAACAGCGAGTTCCCCTGCGTCTTCTTGTACAAAGCCAGAGCGAATACCGATCCGATCTCCAAATACTGACCGCTCATCGAGCCGGAAATATCCAGGAAGATCGCGGTGCGTCCCCCGAACTCCGGCAAATTACCGAACGTGAGCTCAACAGCCTCCCGAAGCGCGTCCTGAAGCGCGGGTTGCTCCACTTGTCGAAACGCGGTCGCGAACCGGAACGGCAGGATTTTCGCTTTCTGGAGCGCCTCCTTATCGGTCAACCGGCTTACGACATAATCCAAATGCCGCCGATCTTCCAATACGCCAGCCCGCTGCAGCGCGTTCAGGTGCCGGAGCAGCGCGAATGTCGGCATCTGGTACAGCAATGCTTCCCACACCGCCTTCGACGGCTTGACCGCGCCGGTCACCGTTTCGTACGGAAGCTTACCGCGTTCGATCCACTCGATCTGCTCCACTTCCGTCGATGCACGCTTCAGGTTCTCCAGCGCCTCGACTTGCGGCAGCAACGCCAAGTTTGCCTCTTGTCCGCGCAGATAACGGAACAGTGCCTGCTGCTTCAGATCGGCCGGCTTCGGATGCGAGGTTGCGATCGCGTCCCCTAAGCTGTATCCCCGTCCGCGTCCGTTGTACTTGATCGCCCAATACTCGGACACGCCGGATAAGAAACGGTTCGCCTGCCGTTTGATCGCGCGTCCTCCCTCCCCGCGTCCGAGCCCCTTAACGATACTTAGGAAATCAGACAGGTCGGCAGGATACCGCACCACCTGTAGGAAAATCTTCGCGAACAAATCCGGACGGTAGAGCGATAAAATCGCGAGTCCGAACAACGGCTGCAGCCGCATGAAGCCTTCGTTTCGGGCGAACACGATCGCTTTGGCCATGAAGCTCGGATTGCTCTCTGCCATCTCGCGGTGAAGCTGCGCCGCGTCGCTTAACAGTTCATGTTGATCCGCATAGAAGGTATTCCCCATCGTATTGGTCATCAGCGTCTGGATATACTGCTCCTCCGCAGGGCGCGTGAACGCCGGATAGCTCTCTTTATTCCATGTATTCGGTCGAATCGAGCCGAACAGCTTCTTTGCCATACTCATAAGTACGTCACTCCTTCTTCATCATCACGGTGAGGAAAAGGCGGGATAGGTGTGCTGCAGGAGTCGAACCTGCCGTATTGCCCAGTCGAAGGAACCCATCCCAGCGCCTCACCGTATGTTCTATTTACATATCGAAGCGAGGAAAAAGTCGAAAAGGCCTCAGCGTCACCCGACGCTTTTCAATACGAACCCATTTAGTCGAAGGAACCCTTTCAAGCGCCTCGCTTCGCCATGCATAAGATTGAAATCATCGAGGAAGATGGGTCGGAAAGGTACAGTGCTGCTCTACCAACTGAGCTATTCCTCCTTCCGGAGGAAGTTGGACTCGAACCAACGACAAGCCGATTAAAAGTCGAAGTAACCCTTCCAAGCGCCTCGATGATCGTCCGCCGGCCGCGCGTCTCCACGCGTCGTCCGTCTTGTGTCTATATTCGCTTATTTTCGGAGCAACGAACATGGCGAAAGTATTACGACGGGTCATAAACTTTTCCATTTCCCCCATTTCCCTCCCCTGCTACAATATAAGGACCAAGCTTCACGAGAACGGGGGGATTCTTTTTTGGCTAAGGAAAGCTTCGATAAAGAGATCCAATTCCTGCGCATGCTCGTGCTCACCAGCGGGGCGTTTAGCAGGCAGCAGTTCGCGGAGCGTCTGGGGATTTCCGTACATACCTTTGACAAAACGATCCGCCGGCTCAAAGAAATCGTGAGCTCCGTACATCAGCAGGCAACCGAGGAACAGAGCAAACAACTGGCCGACACGCTGCGCTTCAGCTACTACGACTCCTCCGATCCGATGCTGCTGTTCTTGTTCCGTGCGAAATCCGTGAAGGAAACCGAAAGCCAGCGGATCTCGCTGCTGCTGGGAGCAATGAACGAGCAAGCGCTGACCGCGATGGAACTGCTGGATCTATGCTGCATCGGAATGTCCTCCGACCTTCCGATGGTGGACGAGAAGACCATTCGCTCGGATCTCAAGTATTTGGAAGAGGTTGGCGTCATCCAGCGGGAACCGGGACCGCGCCCCTACCGCTATCGCATTCGGAACGATCTCGTTCGGGACCTGACGGATGGGGAACTGATCGACCTGTATGATTTCGTGGACGTGATGGCCAACACGCAGATCCCTTCCGTTCAAGGGTATCTGCTGCGCGATGGCTTGAAGAAGCACTTGCTGCGCAATCAGGCCGAGACCCTAGTTATCGAGCCATTTCTATATAAATATCACTATTACTCACGGATTCTGGACGAAGCGCATCTGTTCACACTGCTGCACGCGATCCGGGGGCGGCGGAGAGTGAAGTTCGTCTACTTCTCGCCCAAATCCGAAACAAGCTACGCATCCAAGAATACGAATCCCCTTTTCGAAAAGGAGAAACAAGGTAAACCGCATAAGACCCTCCCGCTAAAGATCGTCTACGATCATCAATACGGGCGGTGGTATATGCTCGCCCACGGGCGGGAAGGCATTCGGAAATATCGGATGGAAGGCATCACGCAGATCGAAGAGGCTGAGTCCGTGGATGAGGAGTTGTTCGTGGAGAAGTCCCATGAGCTGCTCGAGAGCATTCGGTACAGTTGGCTCATCGATACGAGTCCGCCGGTGGCGGTGCGTGCACGCTTCTTTAAACCGGAAGGCCCCGAACCGGATTTCATCAAGGAGCGGGTATTGCTGCAAGGACAATGGGGGCAAATCGTGGAGGAAGGCGAGCATTCCTTTATCTATGAAATCACCGTCAATGGAACGACGGAAATCAAGCCGTGGCTGCGGAGCTTTGGGTCCAGCTGCGAGATCCTCGAGCCGCTCCGATTCCGACGTGAAATGATCGCTGAATGGAAGGAGATCCGGTCCTACTATGAATTTGTTTGAGAAAATCTTTAACCATCAGATCCTCTCCCGACTGGAGGACTCCGGTACGTTCATGGTCACCTCGCACGAGAGAGCCTGGCTTAAGATAATGCTTGAGCATCCCGCGGCGGCCGAAGCTTTCTCTGCGGACACCTTAGGGAAGCTGCGGTCGAGCCTCGCGTCCGATGAGGCGATGGATGTCTCCAACGATCTGATCGAGAAAGCCCGCAGCATGGAGAAGCAGGTGTACCACCCGCTCCTCCGCACCTTGCGTAGGCTCATCATAAATAAGAGCGGAATCCGATTGACCTATGAGGTGAAAGGCGGTCGAATCAACGCAGATCACTCCGGACTTCCATACAAGCTCGAATACTCCATGGTTAAACGGGAGTGGTATCTGCTCTGGTACCACCTCCGTCATCGCGCCTTCATGAGCACGAGACTGAAGAAGATCCATGCGATCGAGCCGGAGCCGATCGAGGCCTCTTTAGCGGACAGCGTCATCAAGAACGTCGACCGGCTCCTCGAATCGCGCAAAAGCGAAGCTGCGATCGAAGTCGTCCGTCAGTACAACGGAGAGTTGTCCCGCATTCTATACGCCTTCTCCAGCTTCGAGAAAGACGTCATATATGATACGGATAGCGATACATACAAAGTGAAGGTAATTCTGCCCGGAGACGAATTCGAGTATCTGCTTTCGAAGATTCGTTTTCTCGGGAAGCGGGTACGTGTGGTCGAAGGGGATTACTTGAAGCGGCGCATGCTGGAATCGTCGACTAAAGCGCTGGAGCGCTACGGGGTTGTTGGGGTGGATGAGGAGTTGAGTTCGTAGTCGGACTCCATGAAAGTGAACCAAACCACCCTATCTGTCATCAAAGGGGATATTGCTAAAAAGCATTCTTGGTTATATTCAGGGAGATATGGGCTTGACCGTACGATTCTCGGGGAATCCGATCGTGAGGATTAGAAGCAAGAGACCCGCCTCCCATCGCTTATCCTTGTAACAAACACGGGCTACCCGTTATCCTGTGATTCCCATACAGAAAAACTCGTCGGTGGTACACGTTCCGCTAACCAGACTTCATTTCCCGCATAATAGAATGTGACGCCCGCTTTTATTGCATGTACCGTGTCCACTCGGAGTATGACGAGTTCCCCTCTGCGACTTCCTGCCAATGTTGCAAAATGTGTCCCTTCCGATAAATGAACGTACTGCCGGCCCATCGGTTTTAAACCCTCGTCCAGAATCAATGGGAGAGCTTGTTTATTTGTCCCATGGTACAATACACCTGGCGGTTCGCCCGGAGCATATTGTACTTTATCGTGGCTGTGGCCATACCTCGCCCTTATGCGGTCATTATTGATTTCGAAGCGCTGCTTTTCGGAGTTTCGGACGACCTGCTCCAGGTCTTCCATTCCAATCCATGACCACTTCGACTGGGCCTTTATGGCTTCCAATAGAGTTTCAACCGAACATGACCCCTCCTTAGGGTCCAATACCACGCCGAATTCCTCCGGTGTATGTCGAAGGATCTTGGTCATTAATTTACTTAAACTTTTCTCCGTTGCTTGGGTTAACATTTTTCTCACTTCACTTTCTGAGCTTTAATTCCTTGCTTGCAATTATAACCATTTGACGCCGACATTGTTGGACATTTTTTAATATAGCCGAATGTTCCAGCATACCAAAAAAAGTGCCTAAATCCGCATCATGAAGGAGTTAGGCACTTTCTAAAACTATAATCTCGGATCGATCTCTCTCATCGAAAGGCACCTTCAGCAGTTGCATGCCAAGTTGGTACTCACTAAGCGAAGTGCGGAGTTTTTGGTTAATGTTCTTTTGCTTGAGCAGCTTTCGATACTTGTGCGGGAATTTGTAGTCATACCCGTAGACTAAAACCCCCTTTAAGCCCTTTTATATTTTTCCGTCCTAAATCAACATCAATGAGGCCGGACTCGCGATAAGGCATTGATTCAATCGTTTTGAATGGATTGAAGGTTCACTTCCATCTTTTCGCCAAAATGTACAATTTGATATAGATTGCCTTTCCGCTTCACTTTCATGCGATCGCCCTGAATGGATAAATCCAGGGGGGAATACAATTTTATCTCTTGCATCCCCTTAGCGGTGAGCAGCAAAGTCATTTGATCGCCGTTTTTACGGATTTCTACGGGGCTGTTCGTAGCAACGACTCGAATGTAATTGCTTTCCGCAGATTGTTCGGTGAACTCCACGGCCGTGATCTCGTCGAACAACCCGATGTAGCAGCCTTTCTGATCCTCGTAATGGAACGGACTGCTCGAATTCACCGCGAGGTGCCGATACTTGTCACCCAGTTCGATTTTTACTCCCAGCGTGTTCGCATATTCCTTCACGTTTGCCGGCACATGATCCATATTCGTACGAATCGCCAGCTTGCCATGCTCGAAACGGACTTCAACCTTACCGTAGAACGTATTTAGCAACGAACGGGCCATCTGGTCCTCGGTCATAAAGCTGTAATTATGGTCGGCTCTAAATACATCCATAAACTCGATCTCATCGATAAGCTTATCGTATACGGATGTGAAGGGCCTCAAGCCATGCTCGACATGCTCGAACATGGTCAGCGGAATATCGTACTCCGCTAGACCGTTCCAAGCCATTGGGTAGTTGAGCGGGTGCGGCGCAGGTGCGAACAGCAGAAACGGCTTGTATGGCTCTTCGCTCTCATGATTGTTGCTATTCGCCAGCATGAAAGGCGCTACCATTAAAAATTCTTTGCCGTCTCGGGGTGCGCTCGAAATATTGGGCGGATTGAAACCGAAATTCCACCAAATGCCGACGTTCATCTGATTGGTAAAGGTTTGCAAGGGATTGTTGTTGATCCGCCACGTGTGATGATTGACGCCCATATCGTTGTCCCAAGGCAACCCAAGATTTCGAAACGCCAGCTTGTGAAGCTTCATCTCCTGCAGCTCCTGCTCGCCGCTCATATATTCATGCAAGTACATATGAGGAATGAGCGGCAAGTAATGATCCCGAGCGTAAGACAGGCTGTCCCTCAAGTCTTGTTGATAAGGAAAATAAGGGCTGTCCACCGAGTACGTATTTCCGTACTCCAGATGGCCCGTGAGGAGGTCGTCGATACCGTCTTGATTCCAGTCCATAACGATCGGCACCGAATAGTGACCGGTTTTGATCGTGTTCGTTCCGAAGAAGTTCGATGTTTTTCCTTCTGCCTCTCCGACTTTCGTGAGCTGACCGTCACGAGTCTGCAAATATATCCGAACATCGCCTTCATAACTTCCTACGAGAAGATCGCTGAACCCATCCCGATTCCAATCGTAAACAAACGGGGCTGCATGTCGAACCACCGGCTTTTGATCCTTGAGAATCTCAAGATTGGTTTTTTGGTGAAATTGATATCCGGTTTCATCTCTAGCGATCCCCTTGTACCAATACACGTCGCCATTCGCATCGCCGACAAGCAGGTCCGTTAGACCGTCCCGATCCCAATCGGCTGCATGCGGAGATGACGGCCCCGAAACCGAGAGCACTTCGCCCTCGGACTCAACGAGGCCTGCATGTTTGAATGTTCCGGATGCCTCCTGTATATAGATGGACACGGTACCTTCCCCGCTGCCCACTAGCAGGTCGAATACGCCGTCTTGATTCCAATCGATGACGGTGGGTGATGCATAAGAAGCTACAAACTTTGTGTCTCCATGGGTATTCCTCAAGGGTTGCCGCTTAACGTTCTCCGGCTGCTTCGTTGTCGCCGCCCGTTCGAGACCATGCAGCGTACCGTCCGCAGATCCCACGATAAGATCGTATACCGTTTTCATTTTTTCGTTTACGATAGCCGGGTACGCTCGAAACGGTTCGGAAATCGGCGCCAGGAAGGAATGGTAGCCCGGATAGACGTCGAACCATACATAATTATTTCCCTGCGTTACTATTTTTCCTGCCGAGAAGAAAGAATCCGGATATACGTTCTGAAAAGCCGGATGCTCATTCGTCCCAAGATTTTCATGAATTCTTATCGCTTCATTCCACTGTCCGCCGTTATAAGCACCTCTAACTATGGAATAGGTAGGAATTTGATTGTACGTTTGCAGCAATTCATTCCATTTGATCAGGTCTCGAAGAACGTACGAATAAAGCGCTTCATAATGCGCTTGCCAAGCAAGCGACGGCCGTCCGTACGCCCCGTATGTCTTTTTTACGGAAAAACCATACTTTTCTTTCGATATATAGTTGACAATTTCACTGCGGAACAATAGATTTGCTGTGGTCCATCCCATATGGAAATATTTTTGCCCTTCTTCTAAAACCAAATCCAGTCTCGACCCAAATCGTTCCGAAGGCAAAAATTGATTAGACCACATGACTTGACCTTTGCCCCAATCGTTGATGGTGAGATAGGCTAGGCCATCCTTCTGAACGAGTGGTCTGGCCGTAGTTACGCGCGCCGCATGCTCGAACGTAATGTGATGATTTTCATTAAGTCCCCTATATGTCTTGTAAATCTCCGCGAACGTTTTCCAAGCTTTTTGCAAGCCGCTCACATTCGTTCCCAGTTCCGGATACTCAAAGTCCAAATTGGAATCACGTACCTCTACCATCTCTTGGATACCAAGAAATTCGTGAGGAAATGCATGGTTGTAATGGTGTTGCAGGAATAGGGATGATCCTTGTTCTACATAGCTCATGATCATGGGTTGAACGTATTCCCACATTGGGTTTTTATCAAGTCCTACGTCAAGATAAATCAAATCATAGTCTTGATCAAGCGCGGAAACTTCCTTGATGGACAGCGTGTCTATCGTTGTATTGGCGTATAGTGTTTGTTGCAGATGCTGTAAGGCGGCATCGGATTGGACCGCATGTTCGCCATGCACAAAAAGAACTTTCAGTTCATAGGCCTCAGCATATGAAGTCTGTACTGCGGGTTCTTTCCAATAGAGATGAATATTACCCCCGCTGGCGTTGCAGCCGGTTAAAGCGACGAGCAGGCTTAGCATCGCAAGCGCACTGGTGGTTTTAGAGCGTATAAAGAAATTAAATTTCGTTGAATACCCCAACTTGATAAAAAAAGCGAATGTGCACAAGAAATAAGGGATTAGAGACAGAATGAAGACGGAAGGGACGGATATGTCATTGAAGAACAAGGCAACAAAATCGAGAGGATAATGAAAGATGAGATAAAAATAAATTGCGTGAAGGACGTTCTTATTTATTGCATAAATCGGCAGCAAAAGGATCGGGGTAATCAAAAGGGATGCCGTCGAGAGCACGTTGCGGCTCATTCTGTCCTGGATCTTCAACACGAATCCGCAAGCAAAGGATAGGGCCGAACCAAGCAACGATAAGCCGGTAAGCCATACCGTTATCCGGCCTTCGTAATTCAAGACGGTATAAATCGAACCCAAAGCCAAAACGAGTATAAAATGGATGATCAAGGTGACAAGGTTGTTTTTAAGCACTGGTGGATTCCTCCGTAAATATCTGTAATTAAAATGATTTTAAGTCGGTTTATCTATTTAATTCTATTAAAAGATAAATTTTCCTTCTACCCCCAACGTCGCGGTATGGTTTTGCAGTCCTTCGAATGCTGGATCCAGGGGGCACGCTGAGGCGAAATTTTGGAGGCAGCAGCGAACAGCGAGCCGGTGAAAACCATTCCGACCGCAGCCGTCACAAAAAAAAGCGATCTTCAGGATGGCAGCAAAATGCCTTCACCTGAAGATCGCTTTTCGTTTAAAGTATGACGCAATAAATATAGAGGGCCAGCTAACCATGCCGGTCTACCGCTCTCGTAGATTGATAGTAAGCGTCAAACTTCCCCCCGGGCCAAACCGCTATGGGATAATTTTCCTTAGGGCGAGTGTGTCAGGCTCGCGGCAGCACCAGCCTCCGTAAATCGATCGACGGCTCAATTTCAATACTTTCTCGCAAGCAACAGACAGTCCACATGCCCCGTATGCGGGAACATGTGGGGGTTGGATCGGGTCATGTGGCTGAACCAAGTGGCACCCGTTCCAAAACCTATCGTGTTCATACCGTCGAAAAATCATGAATTTATTCTTGCTACCTTGCGTAACGGGAAAAGTAGTTGAAACTATTTTGGGGGTGAAACACCTGAATGAGGACGACGAGAATTAAACTATGAAGACGCCATGGAAAACTCTCCTTGGCGTCTTTTCATTTGTTACAGAGCAATTAAGTTCTTTGTTTCAGCCTACAGCCACCATCATCACACACTACACATACCAAATATGTGGGCCAAGCCCCCGTATATGCACCGCTCAGACGCCGACCAAAGCCGCCTTGATCGCCGCGTTGACCGACGCCCTAAGCTGCAGCAGCCAGGTTGCATCCCTTGGGTAACGGTAAAAGGTAAGCGGCTCCTCGAGCCCCTCCTCGATCAACTCCAGCACCCGCTCGCGCCCGACGAGGCCCTCGAGCAGCTGCAGCGCCCGAAGATCCTGCAACGCCTCGTTCAGCACCTCGAGCCGGATCGACTCGACCGGTCCCTCCTCGCCGGGGTACACCAGAAACGCGTCCCCGGACGGGAAGCTGCTGCCCGCATCCGTCACGCGATACGGGTCGATCGCCCGAAGCGAATATTGCGTATTCCAGAAGTTATAGCCCCAGTGCAAAAATCCGGCCATTCGAAACTTGTAGAGCTGAACGCCGAGGATGCGGTTGCGGGCGGAAGGCATATTGAAGAATCGGTTCGATTCTCCAAGGCGATACTGCGCGCAGGCATAATACGTCCACAGCTCCGGAATGCCCCGCTCCAAGAACGGCTCGATGTGATTGTTGGCCGGGATCGGGCGCCTTACCAGTCCTTGCTCGTAATATTCGAGATTCGAGAGCGCGTCGATGATCGGGAATTCCCCCAAGTGCGACTGCATCAACTCGCTAGCGCTGCGGTACCACGGTAGATGCTCAAGGAACGGTTCATCCGAAACATGAAAGTAGCTTCGGTTCTCGAGGCCATGCTCCCGAATGTAGGCCGTAAGCGCGGAAAGGAACTGACCAAGGAACGACTTGTAAGCCTCTCCGGTCGCATCGGTTTCCCACCCGAAAATCCGTCGGACTTCCCCGTTCTCCTCCGCCATGATTTTCGGCGCGTGCTTCGCCCCCCATTGGGTGAACAGGTGGGAGAATTCGAAGTAGCGCACCCCGACCCGGTCGCAGAGCTCGATCCAGCGCCCCAGCCGCTCGAAGCCGAACGAATACGCGTCGCCTTCCTTCTTCACGTCCACGAGCTGAACGGTAGGTCGCTCCCCGCCTTCCTGGGTATCCAGCGGAGGCGTGAACAACGGCGTAAGCACCATGTTGATCCCATGCCGAACCGCCGTCTTCAAATAGCGCTCGATGAGCCCCCAATGGGCCTCGCTGAACACTTCCACCCCGTAGTAATTCGCCAAGCAGTCGCTATGGAACCACTCAGTGTGGATCAGCGTTTGCGGAGGAAGGGCGGCTTCCAACACTTCCAGCTCGAAGCGCTCTTCCGCATGCCGCTCCCCGGCGGCGTCCGTGAACCGGACGACGATGGGGTGCACGCCCGCCGGCGCGTCGTCGCCCAGCTCCACCATCACCCAGACGGAACGCCATTGGTAATGAATCCCCGTCACCGTGCCCGGGATCGCGCCGATGCTTGCGTCCGGACCATCGATCGGGAACAGCGGGTCGGGATACAGACCCGCTGTCGTCCGAAGCACGTACTCGTCATGGGCGCGTTGACACGGCAGCTCCGACGGCACCAAGCCGACGGTTCGCAAGAGAATCGAGCCGCTTAGCGGCGATTCTACGCTCACCGTAATCAATCTGGTCTGCGCAGCCGCGCGGTAGGCGACCTGGAAAGCGTAGGTTTCCCCCCGCAGCGCGGAGCCCCGGTGATAGGGCTCAGCGCTTAATTCCTCGTCTGCAAACACCTTTTCCAAGGAACTGAGGCATCTTGTGATCAACCAGTCGTCTTGCTTCTCCATGCGAAATGCTCCTTCCCCTTGCGCTTACGTCCACGCCTCGATCAAGTACTCGGCGTCGGCCTGAAGCGCCGCCTTGGCCGCTGCGCCGATGTGAGCTTCAAGCGCAGGGTTCGACATATGCTTGATGAAGTCTTCCAAATGTTTGGCCGCCTGCTCCGCTCTCCCCTGATCCAGGTGATGCCGGGCCTGATCGAGACGGTTCGCCAGTTGAGCGGACAACGGGCCGGTCAGCTCGCCGCCTTGCTCGAAGCGAACGATCAACTCGCTCATGGAATCCAAGCTGGTCGTAACGGTAAAGGCAAACCAGATCTCCAGCGCATTGCCGGCGGCATCCTCAAGGGTAATCGTCGCCGTATGGCTGCCCGGCTTGCCGACCATATCGATCTCCGCGGCAGGTGCAACCGGGTCGATCGCGACTTGGGTTCCGTAGACCGCCAGCGTGACGGAGTCGAGACCGGACAGATCGTCCCAAGCTACGAAGCTAAGCGGCAGCAACTCCTCGAAGCTATCTCCCTCCGACAGGGTACGGTCGCCTGCGCTCAAACGAAACGCCGGGGCCGTCTTGTCGATCCGTACGACGATCGACTTCGCCGACTCCACATTGCCGGCTTTATCGCTAGACCGGTACCACACCTCATGAACGCCTTCCTCGGTCAATGCGATCGGCTGGGTATACTCCGTCCAGGCGCCGTCCGCTCCAAGCCGAACCTGCGTCTCTTCAACGCCAGACTCCGCGTCGACCGCCGCAAGCGTGACCGTTGCGTCCGAGCGGTGCCAGCCGTTCGTCGGCTCCGCATCGATCGTCGCGGTCGTGGCGGGAGCCGTCTCGTCGATCGGCGCGCCCCACGCTTCCACCTCGACGTAATGATGCGAAGCATTCCGGCTGCTCCCGTTCGTCCAGAGCTTGATATACCTTGCGGTCGTTGGCTCGAAATCGATCGTCTTGCCGTCCGCGGACTCGGCGTACTCGGCGTCGACGCCCGCGCCTTGGCCGGACGAATTGTCCGCATCGTTATTGAATACCGTCGTATGCATAGCGAAGCTCGGATCGCTCGACAGCTGCACGACGACGTCGCGATACGTTCGGCCGTCCGCGTAATAGTGCCACAGCTTGACGGCGTCGAGGCTGTAGCTCTGGCCCAGGTCGATGCGAACCCACTGCGGTCCTTCCGCATCCATGCCCGTGTAGGCCCCAGCCGCTTTGTCCCCGTCGGTCAGTCGGACGGGATTGATCGGCTTGCTGCTAGCGATCTCCGTCTTCCCGAGTGCCTGATTCGCATATCCCGGCGGCTTCGGCGCGGCGAGCGGCGATCCGTATACTTCCACCTCGACATAATGATGCGCGACGTTTTTATTGCTCCCGTTCGTCCACAGCCTGACATAGCGGGCGTCTACGGGTTCGAACGCGATGATCTTGCCGTCCGCCGTCTCGACATACTCGTCGTTCGCGCCCATCCCTTGACCGGCCGAATTGTCCTTATCGTTATTGAATACGGTCGTCTTCGTCGCGAAGGTCGGGTCATCCGACACCTGCGCGATGACGTCGCGATACACGCGGTTGTCGGCATAATAGTGCCACAGCTTGATCGCGTCGAGCTTGTAGCTTGCGCCCAAGTCGATGACCACCCATTGCGGGCCCGCCGTATCGATATTCGCGAAGCTCTCGAAGTCGCCGTCCGTCAATCGCACCGTATTGAGCGGCAAGGAGCTCGTAATCGACGTCCGGCCCTTCGCTACGTTCTTATAGCCCGGCGGCTTCGTCGTCGGATCCGTCGGGTCGGTCGGATCGGTCGGATCCTTCGGCGGCAGCGTCGTAATCGGGCCCATCGTGACCGACAGGTCGGAGATGACGGCCTTCGCCGGCGGTTTATCCTTGCCCGTATACATGCCGATGCCCGCCAAGAACGTGTTCCCGGTGAACTCTACAGTCGTCTTACCCATGTACATCCACGTCTGATTCTTGAAATAATACCCGGCGACGGTATTGCCCTGCTTCACCAGCTTCAGCTTGAAGGGCGCAATCATGCTCTTGCCGGCATAATCCATAAGCAAGCCCGACTGCGAACCCCAATACTTCTGCTGGGCTGGCGGCTTCTGCGCATCCAGGATACTCTCTTGATTTCGGAAAACGTACCGCATCACCTGTCCGTTCCCGTCCAGGCGGAAGTGCACATGCTTGGAATCGGCCGTATCCCGATCCCGGATCATCAGTCCGATCGAGGCCGGGTCGGCGGCGCTGAACGAATCGATCGTTGCGGTCAGCGTCACTTCAGGATTGTCCGCGTCCACCTCGAAGCTCTTGCTCAAATATACGAAGTCGTCCGATGCGTTCCAGGCGTTCTCCCCCATGCCGACTAGCGTTAGCTCGGAACCTTCGACGGTAACGAATCCGCGGCTAGCCGGGCCGTATTGCCGAACCGACCAGTCCGTGCCCACCGGCGGCGGAACGTCCGGGAATACCGTAACGACGGCCGTCGTCGCTCGCGTAATGCCGTCCATGGTCACCTTCGCCGTGACGATGACCTGACCTTCGGAGAGTGCCGTGAACGCCGCCGAGGAGCCGGTCGCCCCATCGAACCGCAAGACGCTGTCGTCGCTGGACGCGAATTCCAAGCTCGCAGCCGAGAAATCGGCAGCGGCGCCGTTGCGCAGCTTACCGGTCAAGGTCAGCGTCGCCTGCTCGCCTTCCGTATAGATCAAGGTCGGCGACGTGAGCTGCACCGTATCCAGCAGCGTCTGGCTGACGCCCGGATCGAACGGCGTCGCCTCGTACACCCCGATGTCGTCCGCGTACGAGAACCCGGTCGCCGGGCTGCCTTGAACGACCTGCACCAATGCGGTTGTGTCCGTAGCTCCCGTCCGGAACGTAAGAGTCTTACGGACATAATCCGTCTCGTTCGCCGTGACGACCATTTCGGTTCCGCCGTAATCCTTGACGCTCAGGGAGACGGTTTGGTTAGGATCGTTATACATCCAACCCGTGAGGATGTAGTCGGTATTCGGCTTGAGGCCTTCGATCAGCTGCTCCACGCCGCCGCCGCCGGAAAGCTGCAGCTTAGACTGGAATCCTCGCTTGCTGGCGGCCGAGCCCGAATTCGACACCTGCAGGATCGATGCCGAGCCCGTCGGTCGCAGCGTCCAATATTGATCCACGCCCCAGCCGAAGCCGCTGTTCCGAACTTTGTTCATATACGGCGTCTCGATCGGAGTTAATGCCGCGACGGGAGGGTTCGCGAAATTATGCCCCGCCGTCCAGTCCGCCCCGCCGAATTCGTAAGCGCCGACGTCCGGCGCGTTGCCTACGTACCCGTCCGTAATGCCCGGGATGACCGCGCCCGAATTGATCGCCGTCGAGCCCTCCGTCAGTCGGTAATCGTTGGCGGCGGGATCTACGAAGCCCACACCCGCCTCCGTCAGCGTGTTGTACCCGCTGGCCGTATCAGCCGTCAAGGATACCCGATCGGTGAAGATGTTGTTAAACACCCTCGTTCCGTACAGCTCCTTGTCGTAAGGGGCCGAGCCCCAGTAGCCGATGCCTCCGAGGTTGTCAGCGACGGTGTTGTTGTAGATCAAATGGTAGTTGCCCGGCGTGTTCAGTTGAATGCCCACGTCATTTTCAAAGATAACATTGTGATGCACGACAGAGTTCTGCGTGAAGTTGTCGAAGTAGAGCCCGACGCTCATGTCGGTGCCTTGGCTGTCGTGAATCCAGTTATGGTGAATTTCGGTGTTGCCCATATCGGTACCCCAGCTGTAAATCTGGGCGCCGTCCCGCGACAGCCACATGCCGTTGTAGATGTCGTTGTACGCGATCTCCCCGTTGCCCATTCGCCAGTACAGAATGAATCGGCCCGAATCGTGGAGCGAGTTGTGGCTGATCAGGTTGTCGTCGCCGCTCGACAGCTTGACCAGCGGATCGTAAGCCGCCATATAGCTACCGTCATGGATGTCGTTGTTCACAAGGCGGTTATGGCTGCCGTCCAGATTGACCAGCGTACCTGTAGAATAAGCGATCGTGCTGTTCTTAATCTCGTTATACGTGCCGGCTACATTGATGCCGCCGGTGAGCTGGTGCGGAATGGAGGTGCCCTGCGAGTAATTGGAGAAGTACGGGTAAAGCACCTTCAAGCCGTCCAACACGTTGTAATGGGCGTTGTTCATCGGAATGTTGGCCGCGAACACCTGAAGTCCGGCAAGGCGGATGTACGACTTGTCGTTCAGGTTGAAGGCGGTATGCCGCTTCTTGACCTCGACGTTCGACGGCACCCCGCCGTCCGGCGCCCACAGATACACCTTCTTCGCCGCCGCGTCCACATACCATTCGTGCGGAGCGTCCAACTCGCCGAGAATGCCCATGAGGTAATACGTGCTGCCGGCCTTGGGCCACATGTAGTCGTAATTCCCCGCCTGGGCTTCATACGTCAGCGTATGGGTAGCGCTGTTAAAGCCCGTCACCTTGCTGGTCTTCCCGACATACGCGTCGCCGCCCCGCTCCCAGATCGTGGCGCCCTTCCAGTAATCGTTCGGCTGCGTCAGATCGGGATCCGTAAGCGTGATCGCCGAACCGGCCGACGCGACCCCTACCCCCTGCTGCAACGCCGGCAGGCTGTACTCGCTAATATTCGGCCAACGCGCCTCCCACAGCGGGGTGACGTCAGCGCCGTCGACGACGAACAATTGGTTCTCGTGCCCGAGGCTCCACGCCAGATCGGCGACATAGATGTTGCCGCTGTGCTGCTGCCAGCCGCCGATCGGCTCGGAACCGCTTACAATTACGGTTGCGCCAGGAGCCGCTTGGAACGTGATCGGCTTGTCTGCCGAGCCGCTGATCGCCGGCGTGACCGTCTCCCGGTATGTACCCGATGCGATCAAGCAGGTGTCCCCGGGCAACACCGCTTCCGCGCACTTCTGGATCGTGCGGAAAGGGGCTTCGGACGTACCCGGATTGGCGTCTGCCCCTTCCGGCGATACGTGGTAGACCGCGGCGGGTTGCTCCGTCTCCGCGCTCGCGGGCGTCACGGGCACCACCCCGGCCAGCAGCGCCAGAACGGTCGACAGCGCCAGACCGAAGCGCAAAGTCCGCTTCTTGAACATCATACATCCCTCCTCATTTCCCTCATTGGGTTCACTTCCCTTTCAAAATATACGGAGACCTAAAACAATAAAAGTGCAAGATCTGCACTTTTGTCGCCTCCGAGGCTGATCGATTCGTATTTTTATGAACCTCGACAGGCCCGGCAACACGAACGAAGACCCCATGCTTCTTCTCGCATGGGGTCTTCGTCCGATTATTTAAGCCAGCGCGCCGCCGGCGAAGCCCGAGTATTCGTCCAGGAACCACTCGGCCGCCTTCAGCATATGTACCGATATTTTATCTTCTATGAAGGAAAAGGTCATTTTCGCCGAGCCCAGGTAGTCATCGGTAATGTATACGAGCAGGTTCAGTTTATGCTCCTCTACCCAAGCTCCGGAAACGAGGCATGTATAGCCTTCGCCCTTCGCCGTTCCGATGCGTTCGCCGAAGTACTTCGTCTCCGGGAAGATCCCTTCCTTCTGTTTCCCGATGCCGAAGTCGAGCCGGTGCAAGCCCGATTCATTTTCATATTCCCAACGTCCTTCTTCGCCTTCGAACGTGAACCGCAGCCGCGAGATCTTCATGGGATTTTCGTGTAATCGGTACCACTTCCCGTCGATTTTCTCGGCATAGGAAGAGGTTAGACTCCCCTGCTGCGGAATGATATGTAAGCTGTCGATCTTGAGTTCAAGCGCCTTCCTTGCGGCATCGTCGGCAGGCAGCGGCCCGTCATGGAGGTTCGCCAAGAGCTCTTCCCGGAACGCATTTCGAATGAGAATCGGTGCGATGTGTCCCATCATCTGGGTGTCCGAGGTACAGGCAAACACCAGCTCCTGATCCGGATAGACGATGGCGAATTGAGAGCCCATGCCGCGGAAGGAAAAGCCGTTATCCTCCTCGCACCAGATTTGGTAGCCGTAGCCGACATCCCCGGACAGCGAGTTATCGATTTGCTTCGAAGTGGCCTCGCGGATATACGCCTCCGAAATGAGCTGCGTTCCGTCCCAGCGACCGTCATTCATGCACACATACGCCAATTTCGCCATATCCCTCAACGTGCATATCACCCCGGAGCCGCCCCATGACGTGCCTTCCGGCGTTCGAATGCACCAAGCATCCTTGGAAAACCCGACGGGATCCAGCAGCTTGTCGCGCATATACGTTAGGAACGGAACTCCGCTCAGCCGCTCGACGATCGTCGTCAGAATCACGGTACCGGCCGTATCATAGAAGAACACGGACCCTGGCGGGTGGGAAGGCTTCTTCTGGAAAAAGGTCGCCGCGAAGTCGCGATCCTGCCGCGAATAAGAAACGGCGGAATGCGGCCCTGCCATCGTCAGAAGGTCTCGTACCGTCGTTTGCGCTACATAAGGATGGAGATGATCAGGAACCTTATCTTCGAAGAACGCCGCAACCCGATCTTCCAACCTTAGCTTCCCTTCGTCGACCAGCAACCCGATCGCCAAGGAGACGAACGATTTGCTGATCGAGTACATCCGATGTTTGCGGTCGCGCGAAAACGGAGCCCAATACCCTTCCGCGGCGATTCGGCCTTTGCGCAATACCAAAAAGCCATGCATGTTGATGCCTTCTCTTTCGATTTTTTCGATAAAACGCAAAATAGCCGAAGACGAAATTCCTAGGCTTTCCGGCGCCGCCGGCGTAAACAACTCCGTTGCATTCATGTTCATGTTTCACTCCCCCTTAAATAACAATCTATGCCGGTTCATATTCCGCTTGAATCATCATATCACGAACCGTTCTTTGGTCGGTTACCGGCAGCGAAAAAAAGCCCACAGCGCGAGGGCGAATCGCGTTGTGGGCTTATTTCGCAGTTAGAACATCCTCAGTTCCACCAAGCCGCCATGGCTTAAAATCCCCGGTCACGACAGCAAACCACTAATTTGACTGACTTTGTAATAGTTCAGGGAATAAATAATGTATGATATGCATAGTTAAACGTCGAGACTTTCCTTGATATGGATAGATATGCATATACATGGATGGATTAAAGTTTGCTTCAATAATTCCGTAAGCATTTTTATTATCTGCAGGAACTTCTGTATTTTCAATTATCAAATCGATACCACAAATTTTAACTCCAAGGGCAGCTACTGCATCCACTGCTATTTTTTTATAATCATCAGGAATTTGATCTGTTACATCAATTGAGTCTCCACCTGTACTAATATTAGAGTTTTCACGCAGATAGATGATTTCATCCTTTTTAGGAATCGAATCAACTTGATATCCTTGACCTTTAAGCATAAGTTTCTCCAATTCACCTAACTGGATACTTTCTAAAGGTGTCCGGTGGCCTCTTCCTCTTAACGGGTCACGATTCTTTTGCATGACTAACTCTTCGATTGTATGTTTACCGTCGCCTTTAACATTCGCAGGAATTCGTAATAAAACAGCATAAACTTGATCATTCAACACAAAAAATCGATATTCTGTTCCTTTAATAAACTCTTCTATTAATATAGAATTGTCTTCTTTAAATGCTAAAGCGATGGCTTTATGATAATCCTCTTCATTAGCGCCTTCTTTGAATATCGAAATTCCTAATCCAAAGTTTGTTGTTTTCGGCTTCACAACAAAAGGTTTGGTGGAAAAGCGATTATAAAAACGTAAAGCCTGTTCAATCGTCTGAAATTCCTCACCTTTCGGCACACGAAATCCATGTTGCTGAAGAATTTTCTTTGTGACTGTTTTATTTTCCATAATTAAAGTGGATACATAATTATCTTTACTTGTCATATTCGCATTTTTCACATATTCAACATGATCTTTTAATTTCAGCTTCAAAAATTGATCTTGTCGATCCAAAATTTCTACTTGGATTCCTTGTTGAATCGCATCAAACATTAAAATCTGAGTGGACAACTCCATATCAGTAAATCCTGCTAATTGATAAGGCTTATCCCATGATTTATTATAATTTTCTTTAGCAATCGACGTAGCCACTTGAACTTGACAGCTTTTTTCACTTTCCCTATAAAGTCTTCCCGCTAAAGTCTTACTTGGGTCCATCAACATTTCTCTCAGATGAACAAATAACGTTTCTGTAATAGGCAAATCTAAGATTTGCACCAATTGTTCCATCTCATCAATCATATTCTCGGCATCTTTTTCGAATTTTGTATGTTCTAATGGATGCTCAAGAGCCACTACATCATTGTAGGAATCCCCCATTTTTACCCACTCATCGCAATTTTCCCCTTCATCTTTCCATAGTAAATAAAGTAAGAAAAGATGGAGGAATTCTGCTTGCTCATAACCGATTCCATACGGTTCAAATGGATTTAAATCGATATTGCGTAATTCAATATACTTAATACCACGATTCGCAAGTTCTGAAACTTGTTGCCCGCCTCTTAAACGGACAGGTGAATAAAATTCTTTTTCTTTTGATAGAAGCCCTTTTTGAACCATAGAAGAAAGATCTGATAGATAGTTCTGTATACTGCTGTATGAGACTTGAACATCATCCGAATTGGTGTAACCATATTTGCTACTTCGAATGCTTCTTACAGCATCATGCAAAGAATCTTCCTTAAAAAAATTCTTTTCACTACTAGGAGAAGCTCCATAAAAATAAGTGAATAACCATCGATAATGTAAATAGTTTCTTGTGGCTTTTAGATAGATCTCTGTTTTAAAATCTCGATAATCTTTAATATCCGATTGAGCGTTAAATAACGCTTGAATGAACTCATCGCCAAATTCAAAGTTAAAATGAACACCACAAAGCATTTGTTTACGGCGGCCATAAGACTCAGATAAATATTGACGATATTGAACATCTTCAACACTTTTCAATTTTGCAATCACGATATTTTCTTCTTTTTCTGGTAACCCTGGCGGCATACTTAAGGGCCAAAGCATCTCATTCTTACCCATTGAACGATAAGCAACATCATGGATCGCTGCTAAGTAATTAAACAGTTCCTCTAATGTTTCCGTAACAGGTGTGATGATTTCCATCTGTAATTCTGAAAAATCCCGCTGAATATACGGATGATCATCTCGCTCCGAAATACTTTTAGGATGATCCGTATTCGCTAAATCCCCGGATAAGTCAACTCGTTTACTTTCTTTTTCAATTCCATAACGGGCTTTGAATAAGTATGGTTTAACCCGGTCATTGACTAACATGTTTTTAAAATCTGTTTTAACGGTAACTCCCAATTAGCTCGCCCCTTCTTCAAACCGTTTCTTATTTTTAGATAAACTTTAAAATACAACAACACGCAGTTATCAAAAAATATCCACATTCAATTACAATGTGGATATTTTCCGTAAAAAGAATTATCTTAAGTACTCCATATGAAAAGCGAAATGTTCCTCTAAGAAAGTAGAAATAAAGAAATAGCTGTGATCATACCCTTCAACCTTGTTGTAGTTAACTACTCCGTTATTTTCCTGAGCATTCTTTAAAAAACAAGCTTCATCTAATTGTTTTGGATAAAACTCGTCTTGAGTTCCCTGCGTAATGAGAATAGGCGGCATACCATCTTCTTTGACCAGTTCTGAAGCATCCCATTCTTTCCAGGAAGCTTTATCTTCACCTAAATAAGTTGAGAAAGCTTTTATTCCCCATGGGACTTCACTTGGACTTGAAATAGGAGAAAAGGCAGAAATCGCTTTGAATCTGTCAGCATTTTTCATACCAATCACTAAAGCGCCATGTCCTCCCATGGAGTGACCCATTATACTTTCTTCTCCTGAAAAATGAGGTACCAAAGTTGACGCAATGGCAGTTAATTCATCTACTATATACGTATACATGTGATAATGCTTTGCCCATGGATCTTGCGCGGCATTTAAATAAAAACCTGCACCTTGTCCAAGGTCCCATGCTTCATCATCAGCAACATGTTCTCCACGTGGTGAAGTATCTGGAATCATGACTGCCACTTGGTATTTTTCAGCCAATCTTTGGAATCCGCTTTTTTGACTAAAATTATCATCTGTACAAGTTAAACCAGATAACCACCAAATAAGAGGGATTTTTTTCATTTCTTTATTTGATGGCAAGTAGATACTAAATGTCATATCACATTGTAAGACTTCTGAATAATGGCGGTACTTACATTGTTCTCCGCCAAAAGAGCGATGTTTTTCAATAAGTTTAAGACTCACTTTCTCACTCTCCATATGATAAAATCGTACGGATCGACTTACCCTTATGAAGCAAATCAAACGCTTCATTGATGTCTTTAAAGTCTAAGTGATGTGTGATAAATGAATCTAAATCGATTTCACCATTCATATAATCTTTAACCATTCCAGGCAGTTGGGTTCTTCCTTTAACCCCTCCAAAGGCTGATCCGCGCCATACCCGCCCCGTTACTAATTGGAATGGACGAGTATGAATCTCTTTACCTGCGCCTGCTACACCGATAATCGTGCTTTCGCCCCAACCTTTATGACAACATTCAAGAGCAGACTTCATTACTTCAACATTTCCAATACACTCGAAGCTATAATCTACTCCTCCATCCGTCATTTCAATGATGACTTCTTGAATTGGTTTATCAAATTGAGAGGGATTTACAAAATCAGTTGCGCCCATTTTTTTAGCTAATTCAAACTTATCCTCATTTAAGTCTACAGCAATAATTCGGCTTGCTTTAGCTTGAACCAATCCTTGAATAACAGCTAATCCAATAGCTCCCAGACCAAATACGGCTGTCACTGCTCCTTCTTCCACTTTTGCTGTATTGTGTACAGCGCCAATCCCTGTAGTAACACCGCATCCAAATAGACAAACTTTATCAAGTGGCGCTTCAGGGTCAACTTTTGCTAAAGAGATTTCGGGAACGACTGTATATTCACTAAATGTACTTGTTCCCATGTAATGATAAATAGGCTCCCCATTATAAGAGAAACGAGTTGTTCCATCAGGCATTAAACCTTTACCTTGAGTTTCTCGTACGGCACTACATAAGTTTGTCTTACCAGAACGACAGAATTTACATTCTCCACATTCAGCCGTGTATAGTGGAATCACATGGTCCCCCGGTTTTACTGAAGTCACTTCATCCCCTACAGCAATGACAACACCAGCGCCTTCATGACCTAGTACAGCAGGAAATACGCCTTCCGGATCATCACCCGATAATGTAAAAGCATCTGTATGACAGACTGAAGTATATAGAATTTTTACTAATACCTCTTTTGCCTTTGGTTCTTCTACATCTATCTCTACAATTTGAAGTGGCTCCCCTGATTTAAATGCAACAGCAGCTCTACTTTTCAAATGAATCCCTTCTTTCTTTTGTTTTCTAATTTACTTTTTCATAATTACACACTATACTTTATCGAACAATACTGACGTTTTTGTCACTATAAACAAGATGTCAATATAAATTGGAGGTAATATATGGTGATTCATTATAAAGAAAAAACTTTTTTCACTAGCAAAGATTTGGCTCTATCAGTTATTGGTGGACGTTGGAAAATAGCGATTATATGGTGTTTGCTCCAACAGTCTCCATTAAGGTTAAGTGAAATACAAATATACCTTACCGATGTCAACCAACGTATGTTAATTAGACAATTAAGGGAATTAGAAGAAGATGGAATAATTACTAGAGTTGTATACCCGGTTGTCCCTCCTAAAGTGGAGTATCAACTAAGTGAAATTGGTTTACTCCTTGAACCTGTTGTAACTTCCATTTGTGATTGGGGAGATAATTTTAGAGAATTTTTAGGAAAAGATTCTAATAAGTAAAAAACGGAACTCGATAAGTTAGACTTAAAGAAAAATGAGCTGGTTTCTGAATTCAAACACGAAAATGTTGCAGATAACATCGAATTGAAGTTCGAGAAGACGGGATTCCGCGTTCATTACCGCTTCTCCGCTCCAAACAACTGAAAAGAAGCAGGCTGTCCCTTATCGGGAGCCTGCTTCTTCTTTTAAGACTAACTGCGAGACGCACTCCACATGCCCCGTATGCGGGAACATGTCCACCGGCTGCACCTCGACGGTACGGAAGCCGCCGGCCTCGAGCGCGGCGAGGTCGCGGGCCAGCGTGGCGGGATTGCACGACACGTAAACGATTCGCTCGGGGCGCATCGCGACGAGCGTGTCCAGCAGGGCAGAGTCGCAGCCCTTGCGCGGAGGGTCGACGACGATGACGTCGGCGTCGATGCCCTGCTCGCGCCACGCGGGCAGAACGACCTCGGCGCGGCCGACGGCGAAGTCGGCGTTGTCGATGTCGTTCAGCCGCGCATTGGCGCGGGCGTCGAGGACGGCGTCGGAGATGAGCTCGACGCCGTACACCTGGCGGGCGGACCGCGCCAGGAACAGCGAGATCGTGCCGATGCCGCAATAAGCGTCGATCACGGTCTCCCCGCCTTCGAGCGCCGCGTACTCCAGCGCTTTGCCGTACAGCCGCTCCGTCTGCACCGGGTTGACCTGATAGAACGAGCGCGCCGAGATGGCGAACCGGATCCCACCGATGCGATCGAAAATGACATCCGCCCCCCATAACGTCGCCGTCTCCCGTCCGAAGACGGCGCTCGTCTCATCGGGGTTCACGTTGAGGCAAATGCTGACGACATGCGGTAGCTCGTCCCGCAGCCGGGCGACGAGGGCGTCCAGCCCGTCGACGGACCGCGTCGTGCCGACGAGCACGAGCATCATCTCGCCCGTCGCGAACGACACCTTCGCGACGACGTGGCGCAGCCAGCCCGAGCGCGACTTCTCGTCGTACGCCTCGATGCCGATCTCGCGCGCGATGCGCTTCGCCGCCAGCACCGCATCGTCGTTGCGCTCGTGCTGGATAAGACAAGCGTCCGTCGAGACGATCCGATGCGAGCCCTGCTCGTAGAAGCCGCCGACGAGGCCGCCCTCCTCGAGATCGAACCCGATCGGCACCTGCGCCTTGTTGCGATACCGCCACGGGTCGTCCATGCCGAGGACGGGATGCACGAGAATTCTGCCGTTCCCGGCGACCGAAGAAGCGGCCGGCGACGGCGCGACCCGCAGCTTCCCGATCCGCTCCAAGGCGTCGACGACGAGCTGCCGCTTCCACCGCAGCTGCGCGCCGTACGCGAAGTGCTGCAGTTGGCAGCCGCCGCACCGCGCATACACCGCGCAGGGCGCCGCCACCCGATCGGGGCTCGCCGCAAGCACCTCGAGCAGCTCCGCCCGGCCGAAGTTCTTCCGCAGCTCCGTCGCCCGCGCGCGCACCCGCTCCCCGGGCAGCGCGCCCGGCACGAACAGCGTGAAGCCCTCGTGCCGGCCGACGCCCTCCCCTTCGTGCGCCAAGCCGACGATGTCCAGCTCGATGACGTCATGAAGCGCGACGGGAAGCTCCCGTCGCGCCGCGTCGCCCGTAGGCTTCGATGATGCGGTTGTTGTGTTCCGGCGATTCCCCGCCGGATATCGTTTCGTTCTCACGCGTTATCCTTCCACTCCATTGCTTGATTGTCCCAACGCTCCCGGCGTGCCCGTCGGGTGTACCGTGACGGCGCTGCCGCCGGAGCCGGCCTGCCGATGATAGCTCGAGCGCCCCGTCGGATCGACGAAGACGCCGACGTGCTTCGGCAGCACGGAGATGTCGCACGGCAGCGTGCCGCCGAACTCCCCGTCGAGGTTCAGCTGCACGTAGTCCGGCGACTCGATCGCGATCCGCTTCGATCGGAATTGGACGAGCAGCGGATCCTGCACCCGCTCCCCGCGCACGACCATCGTGGCGAGGCGGATGAAATCCGCCAGCGTACAACGCTTCAGGAAGAACGCGTCCATGTAGCCGTCGTCGATCGCCGCGTCCGGCGCCAGCTTTTCGAAGCCGCCGACGGAGTTCGAGTTGGCGATGAGGAAGATCATATACTCGTCCTCGAACGTCGCCTCGTCCGTCGTCACCTTCATCCGAATCGGACGAAGGCGGGGCAGCTTTTCGAATCCCTTCATATAATAAGCGAGCTGCCCGAGCATCGTCTTCATCTTGCTCGGCACCTCGTACGTCAATTCCGTCAGCGAGCCGCCGCCCGCGATATTGACGAAATACCGCTGATTGACCTGTCCGATATCGATCGGCTTCACATACCCTTCGGCGATCAAGTCGATCGCCGCCTCCCAGGACCGCGGAATGCCGAGCGCCCGCGCGAGATCGTTCGTCGTCCCGAGCGGCAGCACGCCGAGCGGCGGGCGGCGCTCCAGCTCCGCGAGGCCGCTGACGACCTCGTTGAGCGTGCCGTCGCCGCCGGCCGCGACGACGATGTCGAAGCCGCGGCGCGCCGCTTCGGCGGCAGCCAGCCGCGCGTCGCCCTCGCCGATCGTCGCATGCGTCGACGTCTCGAACCCATAGCCCTCGAGCCGCTGAAGCACGTCCGGCAGACGCCGCCGCATCTCTTCGCGCCCGGATGTCGGATTATAGATGAGTCTCGCTCGCTTGACCATCTGTTTCCAGCTCCTTCGCCTTCGCCTCGACGCGCCGCGCCATCCATCGCGACAGCAGCGGATGGGGCAGCAACGAACGACCGTTATACCGAACATCATACCCGTGGAATCGGGTCGGTATGACTTTATCTGTAAAATAACCTTCGCTTACGAACATCGGCGCGACGATCGGCTTCAACTCCGGACGACGACGGCGCCACCGCCGAAGCTTCCACTCGACTTGATCCGGCAGCAGCATGACGGCGTCCGCCGCCGCGAAGCCGCCGCGGACGCGAAGCCGCTCCGCCGCGCGCTCCAGACAATCGCGCCAGACGCGATGAAACCCCTTGAGCACGCTGCCGTGACCGACGACCAAGACGAGCTCGTCCGAAGGATGACGTGAAAGGGGTAACATTTTCTCATACAAAATCTCAATAACGTCTTCGTCCGCGTCGATCGGCGCGCACAGAGAAACACGGGCCGACACCCGGAACGGGGTCAGATCCGTCTCGAATCGGCACGTCGCCTTCGCGCCGAGCGCCCAAGAGATTTCTTCGATATGCGTGCTGCCCGACGAGACGAACAGCGGCAGCACGATCAGGTCGCGCACGCCGAGCGCTTCGAGCGCATCGATGCCGTCCTGAATGAGCCGGCCTTCGACCAGCTCCAAATACGACGCGTACACCGGATACGGAACGCGCGCGCGCAGCGGTTCGATCGCTTCGTCCACGAGCCGCACCCAATCCGCGCTTCGCGAGCCGTGACTGATCACCAATACTCCGATCATCGCGAATCTACCGTCCCAGCCGCTCCAGCGTCATCTTATAGCCGTCGTTGCCGTAGTTGAGGCATCGCTTCACCCGGGAGATCGTCGCCGTGCTCGCGCCGGTTTCCGTCTCGATCTGGTTGTACGTACTGCCCTTGCGAAGCATCCGCGCCACTTCTAACCGCTGGGACAACGACTGGATTTCGTTGATCGTGCACAGGTCGTCGAAGAACGTATAGCATTCCTCGAGGTTCTTCAAGGTCAACACCGCTTCGAACAGCTGGTCGATCGATTTATCGTTCAGCTTCTTTAATTGCATCGGATTGAGTCCCCCTCGGTCGGACATTAACGCTTTAACATTGTACAGTTCTATAGTAACACGCCCATAACCTTTTTGGAAACCGGGCACCCGTCTATACCAAACCGTAGGCGACTACATAGTGTGTAGTATGAAAGCCCAAACCCATTATGCGGAAAAAGGAATGTGAGCGCAGTGAACCATAATCCACACGTTAGCAACACTACGTACGGCGGGCATCTTCCGGCGCCCACGCCTTATGCGGGCGGCTTCCAGCCGCCCTACGGCGTAACGCCGGACCCGACCGGCTATCCGGGCGTGCCCGGACCCGTGCCCGGCCCGCAAGCCGGCGGCGGAGGCGGCCTCGGCGGACTGCTCGGCGGCGGCGGAGGCGGCGGGGCCGGTCTCGGCGGTCTGCTCGGCAACCTCGGCAATCTCCCGCAGCTGATCGAACGCATGGGCGGCATCGACGGCGTCCTCAACAACGTGACCAAAATTCAGAAGATCATGAGCTCGGTGCAGCAGATGGCGCCGATGCTGAAGCTCGTCATGGGCAGCATGGGCAAGTCGAAGAGCGCGTCCTCGAACGACGACGACACCTACTACGAGCTGCCGAGACGCCGCCGCCGGAGACGTCGCCGCAGCGGCTCGTCGCGCCGCCCGAGCGGCCGGGGCCGCCGCCGGTAACGCCGGATCGGTCCCAACGAACGAAGAAGCGCTTATCGACTGGGAACTCCCCCGCCGACAAGCGCTTCTTCGCGTTCAACCTATGATTCAATTCTCTAGCAACTTCGCGCGCAGCCGGGCGATATCCGCGGCAGCCAAGCCGATCGCCCGCAAGTACCCTTCCGCCCCGCCATGTTCCGCATCCAGATGCCGCAGCATGCGCAGCATGTACTCCGGCTCGCTCTCCAGGAACCGCTCGTACGCCTCCCCCGACATCCCCGCGGGACGGCCTTCGCGCAGCTCCTCCAGGATCGGCGCGATGCAGGTCGCCGTCAGCGCGTAATCGTCCGCGATAACCTCATGCGGCACGCCGGCGAGGTCGAGCAGCAGACCGGCGACGACGCCCGTGCGATCCTTGCCGGCGGCGCAGTGGAACAGCGACGCGCTTCCCGGCGCAGCGGCGAGCGTCTCGAACACCAACCGCAACTCGCCCTGCGCGCCGTCGAGCAGATTGAGGTACAGATCGCCGAGGTCTCGCACCTCCCGCACGCCGGGAGTCGCGGGATTCAACAAGCTGATATGGACGTATTCGACCGTCTCCGAATCGGCGAACGCGTTCCGCTTGGCTTCCAGCTCGCGCGCATGCCGCAGGTCGACCACGGTGCGAACGCCCCGGTCTTCCAATAGCCGCTTGTCGTCCTCGGACAACCGATGCAGCCCGTCGGCGCGGAACATCGCGCCCCAGCGCGTCGTCCGTCCGTCCTTCGTCGCGTACCCGCCCAAATCCCGTATATTGTAAGCGCCCGCCGCCGGGACGATGCGCTCCATATCCGTGTGCATGGTCACTGCCTCTCCGCCTCTCTCGAATTAGATGTCGAACACGCTGAATTGGTCGTACACGAATTGGTTTAGATCCAGCACCGCTTGCCTCGCCTCGGCGAGGTCGCCCTTCTCCAGCGCGGCGTAGATTCGCGCGTTGGCGCCTCTAGCGTGCGTCGGCTTCGGGAGCGAGCGGGCGTTCATTTTCCGGAAAGAAAGCATCTTGAACACGTATTTGCCCCGGATCGTCTCGAGCAGCTGCAGCATGCTCTGGTTGCCGCAGCTCGCTACCAGCGTGCCGACGAAGGCGAGCGAGCTTTCATAGTAAGCCGCGTTATCCCTCGACTCGGCGGCGGCCGCCTGCCGCTCCAGCTGCGCCCGCAGCGCCGGCAGGTCGAACGCGAGTCCGCGCGCGGCCGCGACGTCCAGCACGAACAGCTGCAAGGAGACGAGCATCTCGAACATCTCGCGAAATTCGCGGAACGAAATTTCTTTCACGAACACGCCGCGGCCCCGGACGGATTCGAGGAAGCCTTCCGTCTCGAGCAGCGAGATCGCCGCTCGGATCGGCGTGCGGCTCATGCCGAGGGAGGCGGCGAGTTCATTTTCCGATAACAACATGCCCGGAAGCAGCTCCGCGGCTACGATCTTCGCGCGGATCGCTTGATAAGCCATCTTCTCGAGGGACGGTTTCTGCGCCGCCCCTCTTGCCGTCAGTTCCATTAACGTAAACCGCCTTTGACGAAGGAGTCGATAATTTGTCGTTGCAGCAATAGGTAGATTAAGAGAATCGGCAGGCTGGCGATCGTCGTCGCGGCCATGAGCGGCCCCCACTGGTTCGCTTCCGTGGACATGAACGACTGCAAGCCGATTTGAAGCGTCGAATATTCGGGCTTGTTCGTGACGAGCAGCGGCCAGAAATAATCGTTCCAACTCGAGATGAACAACAAGACGCCGATCGAGGCGATCGCAGCACGCAAATTCGGGAAGATCACGCGCCATAGAATCCCCCAGCTCGATGCGCCGTCCAGCTGGGCCGCTTCGACGAGCGCCTTCGGGAACGAACGGAACGTCTGGTACAGCTGAAGCACCGCGAACGCCGACGCCACATTCGGAATGATGAGGCCGAGCAGCGAGTTGCGGAGGCCCCAATCGCTGATGACGACGTAGTTCGGGATCATGATGACCTGGAACGGAACGAGCCACGTCAAGGAAATGAGCGCGTACAGCGCGTGCCGGCCCCGAAACTCCCAACGCGTGAACGCGTAAGCGGCCAGTACGCTCGTCAGCAGCTGCGTAACGGTCTGGCCGACGGCGACGGTCAGCGAGTTCGAGAGCATCCGCGCCATCGGGATCGCCTGCCACGCCTGCACATAGTTGTCGAACGTCCAATCGGCGGGGAACAGCGAAGGACTATAGATTTCGCCCGGCGACTTGAACGACGTGTTCAGCGCCCAATAAAACGGGAAGATCGCGAGAAAGCTGAGACCGATGAGCAGCGCATGCTTGCCTGCCGCGCCGACGCTCGACTCGCGCAATGAAGCGTCTCTCACAAGGAAGCCTCCTTAGTTGTCGTAAAACGACAGTTTGCTCGACAGCTTCAACAATCCGAGCGCGACGAGGCCCGAGCCGACGAAGACGAGCACGGCCGCCGCGGAGCTCCACCCGACGGCGAACGTCTTAAACCCGTACGTCCACAGCACGTAATACAGATTCGTCGTCGAGCCGAGCGGTCCGCCCTGCGTCAGCACGTTCACATAGGAGAAGCTCCACTCCGAGGCGAACAGGACGCTGAGCATCGTCATGAACAAGATCGTCGGCGACAGCAGCGGAAGCAGCACGTACCGAAGAATTTGCCAGGGCCCCGCCCGGTCCATCCGCGCCGCTTCGACGTATTCCTTATTGATGCCGGCGAGCGCCGCCGAAAAAATCAAAGTGCTGAACCCGATCAGCTTCCAGCCGGTGATGAACGTGATCGACCAGATCGCCCAATTCGCGTCCGTGAAGAAGCGGATCGGCTCCTCCATCCCGAATCCCGTTCGCAGCGTCCGATTGACGATGCCGCCCATCGGATTCAGAATCCAGCTCCAGACCGAAGACACCGCGACCGGGGCCATGATCATCGGGACGAAAATGAGTGCGCGATACAAGTTCCGCGCCCGACCGCCGATCCGATCCGTGAGCACCGCGACGACGAGCGGAAGAAGCAGGGAGAACGGGAGCACGCCGACCGTATAGATGAGCGTGTTCAGCAGCGCCTTCCCCATCTCGGGCAGCGCGAACAGCTTCGCGAAGTTGCTCCACCCGACGAACGTCTTCGGCGACGTCGGCAGCATATTCCACTCATAGAAGCTGAGTTGGAACGTGCTGACGAGCGGCCGATAAATCCAATACCCGATCGACAGCAGCGCGGGCAGCAGGTACAAATAAGGGATCGCCTTCCCGAGCGCGCGCTTCTTGCCCGAGCGGGGCAGGCGGTTGCTCCTGCCGCGCGCGGACAACTTCGATGCAATGGCGCCGCCGTTCATCATGGCATCAACGACTGCGCCCGGCGCTGCGCCTCCTGCATCATCGCCGCGACGTCGCCCGTCCCCTGGATCGACTGCTGGACCGCCTCCAGCAGCGTCGTCTCGATCTGAAGCCAGTTCGGTCCCGGGTAAGAAATCCACGGACGCAGCCGCGTCAGCTGCTCCAAATTCGGCTTCACCAGCGGATTCGCTTCGACCCAATCCTTCAAGTACTTCGGGTCGTCGACGATCGCGGGACGAAGCGGCAAATACCCGATCTTGGACGTAATAATCGTGTAGCCGCGTTCGCTCGTCACGAACTTCAGGAACTCCCAAGCCGCCTTCTGCTTCGCTTCGTCGCCGGACAGGATGAACAGCGCGCTTCCCGAATTGACCGGCGTCGTCGGCTTGTCGCCGAAGGACGGCATCGCGGCCGCTTTAAGCTCCCAGCCTCCGGCCTGCGACGCTTGGATGAAGGCGCTCTGCAGCGCGCTCGTGTAAAGCAGCATCCCGAGCTTGCCTTCGCTGAACGCTTGAATGACTTCGCCGTCGTTCAGCTTGTCGTGCGCTCCGCTCAGTACCATGTCCTGCCACATCCGGATCGCTTCGACCGCCTCCGGCTCGCCGAAGCGGATCGTCGCGCGATCGTCGGACAGCACCTCGCCGCCGTTGCTGCCGATGAGCGCCTGCACGATCCAGTCGTTGCCCGCCGAGCCGCCGATATGTACGCCCTCCGCCTCCGTCTTGCCGGCGATCTGCAGCGCGGCCTCCTTCACCTCCGCCCACGTCGTCGGCGGCGCGTTCGGGTCGAGTCCCGCGTCCGCGAACAGCTTCGCGTTGTAGAACAAGACCGGCGTGCTGAAGGTGAACGGAAGCCCGTACGTCTTGCCGTTCAGTCTGCCGAGCTCCAGCCCGTTGGGCGAGAACCCCTCGAACGTCTGCGACAGCTCCTCGGCCGGCACCAGATCCTCCAGCGCCTTGGCATTGTAGTTGTGGACCGCGTAATCGAGCCCGTCGAACACGAGCTGCGCCACATCCGGGCTGGCCCCCGCAGCGATGTCCGCTTGCACCTTCGTGTTGATTTCCGTGGAAGCGACGGCGATCGGATCGATATCGATCTGCGGATGCGCGGCCTCGAACTCGTCGATCAGCTGCTGCGTGCCTTCTTTCTGGCTGGCGATCGCAAGATTGTAGGAGTAGAACGTGATTTTGACTTTCTCTCCTGCGTCCGTTCCGCCCGCGGCGGCGGCCGCCGCGCTTCCGTCGACCGTTCCGTTCGCATTGCCGCACGCCGACGCGAACAGCATCGTCAGCGCTAGTACACCGCCAAGCTTCGTTTTCGTATGGAACATCCTATTTTCCCTCCATCGGTAAAGGTTCTGTGCGCTCACTGCGCTGCGAACGTTGCCGTGAAGACATGTTCGTAGAGCAGGCGCTGCTCGCCCGGCAAGGTCATGGGTTGGACGGACATGCCGGTGTCCTTCACCGTCGCCAGGTTATACCCCGATCGCTCGAGGAAACGCATCGCTTGTTCCGCGGAGGCGTCCAAGCCGAAGGCGACGCCGTCCGCCGTCGCGCACAACGCGCCGTTCAGCGTACCGACGTTGTGGTAGTGGATATGTCCGGACAGCAAGCCGATGACGTCGCTTCCTTCGATGGCCCGCGCGAGGTCCTGCACGTTTTCCAAGAGATGATCGTCCATAAGCGTCGTAGGCGTGCGCACCGCCGGATGATGATGCACGAGAACGGTTCCTAGCGGCGCCGGCTGCTCTAGCAGCTCGCGCAGCCAGACGAGCTGAGCCTCGTCGATCCGTCCGGCATGCGAGTCCGGCACCTGCGTGTTCAGCATGACGACCCGGAGCCCGCCCGAGAGGAAGCTGTAATAATAGGACTGCTCCGTAGGCGATTCTCCTAAGAATCCTTCGCGGAAGGCCGGCCGACGGTCATGATTGCCGAGCGCGACATGGATCGGAATGCCGAGCTCCCGCTCCGCGTCGCCGATGAGCGACCGAAGGAAGCGGTAATCCTCGACGTCGCCGTCATGCGTCAGGTCCCCGCTGACGACGAGGAACGCCGGCTTCGTCCGCAGCGCGGCGATGCTTGCGATCGTCTTTCGAAACTTCTCGGTCGTATCGAGTCCGAACAGCGGCGTCTTCCCCGGCACGCTGATATGAATGTCCGTCAGGTGGATGAAGTAGATGGCTTCCGTCCTGCTCATCGTCTACACTCCTTCGCTCACGGCGGTCGGCTTCGGCGGCGCGTAAGCGGCGATCTCGGCGATTCCGTTCAGCGGCAGCACGCGATACGAAGGCTTCCCGTCGCGCACCGTGACCCACAGCATCATGTTCGCGTTGCAAGGGGCCGCGCCGTCGCCGTGAGCCAATCCGCCCGTCCGTCCCATCTGAATTCGCTCGTTGCCGTTCCGTTCTTCGTATTCCAAAGCGTGAAGATGTCCGGCGAAGATCGTATGCTTTCGGCCTTCGAGCAGCTGCAGCAGCTTGGCGTACTCCTCGCTGTCCGTCTTCCACCCCGGCTTATGCATCGTGACGAACGTCCACTTCGCGTCCGAATGTTCCGCCAGCGCCCGCTCGACGAACGCCAGCTGTTCTTCGCCGAACGACAGGTTGATCTTAGAGAGGCTGAGAAGCTGCTCGGGAGGAACGGTGGCGACCAGATCCGCATAGAACGACTTGCCGACTTCCCCGGCCGGCGCCGCATGGCGCTTCATGCCGTCCGTCGCCCGCTTGATGGCGTCGACGACCGCATCCGGCAGCTCGTCCGGCGTCCGCTCGGTGTTAAGCATGACGAACAGCGCGTCTCCCGCGCGGAAGGCGTAATATGTCGGTCCTTTCCGCTCCCGCCAGACGTCCGCCATCAGCCGATTGCTGTAGTCGTGGTTGCCGACGGCCGGGAAGAACGGCAGTCCCGACGCTTCGATCTTGGCGTCGAACTCGTCCCACTCCGCGTGCGCGTCCGCTTCGTTCCGCCAGTAGCCCTCGATCATGTCGCCCACCGTGACGACGAACTCGGGCCTCAGGTCCTTCAAGACCTCCAACGCGCGTTCGAACACGCCTTCGGTCGCCATCCCGCAGCGGTCTCCCAGGACGGCGAACGAAAAGGTCTCGTACCGCCCTTCCGACAAACGTCCGAACCAGGGACGCTTCCCCGCTGCGTACTCCGCGTCCGCCATCATCTCGATGGCGCCGCCTTCCCGACTCAACTTCGCTCCCAGCATAACTTCCTCTCCCTCCTAGTCTCCCTTGTCCTACGAGTAGAAGTATGCAGGTTGTATGTAAGCTGAAGATTAACGGGGTTTGAAGATTATGCAAATCTGGGAGCCGTCTTAACAAAACAAAAAAACGCCTGTCGGCGTCCTTTCGATAATCTATGAACCTTGCAGGCGATACCGCTCGGGCAGCGATTGCGCATCCATCTCGCGCATCGAGAGCTTCGCTCCGATGGAACGGAAGCTGCCGATCACGTCCTCGTAGCCGCGTTCGATGTGCTCGACGCCCGTGATGCATGTGCTTCCCTCGGCCGCCAAGCCGGCCAATAACAAGCAAGTGCCGGCGCGCACGTCCGTAGCGTGCACCCATCCGCCTTGCAGCGGAAGTCCGCCCCGGATCATGGCGCTCTCTTTCCGAATTTCGATGTCCGCGCCGAGCCGCCGCAGCTGCGGCACGTGAGCGAACCGTTTCGGAAAGACGCGCTCCGTCACGATGCTCTTGCCCTTCGCCTGCAACAGAAGGGCGGTCATGGGCTGCTGCAAGTCGGTGGCGAAGCCCGGGTACATGCCGGTGCGAATCCGCGTCGCTTTCGGCGCGCCCGTACCGTAAGCCGTAATGCGACCCTCCCCGCATTCTACGGTCATCCCGATCTCCTCCATCTTGGCGAGGAGGGCGCCGAGATGCTCGGGGATCGCGTCCATGACGGTAACCTGACCTCCTTGAAGCCCGGCCGCCATCAAGAAGGCTCCGGCAATTAACCGGTCCGGGATGACCGCGTGCGTCCCCCCGTTCAAATAGGGAACGCCCTCGATGCGGATCCGATCGGTTCCCGCCCCGTAAATCCGCGCGCCGAGACGGTTCAGGAACGTCGCGGTGTCGACCACCTCCGGGTCCACCGCCGCGTTGTACAGCCGCGTTCGGCCCTTGGCCCGCACGGCCGCCAGCATCGCGTTCATCGTCGCGCCGGAGGTGACGGTGTCGAAGTAGATGTCCGCCCCATGCAGCTCCGCGGCCTCGACTACATAATGTTCTTTAAAAAAACGAACCTGCGCGCCCAGCGCTTGGAACGCCTTCATATGCTGATCGATCGGCCGGGAGACGAAATCGTCGCCTCCCGGAAATCCGATCGTAACCCTGCCGAATTTGGATAGCAGCGCGCCTGCGAAATAATAGGAAGCCCGATAGCTGGATGCCTTGCCCGGGTCGATGACGGCGCTGTGAATCCAGCGCGGATCGACGACGATCGTTCCGCCCTCCCGCTTCATTCCCATGCCGATATCTTGGCCGATCCCCGCTATCACGCGGATGTCGTCGATTCGCGGGATGCCCTCTAACGTTACGATATCGTCCGCCAGACAAGCGGCGGCAAGCAGCGCAAGGGAGCTGTTCTTCGCGCCCGGGATATGTACTTGCCCGTTCAGAGGGCCCGAATATTCCGCCTGGATGTACTTCATGAGGTTATTCCCACTCTCGTTATGACGTTTTCAATTCCGATTCGAGCACGTATCCGCTGCCGCGTACGGCGCTGATGAGAAAGTTGTCTTTTCCGTATTTTTTCCGGACCCGATAGATGAGCGCGTTCAATTCGTCGAGCGTCACATCCGGAACGCCCTCCGCTCCGGGCGATCGTTCCGGCCATACGCTGGACTTAATCTTTTCCAACGGAACGAGCCGGTTCGCATGTTCATGAAGCACGCGAATCAGCAAATATTCTTTCTCCGACATCGGGATCCGCTTGCCTTCCACGACGCATTCCCGCTTCTCCCAATGGATCGTCAGCGGCGGTTCCGGAGCTTCCAACCGCTTGGCGATGCTGAACGGCTCGATTTCAAGCGTTTGATCCGCGAACAAATAAGAGAAGTGGAGGACGATCATCCCTTTGGCAAGCTTGATGATGTCGAAATTGTCGAGAGGATGCGGGGTGTGAGGCGCGACCCGTACGCCGTTGATTTCCGTGCCGTGCCGGCTCCCCAAGTCGTAAAGGACCGCCTTCTCCCGCTCCTTCCGGATCACGAGGTGCTGCCTGGAAATGAACGGGTTGGTGAAGGCGACATCCGGCGTCATCTGGTTGGACAATCGGCCGACCAGCGTTTCCTCAGAGTATAGATTCATGCAGTTCCCCGATCGGTACGGTTCGCCGCGAATGACGTACAGACATGCGAAGTGTTCCAGTTTCGTCCCCTCCGTCGACGACGGCAGGCAGCCGCCGGTATTGGAAAATGACTCCATGGTTCATCGTAACCCAAACCCGGGACGAATGAAATCCCCGAAGCACTGACGATCCGCTCACATTTCAATAACTCCCCTCCGCGCGAAAGAGGCCGCCGGGGATTCCGGCGGCCTCGCGGCGGGTGTCGCGATGGTTATTCTCTTTTCCCTTTGGGCTCCAAGGAAGCGTTCCGCATCATGGGGTAAGTTTTCGCAATCGTTCTATATGGGTACGGCGCGGTGCAGTCTCGCCATCTCCGCTTCGGTCAGCGCCCGGTCGAAGACGGCCAGCCCCCCTAAGGTCCCCTCGAAAAAGTTGCCCATCTCGCCGTGCCGATGGACGGCGCCGACCGTAAAGTCGGCCCCGTCGGCGCCCCCGTCGTATAAGCCGTCCGGGTAAGGGTACGGATTGTACCCGTCGCGGCGATCCAGCGTTCCGTTCAAATACGATCGCGCGTACGCGCCGTCGTACGTGAAGGCGACGAAGCTCCAAGTCCCGTACGGCACCGCCGTCGAGCCGATCGAGGCGTCCATGCAATACTTGTGCCCGGGCGTCGGGCCGCCGGACGCGGAGACGTGCCCGCATACTTGATGACCGCTTCCCCAGATGCGCAAGTCCAGAAACAGGCCATACTGCCGCTTCTTCTCCGATTCGTTCCACATGCCGGCGATCGCTTGGCATTCCGGCCTCCGAACGTCCTTGCGCTTCACCCAAGCGGCGACGGTCACCGCCGCGCCTTCGCCGCCGAGGCGCAGCGCCGGGCATGCGGTCCGCGGCAGGCGCAGCCACTGTCCGCGCTCGAGCTCCATCGCATGCGGTCCGAAGAGGCCGTCCCCCGTTCGGCGGATGAACCCGCCCTTCGGCTCCAACGCGTACGCATGCGGACCGTCGGCGACCTTCGCGGCGCCTTCCGCGTCTTGGAAATTCCAGAAGGCGACCAGCCCCGCCGTGCCCAGCACGGCCGCTCTTCCGGCGTCGGATGCGTCCTTACCCTTTTCCCCATACATGTCGCATGCCCCCGTCCCGCTAAAACATATGGTATCGGCTCGCGTCTTTCCCGTGGAGGCTGTACCGTGCGTAATGCTGATAATGCGCTTTGTACAATCGGCCGTCCTTCGCGGGGTGGTACGTCAAAAACAGCTGCTTCCGACTTCGATCGGACAAGTTCGGTCCGCTCCGGTGCGGCGCAAGGGAGTGGAAGATGATGATGTCCCCGGGGTTCGTCTCGGCGATCTCCCCCCGCGCCTCGTCGATCTCCGCGATTTCCTCCGCGTTCATATTGCGCAGCTCGCCCGGCGTCGAACGCAATCGGTCGTGGTAGCCCGGGAAGAGCTCGAGACCTCCGTTCGCGACGCTCGCCCCGTCGATGGCGACCATGACCGAAACTAGCCCCTCGATCGGGAACCCTTGCCACCATGAGGCGTCTTGGTGCATCGGATAGCCGTTGGCCCCCGGCAGCTTGAAGATCAGCTTATCCTTGAACAACAGCGGCTCGTCGAGGTACAGATCGCGGAGCGGCGATAAGATTCTCTCGTTGCGGACAAGCTCCTCGAACACCGGCGAGATGTCGTGCACGGGGTCGAGCCGTTCGATTTTCACCGAGCCGTCCGCGTAACGCTTTGTCCCGCGCGAACGTTATAAGGATTCGTGTAGTCCGGCAGCGTCAAGAGCCGATCGCACTCGACCTGCATCACCTCGGCTTCCTTCTCCGCGAACACGTTCCGCAGCACCAGATAGCCCTGCTCGCGATACGTTCGCAGCTGCTCGAAGCTTAACGCTCGAACTTCTCTCTTCATAGGTTACGCCCCTGCCTTCATGTCGTATTTTTCCTGCTGCTCTTATTTCCGGACCGCAGAGACAAGGAAGAGGGCGAGCACCTGCTCCTCGACCTGCTGTATCTGACCGTTCGCGCCCGGAGGCAGGCCGAGCGGAGCGGGAATCGCTGCGGCGATCCCCTGATGGAGCGAGCGGCGGCGTACATAAGGCAGCATGCGCTCGAAGGCCGGCTGTCGCTGCAGCAGCTCGCGGAACGTCTGCGCATCGGACCGTCGCAGCTCACGCGCCGCTTCCAAGCGGCGTACGGCGTCTCCCCCGTTCGCTACGCCACCGAGGCGCGGCTTGCGAAAGCCCGGGCGCTGCTCTCCGACGCCGAGCTGACGTTGGACGAAATCGCGGAACAGTGCGGGTTTCAGAACGCGGTTTATTTCAGCCGCGTGTTTACGAAATATATGAAGTCGAGCCCGTCGGCATATCGGAAAACCCATTGGGTCTGAAACGAAAAGACGCCCCGGTCGTCGCTCGACCGTCAGGCGTCCTGCGTGTGGCTTCATGCCTTATTTTGTTCCTTATGGATGTCCCGGTACACGCCCGGCGTCACGCCTTCGTATTTCTTAAACAGCCGGATGAACGTGCTGATGCTGTAGATGCCGACCTCCTCGGACACCGCCTTGATCGCGGCGTCTTCCCCTTGCAGCAACAGCTTCGCCTTCGCCATGCGGCGCCGGTTGATGTAATCGGACACGGTATCGCCGGTCTGTTCCTTGAAAAACCGAGAGACGTACGACGGATGCAGCGCGAACGTATCGGACAGCGTCGCGGCGGACAGGTTCGGATCCCGGTACGACTCCTCGATGTAGGCGAGCATCTCATCCTTCAGCCGGACGTTGCGGCTCTTCTTCCGCGCTTCGACGTGCGTGCAGACGCTCTCGAGAAACTCCGTCATACGCGCGCGCATGCTGGCGACGGTCTGCTCCTGCAGCATCGCCTGCAACGCGCGCTGGTTTTCCTCTAGCAGCTCCCACTTCCCCGAAGCCGCCTCCGCGGACGCCTTCATCATCGAGCTGACCAAGTCGAACATGAAGCAGCGCGCCATGTCGATCGACATCGGGCTCTCCTGCAGATTGCGCTCGATCACCTCGTCCATGATCGCCTTCGCCATCTCGAAGCTGCCCGACTTCACGTGATTGATGAACTGCTGCTCCTTCTCCAGCGGATACGCGTAAGACGCGCCGGGCTCGCGAATTTGCTCGTAGTCGATCGTCGTGCCGGCGCCGAGCAGCATCCGGTACTCCATCGCCTCCATCGCCTCGCGGTACGCGGTCGGGATCGCTTCGGCCGAGCGGTGGACGCCGCCGAACGAGCTCGTGAATTCGATGCGGAACCGCTCGCCGAGGAAGCTGCGGGCTTCCTCGAGCAAGCGCTGCACGTCCTGCTTCGCCTGCGCCGCCGTCGTGCCGGGCGCGAAGTTGACGAGGCACGCGAGCATCTCGTCCGACTCGGCGACCCACCCCCGATGCTTGCGGCTCGCCAGCTCCTCCACGATGTTGGATAGGATGAGGTGCACGAACCGGAGGTTCTTCTCGACGTCTCGCTCCTCCGCGCGGAATAAGCCGCTGAAGTCTTCGATATAGAAGAGCAGCACGGCGAAGTCGTCGGATAAAAATCGGATGCGGTATTCCTCGAGCGCGGATTCGAGCGGGAAGTTCCGCTCGAGCCGCCCCTTCAGCAGACGAACGATCAGATTCGAACGCAAGACGACGTTCTGCTTGTCGAGCTCGCGCCGCATCGTCTCGTTCCGCTCGAGCGCCTCTTCGAGCGTCTCCCCGATATACTGAAGCTCGTTGCGGGCGCGATGCGGCTCCACCTTGGAGCGAAGCGACACGCTGTCCACGAGGCGGCGGATCGGGACGTAGTTTCGCCGCGCGGCGAAGACGGCCGTCAGCGCGCCGAGCACGACCGCGATGAGCAGCGTGAGCAGCGTCAGATTGCGAACGTACCCGGCCTTCTCGGCATAAAGGCGCATCGGCAGCGAATAGACGTACGTCCAGTCCAGCATGGACGACCGGATATACGAGACGACGACCTCCTCGCCGCTGCCGGTATGACGGACGACGCCGGTATGCTCCGTCGGCTCCCACCCGGTCGGAAGCGCCGGTCCGCCCTCCGCCGCGCCGACGGAGGCGGCCAACACCCGCCGGTTGCCGTCCAAGACGTAGGCGTCGCCGCCGTTGTACGTGCGAATATTTTCTAAAGCGGCCTGCAGCCGCTCTTTATTCATATGGATGACGAGCGTCGCGAGGCGGTCGTTCGGGTTTTCGATCGGGAGCGACTGGGTGAACCAGATGTCCCCTTCGCCGGGAGACACCCCGACGTCCTGCCCGTTCACGAATTCGCCCCGATGCGGCGCGTCGAGAAACTTCCGCCAGACGTCGTACGTGAGGCCCGTATCGGCCAAATACAGCTGGAAAAATACGTCCGGCGCATAATTCGCCTTGTCGGTCACGATGAAGTCGCCGGTGCGGTAATAGATGTAGAAAGTGTCGATGTACCGATTCGTCGAGCTGTAGGTTCGAAAGTCGGCGAATGCCTGTACCATCGTCAGACGATGCTCGGCCGTCAGCCGCTCCGGCGCGTACAGCAGGCCGCGCACCCGCGCATTGAAGGCGACGACCTCTCGCATCCGCTGCACATGCTCGAGCTGCGAGTCGATCTCCTCCCGCAGCTGGCCGAGCAAGGAGGAGTTCGCGCGGTTGATCTCGTCCTCGATGACCCGCTGCGTCTGCGCGTAGATGACGCCCATCATCGCGAGCGGAATGAGGAGCACCAGCGCGTAGGAGCGCAGCCAGGCGAACAAAATGCTGTTCGAGCGCCACTTCCTCATCCGCCTCACCCCTTAATGGACCCTATCATAACACCTTTCACGAAATATTTCTGCAAGAACGGGTAGACGACGAGGATCGGCAGCGTCGCGACGACGATCGTCGCGTATTTGATGCTCTCCCCGACCGCCTGCACGTCGCCGGCCGCGGCGTCGGACGCCATGAATTGCGTGCTGTTCTGGATGAGAATTTCCCGCAGGATGAGCTGGACCGGGAACAGCTCCCGATCGCGCAAGTAAATCATCGCTTGGAACCAAGCGTTCCAATGGCCGACGCTGTAGAACAAGATCATGACGGCGATGACCGGCATCGATAGCGGCACGACGACGCGGAACAAAATCGTGAAATCCTGCGCTCCGTCGATGCGGGCCGATTCGATCAAGCTTTCCGGAATCGAAGCGAACGACGTGCGCAGTATGATCAAGTTCCAAGTCGAGATCGCGCCGGGAATGATCAACGCGGCGAGCGTATTGCCGAGGTGCAGCCAGTTGTTGACGAGCAGGTACGACGGGATGAGGCCGCCGGAGAAGAACATCGTAAAGACGATCAAGAGCATGACGGGACGCGTCCAGGGCACCCCGCGGCGCGAAAGCACATAGGCGCCGAAGCTCGTGAGCGTCAGGTTGACGATCGTGCCGACCGTCGTCAGGAACAGCGTGTTGCGGAAGCCCGTCGCGATGTTCGGGTTGCGGAACACGAGCGCGTAGGCGTCCGTCGTAAACTCGAGCGGCTTCAGCAGCAAGCCCGTATGCGAGAGGAGCAGCATCGAATTGCTGAGGGACGACATGAGCACGTAGACGAACGGGTATAACGTAATGACGATCATGACCAGCATGAGCGCGACGTTGAGCGTATCGAACGCGAGGGACGCGGCGCCTTTTCGCAGTTTCATCGGATGTCCTCCCTCCTTACCATAGACTGGTCTCGCTGACCTTGCGGCTGAACCAGTTCGCGAACACGAGCATCAGGAAGTTCACCGTCGATTGGAACAAGCCGACCGCCGTCGCGTAGCTGAACTCCAGCGTCGAGGTGAGACCGCGCCGGTAGACGAAGGTGTTGATGACGTCCGCCGTGGCATACGTATTCGGGTTGTACAGCAGGATGATTTTCTCGAAGCCGATATCCAGCATGCTCCCGATCTTCAGAATGAGCAAAATGACGATGATCGGGGCGATGCCGGGCAGAGTGACGTAGAGCATCTGCTTCCCGCGGCCCGCGCCGTCCATGCGCGCAGCCTCGTACAGCTCCGGATTGACCCCGCTGATCGCGGCCAGATAGATGATCGAGCTCCAGCCGATCGTCTGCCAGATGTCCGAGACGATATAGATCGTCCGGAAGTTCTCGGGTTGGCCGAGCAGCGCCGTCCGCTCCATGCCGAGCCAGACGAGCAGGTCGGTAATGACGCCGTCGCGCGAGACGAACTGCGTGATCATGCCGCAGATGACGATGAGCGAGATGAAGTGCGGCAGGTATGTTACGGTTTGGACGAGACGCTTGAACTGCTTGCCGACCAGTTCGTTCAACAGCAGCGCGAACAAGATCGGGGCGGGGAACACGAACAACAGCTGATACAGATTGAGCATGAACGTGTTCGTGAGCAATCTCCAGAAGTAATAGCTGTCGAAGAAATCTACGAAGTGCTTCCATCCGACCCAAGGACTGTCGAACAGCCCCTTGGCCACATGATAATCCTTGAACGCGATGATCGCGCCGTACATGGGGACGTACTGGAAGAGCAGGTAATGAAGCGCCACCGGAAAAATCATGATGTACAAATACTTGTGCAAGCGGAAGTCTTTGCGAATGGCGTTCGACCAAACTTTCATCATGATGCGTTCGTCACCACACATTCTAAGTTAGTTAGGTTGGCGGTACCGGAACCCGACGCGGCGTCGTCGGGTTCCGGGCCGCGCGGCGATTACCGCTGGGCGTACCGCTCGACCGCGGCGGCCTTCAGCTCGATCGCCCGTTCGATGTTCATCTTCTTCAGCTGCTCGACGTACGCATCGAAATTGTCAATCGACTCGGAACCCATGACGAACTTCAGGAACATCTCCTCGCGGAATGTGTTCACCTCGGCCATGATCGTCGCGAGCTCGTTCGCTTCCTCCGGCGTGTGGCTGACGAGCGGCAGCCGCGTCTCGAGCGCGTTCGCTTGGTGCTCGCTGAAGATGGCCGAAGCCGCCTTCTGCTGATCGAACGCATAATATTGCTCCGAGTAGCGGTCGTCGCCGACGAAGCCGACGGCCGGCGAGGCCACGCGCAAATATTTGTTCATCGCGTCGCCGACGGACAAGCCGTCCGGGTTTTTCGTAATCAGATCGGAGTATCGCGGATAGCCGTTCTCGTCGTTGAACGTGACGCCCTCGACGCCGAACGACTTCAGGATGTGGCCTTCCTCCGAGAAGTAATAGTCGAGCCACTTCGCCGAGGCTTCGACGTTCTTATTCGAAGGCGTTATGCCGACGCTGCCGGTGCCGCGGTATTCGTACGGCGTCGTGATGAAGCGCGGCTCGTCGCCTTCGTTTTGCACCGGGTACGGCGCGGCGACGAGGTCGTTGCCCGCATCCTTCTCCATGAGCGCCGGCAAATACTTGCCCATGCCGCCGCCGATGTACGCGTAGAACGCCCCGGCGTTGCCGTTGATGATTTTCGCGTCGAAGCCCGCGCCGTCCTGCGTCGCGAAGTCCGGGTCGAGCAGCCCTTCCTCGTACCATGCGTTCAGCATCTGCAGGTATTGCTTGTAGCCCGGCTCGATCGGGCCGAATTTGACGGCGCCGCCGTCCAGATAGAACTCCGTGCCGACGTTGAACGCGCCGTTGAACTGTTGAAGGTTCAAGTTGCCGAGCGTAATCGTGAACGGCGCCGTCGCACCCTTCTCCGCCTTGAAGCGCCGGAGCGTCTCCGTCCACTGATCGACCGTGCGCGGCACGTCGAGCCCGAGGTCGTCGAGCCAGTCCTTGCGAAGCATGAGACCGCTCTGGACGCCGTGGTTGCCGATGCCGATGCTCGGGAACACGTACATCTTGCCGGAGTCGGTTACGACCTGCTTCTTCATGTCCGGATGTTCGTCCAAGTACTTCTTCAGGTTCGGAGCGTGCTGCTCGATCACGTCGTTCAGCTCGATGAGCACGTTGTCCGCGATCGCCTTCTCGGGGCCGCCCGGGTAGGACGTCCAGTTGTACTCGATCATGTCAGGCAGGTCGCCCGAGGCGATCATCAGGTTGAACTGCTCCTTCTCGCTGCCGACGGCGGGATGCTGGAATTCGATATGAACGCCGGTGCGCTTCTCCAGCTCTTGGTACATGAGCGCGTCGTTGAACGTCTGCAGCGATTGCGATTGGCTCGGGCTGATGCCCGCCCAATACGACAGCGTGACCTTCTGGCCGTTCCCCGCCGGCGGCGTCGTCTCGCCCCCGCCCGATTCCGTCTTCGCCGAAGGCTGCTGCGCGGACGGCGTCTCTGCTGCGCCTTCGCCCCCGCCTCCGCCGCCGCTGCATGCCGCCAGCGCCCCGGCGAACAGCGCGAACGTCATGATCCATCCGAATGACTTGTGCATTTTCATTGGCTTGTGACCTCCTGTATAGGTAGAAATCCGGCTCGCTCTCGCGGCTCGTCGCCACTATACCCCGGACGCGGCGCAGCTGTAGATAAGCAACCTGTTATTCCTTGCGCATTCGATGAGAATCGCCGATGCGCAATTCATGCAGCGATCGTTATTCGGTGACGTCGGAGCCGTCCGGCCTCGCCGCAACGCGGTTTTCGCGCTGCCGCTGCGTCGTTGACCAAGCCTCCGCCTGCCGCCGTACGACGCCTCGGATCGTGTCCGCCATGTCGAAATTCACGTCCTTCGACGGCTTCATCGTCACATGGAGCGCGAAGCTCGGCTCGTCGACGATGTCCCTCGCGGCGGCTAACACCCGCTCGCGCTCCGCCGGCCGGCGATCGGCGATCTGGAATAAGGCCCTCAAGGCGAAGGTGAAATATTGGAAAAAGTACTCGTCGTCATGATTGATAAATTCGGCGTCCGTCGATACGTTCTTGAATGCCTCGCGGCTCCGCAACATGTCGATCAGCTCCGGCACGACCGTCTCGTCGTCCAGCTTGCCGAGCAAGTAGATCGCGGCGTAGCCTCGCGCCTGATTGTACTTCCGGCTCGTCTTCGGGAAGAAGCCGTCGCGCTCGCGCATCGTCTCGCGCAGCGCCGGCAGCGCCGCCTCGTCGCCGAGCAGCGCCAGCGCGAAGGCGCTGTGCCGGCGCAGGTGGGCGCGCTCGGTCTGCGCCGCCCACGCCCGCAGCGACGGGAGCATCGCGCCGCCGAGACGCTTCGCGGACCAGATCGCGAGGCCCGGCTTCTCGCCGTTGAGGCCGCTTTGGATGTCCGCTTCGTCCCGCAGCCACCGGATCGACGGCATCGCCTCGTCCACCGACGGCTGGCCGTCGCGCATGCCTTTATGGTTCGCGGCCTGCAGGCAGCCCTTCTCGAGCAGGAGCGGCTTCAGCGACGCATACGGCAGCCGAGTCAGAGGGACGCCTCTTTCGATCGCGAGCGCCGCCGCGAGCCCCGCCGCTTCGCCGCACTTCTGCATATCCCGCTTCATGCGGACGCAAGGCGCCAGATCGTGGTCGACCGCAAGCGCGCGGCCGGCGACGAGAAGGCGGCCGACTCCCTTCGGCAGCAGCGCGCCGAGCGGGACGGGCACCGAAAAGTTCAGTCCCCAGAGGCTGGCCGCCACGATCCAGTCGCGTTGGTTTTCGCTTTCGAACGCCATATCTTTGCCGTGGTTGTCGACGTTCGAGTACGCGTAGAAGATCGGCTCCTCCGTCTCCTTGTCGTCCAGGAAGTCCGCGAACGTTACCTGCCGCTCCCCCTCGATGAATCGGCCTTCCCGGACGCCGAGCAGCGGCGCCAGCTTCACGAACTTCCGCCGCTCCTCGAACCGCTCGGGCTGGTGCGTGTGCACGCAAGCCGACTCGAGGATCGCGCGCGTGTACTCCTCCGCGTCTTCGACGTCGACGTACCCGGAATCCGTGTAGAACGTGTGCACGGCGCCGTCGTTGATCCAGACGAGCGCGTTCGAGAACGGCTGCGCCTTCCCGTCGAGCTCCCGCCCTTTCCGGTACGACGCGCCCGCCATCGCCGCGATCTCCGCGTCGCCCGTACAGTCGATCGCGATGCGGCAGCCGGCTTCGCCCGGCCCGTTCGGGCCGATCCACCGCAGGCCCCGAACCTCGCCCGCCTCGAGGTATACGCCGACCGCCGTGCATTCATAGCGGAGTTCGACGCCCACGGCGAGCGCGCGGCGCTCGAGCGCCAGCTTCTTCAGATCGGCGTTGACGCCGCCGGCCTTCGTATACGCCGCGGCGCCCGACAGCCGCTGCACCTCTTGATCGATCTCCTCGAACAATCCGCCCTTGTTGCCGAAGTAATACCCGACGACGGCGCCGAGCGTGCCCGTGCCGCCCATCGCGTTCAGCCGCTCCACGCCTAGAACGCGGAGGCCGCGTTCCGCCGCGGCGATCGCCGCGAGCGCGCCGGCGGTGCCGAGACCGACGACGATGACGTCGTACGTCTCGGCCGGCGCGAACGCCGCGGGGCGGCGGACTTGGACCCCGTTCCTGCGTTCCCCTATGGTAATCGTCATACCGCATTCCCCCATTCCGAGAAACTCGCTTCCGCGCCGAGCGCCGCGAGCGGCTGCGGGAACGCCGCCGACGGCAGCCACGTCCAATCGCGGCCGATCGCGATCGGCCCTGCCGGCGGCGTCGCGTCGAATTGGTCCGCCACGGCGGCCAACGTCCATCCTTGCAGCGCCTCGGGCTTAGCGGCCCAGAACGCGTGCAGCTTCGCCCGCGCCGCCGCCCAATCGTCCTGCGGCGACACCGGCAGGCTGAAGTACGCTTCCGAGTCGTACCGCCCCCGTTCGACGCGGCAGCCGTCCGCCTCGACCGGAAGGCGCGCGGCTTCCGCCGCGGAGGCGTGCAGCAGCGCGTTCACGCGCTTCGGCACGCCTGCGGCCGGCGCGAAGCCCGGCTTCGACAGACACGTCGACGTCGTGTCGACGATGCGGCGGACGCGAAGGTCGCGGAAGCCCGACGGGTCGAACAACGCGACCGCGTACCCGCCCGCTTCGCCCTCCAGCGGCTCGACGCTCGCGAGCTCCGTCAGAAACCGCACCGGCAGCTTCGCGTCCCGCGTCAGGCGGTACAGCGCCGGAATGACGCCGCCCAGATGCGCCCGGCCTTCGGCCGTCAGCAGCCCGCGTTCGACCAGCTCCCCATGGAACGCCGCCGCGAACCGCCCGCAGTCGTCGGCGCGCCAATCTTCCCCGTGTTTATACGCGTATAGAAATTCATGTCCTACCGTAATCTCCCGATCTACGATCAGAGCGCCGGCTTTCGTCCCCAACGCCAAGCCGATGCCCGCGAACGTCGCGCCGACGATCAGCGTCTCGATATCCCAATGCGTTCGTGCCTGTGCCACACCACAACCTCCTCGGAAACTTTGCTAGATTCGACTGTACCCATTATGGAAAGCCGGGCGGCCCGGTGTAAATGCGCAACCTGTGCAGCGATGCGCAAATGATGACGCGCCTCAGTCGCCGCGCCCCGTCTCGGCGCGATAATGGGTCAGCAGCCGGTCTACGTCGGCCCGGTCGATCCGGCCGTCGCGGTTCAAGTCCAGCAGCGGATTGAAGTCGACGGAGCTGCTCCGGTTCCCGTACGCCGCGGCAATCAAACGGAGGTCCAATACATCGATGCGGTCGTCGCCGTTGAGATCCCCAAGCTTCAGCTCCCCCTGCGCCCCGACGTCGACATCCGCCTGTGCCACCGCCACGTCCGACGAAATCCTCTTCAGATAGGCGGCCTTCGTAAACACAAGGTCGTACGTGCCGGGCGGGACGGCATACAGCGCGAAGTTCCCGGCTCCGTCCGTGACCGCTCGTTTCCCCTCGCGGCCGTCGTTCGACAGTCGTACGACGATGCCGCTGTGCTCGGCGGCCCCCTCCAGCGCGACGCGGCCGAAGACGGCGGTCGCGTACCGCTCCGTCCGCATCGCGACGGCTTCCGACATGGGGGATTCGTAACGCCCCCGCTTCGCCTTCAAACGGTAATAGTACATGACGTCCAACGCTAGGCCCGCGTCTTCGAACGCGGTCTCGGCGACCTCGGCGACAAGCGCATAACCGTCCTCAGGCTGAAGCGATCTGTACAGCTCATAAGACGTTGCGTGAGGCACCGCCTCCCAAGCCAACGCCAACGCATTCCCTTTGTTCAACGTCTCGGTCAACCCCGTCGGAGCCGCCAGCTCCAGAGGCGGGGTCGACGCTCGCACCGGTTCTCCGGACAACGCGTCGCCTCCGGGACCGATGGCGTCGACGCGGTATTCGTAGCTCGTCCCGAATTCCACGCTCGCATCGTTCGCGTACACCGTCCCGTTTTCGACATAGGTCCCTGCATTCAGCGGGGCGAACTGCGCTTCCCCCTCCGCCTTCCGGTACACTCGGTATTTCGCCGCGCCTAGAACTACGGGCCAGCCGAGCGTTACGTTCGTCCCGGTCGCCTCGAGCACCGTAGGCGCCGGCGGCTCGAGCGGCGGCACGCTTTCCGGAATGACGTAATCGATCGTCAGTCCAGGCCCGCTCGGGCTTTCCTTCGTGCCGAAGTACGCGTAGCCCTGCGACCGCTGCGCATCCAAGCCGCCCAGCAGCATGATCGTCAGCTCCCGCTCGTGGTTGGCGAAGCGCTGCCGGATATAAGGCGTGACGTCGACCTCGCGCCAAGCGTTCGTCGGGACGCCCGCGAGCGCGTTCACGCTGCCGATCAGCTCCTTCCCTTCCTCGCTCGGCACGTCGAACGCGGTAATGTCCGCTTCGCTCCATGCGTTGTCTCGGATCGCGTACAGCCCGACCATCGAGCCCCCGCTCTGGACATCCCTCAAGTACAGCTTGAGCGTCGCTTTCCGAACGTCCGTCACCCCGACCAGCGATCCCAGGTCGAATTTCACGTAGCCGACCCGCTTCCAGAACGCGGCATTGTGACGTACGATCATCTCTTGTCGGTTCCCGAAATTTAAGTACGCGTTCTCGTTCGCCTGATTGATGTATGCATCGTCCGTCGGCGCGAACGACGCCGACGTCTCGTCGCCCGGTCCGAGGAACGGCGGCACGGTCACGATCAAGACGTCGCTCTCCGCGGAGGAGCCGTCCTCGGCATAGGCCGTTACCTTGTAGCCGTAAACCCGGTTCGGCTGCACCGTCGCATCGTCGAAGTACACCCCGTCCTCCATCGAGCGCAAGGCGCCGTCGAGGGCGGCGAACGCGCCTTCCTCATAGACGGCTCGACTGACTGTGTAATGCGCCGCACGGGCGGCGGCCGGCCACTTGAGCGTAACCGTCGGAGGCGACGGTTCGATCCCCGCCAATACGACCGTCGGCTTCGCCGGGGGCCCGCCGGCCGTCCCGCCCTCCGAATAGACGGCCTCGATCGTCGGCCGATTCGCCGATTTGGACGATCCGTAATAGGCGAATCCCTGACCCGCCGTAGCCGACGACTCGGCGTAGGAGAAGTTCTTCAGCATCACCGTCGCGGCCGTCGCTCCGTCTTGAAGCCGCTCGTTCAAGTACGCCGCAATATCGTATTCGATCCAGGCGCCCACGGCGTTCGTGCCGGACGTATTGAACGGGTATCGCCCAAGCAGCGTCCGCCCCTCCTCGCTCGGCCTGCGGAACGTGCCGTCCTCGTTCGTCAGATGCACCGTGTCGTCCGACCAATCGTTATCTGTCAAGCCGAACACGCCCACGTCGCCCATGCCCTCGGTGCGGATCAAGTACACCTTGAAGGTTGCTTGTTCTACCTCCATCCCCGCCAGATCGGCCAGATCGAATTTCAAATAAGAAACCCGTTCGTACCCGCCGCCGTTATATCGGGACACCAAGGTCGGACTTGCGGATTGATTGCTGTCGCGATAAGCGAACGTATCCTCGGTCGGGGCGAACGCCGCCGTCAGACGTTCCGCGGCTTCCGTCCGGGCAGGAGCATTAGACAATAAACTTCCTAGTAGGAAAAGGATCGCGAGCCCGCTGTGCAGCCAACGGGATCTCGATCGCATCGTCGCGCTTCGGTTCAATGCGGCTCCCCCCTTTCGTTCGCGGCCGGCGGCGTTCGCCGGAACTCCGGCGCGAACAGCCGATTCCCGGCGTCGACGAACCGAAGTTCCTCGAGGACGATGCCGAGATCCTTCTTCTCCTGCAGCAGCTCGAACTCGACCTGATACAGCCTCGTCTTCGTATCGCTGAACGTCGTCGTATATCCTGTCGAGACGCCGGAGAAGCGGATCGTTCCGCTCGCCTCGTCCGCCTCGTCGATCGCGACGATATCGAGGCCGGGCATGAGATTCCTTACGCTGCTTTCGCCGTTCTCGGCGACGAGCTTCAGGACCGCCGGATCGTAACGCAGCGTCAGCTCCATACCCGCCGCCTGCCGCACTTCGTCCGCTTCGACGACGGCGGCGAATCGCTCGCCGACCTTCAGCGAGGCGGGATGGCCGACGGGCACCTTCGCGTCGGAGCCGCGATACAATCGGACGTCCGCGTTATACGCGTGGCCGGGTTCATTTTCGAACATAGCCTTGTATAGTCCTATCAGATAGTCGTAGCCGATCCGCGGCGCGTTGTAGGCGCGAATGACCGGAAACTCCCGCTCGGCGATCGCTTTATCGTCTTCGGTGGCCACGCGGTCGTACTCGACGTCGTAATATCTCCATTCGCCGGCTGTCGTATCGGTCACTAGCTTCCTGTAGTCGTAGGAAAAGTACCCGTGCGTCCCCTTGTAGACGATATCCGTCATCCCGACGCGAATTCTTCGCTCCACTTCTTCCACTTCCTCCGGCTTCGACTGCAACGGCCACAAATCCGGATCGTTCCGGCTGAGCGCCTTCAGTACGAAGGACGTCGGCAGCATCGGCAGCAAGCCTTCGAGCACGTAATTGTGGTTGCTTCGCTCGCCGTTGCTTCCCGCATCGTACTCGAACGCCATGCCGATCTCGCCCCGGTTCGGCAGCCGCTCCCGCGCGTCCGGATCGACGACTCGGCCGATCAGCTTCCGCTCCAAGCGATTCGGATCGCCCCAGGTCGCCCCGCCGGCGTACGGAATCGGTTCCCCGGCGTCCATCTCTACCTCCCCGACCGGATGCTGGAAGAAAAACTTCGCCGTCTCCCGAAACATCGGCCAGGATTCGTAAGGCGTAATAATTCTCTGATCCAAGGGAATGGTTCCCCGATCCTTAACCTGCTGCCAATCCTGGATCGGATGGCTCGCGCCGTACACGTAGCCGGGCTCGGTATGGAAGCGCTCGTCGAACGTCGTCGTGTCGATGCCGAGATAGAAGTCCTTCACTTGCCCATAGCTCCATTGATCGTAGATGTTCCATAACCCGTTCGCATGCAGCTCCGTCAAGAACGCCTCGTACGCCGCTTCGTCGGGAATCGTGGTCGTCAGCACCTCGTTCACCGACTCAAGGGAGCCGTGATAAAGCAGCGCGAGCTGATACACCGCGTTGTAGCTCTCCCAATGGTTCGGGTTGGAATAGATGCCCCCCGCCTGCCCGGTCGCGTGCGTCTTGGCGTCGTTCGCCGGATTCATAATAAAGTTGGACGAAATGAGCTGCGCCTTCATCATCAGCTCGATCCGCCGTTTGGCGTCGTCGGGAATCGCGTCCCACACCTCGGGCATATGCTTCGCGAGCACGATCGTTTGATAGGCGGCCGCATAATGCCAATTCGCCGTGATGCCGCCCGCGCTAGGCGGTTCGTTCCTCGCCCCTGGCTTTACCAAAAACTCGATCCGCTTGCGGACCTCGTCCGTAACGTTGTACTCGAGAATCGTCTCGTTCGGATAATAGTAGGCATAGAACAACAGGTACAACAGCGCCGCGTTCGCGTCGTACGTTTCGACGTAGCCGCCGTCGAATGGATAGTTCGGCTCCGTCGGCGGCGTCATGAATTTATATTTTAAGTAAGGCTCTTGAAGCGCCGACAGCAACAGGTGCTGATCGAATACGGGAAGCGCTTGTTTCTGCTCCGCGGCGGGAGGCGCCGGGTTGGCCTCGGCGGCCGGGTTTTGCGGCGCCGGGAGGATCGCCGCAGCCAGCAAGGCGAGCGCCGCGGCTCCTTTCACTGTTTTCGTCCATGCACTCATCCGGCCTCCTCCTTCCCCGCTTGCGAGACGCTCGCGTGAACGGCCGCCCTTAGCGTCTCCATCATGACCCGCTGCCGCTCCCGTACGTAGACGAGCGCTTCCGCCGCCCGCGCCTTCGCGCGTTCCGGATGCCGGGCCATCTCGAGCACCGTAGGCACGATCCGCCGCACCTCGTCTTCGTTGTCCAGATCGAAGAGCCAGTCGCGGAGGCCGATGTCGCTCCACATCCAGCCCTTCACGGTTTGCTCGGCCCACCGGCATACGATCGCCGGCACTCCATGCGCGACGCATAAAATCGGGGAATGCATCTCGTTCCCGAACAGCCCGGCGGAACGGACGTATACGCTGATCGCCTCGTCGGTCAACCAGAAGTTCGGCCGCCAGACGACCTGCGAGCGCACATCCTCGGGGAGCTTGTCGTACAGCATCTCTTTCCCGACCGCGACCTCTGTCATGTCCTCCGGGCAGATCAGCACCTTGCGCCCCGTCTCCCGGACGACGGCTAGAATCGCTTCGCGCAGCTGCGCGTGATCATGCTCCTTCATCGCTTCGTTACGCGCGTGCTTCGAGGTGTCGAAGGGGGAATTCCGGATCGTCCAATACGGCGTATACCGCAGCTTCGGAATGCAGCAGAGGAATTCGCCCGGGACAAGGCCGTTCGCCTGCAAGAATCGGTCCGCCCTCTCGTCGTCCCGCACGTCGCACGAGAACGCCGCGTCGGGACCGAATGCCATGGTCGGACAAGCCACCCCCGCGGCCTTCGCCCGCTCGAGCGATACCGTGTCGCGGAAGTAGACGAACTCCGCCTCGCTCAGCAGCTCCGTCACGGCCGGGTCGTCGTTGTACGAAATGCCGAACACGCCGTATGGCTTCCCCGTCCGCTTGCGGAACGCGGCGACATCGTCGCTCGCCACAAGCCAAGGGCCGGAACCGTGCAGCAAGAAGTCGCAGCCGTCGATCGCTTCCTCGAGCTCCGGTCCTTCGACTCGCCCGTCTTCGCCGATCCTCCCCTTGACGATCCGAAGCTGCGGAAACCGCCGATGCTCCATCGCGGCCACCTCGTCGGTCAGGTCGTCCGACGCCCAGAGGATGACCTCCGCCTCGGGAAAGTGCCGTTCGATCAAAGCCAACGCGCCCGGCGTATGCGCGATGTCCCCGATGTTCACGACTTGCCACGAAGATCGCAGCAGGATGATCGGAGCGCGCTCCAGTCGGCTGTTCATTGCTTCATTCCCCCGTTCTAATGAAATCATAGTCGCTCCATGCGTTTTCGCCCTTCACTATACCGCAGCGACGCCAGCCCGTAGATGTGCAATGACGACGCCGATTCGCAATGGATGACATTCCGCGATGCGCAATCGATGCAAGCATGCGCAAGAGAAGAGAATCGCGGAGGCGAAACTTGTTATTGCGGCATCTTCCGCCATTGCGTGCCCGAAATAGGGAACACCAACGTTCCCTATTTGCGCTCCCTCCCCCGCATTTTCCCGAATAGGGAACATAAAATTTCTCTATTCCGCTCGGAAGCGCCGTTTCGTACCGTTTCTACCGCGAATAAGGAACTTTCGTGTTCCCTATTCGGGTCTTTGTGCGGAGTTCGTTAAAAATAAGGAAATTTCGTGTTCCCTAATGGCTAACGAAAGCTATAACGAAGGCGAGGATCATCCCCCCGGATGACCCTCGCCGATTCGCTATCCCTGTTTACGCGCCTTGCAGCTGCGACGCCCAGAACGCCAACGTCTCCGCTTGAGACGCCGTCAGCTTGACGCCGCTCAGCGCGGCGAGTTGATCCTTATACGCCTGCAGTAAGGCGTCGGCTTCCTCGGCGTCGCCCCGCGCGATCGCCGCTCCGGCGTTCCCCAGCTTCTTCGTCAGCGCCTCGGCGATGCCGCCCGCGCCCGGCGCGCCCATCGCCGCGACGAATCGCTCGGTGAGCGCGACAAGTCCGTCCGTCGTCGCGGCGACGACGAACGCCGTCTCGACCGTCCGCGTATGGCCGGCCGCGTCCGTCGCTTCCGCCGCCGCCGTATGCTCGCCCGGCGAGAGCTCGTAAGCCTCGGCTTCGACGAGCGGGGACGCGCAGGACGATACCGCGACGCCGGACAGCTCGTCGGACGCTTCGCAGACGATCCGCACGAATGCGTCGATCGTCGCGACAGGCATGCCGCCGGCGTCCCCGGGGACGATCCCGTACGTCGACACCGTCACCGTCGGCGCCTCCGTATCGACCATCACCCGCACGGCGCCCGCCGCCTCCCCGCCGACGGCGCGGTACTCGACGTCGTACACGCCGTCCGCGAAGAGGATCGGATCGGTATACGGCGCGAAGCCGTCCGTCGGCGGCGTCGAGCCGTCCGTCGACTGCACCGCCTCGATCCGCGCTTCCGCCGCGTCCGGCGGCAGCAACGTCAACGTGACCGGACTTGCGTACCAGCCTTCCCGGCCGTCGGGCGCTTCCGGACTCCAGACGGCTTCGACCGTTGCGCTCGGCGTCAGCACGAGGTAGGGACCGTAGGTCGCGTGTTCGCGGCTCCGCACGCTTACCGCGTACCGGTTCCCGGCCGGGGCGACGTGCCGCAGCGCGACATCCAGTCGGCCGCCTTCAGCCGCTTCGACGGCTTCGACCGGCAGCTCGATCGCGCGCCATTGGAAGACGTCGTCGATGCCGACGGACGCCAGCTTCTCCAAGACCGTCGGCCGGGTGTTCCATGTGACGGTATGCTCCTGCCACTCGCCCGCCAAAGCGTGAACGTCGATCGCGTGACCCGACGCCCCCGCGCCGGTCCCTTGATCCGAGACCGAAGCGTAAATATATAGCGTCGCCGCTTCCAGCGGACCGTCGATCGCGCCGACGTCGATCGCGAGATACGCCTCCCGGTAAAAGTCGGCGTTCGCATCCTGCTTGAGCGTCATGCCGGACGACGTCCCGTATCGGTCGTCGCCGTACGACCCGCCGCGGACGAACGCATCCGCGACGGGCAGCCTCGTGTTCGGGTCGACGACCTGCACCGTCAGCCGGTCGTATTTCAAGCGACGGTCCGCGGATTCGACGACGACGTACAACGTCGCTTCGCCGGCGCCGACGAACGTAAGCTCGCCGTCAACGCCGACGGCCGCCACCGATGCGTCGCTGCTGCCGTAACGCACCTGCGCCTGCGCCAGATCGGCTTCGCCGCCGTCCGACAGGATGCCGCTTACCCCGAGCCGTCCGGTCTCGCCGACCGCAGAGCGTTCGTATTCGGCCGTCAACTCGACGCGTTCCAGCACGGGCGCCCTCGTCTCGAACGCCGGCCAGACGCCGGCCTCCGTATGAAGGCGCGCTTCCGTGATACTCATCCATTGGTTGGAGCTGTTGCCGTATCCGACGATGCGGACATAGCGGGCTTCGACGGCCGGAAACGCATGAGCCTCGAGCTCCAGCAACGTGCCGTTGCTCGACCCGGCGTACGCTTCCGTCCACGTCTCCCCGTCCTCCGACGCAAGTATGGTAAAGGCGAAGCTCCTGACGTCGCCCTGGTACCACGCAAGCGATACGCCGTCGATCGACGTCGATTCGCCAAGATCGTACTGCACCCATTGCCCGTAGCCCTGCGCGGAGAAGAACGTCGTCAAGTCGTCGTCGATCGTATGCTCCGGCGGGAACGTCCCCTGAATGCTGGCCGTAACGACCGGCCCCTCTTCCGAAGAAGCTTCCCTCTGAAAATGCACCTCGTACCTCGTCGTCGGCCCCCCGGCACGAGAGACGAGGATCGTCGCCGCGCCGTCCGGCGTAGACGCTTGCTCGACGTCGACCGTATCCGTCGGCGTCACGGCGGTCGCGGTCACCGTCGGCGCCGCCGTTGCCCCCGCGGCAAGCGGAACGTCGTACGTGAACGCCCCCGGCGCGAACGCGGCGAGCGGAACGCCGCCGAGCGCGATGTCGCTAAGCGTCGGCACGGCGTCATGCGCGACGTCCCAGGCGGAGAGCGGCGTCACGTCCGCCGCTTCCGCGGCGGGCCCCCCGTCGCGCAGCGGGGTGAACTGGACCGCCAACCGAAGGTCCGTCACGCCTTCCAGATGGATCGCCAGCTTCCGTACGCTGTTGTTCGGCGATTGCTGCGGATCGGGCGATGTCCACAGCGGTTCCGCATCCATAATCGTAAACGCCGCCCCGGCGGCAGGGGACACGATCCGAGCCAGCATCCGCTCTCCCCCGATCGTTAAGATCGCGCTCCGCCCGTCCGCCCCCGCCTCGATGGCGGCCGGCGTATGCATGAACCACCAGACGTCCGCCGGCTCGTCGGCTTGCAGCTCGTCTTGAACGAGCACCTGACGCCGATGGTCGAACAGCGAGATGCCCCGCTGCCAGGACGTCGCGCCGACATGCGCGTACGCCTCGGACAGCTCGGCGACCGCGAACGCCTCGGTCGGTCCGCTTTCGAACCGGACGATCTCCCCGGTCGCGCGCGGGTCTTGATCGTCGCCGGCCCCCGGATTGACGACCAGCGTGTTCTGCCCCTCCGCGCGCTTGCGGTAATACGTCCAGCGTTGCCCGTTCGGGCCTGCGCTCCAATACCCCGGCGAACCGTAGTCCTCCGAACCGAGCTCCGACGCCCAGCGCGCGCCCAGCGCGTCGAGCACGAACGTCCCGAGATCGAGATCCCCGTGGTTGAACGCATTGTCGCCGGCCTTCCATCCGACGTACAACGCATCGGATGCGTCCCACGCGCTGCGGAACGACGCCGCTTCGGACCGCCGGAATCGCTTATCCAAGGACAAGCCGGCTTCCCGCGGGTCGAGGGCCGCGCCGGGTTCGTACCAGAGCAGCTGCGTCGGCGAAGCGCTCGCGCTGCCTTCCCCCCACCAAGCGTACTCCGGCCGGCCGTACGTCTCTGCGAACCAGAACATCTCCGCCGGACGCTGAGCGCTCGCGGAAGCGTCGTAGTAGTTGAAGGTTAGTCCGGACGGACCCGTCATATAGATCGGGAACGAGCCCGTATCCGCCAGACCCGGCGTCTCCGCCAAGCCGAACGTCTCGCCGACGGCTGTCTGCAAGGAAGCCAAATACGGCACGAAATACCGGTTAGCGTACGCCCAGTACGTGACCCCTTCCGGATACGCGCCGTCCGGCGCGTATTCGCCGAGCGCCCGCGGGATCGAGGCGAGTCCGGCCTGCAAAATCGCCTCCGCCAGCTCCGGCTCTTCGTCGCCGATCGCCAGCGCGCCGATGGCGAGTCCGCTGTTGCACACCAGATTCCAGTTGTTCGTCGTCGACACCCACCACGCCCCGGATCGGTAGGCGTTCAGACCCGGCGTCAAGCCCAGCCGGACGATCGCGTCGCGAATCGCGTCCTTCCGCTCCGGCGACCAGTAGTCGTACGCCCAGTCGTAACCGATCGCGAACGCGTGCGTCATCTCGGCCGCGCTGAGGAAGCTTTCCGGGTTCCAGTCCGGGAAGGCGGCCGCCGCCTCCAGCTCCGTCCACAGCCGCTCCGCGTACTTCGCGTCGCCTTCGATCCGGTACGCGAGCGCCAACGCATAGCTCCGGCTTAACACTTGGCGGCTCACGTTCAGCAGCGTGCGGCCGTCCGGGAAGCCGTATTCCGACGGCGGCTCGGCGAGGAAGCGTTCCGCCTCCGCTCGAATCTTCCCGTACCATTCGGCGGAACGCGGGTCGGCGCCGATCCGCGCCGCGAGCGCGGCGAAGTCGTCCGCCGTCGCCATCAGACGCGGATGGGCGGGTGACAGCTTGCGGACGATCGCGCTCGCTTCCGCCTCCGTCATCGCGCCCGTAATGACGACGTTGTCCAAATACAGCCGCTCTCCCGGCTGCACGCTGGTCGTAAATCGAAGCATTATCGGCTTCGACAGATCGATGTCGGCGTGCAGCGGGACGTCGCTTTGGATCGCATAGCCGTTCAGGTAAGACGTGAACGTCCGCCCCGCCGCATCGATCTCGATCTTCGCGTCGACGTACGCATTCCTGTCAAAAACAGCCCCTTCCGGCGGGGTCGGCACCAAGCCGTTGCCGTCGAGCAGCAGCAGCCGGGTCACGGGCGGCGACTGCCCTTCGCCGCGCAGCTCCAGCATGAATCGATGACCCAGCGTCTTCATCTGGAATTCGACGGTCAACGTCTCCCGGCCCGCGACATCGATGCGCTTCTCGACCCGCGGTCCGCCGCCGCCCGTCGCCGTCTCGACCCGCGCGTATTCCAATGCCTTGCCGCCGTTGTCTTCGACGACCGTCAACGGCGACTCCGCGCTGCGGGCCGCAGCCGTCCACGCGTCGAATTGTTCCGCGTTCACGGTCGGCGGCGAGCCGACGGCGTCGTTTTCGAAATCGTACCGAAACAGTGCAGTAGACTCTTCCCCCGTTGCGTCCGCCGCTTCGGTCATAGACGCCCCGGTCGGCAGTAGGCCGAACGCCATGCAGACGGCCATCCAAACCGACGTCCCTCGAATGAGTGCTCTCTTCAAAGTTTTCCCTCCTTAATTAGTAACCAAGTAAATTGTAAGCACTTACAACAATGCGCGGTCGTTGACCTCTTCCGCCCCCTTTCCCGAATGGTCGTCGCAGCGTACGCGCGATATGGAGGATTATAGGGAACGCTTCTCCCCCATGTACATGTTCAAAACTCGATTCCGATGCGCAATCGATGATTTTGCCGCCGTTTTTCCCTAGTTCAGCCATCGGTGAAAAGACAAGAGCCCAGGCCTTGTTAGGCCTGGGCTCTTGCCCGCGATTCGCTTTCCGTTGAGGTTAGGCGAGCGTCGTTGCCGCCCGACTTCGGACTCCATTCCATGGAGAGATAAGGGAAGTGTTCCCGAAGCGGCTGGAAGCCAAGGCGTTGATAGAAACGCATGGCCGGGTTATACAATTCTACCTGCAGGCGGATCGGCTTTCCCGTCGGGGCAACGAGCTTCTGCAGCCCTCGAACCAGCATCGTTCCGATCCCCCTGCCCCGATAAGGCTTAATCAGGGATACATCGACGAGTTGAACCGCGTGCGCGCTCTCCGTAGTTAAGATCCTGCCGATCGGCACGTCTCCCTCCTTCACGATGTCATGCCGCGCGCCTGACTGCTTCGCATAGGTTGCTTGCTGTGTCCGAAATTCCACCCACATCAGCGTCTGCATCTCCGACTGGCTCCACCCCGAACCGGCGTATTCGGCGAGTCGGACGCTGACGAATAATTCGAAGAGGAACGCTTCGTCTTCGACTCCCGCCGGCGACAAAGATATCATGAGCTACCTTCACCTTCGCTTTCCGACCTTCGTTCGTAATCGTTCTTTGCGATAGTATATAAGAACGCACTGAACAATTTCTGAAACTATGGCGAAGATTGGAAAAAGCTCGTGCGTGGCTGGTAATAACCGCTCTTAATAAAAAATAGCCGAATATCTGCAATTCTGCAGAACATTCGGCTGAATTCGGCGCGAACTGTATTGTTGCAATTCGCGCCCCCTTCTTTTACCCTCTATGTACCCGTTCCGAACGTCACCTTCGACAAATCCGGTACGATCTGCACCCACGTCTTCCCCGGCAGCAACGGTATGTCCGTGATCGCCCCTTCCTTGTCGTACGCGCGGATGACGCCGTTCTTCAGCTCCCATACGATGTCGCGTTTCACGCCGGCTTGCAGCAGGACGCCCTTGCCCGGCCCCTGCACGTCCACTTCCCGCCGACCGACGTCGTCGACGATGCGGTGCTTCGCTTGAACGACGAGCACGTTCGTCGCGGACAACCGCGCATCCGTCTTCTTGTCGGTATGCGGTTCCCCCTTCATCAAGCGCAAGTACGTCTTCGTCGCCGCATCGTATTCGTAGCCGACCTCGTAACCTCCGATATACGGGATGTCGACGCGGTCCGCCGGCTCGCCCTTCGGCACCGCCGGCTCCCCTCCCGCTCCCGGCAGGACGAACGTCACAATCGGGTCGGTCCATTCCTCGCGGAACTTCTTTTTCTCCGCGCCCTTGCGGATAAGCTCGATGCTCGTGTATAAGTTGTGCGGCGCTTTGCGGGACTTGTCCCTCCAATAATAATCGTGATCGCCGTACACCTGGTCGAGATGGTTCAGCTTATGCTTCACCATCAAATTCATCGCCTCTTGGCTCCATCCCGCATGGACGAGGATGCCGTCGACCTCCATGCCCAGCTGGACGAAATACGGACGGATGCTGCGCACAGGCCCGATTTCCTCCGACTCCACGCTCTGATAGACGGCGATAAACCTCGTAATATCGCCTTCCGCCAACACTTCATATACGAGATCCGCTTCATGCAGACCGGTCTGAGGACGCGCGGCGGGCGAATTTTCCACCATCACGACGACGGGGCGATTCGACAGCAGTTCCTCTGCCGGGAGTCCGGTAAGCGGGTATGTATAAGGCAGGATCGGTTGTTCCGCAACGTCTTCGGAGCCCGTCGCCCCGGAGGCGTCGGAGACCGGAGTGTCTTCGATAGGGTCCTCGACAGGCGCGGCGCCGCCCGCGCAGCCCGCGAGCAACGACAAGAGCATCAGCAAGGGCAGGGGTTGTAGCTTGCGTCGTCGTACGTTCATCGTTGTTGGCTCACCTCTCAGGCAGTTGTATCCTATTATTGTAAACGAGGAGGAAGCCGTTGTAACGACTTTTATGCGAAACGGGATCGGTTCCTGTCGATTTCCGGGGAAATAACGTATCGTTGTCGGAAAATGATTCTGTATATTCCTTTACGGGAATATTCAATTTATGATACACTCGGTTCAAGAACAAAGAATTTGAACTGGAGGGAACTTGATGTCGGCATTCAACACGGAAGCCTACGTAGAACAGCAGGAAATCGTCGTGAAGCGAACGTTCCGCGCGCCTCGCGAGCTCGTGTTCGACGCGTTCACGGATCCGAACCATCTCGCGATGTGGTGGGGGCCGATCGGCTTCTCTACGACGACGAGCCGATTCGAAGCCCGGCCGAACGGTCAATGGGAATACGTGATGCACGGTCCCGACGGCACGGCGTATCCGAACCTGATCACCTATCGGGAGGTCGTTCGTCCCGAACGTCTCGTCTATTCGCATGGCGAGCCCGGGGACGAAGAACAGTTCCGCGTGACGGTGACGCTCGAGGACCGGAACGGCGACACGGCGTTATCGATGCATTCGCGGTTCCGCTCGGCCGAGCAGTTGAGGCAAGCCGTCGAAAACTACGGCGCGGTCGAAGGCGGCAAGCAGACGATCGCCCGCTTGGCGGAGCTGGTGGAGCGGCTCGCCTCTCCGAAAAACTAAAGAACGGGGCGGTCCCCAGGTCTCGAACGCCTGGACGGACCGCCCCGTTTTTCTTTGGTTCTCGGGCGGCTCGCATCGAGGGAAGTACCGCGGAGGGAAAGTCTCCCTCTTATTCCGCCAAAATCAAGGGATATCGTCATTTCCCGCTTATTATTAAGGAGTTTTTCCTGTTCAGTAAGCGAAGGACGCCTCGATCATGCCGATGAAAGGGAGAATTTCATGTCCAAGTGCAGGACGGATGTTCTCAACGCCCTGACGCTCCCGACTCAGGACGTTTCCCGCTCCCGCCGCCCCGCATAGTAGAAAGACGCGATCGAATCCAGCGGCTCGCCCCGCGTCGTAATCCCTTCGATCTTCCGGGCGAACTCCGGCTTCATCAAGTGCTTCAACGGCTGCTCTACCTCGTTGAACCGCGCGAAGGCGTCCGCCGCGAGCCGATCCCACGTTTCCGCGTATCGGAGCAGATCGTCGGGCATGACCCGGAGGCGCGAGCTCCCTTCCTCCGGCAAGCAGTCGAACGGCTCGTCGACGTTCAGCGTCCCGTAGTCGCTCGTCAGCTGCTCGCCCGCCTCGATATCCCGGGCCGCCAGCTCCAGCTCGTAAGCCGTGCCCACGCAATTGGCATCGAAGCTGTGGTTCATGTATTTTCCATAATCCCAGCACAAAATGTAGAGTCCGCGCTGGTCGCGGTACGAATATTTCAGAAAGTAGTTTCGCCGCAGATCGTCTAACGCCGATACTTCCTCCTCCGTGAAATGCCGATCCAGCTCGTCCAACGCCCACGTAATCGTCCCCTTCGGAATTCGCTTGCGCGCGAAGACGCCGAAACCGATCGTCTCGTCGACGTAGCGCAGCTCCGTATCCGGATGAAGCATCGCGATTCCTCCTCTATATGTCCGGCGGCGACGGCGCCTTCTCGGCCCGCAGCTCGCGAATGCGTACGGCGGGGTCGGGACTCGAGAACCGTCCGCGCCTGTCGTAATACGTGGCGATAACCGAGTCGATCGGCTCCCCGAGCCTTGCGATTCGATCGATCTTCTCGGCGAACCCCCGCGGAATGAGATGCCCTAGAGGCTGATTTACCTGACGAAAATAGCGGAACGCCTCCGTCGCCTGCGCATCCCATTCTTCGTAATAATGCAGCAGGTCGTCCGGCAATACGCGGGTTCGAGTCGAGCCTTCTTCCGGAAAGCAATCGAACGGCTCGTCCATGTTCAGCACCCCGTAATCGTCGCACAGCTGTTCCCCGGGCTCGATGTCCCGCGCCGCGAGCTGGATGTCGTACGCCGTGGCGACGCAGTTAGCGTTGAAGCTGTGATTAATGAATCGCCCGTGATCCCAGCACAGGATGTACAAGCCGTCCTGGTTGCGGAACGAATATTTGAGGACGATCGCCTTGCGGGCGTCGTCCAGCGCCGCCACTTCGTCTTCGCGGAACCGCTGATCCAAGCCGTCCAGCGCCCAGGTCACCGTCCCCTTCGGAATCCTCCTCGTGGCGAAGATGCCGACGCCGATCGAATCGTTAATATACCGAAGCTCCGTATCCGGATGCATCATGCTCCGATCACTCCCATTCCCCGTCTAAAGCACTATGATGTTCGATCGATTTCGACGCGTTTCTATTCTATCTTCCAAATAGTACTATCATACGATATTCTCTATTTATATCACACAGACGAGGGGCTTGCGAGTGGGAAAACACGAGTTGCTTCAGGAAGAAATCAAGCATATCGACATGAAGGCGCATAATGTCGTTGCTTATGTAGACGCCATGAAGGATATGGCGTTTCAGTCCAGGAATTTGTACGAAGCGGCGCAAATTTATGACACGATGCTTAGGGAAGAAGGCTGTTCCGTCATCCTCTGTATGGCCGGCAGCCTGTTCAGCGCCGGACTGAAGGATGTCGTCGTCGACATGATCGAGCACCGGATGGTGGATGCGATCGTATCGACGGGCGCGAACGTCGTCGATCAGGATTTTTTCGAAGCTTTAGGATTCCGGCACTATAAGGGCACGCCGTTCATAGACGACGAATACTTGCGAGCCAACAGCATCGACCGCATCTACGACACGTTCATCGACGAGAACGACTTGCGCGTGTGCGACGAGACGATTCGCCGCATCGCGGATCGGCTCGGTTCCGGCGTCCTATCCAGCCGCGAGTTCTTGCGGGAGATGGGCAAATACTTGGCGGAAGCGGAACAGGAGACGGGCGCGGCCGTACGTTCCGTCGTTAAAGCCGCATACGAGCACGACGTGCCGATCTTCGTCCCCGCCTTCTCGGATTGCTCCGCCGGCTTCGGACTCGTCGCCCATCAATTCGCGAATCCGGAGCGCCACGTCTCCATCGACAGCGTGAAGGACTTCCGCGAGCTGACGATGCTGAAGGTGAAGGCGGGAACGACCGGGCTGTTCATGATCGGCGGCGGCGTTCCGAAGAACTTCGCGCAGGATACGGTTGTCGCCGCGGAGCTGCTCGGCTACGAAGTCGAGATGCACAAGTACACCGTGCAAATTACGGTGGCGGACGAACGCGACGGCGGCTTGTCCGGGTCCACGCTGAAGGAAGCGCACAGCTGGGGGAAGGTGAACAAGGCGCGGGAACAGATGGTTTACGCCGAGGCGACGCTCGCCTTCCCGCTCGTCGCCGGGTACGCATATCATCGGGGGGCCGCCCTCGGGCGGCCGCGCAAAGCCTACGCCCGCATGTTCGAAGCGAAACACGAAGTCGGCAGCGTATAACCGCGGGGAGGTCGCTATGCTTTTCATTTTCAAGGCGTTGCCCGCCTATTTCCGTAACTACAAGAAGCCGTCCGCGATTCTTCTCTTGGCGCTGCTGGTAGAGCTCGCCTTCGAGACGCTGCTGCCGGTCAGCTTCAAAATCGTCGTCGACTCTGCAATCATACCGCAGGATTTCCAACGACTGCTTCTCATTCTCGGCGCCTTGGTCGTCGGCGCGGCGCTGGCCGCGGGGATGGGCGTCGTGCGGGACCGCACGTACGCGTTCGTCGGTCCGCGCGTTATGAAGGATATGCACGAGCGATTGTTCCGGCACATCCAAGGCATGTCGATGGAATTTTTCTCCCGGCGGGGCGCGGGGGACCTGCTCGCCCGCTTCAACTCCGACCTCGCGTCCGTGGACGCGTTCGTCATGATGCTGCCTTACGTGCTGCTCTCGTTCCTCGGCTTATTTCTGAACGTAATCGTTCTCTTCCTGCTCCAATGGCAGCTCGCGCTCGTCGCGCTCGCCGGGCTGCCGCTCTGTCTCGTCGGCCCGAAGCTGTTCGGCGCGCGCGCGTACGACGCCAATTACGAGCTGAAGGAGGAGCAGGCGGGAATCACGGGAACGATTCAGGAAAATCTCGGCGCGCAGACGGTCGTGAAGGCGTTCGGCTTGCAGGGTCGAATGAACGATCAGTTCGCCGACGCGATGGACCGATACGTACGCAAGGCGTCCCGCTCGCACTTCTTGTCCTTCTTGGTGGACCGCACGACGAACCTCGGCACGGTCGTCTTGAATTTGATCGCGATCTGCATCGGTTCGGCGCTCGCCTTCAACGGTCTGCTCTCGATCGGTTCGCTGCTCGCCTTCAGCACCATTCTGCTTACGTTAAGCAATTTGGTGGCGGCGGTCACTTGGATCGTGCCGCAGATGATGCAAGCGTCGGCCGGGATGGAACGGATTACCGAAATTTTGGACGAGCAGCCGGCCGTGACCGACGCGCCGGACGCGAAGACGCTGTCCCCGCTCTCCGACGGCATCGAGTTCCGCGGCGTCTCCTTCGGGTACGCGAAGGGACAGACGAACTTGTCGGACATCCGGTTGCAGATTCCTTACGGCTCCTACGCCGCCTTCGTCGGCTCCAGCGGCTCGGGGAAGAGCACCATCATTAATTTGCTGATGCGCTTCTACGACCCGAACGAAGGAAGCGTCCGATACGACGGCGTCGATATCGCCCGCGTTACCCAACAGTCGCTTCGAAGCCAGATCAGCATCGTGTTCCAGGACAACTTCCTGTTCAACATTTCGCTTCGCGAGAACATCCGGCTCGGCAATCCGGCGGCTTCCGACGAGGACGTCGAACGGGCGGCGCGAGCGGCGGAAATTCACGATTTCATTATGACGCTCCCTGAGCGCTATGACACGCTCGCGGGGGAACGCGGCGGCAGACTGTCCGGCGGGCAGCGCCAGCGGATCGGCATCGCGCGCGCCATGATCCGCAATCCGCGCCTCCTCATCTTGGACGAGGCGACCTCCGCGCTCGATCCGGCGACGGAAGAAGCGGTCAACAAGACGATTCTGAACCTCGCTCGAACGACGACCGTCGTCTCCATCACGCATCGCCTCGCCTCCGCGGAGCAGGCGGACCGCATCTTCGTGCTGGACAAAGGCCGGCTCGTCGAGCAAGGAACGCATGAAGCGCTGCTGGCGACACAGGGAAAATACGCCGAAGCTTGGGAGAAGCAGAGCGGCTTCTCCTTCAGCGACGACGGCATCCATGCCGTGATCCAGCCGGCGAAGCTGAAGAAGGTGCCGCTGTTCGAAGCGGCGGATCTCGCATTCTTGACGGAGATCTCACCGCTGTTCGTCACCGAGTCGTTCCCGACGGGCAAGGTCGTCATTCGGGAAGGAGATCCGGGCGATAAGTTCTACATCGTCGTCCGCGGCAAGGTCGAGGTGTCGAAGGAGATCGACGGCGCAACGAGCAAGCTGGCCGTGCTGAGCGACGGCGACTTCTTCGGCGAAGTGGCGCTTCTGCGCAACGTCGCGCGAACGGCGACGATTACGACGCTCGTCCCGACGATGTTCATTACGCTGAGCCGGGAATCGTTCCAGCATATCCTCGATAAGGAACCCGACCTGCAGCGCATCCTGCTGGAAGCGCGGGGTTAACCGCAGCGGGGCTGCCCTCCAAGTAGATTCCTACTCTACTTGAAGGGCAGCCCCGTTGACGTTCGTTTTATTCGATCAACAGCTCGCTTGCCGATACGGCCACCCCGACGGTCCGGCCCCCCGGCTCGACCGACAGCCGGCCGTCTCTCCCCGATGCGTACGCGGTCCCGGCTTGCAGGGTCGCGCCGGGCACCTCCGCGATCCCGCGGAGCGTCACTTCGATCGACTGCCCTTCGATTCCGTCCGAACCCGCGATGCCGCTAGGGGTTAGATACGGCCGGCCGAAGGCGAGGTGGGCGTCGTCTAGATAAGCGATCGTGTACAGCTGATTGTTTCGGCCGTCCGACATCGCGCAGAACGCTCGGCGGTCGTCGATCGGCAGGAAGACGGAAGGCGTATCCTGCGACGAAGGGAACGGATAAAACCGGTCCTGCGGAGGCGCGCCGTCCGCCGCGGAGCCCGTATCCAGCAGCGCTAGCCGCAGATCCGAAGCGGGCCGGCCCGGCTGAGACGTCATGCCCTTCGTCCATCTCGCCTTATAGACGAATGCCGTCTTCCCCCGCAGGTTCCGAAGCTCCGTGACGACCCCTTCCATCTTCTCCTTCCGCGCCGCCGCATCGCCCGCTTGGAGCAGCCTGCCGCCGAGCTTCGCGTACCGGACGGTTTCGATCGCCCCGCTCGCCGAATCGGTCAGGAGGAACGCGACGTGACCGTCTTCGTCGTCCAGCATGCCGTGCGTAACGCTGCCGTTCGTCTCTAAGGACAATCTGCCGCTGGAAATCAGCGTCCCGTCCTCTCTCGCTTCGACGAGGAAGCTCCCGGCCGAAGTCGCGGCGAACAGATTCGGCCCGAGCCGCGCCGACGTGAAGTTCGCTCGCTCGTAATCCAAGCGCAGCGCCTCGCCGAGCGGCTCGAAGCTCGGGGTCGCGCCCGATTCCCGATACCGAAAGACGCGGGCGAACAGGTCGATCTTATGGTTGAGCCCGAGGACGAGCAGCCGGTCGCCGGCGAGCGGGAACAACCGGGTTTCCTGATACGGCTCCGGTTCGAAGCTTGTCGTCGCCTTCTCCGTGATCCCTTCGCCAGTCACCTTGGCGACGAGCACCTTCACCTCCCGCTCGGAGCCGCCGCCGTCGTACGTCGGCTTGATGCGCTGCCTGTATTGCAGAGCGAACTTCCCCGGCACGATCTCCACGATCGCCAGGTTGTCGACATGGCTGTACGAGAACGTGTGCGACGCGATCGGCCGGTACCCGCCGGAACGAGGCTCGAAGACGGACAGCTTGCCGTGCCAGGTATCCCGCTCCCGGTAAGCCAAAACGACGAAGCCGTTCGACAGCGCGACGGCGTCGAACAAGCGGCCGCTGGAATAGTAATCGCCCGTCTCCAAGGAGAACTCTCCCACCCCCGCGTCGATGAACCGGAGCGGCGTCCATCCGCACCGGAACAGCTTCATTCGGCCGTTGCCGGACACGATGAATCGGCCGGTCGTTCCGAGCGCGCAGAAGTGGAAATATTCGGCCTCGCAGCCCCGGTCCCACACGTTCGTCAGCTGTTCCTTGACCAGGACGTCCTCGAACGCGGTCATGTCCGCCGTCATGCGAAGCAGGAGCGCCTGCGTGTAATCGGCATAGGAGCTGGCCGCGCTATTAAACGTAAGAACGTACAACGAATCCCCAAGCGGCAGGAAGCGAAGCCGATTCGCGTTCCCTCGAATCGTGCCGAATTGCCCCTTCGTAAACATCGGCAGCGCGGCAATACTGGACGAGGGCGCTTGGAACATGGTCGTCGTCAGGCTTCCTGCGTTTCGGTCGTTATAGGCAAGCACGAACCGTTGTTCCGACAGGCGGATCGCATCGAAGAAGAGATCGCTGATCGTAACTTGGAACGGGGCCGCCATCGTCGGCTTGTTGTCGCGCATACCGATGTTATAGATATCCAATCCTCTCTCCATCTTGTTGAGTAGGACGTAGTGATCCGGGGACATGACGAGCGCCCGCAGCTCTACGTTCTTCGAGGCATGCGGCCTCCAGACCGCTCTCTCCCCAAGGTTGATCAGCCCTTCCGCCACGGACAACGTTTGGGTCGCAACCGTAGGCTGAGGCTCGTCGATCACGATATTGACGACGTATCGTCCCTCTCCGAGCTTCGCGAAGGCGAACCGGTCGCTCAGCAAGGGCACCGCCTCGAACGCGTAAGCGTCCGCCGGCATCGCAATGGACAGATCGGCGCCGATGACGCCGACGCGGGCTTTCATCCGCGGAGGCTCCGCCAGCACGCAATGCCATACCATGACGAACGAATCCGGCGACGCGGACTCGATCTCCGGAAGACCGTTCGTGTTCAACTCCGTAACGAACGGGCTGCCCAGTTCCACTCCGTCGCCGTCCCCCCATCGCACCGCGAGGAACCGCCACAGCGCCGTGTTATGCTCCAGGTAACAGAGCAGGCCGGTCCCTTCGTCGAGCGGCTTGAATACCATCCTGTCGATCCCTTCGACCCCGAGCACCGGCAGCAGCTTGCCGGCTTTCTCGACGATGCCGTCGGGCCCGGCGTCGAACCGTGTAATTCGGATGCGATGGTCCGTCGAAGCGATCTGAATGAATTCGTCCTCCCCGATCGCATGGACCGCCCGGCTCTGTTCGTCGGGCTGCACGTAGAGGACGTCCGGGCTGAATTTCGGCAGCGCGTCGAGGGGCAGCTCGGCGTTCTTGTACGCCAGATTGTCGAACACCGTCACGACGTCGCCCTTGCGGATCGTCTCGCCCGGCGCGACGGGGAAGGAACGCCGCACGGTCGTCGTCCCGCCCCCGTTCGTCGTCCCCTTCAAAGAGCTATACAACCGAGATCACCTCGACTCCGGAGATATCGAGGGACAGCGCGCCCGCGGGCGTCTGCAAAGCCGCGATCTTCGTCCCCTTGGGCAGCACCGTCTCGAAGGAGAACTTCACGGTGTCCTCGCTCGCGATGCTCGTTCCGATCCGCTGCGTCTCGGGGCCGATCGTCTTGCCCGGACGGATGATGTACAGCCGCAGCTTCGAAGAGGAACTCGTCGTATTGTGAATGACGATGTTCTTCAGAATCGTCTTGTGCTTCAACGTCACCAGGTCGGTCAGCGCCGCCCCGGGCTGTCCGCCGTACAGATCGACCGCGGAATACGCTTCGTAAGCCATCGTCACACCTCCATCCATTGCAGGCATAGCGCGTTGCCGATCTTCACGTTCCATTCCTGCTCCAGCTTTTCCAGTCTCTCCAGCCGGGCCTCCGCCTCGTCCAGCGCCGCGTTCACCTTCTGCGCGCCGGCGTACAGGCTGTCGGGAGCGGCCGGGTCTAACGTAATGCGGTGGGTACTCGCCATCGCCTCTTCACCCGCTCTTTTCTAAATTCTAGGACAACGTCACCATCAACCGCCTGGCCTTCGGCGTCTCCGCTCGCGCGGACTCCGAATTCGACTGCCGGATCCGAATGCGCACCCGATTCGAGGCGGGGACCGTCGCTTCGTATTTGTACTGCGTGTATTGCCCGTACTGCCGGACCGCCGCGCCCTCGCCGAGCGCAACCCAGGCGTCGCCCCCGTTCACGCTGAAGTCCGCGGCCTGCGCGGTTCCGGAAGGCTTATATACATCGATGTACATCGTAATTTTCGTGAACGCATCGTTCGTGAACCATTCCTTGCTGACGTACGTGCCCGTCGTCTTATAGGACAGCGCGACGGCGCCGATCGCTTCGGTCTGGATGACCGGCGAGCTCTTCTTCGTGCCGGATAACGCGGCGCGAACTTGAATGTGCCGCGTCGGGGCGCCCAGCGCCGTCACGCCCGTATCGTTCAAGGCGTACCAATTCGCGCCGTCCGAGGACCACTGCCACTGCAGGTTGCTTCCTTGCGGCACTACCTGGCTCGTGGACAACAGCAGCTGGGAGGCCGCCTCGGACAGCGTCTTGCTTCCGAAATACAGCTTGCTCTCCGTCTTCTTGAATTCGGCCGCGTACAGGCGGAATTTCAAATCCGTATCCTGATGCGCCGTCCATGCCGTCGCGTTGGAGCTCGAGAAGAGCACGCCGACGTCGTAGGGCTGCCGGGATACGGCGTTGCCGGTCGCCAGATCCTTCGCGCTCATCTTGGCGACGTAAACCCGGTATTGACTGGAACCGGTTAGAATGACGAGCGCGTATTCGACGTTCGCCTGCAGCAGCACCGGATCGGCGAACGTGAATTTGGTGGCCGTCTCTCCCTTCGCCGACACCTTGACCGCGCTCGCCTCCAACACCTTGGACGCCAGCACCGTCGTTCCCGGGTACCCGTTCACGACGTTCCGCAGCTGCAGGGTCACGGGCTTCGCCGTATATCCTGCGGAATCGGCGTCCTTCGTCGCGAAGAACAGCTCGACGCTCGTCACGAGTCTTTCTTCCAGCAGCAAGAACGTTTGCGCGAGCGGGTCGATCTGATTCCACCAAGGCACCTGCCAGAACGTCTGCTCGATGAGCTGCCTGCGACCGACGCCGACGTATGAGGTTCTCGATTCGTTTTGGATTTCCGCCACCGTTATCCCCCTCTATACATAATTGAAAATTCGCACTTCCCGCGTACCGGTTCGGATGTTCTCCGGAATCGTAAAGCTCGCGACGAAGCGGCCGGCTCCGTTCGCCTTCACCGTCCCCGGCGACGTGCCCGCCCCGTAACCCGCGGCCGGCTGAAGCGCCACCGGGACGCCGTCGAACGTCGCCTGCAAATTGTCGGCGTTCGGCTCGAAGCCTTCGCCGTGCACGGCGACGACGCGCTGCCGGATGAACGGGATATGCTCGTCGAGAATGACCCTGGTTTCCGTCCGGCTGCCGCCCCACCACGCATCCCACCAGCCCCATACGACGTTGGAGACGACCGTCTGCTCGACCCAAGCGTCTTGAGACGGCGTAAGGCGAATCGTCGCCTGCGCGCCGAACACCTGGTAAGGGTTCACGTTCAGCGATTCGGTCGCGTAGCTCTGCTCGATGACGACCTGTTCGGTGTAATCCAGCGTGAGCAGCCGCTCGTGCCGCCGGACCGACTCCCCGCTCTCGAAGGTCAGCTGCTCGAACGTTTGCGTCGCGGGCAGCTGCAGCGTCTGATTCGCCGGATCGATCATGGCGTCGAACCCCTTGCCGAAATCGATGCGCTCGAAGTTCGTGAAGTTATCGGTGAGAATGCCCTTCTTCTGCGTCGTCGGATCCGCGATCTGGGCGGAACGCTCCAGCTCCAGCATCGCCTGATTGTATTCGGCGCGCTCCAGACGATCGAGCAGCGAACGCAGCTCCAGCATGGTCAGCCGCTTGGGCTTGTAGTTCACGACGGCGACCTCGGCGCTCGCCGGAGGGAAGTGAAGCTCCCCGAGCTCGAGGATGTCCGGCGGAACGGGCGGCAGCGGCGGATGTACGTCCGATTGTCCCGTCGCGATTCGAATTTGCCCGTCGGGGGTCAAGTAGAAGGCGTCCTTGCGGGCTAAATAGTAGTCATAGGTGACATTGAAGAGCGAGTCGGGCACCGGGCGCATCTTGTTCAGCCACGCGACCCCGTTCGCGGAGGCGTCCAGTCGATAATCCTCGTCTTGGACCATCTGCCGCATAAACTGATAGACGACCGAGTACGTGTCCCCGACGGCGGGCCGGTCGTTCCCGATCGACCAATCGACGCTGTTGTCGACGAGCTGGTAGTGCGTTCCTTTGACATAATTTTTGTCTTTGTACATCACCCGTACGATATCGACGACGGCCTCTTCGGGGAGCGGATCCGCCGCCCCGGTTTGGCGCGTGACGTCGGTCTGGAGCTGTACCCGAGCCGTAATTTCGCGGATCGCCTTCACGGGCTTGCTGTTCAGCGTATAGACCGGTTCGGCGCCCGAGCCCGCGTCCTTATACACCTTCACTTCGTCCGATACGCTTCTGGCGTCGAGCGATTTCCGAAGCCGTATGCGCGTCGGGACGAGCCGGTTGATCTCGTAGCCGAGGACGTACGCCTTCCCCGCTTCGATGACTAGATTCACATACTCTCCCTCGGCCGGCTCGATGAAGCCGTCCATGCCCGAGACGAGGAAGCTTCCGCTCGTATCGTGCGTGCGCCGAGCCAGTACGGGCGTAAAGCCCTCCAGCTCCGGCGGCACCTTGGCCGTGACCACTTCGCCGTTCGCGAGCCGGTACATCGGCGTCGCGGCGGGATCGTTCAACACCCACTCCGGCGACGCCTTCCGTCGATCCATCCCGGGCGAGCCGAAATTCGCGTAGCCGACCGCCGGATCGAGCAGCTTGGGCTCCGTCTCGTGCGTCACCGTCTCGTAGACGATCTTCAGTCCGATGATTTCTTCGCCTTGCCGGGTAATCGGGATACGCTTCTCCCCGATGTCGTGAATCATGCCGTCGAAATAGACGGAGGCGGGAAAGATGATGGCCTCGTTCCCGGGCGGAGGCGACACGAACACCTGACCGCCTTCGATAATATGGCCCGAACCGAAGATGACGTCGCCCATCCGCTTGTCGCGGTGCAGCGCGAGCGATTGGATTTCGTTCAGCTCGGCCGATTGGAGCCGCCGGCCGCTCCTCGCCTGCAGCGATACCCAGCGGTCGGCCGGGTCGAATCGATTGTACACACTCATAGCGAGACGCTCCTCCTCCTAGACAAACCCATCAGAACTCCACGATAAATTCGAGATACTCCCGTTGATCCGCCGCGCGATGAATCGGCGAGCGGTAGTTCACGACCAAGGGCAGCCCGTGATCGCCGACCTCCGCGGCCAGCACCGCCAGCTTCCCGGGCGGCGTCTCCGGCGCGAGCGTCAGCCCCGTCACGATCGCGCTTTGCCGATAGCTGACGGCGGGCAGCTCGTCGCCGGCGATCCACGCCGCGACGTACACCCAACGGGCGAGGCTCTGCCGTCCCTCTTCCTCGGTGACCAGCCTCCACCGCTGCTCGAATTGAACGATGTCGCCTTCCGCGTCGGGCACGACGAATCGGACCTTCTCCGCCTTCTTATATCCGATCGGCTCCGTCAAGGACGACGAACCGGATACCTCGGGCGCGCTGTCCGCCTCGTTCCACGGCGTCGACTTGCCGATGCCGATCCAGACGTCGGTCGTTCGCACGAGATGCAGCGCTTGGAACGTGCGCATCCCGGCCACCGACGCCGTATAGCTGACTCCCATGTGCTTTACCTCCTACTCCTACTCCTACTCCTGCTCCTGCTCCTGCTCCTGCTCCTGCTACTCCTTCCCCTTCTCCTACTACTCCTGCTTCTACATCGGTTGTCGTACGACGGTCGCGGCGGCTTGCTGCGTGCGGACCGTCTCGTCCGTGTAGCGAAGCGAGTCGGTGAAGAAGAGGTTCGGGGACCACCACGCCGCTCTCGCCGCGTCGGCCGCGTGGCTCCGAACCAAGGCGACGCTGCCTGCGGTGTCGACGCTGCGTCCGCTGAGCTCGTCATAGGACAGCTTCGTCTCGCGGTCGATCCCCGGATAGACGCTCCGCAGCATGCCCGCCTTCGGCGGTTGGGTCCGAACGGATGATTTCGCATGGACGGCCAACCAATAACGGAAGCCCGCGAATCCGCTGATCTGGATCAGCTTGCGGACGACCTCGACCTGCTCCGGCTCGACGTGAATCGCCGAGATCAGCGGACCGTAGAACGCTCCGTCCGGAAACACCGCATCGTCCCCGGACAACGTGTAGCCGTCTTCCGGGCTGAGCCGGTACGTTTCCGTCGCCGTTAGGCCGAGCGCCAGAATCGTATCTAAATTCAAAGTGCCCGAGGAACGCAGCTTGGCGAGCAGCGCGTCCCGGTCCGGCGCCTGCAGCTCCCGCTTCCACAGCTCGAGCCATTCCTCCGGCGCCTCGGACAAGAACAGCGCGTGCAGAAGGCGCCCTTCCACGTCGGGAATGTCCGGCGCCGCCGCGTCCAGGATCGCGTTCATCTGCCGGCTCTCCCGGTAATATTCCGGCAGGTAGCGGATCAAGGACGTCATAAGAGAATCACGACCTCCGCCTTCAAGCTGCTCGATTCGGGCAGCGGAAGGTTTTCCTCCGGCTCGAGCACGACGGCGTCCGAGGCGCCGGCGACGATGACGGCCGCCACGATCTTCGAGAGATAGATCGTGCCGCCGATCTCGATCGTGCGTAGATACTGGTGCACCGCCTGCTTCGCGGCGGCTTCGCCGAGTCCCGATACGCGAACGACGACCCGCTGCTCTCGCGGAACGACCGGCGCGACGATCACGTCGACGCCGAGCGGCTTCTTCCGGTCGATCAACTCCCGGACTTCCGCGAAGATCGCCTCCCGGGCCTCGTCGTCCCCCTCGCAGTCGATGACGACGTCGACCGTGCCGAGCCCCCGCTTGCAGTTGATCGCGTCCGCGTACGTCACCCCGGTGACGGACAGCGCCCAGCGCTTATAGTCCGATTCGGTCCCGCCGTGCTCGGGGTTGCGCTTCTGGTATAGAATCCGTTCCCGGAGCGCGACGTCCGCCTCTTGATCGAGGCCGCCGGCGGCGGGCCGCTTGTTGTTCACGGTCCAGATGTCCTTGACCGGGTCGAACAGCAGGCGGATCGTATCCGCGTTCACGTTGCCCGCCGGGCCCGGCTGCTTGCATCGGGCGGGCACCGCCGCTTTCCCGTCGGAGCCGATCGTCGCGTTCCCGATCGTCGCGAACGTCAGGTCCGAGTTCTCGATCCCGACCGTCGTGCCGTCCGGAATCGCGGCGCCCATGACGCCGGTAAACTCCAACTCGACTCTTGCCGCCGCGGCCGGCGTCCGCTCGAGCCCGTAATCCTTGGCGATCGAATCCAAAAATCGCCCCTCCGCCGTCACGGCGAACGCTTGCTCCAAGATGCTCCGGAACTTGCTCTCTTCGATCCACAGCTGCATCGCGATCGGGGCCAAGGCGTCGTAGATGACCGAGCCCTCGCTCTTGTCGAGTCCGTCGTCGACGCGGGCGAGCAGCTGCTGCAGCTTCGCCTCGAAGCCGAGCGCCGAAGTTTGTTCCATGCTACAACACCCCTTCGTAACGAATCGTCCCTTGCGTCGTGTCGGCGAAGAAGGCGATGTACACCTCGTCGTTTTCCGAAGCGATCGTGAAATCGTACACCCGGTGAATGCGTTCGTCGTATACGAGCGCTTCGGTAATCATCCGAACCATCTCGACTTGAATAAAGCCTTGGGAAAACGGTTTACCGAGCATATGTTGAATTTCGCAGCCGTAGTCGTCCGAATAGATCGGGTGGCTGAACCGTATCGTCCGGACGGCCTTATGAATCAGCTGTTGAATGGCTTCCGCCCCGTCGATCCGCCGGCCGATCTCGCCCGTCTCGAAGTCGAGCTTATAGGTGCGCAGCGCGGGCGCCTTCTTCTGGATGACGGTCGGAAATTCGATTTCGGGAGTAAGTCCCATGCCTCCTCGCCTGCCTCCGACGATTAATAATGCACGATGCGATCGTACACGAAATATTTCTGGCCGCCCTCGAAGGCGAACGCCATCACGCGGTCGCCCGTTCGCAGCGTATCGTCCTTGTCGTCCTCGCGTATGTAATGGATCTCGCCCTCGAGGAGCTCCAGCTTCCGGTCCTTCAAAGCGACGGACACGGTAAACTGATGATCGTGGGCCGGCGGAATCGGATCGTTCTTGCCCACCGGGGCCCCGATCGCGACGGTCGCTTCGAACGACTGGGACGAGATCGCCGCCTTCTCGGCGTTCGTAATGTTCGCCTTGCGCCTGACCCGGCACAGCCGTTCCGCGACGACGAGCAGCTCCTTCGGAATGATCAGCTTATCGTTGCCCTTCAGCTTGATCTTCAGGTCCGGCGCATCCGAGACGACCTCGGCTTCCATCGGCTCCAGCAGCCCCAGCGACTGCACGCTCGCGAGGCAGTGCCGCTTCACCAATTCCCCGAACGACATGCGCTCCCTCCTCCCGCGTTAATACGTCACGATGCGATCCAGAACGAAGAACTTCTGGCCGCCTTCGAACGAGAGCGCCATCACCTTGTCGCCCTTCTTCAGCAGATCGTCTTCGCTGTCCTCGTTCAGAAAATGAATCTCGCTCTGCTCCGCGGTAAAATCGCGCTCCTTCAACTCGACGTCCACGGATACGGAATGCTGATGCTGCATGACCAGGTCCGTGTCCGCCGTGAACGTCTGCTTCGAAATCGACGTCTTCCCGACGTTCGTAAGATTCGCCTTGCGATGCACCCGGCATAGATGCTCCGCGACGACGATCAGCTCTTTCGGGATGATCAGCTTATCGCTGCCCTTGAGCTTGATCTTCAAATCCGGCGCGCCGGATACGACCTCGGCCTCCATCAGCTCCGGCAGCCGCAGCGATTGCACGCTCTTAATGCTATGCCGCTTGATCAATTGCCCCAACGATTCCGCGATGCGCGACTCCCCCTTACGTCATCTCCGTCAACGTCAGCGACATCGAATGATATTTGCCCTTGAACCGGTGAGCGTCCTCTTCGACGGCGTACGTCCGCTCGATGCCGAGCTCCGGCACCTTCGCGACGATCGTCGTGCCCGAGACGACCTCGGCGATGCCGAGCGCTTCGTCCAGCCGCAGCGTCTTCGTCGCCTTTCCTTTCTCCGCCAGCATCCGGTTCGCCGCCTCCTGCAGCTGCGCCCGGTTTTGTTTATCCTTGATTTTCTCGTAGTGCTGCAGCACGCCGAACTGCTTCTGAAGCGACTTGTTCTCGGCGGTGGCGACCAAGGTTTGCTTCTCCTCCCCGCCCTGCAGCTTCACTTTCGTGACGGTATTCTCGATCGATTCGACGTACGAGTAATCGACCAAATTCAGCCCGGACTCGATGACCCATTTTCGGGTATTCTCCTTGTAAGGCACCAGCTGCACCTTCCCCTCCCGGGAAAAGAGCGAGTACCGCACCCCCTGGTGGCGATACGTAATCCCGAGCGCCTTCTTCGCCATATCGAAGAGCGTCTCTTCGTCGCACACCATATACGGGATGACGTACTCGGTATCCTTGATCGAACCGATCGGAATCGAGAAGTCCGCGCACAGCTTCGCGAGCACCGCCGACGCCTTCATGCTTTTGAATACATAGGAATCCTTGTTGTTCGTCAAATAAATCATCTGGTCGTAGCAGGTCAGGCCGAGCTTGCCGGGCTTGTAATCGGCGTTGAAGACGTTGCCCCGGAACAGCTCCTCCTCCCCGTACCGGAACAGCACGCCGGTTCCGTTCGGAACCGGAGGCGGGACGCTTCCGTTCTCCGAGAGATGCAGCAGGCCGACCGTCAGCTTGCGGACCGCCTTCTGCGCGTTCCCCGACCATTCGACGGTCTCCACCAATTCGGTCATGTCGACCGTTCCGTTCTCCAAGGCGAGCAGCAGTTGGATCATGGGATCACCAACACCTGGTTCGGCCGGATCGTATACGGCGGCTTGATCCCGTTGGCGGCGGCGATCTTCTCGTACGGCACGCCGACGCGGCGATCGATCGCCCACAACGTGTCGCCCGCCTTCACCGTATACGTCTTCGGCTTCACCGACGCCTTGGGACGCTGTCCCTTGTTGCTGATCTCGGCCACCGTCTCGCCGCTCTCCTGCTTCGTCTCCACGGTGCGCGGCTTCGTGTATTTGAACTCCCGCAGCGTCAGCTCGTAATAGATGCTGCCGACGTCTCCGGCGATCTCCCGGTACGAGAGCGATTCGATCGTGACCGGAACGGTGATTTCCTTATGCTGCTCCGACGTAATGACGACGAACTGCACCGGGAATCCGCTGTTCTTCCACTTCTCCAGCTGATCGATCCCTCTCCGGGGAGGCGGAATGTCTCGATAAGCGCAATAAGGCCCGTAATGTCGGGGGAAATGGGAGGACAATTCGTACGTCCGCAGGACGGGGTTCTGGATGACGGTCACCTGTCCCAGCTTCTGGACGGATACCGTCTCGTTCGCGGAGCCGGCGGACACCTTCCATTCGGAGGGATTCACGGGGAGCCGGAGCGTCTCTTCGCCGTTGTTGTAAGTGAACCAAAACTCAACCGGCATAGACGCCCTCCCCTTCCGTCAACAAGTCCTCTTCCAGCATCCGCTTCAGCTTCTCGATGAACCGGTTCTCGTCCGCTTCGTCGTGGACATGCATCTCGCCGATCAGATTCGAGATCGCCACCGACTTCGTCGCCGGAGTCGGCGCCGCGCCGGCCGCGCCGTACGGCTGCAGCATCGCGGAACGCTGCTCCGCGGACAGCTGACCGCCTCGGTACCGATCCGCCTGCTCGGAGGTCAACACCATTTCGCCGCGGTGCAGCTGCGCGATGTACCCGTCGAACGGCACGCGGGCGAGCCCCGTCCGGTGGCTGCCGTGCACCGTCTGAACCGACACGGTCATCTCCGCCGTCGTTCCGCCGAACAGGCTCGCGATCGAATCCCGGATGGCCATGACCTTCTGATACAGCGGGGCCCACATCTGCTGCAGCCCTTCGACCAAGCCGGTCATGAACCGCTCCCCGAACGACACGGCCGTATCGAGGAACCCGGTCAGGAGGTCGTAGACGATGCGCAGTCCCCACAGGAACGCGCCGATGGCGATGCCCATCATGAGGTAGCCGAATTCGCCGATCGCTTGGAGTGCCGGAGAGATCGCGGCCCAGAGTCGCTCCATGCCGGAGGTCGCCCAAGCGACGAACGACTGGAAGCCTTGGTCGATCGCCTCCCCGATACGGCGCAGGGTCGCCCAGAAGCCTTCTTCGATCTCCTTCAGCTTCTTGGACAAATAGTCGCCGGCGGCCGTCATCGCCCGATCGAATGCGAGCGCGAGCCGGATGCCGAAGAGGAGCACGTCGGTTTGGATTTGCGTCAGCGTCCGGTCGAACCACGCTAAGCCTTGACCGACCGCGTCGACGAAGGCGAAGAAGCCGGCTTCGATGCGCTTCCCCGCCGCGACGGCGAAGTCGGCGACGCTCCGCAGGACGGACATGAGCGCGTCCCTCATCGGCGTCACGGCTCGTTCCACGGTCTGACCGAAATTCATCAGCCCCGAAACATAACCGAGGACGAAGCTCGAGGCATGGTTCTTCGCCCGATCGGCGAAGCCCGACAGCAGCGCGCCGACCTTGCCGAACGCGCCGAGGACCGCCTGCGAGATCGTCTTCACGGCGCCCGCATGGTCGCCGGCCGCGCCCTGCCATACGCCGGCGAAGATGCCGCGCAGCAGCTCCATACCGGCCCGGCCGATGTCGAGGAGCGTACCGAAGGCGTCGGATACGATGCTTCGGATCGTCCCGAACGCGGAGCCGATCGTATCGATAAAGAACGAAGCTGCGCCGGCGACGATCCGCCACATCCCTCCCCACGCCATCGCGTGGAAGTTATATATCCAAGTCAGCGCGCCGACGACGGTCGCGCGAATCGACTGGAACGCCTTGCCCAATGCCTGGCCCATCCGCTCGAGAACGGCGCCGGCGTCCTGCCAGAGCTGCTTCGCCCAGGCGCCGAGGTCCTTGAACAGCTGCTTCGCCTCTTGGACGAAACGCTCGATGCCTGCCTTCAGCGACCGATACGACGAGACGATCCAGTCGATCGCGCTCGCCGTCTTATCCCGAATGCCCAGCCAGTTGCCGGTCCAAGCCGCGGTCAGCAGGCCGATGGCGGCGACGACCCAAAAAATAGGGTTCGCCAGCAGCGCGACGGCCGTGCCGATGCCGGAGATGACGGACATGACCGTCGAGATGACGGCGAACGCCGCGAACGCGGCGATCAGCCCGTTCAGGATCGGCCGCAGCGTCTCGAAGTTCGCGCCGATCCAATCCAGCGCCTGCTCGAGCCACCCGAACACCGGTCCAAGCACGTCCGCCATCCACAGGAACACCTTAACGAACACGTCCACCGTCTTCGCGGCGATCGACTCCAGCTTCTTGAAGCCGCCGCCGCTCAGCCAATTGACGAGCCGCAGCATGACGGGCTTCACCTGTTCGAGCGCGGCGACGCCAGCGTTGTGCAGTGACGCCTTCACCCCTTCGGTGACGATCTCCCACATGCCGTTCGCCGAAGCGTTCAACTTCTCTCCGCCGCCCTGGAACCACGCGTCGGCGGTCTTCAGGAACGAATTCCAGCTGCCCTTCTTGAACTCGAGCCCGAACTCCTTCATCTTGGAGTAATCGTGCGTCTTCGCCGCCGAGAGGGCGGCCATCGCTTCCTTGACCGACTTCCCGGGATTGAACGCCGCCATGTCCTCGGCCAGCTTCACGAGCTGCATCGCTTGCTTCGCGTCGCCCTTCGTCAGCTTGATCGCCTTCATCCCGCCGGCGAGCACGTCGTTCGCCGAGAAGGCCGTCATCTGCGCGTTCTCCCGCAGCGCCGTCCAGTAATCGGCGATCGACTGTTCGAGCTCCTTGGCGCTTGCCGGCCCTTTGCCCTTCCCTTTCCCGGCTCCGGCATTCAGCTTGCTCATCAGGAAGTCGAAGCCGATGCGGCTCGACTCCAAGTCCGCCGCCGCGCCGAGCGTCGCGTCGCCGAAGCTCTTCAGCTTCGCCCCGACGCCCAGCGCGCCGATGGCGTCCCCCATCTGCTTCGCATGCCCCTGCAGCTTCGTCCATTGCTCTTGCGTCTTCGTCCACTTGCCTTTGACCTTGCTCCACAATCCGGGAGCAGTCGCCGGCGCCGCGGCCGGCGATGCCGCCGTCGGGGCCGCGGTCTGCGCCGCTTGCGACGCGGCCGGAGCCAACGCCGATATGAGCGACGGGGACAGCGCCGCCGCGCCGGTGCCGGTCTTGTTCCGTACGTTGCGCAAGGAACCGAACCTCGACTTCGCGCCGCCGGCCATCGCCGCCGCCCCTTTTTGCCTTACTTGTTTCGCGGCGTACGCCCTTCCGGCCATGACTACCGCATTGGCCGCTGCCATAGGTGCCGCTTCGCCTCCTTCCGACGCGGCGGGCGCGTCCCGCTACCCGCGTCTCGCCGCGCGTTCCGCCTTCCGTTCGGACTCCATCTCGAGAAACTCGGAAGCGTAAATGAATGCGCGGTGGTAATCGTCCATGCTCCACAGCTCCTGCGGGAGAAGGTGGTGCTTCTGCCACACCCGGTGGGATACTAACGCATGGTAATCGCCACTGCGAATCAGTTTTTTGCTTCATCCACCAGCTCTTCGAAGTCCGTATCGAAGCCGTTGACCCGTTGGACCGCCTGAATAAGCTCGGCGTATTCGCCGCCTACGTTCAAGATCTCCTTCACGAGCTCGCATGGGTCGACGATGCCGTAGCTGTTCAGCAGCTCTGGGTCCCGGAAGTTCGGGTATACCGTCGTCTCGACGGCCAGTCGGCAGGCGAATCGCTTCCAGTCGATCTCCTCGCCGACCTTCTTCCCCTTCTTGAACTGGGGCACGGTGCATTCGTCCTGCAGCTCCTCGATCCGCTTCGTGTCGACCGCCTTCAGCGTGAACGGGATCGGATTGCCTTCTTCGTCCACGTACCGCTTCGAGACGACGACCTCTTCCAACACGACTTGCTTCGCCTTGCCCTTCATGAACAGATCCATCGATTTCGTTGCCGTGGCTGCCATCGCGCGTGCCTCCTTCAAGGGATTGAAATCGTTATTCGAACGTATCCTTCAGCGCTTCCGGAATTTCGGCGCCTTCGAACGTGAACGGAATTTCTTCCTCCAGCGCTTCCGCTTCGACGTTGAATTGACCGATCTTCACCGAGTCGATATTGCAGTGGATCAACGTAATCCGCTCCGTCCCGCGACCCGCTCCCGGGTCGTCGAGCACGCCCTGCAGCGTGAAGTAGACGTCCTTGCCCGTCGTCGCGTATTCCAGCAGCATCTTCGAAAATTTCGAAGTCACCTTGTACAGCGTCAACGTCCCCGTGCCGCTCAGGCTGGTCGTCTTCTTGCCGAGCCAGCGATTCCCGAGCACGGGAATGTCCACCTTGTTCTTCTCGATCGTCGCCTCGAACGACTTGGCGTAGCCGATCTCCTCGCTGTCGAGGAACAATCTCGCTTCCCGGCCGTTGATCGTATTGTCCGCGCGAAACTTCGCCATCGCTTATCGCACCTCCACGGTAAAGAAAAATTTCTCCATGCTGTCCACCGGCTGCACGGACAGGTTGACGTACACCTCGTCGCCGACCGAGCGAGTCTTGTCGATCGCGAAGTCGTTGTCGAAGTCGACGTTCTGAATCGCGCCGGCATCCTGCAGATCGCGCAAGTATTGATTCGCCGCCGCCTTGAGCAGGGCGTGACCGTCGGCGTTGTTGTCGATCTTGCCGATATAGCTGTCGTTCGCGACGCGGGCGAAGTCGTTCGCGATCGCGTCCAACACGCGAACGACCCGGTTCTTGGAGAACCGCCCGTTGCGCGTCTGCGAATAGGAGACGAGCGAGTTGATGTCCTGCTCGACCTTCACCTTGACCCCGTCGTGCACGAAGACGAACTGTCCCTTCTTCAGCGCGTCGATCACCTGGCTGTTCTTCAGGCGCGGATTCGCGTCCGCCGCGCCTTCGTAGGCGCTGTATGTGTTGGACTGAACGATCGATGCGCCCGCCGTCGCCCCGGCGACCCACGCGACGGCTTGCTCCTTGCTCAGGGCGGTCCCGTCAAGCAGCACGACGCCGTTGCCCACGCTGACGATGCCTTCGTAATCGGCGATGTTCTGGAATACGCCTTCGGACACTTTGCCGGCGACGACGCCCTGGATTTTCTTCCCTTCCTCTTCGCGCATCCGGCGAATGTACGAGATGAACGATACCTTCAGCTCGTCGTCTTCGTACGGGTACGCGATCACCTCGAAGTGCTGCGTCTCCGTCCGCTCCAAATATTCGGTATGGTCCGCGCCGATCGCGGCCGCGTTCGTGCCGCCCGTCAGCGCCGTGCCCGGCGTGCTGGACACCGTGCCCGCGCCCGAGAACGTCACCCACGCGTTGGCCTTCAAGTCGGCCGCCGCGCTCACGACCTGCTGGTCGACGACTCTGCCGTCGACGAGCGTCTTCACCAGCATGCCGCTCTCGCTCGAGGGGTCGTCCTCGGCGGTGATGAGCACGTCGTTGCCCCTCGTGCCCGCGTAGATCGCGGTCGCCGTCGTCACGTTCGGCGCCGTGCCGAACGACCCCGTCGCCTTGTTCCCGTCGTTCAACCGATAGACGAGCAGCGTCTTCGCCCGCTTCTTCGCTTCGCGAACGAGGAGCATCTCCTCGTCGTTGATGTCGTAGCCGAGCAGCTCCATCGCGTCGCTGTCCTTCTCGATGCGCAGGAACGTCTTCGGCTGTCCCCATTTCAAGACGAGCGGGATCGTGACCGTCCCTCGCTCGCCGGATTTGATCCGCTCGAGCGCCGCGATCTTGAAATTCATATACAACCCCGGCCGCACCTTCTCCACGCCTAACGTCCAAGTTCCTCCCGCCATCTCACTTGACCTCCCGTTTCAAAAATGCTTTGATTTTCGCCTGCGCTTCCTTCACGGTGAACTCCCCTGCGCTGCCGTGCAGCGCGCCGTCGACGGTTTCCGGATTTACCCCGAACAACTGCCTGGCATGGCTTCTTAGGCTGACGGCCGTGAACCGTTTCTCCGCCGACTCGGCCGGCTTCCGGTCCTCGTTCGCCGACGCCGCCGACTCCGACGCTTCCGCCGGATGCGCGTCGACGTCGTTATTCCGCTGCTTCCCCATCGTTCTTCAACCTCCCAGCGACATGCAATGTATTTATGCGTGCATAACTCTCTCTCGAATAGCTCGATTGGCGGGACCATTCCGCCGCCAACTCCGCTTCGCCGGTGCCGGCCATCCGCAGCTCCAATCGATCGATCCGCAAATAACCGCCGGTCGCGTTCCCTACTTCGTCCAGCTCGGGAATCCGGTACCGCGCATACCGAATGCCGTCCGCGATGCGCTCCGCCGCCAAGAACGCTTGGCTGTCGGTCGCTTGGATCACCCGGATCGCAAGCGTATACGTCTTGCGGAACGAAGACACCGAGCCGGGGCCGTCCGCGATGCGCGGCGGCGGGAAGCATAGCGACGGAATCGCCTTCGTCTCCGGGATATCCCCGATATACGTTTGCGCTTCGACGAGCTCCCCGCAGAAAGCCGCGATCGCATGCAAGTCGGCGAACATATGCCCCTCTCCTTTCACCTCCATTAGAAAAGCCACCCGCTCTCCCGGATGGCTGGATCGTTCGTTCCTATTTAGTGTAAGCGGACGTCCGCCTACAATCGGTATCGCGTTCATACGAATTCCATCCAAAATTCGCCCAAAAAAAGCCCAAAACAGGCGCAAAAAAAAGCTTCCTCGGCGGAAGCTCGGTTTCTTGCCTTATATGTCATACGATGTTTGCCGCTTTCAGGATGGAGGACAAGGTATGTATGGCTCTGGACTTGTATAAGTCATATGTGCTCTTAGGAATTTTCAACACGAATTCGTAGATGTACTTGTCCTTCTTCTGTTCCAAGAAACATTTCGTTATAATTTCCCTCCCTTCATAGGGCAAAGCCTCCAACGCGCGTTCGATCGCCTTGCACTTCCCGGCATACTCGGCCATCGCGGCTCCCTGATCCCATACGCTAATGTCCACTGCTGCCTTCATCGACGGGTAGGCCTTCAGCAGTCTCTTGACTTGCATTCTTTCATCCTCCGAGACGACTGCGGTTAACGGCATGTTTCTTTCACCTATCCTCCGTAATATTTCCTATGTCTATAATTGACCCCCATTCAAATATACCTTATTTTACCAAACAGCCTACGATTGTGAAGGGACGTTCGGAGCACTACCTATAGGGGAAAATGACACGGTTCGCCTTGATTATCATAGGTATAATCGGCTATAACCTCCCCGAAGCGAGACGGGAACCCTTTGCCGTTGCCGGGAAATTCGCGTCCCCCTCTGCGCAGGCGCGCGGTCGGCTCCGCCCGAAAGTCATGACAATATGACTCCAATTCATGACTTCCCGGCGAAAATCGTGACAACCTCGTTCGAGCGCGCCGCCCGCTTCGTCACGAGCGCGCTCCGGCTCTTCTCCCGGCCTCCGACCAGATCACGACCGGCAGCAGCAGCAAGGCAAGCAGGCCCCCGGCAAGAGATAGCGCGGCGAAGCCGGCATGCTCCACGACCAGACCGGACAAGGCGCCGCCCGACGCCCCGGCCAGAGCGATCGAGACGTCGATCGTTCCTTGCGTCTTCGCGCGGGTGGACGGATGGGTCGCGTCGACGATCAGCGTCGTGCCGCTGATCAGTCCGAAATTCCACCCGAGCCCAAGCAATACAAGCGCGGCGATCAGACTTCCGATCGAATGTCCCGGCGCGAGAGCGGCTACGATCCCGGCGGATAACAGAACGGCGCCGGCCGCGATCGACATCGTCGTCCGTCCGAGCTTATCGACGAGCGCGCCGGTCGCGAGGGAGGGAAGATACATCGCGCCGATGTGGAACCCGATGACGAGTCCCACATCGCTTAAGCCGAACCCATGATGCTCCATATGGATCGGCGTCATCGTCATGATGGCGACCATAACGATCTGCGTCAGGATCATCACGGACGCGCCGACGACGATCCCTCTGCGGTTCCCGATCGGGGAATGCGACGAATCCCCCGGGACGCCGCCGCTTCGATCCGCCTTCGCCCGAGCGTCCTCGATCGTCTTCGCGACGAGGAACGGGTCCGGGCGCAGGAACGCCAAGAAGACGAAGCCGGCCAGCGCATAGGCCGCTGCGGCAAGGAGGAACGGACCCGCGAGCGCCGGGATGCCGATCGACGTCGCGACGCCTCCCATCGGTCCGACCAGATTCGGTCCCGCGACGGCGCCGAACGTGGTAGACACTAATGAGACGCTGACCGCCTTCGCCCGTTGCCCGGGCTTCGCCAAGTCGGTCCCCGCATACCTCGCTTGCAGGTTCGTCGCGGAGCCTACGCCGTAAATCAGCAAGCAAGCGAATAACAACGGAATGCTATGCATGACGGCGGCGACGACGATCCCGATCGCGCCGACGCCCCCGGCCAAGAAGCCCGTCCCCAGCCCGATGCGGCGGCCGGATCGCTGCGAGAGCCGGCCGACGAGCAGCGCCGCCGCCGCGGAGCCGAGCGTAAGCAAGGCGGACGGGATGCCCGCCGCGCTGTCCGTGCCGAGCATATCCCGGGCCAGGAGCGCGCCGACCGTCACGCCCGCCGCCAGCCCCGCGCCTCCGAACAGCTGGGAGACGACGACGATCGCCAATGTCCGCTTGTATAACCGTTCCTGCATTTCCGGAGAAACTGTATCGTTCCGCATTCCGAGTCCTCCTTCATTGCAAGATGGCCTTAATCAATTGCCCGCGATTCTTGACTTGCGTCTTCGCATACACCGAGCTTAAGTGCTTCTTTACCGTAATTTCGGTGACGAACAGGCGCGCCGCGATGTCGGCGTTCGAGCTGCCGTCGATGACGAGCCGCGCCACCTCCCGTTCCCGCTCCGTCAGCCCGAGCGCGACGAGCCGACGCTCCTGCTCCTCCGGAGCGCGCGCGGGTTCCCCCGGGGCGGCGCCTTCGTTCCGCGTCGGTTCCAGTTCGACGCCGATGCGGCGCAGCATCGCGTTCAAGAACGCCTCCAGCTTCTCCCCCCGAGTGTCGAGCACGAACGCGGGCGCAGGCGTCTTCCCGTCATACGAGCAGTGCGTGACGTGCGGCAACAGCTGAAAGCCGAGACCCAGGTGCGACTCGCGAAACATCTCCAACGGGGGCGGAGCGGTGACGAACAATTTGCCGGCGCACATATAGTTGTACATTTGCGACCCGGCCTCCAGGAGCATTGAGGAATCGTGCCAATCCAGAATGTCGATGCTCCGGATGAACCACCCGGCCGGTTCCGGGCCCGGAACGGCGAGCGCCACGCGTTCCGCGGGCGTCAAGCTTCGGAAATACGGACCCGAGAACGGATCCCTCTCCAAATATTCGATCGTATGCGCCCCGATCGGAATCATCGCGGACAAGCCGCAGACGGCCCCGTCGGTTCGTTTCATCAGTTGAACGGTATGCGGCCCCAGCTCGGCCAATTCCGCCAAATCGAGTCCGGCGATCGGATACAGCATCTCCTCCTTGCTCAGCGTTAGCTCCAGCAGCTCTCCCGTGGCCGGATCGACGCCCCTGCGGATGACCGGCTTCGCATCGTCCCGGCGTCGCCGCAAGTACCGAACCCCCTCCTTCAGGTTGGCCGTCGACAGCGGCTCCCACATATATTCCTGCTCTTCCGCGGCATTCAAGAACGCCCGGATGTTCTGATCGCCGATATAATAAAACAGTTCCCCCACTTCGGCGGCGACGTCCCGCTTCCGGTAAGACTCCCGAATGAGCGTCGCGTAATAGAGGACGCAGCGTTCGACGAGCTTCCGATACTTTTCCGGCGCCCGTTCCCTGAGCTGCGCGCGCGTCGATTCCCTCATCAAGTCGTGCAATCGCCAACCGTTCCCGGTTTTCCGGACGAAGCTCAACGCCGCGATGTCGGAGAAGGCGGCCGCGCCGACGCGGCGCTCCGTAATATGTTCCAACAGCTCCTGATTGAAGTACCGCAGCATCGAAGCGGCCTCGATCAAATCGCGTCGCTCCTCGTCCGGCACCTCCTTCAACCATAGGGCGGCCAGCTCCGAAGACCAGCCCGAGGAGTCCAACAGCCCTCCGCCGCCGATTTGTTCCGCCGCGACGGCCAGCGCAAGCGAGAGACCGTGGCCTTGCGTCCGTTCCCACAGCCGCTCCCCCTGCCCAGGCCCGGTCAGACCGCACTTCCCCGCGTAATCCAACACCTCTTCTTTCGCCAGATGTTCGATCGAGAGCCAGCGCGTTCGTTCCCGCCATGCCGGAGACGTTAGCCACTGCCCTCGCAGCGGATACCGCCCCGACAGCAGGACTAACGCTTCCGGGGGCAGCCTGCGCAGGAAGTCGTCGCGAAGCCAGCTTTCCATGAAGCTTATCTCCTCGAAGGTGTCGATCGCGAGCACGACCTTGCCTTGCGACGCCAGTCGGTGCACTCGTTCCAGGACGCGGTCGAGCGCGGTGCCGTTCGTTTCGCCTTTTCCGTAGGAAGGGTCCATCCTGGCAAGCAACGCCGCGCAGAACGCTTCCCCGGTCCGGCCGACCTCCCGGCTGTCCAGCAGGAAGAACGCTGCCCCGCGCCTGCTCGCCTGTCTACGGAACGCATCCAGCAAGGTGCTCTTGCCGACGCCCCCGGTCCCGTACAGGCTCCACACCGGCTTGCATTCCCCATCTCCGTTCAGAAACCGCTCGAACAGCGCCCTCTCCCTCTCCCTCCCGACGAGGAAGGCGTCCTCCCTCTCATCGATCCCCATCGTCTTCCCCCGCCCGATTCCATCATTACCCCAAGTATACTCACAAATTATACCTGGGTATAGTACGCGAACGTTCGAATCCTTGCTAAGGTAATAGGGAAAGGAGGCGAAGTAACTTGAACCAGCATGCAATGCCGAGGACTATCGAGAATCCCCTCGTTCGAGACCGGGTCACCTTCCTGACGACGGCGGCGGAGTCCGGAGGCTCCTATGAATATGTGAAGGTGGAACTGGCCCCGGGGGGCGGCAACGGTCTTCATTATCATCAGACGTATTCGGAACATTTCGAGGCGGTCGAGGGCGAGCTCCACCTGGAGGTGGACGGCTTGCTGCGCAGCTTGCGTCCCGGGGAGACCGTCTCGGCGCCGCCGGGGACGAAACACCGATTTTTCAATCCGGGTCCGGACCCGATCGTATTTTATACGAAGATCGAGCCGGCTAGGCGATTCGAACCGATGCTGCGAATCGCTTACGGGCTGGCCCGGGACGGGAGAGTGCACCCGAAGAGCGGCATCCCCCGCAACGCGCTCGAGATGGCCGTCCTATTCGTACTCGGAGAGTCGTTTATAAGCGGCATCCCGATCTGGCTGCAGAAGGCGATATTCGGTTCGCTCTACGCGATCGCGAAACGGCTGGGCGTGGAAGAACGTCTGCTGCGGACCTATTGCAGGTAATTTATCGGCGAAAGGAAAGGATGATTTGTTTGAAATTGGGAGTTCGCATGCTGCAAATCGCATCGTTTTACTTTGTCGTCGGCGTCGTCATGGGCATGGGGATGTCGATGACCGATCATTATGAGCTAAGCCCGGTCCACGTGCATCTGAACTTGATCGGATGGGTGTCCATGGCGATCGGGGGGCTGGTCTATTGCCGGTTCCCTGAGGCGGCAGGGTTGCTTGGGAAGCTTCACTTCTGGATGCATAACATCGGCGTGCCGCTCATGATGGGCGGATTGACCGCGCTAATCTTCGGCGCGACCGGGCTCCTCTTGTTCGTTCCGATCGGAGGCGTACTGATCGTACTCGGCACGATCCTGTTCTTCGCGAACGTCGTCCGCAACATCCGTGCCGCTTAGACGCCTCCTATACCTTCAACCGACGAACCGTTTCGGCGATGCCCTCTTCGAAATCTGTCGCCGGGACCGGCCCGATGCGCCGCTCGTACTTTTCCCTGCTGAGGCGGAGCGGCTCCGTCGTAAGGTACAACATCTCCACCACTTCCTTCATGACCGGAGCGAACGCTCCCAAGATCGATAAGCCGATCTTTCCCAACGGGATGACGGATTTCGTCGATCCCGCCGCCTTCCTCGCGAGCCGGACGATCTCGTTCCCCGAGATGACGCCGGCCCCGGGGATGTTCCATTCTTCGCCGTAGGCGTCTTCGCGAAGGGCGATGTCCACCGTCATGCGAGCCGCATCCGGCAAATACACATATTCGCGCGGCACCCGCATGTTCCCGATGAAGAACCCGATCTTTCCCTTCGCGACCGCTTCGAGCGTGCCCCCCAGATACGAAGCTTGGTTCGCCGTAGGACCGTAATAGTCCGGCAATCGGACGATGAGAGGCCTGGCGCGCTGCCAGCGGCTGTCGAATATCATTCGGGCGAACTGCAGCCGGATTCGGCCTTTTCGCGTATGAGGCTCCTTCGGGTGATCTTCGTCGATCCACTCCGCCTGCCTTCTTCCGTACGGATAAATCCCATCTACGACGACCGCCTTCAACCCGAGCCGATCGGCGGCCAACATCACCGCTTCGCCGAGCGGCAGCAAGCGCGCCGCCATCTCATGGTACGGCACGTTCGCGCAATGAAACAGGACGTCCGCGCCAATCGAAGCCGCCTCGATGTCCTCCGCCCGGAACGCGTCCCCGACGGCCAGCGTCAGATGCTTCGGATGACCCAACCTAGCCGCGAACGACTCCAGCTTGGCGCGGGAACGCCCGAACGCTACGACGTTCACGCCCCGATTCACGAGCTCCTCCACGATGGCGGCGCCGGTTCCGCCGGTCGCGCCAAGTACGATTGCCTTTTTCATCCTTCGACCTCCACTTGATTTGTTATTGATCAATCACTAACTCCTCGAAATCAATATACAGCATTGTTAGTGATTGATCAATCACTATTTTTCGATAAAAGAGAGGCCTCCTTCTCACCCCTCCATCAGCTCCGGCAGATCCAAGGCCATCGATACGTTGCACAACATCCCCTTCGCCAAGAACAGCTTTGCGCGCTCCTCCGGATTCGGCAGCCCGCGGTCTTTGAACGCCTCCAGAACGATCCCCCGGATGTCTCTTAAGCCCGACTGCATCGCCGTACGGATCGGCTCGTCCCGCATCGTCTGCGCCTGCATCTGGAGCAGCGTCTCCGAGCGGCGCGCCGTCATGATTTCTTCGTAAGCGGCGATCAGCTCCCTCTCCAATCGATCGGGCGACGCGGTCGCGACGACTTGGCGGAAGGCGTCGGCGATTCGCTGCCAAGACGCTTCCAATGCGGCAAGCAGCAGCTCCTCCTTGGTCGCGAAAAACCGAAAAATATACGGCTGCGATATCCCCGCCCGCTTGGCCACCTGCATCGTCGTCGTGCGGTAATACCCTGACTCCGCAAATACCTCGATCGCGGCCGAAACAATGTCCGTCCTTCGGTTTACCGAAGCCGTGTCGCTCTTCGCCATAGCGTCCAGCCTCCCCCCTGTTAGTGATGAATCAATAATATATTATCGAAAGTGTATCAGAATCGAGGCGCCGCAAGCAACCGAAGTCGCGGTCGAAGCTTCGCAGTTGGGAAAGTTTCTCAATCTTTCGTCGAAAGAAACAGGATTGACGCGAATCTTGTCGAAAAGGTAGGTATCCTTATAGTTCGTATTTCTTCTAGAGGTGCAACATGCAAACGTTTCGAATTCCTATCGTTTTACTCCTGTTATGCGGCGCCGTACTTGCCGTTTGGTTCGGCCTGCCGAAGGCGGAGCGGCCGATCGTCTCCGAGACGACCGTTACGGAATGGGACGTCCGTTGGATCGACGCATCGGAGCCGCGCGGCGAACCGCCCGTTACGAACGGTTCTTGGCATTCCGCGACCGTGACCCGTCCCCTCACTACGATTCCGGACGGCGCCGTCGGAGCATGGATCCGGCTGACCGTGCCGGCGTCTTCCGAATGGCGAAGCCCGGGGCTGTATATTCAGCGATTATACGGACTCGACTACGCCGTATACGAGAACGGGGAAGCGATCTTTCGCGCTTCGCGCGGCTACGATTTCGAACGTAACATTGCGCTCGTTCCGCTTACGGCGAATTCCGAGGCGAGCGAGATCCTGATCCGAATCGAATCGAAGGAACGCGCCGGAATCGCCAGCCCCGTTCGCGTCGGGGCTTTCGAAGCCTTGTCGTCGGACAACGTACGCAGGGAGATGCCGAACCTATTGTTCGGAGCCGCGATCTCGTTCCTCGGCATCGTCATGCTTGCGGTTGCCGGACTTTCGCTGTGGAAGCATCGGAAACATGCGGCGGCGCTCAGCCTGTTCGTCCTATCCACGGGCACGCTGATCGCTTCTTATTCGTCCTTGCCCTTCTATTATTATCCGGAGCTCGGGCGGCTGCTGCTTTTCGTATTCGACGCATCCATGCTGATCTTGTTTCCGTCGCTCTTTTATTTCGCGACCCATCTTAACGAAAAATCGGCAGCCTTCTTTCAGAAGCCCGTCCGATGGCTCGCCGGCTACTACCTATTCTGCTTCCTGGTTTTGATCGCGCATCTTTGGGTCGGCGAATCGTTTTACTTTTTCTACAAGCTGTTTACGTTTTACATCCTGGCTCCGCTCATTGCGCTGCAACTGCTCGTTACGATCGGGCTCGCGTTTCGGAATGCGTTCCGGGGGAACCGGGATTCTCTTATTCTCTCGGGCGGCATTCTCGGATTCGCTTTGTCCGGCATTGCCGATCTGGTCTTGCTATCCGTCCTTCATCGGCCGCATGTGTTTTTCTTGTGGAAATTCGGCCTAATGTTTCTGATCCTTAGCCTCGTCCTCGCATTAGTTCGCAGAATCGCCGCCGATTATTCCACGCTGCTCGCCTACTCGAGGGAGCTGGAGCTGCACGGCCGCCAGCTGCAGAAGACGGAGCGAATGCGGATCATTAGCGATTTGGCCGCGTCGATCGCGCATGAAATCCGCAATCCGCTGCAGGTGACGAGGGGCTTCTTACAGCTGTTATTACGCAAGGCCGGCGAAGATACCAAAGGGCATTACACGTTGGCCATTAGCGAGTTGGATCGGGCGTCCGTCATCATTTCGGATTTCCTGACGTTCGCGAGGCCCGAGCAGGACACGGTCGCGCCGATGGACGTCAAGCAAGAATTGCGCAATATCGAGACGATTATGGTGCCGATGGTGACCCTGCACGGGGGAACGCTTCACGTCCATGCATCCGATCGTCTCCTCATGCTAGGCAACGTCTCCAAGTTTAAGCAAGCGATGATCAATATGATGAAGAACAGCATCGAGTCGTTCCAAGCGCAGGGGAAGATAGAGGTGCAGGCTTACGCGGAAGGGGCCGAGATCGTCATTCGGATCGCGGATAACGGGTCGGGCATGGATACGGAACAGATCGCTAAGCTCGGCGAGCCGTATTTTTCTACGAAAACCAAGGGGACCGGACTCGGGCTCATGGTCACATTCCGAATCATCGAAGTGATGAATGGCACCCTCGAGTTTCGCAGCGAGAAAGGCGAAGGAACCGAAGCGATCGTTCGGTTCCCTCGGATCGGGCAGGACTAGCTCCATACGTACTGCACTTCGTCCGACCCGCCGTCGCTCTTCAAATCGGCCGGGTTGGGCGGCAGGACTAAATAAAATTGCGTCGGCGTCTCCTCCACCGCTTTGAGCTCGATGCCCTCCGGGAGCTTGACGCCGAACGTAGCTTCCAGCGCGCTCTTCGGATCGGACAGCAGCTGCGTCTTAAATTGCGGGTCTTCCCAGGCTTTCTGGATAATTTTCACTTTCAATGAGTCCATAGACATAAGGCTGTTTCCCCTTTTCGGAAAATAAACTAGCCCTACTATCATACACCGAATTGGTAATATTGTCCTATTATTCTTCCATTTTCGACAAGAAGTAAGCGAATCCGCCCTCAAGGGCCAGCCGCCGTCTCGAGGCCGCCGCGTCTTCGGCCTCTCCCCGCAGGCTTCGGGCGATATCCTGAGCGAATCGGACGAGCCCGCCCGGCGCGTCGGCCATCCGTCCCAACCGTTCGACGTAGCCGTCTGCGATGTCCGCGAGGCGATCGAAGACGCCATGGTTGTACATCGCTTTCCGGACTTCGGACTCGTCGACCGGCCAAACGGGCAGACGCTCTCGAACGATCGTCAGGAAGGCGTTGCCGCTGCCGTTCGCGACGCGCAAGTCTTCCCGCCAATCCGCTCGATCGTCGGACAGCTGAAGCGCCGCTAACGCCAGCTCGACGGCTTCCTCCGTCGCGGGAAGGCGCTCCGCTTGCCCCGCGCGCAGCAGCATGCCGCAGACGCCGATCTTCGCGGGCGCCGCCTTCCTCGCCAACGCGCCGCCGTCGCGCGGATCCATCGGACCATTCCGTCCTTCCGTATAGACGGCCGACGCCCATTCCTCAAGGTAGACGCGGTACCTGCTCCACAGCATCGAATCTTCGGGGAAGTGTCTCCGGTACCGCTCCAGAAACCGATCGTCCAAGAGCGGAACGAGCGCCAGCGACTCTCGCAACGGCTCCAGGCTCGCCGCGGCGCCGTCCATCGCGTCGTCCAACAGGAAAAACCGGAGCATCGCATGGATATTTCCGATCGCCAGATCGCGGCACAGCTCCAGCGGACCGTTCGTTCGCTCCTGCGCCCAATACGGCAGCAAGTAGCTGATCGCGTTCGCGCGTCCGCCGCTCCGCAGCGGATCGCTCCGCTCCAGAAGCCGCAGCGCTCGGTTCCGCAGCCCGTCCGGGAAAGCGGCGATGTCCTTCTCCGCTTCGGCGAAGATCCGCGCGAGTTCTTCGCGATATCGCTCGATTTCGTTCATGGTCGTATGAGCCCCCTCGAAAATACGGAAAAAAGAGCTAAGCGGTTTTCAACCGGCTTAGCTCTTACCTTTCCACTCACGGATACGTTACGATTGGGTCGCCTTTGCCTGCTTGTTGCTAGGCGCGAACCAACCGAGGAGGGCGATCGCGACCAAGACGATGTAGAACACTGTCGTCCATCCCGTGCTATGCGGGAAATGATGATCCAACACGCCGATATCCTCGTGGGCGAGCGTGATGACGGCCAGCTTCACCCCGACCCAAGCCACGATCGCGTAAGCCGTCGTTTCCAGCGCCGGACGTTGTCCAAGCAGCTTCACGAACCAAGTGGCCGCATACTTGATCAAGACCAGACCGGCGATGCCCCCAAGCACGACGACGATAAACTGACCTCCGTCCATGCCGCCGAATTCGCCCAGCGGGGAATCCGGAAGTCCGAGGGCGAGCGCTACCGCGGCGAGAATGGAATCGATCGCGAACGCGAGATCGGCCAGAGCGATCTTGCCGACCGTAGGCCAAAACCCTTTCCCCGAGGATTCTTGCTTTAATTCCTTCTGATGAGCCTCGGGTTTCTTCCCGAACTTCGCTTGAACGATGTGCTTTATCCCAAGATATAGCAGATAGGCTGCGCCGATCGCCTGTACCTGCCAAACGTTCGCGATGAAGGAAATGGCGAACAGCGCGGCGAACCGGAAAACGAAGGCCATAATAATGCCGTAATTGATCGCCTTCTTCTTCTGATCGTCCGGAAGATGCTTCGCGATGACCGCCAACACGAGCGCATTGTCGGCGGACAGCAACCCCTCCAACCCGATCAGGATCAGTAATGCCCATGCGTACTCCAGCCAAAGTGACTCCAACTCGATTGCTCCTCTCTTCATCCCTGTAAGTGTCAGCAGTCAACAATTCTATATGTAATTAACGTTAACTTGCCCAACCATTAGTATACCTAATTCATCGCGGACAGGCACGTCGGGACCTAGTTTTTTTTACGTCCGGCAAGCCGAAGCGTTTCAAAAAAAGCATCGTTCCGTAAAGGAACGACGCTCTTTGCGCTACAACGCCTTCTTGCCTACGTCGCCCATCATGATGTACGTCTTGCCCCGCAAGCCTAACTTCGGGATGTCCTTCATTTCTTCCCGCCGTTTCGCGCGGGTATCCGCCCGCCTGCAGACGGTCGTTCCCGACGAGTCCCCCACAATCGGCGTCTATGGAAAAGGAAAACGCCGCCCTCAGGGGCGGCGCATGCCGGAAGGATGCAGTTACGCGTTAGCGACGCGCCGGCGCGACGACCATTGGTAGACGACCGCGGAGATCCACAGGACGAATACGACGATATAGATCGGAACCGTCCACTCGCTCGGCACGAAATCCGCCGACTGGAGCAGCGTGTTGAGGTTCGTCAGAATAATGAAGCCGCCAACGGTCACGCCCATATATTGCGTCGGAATGACCTTCACGAGGTAAGCCGCTAGCGGCGCCGCGAACACGCCGCCGAGGACGAACGCAAGCACCCAGAACAAATTGAACGCCTCCCAGCCAAGGAAGAGAACGAACCCGAGCGTCGCCGAGACCGCGACCGCGAACTCGCTCGTCGCGACCGTGCCGACGACCTTGCGCGGCGTCGCGCCGTTCTTCGCGAGCAGCGCGGGCGTCGTGATCGGGCCCCATCCGCCGCCGCCGACGGCGTCGAAGAAACCGCCGACGATCGCGAGCGGGATGACGAACGTTTTCGAATACGCGGGCTGCTGTTCCGGCTCGTCTTGACGCCGTCTCGCTTGAAGCAAGAATCGAATTAAAATATACACCCCGAGCGCCGTCAAGAACGCCGCAATGAACGGCTTCAGCAGATGCCCCGGTAAGGAGCTTAGGAACGCTGCGCCCAAGAACGCGGCAATCGCTCCGGGGATAAGCAGCCGCCAGGCGAGCCGCCGGTCTACGTTCTTAAAGTAGAGATGCGATGCCCCGGACGCCGCCGTCGTCCCGACCTCCGCCAGATGAATCGACGCCGATACGACCGCAGGAGCGACGCCGAACATCAGCAGCAGCGACCCCGACGTCGCCCCGAAACCCATCCCGAGCGAACCGTCGACCAGCTGCGCGAAAAACCCGACGAGACTGAATAAGACCAACCTTCTCATGTCGAAATCACCCTGCCCTTAATTCCCACTGTTCTTCTATGGTTTATTCATCGGGCAGGGTGCCGGTTCGCCTAGATCGGGCGTTTTCGACTTATTGCGATTTCGGGGGAAAGCAGGGGCATGCGCCTAGACTCTTCGCTCGACAGGGTTCGTCTCGCGCTTCATCGGTTGCTTGCTTCCTTCGGAAATAGCAAAATCGTTGTCGCTGTTACTCGGGCTTAGCGTTCAATCTCCTTATAATAAACCGCCCAGAGAATTCTCCGGGCGGAGTCAAGCAGGGATGTCATACCGTGGAATTCCCACTATAAACAACAAACCCCGACCGCTAGTTCGTAAGATTAGAACTCCATCCGACCGGATCGATCGCGCGCAGCATGACGTCCACATCCTGCTTATCGAAGGCGCCGTCGTCGTTCATATCGAGCTGCTCAGGCGTAGCTAGCCGCATCCACGACAGAAGCAGTCCGATATGGAATCGGCCCTCCGTCGGGATCGGAAGCCGCTGGACTTCGAGCGAGAGCTGCCGTTCAAGCTCGAGATTGCCCGCATGGTCCACGCTCCAATAGACGATCGTATGCGCTCCTTGCGAACGCAGTTGTACGCTATTCCCCGTCTGCTCGGCGCCGCCGTCGACCTTGTAGTACGTACCGGCGATGCCGGATCCGCCGTCCACCGGTTGGAAGGCTACGGTCACGTATTTCGACGTTGCCTCAACGGCGACCTCGCTCCCCGTCGTTGGCGCTTCCTTATCGATATTCCCGATATCGTAGCGCACTATATTGCTCCATCCGCCGTTCTCGTGCTCGTACCTCGCATAGACCGCCTGATTCGCCGTCGCGACGATCGGCGCCGTATACGGGGTCCACGCGAGCGCATCGGTGCTGACTTGCTTGGTCGCCGCATACGCCGGGAAGACGACGGTAAGCGTCACGTCTTGATTGGTGGGGTCCACGATATCCGGCTCGAACGCCGGGTTCGCCAGGTCGACATGAATCGTGATCGAGTACGTTTTCGTCGCGATGCCATCCTGCGCGGTAACCGCGACTGTGATCGTATTGCTGCCTACGTTCAGGTCGATCGCTTCGCTCGCCGAGCCGCTGGCTACTACCGCTCCGTTCACCGTAACGGTCGCATGGCTCTCCGACACCGTCGGCGTCACGGTTAAGCTAGCGACGGCATTCCCCACATCTGCCGTATAGCTTGTCGTTCCAGAGGCGAACATCGGATCCAACGTGCCATGGCTGAGCGTCAGCCCGCTCAAATCCGCGTTGTTGCTGACCGATACCGCTCTTGTGACCGTGATCGTGTACGTCTTCGTCGTGATGCCATCCTGCGCGGTAACCGCAACGGCGATCGTATTGCTGCCTTCGCTTAATTCGATCGGATCGCTCTCCGTGTAAGCTGCGACCGAAACGCCATTCACGGTAACGGTTGCCTGACCGTCCGACAACCATGGCGTAACCGCGAGACGGGTCACATCGTTGCTTACATCGACCGCATAGTTCGTGATAGCCTGGTCAAAAGTCGGGTTCAATATTCCTTCGCTCAACCATAAATCGAATAAATCGGCATCGACGCCCGCTGCCGATTTCGTTACGGTCACGGTATACGTCTTTGTCGTCCCGCCTAGCGACGGCGCTTCGATGGAGATCGTATTGTTGCCCGTGCTCAAAGGCAGCGCCGAAGATGCCGCACCGCTCGTTACACTGAACGGACCTCCTGCCAGCGTTCCATTCCCGTCGTATACGGCAACCGTTACAGTTCCGCCGGAGCCATATAACGTCGGCGTCATCGTGAGACTGTTCACGTTATTCCCTACAGTTGCTGTGTAGGCCGTTACTGCGGACGAGAAAGACGGACTCAAAGTTCCGCTGGACAACGTCAAACCGACCAGGTAAGGGTTAGCCCCTACCATCCGGATCACATGATTCGACATATCGGCGATATACACATTGCCCGCCAGGTCAACCGCTACCCCTGTAGGGGAGTTAAATGTGGCTGCGTCGGCTGCCCCGCCGTCTCCGGTATACCCTATGCCTCCGGTACCCGCCACCGTACTAACCGCTCCGCCCGCGGATACCTTCTTGATTCGATAGTTCGAGGTATCGGCGACGAACACATTCCCGCTGCCGTCCACCGCGACTCCTTTGGCACCGACTACCTGATCGGTTACCGTACTGATCGTACCGTCTGTCGCAATCTTCCGAATTCGATTGTTGCCGGTATCGGCGATATACACAATTCCGTCGCCGTCTACAGCCACGCCGACGGGAGCGCTCACCTCCGCCTGGTCGGCCTGGCCCCCGTCGCCCGAAAATCCTGCCGAGCCCGTCCCTGCGATCGCCTGGATCGTTCCATCTGCTCCCACCTTCCAGATTCGGTGGCCCTCGCTATCTGCGATATAAAGATTCCCGTTAGCGTCTACCGCTACGCCTTCAGGATTGGCCAGGTACGTGGAAGTGGCCGAACTTCCGTCTCCCGGAGTATCGCCGGAGCCTGCTACCGTACTGATCGTTCCATTCGGGACTACCTTCCTCACCCGGTAATTCCAGGCATCGGCGATATACAGATTTCCGCCGCTATCCACCGCTACGCCGGTAGGGTGATTAAGCTCAGCTTGGTTAGCCTGACCTCCGTCTCCCGTAAATCCTTGCGCCCCCGTTCCCGCTACCGTGCTGATGGTTCCATTCGGCGCCACCTTTCGAACCACATGGTTCGTTGTATCGGCTATGTATAGATTGCCTGCATCATCCACAGTCACGCCGGATGGGTAGTACAACCATGCGGCATCGGCTGCTCCGCCGTCTCCGTAATAGCCGTTGTTTCCCGTCCCCGCTATTGTTGTAATGGTATCCGAATCGCCCGGTGCGGCATGTACGCCCGGCTGATCCTGGGGAAACATCATAACGCACAATAGCATCACAAGGAACCTTTTCCATGAAACCGAAATATATTTCTTTCTTCCGCTCATTCTCTGTTCCTCTCTTATCTGTTAGATAGTTGTCTTGCATTCTTGTACAAACTCTACATGAATAATAGGTATATTGACATCTAACGAAAGTTATAGATTCGACATTTCTCTTGTTTGTTTGTCGTATTATGTCGATTAACGGGTAGCACAAAAAAGACTGACGCCGATGTCGGAATGAAATCGGCAACAGCCTATGCGAAGCGATTCGACGAAACCTAATGTATTAACTGAAGCTCCCTGGCTTTCTTGATGGCTTGCACCCGTTTGTTCACCTGTAGTTTTCCATAAATATTGTTCGCATGAATTTTTACCGTCCCTTCCGTAATCGCTAAACGAAGGGCGATTTGTTTATTGGACAGCCCGTCGGCCATGAGATGAACGATCTCCATCTCGCGGTTCGTCAAAGATTCGATAAGCGAGGGCTTCCGCTTCGTGCGATCCTCTGTCCGATTTGTGTCCATTCGATCTTCCGATTGCCAGAGCTTTAGATACATCATGCGAGAAAATATCATTTCTAGCAGATCCAGACGATCCATCTTGAACGCATCGGACATCTGATTGTTTTCCAAATACAGAACGCCGTCTCGCCGATCCGAATCGCGAATCGGCAAGCACAAGAGCGATCGCGGACTCCTATGAATCATGTACGCATCGTATGCGAAATGGCTCTGCAAGGCATCCCCCAGTACGACAGACTCCTTCGTCCGATGGACGAATTGAACGACCGCGGTTGAATACTGTCCCGCTTGAGCCGGAGAAACCGCGCCATTCCGATTGATCTCTTGTTCCGCCTCTATAATGAAGTCGCTCGACTCCCCGAACAGGACCAAACCTCTTTCGGCACCGGTGGCGCGAAGCGCCGACTGCAAGAAATTCTCCGCCAACGAGAGCTCCGACCGATGGTCCGTTTGGATGTTGGCGATTTGCTGAAACATCTCGTAATCCAGGCCCTTCCTCAGACCTATGTCCTGGAGTGGCGCTTCCGAGGAAGGCGCGTCCGTATTCGGCTTCGGGTCCGACTTGAGCTCATCTTCGATTTCCTCGAACGGTAGTTCGGGGAACTCAGGGATGCGCCCCCGCAAGCTCTTCGACTTCCGGGTCGCCCCCCATCTGTAATAAGCCTCGCAGGCTTTCCGGAGGTAGGCTTCCGACAGACGGCGATCGTTGCGTTGCATATAGAAGTTCGCGGCGGTTTCCGCCGCAATCGCTTCGTCCCGATATTCGCCTGCCTGCCGCGCCTCGTGAATCGCCTGATCGTACAGCCTCGCCGCCCGATCGTATTCACGATGCAATCGGGCGTATTCCGCCTGCACCGTCCGGTATTTGGACAATGTCGTCGCCGTTGCGATCTTCGCCCACTTCCGCATACGTTGCATCGCCTTCCGCAACGCTTTCCGATGCTTGCCTCGCCCAAGCTCGGAAGCCTCTGCATACAACCTCATGATAGCCAGGGCATGATAGAAACAATGCTTTTGTTTGACGGACAACAACATCTCTCTCTCAAACTGTTCGGACTGCTCGGCCAAGGCGATCGTTTCCGAATATCGGGAATAGACGAACGCGACCTCAAGCTTGCACGTATAGAAGTAATACCAGTTCCCTTCCTCCTCGTTCGTCAATCCTCCCTCTACCGGCATGATTTCCTCCGAGAGACCCGGGATGTTGAACGACAGCGTGTGGTCCTCGGTCTCCTGTCGCAACAACTCGACGTATCGTTTGGAAATATGCAGCACCCGCAGCGTGATCTCATCGAGCGTCGAAGCATTCTTCTCTTCATAGGCATTACAGACTTCTTCCAAGCGCTCCAAATCATTGTCGGCCGCGATCATGTGGCAAGCTATGGCGTTCCCGGCGCTGACCATATCTCCGCATTCCATGCTGAGCTGTCCCGCTTTCTCGAACATGGGGACGACTTCTTGCGGATGGAGATATTGTTTCACCAAAGCCAGTATGAGCTGGGCTTTCCCTTTGAGCAGAAGGCTGTCCGAATGCTCGGCGTACTGCCACGCCGTCTCGGCCAGTCGCTGAGCCGTTCGATATTTTCCGAATCCGAAAGCCATGGTGATGGCATAGGAGCCCAACGCGATGGAGAACGCGTTCCCGAGGCCTTGGCTCAACGACATTCGTACATACTTCGCAAATAGGACGACAGCCATCGCCGGATCGACAATAAATATAACCGATGAGGAGACCGTCACGATCTGAGCCAAGGCTTGATGTTCGGGATCCTGATTCGTAGACAGATGGGTTAGCCGCATTCGCGGTTTGGCAAGGGCCAGCTGCGTACGCGCTATCTCGGCGAGAATGACAGGACGCGACGATGAGGATGGTATCGAAAATCCGAACTCGGCCATGGCTTGAAGCGCAATCTTGACGGCATCGTCCATTCTCTTGTGAAACGAATACATCATGATCATGATCGAGTAAATTCGCGATCGATCATTGATTTGGTCGGCATGCTCAAGCAGCTGCCGCAGGTCCGCCTCGGCTTGACGAATATCGCCGCAGAAATAAAGGCATTCCGTACGTTCCAGCACAAGCTTGAAATATAGCGCATCGGGTCGGGACCAGCCATCGGACTCCACGAATCGAGCCCCCATCTTTAGGAGCTCCGATGCTTGCCCATAAGCGGCGGAAGCCTTCGCCTTCCTTCCGGCTCGAAGGTTCAGGCGGGCCAGACGCTCGGCTTCCGAGCGGTCCGTGATGTACGCACTGCCCGTATTGAGATGATGCACAACCTCGAACAATTGTTCCTCGGCGACTTCCGCACAGTTCTTCGAACGGAGCAGGGATCGCCCGACTTCCAGATGCACTCGGTCTTTCTCTTGTTCCGGAATGAGATCGTAAGCAACCTTCCGAACTTGATCATGAAGGAACGTCAGACGCCGTTCTTCGACCATGATCCACCCTTCGCTCACCGCCGGCGATACCGCATGGATCAGTTGCTCGATGTCTTTCCCGGTAACCAGCGAGAGCTTGTCAATGTCGAAGGAGGCGCCCAAGACACCGGCCCATCGCATCGCGATGCGGGTTCCTTCCGGGAGCGTCCCGATTCTGCTCCTGATTAAAGCCTCGACATGCTGAAAGCCCTCCAGCCCTTGGATGGCCTGCATGTCCCAATCCCACCGCATTCGCGCCCTATCGAAATAAAGCCATTTGCGATCATGGCACGTCTGCAGCAACTGCTTGAGATACAGCGGGTTGCCCGCCGTTTGTCGATAGAGGACATCCGCCAACGGCCGGATTCGCTCCGAATCGGCATCCAGCGCGTCCCCCATGTACCGTTTGACTTCCGGATAGCTGAGGGCATGTATGTTCATATAGCCGATCCCTCCAACATCGGAATCGGGCATGTCCGGAAACAGTTCCTCGAGACCCTGCTTCTCGTTCCCCTCATGATCCCGATACGTTCCGATGATCAAGACATGCTTGAGCGATGCGCGGTTCCATAGCTCGCGAAGCAGTTGAAGAGAGGCCGAATCCGCCCATTGCAGATCGTCAAGTCCCACGACCAAAGGGTGCTCCTCGTCTGCGAACGCCTGAATCAAGTTGCCGAATAGCGTTCGAAAACGATTCGTCGCTTCCACGGGGGACAACGCCTCGACCGCCGGCTGCTCCCCGATCAACCAGGTCAATTCGGGGACCACTTGCGCGAGCACGCTCCCGCTTCGCCCCAATGCTTTAGTCAGCCTGGCTTTCCATCGCGCCGACTGTTCTTCTCCGCCCGCCACGACCTGCCGGACCAACTCCGCGAAAGCCGCGATGAACGGGGCGTAAGGTGTAGATTCCTGACCCGCTTCCGATTTACCGAATATGAAGTACCCCTTGTCCTGTTGCACGCGGGGTTGAAGGGCTTTGACGAACGTGGATTTGCCGATGCCGGCATGCCCGCCGATGAATAGCATTTCTGCGGAACCCCGACGGCAACGTTCATACGACTTCAGCAATTGCTGCCATTCTCGGTCCCGGCCGTATAACCGACTCGGCAGACGCAGACGGCTTCTTGCATCGAGGGTGCCCAATGGAAACGGATCGATCGTCCCTGTCTCCCTCCATTGGTCCGAGCAGCGTTGCAGATCGTCCTGGAGCCCGTACGCGCGCTGATACCGGTCCTCCGGCGATTTAGAGAGAAGTTTCATGACGAGGTCGTTGAGCATAGGAGGAACTGACGGCTGCCGTTCCTTCACCGGAACCGGAAGCAACGCCATATGAGCATGGGTCCATTCGTTTCCCGTTAGCGCCTTGAACGGAGAAGCGCCTGTCAGCCATTCATAGAACAGGATGCCGATGCCGTACATATCGCTGCGAAGATCAGGCTGCCTCATCATACGACCCGCATGCTCCGGAGACAAGTAGGCATACGCTTGTCCGGGACACGCATGTTCCGCATCGAGCCATTGCAGCGTCAAATCCTCGCCTTCCGTCCGGAGCGCGATGGTTTCAGGATTGATTCCGCGAGGAATATCATGTTGTTGGTGCCATTCCTGTAGTAGCTCCACGATTTGCAGGGCCATAGGAAAAAAAAGCGGCAGATCGATGATGTTCGTATTCATGAATGTCCGTAAGGTCGTCTCGCTGCTTTCTTTCAAGGCTGCTCAAGCCCCCTATGCCGGTTTGTCTCGTTGATGTGTCACACCTCATTTTAGCACATAGGCATTCAATAAGGATCAACGATCCCTTCCATAACAACTATCGGAACCTTTTATTTTGAGTTAGTGCTCTAATAAGTATGATGAATGAAAGGAGGACCCGTTCTGGAGGACGAACAAAGGGTGCGTTTTCGGTCACGGTATGGGAGAAATCATCGTCCGAAACGCTAAGAAGAATAATCCCGCCGCAGCGAAGCAATTAGAAATCGAAATGAAAGATGAGCGTAATTTGGCAATCGCTAATCGGGCAAAAGCGAAAGCATATGACATGATGGTTTTTGTGCTTGGAGCCTTAATTACAGCATTTGCCTTGATGGCTATAGATTTAACAATGGTATTGCTATTGGTTTTTGCCTATCTGTTTATCGTTGGATATAACACTTATTACCATTTTAAGTACCGTAAAGAAATGTAAGTATATATCTTTTTTTGTGAATATTTCTGATTCAATAATGTATGAAAAGAGGAATGACGACGATGACGAAGTTAACTTATAGCGGTTTGAAGTATGGAGACAATGATGTGGAAGTAAATTTATTGGTGGATATACAGAATGATTGGTTTGAGATCATGCACACAAATGAAGTCTCACAAGTCATGAATAAATCGACAGGCGAATATATCGTAGTAAATCGGAACACCTTGAAAGTTGAGGTTGCTTCATAATACATTGAACTGGAATACGACACTGTCCGGTCGTCGCAGCCCCCTCCACCGGCAAGGTGGACGGGGCTTTTTCTCAGTAAACCAACACGTATACGCCCGCGTTAGTCGACGCTCTTCAACGATTCAATCATGTTTATACGGGTTACCTTCCTCCAGAGCAGCAAGCTGGATATAATCGTGAGCAGGAATATAAGGATGACGGACGCCGCCGTCATGATTGCATTCAATTGTTCCGGGATCTGTTGATGGGAGCTGGATAACGCCGCTACGATGATCGAAAACAAATACCCGCCGATCGGTATCGCGACAATCGCCGCGAATGCGGTAAGGATGATGTTTTCGAAAAAGATAAGTTTCATGATGTTCCGCTTCCGATAGCCTAACACCTTCAGCGTCGCAAGCTCGCGATTCCGCTCGTAAATGTTAATGGAGGAGATCGTATAGATCGCGCCGAAGGAGAGGATGACCGCGCATACGATAAACATGATAAAGACGAAGCTGTTTTGTTTGACGATATACTGCGCTGTCTTTTTCAGATCCTCTTTGTCCGAAATCGAATCTACCTGCGGATCTCGTTCGTAAAAGTCGCGAATGTCGGCAATATCGCTAGCGCGATTCGCTTCGACGAACAGCGAGGTCGGCGCAGCGTCGATGCCAAGGCTCTCTAGATAATCCGGCGTGCCGTATAACGACGGATTCGAATACTGCGTGGAGATGGCGACCACCTTCATCGCCGCCGTCTTACGATTCAACTCCGGCGCGGCGAACGTAATTTCGACGGTATCCCCTGCTTGAATGCGGTACTTGTCGGCGTACGACTTGGGTACCAGCACGCCATTGTCCTCCAGCGATATCCTTTCCTCGTTTTCGTCGAAGAATTGAATGAGACGGTTATCCTTTTCCGTAACGACCAACGCGGCTTTCTCATTTCGACCTTCCTTCGACAATTCAATCGGATAGGTCGAGACGACATAGCTGCTTTTCGCGCCGGGGGGGATTTGTACGTGATCCGCGGTCGTTCCGACCTTGTAATCGATTCTCAAGTCGTATCGATACACCTCTTCGATTTGTTCCGCTACTTTTAACAAAGCCGTCTGCGTGCTGAAAGCCGTGATCAATAACACCGTACTTCCCATTACGCCGATCGAGCTGGCCAGCGCTTTTCGTTTATTTAAAAATAGATTTCTCAAAATGAGCTTATACGTGTAGGGAATCCGACGCCACAAGCTTGGAACGTTTTCGATCCATATCTTCCTTATCGCCTTTGGCGATTTGGGACGCATCGCCTGCGCCACTGGTTCCTTACTAACGCCTCTGCAACTGAAGTAACTGGAGACCGCGCCGAATGCGCCGGAGAACAGGATGGGAAGAAGGATCGAAGAGATCGATAGGGTGAAGTCGATGCCGGGCAGCGAATACGCTCTGGCGCTCGACGCCGTTACGAAGGGGACGAAGACAAGACCGGCCATGACGAAACCGAGGACCGAGCCCGCGACGCTTGCCAGCACGGGGTATCCCATGTAATGAAGGATGATGGCCCCTCTTCTCACGCCCAGAGCTTTCATAATCCCGACTTGCTTTCTTTGGGAATCGACCATCCTCGACATCGCCAGAAAAAGAATCATCGCTTCGATCGCGAAAAATACGAGCGGAATGACCTTACTCATTAAAGCGTTGTTATAAATCGTTTCCTGGATCTTCGAATAGCTGAACGTCCGTTCCTTACTCGTTTGGCTGACGTAAGACAGCCCGCGTTGCTTGGACCGTTCTTCGATGGACGCCCCCACGCGGTCGATATCGTACCCTTCCTTCGCGGCAACCATGATTTCATTATAGGAAAGGCCGCCGCGAATTTCCGGAATCGCGCCTTCGGCCACATAAGCAAACCCGTAGGCTTTATGGTCTTGGATGTCGTTCTTTTTCGCATACTCTACATTTTCGCACAAGCCGGTTACCGTAAACGTGAATTCCTTCCCCTCGGCAGCGATGCCGATTCGGTCTCCGATATGAATGTCATGTTCTTTCGCATAATGGGAATCCAGTATGATTTCATCCTTACCCGACGGGAGGCTGCCCTCGATCATGGCCGGCGTATTGATTTCGTTGCGCGCCGGGATCGAATGAACGGTCAACGAAGCCTTCCCCTCTTCGAAGGCTTGCGTCGCGGCGAACGTATACCGCCCTTCTATTTTCGCTATCCCTTCCGTTTCGCTTAACCCGGCTATATCGGATGTAGAAATCCGATCGTAATATACATATAAATCGCTTAGGCGATGCTCTTTGAAATACTTCGCGGTATAAGCGCTAAGATGGTCGCTGTACGTGACCAGTCCCGCGTGGAAGAAGGCCCCTACCGCGATCACCAACACGAAAGCGATAAATTGACCGTAGGATTGCGATATGTCTCTGACTAGCTTTATGGATAGCTTCATCTCACCATTCAATCCCTTCGATGCTTTGCTTTTCGTCGTTCCTCGTCACGCTTTCGATCCTTCCGCTTTTCACCTTAATCACTTGATCCGCCATAGGAGCGATCGCGGAATTATGGGTAACCAAGACGACGCACTTGTTCGTATCTCGGTTCAACTCCTGAAGAAGCTTCAAGACGGACTTGCCCGTGACATAATCCAAAGCTCCTGTCGGTTCGTCGCATAATAAGAGTAAAGGATTTTTCGCGACCGCTCTGGCGATGGCCACTCGCTGCTGCTCTCCTCCGGAGAGCTGGGAAGGGAAATTTCGGGCCCGGTCCGTTAATCCGACGCGATGCAAAATCCGCTTGGCGTTCAGATGGTTTTTGCATGCTTCCGTGGCGAACTCCACGTTTTCTAGAGCGTTCAAGTTCGGTATGAGGTTGTAGAACTGAAAGACAAAGCCGACCTTCTCGCCGCGATATTTCGTTAATTGCTTCTCCGTCATCGCCGTGATCTCTTGGCCGCCTACCACCACTTGACCGGACGTCGCCGAATCCATACCGCCGAGGATATTCAAAATCGTACTCTTCCCGGCGCCGCTCGCGCCCAAGATGACGACGAACTCCCCTTCCGCTATGGAAAAGTCGACGCCGTCAAGCGCCTTGATCGGCACTTCCCCTATTTTGTATTCTTTCCTTACATTTTTGAATTCGATTATGGTCCTCACGCTTCCATTCCCTCGTTTCGCATAATTTCCAGAATATTCCCCAACTGGTTCGATTTGATTATACGAGGGCCGGGGAAGAACAACTACCTCCTGCGGACCAATCCCCGACTGGACCGAAGTCGGACTTCATCGCGACGCGGGGCGAGAAAAAAGCTTGCAGGTGACGTAACGTCACCCGATATACTAGGGTTGAAACATTTTCTATCACGTTTCGAAAGGAAGATCGCTTCTGGTCCAAGGAGACTATCTCACCACGGGCGAGCTCGCCAAACGTACGGGCCTCACGCTTAGAACGTTGCGATATTACGATCATATCGGACTCCTGTCGCCGAATGAGCATCGCCCCGGCTCCGCGCGGAAATACTCGATTCGCGACGTAGAACGCCTGCAACGGATTCAGACCTTGAAATACGTGGGACTTTCGCTGGAAGAGATTCAAGATATTTTAGAGGCGGAGCCTCTTTCGGAAGTGGGCGTACGGCGTTCTTTGGAAGCGCAGTTGGACGTATTGCAGCGGAAGATCGAGCATACGGAACATATCGTGCACGCGATTCGGAAGACGTTGGGAACGCTGGGGGACGGGCCGAGCTGGGACCGTTTCGAAGCGCTGATTCGCGCCGTGCAGCAACAAGAAAATTGGGCGGAGCAATACCGGACGTCGACCCGCCTGCAAACCCGCATTCATCTGTACGACAAGTTCGGCGCGAATCCGCAAGGCTGGCATCGTTGGTTATTCGAGCAGCTCGAGCTGACGCCGGATGCCCGCATCCTCGAGGTCGGCTGCGGCGACGGAACGTTCTGGCAGCGGAACGCCGACCGTATTCCCGAGGGCTGGCGCGTGACGCTTACCGACCTTTCGGGCGGAATGGTGGAGGAAGCTCGCTCCCGATTATGCCGCGCTCCTTCGCCTTTCGTATGCTTACAAGCCGACGTCCATCGGCTCCCCTTCCACGAGGAGCAATTCGACCTCGTCCTTGCGAACAACATGCTCTATCATGTCGCGGATCTCCCCCTCGCCGTTGCGGAGATGCACCGCGTCTTGAAACCCGAAGGGACGATATGCGCCTCGACGATGAGTACGCGTCATCTCCAAGAAGCAGAGGAATTGGCGATTTCCTTCGACCCCGAGCTTCGCGTGTTGGACGACGTGATTCATCGATTCCATTTCGATAACGGAACGGAACAGCTCTCCACTCACTTCGCCGATCTTCGGCTGCTCCGGTACGACGATCAGCTGCTGGTGACCGAGGCGGAGCCGCTCGTCGACTATATGACGTCGACGCCGATGAACGCTAGAGAGCGATTAGTCGGCCCGGTCTTGGAACGGTTTATCGTCCATGTCAGAAATCTATTGAAGCAAGCCGGAGTGCTTCGGATGACCAAAGAAAACGGAATTTTCATAGGGAGGAAACATTCATGAACGCTACGAAGCGACAGCCTGCTGTTCGAATCGTCAATGAGGAACTCTTGTCCGACAACTGGTATGTCTTAAAGAAGGTTACGTTCGAATACGAAAAGAGCGGCGGACAATGGGAAACCCAATCGCGCGAAGTGTACGACCGCGGCAACGGGGCGACGATCCTGCTCTATAACCGGGTGAAACAGACCGTCGTATTAACGAACCAATTCCGCATGCCGACCTACAAGAACGGCAACCCGTCGGGGATGTTAATCGAAGGCTGCGCCGGACTGCTCGACAAGGAGACGCCGGAAGCCAGCATTCTTCGGGAGACGGAAGAAGAAACCGGATATCGAATTTCCAGCGTGCAAAAGATCGGGGAAGCGTATATGTCGCCGGGTTCCGTGACGGAAATCCTGCATTTCTTCGTCGCCGAGTATAACGACGATATGGCGATCGGCGCGGGCGGCGGACTCGAGGAGGAGCAAGAGAATATCGAGGTGTTGGAACTCCCCTATCGCGAGGCCTTGCAGATGGTCGAAAACGGGGACATTCGCGACGCCAAGACGATCCTGCTGCTGCAATACGCCCAACTCCATAACCTGCTGCAAGCGCCGCCGAAGTCGCTGCATGTGCTGGTCGCAGGCCCCTACCGTTCCGGGACGAACGACGACCCCGCGTTGATTCGTAAGAACATGGAACACATGAATGACATCGCCTTGCAGGTTTACGAAGCCGGACACCTGCCGGTCTTGGGGGAGTGGTACGCCTTGCCTCTGATCGCTACCGCCGGTTCTACCGCGCTCGGCGACGACATGTTCACGCGGATTTTTCATCCCTCATCCATTCGATTGCTGGACCACTGCGACGCCGTGCTCCGAGTCGGAGGGGCTTCGGCTGGCGCGGATGAAATGGTGCGCGTCGCTAAGGAGAAAGGGTTGCTCGTATTCGAGCGGTTGGAGGACCTTCCGGCAGTCGGAGGGAATGCGGGGAACGCTTAGGAGTAGCCGCAGGCGCCGCTCCCGTGCAGGGAACGTCGCCTATTCGATCTACCCTTTGCCTAAGACGAAATGTTTGGACTCGATCGCGATCGGGAGCCAATCCGACTGCCGCTCCGGTCCGACGATCACCCATTCGCGCATCGTGCGGCGTCCCATCTCGCATGGTTGACCTCGTCCCTCGGCAACTAATGACGCTACCTTCGACTGAGGCAGCTTCACGATCAGATTTCCTTTGGAGCAGAACGCGAACATTTTGCCGGCGGCCCTGAGCTCTCCCGAAGCTCCGAACCGCTTCATCCCGCCGTCGACCGTAACCTGAACCTCCTGATCTTCGCACAAGATCCGTACAATTTCATCGTAATGGGATGACTCCTTCATCGCTTGTATCCCCCTAGACTTTCTTTCCATTCAGCGAATTCCCGCTTTACATGTTCCACCATGGTGAACAAGGGACGGAAACTCCTCCGACCAATGGGACCGTCTCGCCGATTTTCGGAGTCAATAACGTAACTCTCGCTTCGTGCGCCTCTCGTAAGGCTCTCTCCACCGGTTCCGCCCAACCATGAAACGCAAGAGTAAACGCGCCCCAATGAATTAACATCATATTTTTCCCGTTTACGTCTACATGAGCCTGAACCGCTTCTTCGGGCGTCATATGTACCCCGGGCCATCGCGGATCATATTGGCCCCCTTCGATGCAGGTGATGTCGAAGGGGCCGTATTTTTTTCCTATTTCTTCGAAATGCGAATCGTAGCCGCCATCTCCGCTGGTATAGAAACGTGTCG
>NZ_JAPSKE010000041.1 GCF_031177825.1 Paenibacillus sp. | reverse complement strand
GCCTGCGTCAACGTGTAGGTCGGGCTTGTCGCTACTGCGATCGCTTCGCCCGTTCCGCCGGTCGCCGCATCATACCGCAGCCAGCGGTACGTCGTCCCCGACTCCTCGTCGCCGTTCGCGTCGGCATAGTCATACGCGCCGGTCAGCTGCGACCCTACTTGCGCCGTCCCGCTCACCGTCACGTTGCTCGCCGTCGGCGCCGCGCCTGCCGAAGCTACCGGGCCCGAACGGTTCGCGCTCTCTACCGCGGTCCCCGTCGTCGGGGCTACCGCGTTCTTCGGCGTCACCTCGAACGCGATGTACTTGCCGACGTCCGCCTGCGTCAACGTGTAGGTAGGGTTTGTCGCTCCTGCGATCGCTTCGCCCGTTCCGCCCGTCGCCGCGTCATACCGCAGCCAGCGGTACGTCGTCCCCGACTCCTCGTCGCCGTTCGCGTCGGCATAGTCGTAATTGCCTGTCAGCTGCGACCCTACTTGCGCCGTCCCGCTCACCGTCACGTTGCTCGCCGTCGGCGCCGCGCCTGCCGAAGCTACCGGACCCGAGCGATTCGCGCTCTCCGCCGCGGCGCCCGTCGTCGGCGCTGCCGCGTTCTTCGGCGTCACTTCGAACGCGATGTACTTGCCGACGTCCGCCTGCGTCAACGTGTAGGTCGGGCTTGTCGCTCCTTCGATCGCTTCGCCCGTTCCGCCCGTCGCCGCGTCATACCGCAGCCAGCGGTACGTCGTCCCCGACTCCTCGTCGCCGTTCGCGTCGGCATAGTCGTAATTGCCGGTCAGCTGCGACCCCACTTGCGCCGTCCCGCTCACCGTCACGTTGCTCGCCGTCGGCGCCGACGCCTGGGCGACGGTGAACGAAGCGACGTCCTCCGCCATATTGCCTGCAACGTCCGAAGCGACGGCAACGACGGTATAATCGCCGTATTCCCATCCTTCGCCGCTTGGCGCGATCGACCATGTCCCGGCCGCGCGATCATGGACCAACAACGACGAATCAGGTACCTTGCCGTTCACGGTGACGAACAAATCTGCCCCGGCCTCGACCGTACCCGTGATCGGATCGTCGATTTCGGCGAAGTCCGACGGGCTGTTGATGTCGACGCTCGTCGACGTCTTAACCTTGTACGTCGTCGTCGCCGGCTCGGATACATCCGTTACTGTATTTGCCGTAATCGTGTACGTATTGCCTTCTTGCAGCGCATGCTCACCGGTCAATGTAACCGACCATTTTCCGTTCGACACGTCGGCCGGAACCGTAAAGCCGTCTACCGAGCCCGTCACCTTCACCGTCACGTTGACCGCCAGGTCGGTCGTACGTCCCCGCACCGTCGGCTCAACCGTCGTTACGGTGATCGTGTCGTCCTCGTTCTCGATGCCGACGTCGACGTCCACGACGCCATAGTTCAGAGGAGCGCTCGTCTTGCTCTCGTTCGCGTCGTCATACATCTTCGCGGTAAAGACGTAAGGAGGATCGGACACCGCCTTCCCCGCGAGCGCGTCGTCGACGTCGACTGACCAGTTCCCGTCTTCGTCCGAGCGCACTTCGCGATACGGCTGACCGTCGATAAACAGCTGCACTCTTACGTTCGGCGCCGCCATCCCTTTCACGGTCGGCGTCGGCGTTCCGTCCGCCGTCGCCGCCGGCTCAACGATCGTAATCGTACTAGGCAAATAATGCAGGGTTTTCCTTGCGACGACCGTCGTGCTGACGACATTGCTGTTATCCTGTTCAGCCGCGACAAGAGTATATGTACCACCAGGGGCTATTGCTTTTCCTACTCCGACTAAGTTAGCATATCCGCTCGTCTTCCACGGTTCATTGATCCTATCTTGCTCATAGAGAATCTGGTTGCTTTCGTTTAAGATTTTAAAGTTGATTCGCTGCTTTGGACCTTTCGTTCGCGTGTACGACCCGCCGATCTCCGCGGGGAACGTGAACAACCGGGGCTCCTCCAACGAAGGCGTGTCGATTGAGATCCTGGAAGAGATATCGAAAGTCTCCTCGACCGCCGCACTGTCTCCGTTGCGGTTCGTTACGCTTGCGTTAATCGTATAGACGCCGTCCGGCGGCGTTTGCGCGAGCGTCGCAGTCCATGTGCCGTCCGCTTGTACGAGAGGCGCCGGCGGCGACGCGAGCCCGCTGATCGTGACCGTCACGGGGACATTCGGTTCCACGTGGGTCGTAATGCCTGAGATCGTGTTCGTTCCCGCCAGAATGCTCGTAAATGTAATCGTCGGCAGCTGGTTGATCGCGAACGGAGACAAGCTGACCCCGGCTCCTTCGCCATCCATCTCGTCCTTGTTCTCGACCGATAAATTGGCCGCCTTCGAGGTCACGAATTTCAGGCGCACTGCGCCGTTCGCGATCGAAGGGTCGATCGCCTGCAGCTGTTCCAGCGGCACTTGAATATCAAGGAGGTAATCTCCCGTACCGGTTTCCTCTACGATTCTAGCACCAGGGACGTTCGTTCGCGTTCCGTCGGTCTTGTATATCGGACGGACGACGGAACCGTCGCCGTTCGATATATATATGTAGTCTTCCTGAGCAGGTTTGCCGTTCAAACCTACCGTTGCGATTTTAGAGTCGTTCTTCCACAGCTGCACCATCCAAACGGTCGATAAATATCCCCCGTTTTTGTCCCGCGGATCCGCCAAGAGCCGCATGCGAAACACAAGATGCGACTTGCCTCCGGAATCGGTTGCGCTGGAAATGTAAAAAGAAGGCCGGTTGCCGGAGCCCTTCATCGCACCGCTGTAGAAGTCGGTATCGTCAGGACTGACGCCGCTCTCGTTGGCTGGGTCGTATAAGATGTTGCCTTGCCGATCGGTGTATGCGTCATAAGCGCTCGGCCAAGCCGTCGGAGCGCCCCCGTACGTCGTCAACTCGCCGGGCGCCGCATTCGCAGCAGGATAGCCGTACGGAACTAATAAAGAGATAAATAATACCCATGCCATGACCATCGAAGCGAATGCTCTCTTACTCTTCCCTATCATATAGAAACAAGCCCCTTTCAAGTCCCATACCATCAACGATCATTATAAACTAGTAGAACTATACAATTTCTAAACAAGAATTACTAAAGGCGGATCCCTTATATTCTATTTCTAGATTAAACGTCATTGGCCTCCTCCCCTGATTTCGCTCGCGCATTCTTTTCTTGCATTGCGGATTGAATCCAAAAAAGTACCCCTTGGAATCTGATGATGCAGGGCATCCTTCGCATTCCAAGGGGTACGATTCGCTTGCAATTACATATCTCGATTCCGAACGTTGATGCGCAGCATCGCGCGTTGCAGCGCTTGCTCCGCCCGATGGAAATCGACTTTCTCTTGCCGCGCTTCGCGAAGCCGCGCTTCCGCGCGCTCTCTTGCGCGAGCGGCGCGGTCGGCGTCGATCTCCTCGGGAAGCTCCGCGCTTTCCGCCAAGATGACGACCTTGTCCTTACGCACTTCCATGAAACCGCCGTGAACGGCGATAACATGATCCTTCTGCCCTTGCACCTTCGCGGTGACCGCGGCGATGCGAAGCGGCGTCACCATCGGAATGTGGTTCGGCAAGATGCCGAGCTCCCCTTCGATTCCTTTGGCGACGACCATATTGACTTCTTGGTTGTAAATCTTGCGCTCCGGCGTCACGATCTCCAATAACATTGAGCTCATGGTCTATAGACCCCCGATCACAATGTTTTGGCTTTCTCTACCGCTTCTTCGATCGTGCCTACGTAGAGGAAAGCAGCTTCTGGGAGATCGTCGTATCCGCCGTCCAGGATCGCTTTGAAGCTGCGAACCGTATCTTTAACCGGAACGTATTGCCCCTTTGTGCCGGTAAACTGTTCCGCAACGTGGAAGTTCTGCGACAGGAACCGTTGTACGCGGCGCGCGCGCGCGACCGTCACCTTGTCCTCGTCAGACAATTCGTCCATACCGAGGATCGCGATGATATCTTGCAGTTCCTTGTAACGAGCGAGCAGACGCTTCACGCCTTGCGCAACATCGTAATGCTCTTGGCCCACGACGTCCGGCGCCAATATCCGCGAGCTCGAAGCGAGCGGATCGACGGCAGGATAGATGCCGAGCTCGGAGATTTTACGCTCCAAGTTCGTCGTTGCGTCCAAGTGCGCGAACGTCGTCGCAGGAGCCGGGTCGGTGTAATCGTCCGCAGGAACGTAGATCGCCTGAATGGACGTAACGGAACCCTTCTTCGTCGACGTGATCCGCTCTTGCAACTGGCCCATCTCCGTCGCGAGCGTCGGCTGGTAACCTACCGCGGAAGGCATCCGGCCGAGAAGGGCGGATACTTCGGAACCCGCTTGCGTGAAGCGGAAGATGTTGTCGACGAACAGCAATACGTCGCGGCCTTCTTGGTCGCGGAAGAACTCGGCCATCGTCAGACCCGTCAAAGCGACACGCAGACGTGCGCCCGGCGGCTCGTTCATCTGACCGAACACCATCGCCGTCTTACTGATAACGCCGGAATCGCTCATTTCGTGGTACAAGTCGTTCCCTTCGCGGGTACGCTCGCCGACGCCGGCGAATACGGAGATACCGCCATGCTCTTGCGCGATGTTGTTGATCAATTCCTGGATCAAGACCGTCTTGCCTACGCCCGCGCCGCCGAAGAGGCCGATCTTACCGCCCTTGGCGTAAGGCGCCAGCAAGTCGACAACCTTAATGCCCGTCTCGAGAATTTCCGCTTGCGTGGACAATTCCGAGAATGCCGGCGCTTCCCGATGGATCGGGAGCACGACGTCGCGGGATACGTCCCCTGCGTTGTCAATCGGCTCGCCCAATACGTTGAATACGCGGCCGAGCGTCGCTGCGCCTACCGGTACGGAGATCGGAGCGCCCGTGTCGATCGCGTCGCCGCCGCGGACCAAGCCGTCCGTAGAAGACATCGCGATCGTCCGCGCGACGTTATCGCCGAGGTGAACCGCGACTTCGGCCGTAACCGAGTCGGATTCCCCCGCGCGATACAATTTAATCGCATTGGAGATTTCAGGCAGTTGTCCGCGTTCGAACTCGACGTCGACAACCGGACCCAAAACCTGAATAATGCGTCCTTTATTCATCGTAGCCCCTCCTTACATCTATATGAGCCGCCGGAGCGGCCCCTTGCCGAAAATAACGATTATCCTTGCGCGTTCGCACCCGCTACGATTTCCGTAATTTCTTGCGTAATCGAAGCTTGACGCGCGCGGTTGTATTGCAACGTAAGCGAGTTGATGAACTTCGTCGCGTTCTTGGATGCGTTGCTCATCGCCGTCATACGCGCGCCGAACTCGCTCGCCTTGCCCTCCAGAACCGCGCTGTATACCAACGTCTCCGCATATCGCGGCAAGATGTGGTTCAGCACGACCTCCGGGGAAGGTTCGAATTCGTACGCCGCCGTCGTGGAGTCGCTCTTCTCGGGTTCTCCGAGCGGAAGCAGCGTCTTGTCGACCGGCGTCTGCGAGATGACGGAGCGGAATTCGTTGTAGACGAGCACCAGTTCGTCGATCGCGCCCTCTTCGTACGCTTTCACAGCGCCGTTGGCGACATCCTTGATGTCCGAAAACCGCGGGAAGTCCGGCAAGCCGACGATCTCTTGCGCGATCGGGATGCCCCGGCGGCGCAGGAAGTCGCGTCCCTTCCGGCCGAGCACGTAAATGAGGTACTCGTCTTTATTGGACTTGTGCTTCTCGCGAATCGTCAGCATAACCTTCCGGAGCAGGTTGGCGTTATAGCCGCCCGCGAGGCCCCGGTCCGACGTGATGACGATGTAGCCGGTCCGCTTGATCGTCCGCTTCTCGAGCATCGGATGATTCACGCCGCCGGCGGAGGAGATCGAACCGATCACCTCGCGCAGCTTCTCGGCGTACGGGCGCGCCGATTGCGCGGCTTCCTGCGCCCGACGAAGACGAGCCGAAGCGATCATCTCCATCGCCTTCGTGATTTGCTTCATGTTCTGAGTGCTTTTGATTTGGCGCTTAATATCGCGCATTCCCTTAGCCATGCTTATTCACGCCCCTTCCGCGCTTACGCCGAAACGGAGAAGCCCTTTTTGAACTTTTCCACCGCTTCCGTAATGAGTGCCTCGGTGTCTTTGCTCAGGTCTTTCGTTTCGCGAATGGCGCCGAAGATTTGCGGGTAGTTCGCATCGACGTAGCCGTGGAAATCCTTCTCGAAGCGAAGTACGTCTACGACCGGGATATCGTCGAGGAAACCCTTGGTAGCCAGGTAGATGCTGATGACCTGCTTCTCGACCGGCATCGGTTCGTGTACGCCTTGCTTCAGGATTTCCATCGTACGCGCGCCGCGCGTCAGGCGGGCTTGCGTCGATTTATCGAGATCGGATCCGAACTGCGAGAACGCGGCGAGCTCGCGATATTGCGCAAGGTCGAGACGCAGCGTGCCGGCGACCTTCTTCATCGCTTTGATTTGCGCGGAACCGCCTACGCGGGATACCGAGATACCGGTGTTTACCGCGGGACGTTGACCGGAGTAGAACAAGTCGGACTCCAAGAAAATCTGACCGTCCGTGATCGAGATGACGTTCGTCGGGATGTACGCCGAAACGTCGGACGCCTGCGTCTCGATGAACGGCAGCGCCGTGATCGAACCCGCGCCGAGCTCGTCGGACAGCTTCGCCGCGCGCTCGAGAAGACGGGAGTGCAAGTAGAAGACGTCGCCCGGATACGCCTCGCGGCCCGGAGGGCGGCGGAGCAACAGCGACAATTCGCGGTATGCTGCCGCTTGTTTCGTCAAGTCGTCGTAGATGATCAGAACGTGCTGGCCTTTGTACATGAAGTACTCGCCCATCGACACGCCCGCGTACGGCGCGAGCCAGAGGAGCGGAGCCGGTTCGGACGCGCCTGCGTTCACGACGATCGAGTAATCCATCGCATTGTGGCGGCGGAGCGTCTCGACGACTTGCGCAACCGTCGATTGCTTCTGGCCGATCGCGACGTAGATACAGATAACGCCGTTGCCCTTTTGGTTCAGGATCGTGTCGATCGCGATCGACGTCTTACCGGTTTGACGGTCGCCGATGATAAGCTCGCGTTGGCCGCGGCCGATCGGGATCATCGAGTCGATCGCCTTGATGCCGGTTTGCATCGGCTCGTGAACGGACTTCCGGTCGATAACGCCCGGAGCCGGAGATTCTACGTTGCGCATCTCGGTCGTCTCGATCGGGCCCTTGCCGTCGAGCGGCTGGCCGAGCGGATTGACGACGCGGCCGAGCAGCGCTTCGCCGACCGGCACCTGCATGATGCGGCCCGTGCGCTTCACTTGCTGGCCTTCCTTGATGTCGTGGTACTGACCCAAGATAACGATACCGACGTTATCTTCTTCCAGGTTCAGTGCGTAGCCTACGGAGCCGTTAGCGAATTCGAGCAGCTCGCCGGCCATAACGTTCGAAAGCCCGTGCGCGCGCGCGACCCCGTCCCCGATGTAGATGACAGTGCCGATTTCCGCTACGTTCGCTTCGGATTGATATTGTTCAATCTGCTGCTTAATGAGCGTGCTGATTTCTTCGGGTCTGATACTCAACGAACCTTCACCCCTATCGTGCGTGATTAAACGATTTCTCGATCTCGGCGAGCTTGGTGGACAAGCTGCCGTCGTACAACGTATCGCCGATCCGGACGCGGATGCCGCCGAGCAGCGAAGCGTCCACTACCGTATCGACGGTGACTTCTTTCCCCGTCAGCGCGCCGAACTTGCGCGCAATCTCTTGCTGCTGCTCCGCCGTCAAAGCGTAAGCGGACGTGACGTGCGCTTGCGCCCGGCCGAGCGATGCGTCCGCGATCGCCCGATAGGCGGAAGACACTAGGCCGATTGCCGAGCCGCGCCCGCGCTCCACGAGCAGCTTGAGCGTATTCAGGACGGAATCGGACACTTGCCCGCCGACCGCCTGTTGAAGCGCGCGGACCTTCGCGTCCACGCCGATGTTCGGATGATTGAAGAAGGTGCGGATGTCCGCATCGCCCTCGAGTGCGGTCGCGACCGCCTCGAGTTGCGCGCCGGTCTCCTCGACCGCGCCCTTCTCTTGCGCGACCGCGAACAGCGCCTTCGCGTATCGCTTCGCCGCTACCGCCATGGCGCTCATCGGCTTCCGACCTCTTTCAGATACTTATCGACCAACGCTTCCTGAGCGGATGCATCGACTTCCTTCTCGATGATCTTGGAAGCGATCTTGACGGACATTTCGCCGACTTGCTTGCGGAGCTCGGCGATCGCCTGGTTTTTCTCGCTGACGATGTCTTGCTGAGCCGCTTCCTTCAAGCGAGCCGCTTCGTTCTTGGCGGCCTCGACGAGCTCTTCCGCCGATTTCGTGCTGACTTTCCGAGAGTTTTCGACGATCTCGAGCGCTTCCTTGCGCGCTTGCTCGATCGCTTTGCGCTGCTCTTCGAGCAACGCCGCGCTCTCCTTCCGGTTCGCCTCCGCTTGCTCGAGCTCGCCGACGACGAGACGCTTGCGCTGTTCCATAATGTTAAACAACGGACCGAACGCGTACTTGTTTAAGAGTAAATAAAGCAACACGAACGCGACGATCGTAATGACCGTTGATGTCCATACGAATTCCAAAGCTGACACTCCTTTCTACGAGTCGTTCATGTCAGCCGTGATTAGGCTGAATCCAAACGGAAGGCGTGGAGGGCTGAAGCCTTCCGCGCCTGTAAGCTTGTATGAGGCGGCTTACGCTCCGAAGAACATCAAGAAGCCTACGACGACGCCGATGATCGGAACGACCTCGACGATACCGACGCCGATGAACATCGTCGTTTGGAGCGTACCGCGAAGCTCCGGCTGACGCGCGATGCCTTCTACCGTCTTGCTGACGATCAAACCGTTACCGATACCCGCGCCAAGCGCGCCCAAACCGATTGCCAAAGCTGCACCCAAAAATTCCATTAGAAAATCCTCCTTAAGTGGTTTCGAGAGATTTGTTATGTTTCGAATCGCGGGACTAATGCGCGCTTTCGTCGTGCACCGTCGCCTGCGAAATGTACACCATCGTCAAAATCGTAAACAGGAACGCTTGGATCGCGCCTACGAAAATACTGAAGCCCTGCCATGCCGCCATCAGCGGAATGCCGATCCAGCCCATCATGAGGATGGTCGAAATCAGAACCTCGCCCGCAAAGATGTTCGCGTAAAGACGCAACGCGAGCGTAAGCGGCTTCGCCAACTCCTTCAAGATGTTCAGCGGGAAGAAGATCGGGAACGGCTCGAAATAGTGCTTCAGGTAATGCTTCGCGTTGTCCCGGAGACCCAAGAAGTGGACCAGGAAAATAACGACGATCGCCAATCCCGCCGTCACCGCGATATCCGCCGTCGGCGACTTCCAGAGCGCGAACGCCGCGTGCTCGTGAGCCGCGTGCATGGCCGCCAGCGCATCCTCCGACAAAATCTCCAGTCCGAAGAGCGTCACGGCGCCGTGATGATCCTCCGGCACCTCGAGGACGATACCGAACGGCAAGCCGAGCAGGTTCGAAATGAAAATGAACATGATCAGCGTCATCCCCAGCGAGATGTACCGCTTCGCCTTCTCGAGCGGCATCGTGCTCGCCACCGTGTTATGGACGAACTCGATAACCCACTCCATGAAATTTTGCATCTTGGTCGGGTGCGTAACCGACAGGTTTCTAACCGACGCCATCGCCAAAATAAACACGATCAAACTTGACACCAAGATGGCCAAGATGGACGACAGGTCGAATTGCAAACCGCCGATTTCAACAACCGGAAATAAGTGCATACTATGCTTCACCCCTTTCCATCGGATCGATGATTATTCTGTGCAATCGCTGTAAAAAAAACCGCAATTTGGACAAAAAAGCAGGTCGCCAACGTAGCGGGTAAAGCGAAAACGTCAGGGTACCGGTACGCGATCATCCCCGCCAGCAGCACGGTCGCGATTCTCGCGCCGAGGCCGAGACCGGATTTGCGCGCTTCTCCGTTCTCCGCCAGCTTCGCCAACATCTCCACGCGTCTGCGGAGAAGCAAGGCGTTCGCGACGCTGGCCGCCGTGCCCAGGGCGAGTCCTGCGGCCACCGTTCTCCCTTCGGGAACGAAAGCCCAGGCAAGCATGAGCGCGGACATAAAAAAAAGCGCGGCGCGTACGGCTCTGTTCAACAGTTCAACCATCGGAATCCTCCAGTAAGCGTTTCACCAGAACGACGCAGGTGAGAATGCCGACGGCGAGTCCGGCCAAGGTGCCGAAGGCGACCCAGCCTTGCGAACCGCCAAGCCATCGTCCAAGAAAAAAGCCCAGGGTGACGCATACCGCGACATCCGCCCCCATGACGCCGACCATGCCGGCCGCTCGCCAGGGGTTATCCCCCTTGCCTTTCTTATCCATAGCCTTTACCCCTGTCAATCCTCATTTATTTTATCCATCCAGGGAAGCGTTTGTCAATTCATATAAATTCAAACATTCCGTGAACGGATAGCGAAAAACCCTTATAAATCAAGGTTTTCCGCCATCGCAAACCGTACAGTTCGACTGTACGCTGTAGGATTCCGCGGCGTTAGGGGACGAACGGCTCCGGACGGTCCGGCGAAACGCCGAAATGATGCTTGATCGCCGCGACGATTCGCTCAGACGCGCGGCCGTCGCCGTAAGGGTTGGCCGCGCGGCTCATTGCGTCGTATAGCCCTGCATCCGTAAGCAGCGCTTTCGCCCGCTCGTACACCTTCTCCTCGTCCGTGCCGACGAGTTCGAGCGTGCCCGCGTCGATGCCTTCCGGCCGTTCCGTCGTGTCTCGCAGCACCAAAACCGGCACGCCGAACGACGGCGCCTCCTCCTGCAGCCCGCCGGAGTCCGTAAGGATCAAGTGCGTATGCGGATAGAGGTTGTACATCTCCGCCAGGTCGAGCGGCTCTGCGAGCTTGATGCGAGGATGGTCGCCGAGCAGCTCGCGCGCCGGCTCCATCACCGCCGGGTTCGGATGCACCGGATAGAGAATCGCGATATCCTCGAACTCGTCCGCGATCCGCCGCACGGCGCGGAACACGTTCCGATGCGGTTCGCCCTGATTTTCCCGGCGATGCGCCGTCATCAGGACGAGACGCTTGCCCTTCGCCCAATCGAGCAGCGGATGGTCGAACGATTCCTTCACGACATAACGGCCTACGTCGGTTACCGTATTGCCCGTGACATAGATCGCGTTCTCCGGTTTGTTTTCGTCCCGAAGATTCGCGGCGGACCGCTCCGTCGGCGCGAAGTGGAGATCCGCGAGCACGCCCGTCAGCTGCCGATTCATCTCCTCGGGATACGGCGACAGCTTGTTCCACGTCCGAAGTCCCGCTTCCACGTGTCCGACCTTGACCTTCTGGAGGAACGCCGCATAGCTCGCAAGGAACGTAGTCGACGTATCGCCGTGAACGAGCACGATATCCGGCTTCGCTTCTTGCAGGACCGGTTCGAGCCCTTGCAGCACCCGGATGGACAGCTCGTTCAGCGTCTGCCTGTCCTTCATGACGTTCAAGTCGTAATCCGGTCGGATGCCGAACGTTTGCAGCACGCTGTCCAGAAGCTCCCGATGCTGCGCGGTCACGCATACGACCGATTCGACCGTATCCGGGTGCTTTTCGAGCTCGAGCACGAGCGGCGCCATCTTGACCGCCTCCGGACGCGAGCCGAATACGGTCATTACTTTGATCCGTTGAGCCATTTTCCGATCAATCCCCTCTCGTCCGCCCTTATTTCGTTCCGAACAATCGGTCGCCGGCGTCGCCGAGGCCCGGAATGATATACCCGTGATCGTTCAGATAGTCGTCGATCGAAGCGGTGTAAATATCGACGTCGGGGTGCGCCTCCTGCATCGCCTTCACGCCTTCCGGCGCGGCGATGAGGCACATCAGCTTGATTTGCTTGCAGCCGCGGTTCTTGAGCATCTGGATCGCGGCGATCGCCGAACCGCCCGTCGCGAGCATCGGATCGATGACGATCAGCTCCCGCTCCAACACGTCCGTCGGCAGCTTCGCGTAATATTCGACCGGCTGGAGCGTGTCCGGGTCGCGGTATAAGCCGATGTGGCCGACCTTCGCGGCCGGCAGCAGCTTCAAGATGCCGTCGACCATGCCGAGGCCCGCGCGCAAGATCGGGATCAGACCGAGCATGCGTCCGGAGATGATTTTCGCTTCCGCGACCGCCACCGGCGTCTTCACCGTCGTCTTTTCGAGCGGCACGTCCCGCGTGATTTCGTACGCCATCAGCGTCGCCACTTCATCCACCAATTCCCGAAAATCCTTCGTATTCGTACGCTCGTCGCGTATGTAAGTCAGCTTGTGCTGAATGAGCGGATGATCGCACAGAAACACTTTGCTCATGCGTCCCGGTCCCCCTTGCCTCAGGTGCGTTTTTCCTTTTTTGCCTAAAACCTTACCCATTATATCATTGTCGTGTCGGCCATGCACTATGCCCGTCCTTTTCCCTGGAACATTCGACATCGGTTCTACTTGCTAGCATCGGTTCATAGAGATGAGAGTAAGAGATTCCGCAACGCCGAATTCGCGGGAACGAAGGAGAAGAAGCATGCGATTCAGACAAGCGTTGGAATGGACGAGAGATGCGCTCGGCGGCTTGGCGCGCGCGCTCGGCACGGTGGTCGCTTGGTGCGTCATAGGAAGCTTCGTCGCCGTCACCGCCGTGTCGATTCTATGGAAGTTAGACGCGCCTCCGATTCAAGGGTTGGACGGGGCCGCCGCCGCGCTGCCGAGCCGGTTTTACGCCGATATGCTGAGCTTCGAAATCGCCCATCTGTCGGAAGGACCAGGCGATTCCTCGTTCTCGACGAGGAACGTCGCGTCGTTCCTGACGAAGCTGACGACCGGCATCGATCCGGCCGACCCGCGCACCCTGGCGGCGCAGCTGCTCCCCGGCGCGCAAGGCGAGGGAAACATTATCCTGATCCAAGGCATCGGAACCGGTCCGGCGGATTATCCCGTCGAGGTGCCCCCGGCCCCGCACTTGCAAGAGCCGGCGGAAGTGCCGCTGCCGGAGGGCTACCCGAACGTCGGCGAGGCGCCGCCGGATTCGACGCCGCAAGAGCCGGCGGAGGAGGAGCCCGAGCCGGGCGCGCAGCCGGGCGGCGAGCCCGAGACCGATCCCGCGCCGCCGGCGGCCGCGCCGAACGTCGTGTTCGTTTATCACTCCCACCCGTCGGAATCGTACTTGCCGGAGCTCGACGGCATTACGAAGATCGACGAAGCGTACGATCAGAACGACAAGAGCGTCACCGTCGCGGCGGTCGGCGCCCGTCTGTCGGAGGAGCTGGAAAAGAAGGGCGTCGGCGCGATCCATTCGGACCTGTCCTACCCGTGGCGCGGCGCGTACGACCAATCCCGCAAGACGATCAAAACCGCGATGGCGAAATACGAAGACTTGAATTATTTCATCGACATTCACCGGGACGCGGCGCGGAAGGACAAGACGCTGCTGACGTACAACGGCGTCACTTACGCGAAGCTGTATTTCGTCGTCGGCCAGAAAAATCCGAACTACGAGAAAAATCAAGCGCTCGCGGAAGAGCTCCATTACCGGATCGAGGAAAAAATCAAGGGCATCTCGCGCGGCGTCGTCGGGAAGAAAGCCGGGTCCAACGGCGAGTTCAACCAGAGCCTGTCGCCGAACAGCATCCTGATCGAATTCGGCGGCGTCGATAACACGCTCGAAGAATGCTACCGCACCGCCGAGGTGTTGGCCGAGGTGCTCGCCGAGATGCATTGGGAGCGAGCCGAGGCGGTGAAGGCGAACGCCGCTCCAGCCGAGCCAGACGGCGAGACCGCGCCGGCCGCCGCTTCCGATGAAGCCAAGACGCAATAATATGCATGACGAAAGCCCTCCCTGGACATGGTAATGGACGACACTCCACTACCGCGTACGAACGGAGGGCTTCTTCATATGGATCACCGCGTGGCGGAAATCGCCGATTGGTTCATGGCGCAGATCGGCGCCCCGATCGTCATACGCAAGGAAGAGCAAGGCGACGTCGACCAAGTGTCGATGACCGTGCAGAAGGTATCGTTCCTGACCGGCAGCCCCGATCGGGACGATTACGTGGAAGAGAACCGGCTCGTCTTGTTGGGAGACGGGAAGATCGCGACGGAGGGCGACGGCGGAGCCGCGGAGCTCCCGAGGCATTCCTACGAAATTCCGCTCGGTCCCTCCTTCCGGAGCGCGATCGACGAGCGGGAGCTTCAGGTCGCGACGGACCGCGCGTATTACCGCGTCGTGCCCCAAGGTCCGCCGCATTAAGGCAAACGCGCCGAAGAAAGAGCCCGGGACGATTCCTCCCCGGGCTCTTCGTCGTTCTCGGCTACGTCCAACGGAAACGCGCGTATACGGGGTAATGATCCGAAGGGTACCTTCCTTCGTATCTCGACCGGTCGACGGCGACCTCGACCCTCTCGGCGGCGAATCCTCGATAGTAAATATAATCGATCGGACGTCCCCGCTCGCCGCCGCCCCGAAATCCGTGGAACGTCGCGCCGGCCTGTAACGCTCCGCCGGACGCATCTTCGAAAGCGTTGCGCCAGCCTTGCGCTTGCAGCAAACCCGCCACCTCGCTGTCCGGCTTCGCGTTGAAGTCGCCCGTTACCACGATCGGTTCGCCCTGCGCGATTTCGAGCGCCCGCTCCGCGACGAGCGCGATGCCCCGGCGTCTCGCCGGCGCGCTGATATGATCCAGATGCGTGTTGGCCACCGCCCACCGCACGTCGGCATTCGACGTCGAGCGGAGCACCGCCCATGTGCAGATGCGCGGGAAGGCCGCTCCCCAGGCGCGGCTGCCGGCCCGCTCCGGCACCTCCGACAACCAGAACGTGCCGGAAGCTTCCGGCGTCCATCGGTCCGCCCGGTACAGGATCGCGTTCGTCTCGTCGAGTTCGCCGCCTCGGCGCCCTTCCCCGAGCCACGCGTACCCGGGCAGCAGCGCGGACAATTCCTGAATCATCGCGCGCGAGCCCTCCTGCGTGCCTACGACGTCCGCGTCCGCCGCGACGATGGCCGCCGCCGCGCTCCTCTTCCGATAGCGCCATGCGTTCCGTCCGTCGACCCACGTCGCGCGCCGCAGGTTGAACGTCATCGCGACGGCGGTGAAATCGAGCTTCGGCGTTGCCGTCGTTTCCATGCTAGCGCCTCCTCAAGCGAATCGCTTTATTCCCCGGGCAATGGAGCCGTAGGCAAAGAAGACCCTTCCCGCCCTGCGGAAAAGGTCCCCTTCGTATATTCTAGCTTCGCTTAATACGACATATTCGGGTACAACGGATATTGCGCCGTCAAATCGCGAACCATGCCGCGGGCCGAATCGAGCGTCGCCGCGTCGTTCGGGTTCTTCAGCGTCATCGCGATGATCGTCGCGATCGTACGCATCGCGTCTACGCCCATGCCGCGCGTCGTGACCGCCGGCGTGCCGATCCGGATGCCGGACGTGACCATCGGGCCGGCCGGGTCGTTCGGGATCGCGTTCTTGTTGACCGTGATGCCGATCTCGTCGAGCAGCTTCTCGGCGACCTTCCCCGTAATGTTGAGCGACTGCAGGTCCACCAGCATCAAGTGGTTGTCCGTACCGCCGGAGACGAGCGGAATGCCTTCCGCGAGGAATTGCTCCGCCATCGCTTTGGCGTTCGTTACGATATTCTGCGCGTACGTCTTGAAATCCGGACGGAGCGCTTCGCCGAACGCGACGCCCTTCGCGGCGATGATGTGCATGAGCGGACCGCCCTGCGTGCCCGGGAAGACGGCCTTGTCGACCGCTTGCGCCCACGGCTTGCGGCACAGGATCAGGCCGCCGCGCGGACCGCGCAGCGTCTTGTGCGTCGTGCTCGTCACGAAGTGCGCGTGCGGCACCGGGCTCGGGTGCACGCCGCCGGCGACGAGGCCCGCGATGTGCGCCATGTCGACCATGAACAGCGCGCCGACGTCTTGCGCGATGGAGCTGAGCGCTTCGAAGTCGATGATGCGCGGGTACGCCGACGCGCCCGCGACGATCATCCGCGGCATATGCTTGAACGCGAGCTTGCGTACCTTGTCGTAATCGATCGTATGGGTTTCGTCTTCTACGCCGTAAGGCACGAAGTTATACAAAATGCCGGATGCGTTGACCGGGCTGCCGTGCGTCAGGTGACCGCCGTGCGCCAGGTTCATGCCGAGCACCGTGTCGCCCGGCTTCAGCGCCGCGAGGTAGACGGCGAGGTTCGCCTGCGCGCCGGAGTGCGGCTGCACGTTCGCGTGCTCCGCGCCGAACAGCTGCTTCACGCGGTCGCGGGCGAGATCCTCGGCGACGTCGACGTATTCGCAGCCGCCGTAATACCGGCGTCCCGGATAGCCTTCCGCGTACTTGTTCGTCAACACGGAGCCCATCGCTTCGAGGACGGCTTCGCTGACGATATTTTCCGATGCGATCAATTCGATGTTGTCCCGCTGGCGGCCGAGCTCGAGGCCCATCGCTTTCAGCATGTCCGGATCTTGCGCTCTCAAATGTTCCATCGTATTCTCCATCTCCCTATTCTTCTTTCGTATTCGTCGGTTGTTCTATGACGTAGACGGCCCGCGCGCCGCCGATCAGCTTCGGTCGCGCGTACGCCGCGTTCACTCTGGCTTCCCCGATGCGGCGGACGGCCGGTCGGAACGGCACCGCCACCTTCCGCAGATGCATCCCGATCAACGTCTCCCCGATATCGATTCCCGCATGCGCCGCGATCTCCTCGACCATGACCGCGCCTTGGACGTTCCGGTACGCGTACGACGCCATCGCGCCGCCCGCCTTCGGCACCGGAACGACGGTCACCGGCTCGAGACCGTATCGCTCGGCCGCATCGGGTTCGACGACCAGCGCCCGATTCAGGTGTTCGCAGCATTGATACGCCACATAGATGCCCGTCTCTCGCCGAAATCGCTGCAGCCCGTCGAACAACGACGCCGCGACGTCCGACGCGCCCGCCGTGCCGATGCGGCTCCCGAGCACCTCGCTCGTGCTGACGCCGACGACGAACAGCCGCCCCGCGGTCAATCCTCCCGCCTGCGCCGTCTCCATCGCCGTCCGGTATACATCCTCCGCCCAACGTTCGCGATCCGTCGTCATCTTCGCACCGCCTTGCTTGATTTATGGATGAAGGTTCGACTGCGCTTCCAGCGCGCACACCTTGCCGATCCGATTCTTATGCCGCTCCCCTTGCGAAAACTCGGTCGAAAGCCACGTACCGACGATTTCCTGCGCCAGTCCCGGCCCGATCACGCGCTCGCCCATCGCGAGGACGTTGGTATCGTTATGCTCCCGGGTCGCCTTCGCCGAAAAGACGTCGTGCACGAGCGCGCAGCGGATGCCCGGCACCTTGTTCGCCGCGATCGACATGCCGATGCCCGTGCCGCAAATCAGAATGCCTCGGTCGGCCTTGCCCGATACGACTTGATTGCACACCGCCGACGCGAAGTCGGGATAGTCGACCGATTCCGGCCCGTGCGCGCCGAAATCCTCCAGCTCATGCCCCAGGGATCGAATGAACTCGAGCAGCTCCGCCTTGAGCCGATAGCCGGCGTGATCCGCTCCGATCGCGATCTTCATCTGAACCGCCTCCTCTTTCTTCTGAGCCATATTATACCCCAAACGGCAAAAAAGAGCATACGACGGAAACGTTCCGTCCATGCTCTGCCCAGGCGACCGGCCGTATGTCCCGATGCTCCAATGTGGTACTCCACAAATGTCGCCAGTTACATCGGGTTCCATTCGAAATATGGTGCTTCCATCATACCGCATCCGTCATTCGCTGTAAAGACGATCCAGCGCCGCCGCGATCGCGGTTTCGATCTCGTCGGCCGTCTTCTCGTACCGCGCGCGACTGCCTCCGATCGGGTCCTGCACGTCCGGATTCGGCAGCTTCCGGTCCAAATCGTACAGCCTCTCCCGCTCTTCGTTCGAGATCGGCTGCCCGAGCGCGAGGCGCATCTGCAGCTCGGCCGCGAGCGATTCCCGCTCCGCGAACAGCGCCGCCGTCTCGGCGTCCCCGCCCGCGTATTCCTTCAGCGCGAACGTCTTCTCGACCGCATCGGGAAACAATTCTAAGAGATGTCGCTTATGATGCGACGTCATCGTCAAGATCAGGTCGGCCCAACGGATGAGCTCCGGCGTCGCTTCGCTCGACCGAAACCCGCTCGGGTCGACGCCTCGCTCCCGCAGCACGTCCGCGGCATGGCCCGACATCGGCTGTCCCCGGACCGCGGCCACGCCGGCCGACTTCACTTCCACGGGAACGCCCCGCGCCGCCGCCCGCTTGCGGAACAACGCTTCGGCCATCGGGCTTCGGCACGTATTACCGGTGCATACCAATAAAATTCGTTTCACGCGCTTGCCACCCCCCTTGGTCTTATTTTATGTAAAACGACCAAGAAGTACAAACCGCCCGTCCCTAAATTAGGAACAATACGCCGAAGACGAGCAGCACCGCGCCGCCGAGCGCTTCGCCGTACTCGCCGATCATCTGGCCGACGCGCCGGCCGACGAGCAGCCCGACGACGGACAACAGGCCGCCCATCGCCCCGAACAGCAGTACGGTCAACGCCAGATCCGTCGCGAACATGCCGAGCGAGACGCCGACCGACAGCGAATCGACGCTGACGCTGATCGCGAACGCCAGCAAGCCGAACAACGACCCCGTATTGAACGACGGGGCGTCGCCCGCGCGCAGCGAGTTGTAAATCATATGCCCGCCCAAGACGACGAGCAGGCCGCCGCCGATCATGGACGCGACGCCGCCGAGCAGCACGCTGACGTACTGGCCCATGTATAGGCCGACGAGCGGCATGATGACGTGGAACGCGGCGATCGCGGCGCTGATTTTCGCCACGTGCAGCAGACGAATGCCCTTCATTCCGATGCCGACGCACAGCGAGAACGCGTCCATGCCAAGCGCGACGGCGATCAGGAGGATCGTCATCGTCGGCCCAAGATGTTCCGTTATATCCGCCAAGCTCTCCCCCTCCTGTCCCTTCTTTCCCATGCTTATGCGGACAAGAACGGATGTATGTCCGGGGGATCGGACGAACGGGGGAGGCTTGATTATACGGTGACGATGCGGTTGCCGGCCGCCTTGCGCAGCCGGTTCATGAAGGCGAGGCCGAGGCCGGACGGATCGACGGCCTCGGCGTACAGCCGCTCGACGCCCGCGGCGTCGCAGTCTCTGAGAGCGGCGTACAGCCGATGCGCCGCCGTCGCCGCGTCGCCCGGCGTCTCCGCGAGGGCGACGAGCTTGGCCGCGCCGCGGTACGCGGGAGCGGCGCCGGGGGCGGGCGCGAACGCGAGCACGGCCGCGCGCGAGCCTGCAGCGGCGTCCTCGTCGAGCCGCGCTTGGATGTAGGCGCGCACGGCGTCGCCCGCGCCTTCCACGACGGTCAGCCGCCCCTTAGGCGCGTAGTGTTTGTATTTAACGCCGGGCGACCGCGGAGCGGCGGCGTCCGGCGCTTCGGCGTCGCCCGCGTCCACCGACGCCACGACGAAGCCGGCGGCCGCGAGCGCCTCCGCCGATACCCCGCCGGGGCGCAGCACGCGCACGGCCCCGCTCGACCGGTCGACCAGGACGACGGTCGACTCCAACCCCACGTCGGCGGCGCCCCCGTCGACGATGCCGTCGATGCGGCCGTTCAGGTCCTCGCGCACATGCTCCGCGCGCGTCGGGCTCGGCCGCCCGGAGCGGTTGGCGCTCGGCGCCGCCACCGGCACATCCGAGAGCGCGATCAGCTCGCGCGCGATCGGGTGCGACGGCAGCCGCACCGCCACCGTGTCGAGCCCCGCCGTCACGCGGGGCGACACCGCGCCGGGCCGCGCCGGCAGCACGATCGTCAGCGGCCCCGGCCAGAACGTCTCCATGAGACGCCGCTCGACCGGCCCGACCTCCGACGCCAACGCCTCGGCCGCGGCGATCGTCGCCACGTGCACGATGAGCGGATTGTCGGACGGGCGACCCTTCGCGACGAAGATGCGTTCCACCGCGGCCGCGCTTCGCGCGTCGGCTCCGACGCCGTACACGGTTTCCGTCGGGAACGCGACGAGCCCCCCGTCCCGTAAACGCGCGGAAGCCTCCAGCAGCTGCTCCCGGAGGCTCGAGTCGTTACGCGCGTCCACGCGCCACAATTTCGTTCGAATGTCGGACATCTCATGCCCCTCTTCCGTATCAACGTTCCATATCGCCAGTATATCACAGTCGGGCTCGTTCGTACTTCACATCGCGCGACGCGCCGGCGCGGATACTCGATGACCGTCGCTTCGAATCGCTCCGCCCCCGCGACTTATGCGCCGAACCAGCCGCGCGCCGCGTTGACCAGATCGGAGATCGCCTCGAGCAAGAAAAACCGATACTCCACTTGCGCCTCGTCCTCGCCATTCGCTGCGTCCGTATCGTCCGCCGCGACATCGTCGCTTTCGGCCGACATGTCCGCCGAGACGACCGCGCTGGCCGCCATCACCGTCGATACCCCGGCCGCGCTCGGCGTCTCGCCCGAAGCGACGTCCACGAAGCAGAGCGGCGGGAACAGCACGCACCACCAGTTTTGCCCGAGGCCGCGGCCGATCGTGATTCGGAGCGCCTCGTAATCGCCGGCCGGATACAGCTTGCCGTCATATACTTTCGTCGGGAACGGCACGAGCCCGAGCTCCGCCTTCACCGAATACGCGAATCCCGCTTCCGAAGCCATGTCCGCGGCCAGCCGCTCGATCTCCGGCAGCCGCTCGCGAATCGTCTCGCGGGCTTCCTCGATCGTCTGCGGACCCGTCGCCCATTCGCTCATCGAAGCGATGACCGCGTCGCGCACGCGGCGCTTCAGCGCTTGATCCGCCGGCGCGTCGGAATCGGCCAGAATGCGCAGACGAATCGATTCCGCCGGAATCGTCGAATCCGACACGGCTTGCGCCAACACCGGATCCGCCTTGCTATATTCCCAGGATGCTACGAGCATCATGACCATGCCGACGACGAGTACGAAAGATTTCATAAAGGATGATTGCTGTTTCACGTTGGGTTGCCCCCTCTAAGACTTGTTATGATAGTCTCAGTATGGACACCCGCCGCAATCTCTAAACCTAGCAATCTAGCATTTTTTTCGAAGCTACTTCCGCACGCCGATCACATGACGTTCGATCCCCGCGTAATCCTCCACGATCGACACGTCCGTCCACCGCCCCGCTTCTTGGAGCAGCTTCCCCAAGTCGCGGGCTTGTCCGAGGCCGCATTCGAAGCCGACGATCCGCGGCCGGACGTCGAACGACGCCATCTGCGCCAGCAGCCGCCGATACGGATCCAAGCCGTCCTCGCCCCCGTCGAGCGCCAGATGCGGCTCGAACTCCCGCACCTCGATCTGGAGCTCGGCCATGTCCGACGACCGAATATACGGCGGATTCGAGACGAGAATATCGATCCCGCCGCCGTACGCTTTCGCCGCCGGCTCGAGCAGATCGCCGAGCAGAAATTCTAGCTCGGCCCCGTTCGCCTCGGCGTTGCGACGCGCCGTCCCGAGCGCCTCCGGGCTAATATCGCTCGCCGCGACGCGCCAAGACGGCCGCTCCGCCGCCAGCGTCACCGCGATCGCCCCGCTGCCCGTGCCGACGTCCACGACGCGCGGCGCCCCCTCGGCGCCCCACAGCTCGCGGCCGAGCAGCAGCACCCGCTCCGCGAGAAGCTCCGTCTCCGGGCGAGGGATGAGCACCGTCTTATCGACCGCGAAGCGCCGCCCGTAGAAATACGCCTCGCCCATAATATACTGCACCGGCTCGCCCGCGGCGCGGCGCTGCAGCAGCGCCCATAATCGTTCGAACGCATCCTCGTCGATCGGGTCGCTCCAGATGGCGAGCAGCTTCGTTCGCGTCACGCCGAGGACGTGCTGCAGCAGCAGCTCCGCCGACGCCGGCGCTTCGCTCGTCCCCCGCTCCCCTAAAAAAGAAGAAGCCCTCATGAAGGCTTCTCTGACTGTCATCACGCGGAATATTCCCCTCTCTCGACCATCTCGGACTGGGATGCGACGGTCAGCGCCGAGACGATCTCGTCCAGATCGCCGTCCATCACTTGGTCGAGCTTATGCAGCGTCAGACCGATCCGGTGATCGGTCACGCGGCTTTGCGGGAAGTTGTAGGTCCGAATCCGTTCGCTCCGGTCGCCCGTGCCGACCTTGGAACGGCGCTCGGAATCGTACTTCGCCGTCTCTTCCTGCATCATCTTCTCGTAGATGCGAGCGCGCAAGACGCGAAGCGCCATCTCTTTGTTCGAGTTTTGCGACTTGCCGTCCTGGCACGTCGCCACGATGCCCGTCGGCACGTGCGTCACGCGAACCGCCGACTTCGTCGTGTTGACCGACTGGCCGCCGGCGCCGCTCGAACAGAACGTGTCGACGCGGATGTCGCTCTCCTTCACCTCGACCTCGATGTCCTCGACTTCGGGCATGACGACGACGGTCGACGTCGACGTGTGGATGCGTCCGCCGGATTCCGTCTCCGGCACCCGTTGGACGCGATGCGCGCCGCTCTCGAACTTCAGCTTGCTGTACGCGCCCTTGCCTTTGATCATGAAGATAATCTCCTTGAAACCGCCGAGGTCGCTCTCGTTCGCTTCCATCAGCTCGACGCGCCAGCCTTGCGCATCCGCGTACTTCGTGTACATCCGGTACAGCGAGCCCGCGAACAACGCCGCTTCTTCGCCGCCCGCGGCGCCGCGAATTTCCACGATGACGTTCTTGTCGTCGTTCGGATCCTTCGGCATGAGCAGCACGTGGATTTGCGCCTCGAGCTGTTCCTTCCGCTCGGACAGCTCCGACACTTCCATCTTCACGAGCTCGCGCATCTCGTCGTCGAGCTTCTCTCCGAGCATCGTCTTCGCGTCGGCCAGCTGTTCGCTCACCGTTTTATATTCTTGATACGCGTCGTACACTTCCTGGAGATCGGACTGCTCCTTGGAGTATTCGCGCAGCTTCTTGTTGTCGTTCGCCACATCCGGATCGCAAAGCAGCTCGCTAAGCTTATCGTACCGGTCGGCAAGCGCTTGTAGACGATCAAGCATGGACTGGTCACCTCTTACTTTCGTTGTCGTGTTCATCCTTTTAGTATATGGTTCCCCAAAATCGGATGTCAATTTACAATTGAGCAAGGATCGACGGATTCGTCGTCCTCTTTATGGAAGGAACCGTATATCTAGCCGATTGGGTTGTTATTTCCGCGGGAGATACGTACTGAATCGTGGAAAAAGGAGCGCCCCCGCCCGACGGCGAAGCACGCTCCCGTAAGAAACCGCTTATACGTTAAACCGGAAATGCATGACGTCCCCGTCGTTGACGACGTATTCCTTGCCTTCGAGACGAAGCTGGCCCCGTTCCTTCGCGCCGTTCATCGAACCGGCCGCGACGAGGTCGTCGTACGCCACGACTTCGGCGCGAATGAAGCCGCGCTCGAAGTCGGTGTGGATGACGCCCGCCGCTTGAGGCGCCTTCGTCCCCTTGCGGATCGTCCATGCCCGAACCTCTTGCACGCCGGCCGTGAAGTACGTATACAAACCAAGCAGCTTATATGCAGCCTGAATGAGCCGGTCCAATCCGGACTCCTGCAGCCCCAGCTCCTCGAGGAACATCGCCTTGTCGTCGCCTTCGAGCTCCGCGATTTCGGATTCGACCTTCGCGCTGATCGGCACGACCTCATTGCCTTCCGACGCCGCGAATTCCCGCACTTTCTGAACGTACGGATTGCCTTCCGAGTTCGCCGCCTCCGACTCGCTCACGTTGGCCGCGTACAGCACCGGCTTCATCGTGATCAAATGAAGGTCCCGAACGAGCAGGCGGTCTTCGTCCGTCATCTCCATGCTCCGGGCCGGTTTGTCGTTGTACAATGTCTCCTTCAACCGTTCGAGCAGGTCCACCTCGGCGAGCACCTTCTTGTCCCCGCCCTTCATGTTTTTCCGGGAACGCTCCAGCCGCTTCTCCACCGATTCGATGTCGGCCAGGATCAACTCGAGATTGATCGTCTCGATGTCGCTGATCGGGTTCACCCCGCCCGAGACGTGCGTAATGTTCTCGTCCACGAAGCAGCGGACGACGTGTACGATCGCGTCCACCTCGCGAATGTGAGCCAAGAACTTGTTCCCGAGGCCTTCGCCCTTGCTCGCGCCCTTCACGAGACCCGCGATATCGACGAACTCGAACGCCGTCGGCACGATCCGCTCCGGATGCACAATCTCGGCCAGCTTGCCGAGCCGCGGATCCGGCACCTCGACGACCCCTACGTTCGGATCGATCGTACAAAATGGGTAATTCGCGGACTCCGCGCCCGCCTGCGTGATCGCGTTAAACAACGTGGATTTCCCTACGTTCGGCAACCCGACGATTCCTGCTTTCAATGCCATCTATCGTAACAACTCCTATCTTTATGATCCGATTCCGTATGATCCCGTCAGTCGCTTATCATTCTATAGAAATGTACTGACATGGCAAGAAGAGCTTCCTGTGGATCGAAGAAGCTTTTCTTATTATATAGTATAATACCAACAAGTCCACAAGCGAGTTGAGTTATCCACAATTTTATACACAGCATGTGCACAAAGAATATTTGTTCGCGTAATTTATCCACAATCGGAGGAATTTACATATGGAAAACGCATCGCCATCGTCGTCCCAAGACCAACGGTGGATGGAAGAAGCGATCGCGGAAGCCCGCAAGGCCGAGCTTCTCGCGGAAGTGCCGATCGGCGCCGTGATCGTTAAGAACGGCGTCGTCATCGGCCGAGGACATAACTTGCGGGAAACCGGCCGCGATCCGACCGCGCACGCCGAGATGATCGCGATCAAAGAAGCCAGCGAAACGTTGGACGCCTGGCGGCTCACCGACTGCGACCTATACGTCACGCTGGAGCCGTGTCCGATGTGCGCCGGCGCGATTCTGCAATCGCGCCTTCGGCGCGTCGTCTACGGCGCGCCCGACCCGAAGGCCGGCTGCTGCGGCACGCTTATGAACTTGCTGCAGGACGACCGGTTCAACCATGTTACCGAGGTGACGTCCGGCGTGCTCCAAGCGGAGTGCGGCGCCATGCTGAGCGACTTCTTCCGGCGGCTGCGGAAGAAGTCGAAAGACGGCTTCGAATGCCGGCCGTTCGATATCGCCGATCCGGCGAACGCGCGGGCGGTGCATGATTTGCAGCAGGCGTCTTACCCGGTCGAAGCCAGACTCATCGGGCTCGATACGATTCCTCCGCTGCTGGACACGCCCGAGACGCTCGCCGCCTGCGGCGAATCGTTCGTCGGCTGCTTCGAGGCCGACGACCGCCTTGTCGGGGCGATTTCGTATAAGCGGATCGACGGCGGCGAGACGCTGGACGTTCACCGCATGATGGTGCATCCGGACCGGTTCCGCCTCGGCATCGCTTCGAAGCTGCTTTCATCCGTCCTGAACCTGCCCGGTCTTCGCAAGGCGGTCGTCTCGACCGGGACCGCGAACGCGCCCGCCGTAAGCTTGTATGAGAGGTACGGTTTTCAACCGACAGGCGTCATAGAAATCGCGCCGGACATTACGATCACCCAATTCGTGAGGACGTTCTGACGCCTTGCCTGACAAGCCTCGTACGTGATATTATAATTCCACTGCGCGCCCGTAGCTCAGCCGGATAGAGCGATAGTTTCCTAAACTATGCGTCGGGGGTTCGAGTCCCCCCGTGGCGCGCCACCATTTTCCACTTGCATCCGGTATAGATTCGTGCTAAATTAGTACATGTCGTCGCTTATGCGACGCTAACGTCGAGACGTGGCTCAGCTTGGTAGAGCGCTTGCTTCGGGAGCAAGAGGTCGCAGGTTCGAATCCTGTCGTCTCGACCATCCATATCACAAATCAAACCGTCCGTCCGGCCTTCGCCGAACGAGACGGTTTTCCTTTTTCCAACCTATGAGCTTTTCGCTTGTCTCGCGCTTTCGACCCACTGGCGCAGCGTCTCGTTCAGCTTCTGTTCGGACGCGAGCAGCTTCGGCAGCACGGCCTTGATCGCCTTCGCGTCTTCCTTTTGGACGGCCTGCGTGAACTGCTCGACCAACGCCATATGCTCCTTCATGGCTTCGCCCTTCTCCTCCGCCATGCGCTCCATCTTCGCCTTCGCGTCTTCTCGCTTCCACTTGCCGGCTTTCTTCAGCTCTTGAAGTTCGTCCATTAGCGCGACGCGCTCCGCCATCGTCTGCTTCCACGCCGCCGCCGTCTCCGGAGCGTACTTCTCCGCGAGCAGCTGCATATACATCGCTTGGTGCGAAGGGGCCGCCATGACGTGCGTTGAAGGCCGCCGGTGATGATGCGCCTTCCCGTCTTCGCGGTGCTCCGCCGCGGCGGTTCCCGCCCCTGATACGGCGACCGCGATCGCGATCGTAATCGGTACGAACCAACGCATGGTTATTTCCTCCTGTCGGTCTTGAATTTCGGACAGAAGTATCGTTCTCTTTTCCATGGCAAATTATGTAGACGGGCCGTGTTATAATGGGGGGAGTTTATCGAGAGGGGTTTCTTTGTCATGCAATGGATCGCGATGCTTACGATGTTGATCGACCATATCGGTCTCGTCTGGTTCCCCGATTCGCCGATGTGGCGGATCGTAGGGCGAATCGCGTTCCCGGTTTATACGTATTTGATCGCCTTCGGACTCACGCGTGCGCGAAGCGTTCCGAAATATCTTCTACGTCTCGGAGGGCTCGCCGTCCTCTCGCAAGCTCCGTTCTCCCTGTTGTTCGATACGTGGACGATCAACGTCATCGGTACGTTCTTCGTGTCCGCCGCGGCCGTCTACGGGATGGAGCGAATTAAAGGCAACCCGGTCGGCTATTTGTTTCCGATCGGCGCCGCATTGCTCTTGGAAGCCGTCGCGTTCGATTACGGAGCGTACGGCTTGCTGCTCTTGTTGATTTTCCGATACACGACGCGCCACGCGACGCTGCTATTGCACTTCGGACTGAACATCCTTTATGTTTTGTTATTTCAAGCTCCCTTGCAGGTGTTTAGCATCGTCCCGACGCTCGCCATCGCGTATGCGCCGTCCGTCTTCGCGACTGCCGCTTACCGGGCGCCGAGCTGGCTGTGGCGGTCGTTTTACCCGGTGCACTTGGCCTTCCTTTTCATTCTTACATTTGTAAAATTCTAACGACAAAATAAATGGCATTGAATATCGTGTGAGCAGCGATGACGACGCCTAAATTTCCCGACTTCTTGTAAGCATAACACCAAACCATCCCAAGAAAGAAATAACCTAGATGCGCAGCATAATTATAATGCGATACGGCAAACAACAAGGAGCTGATCGCGGCTGCCCCCCAAAATCCGATCCGTCGATCCAAATTTGAAAATATGATTTTCCGGTAGACTACTTCTTCCAGAATCGCTGAAAAGAACGTAGAGCTAATCAGTACGACTGTAGTAATTTGTAAGCCGATGTCCGGCTCCGGGATTCGAAAACCGTATTCGATAATTACGATTCCGATGGCTTGGGCGATTAATCCGTGCGTCAGCGCGATAAAGATGTTGTAAAGTTGGTTCGAACGAGTTAGGTCTACCCATTGATACGATCTGATCTGCCGTCGATACAAGAACAAAATGGCGAGAATAATCACTGTAGGCGGTACTAATAAAGTGATTTGCGAAGGAAATCCGAACTGCACCCCGACCATACAAGCAGTCATCGCAAGAATGATCCATTGATTTCGTGAGCTAACTTCCATAACGCCTCTTCCCCTCTAGAGAACGACAAAGATCACGATACATAGAGTCTCGTGATCTTAATCTAAGTATTGATTTGTTGTACCGACCTATGCATTATTGTTTGCGCTGCAGTTCAGCCGGAACCTCTGGACGATAGAAGTACGAGACACTTGCACTGGTCATTACTACAGTTGCAATTGCTGCCAAGACGGCATTCGCCATAATTGCAATGCGGGTTTTCATTTCAGTTCACCTCCTTTCAATAAGGCCGCTCCTTTATACGCCGGAGGGGTTAAGGATAGTGCCTGTGCGAGAAAGGCTAAAGACAATATGGGAGACGCAATCCAAAAGTTCGCCGTGACAATCATAAGTGCAATCAACTTAAAATGAATGGTGTACTTCGGCCCCAACTTATTCAAATGCATGATATCCTTCGTAGGTGCATACCAAGCAACGAGGGCGACTGCAACAAGATTTAAGTAAAACCCCACGTCGTTGTACGGAATGGGCAAGTGCAAAAGGACGATAAACAACCCGATGGATACAGTGTTACAATGCTTCGAGGTATGCAGATGCATCCCCCCGCTAAAGAACCTAAGCAGCACGTAGGAGAAAAGCATCGCGGCCGCTTCGCCTAACCGACCTGTGAATGCGGCAACGACTAGTACGGTAAAGGTGACAAGCACTGTGTTCAGGACAATGATCGTTGAAAACACTAAGACTTCCATTGAGGCGGCTTGTTCGTTATTCTCCCGAATGAATTTCGCGATTCCGTTCGAAAGTTTTGCGATCACCGGTTTTTCCCCCGTAACGAGCTGAATCTCTCATCTATTTCCTTCATATTCAGTTTGTAAGTAATGTATAGTCCAATCAGGGAAATGGCGGCAACGGCGGCAAGAACGATGATCATATAATGGTTCATGTCGTTCGACTGAAAACTAATGATTCCGAATTGAACAAGGCTGACAGCGCAGATGAACAAAATAGCGATAAAAATGTCTTTCAATTGAATGCTTCGCTTTTGGATGCGGAAACGATTCATAATAAACATGAAACCTAATCGTTTTTTCTCGATTCCATACACGACCAGCATATTTACAAGGAATATCGCAAACGTAGTGGAATTGCGTAATAAAGAGTTAGTTTGCAGTTGTTCGATCGTAAATATACCGGTACCGGTTATTACAAGAATGATGAGCGTTTGGATAAAAGTATTTACCAAATACCCGGTGCCCCAAATTAATGAGGAGTACAGCAGAGGGATCCGCAATAAGAACGTCGACAGAATGATTGCCGTGCCTGCGATCATTAAAGCGTAGTAGTCTCTGTTAAGCAACACATAGTCGTGAATTAACATGACGGCAATGAAAAAAAATTGAATCGCGATTAATCGTTTCCAATAAAGCTGAATAGGAATTCTATAAATCGATAGGGATAACAGTGTAAAACTTGCAAAATCTAATATAGAAAAGAAGATCCCGGTTAAAAATTGTAGGTCCAAGCTCATGCTTTTGTCACCACTTTAATAGAGTCATAGTCTCAATGTACATCAAATTCCCATTCTTGTCGAACACTAATTTCAGCCTATTTTCATGATTTGTTATATTCCCCCAGTGAACGAAAAAAATATAGGAACTATCTAGGTTGTAAACGCTTTATTCACATTAATTTACCATCGTTCAAAGATCGAATGTTTACAATCGACATCCCCCGAAAGTCCCTCGCCGGAAACGTCCGATTCCCCCGTCGTTTGAAACAATAAACTCGCTCGTTTCGTCAATACTAGTAACGAAGGAGGTCGATCAAGCATGAATCGCGTTTATGTAAAGAAGGGCGGATTATTGTTAGCCGCCGCGTTGATCGCTGTGCTCGCCGCATGCTCCGGCGGCGGCGCGAAGGAGGAAGCTGTCGATCCGCCGGTCGCGGACGGCGCGACGCAAGGCGAAGCGGAGACGCCGGCCGCTCCGGAGCAGCCCGCCAACGAGCAGACGCCGCCGGCGGAAGCGCCGGTCGCGGACGCCAAGGAACTGCCGGAGCGGACCGAGCTGAACGTCACTGTCGAGGGCATGACGGAGGCGGTCCCCGCTTCGCTGACGGAGAGCGAATTGGGGTACGTCTTTTATTTGATGGAGGGCTTCGAATTTACGCCGGAAGAACCCGGGAAGGATATGGTGTTCCATAAGGAGTTCCCGGAATTCTTCCTTCGCATCGAGCCGCTCCCGGAAGATACCGACCTGACGGCGCTTCGATCGTCCGCGGAAGACGCCCTGAAAGCCGTAGGAGACAACGTCGCGGACATGAAGGAGACGTTCTTCGACGAGGACATTCGGGTGAAGGCCGCATTTATTTTGCATGCGAGCGGCGCTTCCGGCTCGGTGAATATGATCGCGATGGAGATCGACGACAAGCTGTTCCGCTTTACGTTGAACTTTCCGAACTCGGAGGCGGCGGAAGGCGTGTCTCCGCGCTTCTACCCGATGATTCGTTCCATCGTCGTGCCGAAATAACGCCCCGTACGATCGAAAGCGGGCCGTCCTCTAAGGACGGCCCGCTTCGTCGTTACGATCCTTCTCCGTGATTTTTTCGGGAGTGCTGCATGTTTTTCACTTTCTTCGAGCCGGACAGCGGTTCTACCGGATGCGCCGGATCCTTCCGATGGCGCGCCGGGTTCTCGTGGTCTTGCCCGATGTGAGGATCGATCGTGAATGTGCCTCGCTTGCTCATGGCGCTTCAGCTCTCCCCTGCTTGATGGTTTTGTTCGGCCTCGTGCCGCTGCGAAGCGACGTTCAGCCGGTCTTGGTGACGACGGTCGTTCTTATCCTGATTTCGTTGTTGGTTTTCGAGCGCCGGCAAATCGGGCGCGTCCAGCGCGTTCACGACATTGGTGAGGTTCTTGTCCCAACCGTTCTTCGCCTTCGTCATGCGTTCGTCAGCCCCTTCAGTCGTTGCGCGCATTCGTGGATATGGCGAACGTAGTCTTCGATCAACGATTGAATGATCTCGCGGGTTTCGTCGGCCTGGTCGTGGCCGCGCTCGGCGTCCACGATTTCGACCTTCACTTCGCGAGAATCCACATACGTGCACTTAAAATCGAATGAATACATACTGCGCCCCGCCGTATCGATATGAATGCGAAGCACGTTGGCGTCGCGTTCGTCGGCGACGACCGTCGCCTTGTCGGACGCGTTCAGCAGCACCGGCAGCGTCTCGTTCCACGCTCGGGCGAGCTCCTGCGGATTCACGGTCAGAATGTCCGTCTTGGTCATGGTGACACACCTCCGTTTGTTAAGATTCGATTTCCGGAGGGGAAATATGCGCGCGGTCCTTTGCCATAAAAATAAAAAGAGAGCGGTCGCCCGCTCCCTTCATCGTCTTATGTAGGTTATGGCAGAGAGGGTGGGATTCGAACCCACGGTAGCCTCACGACTACGGCGGTTTTCAAGACCGCTGCCTTAAACCACTCGACCACCTCTCCGCGATAAACAGCATTGTATCACACTTCGCCTAGTCGCTACAATGCCTTACTTCTTGGCAATAACCGTCGCTCCGCCCATATATGGCACCAGCGCTTCCGGAATGACGACGCTGCCGTCTTCCTGCTGATAATTTTCCAAGATCGCGGCGATCGTCCGATCGATCGCGAGGCCCGACCCGTTGAGCGTGTGCACGAATTCAGGTTTGGACTTGGCATCTCGGCGGAACCGAATTTGCGCGCGCCGCGCCTGGAAGTCTTCGGTGTTGCTGCAAGACGAGATTTCGCGGTACATGCCCGCGCTCGGCAGCCATACCTCGAGGTCGTACGTCTTGGCCGCGGTGAAGCCGATATCGCCCGTGCAGAGCGCCAGAACGCGGTATGGCAGCCCGAGACGCTGCAGCACCTTCTCCGCGTTCGCCGTCATCGCCTCTAACTCCTCGTACGAGCTTTCCGGCGTCGTCACCTTGATGAGCTCGACCTTATGGAACTGGTGCAGCCGAATGAGGCCGCGCGTATCGCGTCCCGCCGATCCCGCTTCCGAACGGAAGCAAGCGCTGTAGGCGGTGTAATACTTCGGCAAGTCGGCGGCATTCAAGATTTCTTCGCGGTGGAAGTTCGTGACCGGCACTTCCGCCGTCGGCACCAAGAAGTAATCGAGTCCTTCCAGCTTGAATACGTCCTCCGCGAACTTCGGAAGCTGCCCCGTCCCGCGCAGACTGTCGCTGTTCACGATCATCGGCGGCGTCAGCTCTTCGTAGCCGTGTTCGCCCGTATGCAGGTCGAGCATGAAGTTGATCAACGCCCGCTCCAGACGAGCCCCAAGACCCTTATAGAAAACGAACCGCGACCCCGTCACCTTGCTCGCCGCTTCCGTATCGACGATGCCGAGCGCGGCGGCGACATCCCAGTGCGGCCTCGGCTCGAAATCGAAGCTTCGCGGCTCGAGGATGCGGCGCACCTCCACGTTGTCTTCTTCGGAAGACCCGACCGGTACGCTCTCGTGGGTCACGTTCGGAATCGACATCAGAATCGCATCGAGCTGCTCCTCGACGATTCTAGTCTCGTCGTCCAGCGCCTTGATCCGATCGGATACGTCTCTCATCTCGAGGATCAATTCTTCGGCGTCTTCTCCCGCTTTCTTCTTCCGCGCGACTTCCTGCGATACCGTGTTCCGGCGGTTCTTCAGCGACTCGCTCTCTTGGAGCAGCTCCCGACGGCGGGCGTCGACCGACGTGAACGCTTCGAGCTCGGGCAGCGCCTTGCCGCCGCGCGCGATCAGCGCTTGCTTCACGCGCTCATAATCGTTGCGAAGCAACTTCATATCTAACACAACTACAACCTCCTCAGACGGCTACGAGAAACTTAAGCGCTGTATTGCCGAATCATTTCCGTAAAATACGCATGCATGCTGTTGTCGTCCGTCAGCTCCGGATGGAACGACGCTCCGAGCAGATGTTCTTGCCGCACCGCGACGATGCCGTCCCTGTACGTCGCCAGGACGTCCACCGCGGCCCCGGCGCTCTCGATGATCGGCGCTCGGATGAACACCGCGCGAACCGGACGGTCCCAGTCCTTCATGGCCAGATCGATCTCGAAGCTCTCCCGCTGACGGCCGAAAGCGTTGCGCGCCACGGTGATGTCCATGAGACCGAGGTGCGCGCTCTCCTCGCCGGAGATGCGCTCCGCCAGCACGATGAGGCCAGCGCACGTGCCGAAGATCGGCTTCTTCTTCGCGGAGAAGTCCCGGATCGCGTCCAAGAATCCGTATGTCCGCATCAGCTTGCCGATCGTCGTGCTCTCCCCGCCGGGGATGATCAAGCCGTCCAGCTCGTCCAGCTGCTCCGTCCGCTTCACGACGACGCCCTTCGCTCCGCAGCTTTCAATACTTCTTATATGCTCCGCTACCGCGCCCTGCAGCGCCAGTACTCCGACGTTCATCGGCGCTCCCCTCGCTATCCGTGTTCTAATATAGAAAAAGCGGGGAGTTTTACCAACCCCGCTCCTGCATTCTTTGATTCGATTCCAGCTTCGAAATTTCGATACCCTTCATCGGCGTACCCAAGTTTTTGGACAACTCGGCGATCAAGCCGTAGTCCGTGTAATGCGTCGTCGCTTCGACGATCGCCTTCGCGAACTTCTCCGGATTGTCGGACTTGAAGATGCCGGACCCGACGAAGACGCCGTCCGCGCCGAGGTGCATCATGAGCGCCGCATCCGCCGGCGTCGCCACGCCGCCCGCCGCGAAGTTGACCACCGGCAGCTTGCCGTTCTCGTTCACGTAGAGGATCAGGTCGTACGGAGCGCCGAGGTTTTTCGCTTCGGCCATGAGTTCGTCCTTCGACATGCTCTGTACCTTGCGAATTTGCGCTTGGATCATCCGCATATGCCGAACCGCTTCGACGATGTTGCCCGTTCCCGGTTCGCCCTTCGTCCGCAGCATCGATGCGCCTTCGCCGATGCGGCGAAGCGCCTCGCCCAAGTCGCGGGCGCCGCACACGAACGGTACGGTGAAGTCGTTCTTATTGATGTGATATACCTCGTCGGCCGGCGTCAATACTTCGCTCTCGTCGATATAGTCGACGCCGAGCGCCTCGAGGATCTTCGCTTCGACGAAGTGGCCGATCCGCGCTTTCGCCATGACCGGAATGGAGACGACTTTGGTCACTTCCTCTACGATCGTCGGGTCCGCCATCCGAGCGACGCCGCCCGCGGCGCGAATGTCCGCCGGAACCCGCTCGAGCGCCATAACCGCCGATGCGCCGGCCGCTTCCGCGATCTTCGCTTGCTCCGCATTCATGACGTCCATGATGACGCCGCCTTTTTGCATTTCAGCCATACCCCGCTTAACGCGAGAAGTTCCCGTTTGCACCATTTCCTTGCCCTCCGCTTCATGTCCGAAACAATGATTACTGAAACTATATTTTACACATTCCGTCAAGGCTTAGCAACAATGGGTCTTATTTAAAAAGACCCACGATGCCCCCGAACAAGCCTGAGAAGAATCCGCCGATGCCTCGCATCAGCATGCGGAACCAGCCCGCCTTCTCGACGTCCTCCGTAACGATGAGCGGCACCTCCATCGTACGGTCCCCATAGACGACCTTCACCGTGCCTACCTGATCCTCCGCCTTCAGCGGCGCCTTCAATTGATCCTCCGGGTACACGTTCGCCGTCAATTGCGGCGTCGCCTGTTCCGTCTTGCCCACGATCAGCTCGATCCCTTGACCGATGACGACCGGCACCTCTTGATTCAATGCGTTCGGAATGTGTACGGTCTTCAGATCCGGCAGTTCCGTCTTCGCGGACAGAATCGTGCGCTTCTCGAAGCTGTTGAAGCCGTAATCGAGCAGCTTGCGCGTCTCGTTGAACCGCGCTTTCTCGGATTCGGCGCCCATGACGACGCTGATCAGCCGCATACCGTTTTGCTCTGCCGTCCCCGTGAAGCAATAACCGGCATCGGACGTGTGGCCCGTCTTCAAGCCGTCCAACCCATCATAAGCATAGGATCTAAAATTCGGGTTGTCTTTATTCCCCTCGACCATCCAGTTCCAGTTGACCATCGGCTTCGCATCCGCCTCGTTAAACTTCAGCGTCGGAATCTTCGTAAATTCCAACACCTCCGGATGCTCAAGGACGATCGCTTGCGCCAGCTTCGCCGCGTCCAACGCCGTTAACAGCGTCTCGCCTTCCAACGTGGTCGGCGCATATTTCCCCATATCCCTGCGTGACAAACCGGTGGAATTAATGAAATAAGTGCCGGACGATAAGCCTAGCTTTTTCGCCGTTTCGTTCATCATCTTCGCGAACTGCTCTTCCGTGCCGCCGATATGATCGGCGAACGCGACCGCCGCGTCGTTCCCCGAGTAAATCGACAGCAGCTCGAACACTTTCTTAGCCGGATAGGAGACGCCTTCGGCCATCTGCTGCCCGGAGCCGATCGCGTCCGCGGCATGCTCCGTCGTGAAGATCATGTCTTCCCATGTCATGCGGCCGGCCTCGATTTCTTCCATGACTAAGTACTCGGTCATCATCTTCGTCATACTGGCCGGTTGATAGGGCTCGTTCTCGTTTTCCGCGTACAAGATTTGCCCGGTTTCCGCATCCATCAACACCGCCGCGTTCACGTTCAGCCCGAGATCGACTTGTTCCGCGGCCTTCGCGTTATGTAGGAAGGGAGAGAACGTCTGAGCTAGTATCGCACATGATAGAATCACAGCCGCTCGGCCGAAACGTTTGCGCTTGGTCACCATCACTTCATTCATTCCCCTTTACCCGTCTTAATAGAATTCCATTACCTTATTGTATCATAGGATCCGAGACGACCAAAGCGACGAAAGCCCGAAGGGTTATAATGGAAAAAGGGCGAGGCCGAAGCCCCGCCCGATCGCCGATTAAAACGAGTAGTTCGGCGCTTCCTTCGTGATTTGCACGTCGTGCGGGTGGCTCTCGCGAAGGCCCGCGCCTGTAATTCTGACGAATTGCGTGTCGAGACGAAGCTCGTCGATCGTCTTCGTGCCGCAGTAGCCCATGCCGGATCGAAGTCCGCCCACCAACTGGTGGATCGTATCCTTCAGCGGCCCCTTATACGGAACGCGACCTTCGATCCCTTCCGGTACGAGCTTGCTTTCGTTCTCCTGGAAGTACCGATCCTTGCTGCCTTCTTTCATCGCGCCGATCGATCCCATGCCCCGGTACACCTTGAACCGACGACCTTGGAAAATTTCCGACTCGCCCGGGCTCTCTTCCGTTCCCGCGAACAGCGAACCGATCATGACCGCGCTCGCGCCGGCCGCGATCGCCTTCGTCACGTCGCCGGAGTACTTGATCCCGCCGTCGGCGATGATCGGTACGTTGTACTCCCGCGCCGCGTTCGCGCAATCGTAGATCGCCGTCACCTGCGGTACGCCGATGCCGGCGATGATCCGCGTCGTGCAGATCGAACCCGGCCCGATGCCGACCTTCACGACCGAAGCGCCGGCTTCGATCAACTCGCGCGTCGCTTCCGCCGTTGCCACGTTGCCTGCGATGATGAGCAGCTTCGGGTACGCTTGGCGCAGCTTGCGGACGGTCTCGATGATGTTTACGTGCGCACCGTGCGCGGAATCGACGACGAGAACGTCGACCTCCGCCTCCACCAGCGCCGCCGCGCGCTCGAACGTATCCTTGCTGATGCCGACCGCCGCGCCGACGACAAGGCGTCCTTGAGCGTCCTTAGCGGCATGAGGAAATTGGATGGCCTTCTCGATATCCTTGATCGTGATCAGGCCCTTCAGTTGGTACGCGTCGTCGACGAGCGGGAGCTTCTCGATCTTGTGCTTCTGGAGAATCCCCTCCGCTTCTTGCAGCGTCGTGCCGACGGGCGCCGTGACCAGGTTTTCCCGGGTCATCACTTCTCTGATCTTAATGGAGTAGTCGTGCACGAATCGAAGATCGCGATTCGTCAGGATTCCTACCAGCTTATTGGACTCGTCCACGATCGGGACGCCGGAAATCCGGAACTTGCCCATCAATTCCTCGGCGTCGTACACATGATGATCCGGCGTCAACGAGAACGGATTCGTAATGACGCCGCTCTCCGAACGCTTCACCCGATCGACCTCTTCCGCCTGTTGGGCGACGGACATATTTTTATGAATGATGCCGATTCCGCCCTCGCGCGCGATCGCGACCGCCAGCTTGGACTCCGTGACCGTATCCATGCCCGCGCTGAGCAGCGGAATGTTTAATTGCAAGTTCGGGCCCAGCTTCGTCGATACGTCCGCTTCCCGGGGCAACACGTCGGACCGGCGAGGCACGAGCAGCACGTCGTCGAACGTTAGACCTTCTTTTGCAAATTTATTTTCCCAAGTCAAGGGTGACCCTCCTCGATTTTCATTACAGCCAATAGTATCAAAGTCAAATATAAGGGTCAAGGAACGCTAGAACGAGTAGTTGGAGCTAGGATTCCACAAAAGATATTGTCTAATGCCTAATTCCTTCAATGCTTGAATCTGTTCTTGAACTTCGGCTCTCCGATACGTCTGATGCGGCTTCACCCATTTCGCCGTGAAATCCTGCAGCCACGGGCGCAACGCCGCGGCCTGTTCACGGTTGCGCGCTAACGCTTCGTTCCGCGACTTCGCGTCCGCGATCGCTTCCTTCACGATCTTGTAGGGCTTCAAGTCGGGGTGTTGCACGCCGTAGCTCCCCTTCGCGTAATGGGACGGATACACCATCGGCGAAATCGCGTCTACCTCCTGAGCCAGCAGTTCCCACTTCTGACCGATGCCCATGCCGTCTTTCGCCGTCGTCGTTAATCCGAAGACGTCCGCCGACGTAAACCCTCCCGCCTCATGCACGCGCCGCGTAGCCGTCCGAAGAAATCGTTGGATGATCTGGTCCTTCGTTTCGTTGCCGGGGTTGCGGAAGGAAACTTCGCGATCGACCGTTCCGACTTGCTCGGGGAATCTCACGTAGTCGAATTGTACTTCATCGAACCCGGCCGAGATCGCCTCTTCCGCGATTCGGATATTGTATTCCCAAACCTGTTCGTTGTACGGATCGACCCATGAGACCCCTCGCTTATCGCGCCATACGGAACCGTCTTTCCGCTTCATCGCCCATTCGGGTTTCTTAGCGGCTAAGTAAGGGTCTTTGAAGGTGACGATGCGTGCGATTAGATAAGTATCGTTCTTTTTGAGGGGGGTTAGATATGAGGCCAAATCGCCGATCTTCGCGCTGCCGTCCGCGTCGATCTCCTTCACCGCGTCGATCCTCGAGGGATACGTCAATTTGCCGTAGTCGCTCTTAACGTCAATCACCAACGTGTTCAGTTCCGTACCTTTCAGCAGCTTCTCGATTTTCCTCCATCGCTTCCCATGCAGCGCGTGCGGCGATACATAGACCCCCTTGACGTCTGCCCTGCGTTTCTTCTCGGGCAGCACTGCATGCGCTTTCGTCTGCGGGGCTTCGTTCGGCTTGCGCGTTTCGGTCGTCGGTTGGTCGGCGAGTTCCGCTTTCTTTGTTTCGGCGTTCGCCTTGGGCTCTACATTGGGAAGGGGATGCTGTACGCCGCTTCCCCCCGGACGAACGTCCGAACCGATCGATGCCGCGTTCAACGGACGATCCTGCAGCGGATCCGTCGAGGACCCGTTCGCGCATCCGGCCGCAACCAGTGCGAGGAGTAGAAGACAAATCAACCACGGTCGAGATTTTATCATTCCTGACCCACCTCCTGTTGGTTATTATGGAGGCCCCCCGCGATCGGAATACGGCGTAAAGACTGGAATGGTTGCATACGAAAAAAACGCCTCCGGATCGATGGCTCGATCTGAAGGCGTTCTTTGCTTCTCGGCTTGGCGACGTCCTACTCTCCCGGGACCCTGCGGTCCAAGTACCATCGGCGCTGGAAGGCTTAACGTTCGTGTTCGGGATGGGTACGCGTGGTTCCCTTCCGCCATTATCACCAAACCTATTGTGTTGTTTCCGCCAAGAAACAACGAATTGTTGCGTTCAAGGAGTCTTGCCCCCTGAAAACTGGATGCGAAACTTGAGATGTTCATCCGAATATTTGGATAAGTCCTCGACCGATTAGTATTCGTCAGCTCCACGCGTTGCCGCGCTTCCACCCCGAACCTATCAACCACGTCGTCTACATGGGGTCTTCAAGCAGGGAAA
>NZ_JAPSKE010000055.1 GCF_031177825.1 Paenibacillus sp. | reverse complement strand
ATCATGACCGCGGCGGCCGATCCCGTGCCCGTCCGGGCGATGCCGCCGGCGAGAATTTGCGACAGCGCGTAGTTCAGCGTCTTCAGCTCTTCGCTCTGGATGAATTGATTCGCGCCGATGCCCCACAACCCTTGCATCGAGAAAATGATCAGCGTCAGCCACGCGGGCTTCACCATCGGCATCGCGATAAACCAGAAGATGCTCCATTCGCTCGCGCCGTCCATCCGGGCCGATTCGAGCACGGCGTCCGGGATCATCTGGTCCATGAATTGCTTCATTAGATACAATCCCAGAGAGGAAGCGAACGCCGGGACGATCAGCGCGCTGTACGAGTCGATCCAACCGAGCGAAGCAATAATGATGAAGTTCGGAATTTGCGTGACGGTGCCGCTGAACATAAGCGACAGCACGACGATGGAAAATAGAAAGCCTTTGCCGGGAAACGTGTGCTTGGATAACACGTACGCGCATAACGACGCGAGCACGACGTGGCCGGCGGTGCCGACGACGGTAATGAACGCCGTGTTGAACACGTATCGGCTGAACGGCACCCACGAATCGCTCATGACGACGAACAGGTCGCGGAAGTTTTCGAGCGTCGGATGGTTCACCAGAAACCGCGGCGGGAAATACCATAATTCCTCCAGCGGCTTGATCGAGTTGGAGACGGCGTACACCATCGGCAGCACCATGAACAGCCCGAACGCCGTCAGAAATAAGTAGATGCCGAAATCGGCGAAATACGATCTTCGAACGCCGTGTTTGCTGCGGGACAGTCTGATTTGGATCATCTTTATTCACCGACCTTCGACAGCAGCTTCTGTACGAGCTTGTTGGAACCGATCATGATCAGGAACAGCACCGTGGCGATCGCGGAGGCGTACCCCATCTCGAACCGGACGGAGCCGTAATCCTCCAGATGGTTCACGATCGTGTGCGCCGCGTAATCGACGCTCGGCATGCCGCACAGCGCGGTCACGATCGCGCCCGAGCTGAACGCGCCGGTAATGCTCATGACCGCGCCGAACATGAGCTGCGGCTTCATGGAAGGCAGCGTCACGTACCACAGCTCCTGCCACCGGTTCCGAATTCCGTCCATCGCCGCGGCCTCGTACAAGCTGCGGTCGATTCCCTGCAGGCCGGCGATGAACGACAGGAAGCTCGTGCCGACGCTGGTCCACAGGGCGACGAGGACGACGAGTCCCAGCATGTATTCGGGATTTTCGAACCACAGAATCGGCGTCGAGATGAAATTGTACCGGAGCAGCAGCGCGTTGGCGTACCCGTACGCGTCTTTGTTGAACAGCACGCCCCAGACTAGATAGATGTTGCCGGAAATCGACGGGGCGTAGAAAATCAAAGTCAGGAACGTTCGCCACGCCCTCGGCAGCTCGTTGATGAGCCACGCGAACACGAGGCACATCGCGTACCCGATCGGGCCGACCATGACCGCCATCAGGAACGTGTTGCCGATCGCCTTCACGAAGATGTCGTCGCCGAGAAACAGCCGGATATAATTGTCCATGCCGACGAACGCCGGCGCCTCCAGCAGGTTGAACGACGTGAAGCCGAGCACCAGCGACATGAGCACGGGCAAGGCGGTAAACGTGAAAAAGAGCAGCATATACGGCGCGGCGAACAAGTAGGATACCTTATTTTTCTTCGCCGTCTTCCAGCCTTGCGCAAGCTTCCGGCCGAAGGAGCCCCGCGCTCCGCGGACGGCGGCCGGTCCGCCCATCGCGACGTCCCTATTCATCCTCGTCGCCCTCCAGACGGAATTCCTTCCGCTTCCGCGCGATCTCCTCGTCGGTTTCCCTCACGTAATCGAGCAGCGCCTCCGGATCCCCGTCGTTGTAAGCCGCGGCGGCCGCGAAGCCGATGCTGCGGGTGACGTAGTATCCTCCCGGCACTTCGGGCGTGCCGACGGCGTATGACCATTGCTCCATCAGGATGTCCGCCTCCCTCTCCGTCCACGGCATGCTCGCCAGCGCCTCCAGGTTCGCCGTCGCTTGCTTGGCCGACTTGCCGAGCACCGCTTCCATCTCCCGGCCGAACCGCGACTGGGTGTCGGCGCGCGTCCACCATTCCATAAAGCGCCATGCCGCTTCCTTGTCTTCGGCGCCCTTCAGCATCATGACGGCGGTGCCCGTCGACGGGGTCGCCCGATCGATCGTACCGTCCGTTCGAACCGTGCCCGGCAGCGGCGCGAACTCCCACAGCCCCCGGATTTCCGGGGCGAAGGCGATCAGCTGGTTGTACGTCGTGTAATCGGCGATGCCGAGCGGCATCTCCCCGGTCCGGAACCGGTTCGCGAAGTCGTAATCCCGCGGGAACCGGTACGTCGTGAACAGTTCCGTCTGCTTCTGGAACGCTTCGACCGTGGCGTCCGCGTCGAGCGTGGATCGCGTGCGGCCCGCGTCGTACAGCTCCGCGCCGGTCTGATACAAGAAAATCTGAAGGCCCGTAATATCTTGGGGAAAGCCGATCTGCAGGTTTTGCTTCTGAATTTCCGGAATGATCCGGTAAAATTCGTCCCACGTCTCCGGCACTTCCAGCCCCAGCTCCAGCAATATATCTTTCCGATAAAACAGCATCGGGAACGACTGCGTCTCGGGCAGCGCATACACCTGGCCTTCGAACGTGTAAGGCACCATGGCGCTGGAGTGAAACCGGGAGGCGACCTCCTCGAAGTTCGGCATGTCGTGGATCGGCTGCACCGCGTTCCGCAGCGCGTATTGCACCGGATCCGCCACGGGGTTGCCCATCGCGACGTCGGGTCCGGTGCCCGCGAGCACCGAAGGGAGCAGCGTCTGTTCCGGAATCAGCTTGAGCTTCACATGAATTCCGGTTTCGGGGGTGAACGCGTCGTTCAGCATCTCCCGGACGATCTGCGCTTGGTCGCGGCCGGACGTCAGCCATACCTCTACCTCCCGCCCGTCGTCGCCGCCCTCCTGCACGGCCAGCGTATTGTAGTCGACGACGAACGACAGGAAGAAGGACTGGACTTCGAACATGAGGCTTGCGAAAAAGCTCGGCTCCGCCTTCGGCAGCGGCGCCGACGTCGGAACGACGCTGACGTAATCGAGCGTGAGCGGCTGCTCGCCGACCTTCAAAATCCAGGTGCCGAGCGCGCCGATATTTTCCTTGAACGGTCCGAACGTCTTGGCGATTCGATCCTCGGGGTCCTCGACCATCTGCTCGAGCTGGAAGGCGATCTTGTCGAGCAGCACCGTCTGCTCGCCCTTCTGTCCTGTGAACGCTTCCATCTCGGCGGAGATGCGCCGCAATTCCTCCGCGTTTTCGGCCATCGACGCGATCGCGTCGGGAATGAGCTTCTTGAAGTCATAGTCCCGGTACAGATCCGGCTCGGATCCGGTGATCATGAGAATTTGCCGGTACGCGGCATTCAGCTCGAACAGACTGTCGTCGACCCGCTGCAGCACGTCGGCCAAGTCGCCCAACGTCACCTGGAGCGTCAGCTCGTGTTCGCCCGCTTCGAGATAGAACGCGTATTCCCTCTCGCCGTCGCCCAGCGCCTGCGCTTGCCAGCGATTCCCGTAATTGAATCGCACCGCTTCGGCTTCCTGGAACGGCACCTTGCCGTCGATGAGCACTTTCCGGTTGACGTACATGCCGGCCAGCAGCTGCTGCTTGAACCTCGCGACGATCTTGTATAGACCGTCTTCTTCGACCTTGAACCGATACGTCACCCATTGGCCCGGCAGCTTCCACTTATCGCCGCCGATGCTGTTCAGCCGCAGCTTCGCGGGATCTTGGGGCTCCGTCAGCGGCGACGATCGGTCGGCGATCGGATACAGCGTATTGTCCGACTTCTCGTAAGGCAGCTCAGCTTGGATGTTCACCGGCGCGGCGTCCGCCTCCCGGTAGCCTTGCGCTTCGTAGAACGCCGCCGCCTCCGCGTACGGCTTCGGCTTCTCTGCGGCGTACAGCCGAATGGACCGGATCACCGCCGGCTCTCTAACCGACTCTAATCCGATGGTGTGCCGCCCCTCCTCGAGATACACCTGAAGCGGGTCGTTATAGTAACCGAGCGAGTCGTGCAAGAGCGTCGTTCTCCACCGCGGCGCTTCGGCTTGCCGCGGCCGGATGTCGTTCCCGTTCTCGTCTTGCGAGATAGCGCCCGCGTCTTTCCAAATTCGCGACAGCCGGATCGACTTCGCCTCGTCGTACGGGACGGCCCCGTCGACGTAGAGCATGCGTTCGATATCGTTGCCTTTGCCTTCCACGGGGTAGTACAGCACTTCGACGTTGTACATGCCGCTTGCGGGAACGTCGACTTCCCATTCGATAATCCCGGTTTCGCTCGTTCGCACGGACTTGCCTTCCATGCCTTCGAACCGTTCCAAAATGTCCGCGTTCGTCTCCGCCCGAACGAACGTATGCGCCTCGATCGTGAGGTCCGCTCGTCCGGCGCCTTGCTCCGCGTGCCGCTCGAGATAATCTCCGTAGCTTTCAAGCTTCAGCAGCGTCTCTCCGCTCGCCGCCGCTTCGTTCGCCGCAACCGCGTTCGGCCACAGCATGAAGGCCAATCCGAACGCCAACGCGTACCCCAACCGCCTTGCTTTGACGCTTCCTTTCACCCTAACACCCTCCAACCCGCAGGGATTCGCCGGAAGAGGCAAGGGGCGCTCCGTCGGCCGAAAAACGCGTGCCGGACCGCCCCTTGTTCCGTTGCTGCGACTATTCCTTCTTCTCTTCCGGCTTCGGCTCCGGCTCCACGAATTCGCCCTTCAGCCGGAGGACGAGCTCTTCGAGTCCGAGATTGACCGCTTCTTCGATTTCCGCCACTTGGGATGCGGGCTCCAAGTTTTGGTCGTAAAAGCCGACGTTCGGGATGAGCGCAAGACCTTGGTGCACGTTGCCTTGCATCTGCTGCCCGATGAACGCGAGATCGGACACCCCGTAATTTTTCAGCTGCTTAATAATTTCGAGCGATTCGTCGTCCCTCAATTGCGTGAAGGCGATTTCGTCCAACCGGATTTGTTCCTCTTGTTGGGCTTTCCACGCCAGCGCCTCCAGAATGAGCCCCGTCTTATCCAGGTCTTTGTTCGTGACCGGGACGGCCATCGACGGCGCGTCATGGCTTACCCAAGAGAGGTAGTCGTCCGTGTTGTTGCCCATCGGCATCGGCACGAAGCCGAAGTCGTCTTCCATCTCGTAGATCGGGTCGATGACGCCGCGGCCTCTGGAGTACGCGAGGAACAGCGCCTTCCCTTCCACGAACGCCTTCACGTAAGCGTCCATGTCTTCGCCTTCGTTCTTCGGGAAGAACGTGTCGCCGCGCTTCGTCATCTTCTTGATCATGTCGATCGTCTCGAACGCTTTCGGCGTATTGACCGCATACGTCAGCTTGCCGTCGGAAGCGGTTTCGATAATTTTATTGCCGGAGGCAAGGTACAGCGCGACGGCGATGTCCCAATCATGTCCCGTCGCCAGACCGTAGCGGTCGTTGCTGTCCATGACGCCGTCGCCGTTCGCGTCCCGCTTCGCCGCCTGCTCCATCTCCAGCATCTTCTCGAACGTCCATTGTTTGTTCGCCACTAAATCGTACGGGTTCTCGAGGCCCAGCTCTTCGACGATGCTCTTGTTGAACGCGAGCACCCACACTTCGTCGCCTTGATTCGCGAACGGAGCGGCGACGCCGAACGTCCGGTCGTCGTACGTGAGCAGGTTCGACGTGTTGTATTCCTTCCAGTACGCGTTATCGAGCTGCAAGTTCGGAATGGTGTTCATGTCGACGAGCCGCTTGCCGTTAATATGCCGCCCCAACTCCCAAGTCGGCGTCACGATGATGTCCGCGTACTTGTCGCCCGCCAGCACCGCCGCGCTGAATTCCTCCTCGGAATGCTTGCGCAGCTCGATCTTGACGTTATACGTCTCTTCGACCCAGCGAATCCGTTCGAGGATCGCGTTCGCGAGATCGGAGCTGCCCTCCGGCGGGAACCACCGGTTCGCGTTATTGTCGGCGACGACGAACTTATATCCGCCGAGGTCCTGCACCGGAGGAGCGCCGTCGCCTTCCGCGGACGGCTCTTCGGCCGTCTCTTCGGCCGGCTCCGTCGGAGTCTCTTCCGCCGGCTGCGAATCCGCCGGCTCCGGAGCCGGATCGGCTCCCGCGTCTCCCCCTCCGCCCGTGCAACCGCTTGCAATAACGGAAATCAACAATACCGCCGACAACAGCCACGCCCATTGTTTTCCCTTCGCCATAACCTGATATCTCCCCTCGTCACCAAAAATGTACTTAATTTGTAAATAACTCCAACAACTACACTTCATACAGTAGCTCGCACGCGGTGATATGTCAACATATTATTTTTATCTTTTTTTGCAATCATCGTGTCGACCCAGGAAGGCCAGAACCCTATATTACACAAGGACTACGCGTAATATAAAGCAGGGTGAAAGCCTCCCCTCGTCAACCGAACTTGATATGACAAGTCGCTGCGATTACGCCCCTTCGGCTTGCCGAATCCGGCCGGCAGCTTCCAGAACGGACATCGTCTCCAGCAGGATGATCCCGCTGAGTTGCGTGCTTAACTCCACTTCGCCGGACGTTCGCGCGTCCCACCGTTCCCCGAACAACGCCCCTTCGTCGTCGACCGCGTTGCCCCAGAGCGACGCCGCGTTGGCGCCGACGATGTCGGCGACGTCGAGTCCGTCCCCTGCCGTCAAGGCGAGCTCGCCGGCATACCGGACGAGAATGCCCTTGAACAGGCCGCCGTCCCCCTTGCCTTCCGCCGGGAACAAGCGCGTTCGGTGTTCCGCCAGCTCCGCGACGGCCGCCCGCCACGTGCGCGCGGCGTCCTCGAGGTAGGCGCCGTCGCCCGTCAGACGGTACAGCTCGACGGCGGCGCCGATAAAGACGCCTTGGCAGTATGTAAATTTCCAATCCTTGTCGATGTTCCCGTCGCCTAACCGATTGGCGCCGTCCCAGACGAAGCCGGTCCGCGGATCGACGAGGGTGCGCTTCACCCAATCGTAAATGCGCTTCGCCCAGGCCAAGTCGTCCTCGTCGCCGAACGCCGCGTACAGACGCGCTGCCAATATCGCGGCGGGCGCGTTCGCCGGCGTATTTTTATAGTCGAGCTGCGTCTTCTGCCACGCGATGCCGCCCCCCACATGGTCGTCGTTCCACCCCGTCTTAATGTCCTCCCACAGCTCCAGCGCGGCAGCCTTGTAGGACTCTTCGCCCGTCGCTAAGAATGCGCGGAGCCAGCCGATCGCCATCCACTCCATGTCGTCGTACAAGTTGTTCGGCCAAGCGCCTCCGTTCCTCCGCAGCAGTCCCCGGTGCAACGACGCGAGCCGCTCCCGGTAGACGGCGGCCCCCGTTCGGTTCCAGCCGTCCGTCAACGTCTCCACCGCATGCGCCATCCACCAGTAATGGAAGATCGTGTTGCACGCGCCGTCCGGACACGGCGTTCGAATGTTGTACATTTCAATGTCTTCGTTCCAAAACTTCTCGTCTAGCTCGCGCTGGGCGCGCTCGGCTCTCGCTCCCCACATTCCCGTCATCCGTACCCTCCTCCTTCGTTACGTTCGTACGCGAACGCCGCAAATGTCGAGCGCCAGCTCGCAGAACAACATATTGGCCCAAGAAAACCATTCCCGCGTGTACCGGCTCGGGTCGTCCTTGTGGAATCCCTCGTGCATCATGCCCTTCCCCGCGTCGGTGCGGACCATCGCGTCGAGCAGCTCCTTCTTCTCCTCCGCCGTCGCGGCGGTGAGTCCCTGCATCGCGAGGCCGATATGCCAAATGTAATCCGTCGGCGTATGCGGACTTCCGACGCCTGCCGCGGCGGCGCCCCGGTAGAAGTACGGATTTCGATCGCTCAACACGAACTTGCGCGTATTCCGGTAGATCGGATCGTCCGCCGAGCAGTACCCGAGGTACGGAATCGACAGCAAGCTCGGCACGTTGGCGTCGTCCATCAGCGCATGCCGGCCCATGCCGTCGGTCTCGTACGCGAACATCTCCCCGAATTCCGGGTGACGAATAATGCCGTGCGTTCGAATGCCCGCATCGATCTCCGCCGCCAGCGCCGCCGCTTCCGCCTCGAGCGCGGCGTCCCCCAGCACGTCGCGCGCGATTTCCTGCACGTACCGAAGCGCGACGACCGCGAACATGTTCGAAGGGATCAAATAGCCGTACGTGCAAGCGTCGTCGCTCGGCCGAAAGCCGGACCAGGTCATGCCGGTATACGCGGTCGGCGCTCCCTTGCCGTCCCGGGCCAGCGTATCGGTGGCGGGGCAGTTCCGCCGTTGGAACCGGTAGTCCGATTCCGTCTCGTGACGCTGCTCCCTCTTCCACAACGCCAGGATCGTCCGTACGCCGCTTACGAAGGCGCCTTGGAAGTGATCGGTTCGACCGCTGTTTTTCCAAAACAAATAACTGAGCTGGATCGGGTAACAGAGCGAATCGATCTCGTATTTCCTCTCCCACACCCAGGGGCTCATCTCGGTTTCGTCCGATTGGTGTCCTCTGCCGTCGGCGGATTCGTTGAAAGCGTTCGCATAAGGATCCCGCAGCAAGCACTCGAACTGGCGGTCGATCAATCCCTTGATCATGTCCGCCACGTCCCGATCGCCGGAAGCGAGCAACAAATAAGGCCGCACCTGCGCGGCGGAGTCGCGAAGCCACATGGCGGGAATATCTCCCGTGATGACGAACGTCGTCCCGTCCGGCTTTCTTTGAATCGTCGTTTCCAACGTGTTGCGAATGCAGGTTTCGAACATGCACGCCGCCCTCGGCCGGTCCTTCATCGCGTCGGCCACGACCCTGACGAGGGGCTGTACGACGGCCGAAGCGTCTTTCGTTATCTCCATGACCCGAACTCCTCCCTGAATCTTCCATGCACCCTACTACATAACATACTATTTACGATGTGTTAATATGTCAATATGTTAAATTGCGACATCCTCCCGCGCCCTCCCGCACTCGAAACGTGACAACCCCGCTGTTTTATATATTTAGTTGCCGAATCGCGAATAAAGTTTTATAGTTGATATATCAATGCATCGAAGCGAGGCAGGAGAATCTATGGACATCCCTCGGTACGAACGGATCTTCAACCACCTGTATCAGAA
>NZ_JAPSKE010000015.1 GCF_031177825.1 Paenibacillus sp. | reverse complement strand
CTTCTTTGTATTGGGTTAACTTTTGCCCTTTTTTTGGCGGCATAGAAAAATCCCCTCCGGTAGACAGTGTTGTATCCATGATACCATGGACTCTTTTTTCACTGTCTACCATGAGGGGATAATACCATCCCGGGACTGAAAAGGGTTCTTTTTTCATACGGGGCCGGTAGCGGACATTTTTCGTTTACAGAACATTCGTTCCGAGTATAATAAGGGAACATGTATTCGCAAAGGGTGATCGGTATGAGAGGGAAAAAGCTACGAGGAAATGGTTTGTGGGAGTCGTCGCGCATCATCCTGCCGCAGTTCAGGGAAGCGCAGGTGAACCATCGCCGCGGTCTGAACGCCCGCGAGAAGCCCGAGTTCGACGAACAGCGGGTCGAAGAGCTTTCGGCGGCGCTGGCCGAAGCAATCATGAGCCGCGATCTAACGGCTGTAGCGGCGTTCGGCACGTTTGGTGATGCGGTGCACGTAGGCGTCGTAACGAAGCTCGATCCGATCGACCGGGTGATCTGGCTGCAGACGTCGGAGGAGAAAATGCGGATCCGGCTCGACGACATCGTGAACGTGGGGCGGGTGTGAGCCTTACCAGAAGTCGCCGGCGCTGACCCCGGGGTCGACCTCTCTCAGCGCCCTTATCACCTTAGACCGTGTATTCGTCCGCGGAATATAGTCCTTATTGTTACAAAGCTCCGAAACAGTGTTCGGGCTTAACCCCGTTTTCTTCTCCAACCAATTCTGATGCACTCCGTTATCATCCATCCATTTACCCAGCCGGGTCCTCGGCTTCATCCAAGATAAAAACATACGATCACCTCCACCATCAGAGTGGACAATCTATCAACATTTCATACCCAAAATGTGTCGGAAACTAAGAATAATGGACAATCAGCGCCCCATACCCTTTACCATCAAGCGGAATATTCCGGCCAGTGTTCCTCCCCCTCTTCCGACCATCGTTCCGATCCACTGTTCCGGGCACCCTTCCGGCCCGGTAATCGCTCCGGAATATTCCGATCCGCATAGGACCGCGCCTCAAGCCTTGTTCAAAGTCATTCCGGCGGCGGGCAACTATCCTATCGGATATCAAGGTAAAGGGGTGGTGCGCGTTGTTATTGGAGACCATCGGTTGCGCGGCCGCCGCGGGGCTGCTCGCGTACACTGCAATCGACAAGAGCGGATCGGCGTCGGACGCGGCGAAAATCCAGCGCGTCGCGGCCAGCTGCGGCCTGACGGTAAGCGAGGGCGGCAAGCTCCGGACGATTCATCTGCTGCGCCGCACGCGACACGCGTGGGGCACCGAATACGCCTACCGGATACCGATCGGGCTGTCGTTCGACGACATCGTCAAGAAGCGCCAGCACATCGAGGACGGTCTGAATCACAAGCGCGGGCTGATCGACCTGACGATCGACGACCTGCGGACGCTCCGGATCGGCCCCGACATCCTTCAGCAGCTCCGCGCGCTGTTAACGGGTCCGAAGCAGCGGAAGGAAGTGTTGCTCGACTACGACGGCACGTTGAGGATCCGCATTTACCGGGATCCGATGCCGACGCTTGTTCCGTTCGACGAAGCAGCGCTGGCGAGCTGCAGGGACTGGCGCGTGTTGATCGGCGAGAGCCGCGAGGGGCGCGTCTACCACGACTTCGACGCCTACCCGCGCATGGTCGCAGCCGGCATGACGCGGTACGGCAAGTCGGTGTTTTTGAAGGGCGTTGTGACGACGCTCGTCGCCTGGCAGCCGACCGCGGTACGATTAACGCTACTCGACCTAAAGGGTGGGCTCGCGTTCAACCGGTTTGCTAACCTGCGGCAAGTCGCGACGCTGGCGACGGACGTCACGGAGGGTCTTGCCGCGCTGCGCTCGATCGCCGGCGACATGAAGGAGCGGAAGGAGTATCTTCGTTCGCGAGGCTTCGAGGACGTGGTCGAAGCAGGCATCAAGTATCGGCACTTCGTGATCGTCGACGAGGGCGCGGAGCTGGCGAGCGCCGGCGAAACGAATCAAGAGCTGAAGAAGGCGAAGATCGAATGCGAGAACATCCTAGCGGAGATCGCGCGGATCGGCGGCGGGCTCGGGTATCGTCTCATATTCGCAACGCAGTACCCGACTGGCGACACACTCCCGCGCCAGGTTAAGCAGAACTGCGACGCTCGGATCTGCTTCCGCCTTCCAACCGAGACGGCAAGCCGCGTCGTGCTCGACGAGGCCGGCGCCGAGCAGCTGCCGCTCATCAAGGGCCGCGCGATCTACCGGACGGACCGCAAGCACGTCATCCAGACGCCGTATATCGGAAACGATTTTATCGAGAAGACAATTCGGCCGCACCTCGTCATCCGGCCAAGGAAGGAGGAAGCGGCGAATGCTCCTGCAGCAACGGAAGCTCGAGCGGGAAGAAGCTATACTCTCGTCATTGAAGAGGCTTGATTATATGAGCCGTGGCCAGATCCAGCGGCTCCACGGATTGGCCGGTGACAGGAACGCCCGCCGCGTGCTCGCCAATATGGACCATCTGCTCGGCTCGTGGCGGTGCGAGACCGGCGAGACAATCTTCTACCTCAACAAGTACGGCCGCGAGCGCGTAGGGGCGGAGAAGGCACGCCAGAAGATTGCCCAGGTCGGCCATTATCTGATGCGCAACGATTTCTACATCCGGATCGGAGCGCCGGAGTCGTGGCGGAACGAGGTACGATACAAGGTTGAGGGCGTACTGACGATCGTCGCCGACGCAGTGTATCAGGTCAACGGCCGGCGGCATTTTCTCGAGGTCGACCATCTGCAGACGATGGCGCAAAACGAAGCCAAGATCGAGAAATACCGGCTACTGCGGTCCTTAGGCGTCCTGCAGGAGCGGCTTAAGTACTTCCCGCGCCTGGTATGGGTGACGCTCACGGAGGGCCGTCGTAAGCAGCTGGCGGGGTGGTGCGAAGGTCTGGACGTTACGATCCACCTATGGGATGAAATCAGATAAGGAGGCGATCAGCATGCAGGTGACGATCGGAGTAAAGGGCGGGGCACGGAAGGCGTTGTTCGAGCCAGTTGTGGAGCTGGCCGCGGCAGCGCCGACGATCGACAGCCGGAGACTGTACGAGCCGAAGGTGAAGTCGTTCCTTGGGCACACCGTGCCGCTCTTGGTGGCCGTCGGCGGGGCGCTTCAGCTCTCCGCGACGAAAGTATTCGCTGCACCGAAGGCCGCGGTGGAGGCCGGCGAGGCGATCCCGGTGATCGGCGGAGCGCTGAAGGGGAAGATCATGCATGCGTTCGATCCGCTCATCGACTTGATCGTGTCTCTCTCGTATCCAGTGGCCGGCGTGATGATCGCGGGCGGCTGCCTGTTCATCATGGTGGGGAACCGGGATCGCGGAATGCAGCTCCTCCAGAACGCGGCGATCGGTTATCTCCTTATGCAACTTTCACCGTTGATGCTGGATTTGCTTGTGGGAATTGGGGAAAGCGTGTAATAAACAAAATCCACCTCCAACGCGAGCGGAGGTGGATTTTGTACTGTTAAAAATCTAATTCCAGTTGCCCGTAAATAAGTTCAGGAGTGGGTTGTAGCTCTGGGGGTTCGACAACCTTAGAAGTTTTTTGTATTTCGTTTCCGTTCGGAATTTTATCGCGATTATTATTACACCATGGATGGACAATCCTCCCGTTGCCCACGGAATTGTCTCCACCCTCACTTCTCTTTTCTATATGATCTACTTGATGAGAAACACTAATCTCAATAGCACCTCCACACAACTCACACTTATAACAACCCTCAAAATAGGCGAGAATTTCTTGTTGTTGTTTTGTAGTATTTGTGAATTGGGAGTAGGGGCGGCCAGCTATGCTTGACTTTCTAAACTCAGAGTAAAGATTTGCATCGAGATTCTTAAGGAATTCGGCAGCAGTTTCTTTTGGGGTTGCGCCCAGTGCCTTCCCTAATTTAACTTCGTTCAATAATTGATCAAAAAATTGAGCTTGATTATTCGAGAGTCTACTTGGTCCGCCTTTACGACCTAGATACTTAATTACTTGTTCTTTAGTTAACATTAGTACTGACTCAAAATGCCCTCTATTTAAGGTGAAAATGAGTTTACGCTCTTTAATCTCCGATGATGTGCCCTTAAATAACCACATTATGAAAGAGAAGAAAAGAACCTGACTGAATTGCCCCTTTAAGGAGTAAAAATAGAAAACTGGCATAAGCCCAAGGCTATTGGGTGACTTTCCTCGTATGTGGGATAAATGACTTTGTAAATCCTTTAACTTCTTCAATGTGGTTTCAGCTACAAGATTATCATCACTCTCATTAGCTAGGTTTTCGAGAGTTGCATGTAAGTTATTTTTACCTGTTTGACCGTGCTCCATGACACAGAATAAATACTGAAGAAATTGGTATCTGTCAAAACTGTTTTGTTTTTTCAGTAAGACCAATGGGTAGTCCGTGACCTTGATTTTTGATGGAATATTGTCAGATGGAGCAAGTAATATTTGATACAGTTCTTTGCTTATGTTGGTACATTCTTCATAATTTTGAATCCAGATTGATTGCTTAGAACCGTTACTGATTATTCCGGCCATTGCCCTCGCAACCGGAGACCGTCTGTTCTCAATAAATAAAGCTTCTTCATCAGAAAGGGGGGTTCCGCCGGTATTTATGTTTACAAATGACTGTTCTGCGTCTTGGTACCCGCCGGTGACCCACTGGATTGGTATTTTAAGCGAGGTGTTTAGATGGTACATAAACCTACCCATGGACTCGACGGATTCGTCAAGCTCATCCTTCGGATTTTTCTTGGCGTCTACTACTTTTTTAAATTTCAGCGCAGCTTTACGACATGCCTCATAATCACCAATTGCTTCGTTAACTTGTTGTCTCATTCTATTCGCTGCACGAAGCTCATCTTCTTCAAGATACCCGTATTCCTTTGCTTCGTCCGAATCGCCCCAGTCATCTGTAGCCCATGCTCTGATTGCAGACAAACGATGGGCCCCGTCTAGTACAAATATGTGCCCAGTCTCTGGGTTGAGCCAAAAGATGACACCGGGTATTACTTGATTGTTTTTCAATGTCGATAGCAAATTAATGTATTTTTCATCTGTCCAGCTGTTAGTTTGGCGTTGGAATTCGGGTTTTCTGAAACGGTCCCAAATTGAGAAGCCCGAAGGATCAGGTTGGAAATCTTTAAAGTCCAAGTATTCCTTTTTATGATATTGTACTTCATCCGATTTTAAATCATTAAGGTAGTCGGAAGTTGTAAGTAATGAATCCGAAGGGATATGGTGATCGAGATTAACATTTGGAATCATTTTCACTTTTTCCACTTGTTTTCCTCCTTGAAAATTTATATTACTAAAGTTCTACATTATTACTTTGTATCCTTCTTATCCCACTGCCCAAAAGGTTCGAAAGTCACGAATGTGTATTATTATTTAAAGGCAGGCTACCTCACCTTAAAGGAAGAACTGCTCTTAGCCTTTGCCATAACTGGTTGCCCGTTTTTTGTCCGGTTTGTGATGAAAAAATATGATGCGGTATGAAAAACTCAGCCGAGAAACTTCCTATATAATAAGGAATCGGATATGTAATGAAACGTCATGAAGCCCGAAAATAAAAAAGTTCGAGATGGAAGGCTCGATCGGCTAATCGAATATCGACAATCCGCGGAACGGTTCCGCGGATTTTTTTTTCGAGAGGAGAAGCGCAAGATTTCACATTGGGTTCATTCGCCGTTGACATTGTGTTAATAGTCTTCCTTTAAAATCAGAAGCAGAGACAGGGAAATAGATGTTAAAGGGAGATAGGAGAGAAATTATGTTGCTATACGAACTTACTCGTCTTGTAGAAGAGGGCCGGAGGGCGACGGATGCGTCGAAGGGAATGCCGGATAAGGATTTGCTGCCGCGAAAGCCGTCTCCTTCCGAAATCGAGCTCCTGATCGAGGCGATCCGAACCGACGCGAGGAAGCGAGAGCTGGCAAGGGTATAACCCGGAATTGCGCTGACGCAAGCGACGAAGAGCCCGCAGAACGTTTTGCGGGCTTCTTTATATGGGTGGACGCAGACATTCGGATCTGAGATAATATCTCTGGACCGGGACGAAACGTCACATGTGGGAAAATTTTCATCGGGAGGATGATTCGATTGTTCGGAAAGATCGCATCGGAAGCGCTCGGATTAAGCGATATCGGGAAGGTCATCAAACCGCAAGATTTCGACAAAGTCGACTCCGACGATTACGTCATGCACGAAGACGGGGAGAAAGTTTTCTTCATCATCAAATCCAAGAAAGACGAATATTGCTTTACGAATTTGGCGCTCATCCATCTTGACGGCGACAGCGCCGTGAGCAAGAAGCGTATGCTGAAGCGGTACAACTACGCGACGAACGAAATTTCCAGCGTGTTCTTGGAGACGGCCGGCACGGTCGATATGGACGTGGAGATCAAATTTACGATCGGCAGCGCGCACTTCTCTATCGACGTCGACAAGAAGCAGATCGAATCGGTTAAGGACTTATATAAAGCTCTTATTAAAATCTCCGAAATCGTCGATTCCAACGATACGCTGTTCGATTACGCGAAGCAGAGCGTCAGCATCGCGAAGGAATCGCTGGGCCGCATCGGCTCCCAGGGCTCTTCGCCGGTCGAGCAGTTCAACGCGATCACGGAATCGGCCTACGACTGGCTGAGAAACAAACATAAGGAACTGAAGGTGAAAGACTTCGGCTTCGTATTCGAGAAGTACATCAATCAATAAGGTTTGGGCAAACGAAAATACGCACCCGGCGGGTGCGTATTTTTCGTTAGGGTTCGCCCACGGGGGAACGACGCTCTCAGAGAACCACCGACGAAACCGGCCCTTCAGATTGCGGGGGGCGCAGCTTTAACGGCCTCCTGCCGGTTCGCCTTGCCGTCTGCCTTCCCGAAAAACAGCTTCATCATCGGCGGCGTCAGGATCGTCGTGACCAGGATGACGACGACGAGGACCGCGAACAGGTCCGAGGCGAGCAGGCCGGTCTCGAGGCCGATGGCGGCGATGATGAGCGCGACCTCGCCGCGCGACACCATGGCGGCCCCGACGCCGAGGGAGCTGCGCCAGCCGAAGCCGGCGAGCCTTGCCCCTAGGCCCGAGCCGAGGAGCTTGGTCAGCACGGCCAACGCACTGAGCGCAGCGATGAGGCCGAGATGTTCGCCGATAGCGGAAAATTCGGCGCTCACTCCGATCGAGGTGAAGAACACCGGGACGAAGACGGCGTAGCCGATCGTCTCCACCTTTTCGAACACCTCGCGCTTATGCGGCGTCCGACTGATGGCGACGCCCGCGATATACGCGCCGATGATGCCGGCCACGCCGGTGTACTCCGCGAAGTACGCGTAACCGAAGCAGACGATCAGGCCCGCGGAGACGACCGCTTCGGTGACGCGCAGCGGGGCGAATTTGCGCAGTACCCACGGAACGGCTTTCCAAGCGAAGAGCAGCGCCGCGGCGAAGAAGACGAATTTCTTCAGCACGACGGTGCCGAGGTGGACGTCTCCGCCCGTGAAGCTCATTACGAACGCCAAGGCGACAATGACCAGCACGTCGTCGATAACGGCGGCGCCGAGAATCGTCGCCCCCTCCTTGGACTTCAGCCTGCCCATCTCCTTCAGCGACTGCACTGAGATGCTGACGCTCGTCGCCGAAAGCAGCAGCCCGAGGAATATCGCTTCCGCTTGCGGCAGACCCATGACGAGGCCGGCCCCATAGCCGAGACCGAGCGGGAGTGCGATTCCGAGAACGCCGACGTACGCCGATGCCTTCCCCGACCGCTTGAACTCCTCCATATCGGTCTCCAGCCCCGCGATGAACATCAGAAGGATCACCCCGATCTGACTGATCTCCGCGAGCACGTCCGTACGGTTTACGATGCCGAGCACGGTCGGGCCGAGCACGATGCCGATCAGCAGCTTCCCGAGCACGGAGGGCTGCCCGAGCTTCGCGCTCAGATCGCCGGCGATCTTAGAAGCCAATAAAATCATTGCCAATTCGAATACCAGCATGATTCCCCATCCTCCCTTTTCCCGAAAACAACGCAAAAAAGCCCGTCAACCACGGGCCGCCGCATGCGCAGACGGATCCCTTGGTGACAGGCTCCTCCAAGTGTTCCGGATCTTTATTTATGTCGCTGAATGAACATTCAAGCCCTTTAATCATACATCCCCTTACGGAAAATGACAAGAGCGCCGCCTACGAAAGCGTCGGATCGATCGCGAACATCGCCGCGACGGACAACCCCCAAATGAGGGCGATGACGAACGAGACGCCGGCAAGCGTAAGCGCGGGAGCGCCGGCTTCGGGCGAGCGTCTCGAGCCGATCGTACCCGTCGCCAGCGCGACGAGACCGAGGATGAGACCGATCGGCAGCAGCACGACGAGCAGATTGCACATACAGGCCGCGAGCGCGAGCCAGAAGGCCGGGGTCGACGTGGCGGTTCGGTGCAGGGACACGGGGCATTCTCCTTTTTCCAAAGTTATTCGTTATTGTAGCATACCCGATTCCTCCACATCATTCCTTATCGACAGCTTGCCGGAATTGCATATTTTGACCGTCCGAATCTCAACCTAATTCCGACATAAGCATTCCCACATGAATAAAGGAGATGTGTGCTACGATGGCGCGCCTATGGAAGACGATTTCGATCGCGGTAGCGATCGGTTTAACGGTTACCGCCTGCGGCGCAGGCGCGGGCGGCGGCACGGCCAACCGGGACGAGGGCGGCGTAACGACCCGCTCGTTCCCGATGACCGGCCACGAGTCGCTGCTGGAGCGGGCACGGCTCTGGGGCAACGATCACGGAGTCGGTCAGAACAACATCGCGAACCACGGTCGCGACGCCGGCAACGACGGGACGAGGCAGGACGGGCCTCTGATCGGCAGCGACGAACGGATCTCGCCGTTCCCGCAGGGCAGCGTCCGACCGCTCAACGCGGGCGCCGCCGGCCAAGGCATGGGCATGCTGCAGACGCAAACCGCGCAGCAGCCGATCACGGTTCCATACGTGACGGAAGGCGGCGAACGTTACATTGCGTTGGATACCCTAGTGGACGTCCTGCAATTCGAGCATTACGTGACCGAGTCGATGGATGTCCGGGAAATCGGGGATAAGGACGTGTTGTTCCGACTCCAAGCCGGCAGCACGAAGGCCGAGAAGGAAGGCAACCCGTTCACGTTGTCCGCGCCGCCGAAGCTGATCAACGGCAAGATGATGCTGCCGGTGTCCAGCGCTACCGACCTGTTCGCCGAGGAGATGGTGTTCGAGACGGGCGCCGAAGGGTTGACGCTGTTTCCGTCCGACGGCGCGGAGCTGGGGCGGGATACGGACGGGGCCGACGCTGGGCAGGTCGATCCGTCGCTCGATTTCGCGGACGATCCGAACGACCCGTTCAAAGGCGACGACGATGCGGAAGGCGCCTTCGCGAGCGAGGAGGAAGCCGAAGCGGCGCTGGGCGCGCTCGAAGCGCTGGCGGCCGATCCCGAGGCGGTGCCGGCGATCAAGAACATCAACATTAACGCGATGATTCGGACGGCGAAGAAATATCTCGGCGTCCCCTATCGATTCGGGGCAGGACCGTATCCGAAGACGAATCGCTTCGACTGCTCCTCTTACACCCAATACGTCTTCGCCAAGTACGGGATCGATCTGCCTCGCACGGCGCGAGCGCAGGCGAGAGTCGGCAAGACGGTATCCCGCAAGAGCCTGCGGAAGGGCGACTTGTTGTACTTCTACGTTCCCGGCCGCTTCAAGACGAACAAGACGATCGGCCACGTAGGCATCTACATCGGAAACCGGATGATGATCCACGCCAACACGGAGCCGAGGAACGGCGTCCAGCTGCGCAGCATCGACCGGGCGTTCTGGAAGAAAACGTTCATTACGGCGAAGCGAATCGCCTACTAACGACATACGCGCCCGTTCCGGACCTCTTCGAGCCGGACGGAGCGCGTATCGTTGCGTTCGGACGGCCGCTCAGGCGAGCGGATTCCAAGGCCCGGTCTGGGCGCCCTTCCACTCCGTTCCGTCTTCCCATACTTCCTTCTTCCAGATCGGCACGATCTGCTTCAGCCGTTCGATGGCGTGCCGGCTGGCCTCGTAGCAGACGTCGCGATGCGGGGCCGATACGGCGATGACGACGCTCGCCTCGCCGACGTCGACGCGGCCGATCCGGTGCGTAATGGCGCATCGAGCGCCAGGCCATCGGCGGTCGATCTCCTCGCCGATCTTGGCCATCGCCTTCAGCGCCATCGGCGCGTACGCTTCATACTCTAGCAGGACGGTTCGCTTGCCGTGGGTCCATTCGCGCGTCGTGCCGATGAAAGCCAGCGTCGCTCCTTGCTCCGGCGCGATCGCCTTCGCGCTGACGCGGGCGACGTCGATCGGCTCTTTCGTAATTTCGAACATGGCGTCGTTCATTCGAGGTTCTCCTGTCCGGATCGTTTTCCCAATATTATAACCTACCGGCTCTCCTGTGTTAATGTCGGGCAAAGTATGCTAGACTGAGTGAAAACGAAACGGGTGATTTCCGCGGCGGGGCGGAAGGAGGATGAACGATGTCGAAGCTGATCGACCGGTTCGGAAGAACGCATGATTATTTGCGCATCTCGGTGACGGACCAATGCAATTTGCGCTGCGTCTATTGCATGCCCGAAGAGGGGCTCGAGTTTCTGCCGAACGACAAGATGATGACGGCGGAGGAGATCGTGAAGATCGTTCGCGTCGGCGCGAAGCTGGGCATTCGGAAAATTCGGATCACGGGCGGCGAACCGCTCGTGCGGGGGGATATCGTCGACATCGTGTCCGGCATCGCCGCGGTGGAAGGCATCGAGGACATCGCGATGACGACGAACGGCATTCTTCTGGCGAAGAAGGCGGCGGCGCTGCGCCAAGCGGGGCTGACGCGCGTCAACATCTCGCTGGATACGTTGGACGCCTCGAAATTCCGCATGATCGCGCGGCGGGGCGAGCTCGCCAAGGTGCAGGAAGGCATCGAGGCGGCGGCCGAGGCGGGCTTCTCGCCGATCAAGCTCAACTGCGTGCTGCTGAAGGGCATGAACGACGCGGAGATCGAATCGTTCCTGCGTCTGTCGTACGAGAAGCCGCTTCATGTGCGCTTCATCGAATATATGCCGATCGGTCACGACGACGAAGGCTGGCGCAGCATGTACCTGCCGCTCGACCGCGTCCGGGAGACGGCGGCCGGGCTGCCTTGGGCGGCGGAGCCGATTCCGGACGTGAAGGGCAACGGTCCGTCGGAGGATTGGCGGTTCGTCGGGGGCAAGGGCTCCTTCGGGCTCATTCATCCGATCAGCGACCAGTTTTGCGCGAAGTGCAACCGGCTTCGCTTGACCGCGGACGGGCAGCTGAAGCCTTGTCTGTATTGGGTCGACGAGTTGAATCTTCGGCCCTGGGTCGACGACGAGGAGGCGCTTGCGCGCATCTTCTTCCGGGCGCTCGACATCAAGCCCGAAAACCACGAGATGGCGGCTCGGCTCGCGCAAGAAGCGCAGAGCCACGAGCCGACCGCTCGTCGCATGTCGCAAATCGGCGGGTAATTTCGGGAGGGAATGCATGACAGGGCGTATCGAATTCGTCGTTTTGCATACGAACGACTTGCACAGTTCCTTCGAAGCGATGCCTCGCATTCGCTCTTTCTTCGAAGCTTATCAACGGGAGCAGCCGCCGGAGCGGCTGCTCCGTTTCGATATCGGCGACCATATGGATCGGGTGGAGCCGGAAACCGAAGGCACGATGGGCGCCGCGAATATCGACGTCATGAACGCGACGGGGTACGACGCGGCCGTCCCGGGCAACAACGAAGGCTTAACGCTATCGGCGGCCGACCTGGAGGAACTGTACGGACGGCAGGCCGCGTTCCCGACGCTCGTCGCCAATCTGCGGCCGTCGGAGGGCGCGCAGCCCGCGTCCTGGATTCGGCCGCGGCTCGTGATCGACCGCGAAGGGATCCGGATCGGCCTGTTCGGTTTGACGGCGGCGTTCGCGCCGTTCTATCGGGAGCTGGGCTGGGACGCTCTGGATCCGTTCGCCGCCGCGGAGGAGCAGGTTGCGCTGCTGCGGGGCGAAGACCGGGCCGACGTCGTCATCGCGCTCAGCCATCTCGGGATCGCGCACGATCGCCGGCTGGCGGAGACGGTGCCCGGCATCGACCTCGTGCTCGGCGGCCATACGCATCACGTCATCGAGGCGCTGGAGCGCGTCGGGGACGCCTACATCGGCGCGGCGGGCAAGTTCGGCTCGCACGTCGGCGTCGTTCGGCTGACGGTCGATCGCGCAACGCGGCGCGTCGTCGGCTGCGAAGGCGGCGCGGTCGAGCTCCCGGCGGAGCCGGCCGACGAGAGCATCGAGCGGCTGATCGACCGGCACCGGGCGGCGGCCGAGACGGCGCTCGACCGCGTCGTCGCGCGTCTGCCGCGAAGCTTGCCCGCCGACGCCGACCGGGAGTCGCCGCTCGGCAACCTGCTCGCGATGGCGCTGCGACGGTTCTGCGACGCCGACATCGGCGTCGTTAACGCGGGGCAGCTGCTCGCCGGCCTCGAAGCCGGGCCCGTCACGGCCGCGGCGATCCACGCCATCCTGCCGTCGCCGATCAACCCGTGCTCGATGCTGCTTCGAGGCGACGCGCTCCGGCAGGCGATCGAAGAGTCGATGGATGCGGAGCGACGGAGCTACTCGTTCCGCGGCTTCGGCTTCCGCGGGAAGGTGCTCGGCGCCTTGTGCCTCGACGGCGTCAAGGTCGTGACGTCCGCAGGCGCCATGGGTCGGGACCGGCAGGTCGAGAGCATCTTCGCGGGGGGCGAGCCGCTCGACGACGAGCGGTGGTATCGCGTCGCCACGATCGATATGTTTACGTTCCGCATCGGATACGAATCGTTGGCGCGAGGCGAACGTATCGCATACCGTCTGCCCGAATTCCTCCGGGATCTGCTCGGAGAGACGCTTGCTTCGCCGGGGCTCGAAGGCCGAATCATGGAAGCGTTCGAGCCCAGATACTTAGACGTGCGTCAATAACGCGGCCGGCCTTGTTGCCAGAACGCGGACGATCGTTTACAGTATAGAAAGTTTACTTTGCGGATGGTTAAGGTCGCGAACCTTTCGCTTAGCGAACGATTCTTGAAACAAGCGAGGGATAGCCATGCTGCTGCTGCCTCTTTCCATGTGCCGGCCGGGCATGCGGCTCGGTAAGGCGATCTACAGCGACGACGGACTCGTGCTGCTCGGCGAGCGCAGAGAGCTGACGGACACGATGCTGAACCGCCTCGAGCGGTTCGGCATTCAATATCTCTACATAGAGGATTCTCGGACCGACGATCTCGTGTTCCAGGACATCGTCTCGCCGGAGACGCGGGCTCGCGCGGTCGGCGAAGTGAAATCGCAATTCCGCCGCATGATGGACGACTCGATGAAGAAGCGTTCCGTGAACGGGTTACAGCTCGGCCGGGCGTTCAAGTCGATTATAGACTCCATTCTCGACGATATCACCTCGAGCCAAGACGCCATGCTCATGCTGGTCAACATCCATGCGTCGGACCACTATTTATTCCAACACTCGGTGAACGTTTGCATTTATTCTACGATTCTGGGTCAAGCCTACGGCTACACCCGCGACGAGCTGTTCACGCTGGGCCTTGGCGCCCTGCTGCACGACATCGGCAAGACGCAGCTGCCGCAGGACGTGCTGCTCAAGCCGTCGCGGCTGACGAATCAAGAGTTCGAGATCATCAAGTCGCATTCGATGCTCGGCTTCAAGATGCTGAAGGACGAGCCGAACGTGCCGCTCCTCTCCGCGCATATCGCGCTGCAGCATCATGAGCGCGTCGACGGCTCGGGCTACCCGCGTTCGATCGTGGGCGACGAAATCCACGAATACGCCCGCTGGGTCGGCTTGGTCGACTCGTACGACGCGATGACGACGAATCGAGTGTACCGCCACGCGATGCTGCCGCACGAGGCGATGGAGCGGCTGTATGCCGGGGCGGGTACGCTGTACGATCAGCATAAGATCGAGCTGTTTCGCGATAAGGTCGCGATTTACCCGCTAGGGATGATCGTCGCGCTGGACACGAACGAGATCGGCGTCGTCGTGGACGTCAATGCGTTGTCGCCGCAGCGTCCCGTCGTCCGCGTCATGTACGACGCGGACGGCCAGAGCGTGACGCCGTACGAGATCGACTTATCGAAGTCGCTGACGTCTTATATCAAGGAAGCGAACGTCGAGGTCGCGGAGATGAGCGCGCAGTGATCCGTGCGCCGAGAGGTCCCCTGAGCGGGGGCCTTTTTTTGTTAAGCGTGAAAATGGATGGGGCGAGCAGCTGAAAAGCACACTTATCTCGCCGAACAGTCCTCACCTTGTGCACATGGTGCCAAGGGGTTGTACGCATTCCGCGCAGAGGCTGCGCACTTACCCCCATCCCGCCGCGCGGCGCACGCCCCGCGCCCGTTTGCAGGTTTCAAAACGTTCCCCTTTCAGGTACAATAGACCATGAGGTGTGTTATGAACGTAAAAATTTTTGATCCATGGGACCCGATCCGCTCGTTGGAGCGGTACGGCAAACATGTATTGACGAGCGTGGAATTTACCGTTACGAACCTTTGCAACATGCGCTGCGAGCATTGCGCGGTGGGCGACGCCCTCGTGCAGAAGGAAGGGCCGCGCCTTCCGCTGGACGTCTTGCTCGCCCGGCTCGACGAGGTCGAGCGCCTCCAGACGATCAGCGTCACCGGCGGCGAGCCGTCCTACGACGCGGGCGCATTGCGAGACTATATCGTCCCGCTGCTGCAATACGCGAAGCGCCGGGGCGTCCGGACGCAAATCAACACGAATTTAACGCTCGATTTCGGGCGTTACGAGACTCTAGCGCCTTATATCGACGTCTTCCACATTTCCTATAACTATAGGGGACCGGAAGACTTCCATCGGATCGGCTTCGCGAACGCGGACCGGCACGTCGGCGAGGGGACGGCGCGGAAGATGTACGACCGGATGATCGAGAACGCGCGCCGCCTGGCGGACGGCGGCGCCTTCGTCTCCGCCGAATCGATGATCAACTATCGGACGCACGAGAACATCGTCGACATCCATCGAGCCGTCGTCGAGATGGGCTGCCGGCGCCACGAGGTGCATCCGATGTACCCGAGCGCGTTCGCCAGAGGCTTGCCGATGCTGCCGAAGGAGAACTTGCGGAAGGCGATAGGCACGCTGCTGGACGAGAGAGACCCGGCGGTGTGGATGCTGTTCGGCACGCTGCCGTTCTTCGCGTGCGGCGACGACCCGCAGGACCGCGCCCTCGTTCGAAGGCTCGCCGGCGAGCCGAACGTGACGGTGCGAGGCGACCCGGACGGGCGCAACCGGCTGAACGTCAATACGTTCACCGGCGACGTGACGGTCACGGACTTCTCCGACGTGCCTCCGGTCGGCAATCTCGCGAACGATCGGCTGGACGACCTGTTCGATCGTTGGACGGAACACGAGCTGCAGCGCAAGGTCAGCTGCCATTGCCCGGCGGCCGGCTGCTGCGGCCCGAATTTGCTCGTGGCGGACATGTATTATCGCGACGTCGATTTCATGAAGCGGAAGGCGATACTGTAGCGATCGAGGTGGAGAAGTGTTTAGGAACGTACTCATCATTGCGTTAGGGTTGGCTTTTCTGTATGCGTTGTTTACGGTCGGATCGCCGTTCTTATTAGCGCTCTTGTTCGCGATTTTCCTCGAGCCGTTGAATACGCTGATGGTTCGGTATATCAAGATCAACCGGATGGGAGCGGCGACGCTCACGAGCACCGCGCTGATCGCGGCGTTGATCGGCCTCATCTACTTGCTGATCGCCAAGATCGTCTCCGAAATCATCTCGCTCATTCGGAACTTGGACTTCAACGAGCTGAACGCGTTCGTCCTGCAGGCGTTGGACCGTCTGGACGCGCTGACGGTCAATATGCCGCCGGACGTGGCGGCGAACGTCCGCGTATACGCGATGAACCAAATCCAATCGCTGCAGGGCGTGGCGACGCAGCTGTCCGGCTACACGTTCGACGTGCTGCGGACGCTGCCGGGATTATTGATTTATTTCTTGGTGTTTTTCGTGGCCGTCTACCTGTTCAGCTACAGCTTGCCGACGATCATGAACTCGTTCCTGTCGTTCTTCGAAGAGAAGTCGCGCGACAAGATCGCGGAAGTGCTGCTGAACTTGCGCAGCGCCGTGTTCGGCTTCATCCGGGCGCAATTCATGCTGAGCGGCCTAACGTTCCTCATCGCCTTCATCGCCTTGCTCGTCCTGGATGTACGGTACGCGCTCGCGATCTCCTTCCTGATCGTACTCGTCGACATCTTGCCGATTCTCGGGACCGGCTCCGTGTTGGTGCCGTGGGCGGCGTATTCGTATTTCATGGGGGACCCTAGGTTGGCGGTGGGCCTGTTCCTGTTGTTCATCCTGATCACGGTGTTCCGCAGAATCGTCGAGCCCAAAATTTTGGGCGAGCAGATCGGAATCGGCGCGTTGCCGACGCTCATCAGCCTCTACGTCGGCTTCGAGCTCATCGGCGCGATCGGCCTCATTCTCGGCCCGATCGTCGTGATCATCTATCAGGCGATGGTCAAGGTCGGCCTGCTGAAAATCAAAATTCGACTGGAGTAGGAGTAGATTCCCGATGCAGAGGAACGATAGCGAAGCGCAGCGGCTCGCGAAGCCGGAAGCGCTCATTTTCGATATGGACGGCACGTTGTTCAAGACCGAGACGGTCATCGTCTCCGCGTACGAACGCGCTTATGCAAGGCTGAAGGACGAAGGACGAGTGCAAGGGGAGATGCCGCCGGCATCGATCCTGCTGGGCTCCTTGGGCATGCTGCTCATGGACATCTGGGCGAGGGTGCTGCCCGAGGCGGACGTGCCGACGCGCGAACGGATGGACGCGTTGCTGCTCGAAGAGCAGATCGCGCTGCTGCAAGAGGGCGTCGGCGAGCTGTACCCTGGGGTCGACGAGACGCTGCGCAGGCTGCAGGAAGCCGGATACCGGCTGTTCGTCGCGAGCAACGGGTTGGAGTCGTACGTGAAGGGCGTCGCCGCCAGGCTCGGCATCGCGGATCGGTTCGAGTCGCTTTATTCCGCAGGCGAGTATCGGACGGCGTCCAAAGTCGACCTTGTGAAGCTGTTGTTACAACGGGAACGCGTGAAGACCGCCTGGATGGTCGGCGACCGGTCCTCGGACGTCGAAGCGGGCCGCGGCAACGACCTGCCGGTCATCGGCTGCGACTACGCCGACTTCGGCGTCTCGACGGACGAGCTGAAGGGGTCGACCGTCCGCATCCGCTCGTTCGGCGAGCTGAAGGGGCTGATCGGCCTCGACGCGGAGTCGTAAAACATGGAAAATGACGCGAGGGAGCGCGCTCCCCGCGTCATTTTTCTTGTTTATACAGCCACTTCGCGTATTCGACGGGGCGGACGATCGCGCGTCGATAGACCTCGTGTTCGCCGATGCGGCGGAACACTTCCCGGGCCGGCTTCGGATTGATCTCGAGCAGCCAGACGCGGCCCAGGCGGTCGACGGCGAGGTCGAGCGCGAGCTCGCACATGTCGCGGAAGTGGCTCTCGAGCCGCTCGACCACGCGCAGCCCGAGCGCGTACATCTCGGCCTTCACCGCTTCCGCCTTCGATCCCGAAGGGAACGTGTGCTTCAGCAGCCGATCGACGGAAATCGCCTTGCCCCCGCCGTGGAGGTTGGACGTCACGCTCCGGGCGGCGCCGATCCGTCCGGCGCAGCCGGTGACGTCCCAGCGGCCATCGCCGGTCTTCTGCATGAGCAGCCGGTAATCGTGGACCCGCCCGTTCGGCAGCGTCAGCTCGATCCCTTGCTGCATGAGGCACGACTCGGTTAAGCCGAGCCGGCCGAGCAGCCGCCCGACGCCCTCGAGCGAGAGCCGCCGGGACGGGAGGATCCGGCGCTGCTTATCGCGACCCCGAACCGAGTACGTTCCCTTGCCGGCGCTCTCGATGCGCACGACGCCGCGTCCGCCGGTGCCGTTGATCGGCTTGACGAACGCGATGCCGTACTTCCGAACGAAGTCGGCCAAGGCGCTCGTGCCCTTGTACATCACCGTGTCCGGCAGGTTCGGGCGAATGTCCTTGTCTTTGTGAAGCAGCTGATGGATCGCCGACTTGTTCGCGAGCGGGCGATTCATATAGGTCAGGTCGCCGTACTTGGCGCGGAATTCCCGGAGCTTGCGGAAGCGCGGCGTATTCTGGTACCGGCATCGGTCGAACACGACATCGGGAAAAGGGACCCAGCGCCGCCTCCAACCGCGCCCCTCTTCGTATACGTGCGCATAGATGCGCCGCTTGCCGTCGTCCACGTCCTCCGGCGTGAACAAATACGCGTCGATGTTCATCCGGTCCGCTTCTTGCAGCACGCGGCGGAAGAACGGCAGCTCTTCGATCTTATTGCCGTTAAGATACAACGCCATAATGCCGAGCGTGAAGGATGACATTATCGGTTCCTCCGTTTCGCGGGCCCTCTCCCGACGCGCCGCATGCGTCGAAGCGACTTCGCGAGGCGCGGTTGGTCGCCGGACGACGCGACGAGATATTTCCAAAACCGGACGAGTCGGCGAAGCGACTTCTCCCGGATGTGCGGTTCGTCGAATTTCATCGGCTTCGAATTCGCTTCGAAAAACCAAAGTTTCCCCGTCGTATCGACGCCGAGATCCATCGACATCTCCCCGAGCGTATGACCGGAGCCCTTCTCGATCTGCGAGGCGAGCACGAGCGCGGTTTCCCTCGCTTGGCGCAAGATCGAGCGCCCGCTCGTCGGACCGAAGACGGTGCCGAGCAGCTTCGACGGGTCGCCGATCGAGCCGCCGCGGGGCACATGCGTCGTAATGCTCGACGCGCCGGCCACGCGGGCGCCGATGCCGGACACCCGCCATTCGCCGCGGTCGTTCTTCTGCACGAGCGCGCGCAGGTCGAACGGCCGGCCGCCGGCGACGGCGAGGGAGATGCCCTGCTGCGCGATATATTCCTTCCCGTCCATGTGCCGCTTCACGGCGTCGTACATCGCGGAGACGGTGTCGAAGGTCGTCGACTCGACGCCGTCCCCGCTTTGGCAGGTCAGGCGGTAACCGCCTTCCGCCGACCGCCTCTTCCCGCTTAGCTGCTGCACCTTCATAATACCCTTGCCGGCCTTTCCCTTCACCGGCTTCAAGTAGACGTTCCGATACTTGCGGACCATGCGCGCGAAGTCGCCGAGTCCGGTCAGGCGCACGGTTTCCGGAATATGGCCCCGGGTCAGCTTCGATTCCTTCAGCCACTCGAATAAACTCCACTTGCTGAAGAACGAAGGATTGAAAAACCGAATCGTCGGGTGCGAGAGACAGCCCCGGATGACCTCTTGCACCTCGGGCAGCTGCTCGAACTTCCGGTACGGGATGCGGTTGTAGACGATATCCGGGAAGGGGCGCTCGCCGAGCACCCACTTCCGCTTAGAAGCGCTGTATACGTACCCCTTCAGCTTGCGGGCGCGAAGGTCGAGATCGTCCTGCGCCACGATGTAGGCGGTGACGCCTTCCTCCTTCGCGGTGCGCAGCAGGTCGATGAAGTTGTCGCGGTTGCCCCGAAAGATGCGGGTACCGTCCCGATAGGTCAGAATGGCGGCGACGGGCGCGGGGGAGTTCTTCGTCTGCGCGTTGAGGTGATGCGTCTGGAGGTCCATCTACGATTTCCCTCCCTTACGAAACTTGGCGAGATACAGGCAGTGCTGGAACACAAGAGACAGCGTCTCGCGCCCTTCATCCTTGAGCGCCGGGTGCTTATAGATCGAGCGCCCCGGCTTGGAGTTCGCTTCGAACATCCAGATCGCTTCGTTCTGGTCGACGCCGAGATCGAAGCCGAGCTCGCCGACGTGGTGGCGCGAGCTGCTCTGGATCGCGTCCGCGAGCTTGATCGAGACGTTCTTCATGCGTTCGAGCACTTTGCTCGCGTCGTCGCCGAAGACGCGCCCGAGCGCCTGCTGCGGCGTCATGAGCGTGCCGCCGTTCTTGATATGCGTCGTTACGCTGCCCCGGCCCGCCATCTTGGCGCCGACGCCGGCGACGACCCAATCGTTCGAATTGTCTCGAACGAGGTGGAAGCGGAAGTCGATCGGACAGCCGTCGATCTCGATCAAGCGGATGCCTTGCTGCGCGACGTATCGGCGCAAGCGGCCGTTCGAGGCGCCCAGCATCGCGGCGAGGCTGGAAAACTTCTGGAATCGAAGAAGCACGTTTTTTCCGTTTCGGCGGAATCGGGCGAAGTACCCTTTGCCGGGGGCGTACGTAATGCGGTAAATGCCCTTGCCGAGACTGCCGCCGGTCGGCTTCAAGTAGATGAATTTATGGCGTTGGAGCATCTCCTTCAACCGTTCGGGCGTCGGGTTGATCGTCGACTCCGGCACGTGCTTGTAAGCATCGGGTTCGTCTTCGAGCATGCGGTAGACGTCCCATTTGTTATAGAAGCTCCAGTTGAACACGGGGATGTTGCGGCGCAGGAATCGCTGCTTCAGCTGCTCCATGCTGTAGGAGACGTCCGCGGCGCGGCTCGCGAGCCGATTGTAGACGACGTCCGGCAGCGGCACGGTCTTGCGCGACCAGGTTCCGTTCGCATTCAAGAAATAGCCGAGCACGGTGTTCTGGTCCCAATTGACGTCCCGCGGCGTGAAAGCGAAAAAGTACGCCTTCTCGCTGCCCGCCCGGAGGAACTCCTTGATCATATACGTTCTGGTGCCGAACGGCTGATTGATCGTGCCGCCGCCGGTCGTTAAAATCCCGATGAGCGGACCGAGCCGCACCGTCGTGCCGCCGTCGCTCGTCGCCAAGTAGATGCTGCCCGTCTTGGGGGCGCGCAGCGAGTCGCGAAGGAGATAGGGCAAATACATATGTTTGCCCTTCCTCCGAAGCGGTCGAACTTCGGCCGCCACGGTTTTTCCACCCAGGCGGACGTCTACCGTGCGCCCGCCGCGCAGCCGAAGCTGCTTCGCGAGCGCCGAGGTGACGTACACCGCTCTATCCGTTTTTTTCGTGAAATGGATCTTGCTTAACGTCAAACTCATTTGTTCTGTCCTCCCAGTTGCCGGTCCAGGACGTACCGCGCATAGCGAATCGGACTTGTCACGGCCGCGATTCCGACGTGGTCGTCGTCAAGACGCGTGAATGACGTTCTTCCAGGTTTCGAGTTGACTTCAAGCACCCATACCTGCCCCGCGGCGTCGACGCCGAAGTCGATGCCGAGCTCGAGCAGCGGTCCGTGACCGCGCTCCAGTACGGGCGGGATGGCCGACGCGGCGCGTTCGATGCGGCGCAGGGCGCGTTCCGCCTTCGCGGCGCCGAAGCGCTCCCGAAGCACGTCGGCCGCCGGACGGGACGTTCCGCCTCCGTGCAAGTTCGACGTCAAACCGCCGACCGCGCCGATGCGCGCGGCGGCGCCGGTGAACGTCCACCGCCCTTCGCCGTTCTTCTGCACGAGCGCCCGGACGTCGAACGGCGCGCCTTCGCGCGTGGTCAGCTCGAGGTACGGCTGGAGGAGGAACGGTCGACCGCCGATGAGCCGGGCGTCCGCCCACCGGAGCAGCGAGTCGAGGCTCGCGAACCGGAGCGCGAGTCTCCCGTTCGAAGCGGTGCGCCCGCGCGCCTCGAATGCGCTTGCGGCCGTCCTCCGCAGCCGGAAAACGCCTTTGCCGTGCGTCCCGCCTTGCGGCTTGACGACGACGTCCCCGCGCTCCCGCAGCCAGCGGGCGAGCGAGGCGGGGCCGGCGTACGGCTCTGTCGGCGGCAGCAAGCTCTCGAGCTTCGGCTCCGTCGCGAGAAGGCGGTACACGTCGAGCTTGCCGCCGAGGCCGCAGCCGAGCAGCGAGACGCCCGGCTGCGCCGCGAGACGAGCGACGCCGGCGCGAAGGCGCATCAGCTGCTCCTTCGTGCGCGGGAACGCCCGGTCGTAGACGAGGCGCGGCAGCGGGAACGTGCCGGGCCTCCAGCGGGCGAGGACGTCGTCGAAGGCGTACCCGCGGACGAGGCGGCGGCGCCAATCGACCCACTCGAGCGCGAAGACGTACACCGAGAGACCGAGCGTTCGACCGGCCGCCGCGAGCCGCCGGTAGAATGCGCCGGACCCGAACGGGACGGGACCCGCCTTCGGGCAGACCAAGATGCCGAGGTACGCAGGTTCCGGCGCGGATGCATCGCGAACGTTCATGTCGGTGTCGCCTCCTTCGCGCGCGGCGGCTACAGCTTCGCCAAATATCTTGCGTATTGCACGAGCGTCTTCACGGAAGGCCGGATCTTGCCTTCGGTTAACTGCGTATTGTCGTTCTTCGACGGCTTCGAGTTCACCTCGAGCAGCCAGACGCGGCCGCTCTTGTCGACGGCAAGGTCGACCCCGAGCTCGCCGAAGTGCGCGTCGATCGTCTTGTCGACGGCCTTCGCGATGTCCACCGCCGCTTTGCGAAGCGAGGCCATCGCCGCGCCGCGCCGGCCGACGGGAAGGTCGGAGCTTTGAAGAGCGTCCTTCATGCTCGCGATCGTGCCGCCCTTCGCCAGGTTCGAGACGAAATGGTTCGGTCCCGCGATCCGTCCGACGATCGACGTGACGCCCCATTGGCCGGTGGCCCCCTTCTGCGTCAAGGCGCGGAAGTCGATCGGCCGGCCGCCGACCGACGCCAACTGCAGCCCTTGCTGGATTTGGAACCTCTGCCGCTTCAGACGGGGCGACACCGCCGCGTACACCTTGGCGAGCGACGGATAATTGACCCGCCGGGTGCCGTTCGCCTCGCTGTACTGGCAGGCGTAGACGCCGGTCTCGGTCCGCGTGACCCGGATAATGCCCTTGCCCAACGAGCCGCGGATCGGTTTCAAAAACAAAATGCGATGCTTTGCCGCCATCGCCTTAAGCACGTCGTAGCCGGTGAAGGCGTGCGACTCCGGAAGGTGCTTCTGTACGGACGCTTCCTGCTTCAAGGCGGCGAATACTTCGGTTTTATCCAAATATTTTTCATTGAACACTTGCGTGCCGTGGCGCGTCTTGGCTTCGTGGAACAGCTGCTGGACGCTCTCCAGATTTTCGTACTTCCGGGAGGTCAAGCGATTGTGCAGCACGTCCGGCATCGGGAACGTCCCTCGCTTCCACCCCTTGTCGTACGTCCAACCGGAAATCGTGCCGTGGCTGGTGCCGATATCCGAAGGCGTGAAGAAGTACACGAAGCAGCCTTCCTTCTTCGCCGCGGCGACCAACTCCCGGCAAAACGTCGTCGTATCCCCGAACGGACGATTCGTATCCTGCGGAGACGCGCGCGACATGATGACGCCGATGACCGGCCCGACCGAGATCGTCTGCGAAGACGTCCGGTACGACGCCCGAAGCAAGGCGCCGCGGCCGAGTCCCATGCCCGACGCGAGGCTGCCGCTGACGCGGACGAGTCCGGGGCTTTTCAGCGGCATAATCTTGACGTAGCTGCGGAATGCGCCGAACCGAAGGTTGACGGATTGCCGCGGGGCGATGCCCCACTTGCGCAGCAGCTTCGAGCTTACCCATAACTTGTGGGCGGCCTCAGGCGCTTCCGTTTGGATCGACAGCACCTTGACTTTGGTTTTTGACATACGGGCTCTCCTTCCGACTGCGAGGAGTGTGGCGACATAGACTAAGAACATCATATGAGGGCGTCTGTACGATGGTGAATCGCGGAGAAATTTGGGCTTGCCCGGGCGAAGGCGGGCTTGAGGTCTATTCGGGCGGCCTGTCTCATACACATAAGATAAGGTTGGGAAAAGGAAGGGGAGCGACCGTGGTGAACAAGACGACGAAGCACATCTTGTATATGAGCGTCGCGCTCGGCATGTTGATTTACGCCGTGCCGCGGCTGTCGATCGGGGAAGGGTGGACGCTGCCGACGATATTCAGCGTCGCGTGGCTGCTGTTCGCGCTTGCGATCGTGGCTTCGCATCTGCACGCGATTTTGCGCGTGGACGAAGAGATGGACGCGCAGCTGGACCGCGTGAAGAAGCATCGCCGCCGCCAGCTGGCGCAGCTGATCGAGCGCAGGCTCGTCCGCCGCGGCCAGTAAGGCGCGCCGGACGCGACGGGAACGCCCTTCGGGGCGTTTTTTTGCGTCTGGATAGCCAATAACTGCAAAAATACAGCAATTTCGCTCGTAGCATCCCTTCCATGAAGGAATAGCTGCGAATCTGCAGTTATTTTCCGCGGTCTGATCCCTTCCGAGGCGGAATAACTGTACTTTCGCAGGGACTCCGTAATTTCGGGCCATTGCGGCGTATTTACCTGTAGATTTACATTTGTTCGCCGCTTCGGAGGAAGCGGAGGACACGCCGCCGTTCCGGCTTACAGAGCCGAGGCTCAGGAGCGCCGGTTCGCTGGGGGAGGCGGCTACACTTGGCACGCCTTCCGGTACGCCGAAGGCGACGTCGAGACGACCTGCTTGAAGACGCGGCTCATATAGAAGGCGTTCTCGTATCCGCACCGGGGGGCGATCTCTTCGAGCGTCAAGTTCGTGTCCGCCAGCAGCTCCTTGGCGAGCTTGATGCGGCATTCCGTCAAGTATCGGACGGGGGTCGTGCGGAAGGCGGCCTGGAATTTGCGGGAAAATTGGACGGGCGTAAGTCCCGCGGCCTCCGCGGCTTGGCGGATGCCGAACGCCTTCTCGCCGGCCCGGTCGCGAATGAGCGCGGCCGCGTTCGACATCGTCGCATCCTCGGCGGGCATGTCGGACGCTCGGCCCGCGTCATGGAAGCCGAAGGCGAGCATATCCTCCAGCAGGTGGCGCTTCAACCGTTCCGCCTCCGGCGACGGGTCCTCCGCGAAGCGCCGCAGCAAGACCAGATCGGAAGCGAGTCTCGAACGGTTCGCGACGCGGACCTTGCCCTCCGAGAGGTAGGCCGGAGACGGGTCTTCCAGCTCGAGGCGAAGGAAGTGGAAGGTGACGGGAGACAGCGCATGGCGATGGAAGAGCGTCCCCGGCGGACAGGCGACGACGTCGCCCGCCTCGGCGACGCCTTCGGCGCTCCCGACGCGGAAGCGGAAGGCGCCGTCCTCGACGGCGAACAGCACCCAAGCCGCGTTCGTGTCCGCCTCCAACAGAAATTGCCGCTTGCCCCGCCAGAACACATATTGGAAAGACGCCAGCACGACGATCCCCTCCGAGCGAATAAGGTGTTAGGTGTGGATTCACCGGCGATTATATCATGGAATGCCTCCCGCGAAAGCAAAAATTGTTAAACGTTGTACAACCTCGGCTAAATGCAAGCCGAGGTCCCGGCGGTATAATCGAAGGGGAAAACAGAACCGATCGGAGGTCATGTTCAGAATGCCGGGACCATTGGCGAACATTATGCAATTGCAGGATAAGGTAAAGACGAAGCGAATCTCGAGTTACGACCGGACGGGCGGCAACGCGGATTTCATTCGCTTGGCGCCGGGCGAGACGGTCGAGCTGGCGGCGATCGAGGGAGCCGGCATCGTCAAGCATATTTGGATGACGCTGAACACGCCGGATCCGTTCATCCGCCGGAACGCGGTGCTTCGCATGTATTGGGACGGCGAAGAGGAGCCGAGCGTGCTGTCGCCGTTAGGCGACTTTTTCGGACAAGGATGGGGAGAGGAGTATAATTTCTCTTCGCTGCCGCTCGCGGCGGCGCCGCATAAGGGCAGGGCGTTGAACTGTTACTTCCCGATGCCGTTCGGCGCCGGCGCGCGCATTACGCTGGAGAACGACTCGGAGTCGGAGCTGGCGAGCTTGTACTATTACATCGATTACGAGCGGCACGAGAGCATCCCCGATTCGCTCGGCCGGTTCCATGCGTGGTGGAACCGGGAACTGACCGAGGTGCACCCGGAGGAAGGCGAGACGGAGTGGGGCGTAGTGGCGCCGCAAGGGAAGAACGCGACGGACCGGCACAACTACCTCTTCGCGGACATCGAAGGGAAGGGGCACTTCGTCGGCTTGAACTATTACGTCGACAGCCCGGGCCCGATGTGGTACGGGGAAGGGGACGACATGTGGCTGATCGACGGCGAGGACTGGCCGGGCTCGCTGCACGGCACCGGGACGGAGGATTTCTTCAACAGCTCGTGGTGCCCGAACGAGGTGTACCTGCACCCGTATTTCGGTTATGCGCGCGTCCCCGACAAGCTTGGTTGGATGGGCCGGACGCATTGTTACCGATTCCTGCTCGAGGATCCCGTCTATTTCGACAAGTCGCTGCGTGCGAGCATCGAGCACGGGCACGACAACAGCTTGACGTTGGATCTGGCGACGGTCGCGTATTGGTACCAAGCCGAGCCGCACAAGCCGTTCCCGGCGATCGCGAACCGGGAGGGCCGGGCGAATCGGAAGCCGATCGACTTCATGGACGTTCACCGATGGCGTCACGCTTGGAGGCAGTCGATGGGCGGCGGCGCGACGTTATGGGGCGACGAAACGAAGACGGAGAAGAAGGAATAGGCGAGGCCGAATCGAAAAGAAGGTCGGAGGCGCTCCCGCATGACGGGAGCGCCTCTTTGCCGATCCCCTGACTTTAATGACGTGTAAATTTGGGCCCAAAGTTTTACATTTTACGCAAAATTTAATTGACGGTGCTGAGAATCCGCTGATATTATTTGTTTGGCAACTTTGGCCCAAAATTTGGGTAATTGCGCAAAAAGGGGGTCGGTCGCTTGCCGACGTTGAAAGATATCGCCCGCCAAGCGGGGGTGTCCATCTCCACCGTATCCCGCGTCTTAAATAACGACTCTAGCAGACATATCAGTCAGGAGACAAAGGGGAGAGTAATCAAGACCGCCAAGGCGCTGGGCTACCTCGCCGGGGAAGCGCCTTCGCCAAGGGCGGTCGAGCCGTACAAGCGGTCGTCGCGCGTCGCGGCGTTCCGGCAGGTCGGCTGCATCGTGTCCGTCCCGCAAAACAAATACAACCATCCGTATTTCTCGCCGATCCTAGCGGGCGTCGAGAAGAAGCTGACGGAGTTGAATTGCGTACTCTCGTACGTCATCCCGATCGAAGAGCTTCGGGGCGAGACGGTCCTGCGGAAGCTCGTGCAGGACGCGAAGCTGGACGGCATGATCTTGATCGAGCGGATTCCCGAAGAGGCGTACGAGGCGGTCAAGAGCATCGTCCCCGTCGTCGTCGGCATCGACGTCTCCGATCCGACGATCCCGGTCGTCATGTACGATCGGGTCGGCGCGGCGGGCGCGGCCGTGCAGCACTTGATCGATCGAGGCCACCGACGGATCGCGTTCATCGGTGGGGCGGGGCTGACCGGCGACATGGAGCGGGAGAAGCGGTACCGGGGTTATCGGTTCGCCATGCAGGAGGCGGGTCTCGACATCGATCCCCGCTGGATCGCGAACACGGAGTGGGACGTTAACGTCAGCTACGAGCGGATGTCGGACATGATGCGCCTTCCGCCCGACGAGAGGCCGACGGCCGTGTTCGCCGCGAGCGACATGATGGGCATCTCCGCCATGCGGGCCGCGGCCGAGATGGGCCTTCGGATTCCCGAGGACGTCGCCTTCGTCGGGCTCGATAACATCGAGATTTCCCAGTACACGTCCCCTCCGCTCTCGACGGTTCATATCCCGAAAACCGAGATGGGGGAGATGGCGGCCAAGGTGCTGGTCGATCAGATGAACGGGGATCACCCGCTGCCGTTCAAGCTGCTTATGCCGCACCGGCTGATCGTCAGACAATCGTCCGATGCGATCCGGACGCGCTAGAGGAGGAGAGACCAACATGGAACAGCTTCGCATCGGGGTGATCGGTCTCGGCTGGAGATCGGGATTCGCCAAGTATTGGCACCGACCGGACGGCAGATCGGCGGTCGTGGCGGGCGCGGACATCGATCCGAGCCGGCTGGGGAAATTCCGCGACCGGATCAACCCGGACGCCTTCGTGACAAGCGATTATCGCGAGCTGCTCGCAAGGCCGGACATCGACGCGATCGTCGTCGCTTCTCCGGACGATCTTCACGAGGAGCATGCGACGGCCGCGCTTGCGGCGGGGAAGCACGTCTATTGCGAGAAGCCGCTCGGGATTACGGTCGAGGGCTGCGACCGCATCCTCGAGGCTTGGCGCCGCTCCGGCAAGCACTTCATGATCGGCTTCAACATGCGGTATATGAACATGTACCGGACGATGAAGGAGATCATCGCGGCCGGGGAGATCGGGGACGTGAAGGCGGTATGGGTAAGGCATTTCGTAGGCCTCGGCAGCGATTATTACTATCATAGCTGGCATGGCAGCTCGAAGCGCACGACGTCGCTGTTGCTGCAGAAAGCTTCTCACGATATCGACATCATCCACTGGCTGACCGGACGGTACGCCGTCAAGGTGAGCGCCTTCGGGGGATTGGACTACTTCGGCGGAGACAAGCCCAACGCGCTGACCTGTCCCGACTGCGCCGAGAAGCATCGCTGCCCCGAAGCCCGAACCGGCGCCTTGGTGCAATGCGCGTTCCGGGAAGAGGTGGACGTCGAGGACAACAGTATGGTGCTGATGGAGCTGGAAGGCGGCATTAAAGCGTCTTACTCTCAATGTTTGTTCACCCCGGATTATCAGCGGAACTACACCGTCATCGGCACGCACGGACGGATCGAAAACAACGAAGAAGAGCAGAAGGTCTATTTGCGGACGCGCAAGTCGAACACGTGGAAGGACTTGTCGGACCGAGTGTACGACATCAAGAAGGCCGAAGGCTCTCACAACGGGGCGGATCCGATAATTTGCGAGGATTTCGTCGACATGATCCTGGAGGGCAAGCCGCCCGCCGCCCCGCCGGTCGCGGGACGCATGAGCATCGCGGTCGGCTGCGCCGCGACCGAATCGATTCGGCAGGGGGGCGGCGTCGTCCGGGTCAAGCCTCCCGAAGCTTGGATGCTCGACGCGTAGCGGGCGGACTTCCGAATCGCCTGCGAACAAGGGGGGACGATCAATTGAAACTAGCGGTATTCCGCAGGTCGCTGCGGAAAAATTGGGATTTATACGTCATGATCGCTCCGGTGATCGCGTATTTCGTCGTTTTCGACTACGTCCCGATGTACGGGGTTCAGATCGCGTTCAAGCACTTCGTCGCCGCCAAGGGCATCTGGGGAAGCGCTTGGACGGGCTTCGATCATTTCGTGCGGTTCTTCGACAGCTACTACTTCTGGAGATTGATCAAGAACACGATCGGCATCAACTTATACGAGCTGGCCGTCGGATTTCCGGTTCCGCTCCTCCTTGCGCTATTGATCAACGAAGTCCGAAGCACGTTCTTCAAGCGGCTCGTCCAAACCGTCACCTACGCGCCGCACTTCCTGTCGACCGTCGTGATGGTGGGCTTGGTCTTCATTTTCTTGAATCCGCAATACGGCGTCGTCAACCACGTCATTCGCGCGTTCGGCGGCGAAACGATCTCCTTCTTAACGGAGCCCGAGTGGTTCAAGACGATCTTCGTCTTCTCCGGCGTCTGGCAAGGGATGGGCTGGAGCTCGATCATCTACCTCGCGGCGCTCGCGGGCATCGACCCGACGCTGCACGAGGCGGCGAGGGTCGACGGCGCCAGCCGGCTGCGGCGCATCTGGCACATCAATCTGCCGGGCATTCTGCCCACCGTCGTCATCCTGCTCATCTTGAACGTGGGCAGCATTATGGGGATCGGCTTCGAGAAAATCTACTTGATGCAAAATTCTCTGAACTTGGAAAGCTCCGACGTCATCTCCACCTATGTATACCAGCGCGGCATCATCGGAGCGGAGTACAGCTTCTCCGCGGCCGTCGGCCTGTTCAATTCCGTCATCAACTGCATTCTGCTCGTCCTCGTGAATCAGGCGGCGCGCAAAGTGAACGAAACGAGTCTTTGGTAAGGAGGGGACGCCGATGCGCGACACGTTATCCGACCGAATCGTAGGGATTTTCATTTATGCCGTCTTGTCCGTCATTCTCCTGATCGTCTTATATCCGCTCGTCTTCGTCGCCAGCGCCTCGATCAGCAACCCGCTTGCGGTGCTGCGCGGGGAGATGTGGCTGTTCCCGAAGGAGCTGTCGTTCGTCGGGTACGAACGCATCTTCGCCAATCGGGAGATTTTGACCGGGTACGGCAATACGATACTCTACACGGCGCTGGGCACCTCGCTCAACTTGGTCATGACCGTCTTGGCGTCCTACCCGCTGTCCCGCAAGGATTTCACGGGGCGCCACGCGATTACCGCCTTCATCGTCTTTACGATGTTTTTCAGCGGAGGCTTGATCCCTACGTATTTGCTCGTTAAGAATCTCGGACTCGTCAACACGATGTGGGCGCTGATCGTCCCGGGAGCCGTCTCGGTCTGGAACATCATCATTATGCGGACCTTCTTCCAGACCAGCATTCCGAACGAAATTCAGGAATCCGCGTCGATCGACGGCTGCTCCAACTTCCAGACGCTCTGGCGAATCGTGCTTCCGCTGTCGATGCCGATTATCGCGGTCATGATATTGTTTTACGGCGTCGGTCACTGGAATTCTTACTTCAACGCGTTGATCTATCTGAACGATCGCGAGCTGTATCCGCTGCAGCTGTTCCTGAGGGAAATCTTGATCAAGTCCGAGGTCGATCAGATGGCCGGCAGCATGAACGCGTCGACCCAGACGTATCTGATGGAGGCGGAAGCGATCAAATACGCGATCGTACTCGTGGCGAACGTACCGGTGCTTCTGCTGTACCCGTTCCTGCAGAAATATTTCGTGAAAGGCATGATGATCGGCGCTCTCAAGGGCTAATCCTAGGCAAGCCTTTGTTCGCACATAGCATGTTCAATTCAGGTCAGGGAGGTAAGGAAAGATGAATACGAAACGTTGGACTCGCGCCATGTTCGCGAGCGTGATGACGGCAAGCTTGCTCGCGGCATGCTCGAACGACGCGGGGACGCCGCCGCCGGGAGAAGCCGCGCCGTCCGGCGAGCAAGCGACCGAAGGGCAAGCGACCGAAGGGCAAGGCGCCTCCGCCGTCAGCGAAAGCGGGTTCCCGATCGTTAAGGAGCCTATCAAGCTGACGTTCTTCGCCGGGAAGGCGGCGTCCGCGCCGGCGGATTGGAACGCGCTGCCCGTCTGGCAGGAGTACGCGAAGATGACGAACGTCGAAGTGGATTTCCAGTTGACGCCGGCGGAGAGTTTGGCGGAGAAGCGGAACCTGGTGCTGGCGGGCGGCGATTATCCGGACGCCTTCCACACGGCCCGATTGTCGACGGCGGACCTGATGAACTATGGGCAGCAAGGCATCTTTATTCCGCTGAACGACTACATCGACAAGTACGCCCCGAACTTCAAGAAGCTGCTGGAGCAATACCCGGAGGTGAAGCGCGGGCTGACGATGCCGGACGGCAACATCTACGGCTTCCCGACGTTCTACGATCCTGACTTCACCTCCGTGCTGATCGGCTCGAAGCTATGGTACAACCAAGCGTTCCTCGACGCGCTCGACCTGAAGGAGCCGGAGACGACCGATGAATTTTATCAATACTTGAAGGCCGTCAAGTCGACGGATATCAACGGCAACGGCCAAGCCGACGAAATTCCGTACGCGGCGAGCGGGTACGGCTCCTTGCTCGACGAATTGAAAGGTGCCTGGGGGCTCGGCAACCGCGGGAACGTCCACAACCGCGTCGATATCGACCCGCAGACGAACGCGCTGCGGTACATTCCGAAGGATCCGCGGTACAAGGAACTGTTGGAATATATGCACAACTTATATGCGGAAGGGCTGCTGGTCGAAAATTTGCTGACGATCAAAGGTCCGGAGGTCAACGCCCTGATGGACGAGGGGCTCGTCGGTTCGTCCGTTACCAACAGCCCGCATGCGATCGGCGGCGTGACGATCGAGCACTTCGTCGGCGCTCCCGCCTTGAGCGGGCCGCACGGCGACCGCATCTTCTCGCGGGCGCGCTCGCCGCTCATCGACCCGGGCGCCTTCGTCATTACGGATAAGAACGAGCATCCCGAAGCGACGGTGCGGTGGATCGATTATTTCTACAGCGAGGAGGGCAGCAAGCTGTTCTTCATGGGCATCAAGGATTTGAGCTATACCGAACAGCCTGACGGGACGCTGGAGTATACCGAGGAATACTTGAAGGACTCCTCCAAGTTCGTGTCGTGGGCCGGCGGATGGTATCCGGCGATGCTGACCGCCAAGACGTTCAAGGGCGGAGAAGCTTCGCCGGAGAGCATGGCCGCGGCCGAGAAAGTGAAGCCGTACTGGCCGGAAGAGGTATGGCCGCAATTCTTGTATACGGCGGAAGAGCTGACGCGGTTCACCCCGTTGCACACGGACATCGACAAGTACGTCAGCGAGAGCACGGACAAGTTCATTACCGGCGATCTGCCGTTCAGCGAATGGGACAACTACGTCGCTACGATCGAGCGCATGGGCTTGAAGGATTACTTAGAGCTTTATACGGCGGCCTACGAGCGCTACAAGCAATAATTCATACGCTGCTTCAGCATCTAAGAACGACTCCCCGGATCCCGACCTGTGGTACGGGGAGTTCGTTTTTGGATCCCGAGTTTTTATCATGCGAGGAGGATGACATGATGAACCGTTACGCACTGCGAGCCGCCGCTCCGGCGCTCCTGCTGCTGCTTGCGCTCTTGACGCTGTCCGGCTTTTCCGAAGGGGATACCCCCCAGTTCAAGGTATGGGCGCCCACGAATACGGAGAAGGTGATGCGAGATCAGCCGTTCCCCGGAGGCGAGGCTGCCGCGGTCCTTACGCTCGAGGCCGCTCGCAACGAATACGAGAGCGGACAAGTGATCGTCAAGGCGGGGACGGACGGTCTGCGCAAGCTGCAGGTGTCCATCGGCGATTTGAAGCGGACGGACGGCCCGGAGAAAATCGGCGCGGAGCATATCGAGCTGTTCCGGCAGCATTATATCGAGGTGAAGACGTCGACGACCGCGGCGTATCCGAAGGGGTGGTATCCGGACGCGCTCATCCCGCTTGACGGGATGCTGACCGTGGAGGCGGGGCGAAACCAGGGCATTTGGGTGAAGGTGTACGTACCCAAGGGCCAGCCGGCGGGGGTCTATACCGGGGAGCTGCTCCTGCATGAAACGGAGGCGCCCGTCCGCGTTCCCGTGGAGCTGACGGTGTGGGATTTCGAGCTGACCGACGAGAGCCATGCCAAGACGAACTTCGGCGTATGGGGCGGTCCGATTCAAGAAGCTCATGGGAACGTTCAGGGAGAAGAGGCTTGGAGGTATATCGAAAAGTATTATTGGGCATCCGTCGAGCATCGGCTGACGCCCGGCTACCTGCCGATCCCCGACGCGGACATCGAATATTACGCGACGCATGCGCCTAAGTATATTAACGATTCACGGGTTTCCGCGTATCGGCTGCCGTATTACCGCACGGCGGACGGCGAGCCGGACACGGCCAAGATCAAGGCGGTCGTCGATCGCTTGCGGGCGGAAGGCTTGCTCGAGAAGGCGTACTTCTACGTCGGCGAAATCGACGAGCCGACCGCCGCGAAGTACGGCCGCGTGCGTCACATTACCGCCGCGCTGGAGCAAGCCGCGCCGGACGTGCCGCATCTCGTGACGATCCAGCCGGTCGACGAGCTGGTCGGGGATCTGGACATCTGGGTGCCGTCCATCGACAAGTTCGACCCCGATTTCGCGAAGGAGCGTCAGGCGGCCGGGGATCGCGTATGGTGGTACACGTACGTGAAGCCGACGCATCCGTTCCCGTCGTACCATCTGGACGACGACTTGGTCGGCACGCGCCTGCTGGCTTGGATGCAGCACGACTACGGCGTGGAGGGTACGCTGTATTGGGCGACGACGCAGTTCCAGAAGTATGCTTCCGTGAACGGGACGTATCAGTACGTGAGCCGCGACGTGTGGACGGATCCGCTGGCGTTCCCCGGGGCGAACGGCGACGGATACTTGTTCTACCCGGGCACCGAGGTCGGCGTCGACGGTCCGATCGGCACGATCCGGCTCGAGGCGCTGCGCGAGAGCATGGAGGATTACGAATACCTCTGGCTGTATGAACAGCGCCTGCGCGAGACGGGCGAACGGCTCGGCCTCGACGAAGCGTTCCCGTATCGAGACGCGATTCGGCCGTTCTACGACCGCTTGTACGACGATATTAAAGCGTACGAGGAGGACAATCCGGCGCTCGTGGGCGAGGTTCGGTCGGCGCTGGCGCGAGAGATCGTCGCCGAACCGCTCGAGCTGCCCGCGATCGCGGCGGTCCGAACCCCCGCCGACGGCAGCCGGGAGGTGACCGTCTACGTCGAGCCGGGCGCGAGCGCGACGTTGAACGGCTCGCCGCTCGCCCTTGCGGCGCAGGGGGCCGGGCACGACAAGTTTACGGCGACGCTGGCGCTGTCTCCCGGGGCGCACGAGATCCGCATCGTCGTGACGAAGGACGGGCGCGTCCGCGAGATCGTACGCACGCTTGCCGTGTACGAAACCGCCGCGCCGCATGCGATCGCGTTGAACGAAGCGGAGACGGCGGAGGACGTCGGCCGATTCGCGACGTCGACGGTAAGAGTCAGCGCGTCGAACGAGTACGCGACGCAAGGCGACGCTTCGATGAAAGCGGAGTTCCGGGCGAACGTGAATTTCCCGAACCTTCGTTTGTGGCATGCGGGCACGGGCTTCCGCAGCGCGGACTGGTCGGCTTTCGAGACGGTGGAATTCGACGTATACAATCCTGGCGAGACGGTGCAATTTTATGTAAAGTTCAGTCAAATTGACGGGAAGTCCGACGACTCGTTCATGCAGTACGTGCGCGCCGGAAGCGCGGAGACGATCCGCATTCCGCTGCGTCAAGTCGGTTTGGATTTGACCCGGATGCGCGGCATCGAGCTGTGGATGTGGAGGCAGGGCGCGCCGGTAACGCTGTATTTCGATCATTTCCGCTTTACCTCCGCCGAGCCCGCGGAGCCGATGACCCCATAATCTATATCCGACACGAAGGAAAGGACGATCGTATATGAAGTTGACCTTCCTTGGAACCGGGGCTGCCGAAGGCGTCCCCTCCCCGTTCTGCGATTGCGAAACTTGCGCGTACGCTCGCGCGCGCGGAGGCAGGAACGTGCGAAGACGGCAAAGCGCGCTGGTCAACGACGATTTGCTGATCGATATGGGGCCGGATCTGTTCGCTTCCTGCGCGGCGCTCGGACTGTCCCTTACGAAAGTTCCTTACGCGCTCGTCACGCACAGCCACATGGACCATTTCGATCCCGGGAACCTGCTTCTGCGGGGCAAGGCGTTCCGTCTCGCGACCGAGCTGCCCGAGCTGACGATGCTCGCCGGGCCGTCGGTCTGGACGAAGTGGGACGCCGGCGGCAGCGACCGCGCCGCGGAAATCCGTCGCGTGCCGATCTTGCCCGGCCGCACCGTGGAACTAGGGCCGTACACGGTCCGCGCGATCGAGGCGATGCATCATCTGAAGGTCGGCGACGCGATGAACTATATCGTCAGCGACGGCGCTTCCTCGCTGCTGTACGCGTCCGACAGCGGCTACTACGCCGATGCGGCGTGGGAAGAGCTCAAGGGACGCGCGTTGGACGCCGTCGTCCTGGAAGGTACGATCTGGCGGCATCCGGCGGGCAAGGAGCATCTGAACGAAGGAGATTTCCGCAGGATGTTGGAGAAGCTGCGGAGCATCGGCGCCGTCACCGAGCGGACGCGCGTCGTCGCGACCCACTTCTCGCATCAAGGCGCTTATCCGCATGACGAGCTCGAAGGCAAGGTCGCGGCGCTCGGCGCGTTGTGCGCGTACGACGGTCTCGTCGTCGAATGGTAATGGAGCGGCCGAATCGGGGGAACCGGTTCGGCCGCTTTTCGTAGGTGATCGTCGATATATCAGAAATGTAGTAGCGTGGCGGGAGGCCCCGTGCTACACTCACGGCAAGAGGCCCAAGCCGCCGTCGGGAGCGCCGGGCGAATCGAAACGGAAGGGCGTGGAGCGATGCGCCTCAAGATCACCTACGAGCATCCGGAAGTGCCGGTGAACGCCTTCTTGTGGACGCCGAAGGCGAGGCTCGAGCCGCTGCACGTGCATACGAGCCTCGAGATCGGGCTTTGCGTGTCCGGGGGAGGCTGGTTTTATTTCGGCGAGAAGCGGTATCGCGCCGAACCCGGCGATATCTTCGTCGTGAACAATCAAGAGCTGCATATCGCGCAATCGGACGAAGCGGAGCCGAGCACATACATTTTCCTGAATTTCGACCCGAATTATTTGCTGGCGGAGGACGTGAAGCTGCTGCTTCCGTTCGCGTACTCCCCCGACCGGTTTCGAAATCGTATCCCCGGCGACGACCCTCTGGCGGGACGGCTCGCTCCGCTCATCCGCACCGTATGGGAGGAGCTTCGGGATCGGCGGGAGGGCTATGGGAGCATGGTCAAGAGCGCGCTGCTCCAGCTGTCCGTGCTGCTGCTGCGCCGCGAATCGGAGCCCGTCGCCCAGGCGCAATGGCGGCAGCTCGTCCGAGACTTCGCCAAGATTCGGCCGGTGCTCTCGTTCCTGGAGGAACGGTTCCGGGATCCGCTCGACTTAAGGAGCGTCGCCGAACGGCTCGAGCTCGGCGTAAGCGCCTCGAGGCTGAGCCATGCGTTCAAGGACGCGACGGGGAAGACGTTCAAGGACTACTTGCAGCAGCTGCGATTGAACGAAGCGAAGCGGCTGCTAATGACGACGGAGCAGGATGTGCTCGACGTCTGCTTCGCGAGCGGCTTCCAAAGTGCGGCGACGTTCTATCGCGCGTTCCAAGCCGAAGCCGGCATGCCGCCTTCCGTCTATCGGGAGCGGCATCGGGTTTCCGCAATTTTTGAGAATCCGGCGCCGTGATTTGGGAAGATTCCGCCCGTTCCTCCCCCTATACTGAAGATAAATTCCGAATGGGACGAAGGAGTGTGGAGCATGGCGCGGGTTCCGATGTTGGCGGCGCTCTTGAAGGACGAGTTGATCCAGCGGCGAGAGGAAGGCTGCGACGTGGATGGCTACGCGGAGCGCATCGAAGCGGCCGGGGAAGACGACCGGGCGTTAATGGACGTCTACGAAGCGCTGATGGCGCTGCCGATCGCGGAAGGGTTCGGTTTCCGCGAGCCGAACGATTTGGACGCGATCCGCGCCGAGCGGCCGGACGGCCCTCGCCTGCTGCCCCGGTCGTTGACCGAGGCGCAATGGCGCGATAAGTTTCTGGGCGCGTGGCTCGGGCGCTGCGCGGGCTGCGCCCTCGGCAAGCCGCTCGAGCGGGGGCCGTTCATGGGCGGCAGCGGCGGTCGGCCGGGGTGGGAAAACATCCGCCTCTGGTTCGAGGGCGCGGACGCTTGGCCGATCCGGGGTTACGCGCCGAGCGACTCCGGCGCGAGGGAGCGGTACGGTATAGAGGTGAATCAGGACAGCAAGAGCTTACGGGAAGTCATCCGGTTCATGGAGTCGGACGACGACCTCCGGTACACGGTGCTTGGATTATTGCTGTTGGAGCGCAAGGGATTGTCGTTCGGTCCGCGGGACATCGGCGAGCTGTGGCTGGAGATGCTCCCGCTCGGGCAAGTGTATACGGCGGAGACGCAGGCGTATTATAATTTCGCTTCGATCTGGTATCGCGAGTCACGGGAGACGGCCTATTGGGAGGAGAAGCGGGAGTGGGTGCGCACGCACTTGAACCCGTACCGGGAATGGATCGGCGCGCAAATTCGCGCCGACGGGTTCGCCTACGGCGCCGCCGGCCACCCGGAGCTGGCCGCGGAGCTCGCGTGGCGCGACGCCTCGTTCTCGCACGTGAAGAACGGCATCTACGGCGAGATGTTCGCCGCCGCGATGATCGCGGCCGCCTTCGTCGAGCCGGATATGGAGAGAGTCGTCGAGATCGGCCTCAGCGAAATTCCGCGCGACAGCCGGCTGGCGCGCGACGTCCTGCAGGCGGTCGACATCGCCCGCTCGTCCGCGACGCAGCTCGAGCTCGTCGAACGGATATGGGACGCGTTCAATCACTACCATCCCGTGCATACGAACAACAACGCGGCGCTGGTCGCGGCATCGCTCGTGTTCGCCAAGGGGGACTTCGAGACGGCGATCGCGACCGCGGTGCTGGGCGGCTGGGATACGGATTGCAACGGCGCCACGGTCGGCTCGATCATGGGCGCCTCGCTCGGCGCCGGCCGGCTGCCGAGCGGGTGGATCGAGCCGCTGAACGATACGTTGTACTCCGAGGTGAAAGGCTTCCACCCGATCGCGATCTCGGCGTGCGCCGACCGCAGCTTCGCCGTGTTCCGCGCGCTGAATCCGAGCGCTGCCATCCTGTAAACGAGGCCCGGGGCCGCGTCTTGCGACGCGCTCTCAGGCTTCTTCTTGTCCGGGGGCTTCCGCAAGCGCTATAATACAGAGTAATACAGATCGCGGAAGTCGAGGTGCAACAGTCCATGGAATTGACGCCGCAAGAAACGGTTACGAAGCATGAACAGATATTACGATATATCGGGGCGCTCGCCGTAGGCAGCAAAATCTCGGTCCGAAAAATCGCGAAGGACGTCGGCGTCAGCGAGGGCACCGCCTACCGGGCGATCAAGGACGCCGAAGCGTCGGGCCTCGTCGCGACGAAGGAGCGGATCGGCACCGTCCGGATCGAGCCGAAGGCGCGCAACAACATCGACAAGCTGACGTTCGCGGAGGTCGTGAACATCGTGGACGGCGCGGTGCTCGGCGGGGCGGAGGGGCTCGACAAGACGCTCGGCAAGTTCGTCATCGGCGCCATGCAGCTCGAAGCGATGGTGAAATACATCGACGCGGGCAGCCTGTTAATCGTCGGCAACCGGGAGCGGGCGCATGCGACGGCGCTCGAGCTCGGCGCGGGCGTGCTCATCACCGGCGGCTTCGGCGCGAGCCCGGCGGTGCGCAAGCAAGCGGACGAGCTTGCGCTGCCGATCATCTCAAGCTCGTACGACACGTTCACGGTCGCGTCGCTCATCAACCGGGCGATTTACGATCGCCTCATTAAGAAGAAGATTTTGCTCGTCGAGGACATTATGACGCCGAGCAGCGAGACCGACATGCTGAAAGGCCACATGACCGTGTCGGATTGGAACGCCACCGTGGAGCGGACCGGTCATAGCCGATTCCCCGTCGTCGACGATTATCATCGCTTGATCGGCATGGTCACGTCGAAAGACGTCGTCGGAGCGTCCCCGGGGGAGCGGATCGACAAAGTCATGACCAAAAATCCGATCACGGTCGGCGCGCGCACGTCGGTGGCGTCGGCCGCGCACATGATGGTATGGGAAGGCATCGAGCAGCTGCCGGTGACGGACAGCGCACGCAAGCTGCTAGGCATCATCTCGAGGCAGGACGTGCTGAAGGGGATGCAGTTCATTCAGAAGCAGCCGCAAATCGGCGAGACGATCGAGGATTTAATTCTGGCGTCGTTCGAGGAGGAGCGGGAAGCGGACGGCAGGATCGCCTTCCGGGGGACGATTACGCCGCAGATGACGTCGTCGTTCGGCACGGTGTCCGAAGGAGTGTTAACGACGCTCATGTCGCAGGCGTCGTTCCGCGCGATCAAGTTGGTGAAGAAGGGCGACCTCGTGCTCGACAGCATGTCGACGTTCTTCCTGAAGCCGCTTCAGATCGACAACGAGATCGTCATTCGTCCGCAGCTGATCGAGCTAAGCCGCAAGTTCGGCAAGGTCGACGTCGAGGTGCACCACGGCGCGTCGCTCGTCGCGAAGGCGATTCTGACGGCGCAATTGATCGACCAGATGTAGTCGCGAGTCTAACGCATCCGGGAGAATCGGCCGTAGTTGCGGAAGCCCGCGAACAGGTTGAACAGGCCGATGAGAAGGAACATCGCGCCGACGATAATGCGAACCGTGTCCGGCTCGAACAGGACGACTTGGACGAGCGAAGCGAGGATGAGCAGCGCGCCCATCGATAAGTTCATGAGCGCCGCGTTCAAGCCGCGGGACTTCGGATCGGTCGATCGGCGGGAGCGGAAGCTGAACACGACGGACAGCACGCAAGCGGCGGCGATCGCCGCGTAGAATACGAATAACATTTGACGAAAAACACCTGACTTTCCGGGAAAATAGGGTCGCGAGACCACTGTACCCTTTTTCCCCGGCAAAATCAATTGCTCCGGTCCGGCACGAACGACTCCGCCCGCACGTACACGACGTACTCGGAACCGATGACGGACAGAACCGTAATGTGGATTCGGTAGTCCGTTCCATTGACGTTGTAGTATACCTTACCGTCGATCAGCCCGCGGTAGATGTCGTACATGTCCGGCTGCACCTGCTTGCCGACGATCTTGAGCAGATCGGCGGCGATGCGGCTCTCGAGCTCGCCGAGCGTCGCCTTCCCGAGGTCCTTCTGCTCGGCATCCCACCGGACGGCGGTGCGATCGATGACGTTCCGGCGGTTTTTCCCCTTTTCGAAAGCGGCGACCTGATCGGCGAGCACCCGGTTCGACGCCGAGAGGTCTTGAATGTCGTACTGCAGCTCCTGCACGGTGCGGGTGGATATGGCCGTCATGACCGCGCAGCCGATAACGACGCCGCCGAGGAAGAGGCCGAGGCCCTGCATGAACGAAGGGGAACGCTGCAAATCCGGTACGCGCATGCCCGGCTACCTCGGCGCGACGATCCAGCGAATGAGCTCGGTGCCGGAATGGGCGCCGAGGAACGCGCACAGGATCAACAAAATTTGCTTCGCCGCCGGGGAGAAGTAGCCCGCGGACACCGAATGCTCGATGAATCGGATCGGATCGATCGAACCGCCGATGGCGACGACGACCGCCCAAATTTTTAAGTTCTCGGATAGCTGGCGCATCGTCTCCGCCGGTCCGGGGGGCTGCATCGTGACGATGGAGCTCATGCCGGCGAGCAGCGACGCACCGAACACGACCCCGAACGCCACAAAGAAATCTTGAATCGCCTTCGACAAAAATTCGGATACCGCCATCGGGTCCGACCTCCCTTTTTTCGCATCTCTTTTATATGTATGGGACAAGACGCGCGCGATATGATACAATATTTTCGACGATCAGAACGTATATTCCCATAAAAATAACGCCTGAGTCGTCTTCGGCAAACGGAGAATCGTCCGGAGCGGACGATGAAGCCGTTGATCCTGAGGTGATGCGAATATGAGTTCCACGAATGCTTTCGTGCATTTGCACGTTCATAGCGAATACAGCTTGCTCGACGGCGCCGCCCGGATCTCCGATCTGGCGAAGCGGGCCGCCGACTTCGGCATGCCCGCGTTGGCGCTTACGGATCACGGCGTCATGTACGGGGCGGTGCCGTTCTACAAGGCGTGCCGGGAAGCGGGCGTCAAGCCGATTCTCGGCTGCGAGTTTTACGTGGCGGCGGTGTCCATGCGCGACAAGAGCGCGCGGGAGGACAATCCGACGTACCACCTAACCGTTCTCGCGAAGAACCTGGAGGGGTACCGCAATTTGCTCCGGCTCTGTTCGGCCGGGCATCTGGAAGGCTTCCACTATCGTCCGCGGATCGACTTCGCGCTGCTGTCGAAGCATGCGGAGGGCTTGATCGTGCTGAGCGGCTGTCTGAAGGGGGAGGTGGCGCAGAAGCTGCTGGCCGGCAAAGTCGACGAGGCGATGGCGATCGCGGAACGCTACAAGTCGGTTTTCGGCGACGATTATTTCATTGAACTGCAGGATCACGGACTGCTGGAGCAGCGGAAATTGCTGTCGCAGCTTGTCGATATTTCCCGGGAAAAGCAGATCCCGCTCGTCGCGACGAACGACGTCCACTATGCCGTTCGCGAAGACGCGGCCGTGCAGGACGTGCTCATGTGTATCGGCATGGGCAAGACGGTGGACGATCCGCAGCGGTTCAAGTATACGACGGATCAGCTGTATTTGAAGAGCGCGGACGAGATGTCGGCGCTGTTCGCGTACGCGCCGGAGGCGGTCGCCAACGCGGCCGCGATCGCGGAGCGATGCAACGTGGAGCTCGAGCTCGGGCGCACCGCCCTGCCGGCGTTCGCCCCGCTCCCCGACGGCATGGACGGCCCGGAATATTTGAAGTCGTTATGCGTGGAAGGGATTCGGCGCCGGTACGCGGACCGATGGGAAGACGAGGCGTTCAAGGACGTCCTTCGACGGCGTCTTCGATTCGAGCTCGACACGATTCAGCGGATGGGGTATTCGGATTATTTCCTCATCACATGGGATTTCATCCGGTACGCGCATGAGCGCGGCATCATGACGGGACCGGGGCGGGGGTCGTCGGCAGGCAGCCTCGTCGCGTACGCGCTCGGCATTACGGACGTCGATCCGATCAAATACGGCTTGCTGTTCGAGCGGTTCCTCAACCCCGCGCGCGTGACGATGCCCGATATCGATATCGACTTCAACGACGAGCGGCGGGACGAGGTCATCGATTACGTCGTTCGGAAGTACGGCCCCGACCGCGTGGCGCAGATCATTACCTTCGGAACGATGGCGGCGCGGGCCGCGGTACGGGACGTCGGTCGGGCCATGAACGTGCCGTTCGGCGACGTCGACCGGGTGGCGAAGCTCATCCCGAACCATCTCGGCATGACGATCGCGGAAGCGCTGCGGCTCGTTCCGGAGCTGAAGGAGTGGAGCGAGCGAGACGCTCGCGTCGGCGCGTTGGTCGGCATGGCGCTCAAGGTGGAGGGCTTCCCCCGGCACGCGTCGACGCACGCCGCCGGCGTCGTCATCTCGCGGGAGCCGCTCACGGACGTGGTCGCGCTGCAGGAGGGCACGTTGCAAGCGGCGCTGACGCAATATTCGATGGAGCATCTCGAAGCGCTCGGCTTGCTTAAGATGGACTTCCTCGGGCTCCGCACGTTGTCCATCATCGAGCGGACGCTCGGGTGGTTGCGGGAGTCCCGCGGCGTCGTCGTCGATTGGCGCGAGGTGTCGGACAAGGACGCTTTAACGTATGAAGCGCTTGGACGCGGCGAGACGACCGGTATGTTCCAGCTCGAGTCTACGGGGATGCGCCGGGTGCTTCGCGAGTTGAAGCCGACGCACTTCGAAGACATCATCTCCGTCTTGGCGTTGTATCGCCCGGGCCCGATGGAGTTCATTCCGAAATATATCGCCGGCAAGCACGGCAAGGTGCAGGTCGAATACCCGCATCCTTCGCTGGAGCCGATGCTTCGGGACACGTACGGCATTATCGTCTATCAGGAGCAGATCATGCAGATCGCTTCGACGATGGCGGGCTTTACGCTCGGCGAGGCGGATTTGCTGCGGCGCGCGGTGTCGAAGAAGAAGCGCGAGGTGCTCGACGAGCAGCGCGCGGCGTTCGTGGCGGGCAGCCTGCGACTCGGCTATACCGAAGCGGACGCGAACGCGGTGTACGACATGATCGTGCGCTTCGCCGATTACGGCTTCCCGCGCGCGCACGCCACGGCGTATGCGGTGCTGGCGTTCCAAACCGCCTATTTGAAGGCGCATTACCCGGTGGAGTTTATGGCGTCGATGCTGACGGCGAACATGGGCAATCACCGGAAGGTAGCCGAATACGTGGACGAATGTCGGCGCATGGGCATCCCGGTGCTGGCGCCGGACGTGAACGAGAGCGGCGTGCTGTTTACGCCGACGTCGGGGGGCGCGATCCGGTTCGGACTCGCCGCGGTCAAGAACGTCGGCACGCAGGCGATCGAGTCGATTCTGACGGCCCGGGAATCGGGCGGTCCGTTCCGCGACTTCGTCGATCTGTGCCGTCGCGTCGATCTGCGGGTGTGCAACAAGCGGGTGCTCGAGTCGCTCGTGTCGGCCGGCGCCTGCGACGAGCTGCCCGGCCATCGGGCCCAGCTGCTCGCGGTGCTGGACGAGGCCGTCGAAGCGGCGTCGAAGTGGAAGAAGGAACGCGAGGACTTGCAAATTCAGCTGTTCGGCTTGTCGGAGAGCACGAACTGGACGATCGAGATGCCGGACATCCGGCCGATGCCGCGGATGGAGATGCTCGAGCAGGAGCGGGAGCTGTTGGGGTTGTACGTCACCGGACATCCGTTGGATCAGTACGCCGACTGGTACGACGCGTACGACATGGTGCCGATCCACCGGCTGCAGGAGCTGGAAGAAGGGACGGAGGTCGTCGTCTTCGGCATGATCTTGTCCGTGAAGCAGATCGTGACGCGCAAGGGTCAACAGATGGCGTTCCTCGAGGTGGAGGATCGCGTGCATAAGGTCGAGGTCGTGTTGTTCCCCGAGACGTGGAAAGCGAACCATTCTCTCGCGGGGAAGGGGATCGTCTGCGCGCTGCTCGCGAAGGTGCAGCACGGCGACGAAGACGTGAAGCTGATCGCGTCGCAGCTGTTCGCGATGGACGACGAGGCGCTGCTGGCCCGCCTGCGCAGCGGCGGCGCGGTGCGCCGGCTGCCGGCCGGCGGAGGTCGGCCACGGTACGAAGGCCGCGGCGGATCCCCGCGCGGCGGTGCAGCGGGTACGGGCGCGAGTGCCGGGACCGGTACCGGGGCTGCACGTCCGCGGGCTGCCGGCGGGGGCGCGACGAAGCCGGCGCCGCCGCCGACGCGAACGGTGGACGAGGGCACATTGTTCCTGAAGATCGCGCCCGACAAGGAGACGCCGAGCATCCTGCATCGGCTGCAGTCGCTGCTGAAGAAACACCCGGGCCGCTCGAGCGTGGCGCTGTTCTACGAACGAAGCTCTCGATTGCTGGAGCTGAACGTCGACTACCGCGTCGATGTGACGACCGTGCTGACGAAGCAGCTGGAGCGGCTGCTCGGCGAAGGCGCGGTGAAGCGGAAGTAAGCGCACATTTTTTTCATACCTTCCATCGTCGTCGCATATATTGGTATTCCCACCGGAATCGAGCTTGTCCGCGTACGCGAGTCGCGCGTTTCAGGTCGGGGCTCGGACGGCGGAATAGCCGCGTGCGACGAAGGAGGAGATCGGATGCCGCCGGAATGGATCTTGAACGCGCTTGCCTCCCGTGGAATCGCCTTGGAGCGAGTCGCCGAAATCGTGTTGCAAATGCAAAGACCGTACAACCCCAAGCTCGTGCTGCAAGATTGCTTAGAGAGCGTGTTGTCGGTGTTGGAGAAGCGCGAAGTGCAATACGTGTTCATCACGGGCATCGCGCTCGATATGCTGGCGGAGCAGGGACAGCTGCCCGAACCGCTCCAAAGCTTGATGGAGAACGACGAATCGCTGTACGGCGTCGACGAGACGCTCGCGATGGGCATTACGAACGTGTACGGCATGATCGGACTTACGAGCTTCGGTTATCTGGATAAAGTCAAACCCGGGATTATCGGCGAGCTGAACGATCGATCGAAGGGCATCCATGTGTTCTTGGACGACCTCGTGTCCGGCCTCGCGGCCGCGGCTTCGGCGCGTATCGCGCACCAGGACCCGAACGCGAAGGAGTATGGGACGGGGTAACCGTTAGCGGATACTTGCCGGATAAGCGAATAATCGCAAGGGAAGAGACGCGTTGTCGGCGATGGCCGGCAGCGCGTTTTTCTTTGATGTGCGGCAAATCCTCATACAACCTCTTACACTCCTCCTTCGCGTACACCTTCAACGCCCATCCACTTTAAAGTACAGGAATACGTTGTAGGGTAGGACTCCTGTGTAATTAAGGGACCATGGAGAATCCCTGACAGGCATCGCCGCCTTCGCGCAGAGACATATCGACGTACGAACGGCATACAATGGTTAACGGACATGCCTGACGCGGACATGCCGAGCCTGAGCTTGCGGCGACCGAAGGTCGCTTCCTTGCCCGAAATTCAACGATTATGCTATGATGTTCTCATTGCTTATGCTATCATTTACCTTCATACGGGCGGAACGCGCCCGATTGTGGTACAGGCTTTAATACGCGTCAGGAGGTTGCCACCATGTGGACGGTCATCTACATCGCTCCCACGGCAAAAATCGCGGAACGGATCCGACAGAAGCTGACGGACGAAGGGTTTCTGGTTCAAGTCCGGCCGATCAACTTGACGAAACAGCAGTTCGAGATCTTGGTCCCCGAAGGCGAAGTGGGCGACGTACAGGAAGTGCTGACGACCATTCTTCATATGTAATTGCGGGCTTGCCGCATGCAACGAATTTCGCTTCTGTGAGGTGTGCTTGTGAACGTAAGAGATTGGTTTTCGCATAAACGGAAATACGCCACGATTCCCTCTCCGAATGCCAAGCATGAGATCCCTGAAGGATTAATGAATAAATGTCCGAAATGCGGCCACATTCAATTCAGCAAAGAGGTCGAGAAGAACCTCAAGGTATGCGCCTCCTGCGGGCATCACCAGAAGCTGAACGCCTACGAGCGCGTCGAGCTGACGATGGATGAGGGCCGTCTTTTTGAGTACGACTCCGACATGATTTCGGAAGATCCGCTGGAGTTCCCAGGCTATGCGAAGAAGCTGCAGCAGCAGCAGGAGAAAAGCGGCTTGCTCGATGCCGTGGTGACCGGGGAAGGGACGATCGGGGGCTTTCCCGTCGTGCTCGCGGTCATGAGCTTCGACTTCTTCAGCGGCAGTATGGGATCGGTCGTAGGCGAGAAGATTACGAGAGCGATCGAGAAGGCTACCCAGAAAAACTACCCGCTGATCATCTTTTCCACGTCGGGCGGAGCTAGAATGCAAGAGAGCATTCTTAGCCTTATGCAGATGGCGAAGACGTCCGCGGCGCTCGAGAAGCATAACCAAGCAGGGGGCCTCTTCGTGTCGGTGTTCACCGACCCGACGCTCGGCGGCGTCTCGGCGAGCTTCGCGATGCTCGGCGACGTCATTCTCGCGGAGCCGGGCGCGATCGTCGGCTTCACCGGCCGTATCGTCATCGAACAGACGATCCGCCAGAAGCTGCCGGAAAACTTCCAGACGGCGGAGTTCGACTTGGCCCACGGCCAGATCGACAAGGTCGTGCACCGGAAGGACATGCGCCAAACATTAATCCAACTGCTCGACTTGCACGCGGTGAGGGGAGGTACGTCCGATGCCGGGTGAGATGAATTTCGAGAAACCTTTGGTGGAGCTCCGCCAGAAGATCGACGAGTTGAAGGCGTTCAGCGCCGAACGCGGGATCGACTTCACGGACGAAATCGCTAGACTCGAGGAGCGTTATTCCAAACTCGAGCAGGAGTTGTACACGGACATGAGACCGGCGGAACGCATGCAGTTGGCGCGACACGCGATGCGGCCGACGACAGTCGATTACATCCAGCATATTTTCACGGATTTCATAGAGTTTCATGGCGATCGGATGTATGCCGACGATCTGGCGATCATCGGCGGCATCGCGAAGCTGAACGGCGTGCCGGTGACGGTCGTCGGGCATCAGAAGGGCAAAGACACGAAAGACAATATCGCGCGCCACTTCGGCATGCCGCATCCGGAAGGGTTCCGCAAGGCGCTTCGGCTCATGCGCCAGGCGGACAAGTTCGGCCGTCCGATCGTGACGTTCATCGATACGCCTGGAGCGTATCCGGGCGGTGCCGCCGAGGAACGCAATCAGTCGGAAGCGATCGCGCGCAATCTTATGGAGATGGCGAAGTTCGGCGTGCCGATTATTTGCGTCGTCATCGGCGAAGGCGGCAGCGGCGGGGCGCTCGCGCTCGGCGTCGGCAACCGCGTGCTCATGCTCGAGAACGCCATCTATTCCGTCAGCTCGCCGAACGCCGCAGCTTCCATTCTGTGGAAGGACGCCACCAAGGCGGACCAAGCCGCGGAAGCGATGCGCATTACGGCGAAGGACATGCTCGAGCTCGAGATCGTCGAGGCGGTCGTTCCCGAGCCGAAGGGCGGCGCGCATCGCGACGTGGCCGAGCAGGCGGCGAGCATCAAGCAAGCCGTATGGGAACATCTCGAACAACTTAGGAAGATGACGCCGGAGCAGCTGCGCGAGGATCGATATCATAAATTCCGGAAAATTGGAAAGTTTACTTATATCCCGCGTTGACCTGCAGCAAAGGATCGCCGGCGTGACGAAGCTCACATCCCGGCGTTCTTTGTGCGTTTAGAATTGTTGCGAAGTAAACGAACGTTCGATTCGTCGGATGGGACAACCCTTCCGGCGTTGTAGATAAAAGCAGTATGTGTTGGTAAATAGGGAGGAGCAAAAACCATGCGCAAGACAAAAATCGTATGTACGATCGGCCCCGCATCGGAATCGCCGGAAAACCTGAAGAAGCTGGTGCTCGCCGGCATGAACGTCGCTCGGCTGAACTTTTCGCACGGAGATTTCGAGGAGCACGGCGGACGCATTACGAACATTAAGAAGGTTCGCGAGGAGCTCGGCAAGACGGTCTCCATCCTGCTCGATACGAAGGGCCCGGAAATCCGGCTCGGCAAGCTGAAGGAAGAGCCGATCGAGCTCGTCCAAGGCGAGACGATTACGCTGACGACCGAAGAAATCTTAGGCGACCGCAATCGCGTCCCGGTCAGCTACAACCAGCTGCCGCAGGACGTGCATGTCGGCTCTACGATCCTGATCGACGACGGCCTCATCGGCTTGCGCGTCGAGGAGATCAAGGGCACGGACATCGTCTGCCGCATCGTGAACAACGGTCCGATCAAGAGCCGCAAGGGCGTCAATGTACCGGGCGTGCGCATCAACCTGCCGGGCATTACGGAAAAGGACGCGGCGGACATCCGCTTCGGCATCCAGCAAGGCATCGACTTCATCGCGGCATCGTTCGTCCGCAAGGCGAGCGACGTCATGGAAATTCGCGCCATTCTCGAGGAGCATAACGCGCAGCATATCCAGATCATCTCCAAGATCGAAAACCAAGAAGGCGTGGACAACCTCGCCGAAATTCTCGAGGTGTCCGACGGCCTGATGGTCGCGCGCGGCGATCTCGGCGTCGAAATTCCGGCGGAAGAAGTGCCGCTCGTGCAGAAGCGCATGATCGAGATGTGCAACCGCGCCGGCAAGCCGGTCATTACGGCGACGCAGATGCTCGACTCGATGCAGCGCATGCCGCGCCCGACGCGCGCGGAAGCGAGCGACGTGGCGAACGCGATCTTCGACGGCACGGACGCGACGATGCTATCCGGCGAGACGGCGGCGGGCAAATATCCGGTCGAGTCGGTGCAGACGATGGCGCGCATCGCCGAGCGGGCGGAATCCGCGCTCGAATACCGCGAAATTTTCCTTCGCCAAGCGAACGCGCAGCAGACGAGCGTGACGGAAGCGATCTCGCAGGCGGTCGCCAACTCGGCGCTCGACCTCGACGCGAAGGCGATCATTACGCCGACCGAGACGGGCTACACGGCGCGCATGGTGTCGAAGTACCGTCCGAAGGCGCCGATCATCGCGGTCACGCCGGACGAGTCCGTCATGCGCCGCCTCAACCTCGTGTTCGGCGTGTTCCCGGTGAAGGGCGAGGAAGCCGCGAATACGGACGAGCTGTTCGACATGTCGGTATCGGCGGCGCAGCGCGGCGGCCTTGTCAATCTCGGCGATCTCGTCGTCATTACGGCGGGCGTGCCGGTCGGCCGCTCGGGCGCGACGAACCTGATCAAGATCCATCAGATCGGCCAGATGATCGCCAAGGGTCAAGGCATCGGCACGCAGAGCGCGAGCGGCAAGGTCGTCGTCGCGAAGAGCGCGAAGGAAGCGCTCGAGAAGACGCAAACGGGCGACATTCTCGTGACGATCTCGACCGATAAGGACTATGTGCCGGCGTTCGAACGCGCGTCCGCGGTCATTACGGAATCCGGCGGCATCACGTCGCATGCGGCGGTCGTGGCGCTCAGCCTCGGCAAGCCGGTCATCGTCGGCGTGAAAGACGCGACGACCCTCTTGCAGGAAGGCGCGGAAGTATCCGTATACGCGGAACTCGGAGTCATTTATTCCGGCAAGTCGAACGTATTATAAAAGAATAACCGACTTACAAGCACGCTGCTCGGGCGGCGCCGTCCGGCGCCGCCCTTGTCGTCGTCGGCGAAGAAGAGAGGGGAGCGAAGCATGTCCTGGCATGCGGTGACGGTCCGGGTGCGATATCAGGAGACGGACGCGATGGGCGTCGTCTACCACGGCAATTACGTAACATGGTTCGAGATCGCGCGCACCGACTGGACGCGGGCGCACGGCTACGCGTACCGCGCGATCGAGGAGCGGGGGCTGCTGCTGCCGGTCGTCGATCTTGCGATTCAATATAAGCACCCTGCGCGCTACGACGACGAGGTCGTCGTCCGGTGCAGAATCAAGGAGCTGGGGCCGGTGCGCCTGACGTTCGAATACGAAATCACTCTCGCGGACGAACCGGATCGTCTCCTCGTGACGGGAACGTCCATGCATGTATGGGTCGATCGCGAGTGGAAACCGGTGCGGCTGTCCAAGGCGGCGCCGGACGTCTACGAGGCGTTGTCCCGAGCCGCCGAGAGGAGGGAATAGCCGATGTTCCGATGGATGGTGCTCCTGATGGTGCTCATACCCGCGCTCGAGATTTGGATTTTGCTCGAGACGGGGCGCTTGATCGGCGGCTGGCAGACGTTCGCTTTGATCGTGATCATGGGCTTCGCCGGCGCGTACCTCGCGAAGCGGGAAGGCCGGCGCGTGCTCGAATACGCGAGAGTGGAGCTGTCGCGCGGAATCGTTCCGACGTCGTCGATTCTGGACGGCATTTGCATTTTCGCCGGCGGCTTGCTAATGCTGACCCCCGGGTTCCTAACCGACGCGGTCGGGATCGTGTTGGTGTTTCCGGGGACGAGGTTCATTTTCAAAAGTGCGCTCTTGAAGTTCATCAAGCGGAAAATCGACCGGGGCGAGCTGCGATTCTACCGATAATTCGCGTCTTTACAAAACCTTAACATGATTGGAGCCGGGAGAAGCGGTACGATGAAGGTGAACAGGATTCGGCGCGGAGGGTGGTACGGCGTGACCAAGAAAGACCATGCGGCTAGAGATGTAAGCAATCGCTACGTCAATCGCGACTTAAGCTGGCTGCAATTCAATCGAAGAGTGCTGGAAGAAGCGCAGGACCCGGATACGCCGCTGCTGGAGCGGGTGAAATTTCTGTCGATCGTCTCGTCGAATTTCGACGAATTCGTGAGCGTGCGGGTCGCGGGCATGATCGATCAGATCAAGGCGGGGTATCAGAAAAAGGATTTCTCCGGCTATACGCCTTCCGGCCTCGTCAAGCGCATCATGAAGCGCACGGGCGAGCTCGTGCACGATCAATATAAGACGTACCGGGAGCTTATGCGGCTGCTTGCGAAGGAGGGCATCTGCTACGTCTCGGAGTACGACGACTTGAACGCGACGCAGCGCGCGGCGATGGATCAGTTTTATCACGACATCGTGTTTCCGGTATTGACGCCGATGGCGGTCGATCAGAGCCGTCCGTTCCCGTTGGTGCATACGCTCGGCGTGTACCTCGCGGTCGTGCTGCGGCGCGACGGCGACACCGACGAGGAGCCGTATTTCGCGATCGTGCAAGTGCCTTCGATCTTGCAGCGGACGGTGCAGCTGCCCCGCCGGCAAAACAGCAAGAAGCTCGAATTCATCCTCATGGAGACGATCATCAAGCGGCATATTCATTCGCTGTTTACGGGGTACGTGCCGATCGCCGTCCATTCGTTCCGTCTGACGCGCAATGCGGATATGACGCTCAACGAGGAAGGCGCGGAGGACTTGCTCGAGGAAATCGAAAAGGAGCTCCGCAAACGCCGCTGGGGTTCCCCCGTCCGGCTTGAAATCGAGAAGGGCATGCACCCGTACGCGCTCGAGATGCTGCAAGAAGAATTCGAAGTCGACGATCACGTCTTCGTATACGACGGACCGCTCGATCTGACGTACTTGATGAAATTCGCGGCGACGCTGCCGGGGTACGACGGACTGCGGTATCCGCCGGTGAAGCCCGCCTATCCGAAGGAGCTCGTCGACGAGGAGGGCAAGGCGGGCGGCGATCTGTTCGCGGCGTTCACGAAGCAGGACGTGCTCGTGCATCACCCGTACGAGTCGTTCGACACCGTCACCGACTTCGTCTCGCAGGCGGCGCACGATCCGAAGGTGCTGGCGATCAAGATGACGCTGTATCGGGTGAGCGGCAACTCGCTGCTCGTGCAGTCGCTGGCGCAGGCGGCCGAGGCGGGGAAGCAGGTGACGGTCGTCGTCGAGCTGAAGGCGCGGTTCGACGAGGAGCGGAACATCGCATGGGCGCGCCGGCTCGAGCAGTCGGGCTGTCACGTCGTCTACGGCCTCGTCGGACTGAAGACGCACGCGAAGCTGCTGCTCGTCGTTCGGCAGGAGTCGAGCGGCTTGCGCCGGTACGTTCATGTCGGCACCGGCAACTATAACGACGCGACCGCGAAGCTGTATACGGACGTCGGCTTGTTCACGAGCCATGCCGTCATCGGCGAGGACGCGTCGGCGTTGTTCAACGAGATGACCGGCTACTCGGCTCCGCGGGATTGGAAGGCGCTCAGCGTGGCGCCGAACGGGCTGCGCGATCAGCTGTTCCGGCTCATCCGCCGGGAGGCGGACAACGCCCGCGCGGGGAAGCCGGCTCGCATGATCGCGAAGATCAATTCGCTGTCGCATCAGGAGATCATCGACGAACTGTACGAGGCGAGCCAGGCGGGCGTGAAGATCGACTTGATCGTGCGCGGCGTCTGCAGCTTACGTCCCGGCGTGCCGGGGCTGTCGCAGAACGTGCGCGTCATCTCGATCGTGGACCGGTTCCTCGAGCATTCGCGGGTGTTTTATTTCGAAAACGGAGGCGACCCCGAGGTGTACATCGCCAGCGCGGATTGGATGACTCGCAACTTGACGCGCCGGATCGAGCTGATGTGCCCGGTGTTCGACCGAAAAATCCGGCAAAGCTTGATTCATCTGCTGGAGCTGGCGCTCCGGGACAACGTCAAGGCGCGGGAGCTGCTCCCGAACGGCGCGTATGCGAGGGTGAAGGGCGGCGGCGCGCCGCTGCGGAGCCAGTTCGAGGCGCTGAAGATCGAGAAGTGGAAGGTGCGGTAGGTTGTTTCGATGGGGAACCCGCTCGGTCCGAAGCCGAGCGGGTTTTCTGCGTTTCGGCGAACGTGTCGGCAGCGATCGCGATCGCGTCGAATTTTGAGCGGTTAAGCGAAATGGTATCAAATTTTGAGTAGTCGAGCAGGATGAGCTCAAATTGAGCATAACGTAGGCCCAAACTGAGGCGCGAAATCGGCGGGGCTGTCTGCGATGTTGCAATCGGGAAAAATGTGGTATAATTTATGAAACGATGTTTCGCTACATGAAACGAGGAGGTGGCCCACGTGACATTTTCCTTCGAGGGCATCGACCATATCCAGTTGGCCGCGCCGGCGGGATGCGAGGAAGCCGCGCGTTCGTTCTTCTCCGGCATCCTGGGTTGGACCGAGCTGCCGAAGCCCGAAGCGCTCAAGGGGCGCGGCGGCGTCTGGTTTCAATGCGGAAGACATCAAGTCCATATCGGGGTGCAGGCGGATTTCGTCCCGGCCGCGAAGGCGCACCCTGCGTTCGCGGTCGCCGGGATCGACGCGCTGCGCGAGCATCTCGCGAAGAGCTGCGTCGCGACGATCGACGACGACGCCAGAGCGGGCGAAGGGGTCGTCCGCTTCTTCGCGAACGACCCCTTCGGGAACCGGTTGGAGTTTATGGAGACGGGGATTCGACGATTTGCAGAGTGAGGCCCCACGACTTGCCGAAGTCCTTCGTCAGCGACTGCAGCTCGCGCCGCTCGATGTCCCACGCGCGTCGCGGCTTCACGACGAGGCGCAGCTCCCGCCCGATCGCCCGGGCGGAAAGCGTCGCGATCGGCTGCGTCCCGCTGCGATCGAGCGCGACGGCGACCTGCAGCAGCGCGCCGAGCCGGACGATCAAGCCGAAGTCGGTTTCGGCGAGCAGGTCGCGATGCGCCGCGAACAACGGCTTCAGACGCTTTTCGCTCTTGAACGACGCGATCAAGGCGCATAACAGAATCTCGCGATGCGTCAAGCCGTTCACGCGCGAGTGGGCCATCAAGTAGTAGGTGTGCTTGTAGTAGTTATAGTAATTGATCGAGATGCCGATGCGGTACAAGAGAGCGGCGACGTGCAGATACGTGCCGACCCGCGCGCCGTAGCCGTGTTCCTCGGTCAAGTCCGCGAACAGCTTCATCGCGAGCCGCTCCACATGCACCACATGCTTCAGCGAGACGGAAGGGTGCAGGGCGAGCAGATTGTGCACGCTGTGCTCCAGCACGTCGGTGAACTGCGGCGCCTCCGGACGGAACGTCTCGAAGAAGACGCCGTCGCGAAGCCCCGAACCGCTGATCACGTAGTGCGATGCTCCGCATAAGCGGAACAGGGTATGGAGAATCAGCAGGCCGGGTACAATAATGTCCGCGCGGTCTTTGGAAAGTCCTTCTATCCGCTTGCGCTGCTCGAGCTTCGCGCCGGCGAGCCGCGACAGCCATTCGTCCACGGATTCCTCGGTCATCTGGTAATGATGGGTGATCGGAAGCGAGTACTTGCGATCGCGCTGATCGACTTTACATAACGAACGGATCGTGCCGCCGAGACCGACGAGCGGCAAGCCCGGCGCCGAGGCGATCCACGGCTCGTCCCGAGCCGCGTCCTCGACCGTCCGTACGATGGCCTGGGCGGCGGCTTCGTCGATGTCGCCGTTCTTCCCGAACCGCTTCATCGTATTGACGGCGCCGAACGGGAACGAGACGCTCTTCAAGACGGCGCGGTCCCGGAACAACAGCACTTCCGTGCTACCGCCGCCGATGTCGATGACGAAGCCGTCCTTGATGTCGATGGCGTTGATCATGCCGATGAAGCCGAGCCGCGCTTCCTCGGCGCCCGAGAGCACCTCGACGGCGAGGCCCGTCCGTTCCGTCAGCTCGCGAGCGATTCTCGCGCTGTCGGGGGAGTTGCGCACGGCGGCGGTTGCGACGGCGCGAATGCGAGAAGCGCCATGGTGCTCGCACAGCAGCTGGAACCGTCGAAGCGTGTCGGTAATGTATTGCATATCGCTCTCCGCGATGCGGCCGTCCTTATCCAACCGTTCGCTGAGGCGAGCGGATTCTTTCGTTTCGTCGATGACGCGGTACGCGCCAGACGCCGTGCATTCGTAGACGACCAGGCGGATCGAGTTGGAGCCGATGTCGATGATGCCAATGCGTTCCATGAGCGCCATCCTCCTCGAATTTCGTGTGCGGCGGAGCAAACATTAGCAATATTGTAACCGAGTTTGCGCGGGAAGGAAATGTTCGCGAAAAATGCTTTATGATCGTGATAATGAAGTTTTATGCCGTATTTTGTTTCCTTCTGGCATCAAGTCCGGTATCATGGAAATAAGATGCTGCAATAGTAATCATGATCTTTACGGAAAAAGGAGCGTGTAACCCATGACGGTCACCAAAGGGCTCGAAGGCATCGTCGCAACGACATCCTCGGTCAGTTCCATCATAGACGGCGTCCTCACGTACCGCGGTTACGATATCGACGACCTGGCGGAGAACGCCAGCTACGAAGAAGTCGTATACTTGCTCTGGAACGGCAAACTGCCGAACCGCGAGGAATTAAACGGCTTATTGAAAGACCTTAGCGACAACGCTTCGATCCCGCAACAAGTCGTCGACTTGCTGCGCAGCTTCCCGAAGGAAGCGAACTCGATGGCGGCGCTCCGTTCGGCGGTATCGGCGCTCGCCCTGTTCGACGCCGAAGCGCACGCTTTCGACATCGACACGAACAAGCGCATCGCGATTCGCCTGCAGGCGAAGCTGCCGACGATCGTCGCGGCGTTCGCCCGCGTTCGCCAAGGCCTCGAGCCGATCGCCCCGAAGGCGGGAGCGAAGGTCGCGGAGAACTTCTTGTATATGCTGACCGGCAAAGAGCCGGACGCGGTCGCGATCGAAGCGCTCGACAAGGCGCTCGTCCTTCACGCGGACCACGAGCTGAACGCATCGACGTTCGCGGCGCGCGTCACGGTCGCGACGTTGTCCGACATGTACTCCGGCGTGACGTCGGCGATCGGCGCGCTTCGCGGGCCGCTGCACGGCGGCGCGAACGAAGCCGTCATGGCGATGCTCGAAGACATCGGCAGCATGGATAACGTAGAGGCTTACGTTCAGGACAAGCTGGACAAGAAAGAGAAAATCATGGGCTTCGGTCATCGCGTCTATAAGAACGGCGATCCGCGCGCGAAGCATCTTCAGAAGATGTCCCGCGAGCTCGGCAAGCTGACGGGCGACATGAAGTGGTACGAAATGTCGATTCAAATCGAAGATATCGTCACGGGGCAGAAGGGCCTGAAGCCGAACGTCGACTTCTACTCCGCGTCCGTGTACACCGCGCTCGAAATTCCGCGCGACTTGTTCACGCCGATCTTCGCGATATCCCGCGTATCGGGCTGGACGGCGCACATTCTCGAGCAATACGAGAACAACCGTCTCATTCGTCCGCGCGCCGAGTACGTCGGCCCGACGGACCAGAAGGTCGTGCCGATCGATCAGCGAAAGTAAGACGCGAACTCACACGCAGCGGCAGCGGCGAGGGCGGGACGTTCGACGGAGAGCCGTCGAATATCCCGCTCCGCTTATGAAATAAGCGACTAATATCGTATATCAGGAGGAGAACAATCAAGATGGTACAATTCGAACAATACGCCCTTCCGACGGAAGGCGAACGCATTACGATCGACGCGAACGGCAAGCTGAACGTCCCTAACAACCCGATCATCCCGTTCATCGAGGGCGACGGAACGGGCCCGGACATCTGGAACGCTTCCAAGCGCATCCTCGATGCGGCGGTAGAGAAGGCGTACAAGGGCGAGAAGAAAATCGCATGGTACGAAGTGTTCGCCGGCGAGAAGGCGTTCAATACATATAATTCCTGGCTTCCGGCCGACACGCTGACGGCGATCCGCGAGTACATCGTCGCGATCAAGGGTCCGCTGACGACGCCGGTAGGCGGCGGCATCCGTTCCTTGAACGTCGCGCTGCGCCAAGAGCTCGACCTGTACACTTGCTTGCGTCCGGTTCGTTACTTCGCGGGCGTGCCTTCGCCGGTGAAGCGTCCGGAGCTCGTCGACATGGTCATCTTCCGCGAAAACACGGAGGACATCTACGCGGGCATCGAGTACCAAGCGGAAAGCGCGGACGTGCAGAAGGTCATCTCGTTCTTGCAGAACGAGATGGGCGTGAAGAAAATCCGCTTCCCGGAGACGTCCGGCATCGGCATCAAGCCGGTATCCAAAGAAGGCTCGACGCGCCTCGTGCGCGCGGCGATCGAATACGCGATCAAGCACGGCCGCAAGAGCGTAACGCTCGTGCACAAGGGCAACATCATGAAGTACACGGAAGGCGCGTTCAAGAACTGGGGTTACGAGCTGGCGGAAGCCGAGTTCGGCGACAAGACGTTCACGTGGGCGCAGTACGACCGGATTAAGGAAGAGCAAGGCGCGGACGCGGCGAACGCGGCGCAGAAGGCTGCGGAAGCGGCAGGCAAGATCATCGTGAAGGACGCGATCGCGGACATCGCGCTGCAGCAAGTGCTGACGCGCCCGACCGACTTCGACGTCATCGCGACGCTGAACTTGAACGGCGACTACCTGTCCGACGCGCTCGCGGCGCAAGTCGGCGGCATCGGCATCGCGCCGGGCGCCAACATCAACTACGTCACGGGTCACGCGATCTTCGAAGCGACGCACGGCACGGCTCCGAAGTACGCCGGTCTCGACGTCGTGAACCCGGGCTCCGTAACGCTCTCCGGCGTTATGATGCTCGAGCACCTCGGCTGGCTGGAAGCGGCGGACCTGATCTACAAGGGCATGGAGAAGACGATCGCCGATAAGACGGTAACGTACGACTTCGCTCGCCTGATGGAAGGCGCGACGGAAGTGAAGACGTCCGAGTTCGCGAACCTTCTCATCAAAAACATGGGCTAATATCGGTTTCACTTATCGGGCAAATATCGAACAGCGATGTTCTTTATTTGCCCGTTTTTCCATATGAACTATTTAGGAGGGAATTAACTTATGGCGATTCGTCGCAACAAAATCACGGTCGTAGGCGCGGGCTTCACCGGCGCGACGACGGCATTGATGCTCGCGCAGAAGGAGCTCGGGGACGTCGTGCTCGTCGACATCCCGCAGCTCGAGAACCCGACGAAGGGCAAGGCGCTCGACATGCTCGAGGCGTCCCCCGTGCAAGGGTTCGACAGCAACATCGTCGGTACGTCCAGCTACGAAGACGCCGCGGGCTCCGACATCGTCATCATTACGGCCGGCATCGCGCGCAAGCCGGGCATGAGCCGAGACGATCTCGTGAGCACGAACGCAGGCATCGTGAAGTCGGTGTGCGAGCAAGTGAAGGAGAAGTGCCCGAACGCGTACGTCATCATCCTGTCCAACCCGGTCGACGCGATGACGTACGTCGCGAACGAGACGCTCGGCTTTCCGAAGAACCGCGTCATCGGCCAGTCCGGCGTGCTGGATTCGGCGCGCTACCGCACATTCATCGCGCAGGAGCTGAACGTTTCCGTCGAAGACGTCGTCGGGGTCGTGCTGGGCGGTCACGGAGACGATATGGTGCCGCTCGTGCGGTACACGTCCGTCGGCGGCGTGCCGATCGAGAAGCTCATCTCGAAGGAGCGGATCGACGCCATTGTGCAGCGCACGCGCACGGGCGGCGGCGAGATCGTAGGCTTGCTCGGCAACGGCAGCGCATACTACGCGCCGGCGGCGTCGCTCGTACAGATGACGGAAGCCATTCTCAAGGACAAGAAGCGCATCCTGCCGACGATCGCGCTGCTTCAAGGCGAGTACGGGTACGAAAATTTGTTCATGGGCGTCCTGACCGTGCTCGGCGGGGACGGCATCGAGAAGATCATCGAGATCGAGCTGACGCCGGAAGAGAAGGCGGCGCTCGACAAGTCCGCGGAATCGGTCCGCAATGTCATCAAGATCGTGCAAGGGTAACCGTCCGTTCGACGTCGACCGACGGGCAAGAGGCCGCCTTCGAAGCAGTTCGCTGCTCCGCGGGCGGCCTTTTTTCCTTGGAGATTAATGTATAACATTCCGAGAACTACCCATGATAATAGCTAGTCGAGGCGATCGCGTGCGCGAAGGACTCGGTTTCCATAAAGGAGGAAATGAATCGACATGACCATACACCTAGAGACGAAGCTCCGGACGGAACCGCCGATCGAGAACAGCGCTAGGCTGACGTCGGCCGAAGTCGCGAACCTCTGGACGCAATATACGAACGACACGTTAGCGATTTGTTTCATCACCCATTCCCTAGCGAACGCGAAAGATCAAGAGGTCCGCGCCATACTGGAGTTCGCGCTCGAGTTGTCGAGGACGCATGTCGGCAAGGTGAAAGAATTCCTAAGCCGGGAAGGCTATGCGGTTCCGAAAGGGTTTACCGAAGAGGATATCATTAACGCGAGTGCTCCGGCTTTATTTTCCGACGACTTTCTGTTGAATTACTTCTACGTGATGGGACTGTTGGGCTTGACGAGTTACGCCGGCGCGTTATCCACCTCGGCGCGACGGGACCAACGCGAATATTTCACGTTATGCCAAGCGGAGACGGCAGAGCTGTTCAATCGAATCGTGGACGCGTTGGTCGGGAAGGGACTCTATGTCCGGCCGGCGATACTACACGCGGCGCAGCCCGTCGATTTCGTCGAAAAGCAAAGCTACCTGAACGGCTGGTTCGGCAAGGAAAGACCGCTGAACGCCATCGAGGTCAGCAGCGTGTTCTATAATATGGTGAAGATCGAATTGAAAACCGTCTTGGAAATGGCGTTCAGTCAAGTCGTCCAGTCCGACGAGGTTCGTAATTACATGCAGCGCGGCGTGAAGCTCTGTCAGGAACAGTTCATGGCTCTCGAGAAGCGATTGGCCGAAGACGACCTGCCCCCGCCGAGAAAATGGGAGTCCGAAGTAACGAGTTCGACGACGCCTCCGTTTTCCGACAAGCTGATGCTGTTCCATGTCGTCACGCTGATTTCCGCGTCCGCGGCGTTCTACGGCGCGGGGCTGTCGGTGTCGCAGCGGCGGGATATCGCCGTGCAGTACGCGAAACTGATCGCCGAGATGGGATTGCTCGCGGAGGACGGGGTGAACTTGCTGATCCGGATGGGGTGGATGGAGCAGCCGCCCGGCGCCATCGACCGCGACGCATTGCTGGAAAAAAAGTGACGTCCTCGCCGCGCGGGATCAGGGCATATTTGTCCCGCCCCGTGAACATTCCGGAGCGTTCCTTCCCAAGAAGCTTTAAGCCTTCGAATCGTCTCTCCCCGTTGGTAAACGCGGATCGGATAGGCTATACTTAAGGTTGGAACATTCTAGCAACGGATGGAGGAACCTCTCATGGTAGGCATTGTGTTATTTCTGCACGCGCTTGGCGCGCTGACGGTCGGATTTTATTTGCTGCTGCCGTTCATGGCGAGTCGGTTAGCCGGCTTAAACCCGCAGGCGCAGGTCGGCTTCGCGCGGGTGCTCTTCGGCCTGAACCGCATCGGGCAATGGCTGTTGATCGCGCAATTTTTGACGGGCGGCTATCTGATCAGCCAGTACGACAAATCCGTTCCGTGGATGGTCGTCGTCATCGTGCTGTTTCTCGGGATCGGCGCGATGTCCGGCATGATCGCGGGTCCGCTGAAGCGGATCATCGCGAACGGCGGCGAAGGGAAGGCGGCCGAGTCGAAAGACGCGTCGAAGCTGTCGACGTTCAGCGGGATCGCGGCTCTGCTCTTGCTCGCGCTGCTGATCATGAAGTACTTCGATTTAATCTAAGCACAGATGGAGAGCCATTTCTTCTCGTATTTGTACCGCCTCCGCTATATCGACCGCTGGAGCTTGATGCGGAACACGCATAAGGAGTCGGTTGCCGTCCATTCGTATTATGTGGCGGCGCTGGCCCATCTGCTCTGCACGATCGCGAACGAGGCGTTCGGCAAGGCGGTGCCGACGGATCGCGTCGTGTCGATGGCGCTGTTCCACGATGCGACGGAGGTGTTCGTCGGCGACGTGGCCGCCCCCGTCAAGGCGAGCAATCCGGATGTGCGGCGCAGCTTCCGCGAGATCGAGAAGACGGCCGCCGACACGATCGTCCGCATGATTCCGGAGCCGCTCCGGGACGTGTACGAGCCGCTCGTGCACGGGCACGACGACGCGCTGTACGTCTGGGTCAAGGCCGCCGACCTGCTCGACGCGTACTTGAAGGCGTTGTCCGAGCTGACGGCGGGCAACCGCGAATTCGCGGTCGCCAAAGCGCAGCTCGAGAAGTCGTTGAAGAAGCTGAACATGCCGGAGGTCGATTATTTCCTGTCGACGATGGCGCCGTCGTTCGAGAAGACGCTCGACGAGATCGTCGGGACGGAACCATAAAGAGGAGAACCGCAGCTCGCGTCGGGGAAGACGCCGGGCTGCGGTTCTTTTCATGCCGTCCGATATGATATGATAGAGATATATTTAGATCAAGCATTCGAGGGGAGAACCGTACGATCTATGAAACAATTCGAGCAAAGCGTATACGATCTCATCGTTGAGACTTCCACGAACCTGCCCGCGGACGTGCGCCGCGCCATCAAGGCCGGGGCGAAGCGCGAGAGCGCGGGCACCCGCGCCGCGCTGTCGATGGCGACGATCGCGAACAATATTACGATGGCGGAGACGAACGTGTCTCCGATCTGCCAGGATACCGGCATGCCGACGTTCATCGTGCACACCCCGGTCGGCGCCAATCAGATCGAGATGAAGCGGGCGATTCGTTCGGCGATCGCGCGCACGACGAAGGACGGCAAGCTGCGGACGAATTCCGTCGATTCGCTGACGGGCGACAATACGGGCGATAACCTCGGCCCCGGGACGCCGGTCATTCACTTCGAGCAGTGGGAGCGCGACGATATCGAGGTGAAGCTGATCCTGAAGGGCGGCGGCTGCGAAAACAAAAACATCCAATACAGCCTCCCGACGGAGCTGCCGGGTCTCGGCAAGGCGGGCCGCGACCTCGACGGCATCCGCAAGTGCATCATGCACGCGGTGTACCAGGCGCAGGGCCAAGGCTGCAGCGCCGGCTTCATCGGCGTCGGCATCGGCGGCGACCGCACGACGGGCTACGAGCTGGCGAAGATGCAGCTGTTCCGCAAGGTCGACGACGTGAACGAACACGAAGACCTCCGGAAGCTGGAGGACTACGTGCTCGAGAACGCCAACAAGCTCGGCATCGGCACGATGGGCTTCGGCGGCGAGGTGACGCTGCTCGGCTGCAAGATCGGCGTCGCGAATCGACTGCCGGCGAGCTACTTCGTCTCCGTCGCGTATAACTGCTGGGCGTTCCGCCGCCAAGGCGTCTTGATCGACGCCGCGACCGGCGAGATCAACGAATGGGTGTACGAACGCGGAACGGCGCTCGCCATGAGCGAGGAGCAGGCGGCCGCGGAAGCCGCCGAGGCGCAGCCGGAGCGCCGCGAAGTCGTCCTGACGACGCCGATCACGGAAGAGCAAGTGCGGCAGCTCCGCGTCGGGGACGTCGTCATCTTGAACGGACGCATGTACACGGGCCGCGACGCGATTCACAAGCACTTGATGGATCACGACGCGCCGGTCGATCTGAACGGGGCGGCGCTGTACCACTGCGGACCGGTCATGCTGAAGGACGAAGCGGGCTGGCATGTGAAGGCGGCCGGACCGACGACGTCGATTCGCGAGGAGCCGTACCAAGGCGACATTATCAAGAAGTTCGGCATTCGCGCGGTCATCGGCAAGGGCGGCATGGGGCCGAAGACGCTGAAGGCGCTGCAGGAGCACGGCGGCGTATACCTGAACGCGATCGGCGGCGCGGCGCAATATTACGCGGAGACGATTAAGGGCGTAGAAGGCGTCGACTTCATGGAGTTCGGCATTCCGGAAGCGATGTGGCACTTGAACGTGGAGGGCTTCGCGGCGATCGTCACGATGGATTCGCACGGCAACAGCCTGCATGCGGACGTCGATAAGAGCTCCTTCGAGAAGCTCGAGTCGTTCAAGGAGCCGGTATTCCGCTAATGCTGAAGTTCCGGCATCGGCTGACGCTGATTTTCATATTTTTCATCGGCCTGTCGAATATCGCGGCAGGCATCTTTACGATTTCGGTAATGCGAGATTCGCAAATCCACGCGCTCGAGGAAGGGCTCGAGGAGCGGCTGGAGATGTATCTCGCGACGGTGGACTGGGATTATGTGTCCGAGAACTCCGTCGGCGGGGAGATGTTCCGCAAGGAAGCGACTCGCATGGCGCGCAAGACGGGCGCCCGAGTGACGTTCTTCGACGAGGACGGCGTCGCGCTCGGCGATTCCGGCGGCGCCGGGGCGCCGGCGGGCGACGGGCTGCCGCCGGAGATCGCCCGCGCGAAGGGCGGCGCCCCCGGCGTGCACATCCGCCGGGAGCCGTCCGCCGAAGCGCAGACGATGTACGTGGCGATGCCGGCGTCGTTCGGCAAGGCGGGCGTCGGGTACGTCCGATTCGGGGAGAGCATGCAGCCGCTCGACGCCGAGACGCGCCGCATCGCGTCGTATCTCGGCCTCGGCTTGATCGTCATCTTGATGGTCACCGCCTTGATCGCGTACCGGATGTCGCTCAGCTTGACGGGTCCGATCGAGAAGATGACGCGAGTCGCCTACCAGATTACGAATATGAATTATCGCGCGCGGATCGCGATCCCGAACAAAGACGAAATCGGCCAGCTCGGGCACGCGATCAACAAGATGTCCGAGAGCCTGCAGTACCAGATGAACCAGATCCAAGAAGACGAGAGCCGGCTGAAGAGCGTGCTCGACAACATGACGAGCGGCGTCGTCATGGTGGACCGGGAAGGGAAGGTCGTGCTGCTCAACCGATCCGCGGAGGAGTTCCTCGGCTTCTCGTCCGCCGAGCTGCTCGGTCAGCGTTATACGCTGACGAAGACGCAGCAGGAGCTGACCCGGATGATCGCCGAATGCTTCCAGCGGCGAGAGCCGCTCCGGGGCGAAGTCGTGTTCCACTATCCCGAAGAACGGACGCTCGATATTCACGCCGTGCCGATGACGATCGCGGAAGACGCCTATGCCGGCATTCTGGTCGTCATGCACGACATTACCGCCATCCGGCGGCTCGAGCGGATGCGCAGCGAATTCGTGGCGAACGTGTCGCACGAGCTGAAAACGCCGATCGCGGCGGTGAAAGGGTTCGCCGAGACGCTGCTCGGCGGGGCGGCGAGCGATCCGGCGACGACGAAATCGTTCCTGCAAATCATCTACGACGAGAGCGAACGGCTCAACCGGCTGATCGGCGACATTTTGGATTTGTCCAAGATCGAGTCGAAGCGGGTGCCGCTGCAGTTTTCCCCGGTGGAGATGAAGACGTTCGTGGAGCGCATCTTCCACATGATGGCTACGGAAGCGAAGAAAAAAGGGATTGCGCTGGAAGCCGCCGTCGATCAGGACGTGTATATCGAAGCGGACGAAGACCGGCTGCAGCAAATTCTCGTCAACCTGCTGTCGAACGGCATTACGTATTCGCACGACGGGGGCCGGCTGCGCGTGCTGGTGGATCCGATCCTCGAGGACGCGGCGCGGCCGGACGAATACGAGCGCGTGCGGATCACGGTGCAGGATTACGGGGTCGGCATTCCGAAGAAGGACCTGCCCCGCATCTTCGAGCGGTTCTACCGCGTGGACAAGGCGCGCACGCGCGTCTCCGGCGGCACGGGGCTGGGCCTCAGCATCGTGAAGCATCTCGTGGAGCTGCACAAGGGGACGATCCGGGTGGAGAGCGAGCTCGGGATGGGGACGCGCTTCATCATCGAGCTGCCGGTACTGCAATGAGGCGGGAGCGCGGTTTCATTTTCCGAAAGATATGCTACTATGAAGGAAAGATCATTCGATGGACGGGGGGTTCCCATGCCGCACAACATTCTGGTCATCGAGGACGAGCCGACGCTGTCCCGTCTGTTGACCTATAACCTGTCGCAAGAAGGCTATACGGTCGATACGGCGGACAACGGGAGCGACGGATTGGCGGCGGCGACGGGGCGGCGGTACGATCTGATCGTGCTCGATATTATGCTGCCCGGGCTGAGCGGGTTCGAGGTGCTGACGAAGCTGCGGCAGCAGGGCGATCGCACGCCGATCATCATCCTTACGGCGCGCAACGCCGAGAACGACGTCGTGCAAGGGCTGAAGCTCGGCGCGGACGACTACATGACGAAGCCGTTCGGCGTCGCGGAGCTGCTCGCGCGAGTTAGCGCCGTGCTGCGGCGGACGCAGCCGAAGGACGGCGAACCGGCGGCTGTCGAGACCGTGCAGGAGAAGGTGATCTCCGTCGGCGACTTGCGGATTTATCCGGAGAAGTACGAGGTCGCCTTAGGCGGGGAATCGATCGTACTCCGACCCAAAGAGTTCGAGGTGCTGTTATATTTGGTGCAGCGGCCGGGGATGGTCGTCACGCGCGACGATCTGATGAACGTCGTGTGGGGCTTCGATTACGTCGGAGGACAGCGGACCGTAGACGTGCATGTGTCCTCGCTGCGCAAGAAGCTGGAGATGAATCAGCAGAGCGTCCAGATCGATTCGATTCGGGGCGTCGGGTATAAGCTGGTCGTCTCTAAGAAATCATGATAAAGCAGGCGGCGTTCGCGGGCTCTTCGGAGCGGCGGACGCCTTTTTTTTCTGCGTAACCATGCGGGCCCGTCCGGAAAATGACGCGCGTCAACTTTCATGGTACGCTCGATCAATTTACGTTAAAGTAAGGGGGGAAACCTTCCAAGGAGGGTGAAAGATGATACGGCAGATGACTGACGAAATACTGCTTCAAGCTTACCGGGATTCGATCAAGCACACTTTGGATCAAGATTTTATCGAGATGCTCGAGCGCGAGTTGAGACGCAGGGGGAAGGCCCCGGCGATCGTCGGAGCGGGGCTCGACTCCGAGCGCGCGGACGAAGCGTCGGACGGATAATTAGAGGGGTACATTGCATGTTTATGCGGGAATGGCGTTCCACTGGTAGGATCAGCTTAACGATCTTATTCGGTGGACTTGTTGTTTTTGCCGTCGTGACGACGACGATCGTTCAGTTGGTTGCCGGGTATCGAGCGGAGCAGAGACTCTTATACGAGACGACCCTCGAGTTGAATCAGTCCACCGCGAATAAGATGGCGACGACGATGGAGGCGCTGCTCCGTTCGATGCGGTCGACGTTGAAGTACGGGGCGCGGCAAGCGGCCCATCACTGGGACGACGACGGCGAGCTTCGGGAGCCGCTGGACATGCTGCTCCACGGGGGCGGCGGGATGTTCAATTCGATCTTGGCGGTGAGCGAGGAGGGGGTCGTAAGGAGCATCTCTCCGCAGTCCGTCGGGATCGAAGGGAAGAACATTTACTCGGAGACGCTAGCGGAGGCGCATCGGCTGCGGGCGCCTTTCTTCTCGCAGCCTTACGTCGGCGCGACCGGACGCCTGATCGTCATCATGTCGGAGCCGATCTTCGCCGACGACGGCGCCTATCTCGGTCTGTTGGCGGGGACGTTGTATCTCCATCAGACGAATGTATTCAACGACGTGTTCGGTTCGGACCTGCTCGACGTCTCCGGAACGTACGCCTATATCGTGGACAGCGGCGGGGAGCTGGTGTTTCATCCTTCCCCTTCGCGGCTCGGGGAAGACGTCAGCGCGAATCCGGCCGTTCAGCATTTGATGGAAGGCCGGAACGGCCGAATGCGCGTCGTCAATACGCGGGGCATCGAGTTTTTGGCCGGATATGCGCATGTGGAGGAGAACGGCTGGGGGATCGTGGCGCAGACGCCGTTGCAATCGGTGGAGAAGGAGCTGCGGCACCATACGTGGAATCGGTTGATGTTCATTTTGCCGGCCTGCCTGCTCATGCTTCTCGCCGCGGTGTACTTGGCGCGCCGGCTCGCGGCGCCGATCGTCTTCCTCTCCGAGGTGGCCGGCAAGCTGTCGCGCGGCGAACGCGTGCCGGAGGCGATGCTGCCCGGCCATTGGAACCGAGAGGCCGACCTGCTCAGCGACTCGATGCGGATGGCGATTCGCACGATGCAGAAGCAGAACGACCAATTGACGAGCGAAGCGATGACGGATCCGCTCACGGGGCTGCCGAACCGACGGGCGATGAACGAGTCTATGGAGCGAATGCTTCTCGCCGAAGAGCCGTTCGCCCTGCTCGTGATGGATATCGACCGGTTCAAGTCGATCAACGACACGTTCGGTCATGCGGTGGGGGACGATGTGCTTCGCTTCTTGGCGAGGACCGTGCAGTCGGCGCTGCGCCCTACCGACTTCTGCTTCCGGTTCGGCGGCGAGGAGTTCGTCGTCCTGTTGGAGCGCTCCGACGCGGCGGCGGCGTTCCCTGCGGCGGAGCGGATTCGCCGGACGTTCGAAGCGACGGACAGTCCGGCCGGTCGGCCGGTTACGCTGTCGATCGGCATCGCGGCCTATCCGGGGTCCGGCATGTCGGCGGAAGCGCTGTTCGAATCGGCGGACGAGGCGATGTATCGCGCGAAGAACGAAGGTCGGAATCGAACGGTGGTCGGGAAGCGGCGGACATAGCGACGGCGGAGCGGGACAGGATCCCGGCTCCGCCGTTGTTTCGTTACGGAAGCTTTCGGAAGCCTTCCTCGCGCATGTACGCTTCGGCTTCGTCGTACGTCTCGAAGGCGGACTCCAAGTGTTGTCCGGCGAAGACGTACCAGAGGTCGTCTTCGAACGTCAGCCGCAGCGTCTGGCCTTCGTCGTTGCCCCAACGGCTTTCGGCGGACGCGGGAGCGGCGGCTTGCGGCTCGGGGCTCGGCGCCGTCGCGGCCCGAGCCTCGCCGTCCGGCCGCGTCGAGAGCGACCGAATCGAGGCGGCGATCCACTCGCGCAGCTCGTCTTCGGACGCGTCGCGCACGTTGACGAAGCCTTTGGCATCGGTTTCCGCGCCCGGGATCAGGGCGGCATACACGTAGCCGTTCCCGTTCGGATGCAGGTGGAAGCCGACGGTTTTCTTTTCGTAGACGCTTTGTTCGTAATGGAAGTTGACCCGGCCGAGCGATACGTCCTTGCGGACGAGCTCCGGGAAGGAAGAGAAGACGGCGAGCTTGCGTTCGAAGTCGAGCATGAGTGAGACGCCTCCGTGTACCGAATTTGATCTGATTGCGATTATAGCATACCCTTGAGTTTATACAGAAACTTACTGTCCGGAGGAACGAATCGATGAAAGGGAGAATCGCGGCGGCCATCGCCATCTTTCTATTGATCTACTCCTTGCTGCAATGGGGGATCGGCTGGCACGGCGCCGCATGGCTGCGGCAGCTGTTCCCCGGCGCCGGCGGCGCGGCGTTCTGGCTGCCGTTCGCGCTGCTCGCTTACGCGTATCTGATCGGGCGCGTGCTGTCCGTCCGCTTCGACGCGGCGCCGCTCCGCGCGTTGATGCGCCTCGGCGCCTACTGGATGGCGGCGATGGTGTACTTGATTCTGATGCTGCCCGCCGCGGATCTCGCCGTCTGGCTGCTCGGCCTCGCGGGGGCGAAGTCGCCCGCGCTCTTCGTCGGCTGGTGCGTCGTCGTCGCCCTCGTCGGCTTGATCGGCTACGGCTCGTGGAACGCCTGGCGGCCGGTCGCGCGCGAGTTCCGCCTTCGCGTCCGCAAGCCGGCCGCGGGTCGGGGGACGCTGCGCATCGCCGTCGCGTCCGATTTGCACCTCGGCGCCCTGGTCGGTCGCCGGCATCTGAGGCGGCTCGTCCGCGACGTCAACGCGTTCGAGCCCGATCTCGTCCTGCTGCCCGGCGATCTGCTCGACGACGATCTCGCCCCGTTCGTCAAGGACAAGCTGGCGGACGTCTTCCGCGGCTTCCGGGCGAGGCTCGGCGTCTATGCGGTGACGGGCAACCACGATCCGTTCGGCGGGAGCGGGGGCGCCGCGTTCGCCGAGGCGATGGCGTCGTCCGGCATCCGCATGCTGATGGACGAAACCCTCGACGTCGGCGGCGAGCTGACGCTCGTCGGGCGGCTCGATCGGTCCGCCGGCCGGTACGGCCTTCGCCGGGCGGACCTCGAGCCGCTGCTGGCGGGGGCGGACCGCCGCCGCCCGGTCGTGCTGATGGACCATCAGCCGCTCGGCTTCGCCGAGGCGGAGGCGGCCGGCGTCGATCTGATGCTGTCCGGCCATACGCATCGCGGGCAGCTGGCGCCGGGCCATCTGATCACGCGAAGATTGTTCGATCTGGATTGGGGCTACGTCTCGCGGGGCGCGTTCCATGCGATCGTCTCCTCCGGCTACGGCTTCTGGGGCCCGCCGATCCGCATCGGGAGCCGCAGCGAATGGATTCAAATTACGTTGGAGCTGGAAGCGTAGAAAGGGGCTGTCCGTAAACCGGACAGCCCCTACCCTATTAAAGCTCCTTTATGCGTTCGTAGCTTTCATTCGAGCTTGCGGCGATTGCAGCAGGGAAACCCATTTATTCATCGCAGCGACCAGAATAATAATGCCTAACGCTAACATCATAATCGACAGCACGCCGTTCACGATGTTGAAGCCGGCCGCGCTCGGGTTGAGATATACGTTCTTGATCATCCAATATCCCGCAACGTTGACCGTCACGAACAGATAGGCGAGCGGTACGAGACAAGTCAGCATATAACGGCGTTTATCCGCAATTTTCAAGATGACGGTAGCGCCGACGATCAATCCGATGGAAGCCATTAACTGGTTAGAGACGCCGAACAGCGTCCAGACGGAGCTGATATCGCCCGACAGGAGCAGATACCCCCAGAAGAAGCAGGCCAAGGCGCTCGCAAAGATCGTTCCCGGAATCCAGTCCATACGCTTCAACGGTTTATATAGCTCGCCGAAGAAATCTTGGATGAGGTAGCGGGACACGCGGGTTCCCGCGTCGATCGCCGTTAAAATAAACACGGCTTCGAACATAATGACGAATTGATAGAAGTAAGGCGCAAGCGTGCTGAACCACGGAATTTTGGTGAAAATATAAGTCATGCCGACAGCGAGCGTTACGGCGCCGCCGGTTCTTCCTTCCAGATCCAATCCGATTGCTTGGGAGAGCTTCGGCAAGTCGACCACGTTCATGCCCAACGTTTGGAACACTTCCGGCTTGGAATTGATCGCGAAATAGTCGGCCGGGTGAAGCGCGGTCGCGGCGACCAACGCCATGATTCCGACGACGCATTCGACCAACATCGCCCCCATGCCAACGATCTTGATATCGCTCCAACGGTCCAGCATCTTCGGCGTCGTGCCGGACCCGATGAAGGCATGGAACCCGGAGATGGCGCCGCAGGCGATCGTAATCGAGATGAACGGCCATACCGGACCCGCGACGATCGGGCCGCCGCCGTGGATGAACTCGGTCAAAGCAGGAAACTGAATCGTCGGATTGATAATAAACACCCCGACGATGAGCGCGATAAATACGCCGACCTTCATGAAGCTGCTCAAATAGTCGCGAGGCGCGAGAAGCAGCCAAACCGGCAAAGCCGCCGCAAAGAAAGCGTATACAGGCAAAATCACCGCAAGCGTCTTATAATCGAACGTTAACCATTCTCCGATCACGGTGTTTTGAATCGAAGGGCCCGCAAACACGCCGATCATAATAAGAAGAAACCCGATAGTGGAAGCTAGTTTCAGATTGCCGGTTTTCTTGTAGAAAAGACCGACGCCCATGGCGATCGGGATCGTGATCCCGACGGCGAACGTCCCCCAAGGGTTGCGTTCCAATGCGTGCAGAACGACCATGGACAAGCCTGCCATCGTGATCGTGATGATGAACAGCATCGCGAGGCCCGTACAGAAACCGGCGATCGGACCCAGTTCTTCTTTGGCGACTTCCGACAAGGACTTCCCTTGCTTCCGCATCGAGGCGAACAGGACGACGGCGTCATGCACCGCTCCGCCGATCACGGCGCCGATCAACAGCCACAGTAAGCCCGGAAGATACCCGAACTGCGCCGCCAAAATCGGTCCGACCAGCGGGCCCGCAGCCGCAATGGCCGCGAAATGATGTCCGAAGGTGACCCATTTGTTCGTGGGAACATAGTCTTTGCCGTCTTGCAACGCATGGGCCGGCGTCGGGACGGAATCGTTCAGTTTCAAAACTTTAACCGCCACAAACGTACAATACAAGCGGTAGGCGATCATCAAAATGCAAATCGAACCGATTACTATTGTAATCGCATTCATTTCAATCCCCTCCCTGATGTCATCATTGCTCTTATCATAATTCATGAAATCAATCGCATGAGGTTTTCAAGATAAAACGCAAAGATCAGGGGGTGAACGGCAAAAAGAAACGATTAAATCGCAAGCGTTTTCACGAAATGTCCGTAGACTTTAAAATCCGATTCGTTGTTTCAGCTCTTTCAAATAGGTCCTGCTCACGGGTACGCTGCGCCCGTCCTTCATGATCAAGTTATAAGTGGAATGAAACCAAGGCTGAATCTCGACGATATAATCCAAATTGACGAGATACGCCCGATGGACGCGCACGAAGGAGGCGTTCGCGAGCTTCTGTTCGAAATTCGTCAGCGGTTCGTTCACTTTATACTGCTTATCCTCCGTGGCGATCACGGTTTTTCCTTCCTCAGAGTTGATATAAGTAATCTTTCCCGTATGGATCAAGAGAATGCGGTCTTCCACGGTAATCGCCAATTTTTCGATCTTTTCCGACGCGGCGGCGTTCCGCCGAAAGGGGAGCGTTTCCCGTCTTTCTCGGTATTCCTGTCTGCTCGCCAGTTTCTTCACCGTCTGGACAATCCGGCGCTCGTCATAAGGCTTTAAAATGTAATCGGCGGCGTTCAGCTCGAACGCCTTCAACGCATATTCGTCGTAAGCCGTAGCGAACACGATATCGGGCCGGCCGCCGTCAAGGTCCGCGAGCCGTCCCGCCAATTCCATGCCGTTGCCTTCGGCAAGCTGGATGTCCACAAAAACTACGTCGGGCTTTAGGTCCTGTATTTTTGCCAGAGCCAATTCCATCGACTCCGCTTCCCCCACGATCTCCACTTTCTTGCTGCGTCGAAGAAGATAGCTTAATTCATCCCGGGCCAGCGGCTCGTCGTCAACGATAAAAGCTTTCAGCATGGTTCTCATCCCACTTCTTATAGTCGATAGGTACCTTTAAAATGACTTTCGTACCGGCGCCGCATTCGCTTTCGATCCGAAACGCGCCGTCTTCTCCGTAAATTTCCTTCATTCGCATGCGGATATTATGAAGGGCCGTACCCGTCCCGACCGCCGATTTGACGGCGTTCTTCCCAAGGGAGTCCAGCAAATCGGCCGGCAGCCCTATCCCGTTATCCTCCGTGATCAGCACCATGTCGCCTAGTTCCCGGTAGGCCCGGATCGAAACATGCCCCTTGCGGTTCGGGAACGCATGGCGGATTGCATTTTCGACTAACGGTTGAAGGGTAAACGGCGGAAGGAGCACCTCTTCCAGCGTCGGATCCATATCGAAAGCGACCGTATATTTATCGGGAAAACGGGCCTTCTCCAGGGTCAAATACGCTTCCACATGCTCGATTTCTTTATACAGAGGAATGAGCGTCTGACGCGCGCCTTGAAGGTTGCTCCGAAAAAATACGCCTAATCGCTGCAGGAGCTCCCGCGCTTTCTCCGGGTCGGTTCGGCATAGCGAAGAAATCGTATTGATGGCGTTAAACAGGAAATGAGGGTGAACCTGCGCTTGCAGCGCCTTGATTTCGGCATCCTTCAAGAGTTTGCTCTGCAGCTCCGCTTCGCCCATCTCCAATTGCGTGGAGAACAGCTTTCCCAAGCCTTCCGCGAGCTCTTGCTCCACCTTATCCATCCGGTTCGTGTCCGTAAAATAAAGTTTTAGCGTGCCCACCGTCTCCTGGTGCACCTTAAGCGGAAGAACGATGGCCGCCTGTAAGGGACAGTTCGGGTGGAAGCATTGAATTTCCTCCGCCGACCTCGCCTTAATCGTCTTTCCCCGTTCGATCACGTCTCTCGTTAACTGCGTCGATAGGCTCTGCAACGGAACATGGTGGTCTAAGCCCGCCCCGACGTGCGTCAGCACTTGGTGCTTATTCGTAATGGCGATGGCGTCCGCATGGGTATGGCGCAGAATGATTTCCGCCGCTTCTTTGGAAGAGCGGGCATTCAATCCCTGACGGAAGAAGGGGAGGGTCTGGTCGGCGATATAAAGCGCCTTATTGGTCTGTAACGCGCGCGTCCGTTCCTCTTCCTGCAAAATCGACTGGATCATCAATACGAAAAGAAGCGTTCCGAATCCGTTCATGGTGATCATGGGAATGCTAATCAATTGGACAAGCTCCAGGGCCGCTTCGTAGGGTTTGGCGACGGCCAGGATAATCCCCATTTGGATACATTCCATGACGATGCCGATCAGCACCGCCCGCGAGACCGTGATGCTGCCTTTCTTGCGAAGGCGGGCGCTGAGGAAACCGGTTACGATTCCCGCAAAGATGGTGGATATCCCGCAGGCGACCGCCGTAAATCCGCCTAGGGTAAAGCGGTGTAACCCGGCGATCAGGCCGACGCCCGTTCCGACGAGCGGACCGCCCAGCAGCCCTCCCAGGACAACCCCTAAGACCCTTGTATTGGCCAGAGCGCCGTCGGCGTCTACGGTCGTCTGCCACACCTCGGTCGAGATCAAGTCGTTCTGAATTTCGATCCCCGTATAGTTGCTAAGGATTCCGAAAGCTCCGAATACCGCGATCAGCTGCGTTTTTTCTTTAAGGCTGTGCTGCTGGTGAATCATCTGGCGGAACGATCTCATCCTCGAGAGCAAAAATCCGAAGATCAGAAGAAGTCCGACCCGTTCCAGCATTAAAGGCAATAAATAAATCATTCCCAACATCCTTCGTCATGATGAAAGTGGAGTTTACGGGACTTGATTATACTATATTTTGCGGATGTCCAGCTTTCGATTCTCCCCTCGTTTCAATTTCAAGGCGCCTGCCGACCCGGCGGTGTCTTTTTTTGTCTTTCTTTGCCTTTCATGCTTCTTCATAACATCTTTACGTCCTATTAATCTCTCGTTTACAAGGATCCTGTACGTTGGACAAGTTGAAACATACGAGGAGGGGGGACCGATCAAGATAGAGGGTTATCGCTTCGTTAGAACCATAGGGCTTGTCATCGCGGCCGTCGGGTTCGCCGCATCTTCCCTTGCGAGCGGCTCGGCGTCGGCGCATGCCGGGTCTGCGGCGTTTTCGGACATCGTCGTCGAGGAACAGGGGCTCCAGTATGGGCTGTACGTATCGGAGCCCGATTGGCTCGAGGCGAACCCGGCGACGGATGCTGACCGGGACGGGAAACTGTCGGACGCGGAGTTGCGCGCAGGCATCGGCGCCGCTCGCGCGCTCGTAAGCGACGGTATCGCCGTAACCGGGGACGGAACGCTTCGGTCGGGGGAAATCGAAGTTGCGGCGTTCGCGGAGAGGGCGAAGACGCGAATGATCCGAATCGATATCCGCTACGCGTTCGACGAGCCCGTGGAACGGTATATGATCCAATACGGGCTGCTGTTCGACACCCATCCCGACCACCGGAACTTCGCTTCGATTCGGGTCGGGGATCATTCGATCGACCAAGTGATCAACGCCTCCAATACGATTCTGCAAATCGGAGGGGCGAACGCGTCCGCATCCGCTTCCGACGGAACGCATGCGGCGTCATCCTGGACGGCCGCGCTCGGCACCTACGTCGGCATGGGAATGGAACATATTTGGGGCGGTCTCGACCATATGCTCTTCGTCCTGGCGCTGCTCTTGAACGTCCGCGGATGGAAGCCTCTCGCTGCAACGATTACGGCGTTTACGCTGGGACACAGCGTGACGCTCGTCTTATCCGCTCTGGAGCTGGCGTCGCTGTCTCCGTTCGTCGCAGAGCCGCTCATCGCCTTAAGCATCCTGTACGTCGCAGCCGAAAACTTGCTCCGGGACAAGCCTACGCGCAGCCGCCTGCAGGTGACCGCGCTCTTCGGCCTCGTTCACGGCTTCGGTTTCGCAGAGATCTTACACGGCGCATTATCCGGCAACATCGCCTTGCCGTTAGTTTCCTTCAATCTCGGCGTCGAAATCGGGCAGCTCGCCGTCGTTGCCGCGGCGCTGCCAATATTGTGGGCGGCACGGCGTTACGCCGGTCGAACGGCTTGGCCCCGGTACGCTTCGGGAGCGGTCGGCGCGTTCGGTCTGTATTGGTTTATTGAAAGAATCATAGAAAACATAGGATAGAGAGGAGCAGGAAATCATGAGATTTCGAAAATGGATCTCAGCGACGCTCGCAGCCGTCGTCTTATGCGGAACGGTCGCTCCGGCGCGGGGCGACGTCCCCGCGGTCGCCGCGGCGGCCGAGCCCGAGCTGTTCGTGACGGAAATTCATCCGAACGTAAGCGGGGCGGATAACTTCGAATTTTTCGAGGTGTACAACAATACGGATCGACCGATTTCCCTTAGCGATTATCAGTTTATTTATCGATATCCGAACCCGGCCTCCAACAAGATGTTGACGTTCGAAAATAAAACCGTGGAGCCGCGGGATACGCTCGTGTTTTGGTATAACAACGGCGGCAATACGCTGGATGCGTTCAACGCGGCTTACGGGGTCGGCTTGTCCGCCGCCGACGTCGTCGAAGTGAGCGGGTTCGACGGCTTCTCCAATTCCGCCGAGCGGGGCATCATCGTGCGGAACGGCGCCGGCGAAGAAATTTCGTCTTCCTCGTATTTGGCCGAGGACATCGGCGAAGGGTTGGGCGTTCATTTCCGGCTGCCCGAAGCCGGCGTCCCGACGCTGAAGCAAGCCGTCAAAGCGAGCCCGACGCCGGGCTCCGTCGATCCGAAGCAGCCGCTCGCCGGACTGCCGGTCATCGCGCATGCGCCCGCGGCAGAAGCCAGGGCGGAGGACGGCCTCGCGCTCGCCGCATCGATTTCGACGAGCGTAACGGCATCCGTGTACGCGAACGCGGTAACGGCCGCCGTGTACCATAAGACGGCGTCGGACGACGCGTTCCAGGCGCTTCCGATGTCGCCTGCGTCGAGCGGCGGGAACGCATATACCGCCTTCATCCCGAGCATAGCCCTCGCGGAGGAGCGGCATCAATACTATATCGAAGCCCGGAACGGCTCGCTCGTAGAGACGACTCCGGTGTACCAGGTCGTGGTGCAAACCGAAGCCTTCGATTATGGCCTCCTCCCCGAGGTGTTGATCACCGAGCTGGTGCCGGATTCGGCGAATATCAACGGGGCGGACGGGTATGAATTTATTGAAATCTATAATAATACGGATGAAACGATGGATGTAAGAGATTATAAGATCTTATATCGTTTTACGAATTCGCCGTCGGAGACGGAGTGGACGTGGGAGACCCCGCTTGCCGAAATTCCCCTTCCCTCCAAGCGGACGATGGTCCTGTGGGTGCTGAACGAACAAAACCAAACGGCGACGATCGAACAGTTCAACGCGAACTACGGGACGTCGCTGCGGGAGAACGTCGACCTCATCCGCGTTCAGGGCGGAGGCGGCATGGCGAACGGCGGACAACGGAAGATCGTCTTCGCCGCCAAGGACGGGACCGAGCTGTCCGAAGCGTCCTATGACAACGACCTGGAAACGCAGCCGAACAAAGGAATCTTCTACCGGTATCCGGTCGACGCGACGAACCGGATGGTGAAGTACAGCGCAGGGACGGAAGCGGCGACGCCGGGGACGGTCCTCGACTCGCAAGTGCCGGTTCGGACGTCCGGACAGCCGACCCCGGTGAATCATGCGCCGGTCATTACCCATACGCCGGCGACCGAAGGGAAGTCGGATCAAGCGATTTCGATTTCGGCCGAGATCGCGAACGAGGAGCAAGCCGCGGGTAACGATAACGTCTCGGCCAAGCTGTACTTCAAAAGAGCTTCGGCGGCCGAGTTCCAGTCCGTCGCGATGACGAAAGGAACGGGCGACGCATATACGGCATCCATCCCCGTGTCCGCGCTGTCCGAAGCGTCCGTCCAGTATTACATCGAGGCGTCCGACAGCAAGTCCACGGTGAAGACGGACATCTACACCGTGCTCATTCAGCCGAGCGACTTCGATTATGACCGCATCGCGCCGCTGCTCGTGACCGAGCTCGTACCGGACTCGACGAACGTGGGCGGCGCCGACGGGTACGAGTTTATAGAAATCTACAACAATACCGACAATCCGATCAATCTGAAGGATTACAAGATTTTGTACCGTTACACCGATTCCGGTCCCGACGCGGACGTCGTCTGGCCGACCGACCGGGAGGACATGATCATCCCGGCCCGCGGCACGTTCGTGTTCTGGGTGATCAACGCGGCGAACGGACATCTGACGGCGGCGGACTTCAATAAGAACTATCAGACGAATTTGGTCGAAAACGAATCCCTCTTCCGCATGTACTCCGGCGGCATGGCGAACGGCGGCAAGCGCGGCGTCGTCGTCGCGACGAATACCCGCTTCGAGCTGTCCGCGGCGTATTACGACACGGATGAGGAGACGAAGGCGAATCTAGGCATTTTCTACAAATACCCGCTGGATGGCGGCACGACGATGGTCAAACATAGCGCCGGCTTGCTCCCCGCAACGCCGGGCCGCGTCGACGAAGCGCAAGTGCCGGCCGTACCGGCATCGCTGCCGGCCGACGCGACGCCGCCTACGTTCGCGAACGAGACGGGGGTCGCGGCGATCGATCAATCCGAGAACCTGGACTTGATCGCGGACATTCGCGACGATCGTCTCGTGAGAACCGTAGCGCTGTATTACAAGACGAACCAACAGACGGAATATACGAAGCGCTACTTGAAGGAAGATTTCAACGATTCGATGTATCATCATTTGATCTATTCGCCGGAGATGATCGGCCGCGAATATATCGATTACTACTTCGAGTTTTCCGACGGCATCAACGAGCGGACGAGCGAGACGTTCCGGGTCCGCATCGAAGGCGGCCGCGATACGTCCGACCTACGGCTGAATGTGAAGGACGGCGACGTGCTGTCGGGATCCCGGATCGTTAAGGGAACGGGGGAGCATGCGCCGGCCGGAGAACTTTCGCTTGCGATCGACGGGACGGACATATCCTCAGGTGCGTACGAAGCGCTGGAAAACGACGCGTACTTCGCGTACGAAACGACGGGCGTGAACTTCTACTTTAAAAACGGCGTCGTGATGGGCCAAGACATCTTGCGCATTTTCGACGATACGATCAACTCGTGGACGACGCTGACCGTCCCGATCGACGCGGACCGCCTGCAGGGCGGGGTCAATACGATTTCGATCCGGGCCGGATCCAAGGCGTCTCCGTTCGACGATCGCGTCGAGGAAAACAAGGACGACTTCGACGTTCGCAACGTGCGCCTTGTGTTGGCCGACGGCACCGAGCTGTACGACGCGCGTCCTGAATTTTCGACCCGGGATCTGGCGATCAAGATGGGAGACAGCGCCGGCAAGCATCCGGTCGTCGACTTCCAGTTTGATATTCCCTTCGAGAAGCTGACTTCCAAGGCGTATGCATGGGATACGACGGCCGTTTCCGACGGGGCGCATACCGTAACGGTCAGCCATCCGGCATACGGCTCCGCGGCGTCCGACGTCGTCGTAGACAATACCGCTCCGGTCATCGAGCCGTCCATCGAAGACGGGAAGACGTACCGCGGGGCGTTCACGATCGAGGCGAACGTGACCGACGCCCTCGCGGGGGTCGAATCGTTCGAGGCGTCTCTGGACGGCGAGCCGATCGCGCTTCCCTATGCGACGGCATCCTGGAAGCTGAACGCGGGAGAGCATACGCTTCGCGTCGCGGCTAGCGATAAGGTCGGGAACGAAGCCGTGAAGGAAGTCGCGTTCTCGGTACCGGAAGAAACGCCGGCGCCGCCCGCGGTAGACCGTCCGACCGATGGAGAAACCGTGCGTTCGCCGAACGCGCAGTTGAGCGTGAAGGTCGTCGATCCGACGGAAGACAAGATGAACGTATCGTTCTGGAGAGGGTTTACATATTTTGCGGGCGTGCGGGAGTATTTCACCGGCTTCTTCAACGCGGTGGATCGGGAGCCTCCGAGAGACGCCGCTCCGGCCGGAGAGCAGGCGTTCGGCGACGACGACTACGCGAAGATCGCTGCGTCCGACGGCGAATACTTGATTACCGACGCCGTCGACAAGTTCCCGTACCAGCGCTTCGAGGTGACGTTGGACCCGTCCGTGAAAGGCACGGATTCGGTTCGCGTCGAGTGGAAGGGCAACTCGCTCGAAGGGCGCAAGGTGACGCTGTACGCTTGGGATCCCGCCGAGCAAATTTGGGACGCGCTGGATTCGCAAGTCGCGGGGACGGCCGATTTCGAGCTGACCGCCGAGGTGAAGGCGGGGGACTACGCGGCGGAACGCAAGGTCAAGCTGATGGTGCAGGACGAAATTCCGCCGACGCCGGACGACTACGATTATTCGTTCGTGTGGATGTCCGACACGCAATATTACTCGGAAAGCTATCCTCATATTTACGAAGACATCGTCGATTGGATCGCCGATAACAAAGAAACGATGAAAATTAAATACGTGACGCATACGGGCGATTTGGTCGACGAAGCCGACAAGCCGTACCAGTGGGCCGTCGCTTCGGACAACATGAAGGTGTTGGAGGACGCGAACATTCCGTACGGCGTGTTGGCGGGCAACCACGACGTGGCCGGCAAGCAGGCCGCGTACGACCAGTATTGGACGTATTTCGGGGAAGACCGGTTCAAGTCGCAGGATACGTTCGGAGGCTCTTACGACAACAACCGGGGCCATTACGACTTGGTTTCTTCCCATGGGAACGACTACATTTTCGTATACATGGGCTGGGGCATCGGCGACGAGGAAATCGCGTGGATGGACCAAGTGTTGAAGCAATACCCGGATCGGATGGCCGTGCTGAACTTCCATGAATATTTGCTCGTATCGGGGAACCGCGCGCCGATCGCGGACAAAATTCACGAGCAGGTCGTCGTGCCGAACCGCAACGTGGTCGCAGTGCTGTCCGGGCATTATCACGACGCCGAATTGCTCGTCGACGCGATCGACGACGACGGGGACGGCACGCCGGACCGCAACGTGTACCAGATGCTAGCGGATTATCAAGGCGGTCCGGAAGGCGGGCAAGGCTACATCCGGCTCATGCAGTTCGACATCGACAACAACAAGCTGCACATCAAGACGTATTCGCCTTATCTCGACGATTATAATTTTTACGATCCCGAGCAGTACCCGAATAAAGACGAGTTTTCGCTCGATTTGGATTTGCAGCCGAAAACGAAGCGGGTCGCGACCGATTACTTCGCCGTGAACGTATATACGGATCAGAAAATCGGCGAGGAGACCGGCAAGAAGAGCGGCGCGAAGGCGTCGGTTCTTTGGAAGGGCTTAGCTTCCGGCGTTTATGAATGGTACGCGATCGCCGAAGACGAATACGGCGCGAAGTCGTTTTCGCAGATTTGGAAATTTAAGGTGGAGCGAGCTTCTCAAAATCCGAATGCGAGTCCGAAGCCGGGGCACAATCCCGGCCGGCCCGGCGACCGCAGCGGCAGGTAAGGAATTTCCTAAAAAAATGTCCGGTCCCCCCAAAAAAACGCCATTCTTCCGCCCTCGTCCGCCCGGTAACATGAGAGGCAAGAAAGCGTTTTGCATTCGATTCAAGGGGGAAACAGGAAATGAACGACAAACGAAAGTTCGGTCTAACGGCGCTGCTGATCGCCGGAGCAATGGCCGTCTCGGCCTGCTCCGGCGGCGGAGGAGGCGGTACGGGCGGCAGCGGCGGGGAATCCGGAGGCGGCACGTCCACGTCCGGCGGCAGTACAGGCGGCGGGGGCGGCGGCACGACGGAGGTGCTGTTCTGGTCGCCGTTCTCGGGCGCGGACGGTCCGTTCATGCAGGAGATGGTGGACAAATACAACGCGTCGCAGGACGGCGTGAAGGTCAAGTTCGTCATCCAGCCGAACGGCGAATATTACAAGCAGCTCGACGTGGCGCTCAGCACGGAGAGCGAACGACCCGATCTGATGATCATGCACGTGGACCAAATCCCGACCTACGTCAGCAAGGGGCAGCTCGCACCGATGGAGCCGCTGGCCGACGCCGCGGGCATCGACAAAGCGGACTACGTCGAAGCGCCGGTCGAATACTCGACGATCGACGGCAAATGGTACGGCATCCCGCTCGACATTCACCCTCTGGTCATGTACTACAACAAGGACCTGTTCGAAAAGGCCGGCATCGCCGCTCCCCCGACGAACATGGAAGAGTTCGAAGCGGCGGTGACGAAGCTGACGGACGCGAACGCCGGGGTCTACGGGTACGTGCTGCCGACGCTCTGGCCGCAGCAGTTCATCTTCCCGACGCTCGTCTGGCAAAACGGCGGCGAGCTGTGGAACGGCAGCGACGTCGCGTACAACTCGCCGGAAGCGGTCGAGATGGTCAAGTGGATGCGCAGCCTCGTCGACCGCGGCATCTCCCCGGGCAACGTGCAGCAGGACGGCGAAAACACGTTGTTCCTTCAGGGCAAGAACGCGATACAATTCAACGGCCCGTGGATGAAGGGGCAGTTCGACGAAGCCGGCATCAACTACGGCCTCGCGCCGATGCCGCAGCTCGGCAAGGCGAAGCAAGCCGTCTTCGGCGGCTCGCATAACTTCGTCATCCCGGCGAGCCTGACGGACGATGCGACGATCGATGCGGTCGGCGACTTCCTCAAGTACGTGGCGTCGAATTCGATCGAGTGGGCGAAGTCGGGCCAGGCGCTCGCGTCGAAGCCGATGCTCGAAAGCGCGGAGTTCAAGGCGCTGCCGAACAGCGCGATCGCAGAGAGCTTCCCGCACGTGCAGTTCGCGCCGAACGTGCTCAATTGGCCGACGATCTCCGAGCCGATCTGGGGCGAGCTCAGCAGCGCGCTGCTCGGCGAGAAGGATCCGCAGCAGGCGATGGACGACGCGGTCGCGAAGTCCAAGCAGGCGATCGGCAAGTAACCGAACGACATGATTCGAAGAAGACGGGAGAGCGAACGAATCTCCCGTCTTTTTCCCCATCAAACTCAAATAAAGGAGGCGGCGGTTTTGCTGAGGGCGTCCTGGCGATCCCGGTTTACTTCGTCGTTGTTCGTGCTGCCGTATTTGGCGTGCTTCGCGCTGTTTTTGCTTATCCCGATTCTGTATGGCATTTATATCAGTCTTCATGAATTCGAACTGCTCTCGAAGGAGCATCCGTTCGTCGGTTTTCAGCACTATGCAAGTATCTTTACCCCCGGAACGTACCTGAACAGTCTGTTCTTCAACGGCCTGTGGGCGACGTTCCAGTTCGTGTTATATTCCGTCCCGCTCTTGATCGCGCTCGGGCTCGCATTGGCGCTGCTCGTGAACGCGCTGCCCCGACGCATCCGGGGGCTGTTCCGCACCTTCTACTTCTTGCCGTACGCGCTGTCCGCGTCGGTGATGGCCGTCATCTGGCTCATGATGTTCGATACGAACGCCGGCTTCATCAATAGCTTCTTAGCCAAGCTCAGCCTCGACCCGGCGCCGTGGCTGACCGGCCGGCCGTGGGCGTGGATCGCCCTCGTGCTGGCGACGCTCTGGTGGACGATCGGCTTTAATATGGTCATCTTCATCAACGCGCTCAACGAGGTGCCGGAGGACCACTACGAAGCAGCCTCGATCGACGGCGCGAACGCGTGGCGCAAATTCGTCGCCATTACGCTTCCGTCGATCCGCCCGGTCATGCTCTTCGTCCTGATCACGTCGACGATCGCGTCGTTCAACATCTACGCCCAACCGTTCCTGCTGACGCGCGGCGGCCCCGGCGACAGCACGAAGGTGCTGCTCATCAACATTCTCGACCAGGCGTTCATCCGCAAGGAGCTGGGCTCCGCGTCCGCCATGGCCGTCCTGATGGCGCTGCTCATCATGGCGGTGTCGGTCGTTCAATACCGCCTGACCTACGGAAGGAAGGAGTAGCCGCCATGAACATGAACATGAACCTGAAGAAAATCAGAACCGTCCTCCTCGTCCTCATCGCCTCCGCGGCGGCCGTCGTCTTCTTGCTGCCGCTCGCGTGGATGCTGTCCACGGGATTCAAAAACGACTTCGAGGCGTTGGCCGGCCAAATGAACTTCATTCCCAAGAAGCCGACGCTCGACAACTTCGTCGACGGCTTGACGGGGGAGCTCATGAACGTGCCGATCACCCGGTGGATCTTCAATTCGCTGTTCGCCGGCGCCGCGGGCACCGCGCTCGTGCTGTGGATCGACTCGATGGCCGCGTTCGCGCTCGCCAGGCTGCCGGACGTTCCGCTGCGGAAGTCGTTGTTATCCATATTCGTGGCGTCGCTCATGATTCCAGGCGTGCTCACGTTCCTGCCGATGTATTTGGAGTTTAACCAGTTCGGCCTCATCAACACGTATTACGCGTTGGTGCTGCCGTACACCGCGTACGCGTTCGGCGTCTTCCTGCTGTACCAATTTTTCGTTTCGTTCCCGAGAGAAATCGAGGAGGCCGCCCGCATCGACGGCGCGAACAAGTGGCAGGTGTACGCGAGCGTCCTGCTGCCGTCCTCCGTTCCGATCATGGTGACGCTCGGCATCTTCACGTTCATGGGCGTGTACAACGATTTCGTCTGGCCGCTGTACGCCACGACGTCGCCGGAGATGCGAACGATTACGGCGGGGATCGCCATGATGGCTCACGGCAGTTATACTCAAGCGTATGGCAAGCTGATGGCGATGACGACGATCGCGGCGCTGCCGGTGTTGTTAGTGTTCATTTTCGGACAACGGTCGTTCGTGCGGGCCATTACGCAGTCCGGCATCAAATAAGGGCAATCAACAAGTAAGGTAATCAACGAGCGGGGAGGAACGGAATGGACCGTTGGAGAAGTAAGAAAGCGGTTACCGTCATCGTCGCGGCCGTCGCGGCGTTGGCGATCGGAGGAGGGTGGATGATCATGCAGCGCTCGAACGAGGAGGCGCCGGAGGTCGCGGCGGATTACGCGGGGCACGGCGGTACGTTCAAGAACACGCTGGCGGAGATCGACACGCCGGATCCCAGCGTCGTATATAAAGACGGGTTTTACTATATGACGTTCACGCACAACGGCGCGGACGTCATGGTCATGAAATCGCGCACGCTCGACTTCCGCGGGGCGGAGCGCAAGGTCGTCTGGTATCCGCCGGTCGACACGATGTATTCGGCCAATCTATGGGCCCCGGAAATCCAATTTTTACGCGGAAAATGGTACATCTACTTCGCCGCCGACAACGGCCTCAACGACAATCACCGCATGTACGCGCTCGAAGCGGATACGGACGACCCGATGGGGTCGTGGACGTTCCGCGGGCCGATCGCGGACGAGACGAACAAGTGGGCGATCGACGGCCTCGCGCTCGAGCTGAACGACAAGCTGTACTTCGTCTGGTCGGGGTGGGAGGGCGACGTCAACATCGCGCAGAACACGTACATCGCGCCGATGCGCGATCCGCTGACGATTCAAGGGCCGCGGGTGCTGCTGTCGAAGCCCGAGCTCGATTGGGAGCGCGCGGGCGGACCGCCTTACATTAACGAAGGGCAAGCGATTTTGAAAAAGAACGGCCGCACGTTCCTGTTTTATTCCGGCGCGGGCAGCTGGACGCCGTTCTACAGCATCGGCATGCTGACGCTTGCGGCCGGCGCCGACCCGCTCGTTCCGGAAAACTGGAAGAAGTCGCAAGCGCCGCTGCTGACGATGAACGACGAAGCCGGCGTATACGGGCCGGGTCATAACTCGTTCACGACATCGCCGGACGGTACCGAAGACTGGATCGTGTACCACGCGACGAGCGGCATATCCGACGGCTGGAATAACCGGAAGGCGCGCGCGCAGAAGGTCGAATGGTCTGCGGACGGGATGCCTTCGTTCGAGCCGGCGCCGTCGCTCGATACGGCGATCGCGGCGCCGTCGGGCGCCGGCGTCTTCCGCGCCGAGCATGCCGTCCTCGAAGGCGGCGCGCTGACGTTCGAGGGGATCGCTTCGAGCGTCGAGACGACGGCCGCGCTGCTCGTGCACTATACGAACGAGAGCGGAGCCGCCGTTCCCGCGGCGCTGTCGGCGAACGGCGACGACGCCGGCGAGGCGACGCTGCCGCCGACCGCCGCGGGCGAGACGGGCTACGCGTACGCGCGCGTGCCGCTGAAGGAAGGCGCGAACGCGATCGCGATTCGCGCCGGCGGCGACGGCTGGCGCGTGACGGCGATCGAGCTGCCGCGGTACGAAGCGGAGAACGCGCAGGCGGAGGGCGGCGCGCTGGCCGAGACGAACCCGTTCGCGACGGGCTGGGGCGTCGCGAAGCTGCCCGCGGGCGAGGAAGCGGCGGCGATCCGGTTCGCGAACGTGCGGGTGCCCGTATCGGGCACGTACGTCGTAACGGCGTACGTCTCCAACGGTTCCGATGCGCCGGCGCGGTTCCGCATCCGCGCGAACGGCGGCGACGCCGCCGAGGTCGAAGCCGCGCCGGGCGAGCGCAGCCGCTTCGCGCCCGTCGAGGCTCGGGTGAAGCTTGCGGCCGGCGCGAACGACATCGTTCTGGACGGGGCATCGGGGCCGCTTACGTTCGACGCGATCGAGACGACATCACGACAGTAGGGGGAGTGCCCGGTGAACCGTACCGGATGTATCCATCGACGGCTCGCTTCCTGGCTGCCCGCCGCGGCGCTCGTCCTGCTGACGGGCTGCGCCGGCGGCGAGGAGCCGCTCTCGCCCGAGGCGGCCGCCGTCCCCGCGCCGGCGCACCAATTGGAATATTGGACGCCGTTCAGCGGCGGCGATAATCGATTCATGACCGAGATGGTCGACCGGTTCAACGCGGAGCATCCCGACATTCAGGTGAAACAGACGAATTCCCGGCTGGACGATTACTACCAGCGGCTGCGCACGGCGATTCTCGCGGGCAACGCCCCCGACGTCGCGATCATCCATACGACGAGCCTGCCGCAATTCGTGCAGAACGGGTACGTCGAGGATCTGTCCGAACCCGCGAAGCGCGCCGGACTCGACCCGAGCGAATTCAATCCGAATATCGCGGACGCCGCGACGTACGACGGCCGACTGTATTCCGTGCCGCTCGACACGCATGCGCTCGTCATGTATTACAACAAGGCGCATCTGGCGGCGGCCGGCGCGCTGGACGCGGAAGGAAGGCCGGTCGTCGGGAGCGGACCGGAAGGCTTCGAGGCGTTCCTGTCCCGGATCCGGGATGCGGTTCCGCCGGACGTCGCGCCGATGGCGCAGCCGAGCACGCGCATCGATTCCGTCTGGCTCTGGTGGAGCCTGTACAACCAGATGGAGGGCGGGGGCGTCTTCTACAACGCGGACGCGACGGCCGCGGCGCTGAACAACCCGAAGGCGCTCGAGGCGCTGGAGTTCGTGAACGGGCTGTATGAGAAGCGTCTCATCCCGCCGGATATTAACGACGCGTTCAAGCTGTTTTACGACGGGAAGGCGGCCGTGCTCATTACGGGGATGTGGGGGACCGGCGCTTTCGAAAATGCGCCCGCGCTCGACTTCGGCGTCGTGCCGGTACCGGTCTTGTACGACCGTCCTGCGGTGTGGGGCGACACGCATACGCTCGCGATCCCGACGCGCCACGATATGGAGGACGGGAAGCGGGACGCCATCCTTACGTTCGCCCGCTGGATGGTCGAGCACGGCGAGATGTGGGCCGCGGCCGGCCATGTGCCGAGCTTGACGAAGGTCGTCGAAGGCGAGGCGCTCGGCGCGATGAAATATCGCAGCGATTACGCGGCGACGGCCGATTACGTCGCGTATTGGCCGAGACACGTGAAGCAATGGGCGATGATCGAGGTGCTCATTCGCGAGTTCGAGCGGATGATCTACAAGCGCCAGACGCCCGCGGAGGCGCTGCGCCGCGCCGAGGAGACGATCGACGCCGAGCTGCGGCAATGATAGGGAGATACATCATGTCATGGATACGCACCCTGCTCCGGCGGTTTACCGACCAGGAGCTCGCCAAAAAACTGATCGTCGTCAACTGCGTCCTCATCGTCGTGCCGCTCGGCGCCATGGCCTGGTTCGCGTACGGCGGCTTCGAGCGGACGATGGAGCGTAACGTAGGCGCCTACCAGCTGCAGACGCTGAAGCAGGTGACGCTCAACATCGATACGTACATGAACGAGCTGAACCGGCTGTCCCTCATGCCTTATCAATACGAGGAGATTCTTGACTTTCTCGGGTCGGAGCGGAAGGAGGGCCAACCGCTCACGCTCGACGAGATCGAGCAGCTGAACGGCTTCGTCTCGAAGGTGTTCATCAACGGGCGCGTCGACATTATGGGCGTGTCGCTGTACGGGGAACGCGGCGCCTCGTACGTCGTGCTGCCGGAGAGTCAGTACATCACATCGTATAAGCTGGACGACGACGCCGAGTGGCTGAAGCGGGCGAAGGGGAAGTTCGGACAGCCGACGTTCATTACGACGCACGAGATCGTTTCGACGAGCGGGACGGTCTACCAAGTGTTCTCGATCGCAAGAGAGCTGCGCAGCTTCGATACCGGCTTGACGCTCGGCTACATCGTGATCGACATCGATCCGGCGGCGGTCCGCAACATCTTGTCCCAGGTGAAGCTCGGCGAGCACGAGACGCTGTACATCGCGGACCGGAGCGGGAGCCTCGTCATCGGTTCGACGCTCGGCGTCGGCGATCCGGCGTCGATCGGGCGCTTGGAGGGGGAAGGCGTGCGGCATCTCGACGTACCGAACGTCGGCAGCCTGCTCGTCTCCCACGTCACTTCGTCGGTGACGGGATGGACGACGGTCAGCGCGGTGCCGGTAAGGGAGTTAATGGAGGACAGCGTCATCGTGCGCAATTCCATCGTGCTGATCGGCGTCGTGTTCGTCGGTCTCGCGATGGTCGTCTCCGTCGCGTTCGCGTTCGGCGTGACGAAGCCGCTGCGCAAGCTGAGCCGTCTGATGCGGAAGGTGGAGCGGGGCGACCTGCAGGTCGCCTTCCCGGTGTCGAGCGGCGACGAGGTCGGCCGGCTCGGGCATGCGTTCAATACGATGGTCTCGAAGCTCAGCCAGCTCGGTTACTTGCTGTACGAGACGGAGCTGCGCGAGAAGGACGCGCAGATCGCGGCGCTGCAGAGCAAGATCAATCCGCATTTTCTATACAATACGCTCGGTTCGATCAGCATGTACGCGGAGCTGGAAGGGAATCGGGAGATCGTGCTCATGTCCAACAGCTTGAGCCGGCTTCTGCGTTATTCGCTGAGCAGCCGCAAGGAGATGGTCACGCTGCGCGACGAGCTCGAGCACGTGAACGGGTATATGGCGATCCAGAAGCTGCGCTACGACGATCGGATCGACTACGCCTGCGACATCGATCCGGCCGCCCTGGACTGCCGGATGATTCCGCTGCTCCTGCAGCCGATCGTCGAGAACGCCTTGAACCACGGTCTCGACAAGGGCATCGGCGTCGGTCGCGTCCGCCTCGGCGGCGGCGCGGCGGACGGGGTGCTGCGGCTGACGCTGGAGGACGACGGGATCGGCCTCTCGAGCGAGCTGCTCGAGGCGCTGCAAGAGCGGCTTCGCTCGGCGCGAGACGTCGGCGGTACGACCGGCAACGGGCTGCTCAACGTCCATCGGCGAATTCGGCTGCATTTCGGCGAGCCTTACGGCATCACGCTCGAGAGCATGCCGTACCAAGGCGTGAAGGTCATTCTAACGCTGCCGGCGATCCGCGCTTCGGACGCGGCGGCGCCGAAGGGGGAAGTCGATGCCTAACATCGTAATCGTGGACGACGAAGCCATATTCCGGAGGGGCCTCAGCTCGATGATCGCTTCGCTCGACGCCGAATGGCGCGTGGTCGGGGATGCCAGGGACGGCTACGAAGCGCTCGACCTGCTGCAGGAGCGGCGTCCCGACGTTATGCTGACGGACATTCGGATGCCGCGCATGGACGGCTTGCAGCTGCAGAAGATCGCCAGGGAGCGATTCCCGGATGTAGTCAGCGCGGTCGTCAGCGGGTACGAGGACTTCGCCTACGTGAAGCAATCGATGCAGCATGGCGCGAAGGATTACTTGATGAAGCCGATCGAGCGGGAGGAGCTCGCGAAGCTGCTCGACCGATTGAAGGCGGAGGTGCGGGAGCGCGCGGCGCGCCGAAGCGCGGCGCCGGGGCCGGCGAAGGGCGACCAGCGCCGCGCGCGGGAACGCGCTTCCGAGCATCTCGCGGCGGCGTTGGCGCGAGGCGTCGTCGGCGCGGACGACATCCGGCAGCTGGAGGAAGAGCTCGGCCTCCGGTTCGACGCGCCTTGCTACGCGTGCATGATCGTGAAGCTAGATAAGCGGTCGGTCGGCTCGGAACGGTACGGGCGGGCGGATCCGTCGCTCTTCCAGCTGTACATTCAACAGTTCGTGCAGGAGGTCATCGATCGGCGAACGACGGGGTTCTGCTTCGTGCCGAACGACTCGGAGGTCGTGGCCATGCTGAACGGGGAGGGCGGCGCCGACGCGATGCGGAAGCACCTCGAGATGGCGGAGTCGATCCGGCTGCAAATCAAGTCGCTCTCCGACCTGACCGTCACGATCGGCGTCGGACGGCTGTCGCCGGGCGCGGAGTCGCTTGCGTCTTCGTACCGAGAGGCGGAGATCGCGCTGCTGCGCCGGCTCATCGTCGGCGGCGACAAGGTGCTCGCCTACGAGCGGACGGAGGAGGACGGCGCGACGCTTGCGCATGCGGAGCCGCGCGAGTGGTCGTGGGAGGCGCTCGAGCGGGCGATCGCCGACGGGCGTCCCGCCGAGGCGGAGGAACGGGCGCGCGAAGCCGCCGCGGAGCTGTGCCGGAAGGCGCCGACGCCGCAGACGGTGCATCGCCATATTTGCAAGCTTGTCATACGCTGCTATGAGCTGTCCTCCGAATGGGGCGTCGCGAAAGCGTGGCTCGGCGAGAAGGACGTGCGCGAGCTGCTGTTCGACGTCTGCTCGGTTTCCGCCAGCGACGAGCTGACCGACCTGTGCGGCTCGCTGTTCGGTCGGCTGGCCGGCTGCGTCGCCGCCGCCGGCGCGGATCGTCCGGCGGACGCGGTCGCGAAGGCGATTCGGTACATGGAGGCGAATTATGCCGAGCCGATCACGCTCGGCAGTATGGCGGAGATGTTATATCTGAATCCCGCGTACTTCAGCGCGTTGTTCAAGCAGAAGACCGGCGTCACGTTCGTCGAACGGCTCACCGCGATCCGCGTCGAGGCGGCGAAGCATCTGCTCGCCGCGACGAACGCCCTCGTGACGGAAGTCGCCGAACGGACCGGCTTCCGCCACGTGCGCCACTTCAACCGCGTGTTCAAAGGGGAGAGTGTCCCGCTGCTCCTTTCCCTCGATTTCCTTTCGTAGAGTCGGCGGTTAAGGGAACCCTCATGCCGCGAATAAAGTCAAATTTGACCCTATTGTCCGCGCCCGAACCACGTCCGCAGCTACCTCTCGCTCCTTCCAAAACATCTTAGCCCGCGCAACACGGTTAGGACGGGCATATGGTGAAGGAGAGGGAGGTGAGGAAGTTATGGAATTCCAAGCGTATGACGTCGCATTGATTCCGTTGATCGTGGCGCTCGTCGGCTTGATCGGGAGAATGGGCGTCCCTGCGAGAGTGCTGCCCGCCGTAGCGATCGCGCTCGGATTGGTTGCCGGCTTCGTCTATGTCGCGCCGGGAGACTGGCGGCAGGCGGCGCTTGCGGGCGTCGTCATGGGGCTGTCGGCGATCGGGGCGTACTCCGGCGTAAAGAACACGATGCAGAAGCGGGAGTGACGGCGGTGCCGCCGCCCGCGAATGGCAAAGGTTGAGCGTATCTCGGAAGTAACGCCACCCGAAAAAAAGACCATACCTTCGGCATCTTCGCGAGCCGAGAGTATGGTCTTTCTTATCGTTAATGCGCGACTGCGTTGTACGTCATGATCCAAATCGAACCGCCGACGATCGTGACCAAGATCAAGATCCCGAGCAGCAGCGACATCACGTTCCAGCGGGCGTTCTCGCCTTCGCGCAGATGCATGAAGAACAGCAGCTGTATCGCGAACTGGAGCACCGCCGCGGCCAAGATGACGATCAAGGTCGTCGTCTGTCCGAGATCGGCGCCGAGCACCGCGACGAGCGGTACGATCGTCAGCACGATCGAAAGGACGAAGCCGATGACGTAGGACTTCAACGAGCCGTGATTGCCGTGCTCGCCGGCGCTGTTCGCCTCGTGCCCGTGGCTAGCGTTCTTAAGATTCGCCATCTTACATCACCCCCATCAGGTAGACGACGGTGAAGAGGAAAATCCACACCGCGTCGAGGAAGTGCCAGTACAAGCTGAGATTGTTCACCTTGCGTTCGGTCACCGCCGTAATGCCCCGACGACCCAACTGCAGCATGAGGCCGATCATCCAGACGAGACCGATCGTCACGTGCAAGCCGTGCGCGCCGACGAGCGTGAAGAACGCCGACAGGAAGGCGCTCGTCTGCAGCGTGGCGCCTTCATGGACCATGTGCAGGAATTCGTACGCTTCGAGCCCGATGAACGCCGCTCCGAGCGCCGCGGTGACGACGAGCCAGCCGATCAGACCTTTAAGGTGCCCCTTCTGCATCGACAGCACCGCGAGTCCGCTCGTGAAGCTGCTCGTCAGCAGGATGAACGTGCTGGCGATCACGATCGGAATGTTGAACAGCTCTTCCCCCGTCGGGCCGCCGGCCGTGTTGTTTCTAAGCACGACGTACGTGGCGAACAAAGTCGCGAACAGGATAACGTCGGTGATCAGGAACAGCCAGAAGCCGAACGTCTTGAGGCCTTCCTGGTCATGATGCCCGTGATCGGCGTGCGCGTCATGCGCGCCGTGCGTGTGCGTTGCCGCCATTACGCCTTCACCCCTCTCAACGCCGCCTCCGTGCGGCGAACTTCATCTGCAGGAATATAATAATCCGTATCGTACGTGAACGAGCGAACGATCATGCAGATCGCGACGCCGATCAGGCCTGGAATCGCGAAGTGCAGCCAGTCGAACACGAAGCCGAAGCCCGCGACGAACCAGCAAAACGACTTGATGAACGGGATCGCCGAGTTTTTCGGCATGTGGATCGGCTCGATCGCAGGCGTCGGAGCGTCCGGAATGCCGGCCGCGCGCCGCTGCTTCGTCTCCCACCAATCGTCCGTCTCCGCGACGGTCGGAACCGTCGCGAAGTTGTACAGCGGCGCCGGAGACGGGATCGACCACTCGAGCGTCCGGCCGTCCCAAGGATCCCCGGTCGTATCTTTCTTCATGAACTTGATCGAGTGCGCGATCTGCCACACCTGGAACAAGAAGCCGATGCCCATCAGGAACCCGCCGACCGTCGATACGAGGTTGAGCGGACCCCAGCCCATGTCGAAGTCGTACGTGTACATCCGGCGCGTCATGCCGTCGAGGCCCAGGAAGTATTGCGGCATGAAGCAGACGTAGAAGCCGATGTTCCACAGCCAGAACGCCCACTTGCCGAGGCCTTCGTGCAGCGTGAAGCCGAACATTTTCGGCCACCAGTACGAAAGACCGGCGAAGTAACCGAACGCGACGCCCCCGATCAGCACCTGATGGAAGTGCGCGATCAGGAAGTAACTGTTGTGGAACTGGAAGTCGGCCGGCGCGACGGACAGCATGACGCCGGTCATGCCGCCGACGACGAAGCACGGGATGAACGAAATCGTCCACAGCATCGGCGTCGTGAACCGAATGCGGCCGCGGTACAACGTGAACAGCCAGTTGAAAATTTTGACGCCCGTCGGAATGGCGATAATCATCGTCGTGACGGCGAAGAACGCGTTGACGTTCGCGCCGGAGCCCATCGTGAAGAAGTGGTGGGCCCACGTGAAGAACGAGGTGACGCTGATGCTGATCATCGCGACGACCATCGACGTATAGCCGAACAGCTTCTTCTTCGCGAACGTGGCGACGATCTCCGAGAAGATGCCGAACGCCGGAAGGACGACGATATATACTTCAGGATGCCCCCACATCCAAATGAGGTTGATATACATCATCGGGTTGCCGCCGGCGTCCAAGGTGAAGAAGTGAGCGCCGAAGTAACGGTCCATAAAGAGCAGGAACAGCGTCACCGTCAAAATCGGGAAAGCGAAAATGATCGTGATGCAGCTCGACAGCACCGACCATGTGAACATCGGCATCTTCATAAGGCCCATGCCGGGCGCCCGCATTTTCAAAATCGTCACGATGAAGTTAATGCCCGTCGCGAGCGACCCGATGCCGGAAATCTGAATGCCCCATATATAGAAGTTCTGTCCGACGCCCGGGCTGCTCTCGAGCCCCGACAGCGGCGGATAGGCGAGCCAGCCCGCATCCGGGGAGCCGCCGATGACGAACGACATGTTGAACAGCATCGCGCCCCAGAAGAACAACCAGAAGCTTAGAGAGTTCAGGAACGGGAACGCCACGTCGCGCGCGCCGATCTGCAGCGGCACGACGATGTTGAAGAGACCGAACATGAGCGGCATCGCCATGAACAAAATCATAATGACGCCGTGCGTCGTGAATATGGCGTTATAATGGTCCGCGTGCAGGAATTCCATTCCCGGGAACGCGAGCTGCGTCCGCATGAGCAGGGCGTCGACCCCGCCGCGGAATAACATGAGAATGGAACACACAATATACATAATACCGATCTTTTTATGGTCGACGGTGGTCAACCACTCGCGCCACAGCCAGCCCCATTTTCGAAAATAGGACAGGACGAACACCAGGGCGACCATCGTGAGACCGATGCTGACCTGCGCGCCGAGGATGAGCGGATCGCCGGTCACGAAAAACTCGGATGCGAATTGCTTGATGGTATCCATAGCGGATCTCCTTTCTTGGCTTCGTTAATGGGCGCCGTGAGCGTCGTGGCCGTGCTCGGTCGCGTTCGTCGTCTTCGCGTCCGTCTCGGCCGGCGCTTGCGGCTCGGGCGCCGCGGCGCCGTGACCGGCGTGCGGGTTATGTCCGTCGACGACGTATCTCGTAACGGTATCGTGGAACAAGCTTTCCGGAATGTCTGCGAACTGTTGCACTTGCGACGTGCCCGGTTGACGCAGCGTCTCATAACCTTCTAAGGTAAGCGGTTCGGACGTCGCCTTCACCTGGTCGACCCAAGCGTCGAACTCCTCCTGCGGCACGGCCGTCGCGTAGAACGTCATGTCGGCGAAGTGCTCGCCGCTGAAGTTCGCGCCGGAGCCGTAATACGTGCCGGGCTCGTCGGCTTGCAGATACAACGTCATCGCCATGCCGGACATCGTATAAATCTGTCCGCCGAGCTGCGGAATCCAAAACGAGTTCATGGGCGCGTCCGACGTCAGCTCGAAGCGGATCGGCACGTCCTCGGGGAGATAGAGATAGTTGACGGTCGCGATATCCTGTTCGGGATATTGGAACAACCACTTCCAATCGAGCGACGTGACCTGAATGACAAGCTCCTTCTTCTCCGAAACGATCGGCTTAGAAGGCTCCAGCGCGTGCGTGTACCGAACGGTGACGACCGCCAGAATCGCGATAATGACGATCGGAATCGTCCACCAGACGATCTCCAGCTTCGTGCTGTGCGACCAGTTCGGCTCGTACGGCGCGTCGTTGTCCTTCCGATCGCGGTAGCGATACACGATGTACGCGGTCAGCGCGAGCACCGGGACGAGAATGACGACGCACAGCAGCGTCGAAATATAGATGAGATCCTTCTGCTGCGCGCCGATCGGCCCCTTCGGGTCGAGCACCATCGCGTCGCCGCAGCCCGACAGAAGCGCCGCGGTCAGCAGCAGCATCGCCGGCAGCGCCAAGCCGAATTTGAAGGTACGTTTTCTCATGGGACGGTCCTCCTGTAACCTTAGATGGAATTCTAATTTTATGTCGAGACTGCCTTTGTGATGAATTTCACTTGCCTCTCCATTAAGATATCAGATTCTGCGCTCGCCCGGACCCCACTTTGCAAATCCGTCAAATTCTCGCCCCATTTCGTTAAAATTGTAGTCACGCTTTGGACGAAAAGAAGCGCACGCACGCAAAAAAGCCCCCAAGATTTCTCTCTTGGAGGCTTCGAAACGTTGAATGTACTCGATTTAGTCGCGATTGCCGAACAAGTGCGGCGCCCGCGCATGCACGAGATGAATCGCCGTGCGGATGACATAAATGTGAACGCTGCCGACCATAAAGCCGATTCCGACCATCAGGGAGGCGTTCTGTTCGCTGAAGTGGCTCAAGTTCGCGAGGGAGAGCGCGAGGCCGATGAGAAGCGTCGTCCACGAGGCCGCGGTCATCCACTTCACAAGCTTCTGTACGCTGCGTTCCGACCCGCCGGAACGGTTGTTCATGTAGTTGTTGGAGAGCATTCGTCCCACATCCTTGTAAGAGCTTTCGTGTCATTATTGTATCACAAATTTGACGGAAGCGTTCAAAAAAATTTCACCTTTTCGCCAAAGTTCCGTCACCGGTATCGATTTTTCCGGGAGGGATGGATTACAATGGGAAAATATCGATATCGCTGGAAAGCCGAGGGGACCGCCGTTGCTTTTCGTTCGCCGATTGAGTTGGTTTTTTCGCAAACGTTGGCCGTTTTACGTAGCGACGATGCTGCTGATTTCCGCCAATAGTTATATGAATACCGTCGCGCCGCGCATGGTCGGGCAGACGATCGACAGCATGCTGAACGGCACGTTGACGCGCGCCGGTCTATCGTCGACGCTGTGGCTGCTGCTCGGCATCGCCGTCGCGATGTACGTCACTACCTACGTTTGGATCAACGCGTTGTTCGGCAGCTCCGCGCTGCTGAACAAGCAGCTGCGGGATCGGCTGCTGGCGCATTGGACGCGCATGCGTCCGTCGTTCTTCCAGCGGAACCGCTCCGGGGAGCTGATGGCGCTCGCGACGAACGACATCGAGGCGGTCAGCAACACGGCGGGCTTCGGCGTCGTGACGATCACGAACACGATCATGGGCGTCATCGTCGTCGTCGCGTCGATGATCTACTTCATCGACGTGCGGTTGATGATCGCCGCGCTGCTGCCGATGCCGCTGCTTACGGTGGCCATCAACGTGCTCGGCCGGCGAATGCGGGCGCATTTCACCGCGGCGCAGCAGCGGTTCGGGGTCATGAACGACCATGTGCTGGAGTCGATCTCCGGGCAGCGCGTGCTGCGTTCCTACGTGCAGGAGAAGAGCGACCTGGCGGCGTTCGACCGCGTGACGAAGGACGTGATGGAGAAAAACATTCGCGTCGCGCAGACGAACTCGCTGTTTATGCCGGCCATCTCGGCGATCACGGGCATCAGCTTCGCGATCGCCATCGGGTACGGCTCTTATCTGGTCGTCCATAACGAGATCACGCTCGGCGAGATGGTTACCTTCAATATTTATCTCGGGCTGCTCGTCTGGCCGATGATCGCCTTCGGCGATTTCATTAATATATTGCAGCGCGGCAACGCGTCCGTGAATCGAATCGAGGAGAGCCTCGCGCAGCAGCCGGACGTGACGGATCCGGCCGATCCGATCCGCCCGGAGGCGGCGGGGGACGTCGCGTTCCGCGGGCTGACGTTCCGTTATCCGGGGGCCGACGTCGACCGGCTGAAGGACATTCGGCTCGAGGCTCGTCGCGGCGATACGATCGGCATCGTGGGCAAGACGGGGAGCGGCAAGAGCACGCTGCTGAAGCAACTGCTGCGGCAGTATCCGATTCCTGCGGGCGGCGTGACGGTGTCCGGGGTGCCGATCGATCGGATTCCGCTCGATCGGCTGCTCGGGTGGATCGGCTACGTGTCGCAGGAGCATCTGCTGCTTTCCCGGTCGATCCGGGACAACATCGCGCTCGGCAAGCCGGAGGCGACCGAAGAGGAAGTGCTGGAGGCGGCGCGGATGGCGTTCCTGACCGAGGATCTCGAGCGGATGCCGGAAGGGCTGGATACGATCGTAGGGGAAAACGGTGTCATGCTCTCCGGCGGGCAGAAGCAGCGAATCGGCATCGCGCGGGCGCTCTTGGTGCGGCCGGACATCTTGATCCTGGACGACGCGTTGTCGGCCGTCGACGCGCGGACGGAAGCCGCTATTTTGGATGCGGTGCGGCGGAGCCGGGCGGGGAAGACGACGTTCATCGCCACCCATCGGCTGTCCGCAGTAAAGCATGCGCAGCGCATCGTCGTGCTGGACGACGGACGGATCGTCGAGGAGGGCGCTCACGAAGAGCTGATGCAGCGGGACGGCTGGTATAAGCGGCAATACGAACGTCAACAGCTGGAGGAGAGCCTCCTGGAGGATGGAACGAACGGAACGAACAGGGCGGTGAACCCATGATCGAACAAGATAACGTGCGCGAAGGGGCCGTCGCGAAGCGGCTGCTCGCTTACTTGCTGCTGTTCCGGCGTCAGGTCGCCGTCGCGCTGCTCATCCTGGTGCTGGCGCTCGGCGCGCAGCTCGCGGGACCGATCGTCACGAAGACGATCATCGACGACCATCTGCTCGCCATCCAATTCGATTGGTACGAACTGGAGTCGGACGTCGTCCCGGAAGGCGCCTTGTCGGTGCCGTTCCGGGAGCGGGCGTACGTCCGGAGCGATTGGCTGCCGGCAGACGCCCCGCCGCCGGCTGCGGAGTCCGTCGCGCGATTCCGCGCCGGCGAGGGGGGCGGCTTCACGCTGGACAGCCCGGCGTACGGCGCCGTGGGGTTGACGGGGGCGGAGGTGACGGCGTTCTATCGGCACGACGTCGCGCCGATCTTCCGCCTCGTCGCCCTGATCGTCGCGCTGACCGTCGTCGGCAGCGCGCTGACGTACGTGCAGAGCTATCTGCTGCAGTCGTCCGCGCAGCGCATCGTGCAGCGGATGCGCATGGACTTGTTCCGGCATCTCCAACGGCTGCCCGTCGCGTTCTTCGACAAGACGCCGATCGGGCAGATCGTCTCGCGCGTCGCCAACGACACGGAAAACATCAAGGAGCTGTACATCAGCTTTACCGCGACGTTCGTCGTCAGCGGGCTGAACATCGTCGGCGTCTTCGCGGCGCTGCTGTTTCTCGAATGGCGGCTCGCGCTGCTGTGCGCGATCATCCTGCCGTTATTCGCTGCGCTGCTCTATTTGCATTTGAAAATCTCCAAGAAGTACGTGCAGATCATTCGAGCGAAGCTGGCCGAAATGAACGCCATGCTGAACGAGATGATTCACGTCATGCCGATCGTGCAAGCGTTTCGCCGGGAAGAGACGATGAAGCGGGAATTCGGCCGGTTGAACGAGGAGCGGTATCGGAGTCAAGTGGCGCAGTTTCGGATTACCGCCTTCTCCGGCCGGAACGTTGTTTACTTCGTCAGCCGGCTGCTGACCGCGTTCATCCTGTGGTATTTCGGAGCTCGGTCGCTCGGGGCCGGCGGGGTCGTCTCGTTCGGGGCGCTGTATGCGTTCGTCGATTATTTGGGTCGGATCTACGAGCCGATCGTAGGTATCTTCGATCAGATGACGAATGCGCAGCGGGCGTTCGTCTCGGCGGAGCGGGTATTCGCGCTGATGGATCGGGAGGGGGAAGCCGTGGAAGAAGACGAGGAGGCGCCCGCGACGCCCAGGCCGGAAGGCCGCGTCGAGTTCGACGACGTCACGTTCGCGTACGTGCCGGGCGAGAACGTGCTGAAGGGGATCTCGTTCGAGGCGAAGCGGGGCGAGACGATCGCGCTCGTCGGCCATACCGGCTCCGGCAAAAGCTCGATTATGAATCTGCTGCTTGGCTTCTACGAGCCGACCGGCGGCGCCATCCGCATCGACGGCGTCGATATTCGGACGATGTCGAAGCAGGCGCTGCGGCGCCATATGGGCATCGTGCTGCAGGACCCGTTCCTGTTCACGGGCGACGTGAAGTTCAACGTGTCGCTCTATAACGAGGCGATCGGCGAAGAGACGGCCCGCCGCGCGCTGACCGAAGTCGGGGCCGGCCCGTTCGTCGATCGGCTGGCGAACGGGCTCGCGGAGCCCGTCGTCGAACGGGGCAGCACGATGTCCGCAGGGGAGCGGCAGCTCGTCTCCTTCGCGCGGGCGCTCGCTTACGATCCGGCCATCCTCATCTTGGACGAGGCGACGGCCAGCATCGACAGCGAGACGGAGCAGGTCATCCAGCATGCGCTGAACGTGCTTCGCCATGGGCGAACGACGTTCGTCATCGCGCATCGGCTGTCTACGATTCGCGATGCGGATCGGATCCTCGTGCTGCACCGCGGCGTCATCGAAGAGCGCGGCACGCACGACGAGCTGATGGCGCTGCGCGGGCGGTACTACCGCATGTATTTGCTTCAGAACGCGGAGCGTCCCGTCGGGGCGGGGTAGGCAGATAGGGGAGGGGCTTTCATCGGGTACCGAGTGCGAAAAAGGCGGGAAAGGGGGCGCGCTATGCGCCCTCCCGCCGGCTACGCATGACTAGCTGAGCCGAGGGAAGTGGAGGACGAAGAGCGGGAAGCGGAAGTAGAGAAGCCTCGCCTCCACAGCCGGGTTCCGGCGGAAGGCGAGGCTTCTTGGCGCGCTGCCTTACGTCAACAAAATTCGCTTGCCGTATTCGAGATGCTCCTCCATCTGCGATGCGGCTTCGGGACCGCGGCCTTCCCGGATCAGCTCGAAGATGCGCAGATGGTCTTCGTAAGAGGAGCGGATGCGGTTCACGTCCTTCCGCAGCACGCGCAGCGCGATGCGGTACAGCATGTCCTGCAGCCGCTCCATCGTTCGCGCGATTTCCGAATTATCGTACACGTCGGCCAGCTTGGTGTGGAACGCGGTGTCCGCTTCCGTAAACCGCGCATGGTCGTTGACCTCGATGCATTCCCGCTGCACGCGCAAATTGTCCTCGAACCACGAGACGTCATCGACGCTCCAAGCCCGCGTCGCCAGCCGCTTCGCGATATACGACTCGATCGCGATGCGGAAGTCGAAAATGTCGACGACCTGCGTCAGCGAAATTTCCGTGACGATGAGCCCCTTGTTCGGCGTATATTTGGCGAGCCCCTCGACGTCCAGCCGCTCCAGCGCGGAACGGATCGGCGTGCGGCTCATGCCGAGCAGCTCGACGAGCATGCGCTCCGTTAAGAAGTCGCCGGGCTTCAGCTCCCCGTTCAGGATCGACTTGCGGAGCTCGATATAAGCTTTCTCTTTCAACGTAACGGCCGTCATGAACGGCAGCCCCCTTATGTCCTCTGGAATTCCGGCAAGCTTTGAAGGTAAACGACGCTTTGCCGGAACCATTCCCATTCCAGCGCGACCGTGTCCTCGACCGAGCCTTGGTAAGGCGGCCACAGCTCGAGGATCGCGTTCGGCCGTTTGCCCTGCTCGCGAATCGTCGTCAGCAGGCGCGGTATATCCAATTTACCATATCCGGCCGGCGCGCCCAAGACGACGAACCCCATCTGATGGTCGATTCTCGTAATATCGAAATCTTTAATATGAAGATTCATAACATAGGGCGTCAAGTCGGCGATGACGCGATCCGGGGCGTCGAGCGCGCTGAACGAGTTGACGGTATCGAGACAGCATCCGAGAGAAGGGCTGCCGACGTCTTCGAACAGCCGGACGAGCTGCTTGGTCGTATGAAGGCCGTGGTTTTCCAACGCGATGGCGATGCCGGCCGATTCGTACGCGGGCAGCGCCGCCGACAGCTGCTCCCGGACGAGCGCCAGGTCGGTCGTCGCGGCGAGCGTGCGCACGAACGGGGAGCCGAGCTCGCGGGCGATCGCGAGGTACTCGAGCAGCAGCGCCGGGTCGGTGCCCCGGGTCCCGACTTCAAGAGCTACGCCGGCCGAGTCGGCTTCGCGCTTCAGCCGTCGTCGTTCGTTCTCCGGCCAGCGATGCAGCGGGATGTTGTCGGCGATCTGAACGAGCGAGAGGTCGTGCTCCGCCGCGATGCGGATCAGGTCGAAGGCGGTGACGGGAACGGAAGGCATGCCGTACGCGGGCACGCCGATCGACCAGGCGAACGTGTAACTGCCGATGCCGAGCTTCATATGATTCCTCCCAAGGGAAAGGGGTTGGTATCAAAATTATCGTTGCGACCGATTGAAAAGTCAATACACATTGTATACAATCCGTATATAATATGATTCATAACCTTTTGCTAGGAGGAATTTTCGCATGACGACCATCGCGTTAATCGGCGCAGGCGGGAAGATGGGCTGCCGCATTACGGACAATTTGAGGAAGGGGACGGATCCCGTTTATTATGTAGAAATCAGCGAACGGGGCCTCGCCAACTTGGCGGAACGCGGGCTGGCCGCGACGCCGCAGGCCGATGCGGTGCCGAACGCCGACGTCGTCGTTCTCGCGATACCGGACGTCGCGATCGGCAACGTATCGGAAAGCGTCGTGCCGGCGATGAAGACCGGCGCGATGCTGATCGTGCTCGACCCGGCCGCGGCGTACCTCGGCAAGCTGCCAAAGCGCGAGGACGTCGCGTATTTCGTGACGCATCCATGCCATCCGCCGGTGTTTAACGACGAGACGACGCCGGAGGCGAAACGCGACTTCTTCGGCGGCGTGGCGGCGAAGCAGGCGATCGTCTGCGCGCTCATGCAAGGCCCGGAAGCGCAATACGCCGTCGGGGAGGCGGTCGCGCAGGCGATGTACGCGCCGATCCTGCGCACGCACCGCATTACGGTGGAGCAGATGGCGATGCTCGAGCCGACGATGGCGGAGACGATCTCGTCGACGATGGTGACGGTGCTCGGCGAAGCGATGGACGAAGCGGTGAAGCGCGGCGTGCCGTACGAGGCGGCGAAGGATTTCATGCTCGGACATATTAACGTGCAGCTGGCGATCGTTTTCGAAAAGACGAACCCGTTCTCGGACGCCTGCCTCGTCGCGATCGAATACGGCAAGAAAGCGATGCTGAAGGACAACTGGAAGGACCTCTACGACCCGGACCGGGTGTACGATCAGATCGACGTCATGCTGCATCCGGAGAAGCTTCCGGCGAAGCTCGAGTCGTTATAAGAAGGAGGAGAAACCTATGACGAAAAGGTGGAAGGTCGGCCTCGTCGGCACCGGCTACTGGTCCGACAAGCATCTGAAGGCGTGGAGCCGCATCGAAGGCGTCGAGATCGCCGCGCTGTGCAATCGCAGCCGCGACAAGCTGGAGGCGAGGGCGGCGGAATTCGGCGTGCCGGAAAATCGATTGTATGGTACGATCGAGGAGATGCTGGAAGACGCCGACATCGATATCGTCGATATCGTGACGGGGCCGGAGACGCACGTCGAATTCGTGACGAAGGCGGCCGCGGCCGGCAAGCACATCATGTGCCAGAAGCCTTTCGCGCCGACGCTCGAGGACGCGGAGCGGATGGTCGCGGCGGCGCGGGACGCCGGGGTGCGGCTGATGGTGACGGAGAACTGGCGTTGGCTCATGCCGTTCCAGCTGATCAAGCGGACGTTGGACGAGGGAACGATCGGGAAGGTCAAGGCCGCCCGGTATATACATACGGACTATTACACGCCCCGATTCGCGCCGAGCGTCGCGATTCCGCAGCCGTTCTTCCGCGACATGCCGAAGCTGCTGTTCTACGAGATGGGCGTGCATTGGTTCGACACGTGGCGGTTTTTGTTCGGCACGCCGAAGCGATTATACGCCGAGACGACGACGATCAGCCCGCATATCGCCGGCGAAGACTCCGGCGTCGTCGTGCTCGGGTACGACGACTTCTACGGCTTCCTCGACATGAGCTGGGCGACGCGGCAGAAGCTCGATCGGCCGCTCGGCGACGCCGTCCAGCCCGTCCATCTGGAGCAGATGGCGATCGACGGGGAGAACGGGACGATCAAGATGTATACGGACGGCCGCATTACGATCGTCCACCGCGACGGGACCGAAGAACGGACGATCGCGGAGTCGACGCATCTCGACCATGAGGAGAGCCACTTCCGGCTGCAATCCCACTTCGTGGAATGCCTCGAGACGGGCGCGGCGTTCCAGACGAGCGGCGAGGACAATCTCGTCACGCTGCGGATGACGTTCGGTACGTACGAGAGCGCCGCGGAGCATCGGGCGATCTTGATCGAAGGAGCGGGAGGCGAACGCGATGAGGCATGAGCTTCGCGCGGGACCGTTGTCGGTGGCGCTGGAGGATGGGACGCTGCGGTATGTGCGGGCCGGCGGCCGGGAGGTCGTGCGACAGGTATACGTCGCGGTGAGAGACCGGAACTGGGGCACCGTGCCTCCCCGATTTACGGCGTACGACGTCCGCCAAGGGGCGGACGGGTTCGAGGCGCGCCTCGCGGCGGAGACGGTGCAAGGCGACATCGACTTCGCCTGGGAGGGCGTCATGACCGGGACGGCCGACGGCGCATTGGAGTTTCGGATGCGGGGCGAGGCTCGGTCCGACTTCCTGCGCAACCGGATCGGCTTCTGCGTGCTGCATCCGGATACGCTCGCGGGCGAACGCGTCGTCGTCGCGTCGGAGGACGGGGAGACGGAGGGAGCGTTCCCGGAGCGCATCTCCCCGCATCAGCCGTTCTTCGGCATGCGCGCCTTGCGCCACGGGGTGCCCGGCGCGCCGGATCTCGAGGTGGAGATCGGCTTCGAAGGCGATCTGTTCGAGATGGAGGACCAGCGCAATTGGACCGACGCCTCGTTCAAGACGTATTGCACGCCGCTCTCGCGCCCGTTCCCGGCGCAGGTGCGGCGCGGCGACGTCGTCGAGCAGGCCGTCCGGGTCCGGGTGAGCGGGGCGGACGAAGGTGCCGGCGGCGATGCGGCGCAGGAGGCGCCGGTCCGTCTGCGGGCGGAGCGCCGGGCCGTCGGACAGCTGCCGCCGCTCGGGCTCCTGTACGACGCGGCCGCGGACGGCATCATCGGACCTGACGCCGCCGCATTATTGAAAGCGCTGCCGATCGACTTCCTGTACGCGGCGGTGTCGTTGGACGCCGCCGCGTGGGAAGCGGCGGTCGACGGCGCGGCGGCCGGGGCGGCCGCGCTCGGGCTGCCGCTCGCGATCGCGGCGACGGCCGCGGCGGACGAGCGCGCCGCGGAGCGGCTCGCGGCGTGCTGCGCGCGGCTCGCCCGATCGGAGACGCGGCTGCGCGCGTTCGCCGCGTTCGGGGCCGGCGCCGTCACGACGGCGGCGCGGGCCGAGGCGGCGCGGACGGCGCTCGACGCCGCCGGATACGGCGCGGTGCCGCTGCTCGGCGGCTCGCGGGCAAACTACGCGGAGCTGAACCGCGCCGCGGCGGCGGGGACGATGCCGTACGAGCGGCTCGACGGGGTGTGCCTCGCGATGAATCCGCAGGTGCACGTGTTCGACCGGGCGTCGATCGTCGAGACGCTGCCGATGCAGGCGCTCGTCGTCGCGGATGCCCGCGAGGCCGCCGGCGGCGCGCCGATCCATGCCGGGCCGGTGACGTTCACCCAGCGGGTGAACGCGGCGGCGACCGGCGAGGTGGGCGAGCGCGAACACGATCCGCGGGAACGGGAGCCGTTCGCGGCGGCCTGGACGCTGGGCAGCCTGCGGCGGCTCGCGGAGGCGGGGGCGGCGTCGATCGTCTTCGGCGACGCCGTCGGCGAGAGCGGGCTCGTCGCGACCGACGCGTCCGGCGCGTCCGTGCCGACGCCCGCGTACCGCCGGCTGTTCGCGGCGCTCGCGCCGTACCGGGGCGCCCCGCTCAGCGCCGTACCGTGCGCCGATGCCAGCGTCGAGGCGCTCGCGCTGCTGAGTGACGCCGGCATGCGCGTGCTCGTCGCGAACGTGAGCGACGAGCCTCGCGCGGTCCGGCTGGAGGCGCCTGGCGCCGTCGGCTTCGCCGCGAACCGGGAGGGCGCCGAAGCGCCTGTTTCGTCCCAAGAGGACGGAGCGATCGCATTCGAAATACAGCCGTACGAGATCGCGAGATTCGATTTGAACTATTGATTCTACTAATTCAGAGGTGTTGGAAGCATGCTGCGTTATACGCCGCCGGCGAACGGATTTCCGGAATGGAACAACAATCCCGACCTATTCGAAGTGAATCGCATGAAAGCGCACGCGACCCTGATGCCGTACGATACGGTGGAAGCGGCGCTGGCCGGGGATCGGTACACGTCGCCGTATTTTCAATCGTTGAACGGGCTTTGGAAGTTCCGGTACGCGGAGCGTCCGGAAGAGAGGGAACGGGAGTTTTACCGCGAGGATTACGATTGTTCGGCGTGGGACGATATTCCGGTTCCGTCGCACTGGCAGCTGCATGGGTACGACGCCCCGCAATATACGAACATCAAATATCCGTGGGAAGGGAAGGAGACGCTCGATCCGCCGTTCGCTCCCTCGGAGTTCAACCCGGTCGGGTCGTACGTCCGCACCTTCACGGTGCCCGAAGCGTGGGTCGGGAAGCCGGTATATCTCAGCTTCCAGGGCGTGGAATCGGCGTTTTACGTATGGGTGAACGGCCGTCTCGTCGGCTACAGCGAGGATACGTTCACGCCGGCGGAGTTCGATCTGACGCCATACCTCGTCACCGGCGAGAACAAGCTCGCGGTCGAAGTGTACCGTTGGTGCGACGCGAGCTGGCTCGAGGACCAAGACTTCTGGCGGCTGTCCGGCATCTTCCGAGAGGTGTATTTGTACGCGACGCCGGCGCTGCACGTGTACGACTTCTTCGCGGCCGCGACGCTCGACGCGAACTACGAGCACGGCAGCCTGCAGGTGAAGGCGCTCGTGACGAGAACGGGCGGCGCGCCGGAGGCGGCGACGCTCGAGGCGGCCCTATACGATAAGGACGGGCGCGTCGTGCCGGGATCCGAGGCGCTGCTCGGCGTCGCGTTCGAGGACGGCGTGTCGGAGCTCGAGCTGTCGTTCGCGCGCGCGATCGAGCGGCCGCTGCAGTGGAGCGCCGAGCATCCGCATTTGTACACGTTAGCGCTCGCCCTGCGCGATGCGAACGGCGCTTTGCTCGAGACGGTCAGCTGTCGCGTCGGCTTCCGCACGTTCGAGATCGACGGCGGGCTGATGAAGATCAACGGACAACGGATCGTGTTCAAAGGCGTCAACCGACACGAATTCCATTGCGACCGGGGCCGCGCGGTGACGTACGAGGACATGCTCGCCGACGTTCGGCTGATGAAGGCGTACAACATGAACGCGGTCCGGACCTCGCACTATCCAAACCATCCGCTCTGGTACGATCTGTGCGACGAATACGGATTATACGTGATCGACGAGACGAATCTCGAGACGCACGGCTCTTGGTTTTACGGCCAAGAGGGCGAAGGCGGCGCGCTGCCGGGCAGCAAGCCGGAATGGAAGGCGGCCGTGCTCGACCGCGCCAATTCGATGCTGCAGCGGGATAAGAACCACCCGTCCATCGTCATGTGGTCGCTCGGGAACGAGTCGTTCGGCGGGGACAACTTCCTTGCGATGCGGGACCTGCTCAAGGCCGCGGATCCGACGCGCCCCGTCCATTACGAAGGCGTAACGATGTACCGCGCCTCCGAGGCGGCGTCCGACGTCGAAAGCCGCATGTATTCGAAGCTGCCGGATCTGTACGAATACGCGGAGTCCGCCGAGCCGAACAAGAAGCCGTTCGTGCTGTGCGAATACGCGCATGCGATGGGCAATTCGCTCGGCAATCTCCATAAGTACGTCGACTTGTTCTATCGTTATCCGATCCTTCAGGGCGGCTTCATCTGGGATTGGATGGATCAGGCGCTGCGCAAGCCGACGCCGGACGGGACGTCGACGTACCTCGCGTACGGCGGCGACTTCGGCGACTTCCCGAACGACGGCAACTTCTGCGGCAACGGCCTCGTCTTCGCCGACCGGTCCGTCTCGCCGAAGCTGCACGAGGCGAAGGCGTGCTATCAGAACGTCGCGTTCGAACCGCTCGACGCGAAGACGGGCGCGTTCCGCCTGACGAATCGGTTCCTGTTCACGAACCTCGACGCGTTCGACCTCGTCTGGACGCTGTCGAACAACGGCGTACCGGTCGAGCGCGCGATCGCGTCGGTCGCGGCGGCGCCGGGCGAGCGGGCGGACGTCCGCCCGCCGTTCGCGCTGCCGGAGAGCGTCCGGCCGGGCGAAGAGTACGTGCTGACGGCGAGCTTCGCGCTGCGCCGCGACGAGCGGTGGGCGGACGCGGGGCATGAGGTCGCCTTCGGCCAGCTCGCGCTCGAGCTGCCGACCGACGCGGCCTCGGCCGCTGCCGCAAGCGCCGCCGCGATCTCCGACGCTCCGCTGACGGTCGCGGAAAATGTCGTCACGCTGCAGGTGAGCGGCGCGGACTTCAGCGTCTCCTTCGAGAAGCGCTCGGGACATCTGACGAGATATCGGTACCGAGGCCAAGACCTCGTGACCGTCCCGCCGGCGCCGAACTTCTGGAGAGCGTACACGGACAACGACCGGGGCAGCTTCCATCACGTCCGCTGCGCCCCGTGGCGGCTGGCCGGCGCGTCGCGGCAGATGAAGTCGTTCCGCAGCGAGACGTTAGAAGCGGCGGCGTTCGTCGAAGCGGTCTACGAATTGCTTATGCCGATGCCGGCCGCCGCCGCTTCGTCGAAGACGACCGTTACGATCGCCTATACCGTGCACCCGAACGGCGAGGTCGAGGTAAGGGAGACGCTGACGCCCGGCGAAGGGCTGGCGGAAATTCCGGAGATCGGCATGCTGTTCGTGCTGAACGGCCGCTTCGACCGCGTGCGCTGGTACGGCAACGGCCCGCACGAGACGTACTGGGATCGGATGAACGGGGCGAAGCTCGGCGTCTATGAAGGGTTTGTCCGCGAGCAGCCGGCGCCGTATTTGCGGCCGCAGGAGAGCGGCAACAAGACCGAAGTGCGATGGGCGTCCGTAACGGACGAGAACGGCGTCGGACTCCGATTCGCCGGCGAGCCGACGATGGAGTGGAGCGCCCTGCCGTATACGCCGATCGAGCTCGAGAGCTGCAGCTATCCGTTTCAGTTGCCGGCGTTCGCCGGCAAGACGGTCGTGCGAGCGAACTTCCGACAGATGGGCGTCGGCGGCGACGACAGCTGGGGCGCGAAGGCGCATCCGGAATATACGCTGCCTTCGGACCGTACGTACGAGCATGCGTTCCGCTTTCGCGGGATTTCCGGCACATAAAACGGCCGCCTACGGGATACCATAGCTGTATAATATTCCTATAGGAGTGCGACAGCTATGAGTAGCAATACCTCGAATCCCCCGCTTGCATCTTCGGAGATCGGAATTTTGTGGATGACGTATCTGGAGAAGACGATGAGCGACCGGATGCTGCGGTACTTCATCCGTCACGCGCAGGGCGACGAGGAGAAAGAGTTGCTGACCCGCGCGCATGCGGACGTGAACGGGTTTAGCGACCGCATCCGTCAACTGTTCCGGAAGGAAGGCGTCGTCATCCCCGTCGGCTTCGGAGAAGAGGATGTCAACGAGCGGGCTCCCGCACTGTTTAGCGGGATGTTCAGCATCGCCCTCGTCCGCGTCTTCGCAAAGATTACGTCCGGGCTAAGCGCGCTGCATCTGACGATGTCGTATCGCGAGGATATTCGCAGACTGATCCAAGACATGTCGGTCAGCTCGCAGCGGGCGTACGGCGACGCGACGGAGCTGCTGCTCGCGCAAGGGCTGCTCTCCCGCCCTCCGATCGTAACGCCGCCTCGCGAGAACGAATTCGTGCAGGACCTCGAATATATGAAGGGGCAAGGAGTCTTGCGCAAGGCGCGCCCGATCAATCTGGTCGAGTCGGCGCATCTGTACCAACAGTTGGAGACGAACGTCGTCGGCTTCGAGCTGATGACGGGCTTCGCGCAAACCGCCCTCGAGCCGGAGGTAAAGCGGTATTTCGAATCCGGCCGCGAACTGGCGCGGGATACGGTCGATATGATTCGGGCCGTCTTCATGGAGAGCGACATGAATCCTTCGCCCTCCTCGTCCGGCCGCGCTTCGGAATCGACGACGCCGGCATTCTCGGACAAGCTGATGATGTATTGCACGAACATCCTCACGAGCTTCGGTCTCGGCGGCAACGCGCTCGGCACGTCGTTCAGCCTGCGCAGCGACCTGCCGATCAAGCTGACGGCGCTGATGACGAGGGTGTACAACTACGCGCAAGAGGGCGGCAAGCTGATGATCAAGCAAGGATGGATGGAAGAACCGCCGCAAGCGGAAAACCGACCCGAGTTGATCCGCTCGTAAGTGCCCCGAATCAGGAAAAAGGAACCCGCAGCCGGTCGCTCGTCCCGGCGGGGTTCCTTTTTTTGCGTCCTATTCCTTCGGCTTGATGACGTCGTGATCGACGTACCGGTCGCCGTTCAGCTCGCTGATCAAGTTGATCGCGACCTTCGCGCCGTCGCCGGCGGTAATGATCCCGTGCACGCTGACGCCCGCAGCCGTACCGGCCGCCCATACGCCGGGCACGCTCGTCCGTCCGTCGGCGTCGACGTCGAAGATCGTCTTCACGCGAGGCTCCGTGCCGGGCTTCGTCGCGGCGCCGAGCTTCTCGCCGAACTCGACGGAGAAGCCGGTCGCCAGCACGACGTGCTTCGCTTGATAGCTCGCGCCGCCGGCGGTCGTAATCGCGAAGCCGCCTTCGACGGCGGAGACGTCCTTCGCTTCGTCAAGGACGTACTCCGCGCCGAGCTTCTTCAGCTGCGCGACGCCGATGTCCACGAGCGAAGGGCCGTCGATTTCCGGGATGCCGTAGAAGTTCTCGAACCAAGCGCGTCTCGTAACGCCCTTGTCGTTATCGATCACGACGGTGCTCTTGCCTGCTTTCGCCGTGAAAATCGCGGCGCTGGCGCCTGCGGGTCCGGCGCCGATAATAGCGATGTCGTACATAGGTTTCTACCCCTTCCATGGATGAATAGGTCGTTCTTTTCCCTATTATGATGCACTTGGATAACTTTATCAACTTAGATGTTAAATAATTAACGGGATATGCGCGCGAGCTCCTGCTCCACCTGTCGGACCACCGCGCCGATCGCCGGCGGCTCCGCGGCGCGCAGATGCGCCAGCAAGCCTTGGACGACGGCATCGGCCGGGTCCGGCTTTCGCAGCTCGTGTTCGAGCACGACGGCGTAGCTGTGCAGCTCCTCCCGTTTCGCCTCGTCAAGGGTCGATTCCCGGATCGTCTCCCGGAGGATGCGGATCCAATGCGCCCGCAGGTCGACGCGGGCGTCGCGCTCGTCCTCGCCGGCGGCCGGGGCGGCCGCGGGGCCTAACAGCATACGTTCCGTCAGCATTGGAGGTCGGCCCTTCTTCAGCATCCCGTCCACGACGTCTTCCAGCCGATCCGCGAGGAACGGGGCCAACGCGGCGATGTCGATTTCGACTTGGTGGAGGATCAAGTACCCGGTGTATTGCCCCACCAGCGCCTGCAGCGCGGCGACGGCGTCCATCGCATAAGGACCGATCGTTTCGCCATAGACATCCAGGATGTCCGCAAGCGACCATTGCACCGAGCGGACGCGCAGATCCATCATGAATTTCTTCAGTTCCTCGTTGACGTGAACCGAACGTTCGTTAAGCAGCATCGTGAAGAACGCTTTGTGCTCGTAACCGAACCGAAGCTGGCTCTCCAGCTTGCGGACGAGCCGTTCCCTTGGGGACAAGCCGGGGGAGGTAGACGCCAAGGCGACTTCCTCGAACATCCGGTGCACGGTATGCTTCAAAGCGGAGACGAGAAGATCTTCCTTCGACTTGAAGTGAAGGTACACGGATCCCTTGGCGATGCCGACCGATTCCGCGATATCTTGGATCGAGGTCTCGTGGAACCCCTTGGTGGCGAAAAGCTTGAGCGCCGCTTCGATGATTTGCCGTTTCTTGTCGTGAATCACGGTCACATTCTCACCTCATTGATTATACAGCTTCCTCGATTCGGGATTTGCGAAGCTTCGTTAGCAGTTCGTAAGCGATCGGCACGCTTTCTGTAGGGTTCTACAGAGGAGATCATATCACAGTTCCGACTGGACGGTGATCATCGGACTGACCGTTCATCCGTCATTGCCGCTGGCGGTATTCCGTAGGCGACATGCCGAACCTCTTCCGAAATTGCTTGGAAAAGTACAACGCATCCGCGAACCCCACCGACGACGCGACCTGCTCTACGGACCAATGGCTCCGCAGCAGCGACTTCGCCCGTTCAAGACGGATCTGCATCAAAAACTGCATCGGCGACAGGCCGATCGCGTCCTTGAACATCTTGGACAGGTGCGTACGGTGGTAGCCGAGCGACTTCGACAGCTGCTCGATCGAGATCGGTTGGGCGTATTGCAGCTCGAGCCAGCGCATCGCCTGCTCGACCTGGCGCCGCGCGGCCGTGCCTGCGGTCGGAGGCGCAGGCAGCCGATCGGGCTCGGCGAGCGCGAGCTCGCGCAGCAGAAGACGCAGGCAGCCCGCCGCCTCCAGGTCGGCGAGCGCCGGATGCTCCGCGTCGCGCAGCGAGCTCCTGAGCCGGCGGTATAGAGCAAGCGCATGGCGGGTCGCGCTCCCCCGGACGACCGGGCGTTCGGGCGTGAGGCCAAGCTGCTGCAGCAGCGGCTCGCATCGATGCCCTTGGAAAGCGACCCACACGTATTCCCATGGATGCCGCGCGGCGGCGACATATTGATGAAGCGAGCCCGGGAAGATCATGAAGGTGTCTCCCGCACCACAAATGTAACGCTTGCCATCCAACATAAAGTCTCCGTTCCCTGCGGTAACGGTATGAAATAAATAGTAATCATGAACGCCGGGTCCCGTGTTATGCAGCTCCATCGGACGTGCTTCGCCGCTGAATAACACCGTAATTTCGCCCCGACTCTTCTCCGGATTGACGTAACTCGCGAAGCTGTAATGTTCGGGAAACATCCGTCGATCCCCCTATCCGTTTCCTCTCATCGTACTCTATCGCACTACAAATATCCATATGTGTCTTCGTTTCCTCCATACCCAGTCCTATGGAATTCGCCTATATTTGAAGAGGAGTAACGCACATTGATCTGGAGGGGTAACGTTGACGAAGATTACGTTTCTAGGCGCGGGAAGTACGGTATTTGCGAAGAACGTCTTGGGCGACACGATGATGACGCCTGCGCTGCAGGGCTTCGAATTGGCCCTGTTCGATATCGACAAGCAACGATTGAAAGATTCCGAGATGATGCTCAACAACCTGAAGCGGACGACCGGCAGCACATGCGTCATTAAGGCGTACGACGATCGGAAGGAAGCGCTCCGCGGCGCCAAGTACGTCGTCAACGCGATTCAGGTCGGCGGCTACGATCCTTGCACGATCACGGACTTCGAAATTCCGAAGAAGTACGGCTTGCGCCAGACGATCGCGGACACGGTCGGCATCGGCGGCATCTTCCGGAACTTGCGGACGATTCCGGTCATGCTCGACTTCGCGAAGGATATTCGGGAAGTATGCCCGGACGCATGGTTCCTCAACTATACGAACCCGATGGCCGTGCTCACGAACGTCATGAACACGTACGGCGGCGTGAAGACGGTCGGCTTGTGCCACAGCGTGCAGGCGTGTATCCCGCATCTGTTCGACAACCTCGGGATCGACAAGGAAGGCGTACAAGCGAAGATCGCGGGCATCAACCATATGGCATGGCTGCTCGAGGTCACGAAGGACGGCGTCGACCTGTATCCGGAAATCAAGCGTCGCGCGGTCGAGAAGCAAAAGGAAAAGCACGGCGACATGGTGCGCCTCGAAATGATGCTGAAGTTCGGCTACTACATTACGGAGTCGTCCGAGCATAACGCGGAATATCACCCGTACTTCATCAAGCGGAACTATCCGGAGCTGATCGAGCGCTTCAACATTCCGCTGGACGAATATCCGCGCCGCTGCGTAAACCAAATCGAGAGATGGGGGAAAATGCGCGACGAGCTCGTCAACGACGCGAACCTCAACCACCAGCGGTCGCACGAATACGCGTCGTACATGTTCGAGGCGATGGAGACGAACGTGCCGTTCAAGATCGGCGGCAACGTCATGAACACCGGCCTTATCACGAACCTGCCGCGCGAGGCGTGCGTCGAAGTGCCGTGCCTCGTCGATCGGAGCGGCGTGACGCCGACGTACGTTGGCGATCTGCCGCCGCAATGCGCCGCGCTGAACCGCACGAACATCAATACGCAGCTGCTCACGATCGAAGCCGCGATCACCGGCAAGAAGGAGCACATCTACCACGCGGCCATGCTCGACCCGCATACGTCGGCGGAGCTGTCCATGGACGACATCATCGCGATGTGCGACGACTTGATCGAAGCGCACGGCGACTGGCTCCCGCAATATAAATAAGAAGCTTAAGTAACCCAGGGCAGGATTGCTCTGGGTTTTTATATGCTTCCGCACATCACTCCACTCGAGAGGGGCGGAGGACTCTCACTCTTCGTGCTTCTTCCTAAACTGATTTCGTCTGCTCAGGTGCGGGGAAAAGCGGACGTGCCCGACGACGGCGAATCGAAGGCTGACGCTCGCGACGAGACGCTTCCGAGGAGGGGGATCCTGTGCGTGCCTTCTTTCTAACTTAATTTCCTCTGCTCAGGGAACCGGCGTGTTTGACTGCCTCATGGGGGAGACCCTCGCCGGACCTTCCTATGAGCTCAGGCGAAGAGGCGCGCCTCCCCGGAGCGTCTTTCGGCGCGAAAGCAAAGCTTGTCCCACTCGTCGCGCAAGGAGATTCCCTTGGCGGCGGCATTCCAACGGTAGCAGAATTCGTCGAGGTAGCTCTGAAGGTACTTCGTGCCGACGCCGTTGAACAGCCGGTTCATCCAACCGCGGGCCTCTAGCAGGCAATCCCGCAGCGGGCTTCGGTGCATCCGATCGGAATTGAGCCATAACGCGTCCGCGCTCGGATCGACGTGTTCTTCGAGGATACGCGCTTTCCCGTGCGAGGTCGGTTCCTTGAACCCGCGGACGAGACGGTCCCGTGGTACGAATCCGAGCTTCAGCGCGGTCGGCCTGCCGTTCGTCCCGATGGATGCGGAGACGGAGACGACGCGTTCGCAGCGGTAGTGCCGGTGGGGCAGGAAGATGAAAATAGATTTAGGCGCCAAGAAATGAAGCCCGGTATGTACGGTCCCTTGCAGCTTGAAGGCGTCTTCCGCTTCTCCGATCGCCTGCCGGAATTTGCGCAGCATGCGCCACGCGGTCTTGTGCTTTACGTCAATGAGAGCGGCGAGCCGCTTCGCGTTCACGCCGTTCGTAGAGGCGAGCCGCTCGATGGCGGCGGCCCACTTGGCGAGCGGCGTGCGCGTCTTGGCCATGACGGTGCCGGCCGTCACGGACGTCTGATGGCCGCACAGGCGACATTCATAGAGCGGGAGCTGCCGCGTCGAGATCGTATAATACGCCCCGTACCCGCAGCTTGGGCAGGAAAACCCGTTCGGCCACCGCCGCCGGAAGAAATACGCCACCTGTTCCGCTTGATCCATGAACGCCGCCTCCTTTTCCTTATTATACCGAACATACGTTCTAAAATCAATAGAAAATTTCCAGGAAATCCGCTTGGAAAGGAGCCTGCGGAGAGCGTCGACACGTGGTCCTGACTAGGGGGAATCACCTTAGAAAGGAGCCCGCTAGCGAATCCCCGCCCCGGAGAGTCTGGCGAGAAAGGGTCGACTCCATGGTCCCTGAATCGAGGAAATCGCCTTAGAATGCGCAATGAACTAGGGGGAGAGGCAGGGGAGGGCGCAGCTACTCGAGCCGCAGCCCGCGACGATAGCCGGTGGGGCTGGCGCCGAATCTTCGGCGGAACTGAGCGAGGAAGTGGTTATAGTTTTGGAAGCCGACTTCGTAGGCGATTTCCGCGGCGCCTCGGCGCGTATGCTCGAGCAGCAGCGCCGCTTGCCGCACGCGCATGGCGTTCAACGCGTCGACAATCGATTGGCCCGTAGTTTCCTTGAAGAGGTGCGACAGCCGCGACGGCGACAGCCCGACCGCCTTCGCCAACGCCTCGATGCGGACGGGCTCGCGCATGTTCGCCGCCAGCAGGCGGCGGGCTTCCTCGATGCGCGGGTCGATGCGCCGGGCGATCTGGCGGGCGGCGATCGCGAGCACCTCCTGCAGAGCCCCGTAGCACAGCTCGTTCCAGAAGTCGCCGCGATCCCTAGCGTCGATCAGCACGCGTCGGAACGCGCGGACGATGCGCCGGCGGGCGGAGGCGTCCGCGATCGGAGCGACGGTCGCCGTCTCCGTCGGCAGGAAGCTCGCGTCCATGCGCTCCGGAGAGAAGTGGGCCCAGACGAAGCCCCAGATCTCCCCGGCGCAAGTGCCGTACGCATGGGGCACGGACGCGTTCAGCAACAGGATATCGCCGGGGCCGAGCCGATGCTCCTGACCCGTCGTCCGGACGTAACCGGCGCCCTCTAGGGTGTAAACGATAATCCAATCGTCTTCGTCGCGGCCGGTCGGCCGGTCGACGACGTAAGTGTCCGGAACGCGGAATCGTCCGGCGATCGCAAGGCCCTTGGCTTCGCCGCCGTAGGCCTCAAGGCGTTGCTCCATTTTCCGAGTGCCCCCTCCCATGAATAGCAGAATCGTGTGATTGTTCAGCGGTTTCCATACTTCATTATAGGAGCGATTCTACTCTAAAATAAAGGAAAATCAACTCTAACACTTCAAAAAACGAGAGGAGAATCGTGTGATGACGGAACGAAGGGGATCGTTGAGCGAGGAGCAGCGGCGCCGATTCGAGGAAGAGGGCTATGTTGTCGTGAAAGGATTGTTCGCGAAGGAGGAGCTGCAAGAGATCGAGCGGACGTTCGAGGAGATCGGCCGGCGGACGGTGCCGGGCCACTTCGAGCCGGATTTCGCGGCGGACGGGACGGATCCGCTGAAGCGGTATCCTAGAGTGATGCATCCGCATCGGTTCGACGCGACCGCCAAGCGCTACATGCTGCACCCGCCCGTTCTGGAGGCGCTCGAGTCGTTGTTCGGAGAAGAGGCGCTGGCGGCGCAGAGTATGTTTTATTACAAGCCGCCGGGCTCTCGCGGCCAGGCGCTGCATCAAGATAACTTCTACTTGAAGGTCGAGCCGGGCAACTGCATCGCCGCGTGGACGGCGGTGGACCCGGCGGACGAGGAGAACGGCGGATTGCTCGTCGTGCCGAAGACGAACGCGCACGAGATCGTCTGTCCGGACGAAGCGGACGCGAAGGAGTCGTTCACGAACCACTACGTGAAGCCGCCGGAGGGGATGAAGGCGGTCCCGGTCGCGCTCGCGGCGGGGGACGTGCTGTTCTTCAACGGCAATCTGATCCACGGCTCGTACCGGAACAAGACGAAGGATCGATTCCGGCGTTCGTTCATCTGCCATTACGCCAACGCGTCGGCGGCCCGAATCTCGCATTATTACCGCCCGTTGTTCCGCGCGGACGGCAGCGAGGTCGATCTCGAGGCCAATCCGGACGGCGGGCCTTGCGGGGTGGAGTACGCGTATTACGGGGCTCATTGAGTCCCTTTTTTCATTTTCAGGAAACGTTCAGGTGAATTTCATATGCGCTTCAGGTTCGCGAAGCATAATGTGGGCATTGGACTTGCCGACATGATTCGAAAATCGAAGGAGCGTACTCATGAATGACATCGTAACAACGAAGTGGAAAATTATATCTCTCGTCTTGCTCGCCTTGCTGATCGCCGCCGCGCTGTTCCCCTTCCTCCGGGAGCAGGACGCGGACCTCGGTCCCGCGGCCTCGGTCAACGGCGTCTCGATTTCGAAGCAGGACGTATTCGACGCGCTGCTCGCCGCGGACGGCGGACAGACGCTGTCGTCGATGATCGACGCGGAGCTGGTGCGCCAAGCGGCCGAAGCGGCGGGCGTGGAGGTCACGGACGCGGACATCGCCGAACGGATGGACGCGGTCAAAGGACAGTTCTCGAGCGAAGACGAGTTTCTGTCGACCCTGGCCATGTACGGCATGACTGTCGAAGGGCTGGAGGAGCAGATGGCTCTCGAAGCGCAGCTGAAGAAGCTGCTGGAGCCGCAGATCGCCGTGACGGACGAGGAGATTCAAACCTACTACGACGAAAATGCCGCCGCGCTCGAACAACCCGAGCAGGTGAAGGCGTCGCATATTCTCGTGGCGACGGAGGAAGAAGCGAAGGAGCTTCGGCTCCGGCTCGCGGGCGGCGAAGACTTCGCGGCGCTGGCCGCGGAGAAGTCGCTCGACACGGGCACGGTCGAGTCCGGCGGCGATCTCGGCTTCTTCGAGAAGGGCGCGATGGAGGAGCCGTTCGAGACGGCGGCTTTCTCCCTCGAGGTCGGGCAGCTCAGCGAACCGGTCGAGACGAGCAACGGATTTCATATCATCCAAGTGACCGAGAAGAAAGCGGCTTATATGCCTACGCTTGAGGAGAAGAAGGAAGAGATTCGGGAGACGCTCGCGAACGAGGCGTTGTCGACGCTGTCGACGACGTGGCTGGAGGAACAGCGGACGAACGCGGACGTCGAGGAATATTTATAAATGTTCTTATGAAAAAAGGCTGCCAACGTTCCTTCGCGATTGTCGCGCGGAACGTGGCAGCCTTTTTCCTATTTTACGAAATGCGCTTTAACGATTCCTCGACTTGCTTGAGGTTCGTCAGGCTCGTCCCGTTGCCGTCGCTCGAGCCACAATTTCAAACGGGTACATTTGGCTTGATTAATAGGAAAAAACATGATTGCCGATCGTCTTCGAAACCGGACGCTCCCGGACCCAAGCATTGTCCGTCTTCCGGGGGTTATAAAACACCGTCGCGCCGTCGGTCGGATCGCTCCCGTCCAGCGCCGCCCGCACGGCCTTCCGCGTCTCCTCGCTCGGCTTCGCCTCGTAGATGCGCCCGTCCGCCACCGGGGAGTATTGATAATACTCCACTCCGTCGACTTCGACGATCTGGAAGATGACGCCTTGGATCGTATCGGGCCAGTTCGGATCGTCGATTCGATTCAAGATCGATGCGGCTACGGCGACTTTCCCTTCGTAGGCTTCTCCGCCGGCTTCGGCCTCCGTAATCCGCTCGAGCCACAGAACGTCTTCATCGGTGACGCTCGCGGATTTGGCGGCGAAAGACGTCGTCGTAATGTCGGCCGTTCGCGTGGACGCGTCGTAGGCGACGCTCATTCCCAACTTCTCCGCTGCGTTGCGCAACGGAACGTAAGTGCCTTCCGGCTTGTGAACGACGCCGTCCGGACCCGCCGTCAGGGACAGGCGCACGCCGTTCTTCTGTAGCACGACGGCTTGGTTGTTCTCGTCCCATTGGACCGAGACGCCCATCTTGCGGAGGAAGACGGCCGGAACGAGCAAGGAACCTTCGCGCTGCAGGGCGGCGGTCGCGTGCCGCGTCCCGTCGACGACGACCGGCTGCAGCGGTTTCGCCGCCGCGTTCGGCGCCGGCGCCAGGAGCGACGCCGCGAGCAGCAGCGAAGCCGCCGTCGACGCCGCGAGTTTATGTATGTTCAAGCTGTGAATCGATATCGCCTCCTTATGTTCTCTTGGAATTATATAAAGATCTCGTTCCGTTTGGGTATGGTAATTTCCACCGCGGGGGACAATAGCCGCATCGAGAACGGGATTTTCGAAGCGGGGGGACGGGAATGGATAAGTATATTTTGTACCACGACTTGGCCGATGCGCTGCAGCACGATCAGTGTCCGGTGTGCAAGTTGGTGGACGAACGGGTCGAGCGAATGATTAAGGTGCTGCTGCGCGAAGGGGCCGGAGACGGTCAGTTGATTGGCTCGTACGTGCGGGCGAGAGGATACTGCAACGCGCACGCCTGGCGGGTGAAGGAGTCGGGCGATCCCGCTTCGCAAGCCGTCTTCTACCGGGCGCTGCTCGAAGATCATAAGACGTCTTTGGAAAAGTACCTGACCAGCCGAAAACAACGCGACTTTCGGAAAAAATCGAACGCGCTTCGTTCGCTTCTCCAAGCCCGGATGACCGGCAAAGCCGACGGCGACGAAACGAGCGCCTACTTAAGCAGCTTCGCGTCGGAGGAGAGGTGCCCGATCTGCGCGACGACCGAATCCTGCGAGCGGCGGTACGTCGACGCGGTCGTCGATTACTTCGAGGGCGACGAGGAATTCCGCGAACGGTACCGCAATCGCGGAGTGCTGTGCCACCCCCACTTCCGCCGGTTGATCCAGAGCCACGCCGAGCGGCCGTCCGTCCCGGAGCTGCTCGAAATTCAGCTCTCGCGCTTGGACTTGCAGATCGAACATCTGCGGGAAATCGAGCGGAAGGCGAACGTGCGCTTTTCCGACGAGGAAGGCGACGCGTATCTCGGCGGCTGGATACGGGCCGTGCGCCTTGACGTCGGCCTGCCGGGCACCGACACCCGGTACAAGCAGCGCGCGGCAGCGTTCAAGGACGCTGCGCTGAAGCCGTAACGACTTGCATCCCGCCAATGCGATCGACAAAACAGGCTGCCGCTCCGGAGACGGAGTTCGGCAGCCTGTTTGCGTCGCTTCCTTAATTATTTCGCCTTCTCGCGACCGCGGAGACCCGCAAGACCGAGCAAGCCGGCGAGGCCGATCCAGCCCCAGTCTACGCCGTCGTCGTTGGCGGCGGCATTCGCGCGCGTCTGGTTGTTCATGCGGACGCCGTTCATGCCGTAGCCCGTGTTCGCGCCGCGCGCGTTAGTGCCGTACCCGTAACGGTTCGCGCCGTTCACGCCGTTCGTGTCGGTCGTCGTCGCGCGGTTCGTCGTCATCCCGCCGCCGTTCGCGCCCGTCGCGTTCACGCCGTTCTGCGTGCCATGACCGATCGACGAAGCCGCGGAGTTGCCGCCCTCGGCGAACGCGGGCACGGCCATGCTGCATGCGAGGACGGCCGTCAGTGCAAGCGTGCTGATTTTCTTCATAACGATTCGCTCTCTCCTTCGGATAATGAATGTGTGTAACGTTGCGTTATAGTTGTTTGCATCGGGAACCCGGATTACTCCCTTGGAGGGATGACGGTTTTTGACAACCGGGACTTCTTGAGGGGATTGTCATATGACTTGTAACTTTTATGCAGGGGGGTGACGACACGGTCGGGAAGATCATTTACAATAAGACCAAAGATTGCTAGCTAACTAGAAAAAGAGGATGCTGCGCCCATGATTTCTATTGTATTGGTCGACGATCAGACGCTGCTGCGGGACGGTCTGCAAACCATGATAAACGTGCAGGAAGATATGGAGGTCGTCGGCGTGGCCGGCGACGGGGAGCAGGGGCTCGCCCTCGTGGAGAAGCTGCGGCCCGACGTCGTCCTGATGGACATCAAGATGCCGGGCATGGACGGACTCGAGTCGACGCGGCGCATCAAGGAAGTCCGCCCGGAGGCGAAGGTCATCGTGCTGACGACGTTCGCCGAGGACGACTTCATCGTCGAAAGCTTCTCGGCCGGCGCGGACGGCTTTCTGCTGAAGGATCTCCAGGGCGAACAGCTCATTCGGTCGATTCGGGAAGCGGCGGGAGGCCAGTTGATCATGCCTTCTTTCGTCGCCTCCCGTCTCGTCTCCTTGCTGCGGACCGATCGCAAGAGCGGCAGCGCGCGATTGAGCGCGGCCCGGCTGAAGAACGAGGGCATCGTGCTGTCGCCGCGGGAGCGGGACATCGCCGAGATGCTCATTCTCGGCAAGTCGAACCGGCAGATCGCCACGCAGCTGTTCATGAGCGACGGGACGGTCCGCAATTATATTAGCGGAATCTACAATAAGATCGGGACGAAGGACCGCGAGCAAGCGATCGATATTTTAAAAAGGTTCATGTAGAGATGCGCATTCGCCTTTCGCTCGCCCGCGTCGTCACCGTAACGTCCTTCGCGCTCGTCATTACGGCGTTCGTCGCCGTCGTCGCGATATTGTATCGGAACGACGGCTTGGATCGCGTATTCCGCGTCGAACCTTTGCATTCCGTCAGCGCCGGCCCGTGGGAGGCGATCGTCGGCGACTTGCCGTTCCGTGGCGCGGTCCCGGCGTTCGACGAGGGCGATTGGCGCCCGCTCGCCGAACTGCAAGCGGATGCGCCGCGGTTCGGTTACGTCGGCTATTATTGGCTTCGACAGCGGCTGCCGGAGCGATCGCCGAGAGATCCGCATCTCCTGCTCGGGCATCTGGGCGCATTCGAAGCGTACCTTGACGAGAAGCAGCTGCTTCGGTTCCGGATGCCGCCCGCCGCGCCTGCTGTGAATTTGATACACAGCCGTACGATCACGAAGCTAAGCCCGGAGGACGCCGGGAAGATGCTGTACCTTCGCGTATATACGGACGGCTCCCGCCCTCCGCTTCGGATCGCGGCGGCCCAATACGGTCAGAAGGATGCGATTTTCGCTGCGTATTTGGGGACCGACCAATTTATTTTTCTGATCGGGCTCGTCTTCGTGCTCATCGGGTTCGCGGGATTTCTGTTATGGCTTCACGATGTTCGAAGCCGGCTGAATTTGGCATTCGCGTTGTTCATGACCTCGTCCGGCCTCGGGCATTGGTATATCAGCCGTACGACGTTATGGTATCTCGAGGGCGAATGGTTCATGTATGTGCCCGACGTCTTCCTATCGTTGGCCGTGTTTTCGGTGCTCCTCTTCATGGAACAGCTGGTCGACGGCGCCTACCGAAGGCTGTTCCGCTGGCTGAAGCGGATGTCCTTCGGCGTATTCGCGGGCGTGCTGACGACGGCGTACGCGCTGCCGATCGCGTACCGCGTGCTGGTGACTTTCGTCGTTCCGACGATGATCGTCGTCTTCCCGCTCGCGGCGCTCATCGCGCTGCTGCGGCTGCATAAGCGAGATCCATCCCCGGATCGACGCTGGATCCTCAGCGGGCTGATCGGGATGTACGTCGGCACCACGCTGCAGGTGATCGTGCATTTCCTTCCGCCGGTGCGCCCATGGCTGCAGAGCGTGTCGGAGCCGCTTGCGCATGCGGCGGAGTTTTGCCTGCCGGCCGGGCTGTTCTGGATCGTCTTCTGCAAAGGAATGGTCTTGTTTAACCGATATATGGACCTTCACCGGCAGGTGAAAGCTTACGCCGTCGAAACGACGGAGCGCCTCGCGTCCTCGCTGCGCGAAACGACGGGCGCGATCGCGCATCTTTCCCTAGCCGAGGCGCGCAATCGGAACGCCCGCGACGTCCATGACATCGTCGGGCATACGCTCACGACGACGGCCGTGCAAATCGAGGCGGCGCGCATGCTGTGGAGCCGGAGTCCCGACGACGCGCTCAAGACGCTGGCGACCGCCGGCGAGCTTGTTCGCAAGAGTCTGGAAGACATTCGGCATTCGATGCAGGGGTTCGCCAAGGACGAGGGCGAGACCGACTTGCGGGAGACGTTGTGCCTGCTGCTGGAGGATGCGTCTCGAACGAGCGGCGTCGCGTCGGAATACGACATCGAAGACATACCTCCGCTCGGATCCGCCTACGCCCAAGTGCTTATTCACGCGCTGCAGGAAGGGATAAGCAACGGCATCCGGCACGGCCGCTGCGGCGCGTTCCACTTCGAGCTCCGCATCCGGGGCGACACATTGGAGTTTACGCTCTCCAACGACGGAGCGGCGTACGAAGCCGGCCGGTACGGCTTCGGCCTGGCGACGATGCGCGAGCGGGCGGAAGCGCTCGGCGGGTCGTTCTGGATCGGCGCCGCGCAAGAGCAAGGCTGCCGTATCGACATCAGGCTTCCGGTCCGATAGGACCGGAGGCCGATTCTTTTTTTGGGAATACAAGGTACTAAAGTCCCATGAACGATTCATGATCCCACGGCCGCCAATCCATGACATCCTGTCATGCGCGAAATGACCGAACCGAAGCTATAATCCGGTTATGCTTTTCATGAAGGAGAGGATTGGCGTGGGACTATTGGGTGAAGGACTGAAGAAACCGATCGCCGCCGTCGGCGCGTTGGCGCTGACGGCCGCCGCGTTGCTGCCCGCTGCGGCGCCGCCCGCCGCTAGCGCGGCGGAAGCGAGGGAGATCGTATACGGCGACGCGCTGAACGCGTTATATGCGAATTACAGCTGGGCGCAAGTCGATCTGGCGTACGCCGGCGACAAGCGCGGCGGCGAGACGTCCATTCGCATGGAGCCGGACGACGGCAGAGCGATGTATTTCTATCGCGACCGCATCTTGACGGCGAGCGATTTCGGGACGTTCGAAATGTACGTGAAAGGGGAGGGGCTCGGCGGCCAACAGGCGAAGCTCGTGTTCCAAACCGGAGGGGTGCCGCAGTCGGAGTGGATGCTGCACGAGCTCGTCGAAGGCGGGATCCCGGCCGACGACTGGGTTCGAATCGCGATTCCGGCTGCCGAAGCGTCCCCGGACAACGGCTGGGTGGACACGATCATCTTGTCGGACGTCACCGGAGGGGACCAACCGGCGCTTCTGATCGACGATATCGCGTTCGTCGGCGCCGGAGCGGGCGAGCAGCCCGGCGGAGAAGAGCCCGGCGGCGAGGAGCCCGGAGGCGAAGAACCTGGCGGCGAGGAGCCCGGCGGAGAAGAGCCTGGCGAAGAACCCGGCGAGAACGGACCGGGCGGCGCTCCGGAAGTCGTCTCCGGCATCTCCGTCTACCAAGAATCGCTCGGGGCAGGCTTCCAAGACTTCGGCTGGGCCGAACACAGCTTGGATTACGCCGGCGCCTATCATACGGGCGAACGCTCCATCCGGATGGAGCCGGACAACGGCGGAGCGGTGTACTTGTATTCCGGCGTACCGATCGCCGGGAAAGCGTACGAGTCTTTCGAGTTTTGGATTCGCGGGGGCAGCGCCGGCGACCAGCAGCTGAAGGTATCGTTCCTCAGCGGCGGCCGGCCGATCGTCGAGGTTCCGCTTTCGACGCTGCTGCCGGAGGGCGTGGCGGCCGGAGAATGGCGCCTCGCTTCGGCGAGCTTGGCCTCCCTCGGGCTGCTGGATCAAGTGTTCGACGCCTTCGTCATCGCGGATGCGTCGGGCGGCGATCAACCGGTCGTCTATCTCGACGACATCGTGCTGCGGGCGAAGGAGATTATCCCGGCGGCCTTGGTCGAGACGCGGCTCGATAAGCATCAAGTCGTGCTGCTGGCCGGCGAGTCGCAGCCGCTCGAGATGACGGCGTTCTATGCGGACGGCACGGATAAAGTCGTCAGCGACCAGGCGGCCTGGGTCAGCGACGCGCCGAGCATCGTGTCGGTGGAAGGCGGCCGCGTCGTCGGCGTGAGCGAAGGCGTCGCCAAGATTACGGGTACGCTCGGCGCGCAATCGGCATCCGCGTACGTGCAGGTCGCCGACATCGAAGAGGTGCCGTTGTACCGCGACGGCCTCGAGCCCGGCGCATCGAACTGGAGCTGGCACGAGAAGAACCTCTTGAGCGAAGCCGAAGCGCACAGCGGCCGGCTCTCGATCGAGTTCATGCCCGGCGGCTGGGACGGCGTCTGGCTGAACGGGGATCAGGAGCGACGGTTCGGAGAGACCTACGGCGTACGATTCTGGATTCACGGCGGCGCGACGGGCGGGCAGCGAATCCTTGTGCATCTGTACGAAGCTCAAGGCTATGTCGGTACGGCCGAGCTGAACGACCATCTGCCGAACGGCGCGCTCGCCGCGGGCGAATGGCAGGAAGTGACGCTGAACGCGGCGGACTTCGGCGTAACCGACGGGGCGTTCACGGGCATCGTATTCCAAGCCGGCACGGAGCAAAATCAACCGGTCGTCTATATCGACGACGTCTCGTTTCTGCGCAATACGTCGCCGGTGTCTCTCCCGCAGCCGGAGCTGCCGACGGTATCCGTCGACATCGACACGGCGTCGGATCGGAAGCCGATCGACGAGAATATTTACGGCATCAATTACGACGACATGCACCCGACGACGTCGACGCTTCCGTTCCCGGTCGAGCGGTGGGGCGGAAACAATACGACGCGGTACAATTGGAAGCTGGATACGACGAACCGCGCTTCCGACTGGTACTTCATGAACATTCCGTACGACGACTCCGACGGCACGGAAACCGATCAATTGATCGATCGCGTAGACGCCCGCGGCGACGAGGTGCTGCTGACGATTCCGACGATCGGCTGGACGGCCAAGGATCGCGAAGTCAGCTGGGGCTTCTCCGTCGAGAAGTACGGACCGCAGCGCAGCACGGCGGCGGTGGACGGACGTCCGGACGCCGGCAACGGCGAGTTGCCGAACGGCGATTGGATGGAGCCGATCAACGACCCGCACGACACGTCGGTCGAGATCGGACCGGATTTCGTCGTCGAGTGGATCGAGCATCTGAAAAACAACGGGGATAAAGTAAATTTCTATGCGCTCGACAACGAGCCGGAAATTTGGTACGTCACCCACCGCGACCTGCGTCCGGAACCGACGACGTACGACGACATCTGGAACTTCACGGAAGAGTACGCCTCGGCCATTAAGGCGGCCGACCCGGACGCGCAGATTTTCGGTCCGGTGTCGTGGGGCTGGTGCGCATACTTCTATTCTTCGGCGGATTACTGCACGGACGGCGCGGACCGCCAGTCGCACGACGGCTTGCCGTTCCTGGAATGGTACTTGAAGCAAGTGAAAGACTACGAAGATTCCGACCCGAACGGGACGCAGCTGGTCGACTACTTGGATATTCACTTCTATCCGCAAGAGGGCGGCATCGCCGAGGATAACGAATCGTCGTACGTGCAGAAGCGGCGTCTGCAATCGCTCAAGTCGCTGTATCATCCGACCTTCGTCGACAATTCCTGGATTCAGGAACCGATTCGACTCATCCCCCGGATGAAGGAGATGATCGCGAAATACAACCCGGACATGAAGCTCGCCATCACCGAATACAACTTCGGCAACGGCGACGGGCTCACGGCGGGTCTCGCGCAAGCGGAGGCGTTGGCCATCTTCGGCCGCGAAGGCGTCGATCTGGCGACGCGCTTCGGCAACTTCAAGGCGGGCACGCCGATCGAAGACGCGTTCGCGATGTATCTGAACTACGATGGGCAAGGCGGCAAGATCGAAGGCACGAGCGTCAAGACGTCGACGTCGAACGTCGATGCGGTCGGGGCCTATACGATCGAGGGGGCGAACGGCGAAGTGTACGTGCTCTTGTTTAATAAGGACACGGTCGACCGGAATGCCTCGCTGACCGCCAATGTCGCCCTTGCGGGACAACCCGAGGCGTATCGTTTCTCGGCCGACGAGCGGCTGCAACGCGTGACGCCGCAGCTGTCGACCGGCGAAGGCGGGGCGTCCGAGATCGCGCTGCCGGCTCGTTCGGCGACGCTGCTCGTGTGGAACTAACGGGCTGGAGGGGGCGTACGCGTGCATGAAGCGGTAGCGGAATACGTCGGCAACTTGAAGCCGCATCACAAACGGGCCGTTCTTCTCCTCCGGGAGCTGGTGCTCGAACGGCTTCCCCATGCGGAAGAAGGGTTCGGGCACGGCTTCCCCCTCTACTGCGTGCGGCGAGAGCCGGTCGTCGGCATCGCGCATCGGAAGAAGGGGCTCATGCTGTATATCATGCGTCCGGAGCTCGTCGCTTCATACCGCGATCGGCTGGCCGGTCAGCTCGACGGCAAGTCGTGCATCTGCTTGAAGCGCGCCGGCAAGCCGCTCAGGGACGACCTGTTTCCGGTGATCGAAGAGTTGCTGTCGGCATTATGAAAAAAGAGGGTCTTCCCGCATCGGCGGGAAGACCCTTTTTTGCTTCGCGGAGCGGGAGCTCCGGGTGTCCCTCCGGCCGGTCCTTTCTAACGTAATGTCTTCCGCTCAGGTTCTGAGGCAAGGGGAATCAGGTTAGAAAGAAGCCGTGGACATATAATCGAGGCACCAAGTGTCGCTCTTGGCGGTCCTTTCCAACGTGATGTCGTCTGCTCAGGTCCTGAGGCAAGGGAATCAGGTTAGAAAGGAGTCTCGGACATATAGTCGGGGCACCAGGTGTCGCTCTAGCCGGTCCTTTCTAACGTAATGTCTTCCGCTCAGGTTTTGAGGCAAGGGAATCAGGTTAGAAAAGACTCGCGGACATGCAAGGTCATACTCTGAACTTGTCGATCTCCCCGAACAGCGTCTCCGCAAGCTCGTGCAGCTCGGTCGCCTCCTCGGCGACGCGGCCGACCGCTTCGTCCTGCATCGCGGCCGCGGAGGCTGTCTCCTCTACGCCGGCGGCGGTCTGCTGCGCGACCGAGGCGACGACGTGGACCGAGCCGACCAACTCCGCTTGCTTCCGCTTCGCCTCGTTCACCCGTTCGCCGATCCGCCGGGTCTCCGCTTCGAAGACGCCGAGGATGCGGACGATCCCCTCGAACGCCGCGCCCGCGTCGGATACGGCGCGCCGCTGATCCGCGAAGCTGTCGGCGGTGGACGCGAGCGACCGCGCGGCTTCCTGCATGCCGCTCTGCAGCGGCGACAGCATGTCGTCGATGCGGCGGGACGCCTCGGTCGCCTGCAGCGACAGCAGGCGAACCTCCTCGGCGATGACCGAGAAGCCGCGGCCGTGCTCCCCGGCGCGCGCCGCTTCGATGGAGGCGTTCAGCGCCAAGATGTTCGTCTGCTGCGAGATGTCGTGGATCGCGTTCGTCATGCCGAAGATGTCGGCCGCGCGCGATTCGAGCGCCGTGAGCGCGGCCGACATGTCGCGGAGCGCTTCCCCCGTCCGCTCCGAACGCGCCTCGAGCTCCCGCACCGTCGTCTCTCCGTCTCGCAAAGACGTCTTGGCGCGATCGCTTGCGTCCGTCAACACGCTCGTCGCGGACAAGACGCCGTCCATTCGCTCCTCCAACTCCGAAATCGCCGCTACGCCCTGCTCGGTCTGCTCCGCCTGCTTCGCGGAGCCGGCCGAGATTTCCTCCATCGCCCGTACGATCGAAGCGTTAGCGTCCTTCGTCGAGCCGGCGACGTCGCGTAGGCGCGCGCTGTGCGCTTGCAGCGCTTCGGCGATGCCCTTCGTCCGCGCGAGCATGCCGCGAACCGCGGCGACGCTCGCGTCGAAGTCGTCGCTCAGCGCCCCGAGCTCGTCCTTCGTCGCCGCGGCGATATCCCGGGACAAGTCGCCGGACTTCACCCGCTCGATCCCGAGGCGCAACCGCCTCACGCCGGCGGTCAAGGAGCGGACGACGACGGCGGCGATCGCGGCCGCGACCGCGAAGGCGGCGCCGGTCGATACCAACGCTACGGCGCGAGTGCCTTCGATTAATGCGCTGTATTCCGCTCGAGCTTCCCCTTCCGCCCTTGAGTAATCGTCGTAGAACGATTGAACGAGCTCGAAGATGACTTGTTTATGGATTTGCGACGCATTGAAGGCGGCGGCGATTTTCGGCTGCTTCGCGGCGGCGTCCGTCGACGCGTCGGCCACGATGGCCGCCGACCGTTCGAAGTGATCGACGAACTCTTGAGACACCATGGTCAACCGGGCGCGCCAGTTGCGCTGGTCCCTCGTCTCGGCGGAGGCGCCGACAAGCTCCGTTAAGCGGGTCAGCTCCGGTACCTTTTCCATATACTGCTTCTCCAGCTCCGGCTTGCCCGAGATCATGTACCCGGAAGCGATGGCGTCCATCTGTTCGACCAGGCTCTTGAGCGTAAGAGCGGTCTCCTGCCGCTCCGCCAAGGCGCGGAGCTCGGTGTCCTTCGCGTTCAGCTGTTCCAGTCGAAGCGCGGTAAAGACGGAGACGGCGGTGAATAGGAACAACACGATGGCAAATCCTAACGTCAACTTCAAAGCCAGCGAAAAACGTCTCACTCCGACTTCCTCCCCAATGACGATCGTTTATGTATTCGTACAAATAGAATTGTAGCGAATGCATATTAGAGGAAGATTTACGAAATGTAAACGCAATGTCAAAACGAGTCGAATCGGCCCGGATCCGCTCGATTCGATTTTACAATCGTTTAACAAAACTTCGGAATAGCGTTAACAATGGGGGGTTAGTATTAGGTACAGGAAGTCAAAAACATAACTTATTTCGAGGAGTGGTCTTGAGTGTCGAAAGGTTTGGCGCGGAAAAGTTGGATGTTGCTGCTAGCGGTCGCGTTCGCGTTCGTGGTCGCGGCTTGCGGCAACAACAATGCAGGAGATGACGCAACGCAAGGTTCGGCTCCGGCTGCAACCCCGGCGGAGACGCCTGCGGAGACGCCGGCGACGGAAGCTCCGGCGAACGAGCCGGCGGCGGAAATCAGCGGCGAAATCAAGCTTGACGGTTCCTCTACGGTATATCCGATCGCCCAAGCGGTCGCGGAAGAGTTCATGAATATTCACGGCGGCGTGAACGTGACGGTCGGCTTGTCCGGTTCGTCCAACGGCATCAAGGCGATCATCAACGGCGAAGCGGACATCGCGAACGCATCGCGCTTGATTAAGGATTCGGAAGTCGAGCAAATTAAAGCGAAGGGCGACGACGTCGTCGAAATGCCGGTCGCATACGACGGCATCACGGTCGTCATCCACCCGGAGAACGATTGGGCGACGGAAATGACGGTCGAAGAACTGAAGAAGATTTGGGTGAAAGACAGCACGGTGAAAACGTGGGCCGACGTTCGCGAAGGCTGGCCGAACGAGCCGATCACGTTGTTCGCGCCAGGCGCGGCTTCCGGTACGTTCGAATACTTCACGGAAGCGATCAACGGCGAAGCGAAGGTCGCCCGCGAAGACGTAACGGCTTCGGAAGACGACAACGTATTGGTGCAAGGCGTAGCAGGCGACAAATACGCGATGAGCTACTTCGGTTTCGCATACTACGAAGAGAACATGGACAAATTGAAGGCCGTAGCGGTCAAAGAAAACGCGGACGCGCCGGCGATCCTGCCTTCGCTCGAGACGATCGGCGACTTCTCTTACAAGCCGCTGTCCCGCTTCATCTATATGTACCCGCTCAAGAGCACGTTGGAGCGTCCGGAGATTCAAGAATTCGTTAAGTTCTACATGAGCGAAGAGGGCTCCGCGCTGGCTGGCGAAGTCGGCTACGTGCCGCTCGACCAAGCGACTCGCGACGCGAACCTCGCGCTGCTTCCGCAATAACAGCCGGAATACTCAAGTGAAAACAAGCTATAAATGATAGAAGTAGAAGTGGATAAGCCGTGGCGATAACATGAACCTCATGTTTCGTCACGGTTATCGACTTGTTCGAACGAATTTACGATTGGAGCCAAATATGGAAAATACAAGAGAGAATTCATCCATTACCGGTCGCAGAAGCCTGTTCTCCTCGGATTCCATCATGCCGAAGGTGCTGCTCCTGATCGCGGCGATCTCGATTCTTACGACGGTCGGAATCGTGTTCGTATTGCTTGAGGAGTCGTTCCAGTTTTTCCGGCAGGTGCCGTTCCTAGAATTCATTACGGGCACGAAGTGGACGCCGCTCTTCTCCGATCCGCATTACGGCGTGCTGCCGCTAGTGACGGGGACGATGGTCATTACGGTCATCGCCAGCATCGTGGCGCTGCCGCTCGGGCTCGGCAGCGCGATTTATTTGAGCGAGTACGCGCCCGATCGGGTGCGCGCGATCTTGAAGCCTGTGCTTGAAATTCTGGCGGGCATTCCTACGATCGTCTACGGCTTCTTCGCACTTACGTTCGTGACGCCGATTATCCAACAGCTGCTGCCCCAAACGAAAGTGTTTAACGCCCTTAGCGCCGGCATCGTCGTCGGCATTATGATCATTCCGATGATCTCGTCGCTCAGCGAGGACGCGATGAGCGCCGTTCCGAACAGCCTGCGCAACGCGGCCTACGCGTTAGGCGCGACGAGGCTCGAGGTGGCGCTGCAGATCGTCGTGCCCGCCGCGTTTTCCGGAATCGTCGCCTCCTTCGTGCTCGGACTGTCCCGCGCGGTCGGCGAAACGATGATCGTCACGCTCGCCGCCGGAGCGCTGCCCAGCATGTCCATCAATCCGCTGCAGAGCGTGCAGACGCTGACCGCTTATATCGTATCCGTCTCCAGCGGCGATACGACGTTCGGCAGCGCGCAATATTTAACGATGTATTCCGTCGGCTTCATTCTGTTCGTCATTACATTGATCATGAATATATTGGCAGGCTACATCTCTAGAAAATTCAGGGAGGAATACTAAGATGGCGCGTACGAAAGAAGAGCTTCGGATCGCCAGCCGGAAGCGGAAAAACGCCATATTCCACGGGCTGTTCTTCGCCTCCACCCTGATCGGGGTCGTAGCTCTCGTCTTGCTTATATATCAAGTCGTCTCCCAAGGGATCGGATGGCTTAATTGGGATTTCCTCACGAACAACTCCTCCCGCAGGCCGGAGCGGTCCGGCATCTATACGGCGCTCATCGGCACGCTGTGGCTCATGGCGATCGTAGCGCCGTTGACGTTCGTGATCGGCGTAGGGACCGCGATTTACTTGGAGGAATACGCGAAGGACACGAAAATATCGCGAATCATCCAGACGAACATCGCGAATTTGGCGGGCGTGCCGTCGATCGTCTACGGCATTCTCGGCTTGACCATCTTCGTCCGCATCTTCGCCTTCGGTCAGAGCATCCTCTCCGGCGCGCTGACGATGACGCTGCTTGTGCTGCCGGTCATCATCGTCGCGGCGCAGGAAGCGATCAAGGCGGTGCCCGGCAGTCTCCGGCACGCGTCGTTCGCCCTCGGGGCGAATCGATGGCAGACGATCGTTCGCGTCGTGCTTCCGTCGTCGATGCCCGGCATATTGACCGGCTCGATCTTATCGTTGTCCCGCGCGATCGGGGAGACCGCGCCGCTCATCGTCGTCGGCGCGGCGGCGTTCATCGTTCGTCCGCCGGAGCATCTGCTGTCGCAGTTCACGGTGCTCCCGATCCAAATTTATACGTGGTCGAGCCAGCCGCAAGCCGAGTTCCAGAACATCTCCGCGGCCGCGATTCTCGTACTGCTCGTGATCCTGCTCGGCATGAACGCCGCGGCGATCATCCTGCGCAACAAATTTCAAAAGAGACTGTAAATGCCTGATTCAATAGGAGGGTCACATCCTTGAGCGCAAACTCGATCGTAAACATTTCGAATCTGGATTTATACTATACGAATTTCCATGCGTTGAAGTCGGTAGAGATGCACATTCAGCCGAAGTCGGTGACCGCGTTCATCGGTCCGTCGGGCTGCGGCAAGTCGACGCTGCTCCGTACGCTGAACCGGATGAACGACATGATCAAGGGCGTCCGCATTTCCGGCCGGCTCGAAATCGACGGCACCGACATCTACCATCCGGCGGTGAACGTCGAGCTGCTTCGGAAAAAAATCGGCATGGTGTTTCAACAGCCGAATCCGTTCCCGAAGTCGATCTACGATAACATCGCCTACGGTCCTCGGATTCACGGCGTAACCAAGAAGGCGGAGCTCGACGACATCGTCGAACGCAGCCTTCGCGGCGCGGCGCTCTGGGACGAAGTCAAGGCGAATCTGAAGAAGAGCGCGTACGGTCTGTCCGGCGGTCAGCAGCAGCGGCTCTGCATCGCGCGGGCGCTCGCCGTCGGTCCGGAAATTTTGCTGATGGACGAACCGACGTCGGCGCTCGACCCGATCTCGACGCTGAAGATCGAAGAGCTGATCCAAGAGTTGAAGGATCAATACACGATTATCATCGTGACGCATAACATGCAGCAGGCCGCGCGCGTGTCCAACGATACGGCGTTCTTCCTGAACGGCGAGGTCGTCGAGTTCAACGAGACGGTGAAGCTGTTCTCCAACCCGCGGGACCAGCGCACGGAGGATTACATCAGCGGCCGCTTCGGGTAGGCGGGCGCAAGAGGCTTTTCATTTTCGGATAAAGGGGTTTGAACCTACATGGCGTTACAACGGCAACAATTCGACGCAGCGCTTCAGGAGCTCCGCAAAGCTCTGATCGATATGGGGGAAAAGGTGGAAACGGCGATCCTCAATTCCGTCATCGCGCTTCGGGACAACGACCTGAAGATGGCGGAGGACGTCATCGCGAACGATAAGGCGGTCAACGAAGCCGAGGAAAAAATCATCGAGATGGGGACGAACCTGATCGCCCTGCAGCAGCCCGTGGCCAAGGATTTGCGCCGCGTGCTCGTCGCGTTCCGCATGGCGACCGATCTCGAGCGGATGGCGGACCTCGCCGTCGACATCGCGAAGGTCGTCCGCCGCATTAACGGCGAACCGCTCATGAAGCCGCTCGTCGACATTCCGCGCATGACGGAAATCGTGCAGACGATGACGAACGACTGCTTGCGCGCCTACACCGAGGAGAACGTCGATCTGGCGTACCGCATGGCGAAGATGGACGACGACGTCGACCATCTGAACAGCCAAATTCTTCGCGAGCTGATGGGGCTGATGGCGGACAATCCGAAGACGATCAACCAAGCGATGCTCCTCTGCTTCGTGAGCCGCCATCTCGAGCGAATGGCCGACCATGCGACGAATATCGGGGAAAGCGTCGTATACCTCGTCATGGGCAAGCGTCCGGATTTGAACCAGTAACGCGGCAGCTTTAACATCGGGGGAGAGGGCCCACTTGATTCATCTAGCGTCCTTGCAGGTGCGCTTGTTGCAGACGATCACGTCTCGGTTGTCGAAAGGCGCGGTCGGATTGATTTACCTTGACGTCTCGACGCTCGAGCGGATCGAAGGCAGACACGGCCGCGCCTGCGCGGAGGAGCTGCTGCTCTTCGTGCGCCGGCGGATCGACGAGCTCCGCTCGACGTTCCCGAACGTGCTCGATCAGAAGCGGTTCGGCGACGACTTCTTCCTGTACGTCGCGCTCGGCGACGTGCCGGCGCATCATGCGTACGCCGAGCTCGAACGGATAGCCGAAGCGCTGCGCGACGACTTGGAAGGGACGATCCGGCAGGACCGCCCCGAGGCGGCCGAGGCGCGGATCGACTTCGGCTGCGCGCTGCTCCGCGAATCGGAGGAGCGGGAGCTCGAAGCGGTCATGTACACGGCGATGAAGCAGGCGATTCGGCATGCGAGGGAGCGAACCGTCGATCCGGAGCGCATCACGCATATGCAGGAGTTTTATTCGATCCTGGAAAGCCGTCATGTGGCGTCCGTCTACCAGCCGATCGTCTCGATCGAGGGGGGCGAGGTGTTCGGGTACGAGGCGCTGAGCCGAGGCCCGGCCGCTTCCCCGCTCCATTCGCCGGTGAAGCTGTTCGAGCTGGCGGAGCGGGCGGACAAGCTGTACGCGCTCGATAAGCTGACGCGAGAGCAGGCGATTCTCGGCATCGACGGCTTGGAACGGCATCAACGCATCTTCCTGAATATTCCGGCCCAAATTTTGCACGATCCGGATTTTTCCCCGGGCCAGACGCTCGCGCTGCTGCAGCGGCGGGGGCTTACGCCGAACAACGTCGTGCTCGAAATTACGGAGCGCAGCTCCATCGAGGATTTCTCCACCGCGAAGAAGGTGATCGAGCACTACCGGAGTCAAGGGTACCGGATCGCGATCGACGACGCGGGCGCCGGCTATTCGTCCCTGCAAGCGATCGCGGAAATTCAGCCGGACTACATTAAGGTGGACCGATCGCTCGTGCAGGGCATCCACCGGGACAAGGTGAAGGAATACATATTGGAGACGTTCGTCTGGTTCGCGAAGCGGCTCAACATCAAGGTGATCGCCGAAGGGATCGAGGAAGCGGAGGAGCTGGAGAAGCTTATTCGCCTGGGCGTTCATTACGCGCAAGGCTATTACCTAGGGCGCCCGGACGCGGCGCTGAAGCCGGTGTCGCCCGAGGCGAAGGCGACGATCTACGCGGCGACCCGCCTCGCGGGAATCGCGGGCCTGCGGACCGTCGGAGACGTCGCGGCGACGGCGAAGACGTTCCAGGCGGACGATCCGGTGTCCTTCGCGGCGACGTACTTCCGCGATCATCCGGATCAGTTCGGGGCGGTCGTCGTGGAGGGCTCGCGTCCCGTCGGGCTGCTGATGCGGGACGAGCTGTTCCGCAAGCTGTCCGTCCAGTACGGCATCTCCTTGTTCTGGTCGAAGCCCGTGAAGGTGGTCGCCGACTTGAGTCCGTTGACGGTCGACGTCGACACGCCGCTCGAGACGGTGTCTTCGCTGGCGACGATGCGGGAATCGGGCAAGCTGTACGACCTCGTCGTCGTGACGGAGCGCGGCGAGCTCGCGGGCGTCGTGACGGTGCGGGACATCCTCGAGCATATGACGAGCATCCGCATGGAGCACGCGAGGGTGGCGAATCCGCTTACCGGACTGCCCGGCAACATGCAAATCCAGCGCGAGCTGCAGCGGCGGGTCATGGAGGGGGAACCGTTCTCCGTCTTGTACGTCGATATCGACTTCTTCAAGTGGTTCAACGACCTGTACGGCTTCCAACGGGGAGACGAGGCGATCCAGCTGACGGCGGACGTCATCCGCCGATCGGTCGCCGTCTGCGGCCGCCCGCGCGACTTCGTCGGCCATATCGGCGGCGACGACTTCATCGTCATCACCGGCGCGAATGCGCCGGAGACGGTCGCCGAGGAGATCATCCGGCGGTTTCAGCTGGGAATCGACGCATTCTACGACGGTCAGCCGCAAGGGACGACGGTGCAGGACCGGTACGGCCGCACGCGCGACGTCGAAGCTTTAAGCGTCTCGATCGCCCTCGTCCGCGTGGAAGATCCGTCGCGCGCGTCGGCGGACGCGATCTCGCGCACGGCCGCGGATTGCAAGCGGCAGGCGAAGGCGAAGGACGGCAACGCCGTCGCTTCCGCCGCGATCGCCGCTATGCATCCTTTGGGCCTGTCGGATCCGTCCGTCCCGCCGGGCGGATCAGCCGCGGCAGCGCCGTAATCGACGGCGCGATGCGAAGCTGCCGGCCGAGCGCCGACCGCGGCGACGCCGGACTCGCGTTCGACGAGCGGATCCATACCGCCTGCCAGCCGGACCGCATCGCGCCGACGACGTCGCGGCGGTACGAATCGCCGACCATGACGCAGTGCCGGGGCGGCGTCCCGAGCGCCGCGGCGACGGCGCGAAACAGGCGCTGTTCCGGCTTCTTCATGCCAGCCGGCGCGGCGAAGACGTCCGTCTCCTGCACGAACCGGTGCAGCTTCAGCCGCAGCCACAGCTCCTTGGCGGTCGCCGCGTCCAGGTTCGTGAGGATGGCCAGCCGATAGCGTCCGGAGAGCTGCCGCAGCGTCTCCTCCGCGCCCGAGACGAACGCCGCCTTCCGCGGCTGCAGCCGCCGCGCTTCTTTCGCGATATGCCGCGCCGTCCGCTCGCTAGATTCGGTCTGCAGCACGGCGACCGCGTCGCGAATGCCGGCGGTTTTGCTCTTCCCCCGGCTTCTGGACTTCTTATAATGTAGCAACGCCTCTTCGATCAACGCTTCGGCCGCGCCTTCGTCGCCCCATCGTCCGACCCACTCTCCCATCGCCTCGCGCAGCGCGGCCTCGTACGCCGCGTTCCAAGCCACCAGCGTCCCGCTCAGGTCGAAGCATACGACGGCGGCCGCGCGCCGCGCGCCTTCCTTGCGCACCGGCACCATTCGATCCCCTCCTTCGTCTTGTTCTAAAATTATGCATCCCATTTCGCGCTATGCTATGATGAAGCTAGTTTCGAACACATTGAGGTGTTTTCCGTGGCCAAGTGTTTATTGATCGACGGCAACAGCATTATTAACCGCGCGTTCTACGCGCTGCCGCCGCTGACGAACGGAGCCGGTCTCCATACGAACGCGGTGTACGGCTTCACCACGATGCTGCTGCGCATCATCGAAGAGGAGAAGCCGACCCATCTGCTTGTCGCGTTCGACGCGGGCAAGCGCACGTTCCGGCATGAGGAGTACGGCGACTACAAGGGCGGACGTTCGAAGACGCCGTCGGAGCTGTCCGAGCAGTTCCCGCTGCTGAAGGAACTGCTGCAGGCTATGAACGTGAAGCAATTCGAAATCGAGGGTTACGAAGCGGACGACATCATCGGGACGCTCACGAAGCGCGCGGACGAGGAAGGCATCGAGACGATCGTCGTGTCCGGCGACAAGGACATGCTGCAGCTCGCCTCCGATCGCGTGCGCATCGCGCTGACCCGCAAGGGCATCAGCGAGACGGAGATGTACGACCCGGCATACATCCATGAAAAATATCAATTGACGCCGCGGCAAATCATCGACCTGAAGGGACTTATGGGCGACGCGAGCGATAACATTCCCGGCGTTCCCGGCGTCGGCGAGAAGACGGCGCTGAAGCTGCTTCATCAATTCGGCTCGGTCGAAGGCGTGCTGGAGCACGTCGAAGAGATCAAAGGCAAGATGAAGGAGACGATTAAGGAGCATGCGGACAGCGCCCGCATGAGCAAGGACATCGCGACGATCTTCCGCGAAGTGCCGTATGACGCCGGCTGGGACGAGCTGGCGTTCGAGGGCTTCGACGCGAACGGCATGCGGACGATGTTCCAGAAGCTCGAGTTCAAGTCGCTGCTGGAGCGCCTCGCGATCGGCGGAGGCGACGCCGCTGCCGCGGCGTCCGAGGCGGCCGCCATTCAGGTGACGACGGTCGACCCGTCGACCGTCGACGCCCTCGTCGCGGCGCTTCCGGACGTTCGAGGCGTGCATGTCGAATCGATCGGCGAAAATCCGCACGGCGCGGAAGTGCTCGGTCTCGCCCTCTACGCCGACGAGGAGCGGACGTATTTCGCGCCGATCTCCTTCCTCGTCCATGACGAGGCGGCGGCCCCGCTCCGTTCCTGGCTCGCGGACGCGAACGCGCGCAAGACGATCCACGACGCGCATAAGGCGGAGCTCGCGCTCGCCTGGCAAGGCCTCGAGCTGCGCGGCGTCGCATTCGATACGATTCTCGCGGCGTATTTGCTCGATCCGACGGAATCGAGCCACGCCCTAAGCGACATCGCGGGGAAGGACGGCATCGCGGTTCCTTCCGACGACGACGTGTTCGGCAAGGGCGCGAAGTTTAAGCTGCCCGAGCCGGAGAAAATCGCGGAGCATCTCGGCCGCAAGGCGCGGGCGGTGGCGGAGCTCGCCGAGCGGCAGCGCAAGAAGCTGACCGAACACGAGATGGAGCCGCTCATGTACGAGCTGGAGCTGCCGCTGTCGTTCGTGCTCGCGCGCATGGAACTGCAAGGGGTCAAGGTCGACGTTGACGAGCTGAAGCGGTACGGCGTCGAATTGACCGAAGCGCTCGACAAGCTGGTCGCGACGATATACGAGCAGGCCGGCACGGAGTTCAACCTGAACTCGACGAAGCAGCTCGGGGAAATCCTCTTCGAAAAATTGGGGTTGCCGCCGGTGAAGAAGACGAAGACAGGCTACTCGACGGACGCGGAGGTGCTGGAGAAGCTGGCGCCGTACCACGAGATCGTCAGCAACCTGCTTCACTATCGCACGCTCTCGAAGCTGCAGTCGACGTACGTGGAAGGGCTGCAGAAGGAAGTGCGATCGACCGGCAAAATTCATACGTATTACCGTCAGACGATCGCGGCGACGGGTCGGCTCAGCAGCCAGTTCCCGAACCTGCAGAACATCCCGATCCGCACCGAGGAAGGCCGCAAGCTGCGCAAGATGTTCGTGCCCTCCGAGCCGGGCTGGCGTATTCTCGCGGCCGACTACTCGCAGATCGAGCTGCGCGTCCTCGCGCACATCTCGGGCGACGAGCGGATGAAGGAAGCGTTCCGGAACGACATGGACATCCATACGAAGACGGCGATGGACGTGTTCGGCGTGAGCGCGGACGCGGTCGACGCGAATATGCGCCGACAGGCGAAGGCCGTCAACTTCGGCATCGTCTACGGCATCAGCGACTTCGGCTTGTCCAACAACCTCGGGATCAACCGCAAGGACGCGGCGCAGTTCATCGAGCAATACTTGGACGTGTTCAGCGGGGTAAGGCGGTTCATGGACGACATTAAGAAGCAGGCGCGCAAGGATGGGTACGTTACTACGCTGCTGAATCGCCGCCGGTATTTGCCGGAAATTCACGCTTCGAACTTCAACATCCGCTCGTTCGCCGAGCGGACGGCGATGAATACGCCGATCCAAGGCACGGCCGCGGACATCATCAAGCTGGCGATGGTGCGGCTCGACGAGCGGATGCGCGAAGCGGGCGTGAAGAGCCGCATGCTGCTTCAGGTGCATGACGAATTGGTGTTCGAGGTGCCGACGGAGGAGCTCGAGACGATGCGCGCCATGGTGCGGGAGACGATGGAGAACGCGCTCGCGCTCGACGTGCCGCTTAAGGTCGAGGTCAGCGAAGGCAGCAATTGGTACGAGGCGAAATAGAGGCTAACAGCCCTCTCATGCGGTATAATCGGGGTATTGAGGTGATAGAGCGATGCCTGAATTACCCGAGGTAGAAACCGTCCGAAGAACGCTGCAGCGTCTCGTGGCGGGCAAGACGATCGAGTCGGTCGACGTTCGGCTGCCGCGCATTATTCGCCGTCCGGCGGAGCCCGAGGCGTTCGCGAGAGCGCTCGAAGGGCTGACGATCCGCGGCGTCGAACGGCGAGGCAAATTTCTGAAATTCGATCTAGGCGAAGTATTGCTCCTCTCCCACCTGCGCATGGAAGGCCGCTACGGCTTGTACGACGCGAAGGACGAAACGGAGCTTCATACGCACGTCATCTTCCGATTCACGGACGGCACGGAGCTGCGATACCGCGACGTTCGGCAGTTCGGCACGATGGACTTGTACAAGCCGGGCGAGGAGACGCGGGAAGGACCGTTGTCGAAGCTCGGGCTCGAGCCGCTCGACGAGACGTTCACGCTGTCCGCGTTCCGGGCGGCGCTCGGCGCGAAGAAGACGAAAATCAAGCCGCTGCTGCTGAACCAAGAAGTCGTGGTCGGCATCGGCAACATCTACGTCGACGAAGCGCTGCACGCCGCCGGCATCCATCCCGAGCGGCCGGCCGACGGGCTCTCCCGCGCGGAGCTCGCGCGGCTGCACGATACAATCGTGGCGACGTTATCCGCGTCGGTCGAGGCGGGCGGCTCGTCCGTCAAGTCGTACGTGAACGGCCAGGGCGAGCAAGGGGCTTATCAGTTCAGCCTGCGCGCCTACGGGCGGGAAGGCGAACCGTGTCCGGCCGGCTGCGGCGGCGTCATCGAGAAGTTCGTCGTCGGCGGCCGCGGCACGCATATTTGTCCGCGGTGCCAACCGAAGAAGCGAAGCCGCGCGAAGCCGGGCCGGGGGCCGAAGCACACCTGACGGCGTCTCTCCATATAGTGAAGGTATCCAACATAGGCGGATGCCTTCGGGAGGGATCGAACGTGGTAGCCTTTGGGTCGATGCTTGCGCTGGCGCTGGCCGTCAGCTTGGACGGCTTGAGCGCCGGCATGATGTACGGAATTCGGAAGATCCGCATTCCGGCGTATTCCATAGGAATCGTATCGTTGTTATCGGCGTTCGTCTTGTTCGGGTCGATGGCGGTCGGCGGCTTGTTCGTGGAGTGGCTGCCGGAACGGGCGGCGCGTTGGACGGGGGCGGCCATCCTGATCGCGATCGGCGTGTGGGCGATCGTGCAGATGTTGTTGACGTCGCGCCGGGAATCCGCGTCCGACGCCGACCAACTGGCTTCGGCCGGTGCGGGCGAGCCGGCAGAAGCCGAAAAGACGCTGCTGCAGTGGGAAATTCGTCAGCTCGGGCTCATTATTCGCATTTGGCGCACGCCGTCGATGGCGGACATGGACCGTTCGGGCGTGATCACCGCTTCCGAGGCGGTGCTGCTCGGCATCGCGCTGTCGCTCGACAGCCTCGGCGCGGGCGTCGGCGCGGCCTTGATCGGGTTTCCGCCGGTGGCGACCTCGCTGATGATCGGCGCCGCATGCGGCGCGTGCATCGCGATCGGCGTCAAGCTGGGCTTTCTGCTCTCCGGCTGGCGATGGATCGGCAAGCTGACGCTGCTGCCGGGCTGCATCTTGATCGTGATGGGATTCATGAAATTAATGTAGAGGGGAAATTCGGTTGAACGTCGGACTTACAGGCGGCATCGCCTGCGGCAAATCGAGGGTATCCCGGATGCTGGAAGCGCGCGGCGCAGCCATCGTGGACGCGGACCGGATCGCTCGCGAGGTCGTGCTCCCCGGGCGGCCGGCGCTTCTCGACATCCGAGAGACGTTCGGCGAAGACGTGATCGCGCCGGACGGAACGCTGGATCGCAAGCGCCTCGGCTCGATCGTGTTCGGCGACGAGTCGGCGCGGCGGAAGCTCGAAGCGATCACCCATCCGCGCATTCGCGCGGAGATGGCCAGGCAGATGTCGGAATGGAACGAGAAGGAGCCCGATCGGCTCGTCGTCGCCGACATTCCGTTGTTGTACGAGTCCGGGTTGGACAAGCTCTACGCGTTCGAAGACGTGCTCGTCGTGTATGTGCCGCGCGAAGTGCAGCTCGAGCGCCTCATGGCGCGGGACGGGATGTCGCGGGAGGACGCGGAACGACGCATCGACGCCCAGATGCCGATCGAGGAGAAGCGGAAGCGAGCCGACGTCGTGATCGACAACAGCGGCTCGCTCGCCGAGACGGAGCGGCAGGTCGAAGCGTACGTCGCCGGGAAGACGGGTTCGACGTAATGGTCGGAACGAGCGAACGGGCGTGGTACCGCAGGAAGAGGTTATACGCGGTTTTATTGCTTTTGATTTTGCTGGTGTTATACTTCGACCGGGCGCTGCTCGGGAAGTGGATGTATCCGCTTCAATACGAAGCGCAGATCGTGGAGCAATCGCAGACGTACGGCGTGGATCCGTACTTGATCGCTTCGATCATCCGCGTGGAGAGCAACTTCCGCCCGACCAAGACGTCGCCCAAGGGCGCGATCGGACTCATGCAGCTGATGCCGCCGACGGCCGAATGGATCGCGAAGCAGGAAGGGGACGAGCCCGCGGAACCGGAACGGCTGCAGGATGCGGAGCGGAATATCCGGTACGGGACATGGTACGTGCGGTCGCTGCAGCAGCAGTTCGCGTCGAACGGCGAAGCGAAGCGCGACGCGATCGCGCGCGTCGCGGCGGCGTATAACGCCGGACCGGGCAACGTCGAGCGGTGGCTGTCCGAAGGACGATGGGACGGCACGTTGGATCGAGCCGACGATATTCCGTTCGGCGAGACGAGACACTACGTCCATCGAGTGTATTATTATTATGTAAAGTACGAGCAGACGTATCCGGAACTGACGTCGAACCCAAAATAAAAACATCGGAAAGGCTGCGCGGTATCCCGCGCAACCTCCCGATGTTTCATGAAGCGAAAGATTACTTGAATTGGCCGGCAAGTTGCTGCTCGGCGATTTGCACCAGGCGGCGAGTGATGTGACCACCGATCGCACCCGTGTCGCGAGTAGCCATGTGACCGTAGTAGCCGTCATTCGGGATTTGAATGCCCAGCTCCTGCGCTACTTCGAACTTCAGTTGCTCCAGCGCTTGGTTCGCTTGAGGGACGACCAAGTCGTTCGAGCTTTGAGAACCTGTACCCATGTGTTTCACCTCCTCGTCGTTGGTGATAGTATTATGTGCGCTTCTCTAAAGTTCAAAACAGGGATTGTATGGTAAAATCGATTCATAGGTTGAAGCGGAAGGAGCGACTTGGTTGTGAGATGTCCATACTGCGATCATGACGGAACGAAGGTGCTCGACTCTCGTCCCGTGAACGATAACAAATCGATCCGCCGCCGCAGAGAATGCGAGCGATGCGCGCGCCGCTTCACCACGTTCGAAACGGTGGAGGAAGCGCCGCTGATGATCGTCAAGAAGGACGGCAGCCGGGAAGAGTTCAGCCGCGAGAAGCTGCTTCGAGGCCTCGTCCGGGCGTGCGAGAAGCGCCCTGTATCGGTCGAACGGCTGGAGCAGATCGTCGACGAGGTGGAGCGGGAGCTTCGCCAGACGGCCAGCACCGAGATCGAGAGCCGCGACATCGGGGAGTTGATGATGGGGCAGCTGTACAAGGTGGACGAGGTCGCTTACGTCCGCTTCGCCTCCGTGTACCGCCAGTTCAAGGACATCGACATGTTTATGAAGGAGCTTTCGACGCTGCTGAACAAGACGTAATCCTGCATTGACAGAGCCCGCCGAGCGTGATATTATTGATTTTGTCGTTTCGGGCTCTTAGCTCAGCTGGGAGAGCGCGTCGCTGGCAGCGACGAGGTCAGGGGTTCGATCCCCCTAGAGTCCATATAGATTTTAAGTGGGAAAAGCCTTGATTCATAAGGCTTTTTTTGCTGTATGGGGAAGATATGATTTGATCTTGACCACAAGATGTATTTTCGAAAACGAAAAATACACCGCCTTAAACGGCAACAGATTATACAATCACCTTTAACTGGAATGATTACCAAACACATAGTGCATACTGTAACATGTTAGGGATCTGCACTTGGCATTGTTATATATGGGTTCCATGCGTGGCAGGAAGATATTTTCAAACGGAAAGGTACTTAACTAAGTGAAGCGAGACGGCTTGTCTCTACAGCTCATGCGCTTGATATAATTGCGGGAAACCGCCGCAAGAATCGACATTTACTAACATGACCAGAAACCACAAAGCACCCGTAACAGGGTGCTTTTTTCTTTGCGCCAGTGCAAATACAAGCCATGAAGAACAAAAACTATGCAAAACATTGCCGTTTGGCAAGCTGTTTGTCGCACCCTGCACAGAAATTGATGGGGCTCTATTATGGTGACACTTCTAGTCATGGGGGCTGTTAACTCGCATTGGGAGAGCATTGTTGAAATGCGAAACCCGTTGCCCTGCAAGGAGCTTTGGCTTTTTTTTCTAACCCGAACGGGAGGATGGAAATGTGGATTTATGTTTTGGGATGGCAGGAAATTCCACTTGATTATGTTTATTAAACAGGGTATATTAGTCATCCGGCTGTCTTTAGAAAAAGAAACAGCCGATTGGTAGAAATTAGTTCTTGCTCTTGCAATGAGATTTGTATTAATATAATATCTCGGCCGTGAAAAACGTGTCCGGACAAGCAAGAAAGCTTGCACCTTGAAAACCGAACATGAGCGATATACGCGTAAGTAAGACCAGCAGTGAACGAGTTCAGTTGAACTACCCTTTTTGGAGAGTTTGATCCTGGCTCAGGACGAACGCTGGCGGCGTGCCTAATACATGCAAGTCGAGCGGAGTTGTTCCTTCGGGGACAGCTTAGCGGCGGACGGGTGAGTAACAC
>NZ_JAPSKE010000014.1 GCF_031177825.1 Paenibacillus sp. | reverse complement strand
GTCGATCATTACGGAATCCGTCTTCGCGCGCTTCCTGTCCTCGATGAAGCAAGAGCGCGTCGAAGCGAGCAAGATCCTAAGCGGTCCGGTGGCGAGCCACGCGGAAGTCAACAAAGCCGAGTTCATCGAGCAGGTGCGCCGCGCGCTGTACGCGAGCAAAATTTGCTCGTATGCGCAAGGCTTCGCGCAGATGCGGGCGGCGTCCGAGCATTACGGTTGGAACCTCCAATACGGCGAGATCGCGAAAATTTTCCGCGGCGGCTGCATCATCCGCGCGCAGTTCCTGCAGAACATTACGGACGCGTACAACCGCGATCCGGAGCTGAAGAACCTGCTGCTCGACGACTACTTCAAGAATGCGGTCGAGAAGTACCAGGACGCTTGGCGGAACGTCGTCGCGACGGCCGTGCAGCGCGGCATCCCGACGCCGTCGTTCTCGTCGGCGCTGGCGTATTACGACTCGTACCGGACGGAGCGGCTGCCGGCGAACCTGCTGCAGGCGCAGCGCGACTACTTCGGCGCGCACACGTTCGAGCGCGTGGACAAAGAAGGGACGTTCCACTTCGAGTGGATGCAGTAAGCCGCGCCCCCCTGAGCCTTCCGACCGCGAGACGCGGGCGGGAGGCTTCTTTTTTCGGGCTGTTCGGTCCGCGCGCGCTATGGTATGATGTGAAAAAAATGGGGACGGGGAACGACCATTGAACGCAAGCAACCGTAACATCGTGATGATCGGTTTTATGGGAACGGGGAAATCGACCGTCGGGTCGGCGCTCGCGGAACGTCTCGGTTGGCGGTTCGTCGACACCGACGCGGCCGTGGTCGAACGGGAGGGTCGATCGATCCCGCAGCTGTTCGAGGAAGAAGGAGAAGCGTATTTCCGCGACGCGGAGGCGACGGTGCTGCGGAGCGTCTTGGCGGGTTCGCGGCAGGTCGTCTCGACGGGCGGCGGCGCCGTGCTCCGTCCAGCGAACCGAGAGACGATGCTGGAGGGCGGCTTCGTCGTCGCCCTGACCGCACCGCCGGACGTGCTGCTGGCGCGTCTTCGGGGCGACGCGAATCGGCCGCTGCTCGCAGGAGATAAAGAAGAACGCGTTCATCGGCTCCTCGAGGAGCGGAAGAACGCGTACGATTTCGCCCACCTCGTCGTCGATACGTCGCGCAGCAACGTAAGGGAGACGGTGGAGAGCATTATCGAGCGGACGGGCTTGTCGCGCCGGGCGTGACGGTCAGCGGCTCTCCCAAGCCATCATGCCGCCGTTCATATTGACCAGGTTCGCATACCCTTGGGCGGTGAGATACTCGTAGACGCGGCCGCTGCGGGCGCCGCTGCGGCAGACGAGGACGACTTCGCCGTCGCGGGGAATGTCCGCGAGCCGATCCGGGATCGTGCCCATCGGAATGTGCCGGGCTCCCGGGATCATGCCTGCGGCCACTTCCTCGTCTTCGCGGACGTCGATAATGCATACCGTCTCGCCTGCGTCGAGCCGGCGCGCTAAGTGTTCGGGTTCGATCGTGCGCATATCGCTCATCGTTGCGCTCCTTTCGGTTGTCAATGTAGGATGCGAAGTCTGCCATCATCTTACGTCGGCCTTGGATTCAAAGTCAACTCGGAGGTGCTGCCATGCGATACGGATGGATTGCCGCGGGCGGAGCGGCGGGGGCCGTCTCCCGTTGGGGGCTCGGCGTATGGCTGGCTCCGGCGTCGGCCGGCGGATTCCCGTACGCGACCTTGGCCGCGAATCTGATCGGCGCCTATGCGCTCGGGTGGATGTCCGCCCGTTTCTCGGCGGAGGACAAGTCTTCCGCCGCGTACCAGGGCGCCGCCTCGGGCTTTCTCGGCGCATTCACGACGATGTCCGCCTTCGGCTTGGAGGCATGGACGCTGCTGGCGGACGGCCGTTACGTCGCCGCGGCGACGTATGCCGCGGCGTCCGCTTGCGCCGGACCGCTGCTCGCGAACGCCGGCCTTCGGGCGGGAGGCGCGTCTTGAGCGCCCTCGTCCTCTTCGCCGTCGCGGCCGGAGGGGCGGTCGGCGCCGCCTTGCGGGCCGCCGTCCTTCGCCGGAACCGCGCTTCGCACCGTCTGCCCTACGCGACGCTGGCCGTCAACGTCGCCGGTTCGTTCCTCCTCGGGTGGATGGCCGGCGGCGGGATCGCGAATCCCGTCGCGGCAGCGGGGGTCGGCGCGGGCCTGCTCGGCGGCTTCACGACGTATTCGACGTTCGCCGTGGAAGCCGCGACTTTGTCGCGAGCGGGAAGCCGGCGGCGGTCGGCGGCTTATATCGCCCTTACCGTCGCGGCATCGATCGCGGCGGCCGGCGCCGGAACGGCGCTCGCGCCGTAGCGGCGACAGGCTGGCTGGATAAGATACATAACTACTCGCGTTCGCGGCTCGTTCGTTCTATAGAAGAGAGGAGAATTTCAACATGGATGCCATCGTTAAACCTACCGCCCGTTTGCAAGGGGAGCTTCAAGCGTTATCCTCCAAAAACTACACCACCCGCTATATGCTCGTCGCCGCGCTCGCCGACGGCGTCAGCCGCATCAAATATCCCGCGCACAGCGAGGACAGCGACGCGCTGCGACGCTGCCTGAGGGACCTAGGAGCCGGTTTGACCGAGACGGACGTCGAGATGACGGTGCACGGCTTCGGCAAGCATCCGAAAGCGGTCAAGGAGTTGAACGTCGGGAACGCGGGCGCCGTATTGCGCTTCCTGTTGTCGGTAGCTGCGTTGCTTCCGGAGGTCACTTTCGTCAACACGTACCCCGATTCGCTCGGCAAGCGGCCGCACGACGACTTGATCTCCGCGCTGCAGACGATGAACGTCCGCATCGATCATAACCAAGGCAAGCTCCCGATCACGGTGTACGGCGGGCAGCCGAAGGGCGGCGCGATCGAAGTGTCCGGCAGCGTCTCTTCGCAGTTCCTTAGCTCGCTGCTGTTCCTAACGCCGCTGCTGAAGGAAGACAGCGAAATTCGCGTGCTGCACGACTTGAAGTCGAAGATCGTCGTCGGCCAGACGCTGGAGGTGCTGCGCGACGCCGGCATCGAGGTGGAAGCAAGCGACGACTTAATGTTCTATCGCGTGCCCGGGAATCAAGCGTACCGCGTCGGCGATTATTCGGTGCAAGGCGATTACCCCGGCTCGGCGGCGATCCTCGCGGCGGCCGCGGTCACGCAATCGGACGTGACGGTGCATCGACTGCTGGAGAACAGCAAGCAAGGCGAACGCAAGGCGGTCGACGTCATCCGCGCGATGGGAACGCCGTTGACGCATGAGAACGGGATCGTTCGGGTGCAGGGCAACGGCAAGCTGCGGGCGGTGGAGTTCGACGGAGACGAGTTTACGGACGCCGTTCTGGCATGCGTGGCCGCGTCCGTCTTCGCCGAAGGCACGTCAAGGTTCTACAACGTGGAAAACTTGCGTTATAAAGAATGCGACCGGATTACAGACTACTTAACGGAACTGCGGAAAGCGGGCGCGAACGTCGAGGAGAAGCGCGACGAGATTATCGTGCACGGCAAGCCGGAAGGCGTGAAGGGCGGCGTCGTCATCGACGCGCATTACGACCACCGCGTCATTATGGCGTTGTCCGTGGTCGGTCTGCGGTCGAGCGAAGGTCTCGTCATTCGGGACGCGCATCACGTCGCGAAGTCGTATCCGCAATTTTTCGAACACCTGAAAGCGCTGGGCGCCGATATCCGCATGGAATAAGAAGGAGGCTGAACCTATGGCGTACGAACATCCGAGCAGGGACGCAATCAAGACGATTCTCGAGCAAGCGGGCGCGATCGCCGTCGTCGGGTTGACCAACAACCCCGACCGCCCGGCGTACGAAGTGTCGGAGGCGATGATGCATCGCGGGTACCGGATTATCCCGGTCAATCCGAAGGGGGAGGACGTGCTCGGCCAAAAAGGATACGCGTCGCTGAAGGACATCCCGGAATCGATCGACATCGTCAACGTCTTCCGTCGGGCGGAGCATACGCCGCCGATCGCGGAGGAGGCGGCCGCGGTCGGCGCGAAGACGCTGTGGCTGCAACTCGGCATCGCTAGCGAGGAGGCGGCGCGCATCGCGTCGGATGCCGGGATGAACGTTATCATGGATCGATGCATTAAAGTGGAAGACGCGGTGTTGCGTCCGAATCGAAAATGATCGCTCCGGCGTATTCATAATTTCGCCGTTCCTTAGACACAATATTAGAGGCTTCCAAGGATGCGTCGTCTCGGCGCGCCCTCGGGGGACCACTTTTACTCTAAGGAGGAAATTCGATCGTGTTCAATCAATCGTTCCAACCTTCCTTCGGGCAACAATCTTTCGGTCAGCAACAAGGTTTCGGCCAACAAGTGCAGTCGCAGTACCGCGGCCTGCAAAAGGCGTTCCAACCGACGGGCGCCGTCCAGTCGTTCTATCAGCCGCAACAGTCGACGCAATTCGGGGGTTCGAACTACCACACGTCCGGCTACGTGGGGAATCAGCCGAACCATGACCGCAGCTTCCGAGAGGACAGTCAGTCGCCGAGCATGCAGACGGGCAACTATCACACGTCTAGCTATGTAGGGAACCAGCCGAATCACGACCGCAGCTTCCGCGAAGACAGCCAGTCCCCGAGCATGCAGACGGGAAATTATCACACGTCCAGCTATGTAGGGAACCAGCCGAACCACGATCGCAGCTTCCGTGAAGACAGCCAGTCCCCGAGCTCGTATGCGTCGAACCAAGGCCAAAGCTTCGGCTCGACGTCTTCGTTCCAGCCAAGCGCGCAGTCGAGCTTCCAAGGGACGAACAGCTACCATACGCAAAATTACGTCGGCAACCGTCCGGACCATGACAACTACCTGCGGGAAGATTCCTTGCGCGCAAGCACGTACGCGACGGGTCGCTCGCAAGGCGTCAACACGCTGAACAACGTGCAGGGTACGTACAACGTCAACACGCCGACGAGCCAAATCATGCAAAACCAAAGCAATTTCTCTCCTTACCGCAACTTCTAATACCGGCAACAAGACGAACGGCGGACGGTGACGTCCGCCGTTTTTCTCTTTGACAAAAGACAAGCGGTTCATTACCATTACGAATAGACGAAAGGGGGACGGACCGAGCGTGAATTGGATGGGGATATTGCAGCAATTCGGCCGATCGCTGATGATGCCGATGATCGCCTTGCCCGCGGCCGCGATTCTGCTCCGACTCGGCGCGATCCCTTGGGAAGCGATCGGGTTCGATCAGTTAAGCGATCTGTTCAGATACGCCGGCATGACCGTCTTTACATATTTGCCTTACATTTTCGCCGTCGGGGTCGCCCTCGGCTTATCGGAGAGCGCCGGCATCGCCGGCATGTCGGCGTTGGTCGGCTACTTCGTATACGATCGGGTGACGCAATTTTTCATCCCGGCCGGCTTCGAGCTCGGCGTTACGAGCGGCATCGTCATCGGCATCATGGCGGCGTTGTTATATCATCGCTTCAAAGAAATTCGGTTTCCGGAATACATTCAATTTTTCGGCGGGCCAAGATTCGTGCTGCTGATCATGTGCTTCGCTTCGTTCCTGTTTTCCGTCCTGGTCGTACAGATCGGTCCATACGTCCAGACGGGGCTTCGCGAGCTGAGCGGCTTGCTGCTCGGGATGGGCGGCTTCGGCGCGTTCCTCTACGGCATGATGCATCGTCTGCTCGTACCGTCGGGCTTGCACTACATCTTGAACAACGTCGTATGGTTCCAGACCGGCACGTACGAGCGATGGGACGGCAGCATCGTGAACGGCGATCTGCCGCGCTTCTTCGCCGGAGACCCGACCGCCGGCATCTTTATGGCAGGCTTGTACCCGACGATGATGTTCGCGTTGCCTGCAATCGCTTTCGCGATCATTCATGAAGCGAGAGAAGACTTGAAGCCCAAGGTGAAGGCGACGTTCTTGACCGCGGCGCTGTCTTCGTTCCTGACCGGAGTGACGGAGCCGATCGAATTCGCGTTCTTGTTCGTCGCGCCGTATTTGTTCGTCATCCACGCGATCCTATCCGGCTTGTCGATGTGGATCACGTACGCGCTCGACATTCATCACGGCTTCGCCTTCTCCGCCGGGGCGATCGACTTCCTGCTCAACAACCACCTCGCGACGAACAGTTGGATGCTGCTGCCGATCGGTCTCGCCTATGGAGTCTGTTATTATTTGTTATTCCGCTGGGCGATTCGCCGGTTCCAGATTCCGACTCCGGGCCGGGAAGAAGGCTCGGCGCTGGATGATTGGGCGGGGGACATCCCGTACCGAGCCCCGCTCATCCTGCAGGCGCTCGGGGGCAAGGAGAACGTCGTCCGCATCGAGGCGTGCATCACGAGACTGCGTTTGACGCTCGCGAACGACCGGGAGATGGACATCGGAGCGCTGCGCCATCTCGGCGCGGCGGGCGTCATCACCCTCGGCGGAGGGAACGTGCAGGTCGTCTTCGGCACGTTCTCCGAGCTCATCCGCGAGGAGATCATGAAGACGATCCGCAAGGATCCGCGCGTCGTCCCGTTCCGCTCGCCGGTCGCGGGACGCATGATCCCGCTCGAGGACGTGCCCGATCCGGTGTTCGGCGGGAAGATCGTCGGCGACGGGGCCGCCTTCCTGCCGGAACGCGGGGAGCTCGTCGCGCCGGTGGCCGGGAAAATTTCCACCCTGTTCCCGACGGCCCACGCGATCGGCATCGTTACCCCGGAAGGACTCGAAGTGCTGCTGCATATCGGCATCGATTCGTCGCAGGTGCCGAACGAGCCGTTCGAAGCGCATGTCACCGAGGGCGAAACGGTGCAACCGGGGCAGCTGCTGATCACGTTCGATCTGGCGAAGCTGCGCAAGCACGCGAAGTCGATCGCGACGCCGATGGTCGTCACGAATCCGGCAAGGGTTAAGTCTTGGAGCTACGCTCCGTTCAAGGCCGTTCGCAAGGGCCAGGCTTCGGTCATGTCAGTCACGCTAAAGGAGGATCCGTCCGATGTCAACCGCGCGTAACATACAGGGCACGGGTGCCTCGTCCGGCATCGCGATCGGCAAAGCTTTCGTTCTGCCGCATTGGGAGTGGGACGTTCCCGAAAACAAAAAGGACGTCACCGATCTCGCGGCCGAATTCGAACGACTGTACGAGGGCATTCGCCACTCCAAGCAAGAAATCACGTCGATCAAACAGGAAATCTCGGGGTATATCGGCGAGCAGGAATCGAACATTTTCGACGCCCACTTGGCCATACTGGACGATCCCGTCTTCATGAACGAGATCCAGGGCATCATCCAGCGCCAGTATAAGGCGGCGGAGGTGGCGGTGAAAGAAGTCATCGACAAATTCGTCAACATGTTCGATCTGCTCGACGATCAATATATGAAGGAGCGCGCGCTCGACATCAAGGACGTCGGCAATCGTCTCCTGAAGCACTTGATCGGCACGCCGGACGTGAAGCTGCCGACGGACAACAAGCCGTTCATCCTCGTCGCGAAGGAAGTATCGCCGTCCCAGCTCGTGCATCTGAATCCGAATCACGTGCTCGGCATCGTGACGCTGGCGGGGGGCAGCACGTCCCATACCGCGATCATGGCTCGGGCGCTCAACATTCCGCTCGTGCTCGGGCTGGAGGGCAAGCTGGCCGAGCCGATTCAGACGGGCGACGTCCTCGTGATCGACGGCAAAGCGGGCATCGTGCTGGTCAATCCGCCGGAAGCGGAAATCCGACGGTATTCGGAGCTGCGCGAGAGCGAGGTCCGCGTGCTGGAACGCTTGCAGTCGCTCGCGACGCTGCCGACCGTGACGACGGACGGCCTTCGCATGTCGCTGTTCGCCAATATCGCGTCGCTGCGCGATCTCGAGGCGGCGCTCGAGGGCGGCGCGGAGGGCGTCGGCTTGTTCCGGACCGAATTCATCTACATGGACCGGGAGACGTACCCGACGGAGCAGGAGCAATACGAGATTTATTGCCAAGCCGCTTCCTTGCTGGAAGGCAAGCCGTTGACGATCCGAACGCTCGACGTCGGGGGCGACAAGCAGCTCGAGTACGCGGACGTTCCGGAAGAAGAGAACCCGGTGCTGGGCTTCCGGTCGATTCGGATTTCGCTGGCGCAGCCGCACACGTTCAAGACGCAGCTGCGCGCCATTCTTCGCGCGGGAGCCTGCGGCACCGTTCGCGTCATGTTCCCGATGATTCAGTCGGTCGAACAATTCCGCGCGGCCAAGCGCATCTTCGACGAAGCGAAGGCCGAGCTGCGCGCGGAGCGGCAGCCATACGACGAACATATGCGCGTGGGTATGATGGTCGAGGTGCCGGCCGCCGCGATCGTGGCCGATCTGCTCGCTTCCGAGGTCGACTTCTTCAGCATCGGCACGAACGATCTGACGCAATACATTCTCGCGGCGGACCGCCTGAACGAGCATGTCGCGTCGTTGTACGACCCGTTCCACCCGGCCGTCATCCGGATGATTCAGACGACGGTCGCCGCGGCGCAGCACGCGGGCATCGGCGTCAGCGTCTGCGGCGAGATGGCGGGCGATCCGCTCGCGCTGCCGATTTGGCTCGGATTAGGCGTAAGAGAGCTGAGCATGGCGTCGGGTTTGATGCTGCCGCTCAAGAGCGAGCTGCTGAAGGCGTCCGCCGCCCGTTCCGCGGCGCACTGGGGCGAGCTGTCGAAGCTCAAGACGAGCCGGGACATCCGCGAGGCGCTCGAGCGGATCGGCATGGGGTGCGGCTGCGCGACGTAAGCGCGAGATCATTTTCGAAACAGGAAGGAAGAAGGAGCATGCGGTTATCCGGGAAAAAGGTGCTTAGCCTCGTAGACGAAGAATTCGAGGATTTGGAGTTGTGGTACCCGATCTATCGCGTTCGGGAGGAAGGAGCGGAGGTCGTCGTGGCCGGCGCGAAGAAGGGCTTCGCCTACACCGGGAAATACGGCGTGCCCGCGACGTCCGACGTTGCGTTCGGCGACGTGAACATCGACGAGTTCGACGGGCTGTTGGTGCCCGGCGGCTGGGCGCCCGATAAGCTGCGGCGCTATCCGGAGGTGCTCGCGATGGTGCGCCGGATGGACGAGCTGAGACGGCCGATCGGCCAAATCTGCCATGCGGGCTGGGTGCTCGTCTCCGCGAAAATTTTGCGCGGCCGGAACGTCACCTCGACGCCGGGCATCCGCGACGATATGGAGAACGCGGGAGCGATCTGGCACGACGAGGCCGTCGTCGTCGACGGACACATCGTCTCGAGCCGCCGTCCGCCGGATCTTCCGCCGTACGCCAAGGCGTTCTGCGACGCGTTGGCGCCAAGATAATCCGACGCGGGACGACGATTCCAAGAACTTCTAAGAGCGAAGCGGAAGGAGTTGCGCGACGTTCCTCGAATACGTAAAGAGGCACGAAAGCGCGAGCAAGTTTGCCATGGCTCTTAGGAGGGCTCGGATTGGAGAAATATTGCGTCTGCGGACAGACGATGTCCATTCGGCTGCGCACGGTCATCTTCTCGAACAAAGTGAACATCGAGAACGTTCCGATTTACTCTTGCAACGGCTGCGAACGCAGCGAGGTGCTGCAGGACGTAAAACAGGAGCTGAGTTCGTTGATTCGACAACTCGGCCGAAATCCCGTGAAACAACATATTCGCTTTAACGAGTCCAACGAACTGGCGTTCCTGCTTCATGAAGCGACAAAGAAAGAACGAGCGAACGTTCCGGTGGAACAGATCGTGAAGGAACGCGTCAATCAGCTGTTGGACTTGATGCTTCTGGCGCAATCGCTCGGCGACGAACCGTGGTCGGAGGAAATCCGAGATCGCCTTTCGCAAATCGCGAAGGCCAGCATCCCCACGTAGGTCGTTTTCCGTCGATTTCCCCCAAACCTCTTCGGAGGTTTTTTTGTTTTCCGGGCCCTTTCGGCCGCTATCGTTGCGTAAAGTAAAAAATTGTCGTATCATATTTTATTATATCCTTCAATGGATGAATGGATCTCGAATTTCCGTGTTACCGAGGAATAGTCTACTACCCGCTGTTCATATCTACAAATATTCATTATTGGAGAGAATGCTCGTGACAGTGACAATTTACGACGTGGCTCGGGAAGCCGGGGTGTCGATGGCGACGGTCTCGCGCGTTGTGAACAACAACCCGAACGTGAAGCCGCAAACCCGGAAGAAAGTGTTCGAAGCGATCGAAAGACTGGGGTACCGGCCGAATGCGGTCGCCCGCGGATTGGCCAGCAAGAAGACGACGACGGTCGGCGTCGTGATTCCCGATATTTCGAACACGATGTACTCCGAGGTCGTACGCGGCATCGAAGATATCGCGAACATGTATCACTACAATATGATTCTCTGCAACTCCGACAAGAAGAAGGACAAGGAAATTCGCGTGATCAACACGTTGTTGGAGAAGCAGGTCGACGGGCTGCTGTTCATGGGCGGCGTCGTGACGGACGAGCATATCGAAGCGTTCCGGACGTCGGTACCGATCGTATTGTGCGCGACGACCGACGCGAACCGCGTGATTCCGTCCGTGGATATCGATCACGAAGCGGCCGCTTATGACGCCGTGAAGGTATTGATCGACCACGGGCACCGCAATATCGGCATGATCAGCGGCAGCCTGCAGGATCCGTCGAACGGATTCGCGCGTTACCAAGGGTATAAGCGCGCGATCGAAGAAGCGGGCATCCCGTTCCGGGAATCGCATGTTCGCGTCGGCAACTATCGCTATGAAGCGGGCCTCGACACGATGGAGTATTTCCTCCAGCTGCCGGATCGGCCGACGGCGATCTTCGCGGCGACCGACGAGATGGCGATCGGCGCCATTCACGCGATTCAAGACGCGGGTCTCCGCGTACCGGAGGATTTGGCGGTGGTCTCCGTCGACAACGTCCGGATGGCTTCGATGGTGCGTCCTCAGCTGTCTACGGTGGCGCAGCCGATGTACGACATCGGCGCCGTATCGATGCGGTTGTTGACGAAGCTGATGAAGAAAGAGCCGGTATCCAACCCGGTCGTCGTCTTGCCTCACGAGACGATTATGCGTAAATCTGTGGCTCATGTCTAATGAGCCCTATTTTTTTGCCCAGGAGGACGTATACAAGTGGATTATAAGACATTAGGCATTATCGGCGCGATGGACGAAGAGGTGGAACGCTTCTTGCTCCGGATGGAAGGGAACGTCGAGACGGTAAAGGCGGGTATCCGCTTCCGGGAAGGCGAATGGAACGGCAAGCGCGTCATCGTGTGCAAGTGCGGGGTCGGCAAGGTCAATGCCGCCGTCTGCACGCAGCTTTTGATCGACGGCTTCGGCGTCGAAGCCATCGTGTTTACGGGAGTGGCCGGCGCGGTCCATCCGGAGCTGAACATCGGCGACATCGTCGTGTCCACCGACTTGCTGCAGCATGATATGGACGTGACGCCGCTCGGCTTCGAGAAGGGCGTTATCCCGTACGCAGGGGAGTCGGTGTTTCCGGCGGACCCGACGCTCGTCGAAGCGGCGGTAGCGGCGGGAGAGAGCTTATATCCCGGTCTGACGCGTACGGGACGCATTCTGTCCGGGGACCAATTCGTCGCGAACCGAGACATCGTCGCGGGGCTGCATCGCGAGCTTCAAGGCGCTTGCGTCGAGATGGAGGGGGCGGCGGTCGCGCAAGTATGCCGAATGAACGGCACGCCGTTCGTCGTGCTTCGTTCGATGTCGGACAAGGCGGACGGTTCGGCCCACGTGAATTTCCCCGAGTTCACGAAGCTGGCGGCGGAGCGGTCGGCGGCGATCGTGGAACGGATGCTCGGCGTCATGTAACGAATCGTTCGTTGATGATGAAGAACAAGAGGCTGCAGGATGCGCGTTGGCGCTTCCTGCAGCCTCTTATTCGTTAGGTTACGGTTTGAATTGTACCGCGGGGGAAGGCGGGGACTCCCCGGCCGAGTTCGCGGCCGTCACCCGGTACCACCCGGCGGTCGTCAACGACAGGAACTCGAATTCCGCGCTGCCGGAGACGCCGATCTGGTTATAGGGTCCGCCTTCCTCAGGCGCGTAGTAGATGCGATACTCGTCGACCTGATCCGCCTCGGCGCCCGGCGTCCACTCGAGACGAACGCCCAAGTCCCGCGCCTTCGCGACCGGCTTGCCCGGCGCCTTCGGCGCTTCGGCCGCCTCGTCGCCGGGGAGCGGCTCGAGCGGTTCGCCTTCGCCTTCCCCGAGCGACAGCGGGAACGGATCGCCCGTGTAGACGACCTCGCTCGGCTCGGAGACGTGCCCGGCGATGTCGACGGAGACGATGTAGTATCCGTAGATGCGGTCCGCGCTCGTCTGATCGACGAAGCTTAACGCCTCTCCGGTGCGAATCGTCTTCTCCGGAAGCGGCTGGAACGGGCCGCCGTCGACGGAACGGAAGACGCGGTATCCGGCGACGTCGCCGTTATAGCTGGCGCCGAATTGCACCTGCGCGCCCTTGTCCGTCTTCGTCAGCTTCACCCAAGGAGGCGCCGCCGGCGGCAATCCGTTCTCCGAACGAGGATCGACCTCGCTCGGCGCGTCGCCGTAGCCATCCGTCGGACGATACGATTCGATCGGCCTTCGGCTCTTCTCCGGCAGCTTCGCGAGCGCTTCTTCGACCCGCTTGAGCAGATCGCCGATCGGCTCCTCGCGGCGCACGACGCGCATCTTCTTGACCATGTCGGCCGGCGTTCCGGGCTGCGGCGTATACGCCTTCCCGTCCACGAGCACGACGTCGGCGAGGCCCAGCACGTCGTCTTGCTTCGTCGGGATATGCTCCCGGTTGAAGATGTCGGTCACGGTCAACTTCTCCTGCGTCACAAGCTCGCTCGGGAGCAAGCCCGAGACGCGGGACACCGTCTTCGAGACGATGCCTTCGGGCTTCTCGAACGCCTCGGTCTGGAACAGGTCCGACTTCGAAGCGACCAGCTCGTTCATGACGTCCGCCCACACGTATTTCGCTCGATTCGCTTCCGTCAGCGGGGAAGGCTGGTCATACCCGATCCAGATGCCGAGCGTGACGTCGGGAGAGTACCCTACGAACCAGAGGTCGTAGTTGTCCGACGTCGTGCCCGTCTTCCCGACGATCGGCACTTTGTCCTCGTGTTCGAACCGGCTCTTGACTCTCGACGCCGTCCCGTTCGTGATGACCGTTCGCATCATATCCGTCATTAGATAAGCGGTTTGCTCGGAGAACACGCGCTCCGGTTTCGTTTCATGTTCGTAGACGACGTTATCGGCCGAGTCGGTGATCTTCTCGACGAAGTACGCGTCGGCGTACAGCCCCTTATTGGCGATCGTCGAGTAGGCGTTCGTCAGCTCCTCGACCGACACGCCGTACTGCAAGCCGCCGATGACGCCCGTGCTTGCATGGTAGTCGCTCTCGGTCAGCGAGGTGATGCCGAGCTTCTTCGCGAACTCCCACGCCTTATCGATCGTGACGTCGTAGAGGAACAGCTTGATCGCGGGAATGTTCCACGATTGATTCAGCGCTTCCCGGGCGGTCAGCAGACCGTGGTAACGGCCGTCATGGTTTCTCGGGATATGTACGCCCTTCTGGCCGTCCGGCAAAATGAGCGGCACGTCGTCGATAATGGAAGCCGGTTGAATGGTTCCCGACTCGATCGCCGGCAAGTAAGCGGCGATCGGCTTCATCGCGGAGCCCGGCTGGCGCTGCATCTGCGTCGCGTGGTTCAGCTGCTCCAAGTAGAAGTCGCGTCCTTCGATCATGCCGAGAATGGCGCCGGTGTCGTTGTCGAGCAGAATGCCCCCGACTTGCTCGACGCCTTTTTTCTCGTGGTCCTTGGTGAACAACTCCGGATTTTCCGAGACGCGGTGCATCGCTTCGTATACGGTCTTGTCGATTGTGGTATAGATTTTATACCCGCCGCGCAGCAGCATCTCCCGTGCGTCCTTCAGCGCTTCCTGATATTCGGGCTTGCGCATGTCTGCCGGACCGAGCTCCGGATTGCTCTGGCGAAGCAGCGTCTCGGCGGCTTGACGCTCGGCTTCGAGCATCAAATACGGGTATGTGGCATAAGCTTTCTTCTTCGGCTTCGCGAGGCTGGCTTTAATGTCGAACGCGAGCGCCTCTTCGTACTGCGCGTCCGTGATTTTGCCGGTCCGCTTCATATGATACAGCACGAGCTCTTGGCGTTCTCTCGCTTCCTTAAAGCCCTCCTCGTCGAATTCGCCCTTCCCGGTGAACGCGGAATACGTCGAGGGCGATTGCGGCAGACCGGCCAAGTAAGCGGCTTGAGCGATGTTCAGGTCGTCGAGGTCTTTATCGAAAATGCCGGTGGCGGCCGCCTTAATTCCGTACACCTGGTATCCGGACGCTCCGTTGCCGAACGGAATTTTGTTCAAATAGGCGGCCAAGATGTCTTCCTTCGTCATGAATCGTTCGAGCCGCAGCGCAAGGAAAATCTCTTTGAACTTCCGGCTGTCGGTACGGTCCAAGTTCAGGAACACGCGGCGCGCGACCTGCTGCGTGATCGTGCTGCCGCCGGTCTGCACTTCTTCGTTGAGCACCTTCTCCTTCACCGCTCGGGCGAGGCTCATGAAGTCGACGCCGATATGGTTATAGAAATCCTCGTCCTCGGTCGCGAGCACGGCGTCTTCCACGATCTGAGGGATGTCCTCGTATTCGATCAATCGGCGGTCTTCCTCGGTCCGGAGCTGGCCGATGATCGTTCCGTCGCGGAAATAGACGAATCCGGTTTCGGAGTTGTGCTGCATTTCTTCGAGGATCGTCTCGCGGCTGCGGACCTCGTCGTCGCGCACGAGGGCGGAGACGTAGCCGGTAACGGCGGCTCCGGCGGTGACGGCGCCTACGACGCCGAGCAGGAACGTCCACTTGACGACGGAGAGGGTGACTCTCGCCGCCACGGGCATTCGCTTGCGCTTCTTCTTCGGCGTCGCCGGCTCGGCTGGTTCGGCCGCCGGAAACTTCTCGTTCGTATCGGACATATGTACTGTACCTCCCCAAATTCCACCCACATTATAACATAGTACGGCAAGATTGGTCACCGTTCGCATCCGGCATGTCGATCGGGCGCTTCTAAAATACCATAGGATCGCGAGGTTGAAAGGAGCGAACGGACCTAGGACGACAGGGCATTTTCAAACTTTGGGGTAAGGAGCGACAAGGTCGACGAGGACGGATGCGGCGGGGGAGAGGGGGGCGAGCGCAGAAAAAAACCGGCGCCCGCGACGGCGGGGCCGGTTTTCGAAAATTAACGGGAGTAGAACTCGACGATTTGCTTCTCGTCGATTTCTTGCGGAAGCTCGGAGCGCTCCGGAATGCGAGCGAATTTGCCTTCGACGGCCGCATCGTTGTACTCGAGGTAGTTCGGCAAGAAGTTGCGGTTCGCGATCGCTTCCTTCACGGAAGAGAGGCCGCGGCTTCTCTCGCGAAGGCCGATCACGTCGCCCGTCTGCACGAGGTAGGAAGCAACGTCGACTTTCTTGCCGTTCACCGTGACGTGACCGTGGGAGACGAGCTGGCGAGCGCCCGCGCGGGAGTTCGCGAAGCCAAGACGGTACACGAGGTTGTCCAACCGGCTCTCAAGAAGAACCATGAAGTTTTCGCCTGTGATGCCCGCCATCTTGGAAGCTTTCTCGAACAAGTTCGCGAATTGCTTCTCGTTCAAGCCGTACATGTGGCGAAGCTTCTGCTTCTCCATCAATTGCACGCCGTAGCCGCTGACTTTCTTGCGTTGTCCCGGACCGTGTTGTCCCGGAGGGAACGGACGCTTCAATTCTTTGCCTGTTCCGCTAAGGGAAATGCCGAGGCGGCGGCTCAATTTAAACTTGGGGCCTGTATAACGTGCCATAGTTCGTGTTGCTCCTTTGTCTTGGAAAATTATTGTTGTTAAAAATCTCGATTGTTCATATAGGCTTCCGCAATCGTTCCGGCACTTAGCGCCTGCACGCGCGCGCGAAATGCGCTTATCGAGCGAGTTCAGCCGCTGGCTCGGTAAGGCGTTCAGGAAAGGGTACCGCGAAGGGGTCCGATTTACGTACTCGACTATATATTCTACGTGAATAGAATCGATGCTGTCAAGGGTAATACAGGTCGGGCGAAAAAACGGTTTCCGGAGCCCGTTCTATATAACCTGTCGCGAAAATATAGTAGAATATTGAAAGATAAAGATAAAGACTGCGAAAGCCCGTATCGGCAAGGCGAGGAGGCAAGGCGGATGGGAGGAAGCGAGAGTTTCTATCGATCCATGTTCGATTTAAGCCGCACGTTGTTTCTGCAGCAGACGACGGACGGCGTATTAAAGCATATCGTATCGTCGCTCCAAGGGCATTTCCCGTTCGCCGTCTCTCAAGTGTATATGTCTCAAGACACGACGCCTTCCGATATTCCGATACTGCCGCTCGTCTTCCGGCATGACGGGAACGATCTGTGCACGCGGGCGTTCATGGGGGGCAAGCCCGTGCTCGGCTACCCGGCCGGCGATGCGGACGAGAGCGGAATCCCGACGTTCGCGGCGGCGGTGCCGCTCGTCGGGAAGCAAGGCGTCTACGGCGTGCTGGAGGTGAGGGCGGACTCGAAGCCGCTCGACCGGCGGGACGTCGACTTGTTGGTCGGCATCGGAGAGACGGCGGGCGCGGCGTTCGAGAACGCCAAGCTGTACGAGCAGTCGAATCTGCTCGTGACGGAGCTGCGCCTCATTAACGAAATCACGAAGCGCCTCAATCAGAGTCTTAGGGTGTCGGACATCTTCCAATACGCTTGCAAGGAACTGATCGACGTCTTCCATGCCGACTTCGCGTGCATTCTGGAGCACGACCGCAAGGAGGGCACCTTCGTCGTGCAGGCGACGAACCTGAGCGAGATGCTCAGCGACACGTTCGAGATCGATTACGGCTTCGTCGGCTTGCTGCATCGCACGAAGGAGCCGGTCATCGTGTCCGATTATTCGCACAACGCGCGCATCGAGTCGAAGCTGATGAAGTCGACGGGGTCGCGCTCGCTCATCGCCTCCCCGATCCTCGTGAACGAGGAAGTCGTCGGGGCGGTGCTCGTGACGCATGCGGAACCGAATTATTTCACGTATGAAAATTATAAGCTGCTGCTGCTGTTGGCAGGGCATATCGGACTCGCGATCATGAAGGCGCAGCTGCACGCCGAGCTGAACCGGATGGTAATCACCGACAACCTGACGGGTCTGTACGCGCGCCGTTATTTGGACGAGCAAGTGCACTCGATGCAGCAGAAGGACGCGCGGGGTTCGCTGATCGTCGTCGACATCGACGACTTCAAGCAGGTGAACGACACGTTCGGCCATCAGATCGGCGACCAGATCCTGCGGCAAGTGAGCGCGATCGTCCGCTCTTGCATCCGGGATACCGACATCGCGGCGCGATGGGGCGGCGAAGAGCTCGCCATCTACTTGCCGCAGCTGACGCTCGAGCAGACGGAGAGAGTGGCGGAGCGCATCCGCAGCCGCGTCGAGCTCGAGACCGACCCGTCGGTCACCGTCTCGTGCGGCATCGCGGAGTGGAGCCGCACGGACGAGAAGGTGAGCGTCGAGACGCTGTTCTATAAAGCCGACATGGCGCTTTATTCCGCCAAGCACAACGGGAAAAATCAATACCGCATCGGGTGACGGGGAGGTCCGCTTCAGGGGCTTCCCTTTCCGGTTTGTAAGGGGGAAAACGGCTATGCTACAATGAAACCGTATGGGCCCCCGGGCCTTGCGACTGCCGAAGGAGGAACCTCTCTTGAAAGACCCTAGAATTTTAAAACTTGCGAAGACGATCGTGAACTACTCCACTCGGGTGCAAAAGGGCGAGCGGGTATTGATCGAGATGATCGGCCCGGAGCGCGAGCTTCTGAAGAGCGTGATCGACGAGGTGCACGCGGCCGGCGGCCATCCGTACGTGCAATTGACGGATCGCGCGGTGCAGCGGACGATGCTGAAGTCGATGACGAAGGAAAATCTGGAGCATTGGGCGGAGCTCGATTTGGCGCGCATGAAAGACATGGACGTATATATCGCCATTCGTTCCGGCGAGAACGCGAGCGAGCTGTCCGGCCTTCCGGACGGACAATTAGGTTTATACGAGAAGACATATTATAAGCCGGTGCATCTCGATCAGCGGGTCCGGAAGACGCGCTGGGTCGTCATGCGGTACCCGAGTCCGGCGATGGCGCAGCAGGCGGGCATGAACACGGATGCGTTCGAAGATTTCTACTTCGACGTCTGCACGCTCGACTACGAGAAGATGTCGAAGGCGATGGATCCGTTGTCCGAGCTCATGAGTAAGACGGATAAAGTGCGCATCGTCTCGCCGGGCACCGACCTGACGTTCTCCATCAAGGGCATCCCGAACGTGAAGTGCGTCGGCGACAAAAACTTGCCGGACGGCGAGCTGTACACGGCGCCGGTACGCGATTCGGTCAACGGCACGATTCAATACAATACGCCGAGCGTCTATTCGGGCATTACGTTCGAAAACATCTTCTTCCGCTTCGAGAACGGCAGGATCGTCGAAGCGACAAGCAACGACACGAAGAAGCTGAACGAAATTCTCGACAACGACGAAGGCGCGCGGCATATCGGGGAATTCAGCATCGGCTTCAACCCGTACATCCTGCATCCGATGAAGGATACGCTGTTCGACGAGAAGATCGACGGCAGCCTCCACTTCACGCCGGGCCAAGCGTACGAGGAAGCCGACAACGGCAATCGCTCTTCGATTCACTGGGATCTGGTGCTCATTCAGCGACCCGAGTACGGCGGCGGCGAAATTTGGTTCGACGATCGGTTGATCCGCAAGGACGGTCGTTTCGTGGTGCCGGAGCTGGAAGGCCTTAATCCGGAGCATTTGAAATAAAGCCTCTTGATTCCTGCGCAGGGCGGCAGTATGATAAAGGAAAGCTGTCACATTATGGGAGGCGACGACGTTGACGAATAACAAGAACGCTGCAATCGTAGACATCGCACAAACCGCTGGAAAGTTTAAATCGTCCATCGTTCTGCAATTCGATAACAAGTACATAGACGTGAAGAGCATCCTCGGATTGTTCACGACTTTGGTGTCGGACAACGACTACGAGCTGCACGTGCACGGTCCCGACGAAGAGGACGCGAAGAAGGCGATGATCGAAGTATTCGCCAAGCACGGCCTCAACATTAAGGCGTAAGATAAGAAATCGACGAACGAAATCGACGACCGCAGGCCGTTCCCGGCAGGCGGTCGTTTTCGCCTTATCGAACGTTAGCACCTCTTCCCAACTTGTATGTCCCGCCGTTTTCAATTAATATTAGAGTATCATCGGTGCCGGTAGGGGGAAATCAGGCCATGTCATCTTCGGATTTATTGCTCGAACTCTCGCACAAGGCGATGCAGTTGCTGCAAGAGGATGCGAATAAGATAGAGACGCTCATTCAGGTACAGATGGAAAACTTGGCGACGCGCAAGTGCCCGTTGTACGAGGAAGTGTTGGACACGCAGATGTACGGCCTCTCGAGAGAGATCGATTTCGCTGTGCGCGCCGGGCTTCTGGAAGAATCGGACGGCAAGCAGCTGCTCGCGAAGCTGGAACGCAATTTGGCGCAGCTGTACGAGGCGTTGGCCATTAACCAAAACGCGAGCTCGTAACGAATCGGTCCCGGACAGGGGCCGTTTTTTGTTTCCGTAAAGGTCGGTTGCAGGCCGCCCGGAAACCCTTTACAATGGAAATACAGCTAACGGGAAGAGGTGGGGTTGCCATGACGGACGGTAACGGGATCATTCGGATTTCGGACGACGTCGTCGCCACGGTGGCGGGGTTGGCCGCGCTCGATACGCCGGGCATTGCGGCGATGTCCGGCGGCATTTCGGAAGGATGGGCGAAGCGATTGTCCGGGAAGAACGCCCAGAGAGGCGTATCCGTGGAAGTCGGCGAACGGGAAGCGGCGGTCGACCTGAGGGTGATCGTGCATTACGGCGTCGCCATACACGATGTATGCTGGCAGCTCCAAGAGCGCGTACGGGAAGCCGTGCAGACGATGACGGGCCTTACGGTCGTCGAAGTGAACGTGAAGGTGGAGGGCGTCCAATTGCCCGACGAAGAACCGGAAGAAGCGCCGCCGCCCTTGCGGGTGCGATAAATCGCCGGAGCCGATGCACGGCCGAATACGAAGACAACGAGAAAAGCTGCCGACCCGGCAGCTTTTCTCTTCGTTCGATGGAGTTTTTATCGAATCATCGGAACGTGCTCCGGCACGCGTGTCGACGCTTTCTTCATCGGCTTGCGGCTTGCCCCGGGCTTGGACGAAGTCGACTTGTCGCGGACCTGGCCGGTATCTCGGGAGATGCTCAGGAGCAAGCCCATGCTCATCAAGCTGACGAGCAGAGAGGAGCCCCCGGCCGAGATGAACGGCAGCGTGATCCCGGTCATCGGAATGGTGCGCGTGACGCCTCCGATGTTGATGAACGCCTGAATGCCGAACATGCCGACGATGCCGATGCCGATCAAGGTGCCGAACGGGTCGGAGCAGCGCAGCGAAACGATGATGCCCCGCCATAGGAAGGCTAAGTATAACAATAAAAACAAGGTCACGCCCAGAAACCCGAGCTCTTCGCCGATAATGGCGAAGATGAAGTCGTTCTGCGCCTCGGGCAAGTAGAACAGCTTCTGCACGCTCTGCCCGAAGCCCGCGCCCGCGACGCCGCCGTGCCCGAACGCCATCTCGGCCTGCACCTGCTGCCAGCACCAGTTCTGCGTATCCTGCCAAGGGTCCAAATAACATTCGAACCGTTTGAATTGATACTCCCGCCCCGCTCCGTCATCCCCGCGGCTCAGGAGCTGACCGCCGAAAAACAACGTTCCGGCGACGGCCAGCGCGATCAACCCGAGAAACAGGTGTTTCATGTTCGCGCCGCCCGCGACGATGACGATCGCGCTGCAGAACAGAAAGACGACGGTGGAGCCGAAGTCGGGCTGAAGCATGATCAGGCCGCCGACGATGCCGACCATGAGAGCGACCGGCAGCAGTCCGTTGCGGAACCGTTCGAATTTCTCGCCCTTGCGCGTAATGATCGTCGCAAGGTATACGATAATCGCCAGCTTCGCGAATTCCGCGGGCTGGATGGACATGACGCCGAGGTCGATCCAGCTGCGAGGCTTGTCCCCCGAAGGCTGCATCAGCACGAATAGAAGCAGGCCTAACACGCCGACGAAGAAGGGGAAGTATAACCGCTTCCACTTCAAGTACGGAATGTTCATGAACGCGAGCATCAGAATCGCGCCGAGGCCCGCCGCCATGATCTGCTTCTTCGTATACCAGAGGGCGTCTCCGTATTGCGTCGCGGCTTCGGGTCCGCTGGCGCTGAACACCATGACGATCCCGAAGCCGACGAGAAGGACGGTCATCAGCAGCAAGAAGAAGTCAGGCGTTCCTCTGCGCTCCATCCGTCGCTCCCGTTAGGCGAGAAGCTGCTTCAACGCGGCCAGCTTCTGCTTTGCGTTCTTCAGAATCGCGTCCGGAATCGGGGATTCGTAATCGAGACCGTGAGGGAACGAAGCGCGTCCGAGATAGACGTCCTCCACGGCGAGCACGGCGGACGGATTTTCCAGCTTGCCTTCGACCGCTCTCGTGTTAATACGTAAGTAGTAGTCTTCCCGGTTCGGTTGGTCTTCGATCTTCAGATCGTACGTGGCGCGGTAATATTCCCATTGCCAACGGACGAAGCCGAGCTTCTCGGACGATTGGTCCAGATCGGCGAGCTCCGCTTGAAGGCCTTTCAACCCGCTGTCGTCGATAATCAACTTGCATTCCTCCTGTTACCTAATACGCATCAAGGTCGCGGAAAGCGACAACCTCATGATATTATGAATAAACCATGGAACGCAACCTTATTTAAACGACGAAAAGCACAATTCTGTTAATATAAGAACTAATGTGGAATCGGAATCCCGGAAGGAGACGGACGAGCATGAACGGTACGCGCAAAGAAACAATGGACAAGGTCATCGCGTGGAGGCGCCATCTGCACCGACACCCGGAAGTATCTTATGAGGAAAAGGAAACCGCAGCGTTCGTCGCGGGCGAGCTGCGGCGGATGGGATGGAGCGTGCGGACCGGCGTCGGCGGCCACGGCGTCGTAGCCGATCTGGAAGGCGGCCGAGGGCCCGGCAAGCGCATCGCGCTGCGCGCCGATATGGACGCGCTTCCGATCCAAGATCAGAAGCGGACGGAGTACGCTTCGACCGTGCCGGGCGTCATGCACGCCTGCGGCCACGACGGGCATACGTCCGCGCTGCTCGGCGCCGCGGAGCGGCTGGCGGAGACGGTCGACGCCTGGACCGGTTCGGTTCGGCTGCTGTTCCAGCCTGCCGAAGAAATTCCCCCGGGCGGCGCGCAGGCGATGATTCGAGACGGCGCGCTCGACGGCGTCGACGAAATTTACGGCATCCATTTATGGTCGCAGTTCCCGGCTTGCACGGTCCATACCGCGGCGGGCCCGATCATGGCGGCGTCCGACGAGTTCTCGGCGCGCATCGTCGGCAAGGGCGGCCACGGCGGGCTGCCGCATCAGGCGGTCGACGCGGTAACGATCGGCGCCCACTTCGTCGTGAACGCGCAATCGATCGTCAGCCGCAATAGCGATCCGATTTTGCCGCACGTCATTTCGATCGGATCGTTCCATGCCGGAACGACGTTCAACGTCATCGCCTCGGATTGCCGCATGGAGGGGACCGTTCGCACGATGACGCCGCAGACGCGCCTCTACTTGAAGGAACGTCTCGAGCAGGTGCTAGACGCGACGTGCCGGATGTACGGCGCGGAGTACGAGCTCGATTACAAGTTCGGATATCCGCCGGTCGTCAACCACGCGGAGCCGACGGAACGGGTGCTGTCGCTGGCGCGCGAGAGGCTCGGCGAGGATCGCGTCAGCGTATGCCAGCCGATGATGGCGGGCGAGGACTTCTCGTTTTATTTGGAGAAAGTGCCGGGCTGCTTCCTGTTCGTCGGCGCCGGCAACGACCAAGTGAAAGCGCCGCATCACCATCCGCTCTTCGACATCGACGAGCGCGCGCTCGAGACGAGCGTCGACCTGTTGTACGATTTGGCGACCCGCCGGTGAATGGTTTCTCCTCCGCCCGGATACGCTATGGGGGAGGAGGGATGACCATGAGCACGACAACGACGTTAAAAACCGTCAAAGATATTATGGAAACCGAAATCGTCACGGTCACCTTGAAGGATAACATTTACGAAATCGCGTTGAAAATGAAACAGCACGACATCGGCTTCATTCCGGTCGTGGAAGGCAATCAGCTGATCGGCGTCGTCACCGACCGCGACTTGGTCGTGCGCGGGTATGCGGAGAAGCATTCCGGCTCTACGGCCGTGAAGGAAGTCATGAGCGATCAGACGGTCGTCTCCGTGCCGTCGACGATGACGGTCGACGAAGCGGCCAAGCTGATGGCGAAAAACCAAATTCGCCGCCTCCCGGTCGTGGAGAACAACCAATTGATCGGCGTCGTGGCGATCGGGGACTTGGCCGTGCGCTCCAAGCTGGAGGAAGAAGCCGGACACGCGCTCAGCGAAATTTCCGAAAAACACAAGCAATCGATCGGTACGAATTGACGAGATCGATCCGTCGCCGCTCCGTTTTCCTTCGGGAAAACGGATTTTTTGCTATTCGTTCCCGTCGGAAGGAGGACGCTTCATGAAGGAAAAACCGATTATCGTGCAGAGCGATTTCACCGTGCTGCTCGAAACGAAACATCCGAAGGCCGACGAGGTTCGGGCGAAGCTGTCCGCCTTCGCCGACCTTCGCAAGAGTCCGGACGGATTACATACGTATCGAATTACGCCGTTGTCGCTCTGGAACGCGGCGTCGGCCGGCGCGACGGCGGAGAGCATCGTCGAGACGCTGACCGCGTACGCGAAGTTCGGCGTTCCGGCTGCCGTCGTCAAAGATATTCGGACGTACGTCAACCGGTACGGACTCGTTCGAATCGAGCGGGAAGGGAAGCAGCTGATGCTGCGCTGCGACGATCCGGAGGTGCTCAAGGCGATCTCCGCCTACGATTCGCTGCGGTCGTACTGGGAGCCGAGTCCGATGGATCATCGACACACGATCGCCGTGCGGTTGACCGAACGGGGTTCGGTCAAACAAGAGCTCATGCGGCTCGGATACCCGGTCGTCGACGTCGCCGGCTATCAAGACGGAGAGCCGGTGCCGATCGCGCTGCGCGCTTCGCTCCGCGCCTCGGGCAAGCCGTTCGGCTTGCGGGAGTATCAGGAGGAAGCGATCGAGGCGTTCTACCGCGGCGGCGCGGCGGCGGGCGGCAGCGGCGTGCTCGTGCTGCCGTGCGGGGCGGGCAAGACGGTGATCGGCATCGGCGCCATGGCGAAGCTCGGACGGGCGACGCTCATCCTGACGACGAACTCGACGTCGGTGAAGCAGTGGCGCCAGGAGCTGCTCGACAAGACGACGCTGACGGAGGACGACATCGGCGAATACGGCGCGGATCGCAAGGAAGTGCGGCCGATTACGATCGCCACGTACCAGATGTTGACGCACCGCAAGTCGAAGGACGGGGATTTCTCGCATATGAAGCTGTTCGGCGAACGGTCTTGGGGACTCATCGTCTACGACGAGGTGCATCTGCTGCCCGCGCCGGTGTTCCGCGCGACCGCGGACATTCAAGCGACGCGCCGTCTGGGCCTGACGGCGACGCTCGTGCGAGAGGACGGACGCGAGGAGGACGTCTTCTCCTTGGTCGGCCCGAAGCGCTACGAGGTGCCGTGGAAGCGGCTCGAGGCGCAGGGGTGGATCGCGACGGTCGACTGCACCGAGGTGCGCGTGCCGATGAGCGGCGAGACGTTGGAGGCGTATCGGAGGAGCGGCGCGCGGGAGCAGCATCGCATCGCCGGGGAGAACCCCGCCAAGCTGGACGTCGCGCGGCAGCTGCTGGACGAGCATCGGGGCACCCCGACGCTCGTGATCGGGCAGTATCTGGATCAGCTCGGCGCGCTGTCGGAAGAGCTGGGCTGCCCGGTCGTAACGGGCGAGACGCCGAGCGCGGAACGCGAACGGCTGTACGCGGCGTTCCGCAAGGGCGAAATCGGCGTGTTGATCGTGTCCAAGGTCGCGAACTTCGCGGTCGACCTGCCGGACGCGGCCGTCGCGATCCAGGTGTCGGGCAGCTTCGGCTCCCGGCAGGAAGAGGCGCAGCGGCTCGGTCGAGTGCTGCGGCCGAAGGAAGGGAATAACGAGGCGCACTTCTATGCGCTCGTCTCGGAAGGGACGAAGGAGCTGGAATTCGCGATGAAGCGGCAGATGTTCTTAGTCGAGCAAGGTTATCGCTATCGCAGCGTCGGCTGGGACGAACGGCGGGCGGACGGCTTGAGCGCGACGCCGAAGGAAGGAGAGCAAGCGGGATGAACGAATTGACGACCGTCGAACGCAAGACGCTGGAGATGATCGTGCTGCGGTTCGCGGAGGAGCCGTTCGGCGCGGAAGCGCTCGAGCGCGCCTTCCCGGGGCGCGTGACGGGTTTCGAGGCCGAGCTCGGCCTCGAGCGGCTTCGCGCGCGCGGCATCGTCGAGACGCGCCGGAAGGCATGGGGGGAGACGATTCACGCGCTCGCCCCGGGGCTGTTCGCGGACTGGCAGGGCTACTATTTGACGGCCCTCGGCGAGCCTTGCCTGCTCGACGACGCCGCGGTCGAGCCGAATTACGAGCCGAAGGCGGGCTTCGCGAAGCTGCTGCTCTTCTTCCTCGCGGACGTCGCGAACGTCGGGATCGGCCTGACGCAGAAGGGAACTTTCGCGAAGAAGGACGCGATGCGACTCGCGACTCGCGTCGACGTCGCCGAGGAGTCGCTGGCGGGTCTCGACATCGCGTACCTGCATCAGGACAAGCTCGGCAAGCCGCTTGCGGTGCTGTACGACGCCGCGCTTCGCCTCGGGCTCGTCCGGAACGGAGCTTCGGCGCTGGAGCTCGACCGGGAACGCGTCGACGCGTGGCTGGCGAAGCCGCTGCCGGACATCGAAGCCGAGCTCCGGGCGTTGTGGTGGGACGTCTATACGCCGTCCGACGTCTGGCTGCAGCACGGCGGGGCCGCGCTCCGTCGGATGCCCCCCGGCCGCTGGTTCGCGGTCGACCGCGCGGCTGACGGCTTGCTTGCGGCCGGCGTGCCGACGGGCGGACGGACGGAGGACGAGGCGCGCGAAGCGATTGCCCGCCATTGGCTGCGGCCGCTCGCCGCCTTCGGGTTCGCGGAACTCGGCAGTTCGGAGGAAGGGCTCGCCGCGAGAATGACGGCGCCGCTCGACATCGACGAAGAGGAGACGGGCTGGTACGTACAGCCGGACTTCGAGTTGATCGTGCCGCCGACGGCGCCGTTCCGCTCTCGTTGGGAGCTCGAAGCTTGCGCGGAGTACGCCGGGGGCGACGCGGTCGACCGGTACCGCATCACGAAGGCGAGCTGGGAGCGAGCGCTCGCTTCCGGCCGCGACGCCGAAGCGCTGCTCGAGGTCGTCCGGAGCGGCGCCCGCTACGGCGTGCCGGAACCGGTGGAAGCGGCGCTGCGCCAGTGGAGCGCCGCGTACGGCGCGCTGACGCTCGAGGACGTTACGCTGCTGCGGTGCCGCAACGCGGAAGACGCGGCGTATCTGAAGGCCGAGCCGTCGCTTTCCGAATGCTTCGTCGCGCAAATCGGCGAGTTGGATTTCATCGTGCGGCGCTCGATGACGAAGACGCTCGCCGACGCGCTGAAGCGGCAAGGCTTCTCGCTTCGCGCGGGCGGCTCCGCCGCGGACGCGGCATCGAACGCCGAGGACGCCGGGGAAGCGCCCGCTCGAGGGCGGTCGGCCGCGCCGGGGGCGAGCGCCGGGGGCATCGTCCATTCGCGCCGCAACGCCGCGCTGTTCCCGCTCGATCCGGCGCCCGCGGGCACGAAGCCGCTCCGCGAACGGCTGTCCGCCGCGCCGCAGGCATGGCTTCGATCGATGCGCAAATATCACGCCTCTACCGTCCGCGATCTGATGGAGACGGCGATCGACGCGCGAACGTCGGTCCGGCTCGTCATGGACGGACGGGAGGTCGAGCTCGTACCGAAGCGGGTGATGCCGGCGGGGACGGATTGGATCGTGCAGGGCTACATCGACGGGGAGGAGACGACGGTCGCGTCGTCCGCCTGCGGCGAAGCGCAGCTGCTCGTTCCCGAACAAGCCTAGTCCGCGGCGCGGGTTCATGTTATGATAGAACTCGTATATATCAAACGAATATAGACGAGGTGGAAATCCGTGAGTGTGACGGAACGCGAGGCACTGGATTTTTCCATGCTGCTGTCGAAGACGTGCGATCTGTCGGACGCGATGCTGCGTTCGAAGGAGATGGCCGATTTTCTATATTGGAAAGAACGCATGGAGCAAGACCCCGAAGTGAAGGCGCTGCTCCGGAAGATGTCTCGGGCCAAGGAACGGTTCGAGGAATGCGAGCGGTTCGGCCATTACCATCCGAACTACCATGAAGCGCTCGACGCCGTGAAAGCGGTGGAGGCCGAGATGGAAGGAATCGAATCGGCGCGGGAGTTCAAGCGCGCCGAGAAGGCGCTCGACGCGTTGTTGTACGACGTCTCCGTCGTCATCGCGCACGCCGTGTCGGAGTCGATCAAGGTGCCGAGCAACGATCCCCTCCCGAAGCATGGCGGGAGCTGCGGTTCGGGGGGCAGCTGCGGCTGCGGCTAGGTAAATCCGAGGTCCGAGGTCCGAGGCAAGGCGAACGAAAGAAGGCGCCCCAAGCCGCTGGCTTGAGGCGCCCGTCTGCATAGCGGGGAAACTTGCCTACTCGAGGGAGAACGACGGCATGACGGCGCCGACCGCGTCGCCGCTCCAATTGCGAATCGCCGGCATGCGGTACTCGACGAGCTCGGCGCCGGCCGCGGCGTCGATCCAGCCGAGCTGGAGCAGCGCTTCGGTGACGGCCGGGTACAAGGCCCGCTGCGCGCCGTCCTCGATCTTGACGGCGAGGCCGAGCCCTCTTCGCCCGGCACGGCGACGGCGAAGACGCCCTCGGCGCCCATCTTGCCGATGACGCGGCCGTTCGTGACGCGGATGAGCGCCGTGTCGTACCGGTCGGTACCGGCGAGCATCTCGGGATGCGCCCGTACCGCTTCGACGACCGTCCGGCGAGCGTCCGCCTCGGGGGCCGCGCCGGTCGGCGCCGCAAGACGGGCGTACGCGAGCGCCAGCGCCGACAGCGGCGCGCCGTACACCGGCACGCCGCAGCCGTCGACGCCCAGCGCGACGGACGCCGCGGGGACGCCGGCGAACGCCGCGTACGACGCGAGCATCGCCCGCTGCACCGGATGATCCGGCGATTTGTAGTCGTGCAGCGTCGCGCCGAGATGCTTCGCCAGCGTCAACATGCCGGCGTGCTTGCCGGAGCAGTTGTTATGCACCGCCTTCGGCGCGACGCCCGCGCGGCGCAGCGCGTTCGCGGACGGCTTGTGGTACGGCGCATGCGCGCCGCATAACAGCGCTTCTTCGCCGACGCCGAGCTTGCCGAGAATGCGGTACACCGCTTCTACGTGAGCTTCTTCGCCGCTGTGGGACGCGCACAGCAGGGCGATCTCCCGCGCGTCGAGCCCGAAGCGGTCGGCGGCGCCGGAGGCGACGACCGGAATCGCCTGTAGCAGCTTGGCGGAAGAGCGGGCGTACGCGAGGTGATGCGGGTTGCCCGCCGACCGGAGCAGACGTCCGCCGTCGTCGACGACGGCGACGTGACCGCGATGGACGCATTCGACGAGGCCGCCTCGGGTGACGGATACGAGCGGAATCGATTGAGTATGCATTCGTCAATTCTCCTTACGAAAGAGGGATCCTCTTGATCGCTGAACGCACTGGATACATCGTCTGGCTCCACGACGCCAAACCGGCCAGAAACCTGGATAAGTACGGCTCGCTCCACTATGTTTCTCGCAAAATGAACTATGCGGTCATCTACGTGAACAGCGATCGCGCGGAGGAGACGATGAAAAGTATACAACGTCTGCCCTACGTAAAGAAAGTCGAACGGTCGTACCGGAGCGAGATTCGAACGGAATATAACAGTAATATGCCGGATAAGACGAGGTTTTACTCTTACTAGACATATTTTTGAAATTTTTGCAATGCCCTCTTTTCGTCGGAGGGCACTTTTTTATGCGTTTCAAAATGTCTGGAAATTCCCGTAAGGTACTGTAATATAAAGATATAAACGTCGTTAACATTTGCTCGGCGGCCCATGGAATGGAGGGAATGACGGATGAAAGACAAAAAGATGGATCGTTACAGCACCTATGAATCGTTCTACGTACAGCTGGCGGATAAAAAAGTCGCGGATATCATCGTCACCAACCATGCCAAGGCGCGTTGGCTGGATCGTGTCGAGTCCGAAAAAACAGGCACCGACGACATCTGCGCGTTTCTTTGGGAACACCTGAAGAACGGCACGGTTAAATCGTATTACCGCAACGAGCAAGACGTCTACACGGTCGAGGACGACCTCGTGTTCGTGGCGGAATTTTCGCAATCCGACAAGCACCGGGACCTCGTCGGCAACCCGCTCCATAAGATGATCGTGGTCACGTTCCTCGGGCGCATGTCGGAGACGATGGAGCTCCGCGATTTGCGCACGTATTACTCCTGGCTGCGACATTCGCGCCGGATGACTTTGATCAAGAACAGCCGGAAGCGGCGATAATCGAATCGAATCGGATGCGGAAGAGCGCGGCGTAGGAACGCCGCGCTCTTTTCGTGTATAATGGGAAATGATTGAATTTCAGGCACGGGGGTCCATCGCACAATGGCGCTTAACTTCCACCAATTGCATATTTTCTACACGGTGGCCGACCGTGGAAGTTTTTCCGCCGCGGCGCATGCGCTGCATATGACGCAGCCTGCGGTAACGATGCAAATTCAAGCGCTCGAGGAATATTTCGGCACGAAGCTCTTCGTTCGTTCGACGAAAAAAATCGAACTGACCGAAGCGGGCAAAGCGCTCATGGTTTATGCGAAGCGGAGCATAGACTTAGTTAAGGAAACCGATCAAGCGATGTCGCGCTTCACGCACATGCTCCAAGGACGTCTGCAGCTCGGCGCGAGTCTCACGGTCGGGGAATACATCTTGCCGCGTCTGCTCGGACCGTTCAATCAAGCGTATCCGAACATCGCGATTCAGCTGAAGGTCATGAACTCGACGCAAATTCTGGAAGAAATGTTGAAGCATCAGCTGACGTTCGGCTTGATCGAAGCGCAGGTCGTGCATCCGGACGTCCATACGGAGCCGGTGCTAAGCGACGAACTGAAGCTGATCGTTCCGAACGGCCATCCGCTGACGGAGACGGACGACGTGACGATGGAAGATGTATTGCGTTATCCTTTCATATTACGGGAACGAGGCTCCGGAACGAGGCAGGTGATGGAGGAAGAACTGTCGCGCAAAGGGATTAACGAGCAGGACATGAAGATCGTCATGGAGCTCGGCAGCACGGGAGCCGTCAAGTCGGCGGTCGAGGCCGGGCTCGGCATTACGTTCTTATCCCAGACGTCGGTGAAACACGAGCTGACGCTCGGCGTGCTTCGGCTCGTGCCGATCCGCGGCATTCGCTTCGAACGCCAGTTTTACGCGACCTATTCGAAGTCGAATTTGCTGCCGATCTCGGCGGTGACGTTCTTATCATTTTTACGGGAAAAGGATTTGAGCCAATGGCTGTAACGCGAAGCTTGGCAGGCTACGATCTTCATTCGCACACGACCGCTTCCGACGGCATGCTGACTCCGGCGGAGAACGTCGCGCTCGCCGCCGCGCAAGGGCTAACGGGCGTCGCGGTGACGGACCACGACACGGTCGCGGGCGCGGCCGAAGCGGCGGCGGCCGGGCGGGAGCGGGGCGTCGACGTCGTCGTCGGCGTGGAAATCAGCGCGCAGGGGGACGGCGGAGACGTTCATGTGTTGGGGCTGTGGGTCGATCCGTCCGACGCGGCGTTCGCCGCGAGGCTGGCTTCGAACCGCGACGTGCGGCGCGGCCGCAACGAAGCGATGATGGAGGCGCTGCGGCGCCACGGCTTCGACGTGACGCTCGCGGAAGCCGAGAAGCTCGCCGCGTCGCGGCGAGCTTGCGGCGACGCGACCGTCGCCCGGCCGCATATCGCGGAGCTGCTCGTTCGCAAGGGCTACGTCGCCGACGTGAAGGAAGCGTTCGACGTCTGGATCGGCGAAGGCGGGAAAGCGTACGTCACGGCGGAGCGGGTCGCGCCGGAGACGGCGGCGGCGTGGATTCGGGACGCCGGGGGCGTCGTCGTCTTGGCGCATCCGGGACTGTACCGCGACGCCGAAGCGTTGATCGACCGGCTGGTCCGGATCGGCGCGCTGGACGGGATCGAAGCGGCGCATGCCGATCACGACGAAGCGCAGGAGAACTTCTTTCGGGAATTGGCTCGGAGGTACGGCCTGCCCTGCACGGGGGGCTCGGATTTTCACGGAGTACGGGACGGCGTTCCGTTCCATGCGATGCTCGGCGACCGGAGAACTCCGTTGGACGTCGTCGAACGGCTGCAGCAGATCAAGGAGAAGAGAGGGAATCGCAATGATTCGTAAGGCAATTATTCCGGCGGCGGGGCTCGGCACCCGATTTCTACCCGCAACGAAGGCTCAGCCGAAGGAGATGCTTCCGATCGTGGATAAGCCCGCGATTCAATACATCGTCGAGGAAGCGATCGAGGCCGGCATTACGGACATTATTATCGTGACCGGACGCAACAAGCGGGCGATCGAGGACCACTTCGACAAGTCGGTCGAGCTGGAGCTTATGTTAGAGGAGCAAGGCAAGAAAGAGATGCTCCGTCAAGTGCGCGACATCTCGCAGATGGTCGATATTCATTACATAAGACAGAAGCAGCCGCTCGGACTCGGGCACGCGGTGCTGTGCGCCCGGACGTTCATCGGCGACGAGCCGTTCGCGGTGCTGCTCGGCGACGACATCATCGAGTCGGATCCGCTTGCGCTGAGGCAGATGCTGCATCTGTACGAGGAGCATCAGGCTTCGGTGCTGGCGGTGCAGGAGGTGCCGTGGGAAGAGGTCGAGAAGTACGGCATCGTGTCGCCGGACGGGGGCGTGGCCGGCTCGCCGCACACGTCGCATATCGCGGATTTGGTCGAGAAGCCGGATCGGGACCAAGCGCCGTCGAATCTCGCGGTCATCGGACGTTACGTCATCGAGCCGGGCATCTTCGACATTCTGGAGAAGCAGCCTCCGGGGCGGGGCGGGGAAATTCAGCTGACGGACGCGCTCCGCGAGTTGAACCGCCGGAAGCGCATGATGGCGTACACCGTGCAGGGCAAGCGGTACGACGTCGGCGACAAATTCGGTTATATCGAGGCGACGATCGAATTCGCGCTGCGGCGCCCCGATTTGGGACCCGAGGTCAAGTCGTATTTGATCGATCTCGTTCGCGGCTGGGAGGCGTAACGATATGGGAGAGCCGATCGCTGTCGGCGTTCTCGGCGCCGGGTACGTCGGGCTCGTCTCGGCCGCCTGCTTCGCCGAGGTCGGGCATCGCGTCGTCTGCGTGGACCGGGACGAGCGCAAGATCGCCGCGCTTCGCCGCGGCGAGATGCCCATCTACGAAGCCGGACTCGAGGACCTCGTCCGCCGCAACGCCGCCGCGGGGCGGCTGACGTTCGAGACGGAGACGGCGGCCGCCGCGGACGCGTGCAAGCTGTTGTTCGTCGCGGTCGGCACGCCGTCGCTCGATAACGGCGACGTCGACATGTCGCAGATCAAGTCGGCGATGGAAGCCATCGCCGAGTCGTCGACGGACGACAAGATCGTCGTCATCAAGAGCACGGTGCCCGTCGGCACCGGCTCGATGGCCGAGACGCTGCTTCGCTCGAAAGCGCGAAGCGGCGTCTCGTTCGACGTCGTCTCGAATCCGGAATTTTTGCGCGAAGGGTCCGCCGTTCACGATACGTTCCATATGGACCGGATCGTGATCGGGGCGGCGTCTTCGGCGGCGGGAGAACGGGTCCGCGAGGCGCTCGCGCCGTTCGACGCTCCGGTGCTGATGACGAATCGCGAGAGCGCCGAGCTGATCAAGTACGCATCGAATTCGTTCCTCGCGACGAAAATTTCGTTCATTAACGAGATGGCGAATTTGTCCGAGAAGGTCGGCGCCGATATCGGCATGGTCGCGCAGGGCATGGGGATGGACAAGCGGATCGGCCCCTCCTTCCTGAATGCAGGCATCGGGTACGGCGGGTTCTGCCTGCCGAAGGACACCCGGGCGCAGCTCTTCATCGCGGAGAACGTGGACTACGACTTCAAGATCATGCGCGCGGTCGTCGAAGTGAACCAGCTGCAGCGACAGCGGTTCGTGCGCAAGGTGCGGGCCGCGTTCGACGGGGAGCTCGCCGGGAAGACGTTAGCCGTCATGGGGCTCAGCTTCAAGCCGAACACGGACGATCTTCGGGACGCGCCGTCGCTCGATATCATCGCCATGTTGCGGCAATACGGGGCGTCGATTCGAGCGTACGATCCCGTCTGCGGCCCGAAGGCGGCGAAGCTGCTGCCCGGCGTGCCGATTACGGACGATCCGTACGAGGCGCTGCGGGACGCAGACGCCATGTTGATCGTTACCGAGTGGGCGCAGGTGAAGTCGCTCGATCTCGATCGCGCGAAGGCGGCGCTCCGCCGACCGCTCGTCTTCGACGGGCGAAACGTCTTCGATCCCGCAGCGATGCGCGCGCAGGGCTTCCGGTACTTCGGCATCGGAAAGCCGTAGTCCGAAGGATATGGCCTACGGGCAAAATGGACAGGTTGTATCACGTTTGACAATTTTTTATTATGTCCGAAGGCAATTCCGGTTTACGGAGGCTGAAGCCGGCACTAAGCGCGGTTGGACGAACACATCTCGGCGGGGAACCGGCGAACCAAGGTGTTCGTCGGCGGGCGCGCGATCAAGGAGGACGCCGTCCTGTCGGGTACGCGCAACGTGTATTTATTGGCGGGCGACGCCAAGGAATCCGCGGCCAAGATCCGCTCGATGATCTCGATGTAAGCGAAAAGAAAGGCTGTCTCGCGTGAGTCGAATTTCGGTTCGACGCGGCGAGACAGCCTTATTTTTTGTTTGGCGGGCGCGGCGGGCTACTTCAGCGAAGGGAGCTCGCGGAGCTTCCGCTCGTCCGGCGTGACGAACAGCGTCTTCTGCTTATCGTAAATGACGAAGCCGGGCTTCGCGCCGGAAGGCTTTTTCACGTGGCGCACGAGCGTATAGTCGACCGGTACGAGGGACGACTGCTTGCCCTTGCTGTAATACGCCGCGAGATTCGCCGCCTCCGCCAAAGTGGCGTCGCCGAACGCATCGGACCGAATGACGACGTGGGACCCGGGCATATCCTTCGCGTGGAGCCAAGTGTCGTTCGGATGCGCCAGCCGGTTCGTAATGTAATCGTTCTGCATATTGTTCCGTCCGACGTATAAGGGAATGCCTTCGGACGAGCGGTACGCGTGGATCGCCGGCTTATCGTTCTTGCGCCCGCGCTTTCCGTCCTTGCCGACGCCGCCGCGGCGGCGCAAGTAGCCCCCTTCGACGAGCTCGGAGCGGATTTCTTCGATGTCCGCGATCGACGCGCCTTCGAGCTGCTGCAGCAAGATGTCCATGTACCGGATTTCTTCGCGCGCCTGCGCCATCTGTTCCTCGACGACGCCGAGCGAGTTTTTCATCTTCTGGTACTTGCGGAAATACCGCTGCGCATTCTCCGAAGGCGTGAGCAGCGGATCGAGCGGGATGGCGACGCTTCGCTGCTCCTCGTCGTAGTAATTCGCCGCTTCGACGGAGGCGTCGCCCTTCTCGAAGGTGTGCATATACGCGTTCAGCAGCTCGCCGTAGATGCGGTATTTGTCGGCGTCTCGCGCCTCGTCGATCGTCTCTTGCAGCTTTTCGAGCTTTTTCTCGTTTTTGTTCCGCTCGTTGACGAGCAGGCGCATCAGGTCGTGCGTTCGCTGCTTGACGAGGTCTCGCTCCGCCTTATCGCCGTAAAACCGCTCGAGGCAAGCGCTGACGTCGTCGAACGTCTCGCGGCGTCCGCCTTCGGGGACGGGCAGCGGCACGACCGAAAACGACGACTTGCCGCGCGCCGCATCCTCCGCGATATTCGGTTCGTACTCGTGCCGACCGATGCGAGCCATCGCCTCCGCGAACGCCGCCGCCGCATCCGCGCCGCCGGCGACGATCGCCCGCGCGGCGGTCGGGCTGATGCCCGAATACGTCTCCACGAGCCGCTTCGCCGCGGCTTCCGGATCTCCGGCCGCATCCCCGAGCGCCGCCGCGACGTCCGAACCGCCGTCCGCGAGCGGATCGCGCTTCTCCTGCTCCGGCGGCGGAACGTACGCGCTTCCGGGGGCGACGATCCGGTGCGCGCTGATGGCCGGCGTCACGCGATGAGCGGCTTCAAGCACCGTATTCGTCTCCGGATCCATCAGGATGATGTTGCTGTGGCGGCCCATGAGCTCGAACACGATTCGTTTGACGCTTAAGTCTCCGAGCTCGTCGCGCTGCCGGACGCGGAGGTGTACGATCCGCTCCATGCCGAGCTGTTCGATCGCTTCGACGACGCCGTTCTCGCAATACTTGCGAAGCAGCATGCAGAACATCGGCGCCTCGAGCGGATTTTGGTACGAACGATCGGTCAAGTGGAAGCGGGGGTAGGTCGGATTGGCCGACAGCAGCAGCTTCCGAGTAACGCCTTGGCCGCGAATCGTAAAGACGAGGTCATGCTCGTTCGGTTGATGAATTTTATGAATTCTGCCGCCGACGAACGGCTGCAATTCATGCACGACCGCCCGTACGACGAGTCCGTCGAAAGCCATTGGGTACATTCTCTCCTCTACTTGCGCTAAGAACATCGCATGAGTCTTCCATAGAAATTATATGTTTTTCCGGGCCGCGAAGGCAATCTCGGTTCGTTCCGAGGCGGCGCCGCGCCGAACTCGCGGACAAGTGGGATATTCTCGTCCCTCCCCGAATACATTGTACCTAGTACAAGTCTTTCATTGCGAGGGAGGGAAAACGGGGGTATGAGTCAACAATCGTGGTATCAACTGGAGACGGAAGCGCTGCTGGAAGCCCACGGCCTCGACCCGGAACGAGGGTTATCCGCGAGCGAAGCGAAACGGCGGCTGGAGGAGGCCGGCCCCAACGAGTTGAGCGAAGGGGCGAAGCTGTCGCCGCTGACGCTGTTTCTGAACCAGTTCAAGGATTTCATGGTGCTCGTCCTGATGGGGGCGACGCTCATTTCCGGTTTGCTGGGCGAATATTTGGACGCGGTCACGATACTGGCCATTATCGTCATTAACGGCGTGCTCGGCTTCATCCAAGAATTCCGCGCCGAGCGATCCTTGCGAGCGCTGAAGGAGCTGTCCGCCCCGACGGCGAAGACGCTGCGCGACGGGGAATGGGTCGTCGTGCCCGCGAAGGAGCTCGTGCCCGGCGACATCGTCGCGCTCGAGAGCGGGGACCGCGTGCCGGCGGACGTCCGCTTCCTCGAAGCGAACAGCGTGTACGCGGAAGAGTCCGCGCTGACCGGCGAATCGGTGCCGGTCTCGAAGTCGGCCGCGGCGATTCCGGAAGACGACGTGCCGCTCGGCGACCAGCGCAACATGGGCTTCCTCGGCACGATGATTACGATGGGCACCGCCCGCGGCGTCGTCGTCCGCACGGGCATGCGCACCGAGATGGGCAAGATCGCGGACCTGATCAACAACACCGAAGAAGCGGAGACGCCGCTTCAGCGTCGTCTCGAGCAGTTCGGGAAAATCCTGATCGGCGTCGCGCTCGTCCTGACCGTGCTCGTCGTCGTCGCCGGCATCATGCACGGCCAACCGATGTACGGCATGTTCCTCGCCGGCGTGTCGCTCGCGGTGGCGGCGATTCCGGAGGGGCTGCCGGCGATCGTGACCGTCGCGCTCGCGCTCGGCGTCCAGCGCATGATCAAGCGCAAGGCGATCGTCCGCAAGCTCCCGTCGGTCGAGACGCTCGGCTGCGCGTCGGTCATCTGCTCCGACAAGACGGGCACGCTGACGCAAAACAAGATGACCGTCACGCGCCTGTGGGTCGGCGGCCGGCTGCTCGACGTGTCGGGCGAAGGCTACGAGCCGGCGGGGGACATCGTCGAGCGCGGCGCGAAGACGGGCGTGAAGGACGATCAAGCGCTGCGCCGCCTGCTCCAAGTCGGGGTGCTGTGCAACGATGCGGATCTCGTGCAGGAGGAGGCGGAGCCGCAAGGGAAGAAGAAGCGTTCCAAGGAGCCGGCGAAGCCGATCTGGTCGATCAAGGGCGACCCGACGGAAGGGGCGCTCACCGTGCTGGGCGCGAAGGCCGGCATGACTCGCGCCAGCCTCGAGGGCCTGTACCGACGCATCTCGGAGTTCCCGTTCGATTCGGAGCGCAAGCGCATGTCCGTCGTCGTGGAGCATCAAGGCGGCCGGCTCGTCTGCGCGAAGGGCGCGCCGGACGTGTTGATCGAGCGCTGCAGCTACATTTTGTGGGACGGCAAGCTCGTGCCCTTCACCTCGACGCTGAAGCAGAAGGTGATGGAGGCGAACGAATCGTTCGCCGGCGACGCGCTGCGCGTGCTCGGCCTCGCGTACCGCGACCTGAAGCCGAACGAAACGGCGGACAGCGCGGAGATGGCGGAGCGGGGGCTCGTGTTCGCGGGCCTTACCGGCATGATCGATCCGCCGCGCAAGGAAGTGCGCGAAGCGATCGCGAAGTGCCGCAAGGCGGGCATCAAGACGGTGATGATTACGGGCGACCACCTGACGACCGCCGAAGCGATCGCGGGGCAGCTCGGAATGCTTCCGAAGGGCGGCCGCACGGTGACCGGCATGCAGCTCGCGGCGATGAGCGACCAGCAGCTGCTGAAGGTCGTCGACGATATTTACGTGTACGCCCGCGTATCGCCGGAGCATAAGCTGCGCATCGTCAAGGCGCTTCAGGAGCGCGGCCATGTCGTGGCGATGACGGGCGACGGCGTCAACGACGCGCCGGCGATCAAGGCGGCCGACATCGGCATCGCGATGGGCATCTCGGGCACCGACGTGTCGAAGGAGGCGTCCGCGCTCATCTTGTCCGACGACAACTTCGCGACGATCGTCGCGGCGATCGAGGAAGGGCGGGGCATCTACGAAAATATCCGCAAGTTTATCCGCTACCTGCTCGCGTCGAACGTCGGCGAAATTCTCGTCATGTTCATCGCGATGATGCTCGGCATGCCGCTCCCGCTGCTTCCGATCATGATTCTGTGGGTCAACCTCGTCACGGACGGACTGCCGGCGATGGCGCTCGGCGTCGACCAGCCGGAGCGGGATTTGATGGAGCACAAGCCGCGCGGCAGGTCGGAGAACATTTTCGCAAGAAGGCTCGGTTGGAAAATCATCTCGCGCGGTTTCCTGATCGGCGTCTGCACGCTCGTTCCGTTCTGGCTCGTGCTGCAGCAAGGCGACGACGCGGCGACGCTCACGCACGCGCAGACGGTCGCGTTCGCTACGCTCGTCATGGCGCAGCTCATTCATGTGTTCGACTGCCGGAGTTCTCGGTCCATCTTCCACAGAAATCTGTTCGAAAATAAAGCGCTCGTGCTGGCGGTCGTCTCTTCCATCGTCCTGATGCTCGGCGTGCTCTATATCGAGCCGCTGCAGCCGATCTTCAAGACGATGGCGCTCGGTCTGACGGATTGGATTCTCGTGCTCGTCTTCGCGGCGATCCCGACGCTGTTCTTCGGCATCGGCAGCCTCATCTCCGCGCCGAAGAAGAAGCGCACGATTCGATACGACGGAAGCGCTCGATCCGCCGCTTGATAAAAACGGTGCGCGGAGCCCCTTTTTGCGGTATGATATTGGCTAACCAATTTCATGCCTCGAAGAGGGGCTTTTTCTTATGGGCTGCAGCGGGGGAGAGAGATGTCATGCATCGTAACGAACGACGCGGGGACGGCGGCAAGCCGGATCTTCGCGATATTCTCATAAAGCAAGCGATCGTCGGCGACGGCGCCATGGGCACGTACTTGTATCAGCTCGGCGTGCCGATCGGCGTCTGCGCGGAGGAACTGAACCACACGCGGCCCGAGGTGATCCGGGACGTGCACCGGCAATATTACGAAGCGGGCGCTCGGCTCATCGAGACGAACACGTTCGCGGCGAATCGGCACAAGCTGGCGCGCCACGGCCTCGAAGGCGACGTCGAGCTGTTGAACCGCGTCGGCGTCGCGCTGGCGAGAGGCTCGGTCGGCGCCGACGCGTACGTCGCGGGCTCGGTCGGCTCCGCGAGGCCCGCCCACCGCGTACCCGTGACGGACGAGGAAGCGGAAGCGGCGTACGCGGAGCAGATGTCCGCGCTGCTGACGGAAGGGGTCGACGCGCTGCTGCTCGAGACGTTCTCCGACGCGGACGACGCGGCGATGGCCGTGCGCGTCGCGAGACGGCTGACGGACAGGCCCGTCATCTGCCAGCTCGCGATCGAGTCCGGCGGCGTCGCGGCCGACGGACGATCGCTCGACGACGCGTTCGCCAGATTGCGCGACGTCGGGGCGGACGTCGTAGGCCTTAACTGCCATAGTGGTCCGTACGGCATCATTCGAGCGCTCGAGCGGCTAACGCGGCGCGGGGACTTCCCGTTGTCGATCTTCCCGAACGCGGGGCTGCCGGCGTATGTCGACGGCACGTTCTCGTATCCGGCGGGGCCGGAGTATTTCGGGGAGAGCGCGCTGACGCTCGCACGGCTCGGCGCGCGCATCGTAGGCGGCTGCTGCGGCACGACGCCGGCGCATATCGCCGCGGTGGCGAAGTCGCTCGCATCGTTCTCGCCTTCGGACGAGACGTCGGTCGAAGCCGCGCCGCCCGCGCGGGAGACGGTGTCGGTGCGAGAGTCTGCGGAACCGCCGGAGCCGCCGCGCCGCGAACCGTCGATCCTGGACATGGTGAAAGAACGCCATACGGTCATCGTCGAGCTCGATCCGCCGCGGGACCTGAACATCGACAAGTTCATGAAGGGCGCGGAAGCGCTCCATGGCGCGGGAGCGGACGCGATCACGATGGCGGACAACTCGCTCGCGATGACCCGAATGAGCAACAGCGCGCTCGCGTTCTTGATCAAGGAACGTCTCGGCGCGCGCCCGCTCGTCCATATCGCCTGCCGCGACCGCAACCTGATCGGCACGCAGTCGCACTTAATGGGGCTTCACGCGACCGGCATCGATCACGTGCTCGCCATTACGGGCGACCCGGCGCGATTCGGCGATCTTCCGGGCGCCAGCTCGGTATACGACGTGACGAGTTTTCAGATCATTAAGATGATTAAACAGATGAACGAGGGACTCGCGTTTTCCGGCAAGCCGATGAAGGAGAAAGCGAATTTCCTCGTCGGCACGGCGCTCAATCCGAACGTGAAACATCTGCATAAGGCGGTCGAGCGGCTCGAGAAGAAAATCGAGGCCGGCGCCGATTACGCGATGACGCAGCCGGTATACGATCCGGAGCTGATCGTGAAGCTGCATGAAGCGACGAAGCATCTCGACTTCCCGATCTTCCTTGGCATTATGCCGTTCACGAGCGGGCGCAACGCCGAATATTTGCATAACGAGGTGCCCGGCATCACGTTGTCCGACGACGTTCGCCGCCGGATGGCGGGACTCGAGGGCGAGGCGGGGCGTCAGGCGTCGCTCGGCATCTCGAAGGAGCTGCTCGACGTCGCGATGGAGCGGTTCAAGGGCATCTATCTCATTACGCCGTTCATGGCGTACGAGATGACGGTCGAGCTGACGAAGTACGTGCGGGAGCGGGCGGGGAGCCGTTTTCCACTTGTACCCACTAGGGAAATGAAGTAATATAGAGAAACGGAGCGTGCGAAGCTGTGTTGCGAAGCATGACCGGCTATGGACACGATTCCAGAAGCGCAGGAAACCTTACGTTCACGGTCGATATGAGATCCGTGAACCATCGATATTCGGAAGTGGCGTGCCGATTGCCGCGGGAGTGGTCCCATATGGAGGATCGCCTGCGGCGTCTCGTTCTCGCCCGCGTCAAGCGCGGCCGCGTGGACGTCAGCGTGACGGTGGAGCGGGCCGCGGACGCGCCGCGGCAAGCGGCCGTCGATTGGGCGCTCGCCTCCGCTTACGTCGACGCCGCCCGGCAGCTGGCCGAGCGGTTCGGCCTCCCGGACGGCCGTCCGTCCGCGCGCGAGCTGCTCGCGGCGCCTGGCGTCTGGAGGGTGGCGGAGGACGCGCCGCCGGACGACGCGGGCGACCGGCTGCTCGAATGCGCCGAGAGCGCGCTCGCGCAGCTCGTCGCCATGCGCGAGACGGAGGGACGCTACCTGGCCGAAGACGCCGCAGGCAAGCTGGCCGCCGTCGGAGCGGCGGTCGAACGGATGCGCGCCTTGGCGCCGGCCGTCGCGGACGAGTACCGCGAGCGGCTGCGCGAACGGATCGCGTCGGCGCTCGGCGGCGCGGCGCCCGTCGACGAGCAGCGGCTGGCCGCGGAGATCGCGTATTTCGCGGAGCGCAGCGCGATCGACGAGGAGCTGACTCGGCTTAGCAGCCACGCTGCGCAATTCGCCGAGCTGCTGACCTCGGGCGAGCCCGTCGGAAGGAAGCTGGATTTTTTGTTGCAAGAGATGAATCGCGAGGCGAACACGATCGGGTCCAAGGCGAACCATGCCGCGTTATCGGCGCTCGCCGTCGACGTGAAGTCCGAGCTCGAGAAGCTCCGGGAGCAATCGCAAAATTTCGAGTAATCCGTTTTATCATACATATAGATATCGTCCCGTCTTCGGCAAGCCGTATGGCGGGGAGCGGCGAGGGTTACAATGCCTATTAAGAGGCGCTAGGGGGAAACCACAGTATGGCAATCAAACTCATCAACATCGGATTCGGCAACATCGTCTCCGCCAATCGCATCATCTCCATCGTCAGTCCCGAATCGGCACCGATCAAGCGCATCATTCAAGAGGCGCGAGACCGGCATATGCTGATCGACGCGACGTACGGCCGCCGGACGCGCGCCGTCATCATCACGGACAGCGATCACGTCATCTTGTCCGCGGTGCAGCCGGAGACGGTCGCGCATCGGTTGTCCAACAAAGACGAAGACAACGACGAGTGAACGCGATGACCCATACCGTAACGACCACCCTAACCAAAGTCGAGGAACGCTTCATGACCAAGGGCTTGCTTCTCGTCCTATCCGGCCCGTCCGGCGTAGGCAAGGGAACGCTGTGCAACCGGCTTCGCGCATTGTCGCCGGAGCTCGTCTATTCCGTCTCCGCCACGACCCGGAAGCCCCGGGAAGGCGAGATCGACGGAGTCAATTACTTTTTCAAAACCCACGAGCAGTTCCGGGCGATGATCGAAGCCGGGGAATTGTTGGAGTGGGCCGAATACGTCGGCAACTATTACGGCACGCCGAAGTCGTTCGTGCAGCAGACGATCGATCAGGGGAAGGATATCATCCTTGAGATCGACGTGCAGGGCGCGATGCAGGTGAAGGAACGGTTCCCGGAAGCCATCTTCATCTTCGTGCTGCCGCCTTCGCTGGAAGAGCTGCAGAAGCGCATCGTCGGCCGCGGCACGGAGAGCGAAAGCTCGATCCGCTCCCGCATGGCGGCGGCGGCCGAAGAGCTCAAGCTGATGGAGCATTACGATTACGCCGTCGTGAACGACGTGCTCGAGACCGCGTGCAATCGCGTCCAGAGCATTATCGCGGCGGAGCACTGCAAGCGGGAGCGCCTGTTCCCCGCAATCCAAAAATGGCTGAATGGAGTGTAACCCAACACATGTTATATCCGTCTATAGACAAGCTGGTCGACAAAGCCGGCAGCAAGTACTTGCTCGTCGTCGCCGCGTCGAAGCGCGCGAGAGCGCTGCGCGAAGGCGCGAAGTCCGACCTTCGCAACCCGAAGTCGCATAAGCAGGTGGGCGTCGCCCTCGAAGAGATTCATAACGAGTACATCACATACGAGAAGACTTCTAAAGAAACGGCTCTCGACGATTCAAAACAACAACCCTAGCGGTTGTTATTTTTTTCTTCACGGAGGGGAACGGCATGCTACAGGGGAAGACGGTCCTCCTCGGCGTCACGGGAGGCATTGCGGCATATAAAGCGGCGGCGGTCGCCAGCAAGCTCACGCAGTCCGGAGCCGACGTTCGCGTCGTCATGACCGAGTCCGCGGCGAAATTCATCGCGCCGCTGACGTTCCAGGCGATTACGAGACATCGGGTCGTCGTCGATACGTTCGACGAAGACGACGCTTCGGTCATCTCGCACATCGACCTTGCCGACCGCGCCGACGCGGTCGTCGTCGCGCCCGCGACGGCGAACAGCCTCGCGAAGCTGGCGCTCGGTCTCGGCGACGACATGCTGTCGACGACGCTGCTCGCGATCGGGAACCGGGCGCCCGTCTTGATCGCGCCGGCGATGAACGTGCATATGTACGCGAATTCGGTCGTGCAGTCGCATATGGAGACGCTGCGCGCGCGCGGCGCCGTCTTCGTGGAGCCGGGGGAAGGGTTTCTTGCCTGCGGGTACACCGGCAAGGGACGTATGGCGGAGCCGGAGCACATCGTGGACCGGCTGATCGAGCGGCTCGGCCGCCGCCGGGCGATGGAAGGCGTGCGCGTGCTCGTCACGGCCGGCGCCACGGTGGAGCGGATCGATCCGGTCCGCTATCTGACGAACGATTCGTCCGGCAAGATGGGCTTCGCCGTAGCGGAGGCGGCTCGGGATTTAGGAGCGAAGGTGACGCTCGTCGCGGGACGCGCGGACGTCGCGCCGCCGGGGGGCGTCGAGCTCGTCCGGGTCGAATCCGCGCAGCAGATGTACGATGCCGTTCTGTCGCGGTTCGCGGAGGCGGACATCGTCGTGAAGGCGGCCGCGGTGGCGGATTACCGGCCGGCGCAGACGGCGGCGCGCAAGCTGAAGAAGACCGAAGCGACGCTGACGCTAGAGCTCGAACGGACGCCCGACATCTTGAAGGCGCTCGGCGAACGCAAAGCGCCGGGACAAGTGCTCGTCGGCTTCGCCGCGGAGACGAACGACCTCGCGAAGCATGCGATGGGGAAGGCTGCAAGGAAGCAGGCGGACTTCATCGCAGGGAACGACGTGTCGAAGCCGAACGTCGGCTTCGGCCACGATACGAACGCGGTGACCGTCTATACGGCGGAGGGACTCGTCGAGGACTTGCCGCTGCAATCCAAGCGGGCGGTGGCCGAACGGCTGCTCGCAATCGCGTACGACGCGTATAAGGCTCGCGCGGAAGCGCGGGGGACGGGACTATGATTGCCAAAGTGATCGTCGATGCGCCGGCCCGGGATACGGACCGGCCTTTCGATTATGCGGTGCCGGACAAGCTCGCGCCGCTCGTGCGGCCCGGGGTGCGCGCCGCGGTGCCGTTCGGCCCCCGCACGCTGAACGGCTTCGTCTTGGCCGTCGAGGAGACGTCCGATATGGATCCTTCGCGGCTGAAGCCGCTGAAGAGCGTGTTGGACGCGGCTCCGGTCGTGACGGAAGAATTGCTGGACTTGGCCGGCTGGCTGAGCCGGAAGTACTTGTGTCCGCAATATACGGCGCTTACGGCGCTGCTGCCGAGCGCGCTCAAGACGAAGACGGAAACCGTGTTCGAAGCGGCCGTTCCGCCGTCGTCTCCGGACGTGCCGGAATCGCTGCGCGAGCTGCTCGCTTACGTCGATCGGCGCGGACGCGTTCCGGAGAAGTCGCTGCTGCAGGCGTTCGCCGACCGGGCGGAGCTGCTCACGTCCGCCATCCTGCTCGGGCTGCTGACGGAATCGAAGGAAGTGAAGGACCGCTTAGGCATGAAGGTGCAGCTGTGCGTTCGCCCGGTCGCGTCCGCGGAAGCGTTGACGGCCGCCGCGGACGCGGCGAGGCGTCGCGCGCCGAAGCAGGCGGAGCTGCTCGACCGCCTGGCGGCGCTCGCCGACGAAGGCGGGGAGCCTCCGCTGCTCGCGGAGCTTGCGAAGGACGGCGGCATCGGGCCGTCGGCCGTGAAGGCGCTCGAGGCCAAAGGGTTCGTCGTCGTCGAGGCGAAAGAGCTGGCGCGGGATCCGTACGCGGATCGCCGATTCGCCGCGTCCCGGCCGCTGCCGCTGACGGAGACGCAGGCGGCGGCGCTGGCGCCGATCCGGCGCGCGATCGAAGCGAAGACGTATGCGCCGTTCCTGCTGCACGGCGTTACCGGCAGCGGCAAGACCGAGGTGTACCTGCAGGCGATGCAGGCGTGTCTGGAAGCCGGCCGCGAGGCGATTCTGCTCGTGCCGGAAATTTCGTTGACGCCGCAGACGGTGAACGCGTTCAAGGGCCGGTTCGGCGACGAGGTCGCCGTCATGCACAGCCGCCTGTCGGCCGGAGAACGCTACGACGAGTGGCGCAAGATCGCGAGAAGGCGCGTCAAGATCGCGATCGGCGCGCGGTCGGCCATCTTCGCGCCGTTCACGAACATCGGCCTCATCATCGTCGACGAAGAGCACGAGTCTTCGTATAAACAAGAGGAGTCGCCGAAATATCACGCCCGCGACGTCGCGCTCGAGCGCGGTTCCCGGCACGGCGCGGCGGTCGTGCTCGGCTCGGCGACGCCGGCGTTGGAGACGTACTTGGACGCGCATCGCGGCGTCTATACGCTGCTGGAGATGCCGGATCGCGCGCTCGGCCAACCGCTCCCGGCCGTAGAGATCGTCGACATGCGGCAGGAGCTGCGCGACGGCAATCGCTCCATGTTCAGCGCCAAGCTTCGGGAAGCGCTGGAGGCGCGTCTCGAACGAGGCGAACAGTCGGTGCTGCTGCTCAACCGCCGCGGATACTCGACGTTCGTCATGTGCCGCTCCTGCGGGTTCACGGCGCAGTGTCCGCATTGCGACATCACGCTGACCTACCATCGGTCCGGGCGTCACTCTCGCTGCCATTACTGCGGGTATACGGAACGCGAGGCGACGAGCTGTCCGAGCTGCGAGAGCGAGCATATCCGCCACTTCGGCGCGGGCACGCAGCGCGTCGAGGAAGAGCTGGCGAAGCTGTTTCCGGGCATCCGCACGATCCGGATGGACGTCGATACGACGTCGCAGAAGGGGGCGCACGAGAGGCTGCTCGCCGACTTCCGCGAACGGAAGGCCGACGTGCTGCTCGGCACGCAGATGGTGGCGAAGGGGCTCGATTTCCCCTACGTGACGCTCGTCGGCGTCATTAGCGCCGATACGGTGCTCCGGCTGCCGGATTTCCGCGCGGCGGAGCGGACGTTCCAGCTGCTGACGCAGGTGGCGGGGCGCGCGGGGCGTCATCGGCTGCTCGGCGAGGTCGTCGTGCAGACGTATACGCCGGAGCACTACAGCATCCAATTCGCGTCGAACCACGACTTCCGCGGCTTCGCGCGACGCGAGCTCGTCTCGCGGCGGGAGCTCGGCTATCCGCCGTACTGTCGTCTCGCGCTCGCGACGCTCGCGCACGAAGACATCTCGCGGCTCGTCGCCTCGAGCGAACGATTCGCCGCGGAGCTGAAGAGACGGTTCGCGGAGCTGCGGGGAACGGCCGGGGAGCCGGAGCTGCTCGGTCCCGTGCCGTCGCCGATCCCGAAACTGAAAGATAGATATCGGTTCCAATGCATGGTAAAATATCGGGGAGAAACGAACGTGGCCGATGCGCTGCGCGCGTCGGCGGACGCGCTCTCGGACGACGTCCGCAAGTCTAAACTGAGCATCCAGCTCGACGTGGATCCTCAAGTTCTCTTATAGTGGTACACGTGCCGGGAAGGGATCGACGTTTCGTTTCCCGGAAAGTTTGAGAACGTCTGCTCGGAGGAGCGCAAAAGGAAAACCTCCCGTTCAGATGCGCTCCAAACGTCGAAAACGATCGCCGAACGGGACATTCACCCACTTATACGGGTAACGAGTTCGAACCGGATGGACGCGGCGCAAGCCGGGCCGGTTCATCGGTCATTACACATCAGACGGGGTTTCATCGAAAGGGGTACGAACCTATATGGCGATTCGCATCATCGTCAAGCATCCGGACCCGGTCCTTCGCGAAGTCGCGAAGCCGGTGCCGAAGGTAACGCCGAATATCCAGAAGCTGTTGACCGACATGGCCGAGACGATGTACGACGCGCCCGGCGTCGGTCTCGCGGCGCCGCAGATCGGCATCTCCAAGCGCGTCATCGTCATCGACGTCGGCGACGATCACGGGTTGATCGAGATGGTCAATCCGGAGATCGTCGAGGCGGGCGGCGAGCAGCTCGGACCGGAAGGCTGTCTCAGCATTCCCGGCTTGCAGGGCGACGTTCGGCGCAAGGACCGCCTGAAGGTCAAGGGACTCGACCGCAACGGCAACGAGATCGTGATCGAAGCGGACGGCTTCCTCTCTCGCGCGTTCCAACACGAGATCGACCACCTGAACGGCGTCTTGTACATCGACATCGCCGAGCGCGTCTACGAGCCGAAGCCGGACGAAGACGAAGAGGATGACGACGTCGTATGATGAAAGCGAATATCGTATTCATGGGGACGCCGGACTTTGCCGTGCCGTCCCTTCGTGCGTTAATCGATGCCGGGTATAACGTCAAGGCGGTCGTCACGCAGCCCGACCGGCCGGTCGGGCGCAAGAAGACGATGACGCCGACGCCCGTGAAGGAAGAAGCGCTTCGCCTCGGCTTGCCCGTGCTCCAGCCGGCGAAGCTGCGGGCGCCGGAAGCCGTCGCGGAGCTCGCGGCATACGAGCCGGACCTGATCGTGACGGCCGCGTACGGGCAAATTTTACCGAAATCGGTGCTGTCGATGCCGCGCTTCGGCTGCATCAACGTGCACGGCTCGCTGCTGCCGAAATACCGGGGCGGCGCGCCGATCCAGCGGGCGATCATGAACGGCGAAACCGTCACCGGCGTAACGATCATGTATATGGCCGAGGGCTTGGATACCGGCGACATGATCTCGAAGGCCGAGCTGTCGATCGGTCCGGACGACGACGCGGGCCTCGTCTTCGAACGCCTGAGCGTCGTCGGCGCGAAGCTGCTGCTCGAGACGGTGCCGGCGGCGTTGAACGGGACCGCTCCCCGCACGCCGCAGAACGAGGAGGAAGCGACGTATTCGCCGAATTTGTCGCGCGAGGACGAACGCATCGACTGGACGCGCCCCGCCTCGGCGATCTACGATCAGCTTCGCGGTCTGTCGCCGCGTCCGGGCGCCTTCACGTTCTGGAACGGCGACGTCTTTAAGATTTGGAAGGCGGCGCGTCCGGAGCCGGGGCGGGCCGCCGGCGCGGCGCCCGGCACGGTGATCGGCGTCGGCGCGGACGGCCTCGCGATCGCGACCGGCGACGGCGTGTTCGTCGCCACCGAGGTGCAGCCGGCGGGCAAGAAGGCGCTGCCGGTTTCCGAGTTCGCGCGGAACGGCCAGATGAAGAAGGGCGATACGCTAGGCGATCCGCCCGAAGCGCCGTTAGGGGAGGCGGTTCGATGACCGGGCCGAAGACGGGACCGACCGCCGGCGCCCGCTCCGGGGCGAAGGCCGGATCGAGGCCCGGCTCCAAGCCGTCGTCCGGCCGGAAGCCGCTCGGCGCCCGCGAGCTGGCGCTCGAAGCGTTGACCGCCGTCGAACAGGAAGGCGCGTATAGCAACTTAGCGCTCAATGCGGCCCTCAAGCGTTCGAAGCTCGAGCCTCGGGAAGCGGGGCTCGCGACCGAGCTCGTGTACGGCACGATCCAGCGCCGGAACACGATCGATACGGTGCTGGATACTCATCTCGCCAAAGGCGCGAAGAAGCTCCAGCCTTGGGTTCGCAGCCTGCTGCGGCTCAGCGCGTATCAATTGCTCTTCCTCGACCGCGTGCCGCCGCATGCCGCCGTGAGCGAGGCGGTCGCCATCGCGAAGCGCCGCGGCCATCAAGGCGTATCCGGCCTGGTGAACGCCGTGCTGCGCAAGCTCGCGGCGAACCCCGGGCGGCCGACCCCGCCGATCGACGCGACCGCGGTCCAGCGCATCGCGTTCGAGCACTCGCACCCGGAATGGCTCGTTCGCGAATGGGTGCGCGCGTTCGGCGAGGAAACCGCCGAACGCATCGCCGCGGCGAACAACGAGCCGCCGAAGGCGAGCGCGCGGGTGAACCCGCTTCGGATCGACCGCGCCGGCTTGATCGCGAAGCTGGCGGCGGAAGGCGTCGAAGCGGTTGCGTCCGAAGTAAGCGAGGACGGCATCGTCGCGCCGAACGGCGGCAACCTAGCGTTTACCGAAGCGTTCAAAGGCGGGCTGTGCACCGTGCAGGACGAGAGCTCGATGCTCGTCGCCGCGCTGCTCGATCCGGCGCCGGGCATGCGCGTGCTCGATTGCTGCGCCGCGCCGGGCGGGAAGACGACGCAGCTCGCGGAGCGGATGGGGGACAAGGGAGAGATCGTCGCCTGCGACATTCATCCGCACAAGAAGGAGCTTATCGACGGCGCGGCCAGCCGTCTGGGGCTCTCGAGCGTCCGGACGGTCGTCGCGGACGCGTCGAAGCTGCACGAGGTGTTCGAGGAAGGCTCATTCGATCGGATTTTGCTCGACGCGCCTTGCTCCGGCTTCGGCGTCATCCGGCGCAAGCCGGACATCAAGTGGACGAAAACGCCGGAGGACGTCGCGAGCATCGCCGAGACGCAGCGCGCGATTCTCGCGTCCGTCTCGAAGCTGCTGAAGCCGGGCGGCATTCTCGTCTACAGCACGTGCACGCTGGAGCCGAGCGAGAACGAAGCGCAGATCGACGCGTTCCTCTCGGCGAATCCGGACTACGCGCCGGAGGCGACGCTTCCGCCGGGGATATCCGGCGAGACGGCCGCGAGATGCGCCGCGGGTCCCGGGCGGTTGCTGGTGACCCCCGCCGATTTCGGCTCCGACGGGTTCTTTATGGCTAGGCTGATCCGATCATCCTCTCGCTCGTCCTAGAAGTGATGTGTTAAAAAGGCGGACGAACGTTTACAATAGAGAGAAGAGTTTCGGCGGGGGGCGCCGCGGACAAGGCGGGCGCCCGTCGGCCCGAGACGGCAGAAAGCAGGGATACCTATGAAAAAAGAGATACAGCTGCCGGAGAAACCTTTCATCTACGACCTGACGCTGGAAGCGTTGCAGGACTGGTTGAAATCGCAGGACGAGCCGGCGTTCCGCGCGGGACAAATTTTCGACTGGCTCTACGGCAAGCGGGTCGTCGACTTCGACGACATGACGAATCTATCGAAGGAGCTTCGGGAGAAGCTGAAGGCGAGTTACCAATTCGTGACGCTGAACGAAATCACGAAGATGGAGTCGAAGGACGGCACGATTAAGTTTTTGTTCGGCCTCTACGACAATCATGCGATCGAGACGGTCGTCATGCGGCATAACTACGGCATCAGCATCTGCGTGACGACGCAGGTCGGCTGTCGGATCGGCTGCACGTTCTGCGCGTCGACGCTCGGCGGGCTGAAGCGCAACCTGTACGCGGGCGAGATCGTGGCGCAGGTCGTGTACGCCCAGAGACTGCTCGACGCGACGAACGAGCGGATCAGCAGCATCGTCGTCATGGGTTCGGGCGAACCGTTCGAAAACTACGAAGCTACGAAGACGTTCCTCACGCTCATGGTGCACGACAAAGGCATGAAGATCGGCCAACGCCACGTCACCGTATCGACGAGCGGCATCGTGCCGCAAATTCGCGAGTTCGCCGATTGGAATACGCAGATCAATCTCGCGATTTCGATTCACGCGCCGAACGATGCGCTGCGCTCGAAGCTGATGCCGGTCAACCGGCGGTTCCCGTTCGCGGACGTCATGGATGCCTGCCGGTATTACATCGAGAAGACGGGCCGCCGCATTACGTTCGAATATGCGCTCATCAACGGGGTCAACGATCAGCCGGAGCACGCCGAGGAATTGGGCGCCGTGCTGAAGGGAATGCTGTGCCACGTCAACCTCATTCCGGTCAACTACGTGCCGGAGCGCGATTACGTTCGCACGCCGAAGGAGCACATTTTCGAATTCAAACGCATTCTGGAGTCGAAACAGGTGAACACGACGATCCGCAGGGAGCAGGGGCATGACATCGCCGCCGCCTGCGGCCAGCTGCGGGCGAAGCATATGGAGTCGACCGCGAGGTGAATCTGATGTTGAAAACAGCGTATAAAACCGATGTCGGCCGCGTGCGGTCGGTCAACGAAGATCGGATCGTCGTGAAGGACGGGGTGGCGGGCTGCACGCTCGCCATCGTCGCCGACGGCATGGGCGGCCATCAAGCCGGAGACACGGCCAGCCAAATTACGATCGAGTTATTGGTAGGCGCGCTCGATCGCGTCTCTGGCGATCTCGACGACGACGAACGGAAGGCGCGTCTCGTCGGCGCGATTCGCGAGGCGAACGCCAAAGTATTCGAGGTCGCTTCGGGGAAAGAGCATTATCGGGGGATGGGCACGACGGTCACGGCGGCGCTCGCCGACGCCTCCCGCGTATTGATCGGTCATATCGGGGATTCCAGGGCTTACTACATAAATCATGAGACGATTTCGCAAATCACCGAAGACCATACGCTCGTCAACGAGCTCGTCAAGACCGGACAGCTGACGCCGGACGAGGCCGCGGTTCATCCGCGCCGCAACGTGATTACGAGAGCGCTCGGCACGGAGGCGGACGTGGACGTCGACCTTGTCTTTTTGCCGTGGTCGGCGGGGGATATGTTGCTGCTGTGCAGCGACGGGCTTTCGAATATGGTGCCGGAATCGGAGATGACGCGCACGGTGCGCGGAGAAGGAACGCTAAGCGAGAAGGCGGACCGCCTCGTCGAGTATGCGCTGAACGCGGGCGGAGACGACAATATTTCGGTGGTGCTGATCGAAAATGGTTCATAACGCCGAGACGAAAGGGGAGAGAAGCGGATGAACGGAACGACTTTATCGGGGCGCTACGAGTTGATCGAACGCGTCGGCGGCGGAGGCATGGCCTTAGTGTACAAAGCGAGGGACACGCTGCTGAACCGGCACGTGGCGGTCAAGGTGCTCCGTCAGCAATACGTACACGACGAGGAGTTCATCCGTCGCTTCCGGAGGGAGGCGCAATCCGCCGCGTCGTTATCCCATCCGAACGTCGTAAGCATCTATGACGTCGGGCAAGACGAAGAGACGCATTTCATCGTTATGGAGTATATCGAAGGCTCCAACTTGAACGATATCATCAAGGCGCAGGCTCCGCTGCAAACCGCGGAAGCCGTACATATCGCGACGCAAATTTGCGACGCTCTCGAGCATGCGCATGCGAACGGCATTATTCATCGGGACATTAAACCTCATAACATATTGATCGGCAAGAACGGCCGCGTGAAGGTGACCGACTTCGGCATCGCGCGGGCGATTACGACGTCTACGATTACGCAGACGGGCTCCGTCATCGGCTCGGTTCACTATTTCTCGCCGGAGCACGCCAAGGGCGTGACCGCGGGAGAAAAGTCGGACTTGTATTCTCTCGGCATCGTCTTGTACCAGATGCTGACGGCGAGACTTCCGTTCATCGGGGAAAGTCCGATCAGCGTCGCGTTGAAGCATCTGCAGGAGCCCGTCGAGGAACCGCGGGTCGTCAATCCGATGATTCCCCAAAGCGTGGAAAACGTGATCCTCAAGTCGCTTCGCAAACGGCCGGAAGAGCGATACGTCTCGGCCGGGGAGATGCTGCGGGACTTGGAAACGTGCCTCGCTCCCGAACGTAAGGACGAGCCGAAATGGACATACGCCAGCGACGCGGAAGACGACGCGGAGGCGACTCGGGTCATTCCGGCCATTCGCGGCGCCATGAACGCCGCGGGGCGGCCGGCCGCGAACGAAGGCGCCGGCGCGACCCCCGGCGGCGCCGGAGCGCCTGTCTGGCGGGAAGGCAGCTATGTGGACGAAGAGGAAGAGGAGCGCAGAGGCAATCCGTGGGTGAAGCCCCTGATCTGGTTCGGCGTGCTGCTCTTGCTGCTCGGCGGCGCCTGGTGGGGCGTGAACAAAATCCAGGACATCTTCGTCATTCCGACCGTCAAGGTGCCGACCGTCGAAGGGCTGCCGCTCGAGCGGGCGAAGACCGAAATCGAAGCGGCCGGACTCGTCGTAGAGGATCCGATCGTCTACGAGTTCAATCGCGAAGTGCCGCTCGATTACGTCATATCGCAGACGAAGAAAGATGAGGAAGCGAGAGCCAGTACTCCGATCCGGCTCTATGTCAGCAAAGGGATCGAGATGGTCGAGATGCCGGCGCTCGTCGGTCTGACGGAGGCGGAGGCGAAAGCCGCCCTCGACGAGCTCGGCATTCCCGGCGAGAGAGTCGAATACGACACTGAATTCAGCGACAAGGAAGACCCGGGCGACGTCTTCGAGCAATTCCCGCCGGCGCTGCAGCCGATCGATCCGCTCGATACGTCGGTGCGCGTCGTCGTCAGCCGGGGGCGCGAAGAGATCGACATGCCGGAGCTGCTCGGATTGACCGCGCAAGAGGCGCAGGCGATGCTGGAACGCGCAGGTCTCGAACTGTTGGAGAAAAACATCGTCCGCGAGCCCGCCTATTTCGAGAAGGGCCGCGTGTTCAAGCAATTCCCGTATCAACCGGGCGACCCGGTGAAGCCGCCGGGCGAAGGCATCATGATTTATATCAGCGAAGGCCTGCCGAAGGAAGCTCGCGCGACGACGTATACCGTCGTCATCGGACCGAAGGAGCAAGGCGCCGAGAGCGCTATTCGCATTCTCGTCACCGATGCGATGGGCGAACGCGTCGAGGCGGTGAATCAGAAGGTGTCGTCCGAACAGTCGTTCACCTTCGAGGTCGTCACGTCGCCGAGCAAGAACGCGTCGATCGAAGTGTTCCAGGACGATGCGAAGCTCGACCAATATACTTGGACGCACAGGCAAGCGGAAGAAAGCGGCGGTTCGGCGAACGCGCCGCGTCAGGAAGAGCCGGAGGAGCCGTTCGGGGAGGAGCCCGCGGAGCCGGTCGACGGCGAACCGGGTAACGAGGAAGGTCAGAGCTCGTCGGACGAGACGGAACAGACCGTCGAAGGTCTATAAACTTAAGTTTCTAGCGGGAGGCAAGCGGAACGCATGCAGGATGGCTTGATTGTGAAGGCGCTCAGCGGTTTTTATTACGTGCAGCCGGACGACGGCGGCGACGTCGTCGCCTGCCGGGCGCGGGGGTTGTTTAAGAAGCAGGGGGTGTCGCCGCTCGTCGGCGACCGCGTCCGATTCGAGGCGAAGGTCGACGGTTCCGGAGAGGGCACGGTCGTCGAATTGAAGCCTCGGTCGACGGAGCTCGTGCGCCCGCCGATCGCCAACGTGGACACGGCGCTGATCGTCTTCGCGGTGACGCGGCCGGACATCAATCGGTCGCTGCTCGACAAGTTTTTAGCGTTGTCCGAGCTGGCCGGCTTGCGTTCGATTCTCTGCTTCACGAAGGCGGATTTATTGGAGAAGCCGGAGGCGGCCGATCTCCAGGCGGAGATCGCGGAGCTGCGCGCGACGTACGAACGCATCGGGTATCCCGTCTATTTGACGAGCTCGCGCGGGGGCGAGGGGATCGCGGGCTTGCTCGGCGAGCTGGAAGGCCGCATCACGGTCATCGCCGGCCAATCCGGCGTCGGCAAGTCTTCGCTGCTCAATCGGCTCGCGCCGGGGCTGCTGCTCGCGACGAACGAGATCAGCGAGAAGCTGGGACGGGGAAAGCATACGACCCGCCATGTGGAGCTGTTCCGCGTCGGGGAGCGCGGCATGCTCGCGGATACGCCCGGGTTTTCGTCGCTCGAGTTTCCCGAGATGGAGCCCGAGGCGTTGACGGAGGCGTTCCCGGAGTTCGCGGAGCTGTCGAACGGCTGCAAGTTCCGCGGCTGCCTCCACCTGAAAGAACCGGGCTGCCGCGTCCTGGAAGCGGTAGCGTCCGGAGAAGCGGACAAGCAGCGGTACGAGCATTACGCTGCGTTCGCGGTCGAAATCCGGGATAGAAAACGGAGGTATTGAATATGGCGATCATCGCTCCATCGCTGCTCGCCGCCAACTTCGCGACGCTCGCGGAGGAGGTGCGGGATATCGAGCAAGGCGGCGCGGATTGGCTGCATCTGGACGTGATGGACGGCAAATTCGTGCCGAACATCACGTTCGGTCCGCTCGTGGTCGAAGCGCTGCGGCCGCGCACGTCGCTGTTCATGGACGTGCATCTGATGATCGAAAAGCCCGAAGCGTATGTCGACGCCTTCGTAGACGCGGGAGCGGACGGCGTGACCGTGCATGTCGAGGCATGCACGCATCTGCATCGGACGATCCAAACGATTAAGGCGCGCGGCGTGAAGGCCGGCGTCGCATTGAATCCGGCGACGCCCGCGGAATGGGTGCGGCCGATCTTGGCGGACATCGATCTCGTGCTCGTCATGACGGTGAATCCCGGCTTCGGCGGTCAGGCGTTCATCCCTTCGACGTTGAAGAAGATCGCGTCGCTGCGGGAATGGATCCGCGAGGACGGCTTGGACGGCCGCGTGGCGATTCAAGTGGACGGCGGCATCGCGCAAGGCACGGCGCGTCTCGTCACGGAGGCGGGCGCTTCGGTGCTCGTCGCGGGAAGCTCCGTCTTCGGCGTGCGCGATCGCGCGAAAGCGATGGCCGAGCTGCGCGCCGACGCGGCCCGCTGAACAAATTTTTGTCCCTCGGAAGCGAAAGTAGGCACATTTCCGGAATCCCTGAATACAATAGGGCTATAAGGCTTGTAGTGGGGAACGTACGGGATCGTGAGCGGCGGAAACTTTGCGAGGAGGGGTAGAGATGAAGTTTTATACAATCAAACTACCTAAATTCTTAGGCGGATTCGTGAAAACTTTGTTAAACGCTTTTAACAAGAATTGACAAGGGTTTCCGTGGGCGCCATTTGGGGATCATCGATGAAAGCACCTGAACGGTGCTTTTTGTCCTTTTCGAAAACAAACAAGCAGCGTTACATACGACAAGAAGAGGAGGATGCATATGCATCCTCCTCTTGTCAGCGGCGTGTTTGAAATTATACGCGGGTGATTAACCCCGATTTCAGCGCACGAGTGCTCACGTACACGCGCTTCGGCTTCCCGTTCACAAGAATCCGTACCTTCTGGACGTTCACGCCCCACGAACGGCGGTTGCGGTTGTTCGCGTGCGATACGTGGTTGCCGGACCCCGGTTTCTTACCGGTAATATAGCATACTCTGGACATTGCAGACACCACCCTTCCGTGGCAAACATAGTTATTAATATAGCATATGACTTGGGCGCCAGTCAACGCGAAGTTGTTGGGGGATTGCATTTATTTCTTTGGTCTAATATAGTACAATGAGGTTTAGTCCATAATATTACATACCATGAAGGAGAGGTTATAGATGCCCATTCAATTGGACACGGAAAGAGGGAAAGTGTACGTCACCGACGAAGTCATCGCGACGATCGCCGGCTCCGCGGCTCTGGAATGTTATGGACTTGTAGGAATGGCCTCCAAGAACAAGCTGAAAGACGGCATCGCCGAGCTGCTTCGCCGCGACAATCTCGGACGAGGCGTCGATGTGCGCCGCGAAGCGGATGCCGTGCATATCGACTTGTATATTATCGTCAGTTACGGTACGAAGATTTCCGAAGTGGCGCATAACATTCAATCGAAAGTGAAATACGTGTTGAACGATATCGTCGGCCTGCATGTCGACTTCGTCAACATTTTCGTTCAAGGAGTTCGCGTTTCATCATAAGGAAGGAGAATGTCGAATTGAGTAAGCGCTTTATTGACGGAGCGGAGTTTACGTCCATGGCGTTGGCCGCAGCCGAACGATTACACGCGAACGTGCAGCGAGTGAACGCCCTGAACGTCTTCCCCGTTCCCGACGGGGACACAGGCACCAACATGAATCTAACTCTCACCTCCGGAGTGGACGAACTCAAGAAGAGGACTTCTCCTCACCTCGGCCGATCGGCCGAAGTCATGGCCAAGGGGCTGTTGATGGGCGCGCGCGGCAACTCGGGCGTCATCCTGTCGCAGCTGTTCCGCGGCTTCTCGAAGAGCGTCGCCTCGTTCGAGAAGGCGGATGCCGCGCAATTCGCGCTGGCGCTGCAGCAAGGCGTGGAGACGGCGTACGCCGCCGTCGTACGGCCTGTCGAAGGTACGATTCTGACCGTGTCGAAGGAAGCAGCGAAGGCGGCGATCCAGAGCGCGCGCCGCGGCGGAGACGTCGTCGCCGTCATGCGGGACACGTTGGATGCGGCGAAGCATGCCCTCGCCCGCACGCCGGACTTGCTCCCGGTACTGAAGCAGGTCGGGGTCGTCGATTCCGGCGGCCAAGGTCTCGTATTCGTGTACGAAGGCTTCTATGCCGTCCTGTCGGGCGAAGTTCCGGCGGCCACGATCGTAGAGCCGGTCGCGGCCGCAGGGCCGAAGACCGATTACTCCGTCATTCCGCCGGAGTCGATTGAGCAGGCGCGGCGCGCCGCGGAGAAGCATGCCCCGGTACAGGCGCACATCGAGACGGAATCGATCGAACACGGCTACTGTACGGAATTTATCGTTCGGCTGACGCCGGGCGGGAAAATGCCGGGCGTCGTCTTCGAAGAGCCCGGCTTCCGCGAGAAGCTCGAAGGCATGGGCGATTCGCTGCTCGTCGTCGCGGACGACGACCTCGTAAAGATTCATATACATGCGGAGCATCCGGGCGAGGTCATGACCTATGCTCAGCAATTCGGCGATCTGACGCGCATTAAGATCGAGAACATGCGCGAGCAGCACAGCCATATCTTGTCGCAGGATTACGAAACCGACGTTATTACGGACGTCGATCCGGCGATGGCCGCGGTCGAGCCGCCGCGCAAGCCGTTCGCCATGATCGCCGTCGCGGCGGGCGAAGGACTTAGCGACGTCTTCGCGAGTCTGGGCGTCGACTTCGTATTGTCCGGCGGGCAGACGATGAACCCGAGCACGGAAGACATCCTGAAGGCGATCGACAGCGTACCGTCGGACCGCGTGTTCGTGCTGCCGAACAATTCCAATATCGTGATGGCGGCGAACCAGGCGAAGGAGATCGCGGAGAAGCAAGTGATCGTCGTGCCGACGAAGACGATCCAGCAAGGCATCGCCGCGGTGCTCGCGTACCAAGAGGGCGGAGACTTCGAACGGAACGGCGAGGCGATGTCCTCCGCCGCGAAGCGCGTGAAGTCCGGCCAGGTGACGTTCGCCGTGCGCGATACGTCCATCGACGGCGTCGACATCAAGGAAGGCGACCATATCGGCATCTTGGACGGCAAGATCGTCGTGTCGAACGACGACCCGTACGAGACGTGCACCGAGCTGCTGCGCTCCATGCTGAGCGACGGGGAGGAGATCGTCTCCGTCTACGTCGGCGAATCGGCGGACGACGCGGTGACGGACCGTCTGCGCGGCTTTTTCGAAGAACAATATCCCGACGTAGAAGTGGAACTGCTCCCGGGCGGACAGCCCGTGTACGCATACCTCTTCTCCGCGGAATAACGGTATCCAATTTATAAACGAGGTGATCTGTATGGGCAAAGTGCGCATCGTCGTCGACAGCACGTCCGATTTGCCGAAAGACGTCCGAGAACGGCTCGGCATCGAGATGGTGCCGCTGAAGGTGCACTTCGGCAACGAGACGTTCCTGGATTCGGTGACCCTCGCGTCGAGCGACTTCTTCGTGAAGCTGGCCGGTACGAAAGAGATGCCGACGACGTCTCAGCCGTCTCCGGTCGACTTCGTGGACGTCTATAAGAAACTGCTGGAGGAGCCGGGTACCGCCATCATCTCCATCCACTTGTCTTCGGCCTTCAGCGGGACGTACCAATCCGCCGTGCTCGCGAAGTCGCTGCTCGGCGGGGATCCGAACATCCATATCGTCGATTCGAAGAGCGCGTCGCTCGGCTTCGGCATGCTCGCGATCGCGGCGGCGGAGGCGGCCGCGAACGGCGCGGACGTCGAAGCTATCCTCGCTCGGATCCGGAGCTTGAAGGAGCAGACGCAGTTGTACTTCCTCGTGGACACGCTGGAGTACCTGCACCGGAACGGCCGAATCGGGAAGGCGTCCGCCGTATTCGGCTCGCTGCTCAACATTAAGCCGATCTTGTCGATCGATCCGGAGGAAGGCGTCATCTACCCGGTCGACAAGGTGCGGGGCAGCCGGAAGGCGATGGGGCGGATCGTCGAGCTGCTGCAAGAGAAGTTCGACGGCAAGTCGATCGACGTGATGTTCGTGCATGCGAACGCGCGCGCCGGGGCGGAGGAATTCGAGGGCGTTCTGAAGGAACGGTTCGACGTGAAAGACGTGTCGTATTTCGAGCTCGGCCCCGTCATCGGCACGCATGTCGGCCCGGGCACGCTCGGACTGTTCGTCACGCCTGCGGAAGCATGACGCAAGATTTGTACGCGATCCCGGTGGAACAAGTGCGCGGCGTTGGCGAAGCCAAGGCGCGCGAGCTTGCTTCCTTCGGGATTTTTTCCGTCGGCGCGCTGCTCGATTCGTTCCCGATCCGGTACGAAGACTTCCGCATCCGCCCGCTGGAGGAGACGCCGGACGGGGAGAAGGCGACGGTGTCCGCCGTCGTCATGAGCGAGCCGAACGTGCAGCGATTCGGCAAGAAGACGCGCATGGTGTGCAAGGCGGCCTCCGGCTCGATCCTGTTCACCGCCGTATGGTTCAATCAGCATTACCTGAAGGATCGGCTCCCGTACGGCGGGGAAGCGGTGCTGACCGGCAAATGGGACAAGGCCCGCAAGCAGCTGACCGTCTCCGGCACGGAGTTTCCGAATTCGCGGGTGCAGAAGGCCGGCTCCGTCATTCCGGTATACGCCGTCGGCGGCGAAATTACGCAGCCTTGGATGCGCAAGGCGATAGCGACGGCCCTCGATCAGTTCGGGGATGCGATGCCGGAGCTGCTGCCGCCGGAGCTCGTCCGGAAATACCGGCTGCTGCCGCGGCGCGACGCGGTCCGCGGCATCCATCTGCCGGGCGGCGCCGTGTCCGGCGCGGACGCGCGGCGGCGCCTCGTCTACGAGGAGCTGTTCTTGTTCCAGCTCAAGATTCAGGCGTACCGCGCCTGGGCGAACCGGCGCAAGGAAGGCGTCGCGCACCGGTTCGACCGCGAGGAGGTGCGGCGCTTCGTGCGGGCGCTGCCGTTCGAGCTGACCGATTCGCAGAAGAAGGTCATCGCCGAAATTTTAAAGGACCTCGAGTCGCCGCACAGCATGAATCGCTTGCTGCAGGGCGACGTCGGCGCGGGCAAGACGATCGTCGCCGCCGTGGCGCTGTACGCTTGCGTTCGCGGCGGCTTGCAGGGGGCCTTGATGGTGCCGACCGAAATCTTGGCCGAGCAGCACGCGAAGTCGCTGCGGCGCTTATTCGAGCCGCACGGCATCGAGGTCGGCCTGTTGATCGGCTCGCTCCGCGAGCGGGAGCGTCGCGACGTGCTCGCGAGCCTGCAGAGCGGACTCGTCGACATCGTCGTCGGCACGCATGCCCTCATTCAGGAGGACGTGTATTTTAGAGGTCTCGGGCTCGTCGTCACGGACGAGCAGCATCGGTTCGGCGTGGCGCAGCGCAGCATCTTGCGCCGCAAGGGGCTGCATCCGGACGTGCTGACGATGACGGCGACGCCGATCCCGCGCACGCTCGCGATCACGGCGTTCGGGGACATGGACGTGTCCACGCTGCGGGAGCTGCCGAAGGGGCGGCTGCCGATCCGCACGACGTGGGTGAAGCACTCCGGCATGGACGAGGTGTTGGATCTCATTCGCCGGGAGATGGCCGCGGGCCGGCAGGCGTACATCGTCTGTCCGCTGATCGAGGAGTCGGACAAGCTCGACTTCCAGAACGCGCTCGACATGTACGCGCAGCTGCAGGCGGTGTTTCCGCCGGCGGCCGTCGGGCTGCTGCACGGCCGGATGGCGGCGTCCGAGAAGGACGACGTCATGGGCCGGTTCGCGGCGGGCGACATCGGCGTGTTGGTGTCGACGACGGTCATCGAGGTCGGCGTCGACGTGCCGAACGCAACGGTTATGGTCGTGTACGACGCGGAGCGGTTCGGTCTGTCGCAGCTGCACCAGCTGCGGGGCCGCGTCGGGCGGGGGGCGCATCAGTCGTACTGCGTGCTCGTAGCCGATCCGAAGTCGGAGCAGGGCCGCGAACGGATGCGCGTCATGACGGAGACGAACGACGGCTTCGAGGTCGCGCGCCGCGATCTCGAGCTGCGGGGGCCGGGCGATTTCTTCGGCACGAAGCAGAGCGGCGCGCCGGAGTTCCGGCTCGCCGACCCGTCGGCGGACTTCGCGGCGCTGGAAGCGGCGCGCGACGACGCGGCGGAGCTCGTGCGGGGCGATACGTTCTGGACGGGCGCGGCGTACGCCGATTTGCGGGCGCTGCTCGCCCGGGAGCAAATTTTGGACGGCGATTTGATCGATTAGGCGGCAGGAACGGGGCGGTCCCTTGGGGCCGTCCTGTTTGCGTCCGCAAGTCCCATCCTGGGTCTGCAAAAAGTACATTTCGCGAGAGACATCTATTCCGCCGCGGGCATGCTGAAAGGGAAAGACTCCCGCTTAAAACAGGAATAGACGTCCGAAACTCTCGTCAAGCGGGAAATTGTCCGTCTTCTTCCGCCAAAACCAACGCTTTCTTTAATTTCCGGTTGAGAAGGTGGAGGGTTTCCCGTTCGCTAATTCGGTCGCCGCCCCGCGTATGCGGCTCCGGGCGTTGGGGTGCGCCCTTTTCCCGTACAAAAAAGCAGGTTCCGCCGCCTCCCCACATACAATAGGTAGCGTAGTTTGTACCTCGGGAGGCGATTCGATTGCCCGCATACGAAAAGTACGGCATCAGCGTTCAGATGGTGGACCGCGTGAAGACGAAATTGAAAGATCCCGCGACGAAGGAACGGCTCAAGACCGCGGTCGGCACCGTGACGAAGGCCGATCTGCAGAGTCGTTCGACGGTGAAGCGGCTCCTGAGCCTCGCCTGCAAGGCGCTCGACGAGAAGCTGACGGACGCGCAGAGGGAGAACGTCATCCGCTTCGTGCTCGATCAGAAGCTCGATCCGAACAACCCGCTGCATTTGATCAAAATGTGGAATTTGTTCCGCTGATCGTTTCGCCTCTGGATAAGAATATATGTTCGGTGTATAATAAGTCGTAACCGCCCCCGAACATATATTCTTATTTTTCTGCCCAGGTAAGGTGATGACCGATGAATCATAGCGGAAGCCGCATCGTCATGATGGCCGACATGCAGAGCTTCTACGCCAGCGTCGAGAAGGCATGCCGGCCCGAGACGGCGGGCAAGCCGGTCGTGGTGGCCGGGGACCCGAAGATCCGCTCGGGCATCGTGCTGGCCGCCTGTCCGATCGCGAAGCGGTACGGCGTAACGACGGCGGAGCGGCTCGGCGAGGCGCTGAATAAGTGCGCGGATCTGATCGTCGTCCGTCCTCGCATGCAGACGTACATCGACGTCTCGATGCAGATTACGCGCATTCTGGAGCGGTACGCGGACGCGGTGGAGCCCTTCTCCATCGACGAGCAGTTCTGCGAGTTGACCGGCAGCCTTCACCTCCACGGCGGGGACGCGGAAGAGACGGCGAGGCGCATGCAGCGCGAAATTCTCGAGAAGACGGGCGTCTACGCCCGCGTCGGCATCAGCGACAACAAGGTGCTGGCGAAGATGTCATGCGACCAGTTCGCGAAGAAGAACGCGGCGGGCGTATACATCCTGCGGAAGGCGGAGGTCGAGGAGAAGCTGTGGAAGGTGCCGGTGCAGGGCATGTTCGGCGTCGGCAGCCGCATGATGAGGCATCTGAACCGAATGGGCATCTACACGATCGGAGACCTCGCGCGCACGCCCGTCGAGACGCTGAAGCGGAAGTGGGGCATCAACGGCGAGGTGCTATGGCGCATTGCCCACGGCATCGACGATTCCCCCGTGACGCCGGGCACGCACGAAGGGGCGCAGCAGGCGATCGGGCACGGCATGACGCTGCCGCGCGATTACGCGGAGGCGCGCGACATCGAGACGGTGCTCTTGGAGCTCTCGGAGGAGGTGTGTCGGCGCTGCCGGTTCCGCGGGGTGATGGGCCGCGTCCTGTCGGTCGGCTGCACCGGAGCCGGCTTCGAGTTCGGCTTCTCCCGGCAGACGACGCTGCTCATGCCGACGCAGGTGACGAATCACGTGTACCGCGCGGCGAAGGAGCTGTTCCGCGTCCACTGGGACGGCCGGCCGGTCCGTCAGGTAAGCATTGCGCTCGGCGGCCTCGTACGCGACGATACGTACCAGCTCGAGATCGACGACGAACGCGAGACGTACCGCGCGCTCGAGCGGGCGACCGACGGGATCAAGGCGCGTTTCGGCGTATCGTCGCTCGTGCGCGCCGTATCGGCGGGACTCGCCGGGCAGGCGTACGGCCGCGCGGCGAAAATCGGCGGGCATTACAAGTAACGAGGGCAACGGCGACGAAAGACCGAAAGACCGAAAGACCGAAGGAGGCGCGCTTATCATCATGACGACACGAGGAAAAAAACTGCGCGGCAACGGCATATGGGAGGCGTCGCGCATGATGCTGCCGGAGCACAAGTCGGCCATTCGCACCCATCGCACGAGATTGAACGAACGGACGAAGCCCGAGCTCGACGAGCAGCGCGTCGAGGAGCTGTCCGCGTCGCTCGCGGAGGCGCTGGAGACCGGGGCCGCGACGGCCGTGACGACGTTCGGCGCGTACGGCGACGAGACGGCGGTCGGCGTCGTGGCGAAGATCGACCCGATCGAACGGTATGTGAAGCTGACGACGCCGGAGGAGACGCTGTGGATCCCGTTCGGGGACATCGTGCACGTGACGCTACGCCGCCCGGATCGATAATCCCTTCTTGCAATCCGGCGGGATCTATTGTAAGATGCATTTGTTCGGCAAGATTGGTAACGCCGATACGCAGACGCACGCGCAAGCGCAAGGAGGATTCCGCCGACCGATGGAGCAATAACACTGATTCGATACGCTTATGACAACTTGACGCGAGAGATGCGGCAAGCGCTCTGCCTATGGCGGAGGGAAGCGGAATCGGTGTGCCTTCGGGACCGGACTCTTTAAGCGATGCGACGTTCGTTGGTTCGCGACGATTTTATTTGGCGAACCTTCCAGCGCGCATTCCGTCCATGCGTCCCTGCATGCACCCATAGTTTCGTTCACCCCAACGCCCGGAGCGATCAGCTTCCGGGCGTTTTTTGGCGCGTTTGACCGGATCCGGAGCACCGACGCACCGACGCCGCAACGCCGAGGCGAAGCCGGCGGCGGGAGCGTACGACAACGGCAAAGGGGAACGACCTGTATGTTTATAGTGAAAACGAAAGACCTCGAAAAAGAGTGGAACGGTAAGACGATCTTTAAGGGCGTCACGATGGACGTCCGCGAAGGCGAGAAGCTGGCGCTGTTCGGCCGCAACGGCGCGGGCAAGACGACGTTGCTGGCGCTGCTGCGCGGCGACGAGGAGCCGACGGGCGGCACGATCCAGCGGTTCGTCTCGGCGGAGTCGTGGGGCTCGCTCGATCAGCATCCCCGCGTCGACGGCGAGCAAGCCGCGATCGACTACGTGCGCGAAGCGGATCCGCGCGTCGCCGCCGCGGGGGCGGAGCAGCGGGCCGCCGAACGGGAGCTGCGGGGTGCCGCGACGCCGGAGGAGCAGGCGGCCGCCGCGGAGCGGTACGGCGAGGCGTTGGACGCATACGCGGCGGCCGGCGGCTACGCGTGGGAAGCCGAGGTAGAGCGGGCGCTGCGCCAGGTCGGGCTGCAGCCGGAGACGTGGGAGCGACCGTTCGGGTCCTTAAGCGGCGGGCAGCAAACCCGCGCCGGGCTCGCGCGCCTCGTCGTCCGAAGGCCGAAAGCGCTGTTCCTCGACGAGCCGACGAATCATCTCGACGAGGAGACGCTTCGCTGGCTGCAAGCGTGGATCCGCGAGTATCCGGGCGCCGTATTGGTCGTCTCGCATGACCGGACGTTCCTCGACGCGGTCGTGGATCGGATCGTCGAGCTGACGCCGGACGGCGCGAAGTCGTACAAGGGCAACTACGCCGCCTTCCGCGAGCAGAAGGAGCTGGAGCGAAAGACGCAGGCGGCGCTGTACCGGAAACAAGAGCAGGAGCGAGAGAGCATCGAAGCGTCGATCCGTATGTACCAGCAGTGGTACTTGATGGCGAGCCGGGACGCGGCGGACGCCGAGCTCGGCATCGCGAAGCCGTACTACGCCGCAAGAGCCAACAAGCATACGGCGCGGTACCACGCTAAGGAGAAGGAGCTCGAGCGCCTCGACCAAAGGCGGGTCGAGAAGCCGCGCGAGGCGGACCGGCTGAAGGTCGCGTTCAAGGAAGGCGCGTTCGAGGCGAAGACGTTGATCCAGGCGGAGGGCGTCGCGTATCGATACGAGAACGCCGGAGCGCCGATCTTCGCGGGCGGCAGCCTCGCCGTGCATCGCGGCGACAAGCTGGCGGTCGTCGGGCCGAACGGGGCCGGCAAGACGACGCTGCTGCGGCTGCTGACGGGCGAGCTGGCGCCGATCGCCGGGACGATTCGGCGTCATCCGGAGCTGCGCATCGGCTACTTCTCGCAGCAGCTCGGGCACCTGCGGGACGAAGAGACGCTGCTCGACAGTCTGCTCCGCGTGCCGGACATGACGGAGTCGTTCGCGCGGACGATTCTCGGCTGTTTCTTGTTCAGACGCGAGGACGTCTTCCGCCGCATCGGCGATTTGAGCATGGGGGAGCGGTGCCGCGCCGCCTTCCTGCAACTGTACTTCAGCGGCGCGAACCTGCTGCTGCTCGACGAGCCGACGAACTATCTCGACATCGAGACGCGGGAGCGGATGGAAGAAGCGCTCTCGGCATACCCCGGCGCACTGATCGCCGTGTCGCACGATCGTTATTTCCTGCGGGCGGTCGCCTCGCGCGTTGTGACGCTGTCCGGCGGCGGGGGCGCGTGGCGCGTCCACGAGAAGACGTTCGCGGAATACGAAGCGGACGACCCGGCGCCGCCGCCGTCGCCGGAGGCGAGAGACCGAGACGCGGCGATTCGTCTCGCGGAGCTGGAGCGGGCGGCGCTCATGGCGAAGGCGGAGTTATCGGAAGAGGAACGCGAGCGACTGCCTGCGCTGACCCGAGAGATCGAGGCGCTGCGCGGAGGGCGGCAATGAGCCGTCCCCGCCGATAGAATAGGCCATGGGGCGCCAAGAAAGAACGTTCGCAAGCGTTCCCGCACTCGATCCTGCAAGAAAAAGAAGCCGCTCGGACGCCGAGCGGCTTCTTCTACCGATCTAGATAAAACCCGCCCATTCGATGTGAAGTTCGCCGGGCTCTTCTTCGACGACTTCCTCGAGCGCCGCTTCCGCGGTTTCGACCGGCTCGGCCGCTTCCGCGGACAACTCTTGTTCTTTATCCGTCACGACGAAGTTCCTCCTTTAGCGGCGGGGGGACCCGCGCCTTTTTCGACAAACCAAAGATACAACATGCGCGTCATATGGAAGGTGATCAAGAGCGTCAACCAGGTCCAGTGCCACGACCAATGAATGGATCGGACGAGATCCGTATACCGTTCGATTCCGATCTCCAGCGCCGTCATCCAAGTCGGGAAGAAGACGTACCACCCGAGCTTCGCCCAGACGCCGCGCCGCTCCGGATAGCGCAGCGTGAAGGCGACGCAAGTCGCCGGGTAGATGAAATCCTCGAAGGAGAAGCTCGTGAACGTCGCTTGCGGAAACTCCCGAACGGGGTAAGCAAGTAAGCCGTAGGGACGACGAGTGCGATTCGATCCAGCGGCAAGGCCGCGACCTCCCCCGCTCCTTCCGCACCTGATCTAGGTACGGCATTAGTTTGCGCTCCCGTTGGGAGATGATTACATAGGGACAACGCCAAAAAAAGGCAGGCCGCACCAAAAGAACCCTTGGCTCAAAAGAGCCAAGGGAGGCGAGGGGAGAGGACCGATGCTCTATAGAAATAGAATGGAATGCAAACCGGGGAGGATCACTCCCCGGCCGTTATCATCGAATCAATGATCCTTCAGGTTGTACACTTTATCTGTAAGCCCTCTTCGAACGATCTCTCGGTGCAGCATCTCGATGAAATCCCCTTCCAGCTCAAGACTAACGGCTGTAATGTATGCCGCGATCAATGCTTCGTCAGGTAAGGTTCGCATGATATCTCCTTTGCAAGCAACCGGCCCCTTCCCCTTGCCCGAGGATTATTATGGCATTCCTCGGAGAGACAAAAAAACCAGCCCCTTCCATGGGAGGGCGATCCGCATTTGGAATCCCGGTAAACTTTTCGAAAGAATGACGACAAAAAAAGCGCATAGCACGAGGCTATACGCGAGTTTTCCGCCGGAGCCTGCTTTCGCAGACTCCTTTCATGGGAGAGGAGAAACCGGACGAAGAGCTTATGGGGAAACGTAAGTCTTCTCCGCGGTTGTCTACGACATACAAGATGTCGTTAGCTCTAGCATTGCCAGTCCGGGAAGTTTTATACATCGGGCGCGGAACTTTTTTCAAATGGCCGCAAGGTGTGTTACCATATTTTCGACACATTCAGAAAACGAGTACGCGCGATGGGGGTACGAAGCGTGAGAGTCATCTCGGGAAGCGCGAAGGGGAGGCCGCTGAAGGCGGTGCCGGGCACCGGCACGCGGCCGACGACGGATAAAGTGAAGGAAGCGCTGTTCAGCATGATCGGGCCGTATTTCGATGGAGGCGAAGCGCTCGACTTGTTCGCCGGCTCGGGCGGACTCGGCATCGAGGCGCTCAGCCGCGGCATGAACCGGGCCGTATTCGTCGACAGCGACCGGAAGGCGGTCGAGACGGTGCGGGACAATGCGAAGGCGGCGAAGGTGGAAGGGGCGGCGGAAATTTATCGCAACGAGGCGATGTTGGCGCTCAAGGCGCTCGCGAAGCGGGGGCGGACGTTCGACTTAGTGTTTTTGGATCCGCCGTACCGCATGAAAGACGTGCCGGATTACTTATTATATATGGAAGAGCACGGCATGCTGCGCGACGGGGCGACGGCGGTGGCGGAGCATGAGGCGTCCCATGCGTACCCCGAAGCGTTCGGCGGTTTCGCGCTGCGGCGTCGCGCCGATTACGGCGATACGGCGGTTAGCATCTACAGCTATCAGAAGGAGATGGAGTCATGAGCGATGCGTCGGCAGGAGTAGGACAAGCGCCCTTGAAGGTAGCGGTATACCCCGGGAGCTTCGACCCGGTAACCAACGGGCATTTGGATATTATTCGCAGGGCGGCGAAGCAGTTCGATCGGCTGATCGTCGCGGTGCTGAACAACACGTCGAAGAAGCCGTTGTTTTCGCTTGACGAGCGGATGGAGCTGCTTCGAGAGGTGACGGCCGATCTGCCGAACGTGGAGGTAGACGGTTTTCGGGATTTGCTCGTCAATTACATGACGCACAAAAACGCGCACGTCGTCGTGCGCGGATTGCGGGCCGTGACCGATTTTGAAAACGAGCTGCAGCTCGCGTCGGCGAACCATATGCTAAATCCCGACGTGGAGACGTTCTTCATGATGACGAGCCCGCAATATTCGTTCCTCAGCTCGAGCATCGTGAAGGAAATCGCCATGTTCCGAGGCCCGGTGGCCGATCTGGTGCCGCCGAGCATCGAGAAGGCGCTGCGGGCGAAGTACGACTGAATCGCAGCGCATCGGAGAAGGAGCTACCGGACCGCGGAGCTTCGGATCCGTCGGAACAGGCGGATCGCGGCCGACAAGGCGAGGGCGGCGAGCAGGAAGACGCCGAGCGCTTGGGCGGAAGCGGCGTAATACGGCAGGGCGCCGCCGAAGGCGACGATCGGCTCCGCGCTCGGCGTAGCGCCGCCCGGACGTACGGCGAACGCTTCCGTCGCGACGCCGAACCAACGCAGCAGCGGGTTCCAGAGCGCGAAGGCGAGCGCGAAGGCGACGGCCGCGTGCGCGAGCCGGGCGAGCAGGAACGGCGCGTACCGGAGATCGGTGCCGCCGATCAGGCTCTTCACCTGCGCGTGGACGGACAGTCCGCCCCAGCCGATCACGGCGCTCAGCAGCGCGGCCGTCCATGCGCTCGGCGGGCCGCCGTGCGCGATCGCGTACGCGCCTAGATGCACCTCGAACGCGGCGGCGAGCGCGCCGCCGGCCAACACGGACGGCGCTTCTCGCTGCAGCAGCGCTCTCCACAGCCATTCGAGCGCTTCGCCGACGCCGATGAGCGACAACAGCTGCAGCAGCACGGAGAAGACGATCATGAGGCCGCCGAGGACGAGCAGCGACTGTACGGCGGAAGCGACCGCGTCGCCGAGCAGCCGCCCGAGGGGGCGGCCGTCTTTGCGATGGGCGTCCGCCATGACGGAGGCGAGCGTCCGCGGACCGCTTCGAGGGGCGACGCCGAGGCTCGGGATCGGGGCCGGCGCCGGAGCCGGCGCGATCGAACCGCCGAAGCGGGTCCGCCCGATCAGCACGCCGACGACGAGCGCCGACAGCAGATGGATCGCGACGAGCGGCAGTCCGAGCTCGGGGCGGCCGAGAAAGCCGGCGGCGACGACGCTCGTGAGAAAGATCGGGCTGCACAGATGGGATAAAGCGAGCAGGCGGTCGCCTTCCGCGCGGCTGACGACGCCGTCCCTGCGCAAGTCGGCGGCCGCTTTGGCGCCGCTCGGGAAGCCGGCGGCGAAGCTCATCGCGACCGCCCAGCCGCCGGCCCCGGGCAAGCGGAACAGCAGCCGCATCGCGGGAGCCATCATCGCGCCTAGCGCATGCACGACGCCGAAGCCGAGAAGCAGCTCGGACAGGATAAAGAAGGGGAGCAGCGCCGGGAAGACGAAATCCCACCACACTTTCAGCCCGGAGAGCGAAGCGTCGAACGCTTGCCCGGGGTACGCGACGATGAGGGAGACCATCGTGACGGCTGCGAGCGCCAGCAGCCCGGTTTGCGCGCGGCTGCCGGCGGCTTGGTTTCGATTCATGCGTAAGACCCCCGGACCATACATAGAGTTGGTACAAGTTTACGCGCCGATCGCGCAAAAAAGACCAAGCCCCGCATGCGGAGAGGAGGCGGTCCGATTGAGAAGACGCCGTTGGCATTCCTGGCTGAGCGTCGCTTGGCCGGGATTCGCCGGTTTGATGGGTACGATCGCGATATGGTTTTTGATCCCGGTTCCTTATATCGTATACGAACCCGGTCCGGCCGCGGAGACAAGGCCGATGGTCGAAACGAAGGCTGCCGCCGATCGGGACGCCGTCCCGTCGGAAGGCGCGTTCCTCATGACGACGGTGCGGTGGACGTACGCGAACGTCTTCAAATACGTCGCCGCGACGTATGACCCGGATGCGGAAATTTACGAGAAAGAGACGATTACGCGGGGGGCGAGCCGCACCGATTACGTCCATCGGCAACGGCTGCAGATGCGCTCGTCGCACAGCGACGCGTTGGAGGCCGTCTACCGGTCGCTCGGCATTCCGTACGAGGCGCGCACGCAGGATATCGTCGTCTTCTCGGTGCTGGACGGCTTCGCGGCCGACGGCGTGCTTCGACCGGGCGACCGGCTGCTCGCGATCGACGGCAAGCCGGTCGAGCGGGACGAGGACGTCCGGGCGGCGATGGAGGGCAAGGCGGTCGGAGAGGAAGCGGAAGTGACGTTCCGCCGGGGAGGCGCGAAACAGACGGCGCGTCTGACGCTCCGGGCGCTGCCGAATTCGGAGCCGCCGAGGCCCGGCATGGGCATTACGTACGGCGCGCTGCTAACGATCGAAAGCGAAGATCCCGCGTACCGGGTCGACATTCGGGCGGGATCGATCGGCGGGCCGTCGGCGGGACTGATGTTCGCGCTGGAGATGTACGATCGATTCACGGAGGGCGACTTGACGCGCGGGTACAGGGTCGCGGGGACGGGGGAAATTGCCCCGGACGGGAGCGTAGGCACGATCGGCGGCGTCGTCCATAAGGTGGTCGGCGCCCATCGGAGCGGCGCCGAGGTATTCTTCGTGCCGCCGGGCAACGCCGAGGCGGCGCTGGCGAAGGCGGCGTCGATCGGCACCGACATGGACGTCGTGACGGTGGCCTCCCTGAAGGAGGCGCTCGACTATTTGGCGTCGCTGCCCGAGAAGTCGACGCGAATCGGCGGCTTGTAGTAGTCGGCGAACCACTCGTCCGGCCCCGACGACGCGTAGCCGAGCGCGTACGCCGCCGTCGCCGCCGCGTCGAGCGCGAGCAGCGGATGCGGCGCCGCGGCGCCGACGTTCGTGACGATCGGCGCCGCGGCTTCGCGCTTCATCCGCGCGAGCAGCGTCCGGCCCGCTTCGGTGAAGCCGAGGACGCGCAAGTACGGCGCGCCGCCCCGCAGCGCCGCGCCGGACGTCGCGTCCTTCGCGTGCTCGAGGTAGACGGCGGCGAGCATGCGCTGCAGCTTCGTTCGCGTATACCGCTTCGTCTTCAGCGCATCGAGCAGCGCCTCCACGGACGCTTCCGGCCTTAGAGTCGGAAGCGTCTTTTTGATGCGGCCCTCGAGTCCTTCGACGACTTCGCGGACGGCCGCGAGCCGCTCCTCGGGCATCGTCAGGAGCCGATGGAACAGCGGCGTCCGATACCGCTCCCAATGCATCGGCGCGCGTCCCGCGTCCCATTCGCGCGATAGGATTCGCAGCGTCGCCGCCGGCGCGTACGGCTCGATCGCGGCCAGCGCCGACGCCCGATCGCCGCCGGCGTCCAGCAAGCGCTTCCGAATCGCCGTAGCGCTCGCGATGGACGCGTCCTCGAAGCCCGCGTCGTGGTAGCCGGCTTTCACGCGCCGGATCGTCAGCGGCTCGATATCGGCGCCGAGCCGCTCCCGCGCGAGCAGATAGTGGAAGCCGAGCGAGTTGTTCGGCTCGGCCAGCGCCCGCGCGGCGTCCGGCGAGCCCGTCAGCGCGGCGGCCGCCGCGGCGTAGGCGGCAGGGTAGGGGGCGCCGCGCTTAAGCTCGGCTTGCAGCAGGCCCGCGAACGACTCGGGCTCGGCCGCGAGCCGCTCCGCAAGCGAGCGGAGGGCGTCGACGTCGCCGCTCTCGCTGCCGAAGCAGAACGCGTCGACGACGCCGGTCCGCGCGAGGCAAGAGACGGCGCCGTACGCGAACCATTCGGCGGGCTGCGCGCTGTAGGCGACCGGCAGCTCGAGCACGAGGTCGACGCCGGCGTGAAGCGCGGCCTCGGCGCGCGCCCACTTGTTCATCAGCGCCGGTTCGCCGCGCTGCAGCCAGTGGCCGCTCATGACGGCGACGACCGCGCTAGCTCCGGCGGCTTCCTTGGACGCCGCCAGATGGTAGGCATGTCCGTTGTGCAGCGGATTGTATTCGACGATGACGCCTACGACGCGGCTCATATGCGGGCCGGCCTCCTCCTAAGCAAAAATACGCCCCTCCGCCGCGCGAGCGGAGAAGGGGCGACACGCGAGCCGCTCGCTTCAATCGGCGACGGCTTCCAGCCGGGCCAGCCGCTTCCGATAGACGAAGCGGGATAAGCCGACGCTGATTTCGTACAGCAGGAACAGCGGGATGATGACGAGGATGTCGGACACGAGGTCGGGCGGCGTGATGGTGACCGCGACGACCGTGAGCACCAAGTACGCGATCCGGCGCATCTTCGCGAGCCGCACCGGATTCAAGATGCCGAGCGATGTCAGAAACATGACGATGACCGGCATCTCGAACAATACGCCGAACGGCACCGTCATATTGATCATGAAACGGAAATACTTGTCCGCGGTATACGACGTCACGAAGTTGCCGGACAGGCCGCCGAGGAACGAAAGCACCATCGGGTAGATGACGAAGTAGCCGAAGGCGAGGCCGATCAGGAACAAGACGGCGAGCGCCGGGATGTACGCCAGCGACGTGCGGCGCTCCGTAGGCCGAAGGCCCGGCGACACGAACCGCCATACCTGAAAGCCGGCGACCGGGATCGTCACCGCGATGGCGAATACCCCGGCGATCATGAAGTAAACCCACAGCGGATCCGACGGACTGAGCACTTGGAGCTTGCCGTCCAAGTCCCGGGTCAGCCAGAGGTAGATGCGTTCCACGTAGACGAAAGCGCCGCAGAGAGCGACCAAGAAGGTGCACAGCGTGACGATAAGGCGCTTGCGCAGCTCCGCGAGATGTTCCGTAAGATGCATGTCTAGTTCGGTCATGTTAACTCCTGGAGACGAATTTAATTCTTGTTCGCGGACGACTTGTCTTCGTCCTTATCGTCGTGCGAGACGAGCTCGCGCGTGGACGACTTGAACTCGCTGAGCGTCCGGCCGAAGGCGCGGCCCAGCTCCGGCAGCTTGGACGGACCGAAGACGATCAGGGCGATGATCAAAATCAAAATCAAGCCCGGGATCCCGATGCTGCTGAACGACATAATTAAACAGCTCCCCGTGTGAAAATCGCGCGCGCGAAAGACGGGGAAGCCCCGTCTTCGCGTCGCGCGTTCATTGGTTCAACAAAGTGATTCCATTATATCAAACCTAAAGGACAAAGTGTATTAGAACTTGAATCCGGAAATCGCGACGACGGCGGGACGCGGTTGATCGTCTCCCTTGCGGTGCGGCCACATCGACGTCGGCTTCGCCGCGTCTTCCGTATTTTCGCCCGGATGCTGCACGGCGAGAAACAGCGTCCGCTCGTCGGGGGTAAACCAAGGGCCCGTCAGCTCGGCGTCCTTCGGCGCCGAGGCGAATTGCAGCGCCTCGCCCTTAGCGGGACCGCTGCTCGGAATGACGAACACGCCGTTGTTGCCGAACGCCGTGAAGACGCCCTTGTTCATGGAGCCGCTCGACATGTCCGTGACCGTCCAGAGGTCCCCGTTCGAATCGAACGTAATGTTGTCCGGCGCGGAAAATCCGCTCTGCCTTCCGCCCGCCGCGAAAATTTCGAAGTCGAACTCCATCGCGCCGAGATCGCCGTCCTTCTCCATATATCTCGTAATATGCCCATGAATGTTGCCGTGCGAGTCGTTGTTCGTATGGCAGACGAAGAAGGTGTTGTCGAACGGCGAAATTTCGATGTCCTCGGGACGGTCGGTCGGCGTGCCGCCGAGCAGCATGGCGACTTCGTGCGCGTTCACGACGACGTCGGCTTGCGTCTGGTATTTGTTTTTCCATTCCTCCGCCGTCCCTTTGCTCGGCTTCCAGCCTTCCTTTTCCATTACGGCCTTGAGGGCTTCGATCGTAACGGCCACCCACTTGCCGCTCTTCATGTTCGCGACGTACAGCGTGCCGTCTTCGAGCAGCTTGGCGTTCGATTTGCCTGCGGCCGGATTGTACTTGCCTTTGGAAACAAATTTGTACACGCCCGCGTCTTTCTTATCGTCGCCCATGTACACGACCACGCGGCCGTCTTTGGAAAGACCCATCGCCGTATTTTCGTGATTGAAGCGGCCGAGCGCCGTATGCTTGACGATCGGGGCCGACGCGTCGAACGGGTCGACTTCTACGACCCAGCCGTAATGCGTCACGTTCAGACCCGCGTCGCCGGCCGTCGTTTCGAAGTTTTCCTCGCAGGTGAGAAGGGTGTCCCAGAGCGTCATGCCGCCGGAGCAATTCGCGAACGTGCCTTGCACCGTCGTCGCGCCGCCTACCGTCTTGGAGCCGGCCGCGGGTCCGGACAGCCGAATGCCCTTCGTCAAGCCCGTCACGCGGCGGGCGAGGGTCGACTTCGCGTCCATCTTCCAGACGCCGTCCTTATCTCGGTACACTTCGATGACCGACCCGCCTTGGTTGTACAGCAGCTTCTCGATTTGCGCCGGGGTGAATTTGCCGTCCTTCTTTTCGCCGGTCACCCAAAGTTCGCTCGTATATTCGTGATTGACCCACAGCAGGCCGCGTTCGTTGGAGCCGTCGATCGGGAAGTACACCGTAAAATCGTTATTATAGCCGAAGGTGTCGCCTTTGGGGTTGATCACGTCGCCGTAGGCCGCCACGACGTCGTACTTAAAGCCCTTGGGAAGCACCAGCTCGTCATTCGTGGAGGGACCGATCGGTTCGAAATAACCGGACACCTTATTCGTCTTGAAGCCGAACATGTGGTCCGCCGCCGTCGCGGCGTTCGCCTTGCCGTCGAGCGTGCCGAGACCTGCGCTTGCTGCGGCGAGCGCGGCGGCGCCGGTGCCGAGGTATTGGAGGAACGTGCGGCGATTCATGGCTTTGTTCATTTGCGGATAGCCTCCCGAAATAATTGTGTATTCGCTAGTCATAGACAAGCATAGGAGGGAAATGTAAATAGAGTTTAAAGCGGAGATGAAGAATTTGTTAATCTAGTACTCGCTGCCTCGATTTGTTACAATGGGACAATGTCGGTCGAAAGGGAAGAGGATGATGAACAAAGGGAAGTGGACGGCGCTCGCGCTCGTCGGCGGTTTGCTGGCGGCGACGCTTGCGCCGAACGGAGCCGCGGTCGCCGCGAATCCGCCGATCGAAATCCGGTTCGACGGCGAGACGCTCGTCTCGGACGCCGAGCCGTTCATTAAGAACGGAACGACGTTCGTACCGTTCCGCGCGCTGTTCGAAAGGCTGGGACTCGAGGTCGGCTGGGATCCGGCGACGAAGACGGTCACCGGACAAGGCGGCGGCGTCGCGATCACGCTGCGGGTCGGGAACGCGGAGGGCATCGTGAACGGCGATGCCAAGACGATGCTCGAACCGCCGGCGATCGTGGGCGGACGCACGTTCGTGCCGCTGCGCTTCGTCAGCGAGAACGCCGGCGCCGACGTCGCCTGGAGCGGCGCGGAGCGGCTGATCACGATCGTCACCGGACCGCCGATCGCGGATCGGGAAGCGGCGGTGCGAGCCGCGTACGAGGCGTACGTCGCGGCGGCGAACCGGGAAGACGCTTCGGCCGTGCAGCGCGCGCTGCACGCGCAGTCGCCGCTGCGGACGACGCTGTACAAATCCGTGGCCGACGCGTTCGCGCGCCGCGACGTCGAGACGACGGTCGAGTCGCTCGTCGTCGAGGAGCTGCACGGCGGTCAAGCGACGGTGCTCGTCACCGAATCGAATCGGCGAACCGCAGGCGCCTATTACGTCGACAACCGCGTCGATCTGAAGGTGTCGATGCGACAGGACGCGAGCGGGGCGTGGGCGATTTACGACGCCGCGACGCTAGGGCAGGAGTGGCTCCAGCCGTTCGGCGCGGACACGGGCGCGGACATCGATTCGAACGACGAGACGATCGCCCGGAATACAATCGCATCATATATGGAAGCATTAAATCGAGAAGATCTCACCGCCGCTCTTCGACTCGTTCACGTCGATTCGCCAATGCGAAGCGCGACCGAGAAGACGCTCGCCTGGATGTTCGATACGTACGAGCTGTCGCACGAGCTGGAGGACGTCCGGGTGCTGGAACGCGCCGGCGACGAAATGTACGTCCATACGGTGCAGGCGACGCGGAAGTCCGCCGGACCGAAGCTGGCCGACGTGCGGACGCGATCGATCCATACGCTCCGGCTCACGAACGGGCAATGGAAGCTCTATGCCACGATCCAGGGCGAAGTCGAGGCATTGTCCATTCCGCAATAGTTGTTGACAAACCGTTGATGCACTGGATATAATAAACTTTGTGTGTTTGAGGTGATGCTTCGTGAACCTGAATTTGCGCGAGCTTGCGCTCCGCGGCGCTCCGATCGAATTGAACGGCCGGCTGCCCCTCGAAGAGGATGTAACCGGACGGAACGACGTTCGAGTCGCCGGGCCGTTGGAAGCAAGATTGACCGCGCGTTCCGATTCCGGAACGGCGATCGTGAACGGAACGCTCTCGGCCGACTTGGAGCTGGTTTGCTCGAAGTGTCTGCGGGCGGTTTCGGAGAAGACGGAGGTTCCGGTAACGGAGTTGTTCACGTTGCAGCGCGGAATCGCCGAGCGCGACGAGGATGTTCATCTCGTCCACGAGGAGATCGTCGACTTGACGCCGTACCTTCGCGACGCGTTCGTCGTACAGCTGCCGATGGCGGCGGTGTGCGGGGAATCGTGCAAGGGGCTGTGTCCCGTCTGCGGCAAGGACCGGAACGTCGAGTCCTGCGATTGCGTGCAGGAGAAGATCGATCCGCGGCTCGCCGGTCTCAAAGATTTTTTCAAATCTTAACAAACTACGGTGTTGTTTCACGAGCACTCTCGCAAGGAGGTGGGAACATGGCAGTACCATTTGCAAAAACGTCGAAGATGCGCAAGAACAAGCGCCGGACTCACTTCAAATTGGAAGTTCCGGGCATGGTTAAGTGCGATCACTGCGGCGAATTGAAATTAGCCCATCACGTATGCGGAGTTTGCGGGACGTATAAATCTCGCGACATCGTGAAGCAAGGCTGATCATCCGAATAAAAGAAGCATCTCGATTCGATCGAGGTGCTTTTTTTGTTGCATGATTTTGGGTAAGTACTATATACTAGTATTAAGACTAGGTACTAATCATTAACGTCATAGAAGATTAACGTTGCGCACCCGGGGGTGTCCGTCATGGAGCGATTACCGAAACCGAAGCGCCAGGAGCGTCTGGCGGAAACCTTGCGATCGAATCCGTTCGTCACCGACGAGGAGCTGGCGGGGGACTTCGGCGTCAGCATCCAGACGATTCGTCTCGACCGGATGGAGCTCGGCATTCCCGAGGTTCGGGAAAGAATAAAGCAGATGGCCGCCGTCTCGCAGAGCATCGTGCGGTCGCTGCCGATGGACGAAGTGATCGGAGACGTCATCGACCTGCAGTTGGACAAATCGGGCATCTCGATCATGGAAATCGGCGAGGAGCACGTGTTTTCCCGCACGGGCATCGCGCGCGGACATCATATTTTCGCGCAGGCGAATTCGCTGGCGGTCGCTTTGATCAACGACGAGGTCGCGCTGACGGCGTCGGCGGACATCCGCTATTTGCGGTCGGTTCGGCTCGGCGAGCGATGCGTGGCCAAGGGCTACGTCAAGTCGGCGCCGGGGGACAAAGGGAAGGCGAAGGTCGAAATTTTCACGTACGTCGGAGAAGATCTAGTGTTTCAAGGACATTTCGTAATTTATCGGTCGGGCAAGTCGGCCGATGCCATGAGAGGAGATTCGGTCGATGCGAATCGCCATTGACGCGTTCGGGGGAGACAACGCCCCGGAAGGAATCGTAGCGGGCGCCGTGGAAGCGGCGAAAGAATATACGGAAGCGATGATCACGCTCGTAGGCGACGAGGCGCGCGTCCGCGAGCTGATCGCGGCGAACGGAGGGTCGGCGCTCTCGAACCTCTCCGTGCGCCATGCGTCGGAGGTCATCGCGACCGACGAGGAGCCGGTGCGGGCGGTGCGCCGCAAGAAGGACGCGTCGCTCGTCGTCGCCGCCGCGATGGTGAAGGACGGAGAGGCGGACGCCGTCATCTCCGCGGGCAACACGGGCGCCTTAATGACGGCGGGCTTGCTCGTCGTCGGTCGGCTGAAGGGCATCGAGCGTCCGGCGCTGGCGCCGATGATTCCGACGATGGACGGCGTCGGCGTGCTGGCGCTCGATCTCGGCGCCAATATGGACGCGACGGCGGAGCAGCTGGCGCAATATGCGGTCATGGGCAGCGTGTACCGCGCCAAGGCGCACGGCATCGCCTCGCCGCGCGTCGGGCTGCTGAACGTCGGGACGGAGCCGGGGAAGGGCAACGAGGTGACGAAGGCGGCGTATCCGTTGCTGGAAGCGGCGCCGATTCGATTCGTCGGCAACGTCGAAGCGCGCGACGTGTTGAACGGCGTGTGCGACGTGCTCGTCTGCGACGGCTTCGTCGGCAACGTCATGCTCAAGTCGCTCGAAGGGACCGCCTCCGCGCTGTTCGGCGCGCTGAAGCAAGAATTCACCCGCAATGCGATCAGCAAGCTCGCGGCGGCGATTTTGAAGCCGGGGCTGAGCAAATTCAAGAACAAGATGGATTATAAAGAGGTCGGCGCGGCGCCGATGCTCGGGCTGACCGGCATCGTCATGAAGAGCCACGGCTCGAGCGACGCGCGGGCGATCAAGAACGCAGTGAGGCAGACCGTATCCGCGATTCGATCCGACGTCGTAGGTACGATCCGCTCCGAATTGGGGAAAGGGGTATGAGCGGCATGATGATGGGGAGACCGGTCGGCATTCTCGGGACGGGACACTACGTACCGGAGAAGGTGCTGACGAACGCGCAGCTGGAAGCGATGGTGGAGACGAACGACGAGTGGATCGTGACGCGGACGGGCATTAAGGAGCGCCGGATCGCAGCCGACCATCAGGCGACGTCGGATCTGGCCTACGAAGCGGCCCGGATGGCGCTTTCCAATGCCGGCATTACGGCGGATCAACTCGGCTTGATCGTCGTGGCGACGATGACGCCGGACGTCATGTGCCCGTCGACCGCGTGCATTCTGCAGGATAAGCTCGGCGCGAAGAAGGCGGCGGCGTTCGATCTCGCCGCGGCGTGCTCCGGCTTCGTGTACGGCCTCGCCAACGGCGCGAACTTCGTCGCCTCCGGGATGTACGATTACGTGTTGGTCGTCGGCGCCGAAGTGCTGTCGCGCGTGACGGATTACACCGACCGCAATACGTGCATTCTGTTCGGCGACGGCGCGGGCGCGGTCGTCCTTGGCGCGACCGAGGAAGGCCGCGGCTTCGAAGCGTTCGAGCTCGGCGCCGACGGCGCGGGCGGTCCGCTTCTTCGCGGGGGCTGCGTCGGCGGATCGCGTTATCCGAACAAAGAGTGTCTGCCGGAAGGCGTGACGCATTACATCTGGCAGAACGGCCGGGAAGTGTTCAAGTTCGCGGTGCGGATCATGGAAAACTTGACGGAAAGCGTGCTCGCCAAAGCCGGCAAGTCGAAGGAAGACATCAAGCTGCTCGTCCCGCACCAAGCGAACATCCGCATCATTCAGGCGGCCATGGACAAGCTCGAGCTGACCGAAAACGAAGTCATGATCAACGTCGACCGCTACGGCAACATCTCCGCGGCGACGATTCCGATCGCCCTGTCCGAGGCGGTCGAGGCCGGTCGCGTATCCAAGGGCGATACGGTCGTGCTCGTCGGCTTCGGCGGGGGCCTTACGTGGGGCGGCGCCGTCTTGACTTGGTAAGACGCGCCTCGCGCGCAGGGTTCGCGAAGAGAACGGAAGGATGAATATCGGGAGGGCGAACGAACGATGGGCAAGATCGCATTCGTCTTCCCCGGCCAAGGCGCGCAAGCGGTCGGCATGGGGAAGGACGCACTACATATCCCCGCGGTAAAGCGGTTGTACGAGGCCGCCGACGAGGCGGTCGGGTACGCGTTATCCGGCATCGTCTTCGACGGGCCGGAGGAGCGGCTGAAGAGCACGGCCAACACGCAGCCGGCGCTGCTCACGACGAGCCTCGCGTACCTCGAGGCGTTCCGGGAAGCGGGCGGCGCGAAGCTGACGCCGGATTACGTCGCCGGGCACAGCCTCGGCGAATGGACCGCCCTTGCGGCGGCGGGGGCGCTTCCGGCGGCCGAAGCGGCGCGGCTCGTGCACCTGCGGGGCCGCTTCATGGAAGAGGCGGTGCCCGGCGGGCAAGGCGCGATGGCGGCCGTGCTCGGCGCGGAACGCCAGGCGCTGCAGGCGCTGTGCGACGCCGTCTCCGGCGAAGCGGGCCGCGTGGAGCTCGCGAACGTGAACTGTCCGGGGCAGATCGTCGTGTCGGGCTCGCGGGCGGGCGTCGAAGCGGTCGCGGCGCGGGGGAAGGAAGCCGGCGCGAAGCGCGTCATTCCGCTCGAAGTGAGCGGACCGTTCCATTCCTCGCTCATGGCGCCCGCGGCCGAGCGGCTGGACGCACTGCTCGGCGAAGTCGCGTTCGCCGCGCCGTCGACGCCGCTCGTCGCGAACGTGACGGCCGACGTCGTCGTCGACCCGGAGGACATCCGGGGATTGCTCGTGAAGCAGGTGTGCGCTCCGGTGCTGTGGGAAGACAGCGTGCTGCGCCTGATTGCGCTCGGCGTCGATACGTTCGTGGAATTCGGCCCGGGGGCGGTATTAAGCGGATTGATTAAGAAAATCAATAAAGACGCGCGCATCGTGACGGTGAACAGCGCGGAAGCGGCGGTCTCCGCCGTTCCCGCGCTGTTGTAACCGCCGCGCCTGCGCGGGAGGAGGAATCGGCATGCTGGAAGGCAAAGTGGCGCTCGTCACCGGCGCGTCGCGCGGCATCGGCCGGGCGATCGCGATCGAGCTCGCGAAGAACGGAGCGGACGTCGTCGTCAATTACGCGGGCAACGAAGCGGCCGCGCTCGAGGTCGTCGGCGCGATCGAGGCGCTGGGACGGTCGGCTGCGGCGGTCAAGTGCAACGTGGCGTCCGCGTCGGAGGTGGACGCGATGGTCGCCTCCGCGATCGAACGATTCGGGAAGATCGACATTCTCGTCAACAACGCCGGCATCACGCGCGACAATCTGCTGATGCGGATGAAGGAAGAAGAGTTCGACGAAGTCATCGACACGAACCTGAAGGGCGTATTTAACTGCATCAAGGCCGTGACCCGGCCGATGATGAAGCAGCGGAGCGGGCGCATCGTGAACATCTCGTCCGTCGTCGGCGCGCTCGGCAATCCGGGACAAGCGAACTACGTGGCGGCGAAGGCGGGAGTCATCGGGCTCACGAAGTCGGTCGCGCGCGAGCTCGCGTCCCGGGGCATTACCGCGAATTGCGTCGCTCCGGGCTTCATCGAAACCGATATGACCGACAAGCTGACCCCCGAGCTGAAAGAAGCGATGCTGAAGCAAATTCCGCTCGCCGCTTTGGGTCAGCCCGAGCAGATCGCGAAGGTCGTTCGGTTCCTCGCATCCGACGAGTCGTCTTACATGACGGGCCAGACGCTTCACGTCGACGGCGGCATGTATATGTAAGACTTGCAGGATATGGCTTTTTGCTTGTCCGTCTCGTATAATACCAAATGAGGAGGTGAACCGGATGTCCGACGTATTGGATCGCGTGAAGAAAATTATCGTCGACCGCCTTGGCGTAGATGAGGCTGAAGTGACGCTTGAAGCTTCTTTCAAGGAGGACTTGGGCGCCGACTCGCTTGACGTCGTCGAATTGGTAATGGAGTTGGAAGATGAGTTCGATATGGAAATCTCCGATGAAGATGCGGAGAAGATCACTACCGTAGGCGAAGTAGTGAATTACATACAAGCTCATACGTAATCAAGTGGACACCAACGCAAGTCCCGTCTCTCCCAAGGAGCGGGACTTCTCCACATCTACCGAACGCATCGACTTGCGTTATGACATAGCATGACACGCGGATTTATTAGGTAAGGTTTTCCACAACACAATCGGAAACGTTGAGGTGGGTCGTCATGAAACAAAGAGTCGTAATCACCGGCATGAGCGCCATTACGTCGCTGGGCCAGGATTTAGATACGTTATGGAACAACTTGATGGAAGGCAAGTCGGGCGTAACGCCGATCGAAGCGTTCGACGTCAGCGAATATCCGACACGGATCGCGGCCGAGATCAAGAACTGGGATCCGGAGACGTACATGGACCGCAAGGAAGCGCGCCGCATGGATCGATACGTGCAGTTCGCGGTGGCGGCGGCCGGACTCGCGCTGAAGGACGCCAACCTGTCGATTCGGGACGACACGGATCCGGAACGCGTCGGCGTATACATCGGCTCCGGCATCGGCGGCCTCGGCACGTTCGAAGATCAATACCGCACGCTGCTCGAGAAGGGACCTAAGCGCGTCTCCCCGTTCTTCATCCCGATGATGATCGCGAATATGGCTTCCGGTCAAGTGTCGATTCTGACCGGGGCGAAGGGGCCGAACTCGACGACGGTCACCGCCTGCGCGACGGGCACGCATACGATCGGCGATTCGTTCCGCTTGCTGCAGAACGGCGAAGCGGACGTGATGCTGTGCGGCGGCGCGGAAGCGACGATTCGTCCGACGGGACTCGCGGGCTTCTGCTCCATGCGGGCGATGTCGACCCGCAACGAAGAGCCGGAGCGGGCGAGCCGCCCGTACGACGTCGATCGCGACGGATTCGTCATGGGCGAGGGCGCCGGCGTGCTCGTGCTCGAGACGCTCGAGCACGCGAAGAAGCGCGGCGCTCGCATCTACGGCGAAGTGATCGGCTACGGCATGAGCGGCGACGCGCACCACATGACCGATCCCGATCCGAACGGCGCGGCGCGCTGCATGAAGAAGGCGCTCTCGGACGCGGGGATCGCGCCGGAGGACGTCGATTACATTAACGCGCACGGCACGTCGACGCCGGTCGGCGACATCTCCGAGACGACGGCGATCAAGTCGGCGTTCGGCGACCACGCCTACAAGCTGGCCGTCTCGTCCACGAAGTCGATGACCGGCCATCTGCTCGGCGCGGCCGGCGGCGTCGAAGCGGTCATCTGCGCGCTGGCGCTGACGCGCGGCAAGCTGCCGCCGACGATCAATCTCGACAACCAAGATCCGCAGTGCGATCTCGATTACGTGCCGAACGCGCCGAGAGAAGCGAACGTCCGCGTGGCGTTATCCAACTCCTTCGGCTTCGGCGGACATAACGCGACGATCATCCTGCGGAAATACGAAGAGGCATAGGCGATAACCGATGGACCGATTCGAACGACTTCAAGCGCAATTGAATATCCAATTCCGGGACGCTTCGCTATTACGCGAAGCGTTTACCCATTCTTCCTACGTTAACGAGCATAAGGACGCTACGCATAACGAGCGGATTGAGTTTCTGGGCGACGCCGTGCTGCAGCTGGCGGTATCCCAGCATCTATACCGCTTATACCCCTCCTGGCCGGAAGGAAAGCTCACCTTCGTTCGCGCGGCGATCGTCCGCGAACAGGCGCTTAGCAAGCTGGCGAAGACGTTGTCGCTCGGCGAATATTTGCTGCTCGGGCGCGGGGAGGACTTGTCCGGCGGCCGGGAGCGTCCCTCGCTGCTGGCGGACGTGTTCGAAGCGTTCGTCGGCGCTCTGTATCTCGACGCCGGGTGGGACGCCGTCATAAAGTTTCTGACGGCGCATATGTTCCCCGAGATCGAAGCGTACGTCGAGCGCGGCGTCATCGACGCGAAGTCGAGGCTGCACGAGAAGGTGCAGCAGCTCGCGCTCGGCGCCGTCGAATACGTCGTTCGCGAAGAGCGCGGGCCCGCCAACGAACGGGAATTTATCATCGAAGCCCGCATTCAAGGAGAATCGTACGGCGCCGGTTCGGGTCGCACGAAGAAAGAGGCGGAGCAAGAAGCCGCGGCCGAAGCGCTGCAACGGATCGCCGCGGCGGGCCGCGAGCCTCGCCGATAGCGGCGGGCTTCTTTTTTAGGCGGAAGGCGCCGTTGTTGTGCTACAATAGGCTGGGGTGATTTCACTTGTTTCTTAAGAGACTAGAGCTGGCCGGCTTTAAGTCGTTCGCCGATCGGACGGAGCTGGAATTCGTATCCGGCATTACGGCGGTCGTCGGTCCGAACGGCAGCGGCAAGAGCAACATATCCGATTCCATACGCTGGGTGCTCGGCGAGCAGAGCGCGAAGAGCCTCCGCGGCGGCAATATGCAGGACATCATCTTCGCCGGGAGCGACGCGCGCAAAGCGGTGAACTTCAGCGAAGTGTCGCTGACGCTCGATAACGGCGACAACGCGCTGTCCCTCGACTTCAGCGAAGTGACGGTCACCCGCAGGCTGCACCGCAACGGCGAGAGCGAATATTTCATCAATAAACAACCATGCCGCTTGAAGGACATCACCGAGCTGTTCATGGATACGGGCATCGGGAAGGAAGCTTATTCGATCATCGGACAAGGCCGCATCGAAGAGATCTTAAGCACGCGGTCCGAAGACCGCCGCGGCATCTTCGAGGAAGCGTCCGGGATCGTCAAATATAAATCCAGGAAGAGAGAAGCTTCGAAGCGACTCGAGGAGACGGAAGCGAATCTCGTGCGGATCCGCGATCTGACCTCCGAGCTCGAGGATCAGCTGGAGCCGCTGAAGAAGCAGTCCGAGAAAGCCGTCGAGTTCAAGCGGTTGAAGGAGCTGCTGAAGTCGAAAGAGGTTTCGCTGTACGTGCATAGCATCGGCGAGCTGCACCGGTCGTGGACGGAAGCGACGGAAACGTTGAAACGATTGAAAGACGAGGAGCTGAAGCTCGCCTCGGTCGTCTCCGCCCACGATGCGGAGCTGGAAGATCGGCGTCTTGCGCTGCGCAAACTGGACGAGACGCTCGAAGGGCTGCAATCCGAGCTGTTACATACGAGCGAAGAGTTGGAGAAGACGATCAGCGCCGGCGAAATTTTGAAGGAACGGCGCAAGCACGCGGAAGAAAACGTCGAGACGCAGCGGGACGCGGCGAAGTCGCTCGCGAGAAAGCTGGAAGAGCGCGCCGCGGAGAACGAGCAGCTCCGAACGCAGCGCGACGCGATCACGCGGGAGTTGGACGAGCTTAACCGCAACATTCGCCTCGAGGAAGACCGCCTGCTCGCGGAGACGGGCGGCGCCCTCGGCGAGACCGAAGAGCGTCTGAAGGCGGAGCTGCTCGACAAGCTGAACGAGCTGGCGTCGGCCCGCAACGAATTGAAATACGTAGAGGCGCAATCGGAGCAATCCGGCCGACGTGCCGCCAGACTCGCCGAAGACCGCGAGAAAGCGAACGCGCGGCTGAGGGAACTGGAAGCGTGCCGGGAAGATTGGCTGTCCCGTCTCGAGTCCCTCAAGGCGCAAATCGAAGGCGAGCGCAATCGATACATGGAGCTCAGCCAGCTGATTCACGAAAAGCAAGGGCTGTTGGAAGAAGTGCAGGCGACGGTTCGGAAGTGGGAGCAGAAGGTCGACGCGCTCGTCTCGCGGAAGCAGACGATTCAGGATCTTCAGGACGATTACGACGGCTTCGCGCTCGGCGTCCGTGAGGTACTGAAGGCGAAGCAGAAGAGCTCCCTGCAAGGCATTCGCGGCGCCGTCGCGGAAATCATCCGCGTGCCGGGCGCTTACGAGCTCGCGGTCGAGACGTCGCTGGGCGCCGCGCTGCAGCACATCGTCGTCGAGAACGAAGCGCGGGCGCGGGAAGCGATTCAATATTTGAAGTCCCGCCAGCTCGGACGGGCGACGTTCCTGCCGCTCGAGGTCATTAAGCCGCGTTCGATTCCGGAAAGCGAACGCCGCTCGGCGTCGAGCGCCGAAGGCTTCGTCGGCGTCGCCGCGGAGCTCGTCTCGTTCGACGCGGCGTATTCGGGCATCGTGCACAGCTTGCTCGGCAACGTCGTCATCGCCGACACGCTCGAGCACGCGAACCGGATCGCGGCGAAGCTGCAATACCGGTACCGCGTCGTTACGCTCGAAGGCGACGTCGTGAACGCGGGCGGCTCCATGACCGGAGGAAGCCTGCAGAAGAAGAACGTGTCGCTGCTCGGCCGAACGCGTCAGATCGACGAGCTGACGAAGGAGATCGAGGCGGCCGAGCGGCAAATCGGCAAGCTGCGCGAATCGGTGGACGCGGTTCGCGCCGAAGCGGCCGCGCTGCAGAAGCAGCTCGAGGGTTGCCGCGACGCGGGCGAGCGCAAGCGCGGGGAAGAAACCGAGGCGAGATCGGAGCTGAGCCGCATGGACTCCGAGCTTCGCGCGGCGAAGCAGCAGCTGGACATCCTTGAAGCCGATGCGGCGACCCTCGCCGAAGAGACGTCCACCGAAGCGGACCGACGAGCGGAGCTCGGTTCGCGAATCGAACGGCTCGCCGAGGAAGAGAAGGCGCTCACGGAGGCGATTCGCGAAGCGGAGCTTCGCCGCAAGGCGGCTCAATCGGCGAAGGAGGAGACGCAGCAGCAGCTGACGGAATGGAAGGTGAAGGCGGCGGCGGCCGCGCAGGACAAGATGGCCGTGACCGCGCAGCTGACCCGGCTCCAAACCGAAACCGACGCGCTCGAAGAAGAGCGGACGACGGCGCTGCAAGCGGAGGCGAGGCTGCTGGAAGAGCTCGCCGGCTACGAGCGCGATTCGAACGCAAGGACGGAGCAGGCGAACCACCTGCGCATCTTGAAGGACGCTTGCGCCGAGAAGCTCGACTTCGCCCGCGCGGAACGCGCGGAGAAGACCGCCGCGCTCGAACGCGAGGAGAACGCGACGCGGGAGGAGCGGAACCGGTTGCGTTCGGTCGAAGAGCAGACGAGGCAAACCGACATTCGCGTCAATCGCTTGGACGTGGAGCTCGACAACTTGCTCCGCAAGCTCGCGGAGGATTACGAGTTGAGCTACGAGCTCGCCAAGGAGCGCTACGACGTGCCGGAGGACGTGCCGGCCGTGCAGATCGAGGTTCGCGATTTGAAGCGGGCGATCTCCGCGCTGGGCGAAGTCAATCTCGGCGCGATCGAGGAATATGCGAGGGTGTCCGAGCGCTACGAATTTTTGGCGGGGCAGCGGAACGACCTCATCGAAGCGAAGACGACGCTGTACGGCGTCATTCGCGAGATCGAAGAGGAGATGTCGAAGCGCTTCCTGCAATCGTTCGAGTTGATTCGGGAGCAGTTCACCGACGTCTTCTCCAGGCTGTTCGGCGGCGGACGAGCCGATCTCGTCTTGTCGGAGCCGCATAACCTGCTCGAGACGGGCATCGACATCGTCGCCCAGCCGCCGGGCAAGAAGCTGCAAAACCTGCAGCTCCTCTCGGGAGGCGAGCGGGCGCTGACGGCGATCGCGCTGCTGTTCGCGATACTCCGGATCAAGCCGGTGCCGTTCTGCGTGCTCGACGAAGTCGAAGCGGCGTTGGACGAAGCGAACGTCGCGCGATTCGCCCAATATTTGCGCGAATTTTCGATGCACACGCAATTCATCGTCGTGACGCACCGCAAGGGGACGATGGAAGAAGCGGACGTCTTGTACGGCGTCACGATGGAGGAAGGCGGCGTATCGAAGCTCGTGTCGGTGCGCCTCGATCAAGAAGAACAGCCGATGACAGCGTAAGGAGCGTGTAACGAAAAGCATGAGCTTTTTTAAAAGGCTGAGAGAAAGCATCTCTTCCAAGGCGGAAGAGGTCACGAATAAGTTTAAGGAAGGCTTGTCCAAGACGCGCGACGCGTTCGTCGGCAAGGTCGAGGACCTGTTCACCCGTCGGAAAAAGATCGACGAGCCGTTCTACGAAGAGCTCGAGGAAATCTTGATCGGCGCCGATGTAGGCATCAACACCGTCATGAAGCTGATCGACGAGCTGCGCGTCGAAGTGCGCAAGCGGAAGATCGAGGATCCGAAGGAGCTGCGTCCGATTCTGACCGAGAAGCTCGTCGAGCTTCTCTCCGGCGGAGAAGAGACGGAGCGGCTCAAGACGGCGCCGGAAGGGCTGACGATCTACTTGGTCGTCGGCGTGAACGGCGTAGGCAAGACGACGACGATCGGCAAGCTCGCCCATCGATTGAAGCAAGAGGGCAAGTCCGTTCTGCTCGCGGCCGGCGATACGTTCCGCGCGGCGGCGATCGAACAGCTGGAAGTATGGGGGCAGCGCGCCGGCGTGGACGTGATCCGGCAAGGACAAGGCTCCGACCCGGCGGCCGTCATCTTCGACGCGGTCCATGCCGCGAAGCAGCGGAACGTGGACGTACTGATCTGCGATACGGCGGGCCGACTGCAAAACAAAGTGAACTTGATGGAAGAGCTGAACAAAATTTTCCGCGTCATCCGCCGCGAAGTGCCCGAAGCGCCTCACGAGGTGCTGTTGGTGCTCGACGCGACGACGGGGCAGAACGCGCTGCAGCAGGCGAAGCTGTTCGGCGAGAAAACCGGCGTCACCGGCCTCGTGTTAACGAAGCTGGACGGCACGGCCAAGGGCGGCATCGTTATCGCGATTCGCCAGGAGATGGAGCTTCCGGTCAAGATGGTCGGGCTCGGCGAGAAGATCGACGACCTGCAGCCTTTCGATTCCGAGCAGTTTGTGAACGCGCTGTTCCTAGGGCTCGGAGGGGCAGCGGAGGAAACGGAATAACAACGCAATTTCATAAGAAACGACCGAGGAAAGACCTGTTGCCAAGCGGCGACGGGTCTTTTTCTTTTTTTGGCTAGAAAACCGGCGTTACAGCATCCGGGAGGATCGGGGCGGATTTATAAGAATCGCTTATGTATCTGGACGTGAGCCCGGCTGAGGCTGGATAGAGCAGAAAGGAGGCGTCTGGGCCGGGTTGAGCGATGGTAAAGAAGCCCATATAATATTCATCATAGAATTAATTATTCATCGCAGAATTAAGATCTGTGAATGACGTACGGAAAGTAGGTGACTCATCGTGGAACGGGTAAACCGGATGCTCCTCGAAGCGTTCGCGCTTTACTTACGGAACGAGAAAAAGGAGGAAAGCACGATAAAGCTGTACGTCGCCGAGCTGGAAGCGCTCCTAACGAAGCTGGGCGAACGACCGGGCGGCTTGGCCGAGGCGACGACGGACGACCTGCTCCGCTATCGAAACGACTTGCAGGCCGGCGGCATGAAGCCGGCGACGATCAACAAACGGATGTCGATCGCGCGCACGTTCTTCCAATGGGCCGGCGGCGAAGGCGCCGCGGATTCGACCGCCGCGGAGGGACTTCGGCTCGCCGCGAACGCGCCGCTTCCGATTCAATGGCTGTCCGAAGCGCAGGAACGCGCGTTGCTCGCCGCAGCCTCCAACGCCTTGACCGTCGAGAACGGCGTTCGGAACGAAGCGCTGCTCGCCGCGATGCTCTTCGCCGGTCTTCGCGTGAAGGAGGTTTCGTACCTTCGGCTGGACAGTCTTCAAGGCTCGCGGCTCGTCGTCACCGACGAATCAGGCTCGTTCCTCCGAGGCGTGCCGCTGGACGACCGCGCGCTCGTGCCGCTTCTTCGTTGGCGCCGGCATCGGTCGGAGGCGATTCGTTCGAAGCATAAGGAAAGCGACTACTTGTTCGTTACGGAACGTTCGGGGTTCATGCAGCCGAGAGCGGTGCAGTTCGCCGTCGAGTCGTTATCGGCGAAGGCGGGTTTTCCCGTACGCTGCAGCGAGCTGCGACATACGTACTGCAGACGCCTCGCCCGGGAAGGGGCTAGCGTCGAACGGATTCGAGATTGGGCCGGACACAAGTCGCCGCAGACGACCGTTCGTTATTTCGAAGATGTATAGACAAGAGAGGAAGTGACGTAACGCGCAATGATTAAGCTAGAGCAAGTCAATAAGGTGTACGACGACGGGTTCCGGGCGCTTCAGGATATCGAGCTCCATTTCCGCGAGGGAGACCTCAACGTTTTGATCGGGCCGAGCGGCTGCGGGAAAACGACGACGATGAAGCTGATCAACCGGTTGATCCGGCCGACGAGCGGGAAAATTTCGGTCGCCGGCAAGGATATATCCACGATCGATTCGGTGACGCTGCGCCGCAGCATCGGGTACGTCATTCAGAGCATCGGCTTGTTTCCGCATATGACGATCGCGGCGAACGTGGCGGTCGTGCCGAAGCTGCTGAAGTGGGACGCGAAGAAGACCGAACGGCGCGTCGACGAGCTGCTCGAGCTCGTCGGGTTGGATCCGGATACGTACCGGAACCGGTACCCGTCGGAGCTTAGCGGCGGGCAGCAGCAGCGGATCGGCGTCATTCGGGCGCTCGCCGCGGAGCCGGACATCATCTTGATGGATGAGCCGTTCAGCGCGCTCGACCCGATCAGCCGAGAACAGCTGCAGGATGAACTCGTACGGCTGCAGCAGGACTTGAAAAAGACGATCGTCTTCGTCACGCACGACATGGACGAAGCGATCAAAATCGCGGACCATATCGTGCTCATGAAAGACGGCCGCGTCATGCAGCAAGGCAGCCCGGAAGCGATTCTAAGGCATCCGGCCAACGAGTTCGTCTCCAGCTTCGTCGGGAAGAAGCGGCTGATCGGGCAGGAATTCGCCGACGTGCCGACGGTAGACGACGTCATGACGACGCAGCCGGTAACGGCCCAGCCCACCAAGGGGTTGGCCGAAGCGGTCAAAATCATGCAAAACAAACGGGTCGACTCGCTGCTCGTCGTCGATCAATGGAAGAAGCTTCGCGGCACCGTATCGGTGTACAGCGTGCTGGAGCATTACCGAGACGAAACGAAGACGCTCGCGGAGCTGGCGAGACCGTTCCCTCACGTCCTGCCGACGGGGACGCCGTTGTCCGAAGCGTTGCGAATCATGACCGAGCACCAGACGCCATACGTCGCCGTCGCGGATCGGGAGGGCCGGTTCCTCGGCATGGTGACGAGAGGCAGCGTCGTCAAACATCTGGCCGACGTCTACCCGACGGAGGGGGCGTGATGAAGCAATGAACGATTACTGGACGTTCCTGCTCGATAGATACCCCGACGTCCTGCGCGCCGCGGGAGAGCATCTGACGATTTCCGGAATCGCCGTCGTACTCGGCTGCCTCGTGGCCGTGCCGCTGGGGGCGTATATTTCCGGCGATCGGCCGGGATGGATCAAGACGACGGTCTTCGGCATCGCGAACGTGTTCCAGACGATTCCGAGCCTCGCCTTGCTCGCGGTACTGATTCCGCTGTTCGGCATCGGGCTGCGCCCGGCGATATTCGCCTTGTTTCTGTATTCGCTGCTGCCGATTCTTCGGAATACGTTCGCCGGGTTCCGCTCGGTCGACACCGGCATCTTGGAAGCGGCGAGAGGCATGGGGTACAGCGGCTAGCAGCGGCTGTGGACCATTCAGCTGCCGTTGGCGGTCCCGTACATCATGTCGGGCATCCGAGTGACGACCGTATACGTCATTAGCTGGACGACGCTCGCGACGTTAATCGGGGCCGGCGGTCTCGGGCAGCTCATCTTTTCGGGACTCGGCGTCAACAAGGAAGAACTCATCTTCACCGGGGCGGCCGCAGCGATCGCGCTCGCCTTGGCGGCGGATCTCGTCTTAGGAAAAATCGAAAAAGCATTCAAAGGGGGAGTCGTTTCATGAAAAAGTTAGCTTTAGCGGTACTATCGGCCGTCGTCGCAGGGGCGGTCGCAGGGTGCGGAGCGCAAGGCGGCGCTTCGGGGGAAGGAATCAAAATCGGAACCCAGACGTACACGGAGCCGAAGATCGTGGCGGAAATGTATAAGGCGTTAATCGAGGACCGCACGGAGCTGACCGCGGAAATCGTGCCCGATCTGGCCGCCAGTCCGGTCGTCATCAACGCGATGAAGGAAAACGAGATTCAGATGGCGTCCATCTTATACTCGGGCGAAATCTTCAACGGGTATTTCGACATCGAACAGACGAAAGACCGCGCGCGCGTCATGGAACAAGCGCAAGCCGGCTTCGAGGAGCACTACGGGTTCACGTGGTTCGACGGCTACGGCTTCGAGAACACGTACGGCTTCACGGTGCGCCGCGACGTAGCCGAGAAATACGGTCTTGAGACGGTGTCGGATTTGGGCGGAGTAGCGGGCGAGATGCGGCTCGGCGTCGATACGACCTGGCTGGAGCGGGACAATGACGGGTACGCCGCGTTTAAGGAGTTTTACGACTACGAATTCGGCAAGACGTTCCCGATGGAAATCAGCCTCGTATACGAAGCCGTCGCGAACGACGAGGTCGACGTTGTCTTAGCGTACACGACCGATCCGCGCCTGAAAGAATTCGATTTGAAGGTGCTCAAGGACGACAAGCAATTTTTCCCGCCGTACGACGGATCGGCGGTCGTCCGGAACGACGCCTTGGAGAGCCATCCGGAATTGAAGGAAGTCGTCGGACTGCTCGAAGGGAAAATCGACACCGAGACGATGACCGCGCTCAACTATGAGGTAGACGTAAATAAGCGAGACGCCGCCGAGGTCGCTAAGGAGTTTCTTCAAGAGAATGGCTTGCTGCAATGAACGATTTCTTCGAGTACGCGGCAAAGCACGGCGATACGATCCTAAGCTTGGCGATCGATCACATCGCGATGGTGGCGTCCGGGCTCGGGCTCGCTTTACTCCTCGGCATCCCGCTCGGCATGGTGTGCGCAAGACGAGAGAAGCTGGGACGATGGATTCTCGGCGCGGCGAACGTCATTCAGGTGTTCCCGAGTCTCGCGCTGCTGGCGCTTCTCATGATCGTGCTCGGTCTCGGGTTTAAAACCGTCGTCGTCGGCTTGTTCTTATATTCGTTGCTGCCGATTATCCGGAATACGGCCGTAGGTTTGAAACAGGTCGATAAGGGCGTCGTCGAAGCGGGACGGGGCATCGGGATGAACGCTTGGCAGCTGCTCTGGAAGGTGCAGTTCCCGCTGTCGCTCCCGTTCCTCCTCGCGGGGATCCGCGTAGCCGCGGTCATCGCGATCGGGGTGGCGACGATCGCGCCGCTCATCGGGGGAGGCGGTCTCGGCAAGGAAATTTACGCCGGCATCAATCTACGCAACGATATTCGCATCTTCGCCGGCGCGATTCCCGCCGCGCTGCTGGCGATCGTCGCGGACGCATCCCTCGGTCGTTGGGAACGAAAGCTTAACACCAAGAATAGTTAACGAGGCATAATATTACTGTCATTAATGAATGAAAAAGACGCCAACGCCGATGATTCGAATTCGGCCGGCGTCTTCTTCGTTTACAGTCGCTTAGATAATTGAGAGCGCCAGCTTTCGGCGAGGGCGTCGACGTCGAGCAGCTTGCGAAGCCCGGCGGCATCGCGCTTATCTCGATGCATAATCCGGTTCGCCTCCGTGACGGTGACGCCGGCCGGATGGGGCGCGTCGAGCCGCAGGCGGTCTCCGGGGGCTGCCTCGCCAGCCTTCAGAATCCGGAGGTAGAAGCCCGTAAAGCCCGTGGCCGTCACTTCGGCTTCCAGCGTCGTCCGTTCGTGACGGGCCGACAACTTGAAGCAGGGCACTCTCGGCTGCGACACCTGCAGCAGAGCGTCGCCGAGGCGGAACGTGTCGCCGATGCGAACCTCGTCTTCCGTCGCGCCGCGCAGCGTGAAATTTTCGCCGAAGGCGCCGGGCGAGAGCGGCTTCCCGATGATTCGCTCCCAGTAAGGATAATGTTCGTAGCAATACGCGCAGATCGCCTTATCCGGTCCGCCGTGATGCACCGTGTCGGCTTGCTCGTCGCCCGCGAGCGGCGTCGCGTCGAGTCGCAAAGGCCCGGCGACGGAAGACTTCGCGATGGCGGTGACGACTTCTCTCCCTTTATACAACACAGTCGTCGGCTTGCCGACGTTCAACGAAAAAAGTTCAAGCTCCATGTTCCGTTCGCCTCCCTATGCTTGCAACTTTATCATATCGGAAATCCGCCTATCAAGGATTGAACCTTGACAACGTTCGGGCGATCCGGTACACTAACGAATGTCGCTGTAAAGCGCTAGGACTTGACGACGTCGGGAACGGGCGGAGGGACTTACCGGATGACGGAGCGGGAGCGCGACGCGCTGGCCAAGACGAACCGCATCAACTCGCTGTTCGACTTCTACGAACCGCTGTTGACGGAGAAACAACGGACGTTCCTTGAGTTTTACTTCCATGACGATTACTCGCTCGGCGAGATCGCGGAGCAATTTTCCGTATCGAGACAAGCGATCTATGAACATATCAAGCGCGCCGAGACGGCGCTCGAAGAATACGAAGCGAAGCTGCAGCTGCTCGCGAAGCACGAACGCCGCGAGGCGGCCGCGAAGCGGATGGAGGACGAGCTCGGGAAGCTCGGCTCCTCTCCGGAGGCGGAACGCGTCCGGGAGCGGCTTCGCGAATTGATGTCGGTAATCTAGAAGCAGCATTGTTGGAAAGGGGGGCGGCCCATGGCACCGTTCGAAGGATTGTCCAGCCGACTGCAGAACGTATTCAGCAAGCTGAGAGGCAAAGGGAAGCTGACCGAGGACGACGTGAACGAAGCGCTTCGCGAGGTGCGGCTCGCATTGCTGGAAGCGGACGTGAACTTCAAGGTCGTGAAGGATTTCGTCGCGAAGGTGAGAGAACAAGCGGTCGGGCAGACGCTCGAGAAGGGCTTCAATCCGGCGATGACGGTCGTGAACATCGTCAACAAAGAGCTGACCGAGCTGATGGGCGGCTCTCAATCGAAGCTGGCTCGCTCGAATCGTCCGCCGACGGTCGTCATGATGGTCGGTCTCCAAGGCGCGGGCAAGACGACGACGACCGGCAAGCTGGCGAAGATGCTGCTCGCGCAAAATCATCGCCCGCTGCTCGTCGCGGCGGACGTCTACCGTCCGGCGGCCATCAAGCAGCTTCAGGTGCTCGGCGAACAAGTGAAGGCGCCGGTATTCACGCTCGGCGATCAAGCGAATCCCGTCGACATCGCGAAGGCGGGACTGGCCCACGCGAAAGAGCACGGCAACGATTACCTCATTATCGATACCGCGGGCCGGCTTCACATCGACGAGACGTTGATGGGCGAACTTCATAACATCCGCGAGGCGACGAAGCCGGACGAAATCTTGCTCGTCGTCGACGCCATGACCGGTCAGGACGCCGTGAACGTCGCCGAACATTTCAATTCGCAGCTCGAGCTGACGGGCGTCGTCCTGTCGAAGCTCGACGGCGATACGAGAGGCGGGGCCGCGATTTCGGTCAAAGCCGTCACCGGCAAGCCGATCAAGTTCGCGGCGATGGGCGAGAAGCTCGACGCGCTCGAGCCGTTCCACCCGGAGCGGATGGCGTCCCGGATTCTCGGCATGGGCGACATGATGTCGCTCATCGAGAAGGCGCAGATGAATCTCGACGAGTCGAAGGCGAAGGAGATGGAACGGAAGTTCCGCAAAGCGGAATTTACGTTCGAAGATTTCCTGGAGCAGATGCAGCAGGTGAAGAAGCTCGGCCCGATCGAGAACATTCTCGAGATGCTTCCGGGCATGGGCAATATGAAGCAGCTGCAGAACGCGAAGATCGACCCGAAGCAGATGTCGCGAACGGAAGCGATCGTGCTGTCCATGACGAAAGCGGAGAAGCAAGGGCTCGTCGTCATCGACGCGAAACGCCGCAAGCGCATCGCGGCCGGGAGCGGCACGACGGTGGCCGACGTGAATCGGCTGCTCAAGCAGTTCGAGGACATGAAGAAGATGATGAAGTCTCTCTCGGGCATGATGGGCGGCAAGGGCTCGAAGCAAATGAAGAAAATGATGAAGGGCGGACGCGGCGGTCTCGGCGGCGGCGGACGATTCCCGTTCTGATTATCGATCGATATCGGAAGAACCGTATATTTTCGCTGACGCGGTTCATCCTTTGAAGGAGGTGACAGTTTCATGGCAGTACGTATCCGTTTGAAGCGTATGGGCGCTCACAAGGCACCTTTCTATCGCGTGGTCGTATCCGACTCGCGCTCCCCGCGCGACGGTCGATTCATCGAAGAGATCGGCACATACAATCCGCTTGCTTCCTCCGAAGCGGTAACGCTTGACGAAGAGAAGGCGCTGAAGTGGCTCCAAAACGGCGCGCAAGCGTCCGACACGGTTCGCAACTTGTTCAGCAAGGCAGGCATTATGACGAAGTTCCACGAGTCCAAGCTGCAGAAGTAATCGCGGCGGCACGGAGGTGCGAGATGGAAGCATTGGTACGAACACTCGTCAGAGGGTTGGTCGACCATCCGGACGACGTGCGCGTGGATGTAACGGAAGACGACGATTCCGTCCTCTATGAACTGACCGTTCATCCGGAGGATGTGGGCAAGGTCATCGGCAAGGGCGGCCGAATCATTAAAGCGGTGCGCGTCGTCGTGACGTCCGCTTCCGCGAAGAGCGGCAAGCGAATCGCCGTGGAAATCGCATCATAATGGCAACGAGAGGGTTAGGACACGGGTCCTAGCCCTCTTGCGTATCTATCCGCGGACTTCCCTAAGGAAAAGCGAGGACAATCATGAAACCGAAACTGTTGACCGTCGGCAAGGTCGCGAACACGCACGGCATCCGCGGCGAGCTCAAGGTGTGGCCGGAGACGGATTTCCCGGAGCAGCGCTTCAAGAGCGGCGCGGGACTGCTGCTCGTCTCCCCGGACGAAGCCAAGACGATGCCGCTTACCGTCGTAACCGCGCGACCGCAGAAGACGGTGTACATCGTGAAATTCAAAGAATTCGACAATATCAATCAGGCGGAGCCCTATAAGGGCTGGAGCCTGAAGGTATCGGCGGAGGAACGCGCGAAGCTGGACCGGGACGAGTTTTATTTCCACGATATTATCGGCTGCGACGTACGGACCGAGGAAGGCGAGGCGGTCGGCGTCGTCACCGATATTTTGCGGCCGGGCGCCAACGACGTGTGGGTCGTGAAGCGGACGAACGGCAAGACGGCGTATATCCCTTATATCGCGGACGTCGTGCTCGACGTGGACGTGGCGGGGAAGGTCGTCACGATCCGACTGATGGAAGGTTTGCTCGAATGAGGTTCGACGTATTGACGTTGTTCCCCGAGATGTTCCCCGGCATGTTCACGACGAGCATTCTCGGCAAGGCGCAGGAGAAGGGCATCGTCTCGCTGAACGCGATCAACTTCCGCGAATTTTCCGGAAATAAGCATCATACCGTCGACGACTATCCGTACGGGGGCGGCGGCGGCATGGTGCTAAAGGCGGAGCCGATCTTCAACGCGGTCGAACACGTCGTCGCCGCGGCGCGCGCCGAGGCGGGGGACCGCGAGCCCCGGGCGCCGCGCGTCGTGCTGATGTGTCCGCAGGGCGAGACGTATACGCAGCGGAAGGCGGAGGAGTTCGCCAAGGAAGATCATATCATCCTGGTTTGCGGCCATTACGAAGGGTATGACGAGCGCATCCGGGCGCATCTCGTCACCGACGAAATTTCGATCGGCGACTATGTGCTTACGGGCGGCGAGATCGCGGCGTGCGTCGTCGTGGACAGCGTCACGCGGCTGTTGCCGGGAGCGCTCGGGAACGAGCTCTCATCGGTAACGGACAGCTACAGCACCGGTCTGCTCGAGCATCCGCACTACACGCGTCCCGCCGAGTTTCGGGGATGGAAGGTGCCCGACGTGCTGATTTCGGGCCATCACGTGAACGTCGACGCGTGGCGCCGGGAGCAGTCGCTGTACCGGACGTGGCGCCGTCGCCCGGACTTGCTCGAACGCGCGGAGCTGACCGACAAAGAACGGAAGCTGATCGAGCGGTGGAAGGAAGAAGAGAAGGAACAGGGAACGGAATAATCCCGGGGACGTTCGGATGAAAAATTAAAAACCGGGAGTTTCCACTTGTCTTTTTCTGGGCGCTATGCTATGATCTTAGTTGTGTGTTTTTGAAGGAACGGGCGGTCCTCTATTAAGCAGAGAACGGAATGCCTAGCATTCCGGGAGCGATATGAACGCCTATGGCGGAAGGAGGTCAAACCATGAGCAACCTGATTCAAGAAATCACTCGCGAGCAGCTTCGCAGCGATCTCCCGAACTTTCGTCCCGGCGACACGCTTCGCGTGCACGTAAAGGTTAAAGAGGGAACGCGCGAGCGGATCCAAATTTTCGAAGGCGTCGTGATCAAGCGCCGCGGCGGCGGTATCAGCGAGACGTATACGGTTCGTAAGATTTCTTACGGCGTAGGCGTCGAGAGAGCGTTCCCGCTTCACAGCCCGCGCGTCGATAAGATCGAAGTGCTTCGCAGAGGTAAAGTTCGTCGCGCGAAGTTGTACTACTTGCGCAACCTGCGCGGTAAAGCGGCGAGAATTAAAGAAATTCGATAAGAATACAGGGGGCTTGGTAAGGTTCATCCCACCAAGTCCTTTTTCTTTATCCCAAAATCTTTTTACGCTTCGGGAGGACCGACGTCATGGAGGAGCAAGAGTCTCGGCAAAATCAATCCTCCGCTTCGGAATGGAAGCGGGAAGCGGTCGACTGGGCGAAGGCGCTGATCGTCGCCGGCGTGCTCGTCGTCGTCATTCGTTGGTTTCTGTTTTCCCCTTATATCGTGGACGGGCCGTCGATGCAGCCGAATTTCCATACCGGGGAGCGTATCATCGTCAACAAGATATTGTACGACATCCGCAAGCCTCAGCGCGGCGAAGTGCTCGTCTTTCATTCCGGATACGACGCGGATTACATCAAGCGCGTCGTCGCGTTGCCCGGGGAGACGGTCGAGGTGCGCGGCGACACGGTGCTCGTCGACGGGGAGCCGCTGCCGGAGCCGTATATCCGGGAGCCGGTGGATACGGCCGCGGCGTCGGGGGGAACCTACAATAACAAGGATTTCTCGGCCCAGACGGTGCCGGAAGGGCATGTGTTCGTGATGGGAGACAATCGGCCGAATTCGCACGACAGCCGGGATATCGGGTTCGTCCCGTACGAGGAAATCGTCGGGCGGGCGGATGTCGTCATCTGGCCGATCGGGGACATTCGCTTGATCGGACATCACTAATCGACCGACCCAGGGGCGGAGACGTTCGTTCCGCTTCGAGGACGGCTAACGATAGAAGGCAGGGCAAGCGATGACGATTCAATGGTTTCCGGGACATATGACCCGGGCACGAAGGCAAATCGAAGAGAAGCTGAAGTTGATCGACGTGGCGATCGAGCTGCTCGACGCGCGATTGCCGGCTTCGAGCCGCAATCCGATGATCGGCGACATTCTCGGCCAGAAGCCCCGGCTGGTGCTGCTCAACAAGAGTGATTTGGCGGATCCTGCGGCGACCGAACGGTGGGTCGAGAAGCTGGCGGCGGATCAGGTGCGGGTGCTTCCGATCGACGCGAACACGGGAACCGGCGTACGTGACATATTGCCTCGGGCGAAGGAGCTCATGGCGCCGAAGTACGAGGCGTGGCGCAAGAAAGGGATGGAGCCCCGGCCGATCCGCACGTTGATCGTCGGCATTCCGAACGTCGGCAAGTCGACGCTCATCAACCGGCTCGCCGGGCGGGCCGTCGCCGCGACCGGAGACCGGCCGGGCGTGACGAAAGGGCAGCAGTGGATCAAGTTCGGCAAGGAGATGGATTTGCTCGATACCCCGGGCATCCTATGGCCGAAGTTCGAGGATCCGCACGTCGGGTTTCGGTTGGCGGCGACGGGCGCGATCCGAGACGATATCTTGAACTCGGAAGACGTGGCGTTCTTCACGGCGAAGTTTCTGTGCAAGCGATATCCGGGCGTGTTCCAGGAGCGGTACGGGATCGAGAGCCTTCCGGAGGATCTCGAGGATCCGCATCAGGTCGTCGAGCTGCTGGAAGCGATCGGCCGCCGGCGCGGCGCGGTCATGAGCGGCGGGAAGATCAATCTGACCAAGGCGTCGGACGTCTTCTTGCACGATTTGCGCGGCGGCAAGCTGGGGCGGATTACGTTGGAGCTGCCGGGTTTGATATAAGCCGATCGGCGCGCGTACGCCGCGTGCGGCGGGAAACATTGGGAAGAGCCCATCGAAGACGATGGGCTTTTTTTGCTGTACAATGGGGTTTATCATCGTTTGTTTCGTTGGAGGATCGGGTTTATGCTTACATACGAAAATGAATTATGGACCGCCGGCCGGGCGCTTGTCGCGGGGGTGGACGAGGTCGGGCGAGGCTGCCTGTTCGGCGACGTCGTCGCGGCGGCGGTCGTCTTGCCCGCGGGCTGCTCGCTCGAAGGCGTGGACGATTCCAAGAAGCTGACGGAGAAGCAGCGCGAGGCGCTGCTGCCGCGAATCGAGGAACGGGCCGTCGCCATCGGCGTCGGTCGCGTCGACGCCGAGACGGTGGATGCGATCAATATTCGCCAGGCGTCGCGGCTCGCGATGAAGAAGGCCGTTCGCGCGCTCGGCCTGACGCCGGATTATTTGTTGGTGGACGCGGAGTCGATCGATCTCGACGTGCCGCAGACGGCCATTATCCACGGCGACGCCTTGTCGCTGTCGATCGCCGCGGCGTCGATCGTCGCGAAGGTGACGCGGGACCGGCTGTGCCGGGAGTGGGACGCGCTCTATCCGGAATACGGCATCGCCGGACATAAGGGGTATGCCACGAAGCTGCACCGCGAGCGGCTGCTTGCGTTCGGCGCGACCCCGATGCATCGGCAGTCGTTCCTCGGCAAGCTGTTCGCGGAACGAATGGAGCAGTTGGAATTATTCTGAGCGTCGAACCTTCGCGCGAGCGGATCGCGAGTCGGGAAAAACACGTAACGATTTCGGGAATCGGCGTCGATATATAAGGGTGTTCGCATGAAATCCGGACGGAAGGGGCTGGGAAGATGGACGTCGGTCGATTGATGCGCGCGGCGCTGGGCGAGGCGTCGCCCGCGGAGCCGAAGACGCTCGAGTTAAAGCCCGGACAGGTCGTCCGGGGCATCGTGCTGCAGCTGTTCGCCGAGAATGAAGCCCTGCTCCATATGAGCGGAACGACGATTCGCGCCAAGCTGGAGACGCCGATTCCGGTCGGCCAGGCGACGCTGTTCCAGGTTCAGCCGGATTCCGGTTCGCTCGCCGTCTTACTGAAGCCGTTGTCCGCTTCGACGGTCGACATCGCGACGGAGTCGTTCGCGGGCGTGCTGAAGAGCTTCGGCATGAAGGATACACCGCTGAACCGCGCCGTCGTGCGGGTGCTCCACGAGGAGGGCGTGCCGATGTCGCGCGCGACGAACGGGGCGGTCGCGTCGGCGATCGAGGCGCTGGCGCCATCCGGCGACGCCGAGACGGACGCGCTGCTTCGCGCCGCCGCGACCGCGGCGAAGCGCGGGCTGCCGCCGACCGCGGAGACGGTGCGCGCGCTGCATACGGCGATGACGGGGCCGTCGCCGACGGAGCTGCATCGCGCGCTCGAGACGAGCGCGCGGGATGCGCTGGCCGCGCCGGGGACGAGCGCGGCGGCGAAGCAGGCGGCCACGCGCCTGTTGGAGGTGCTGCAGCGCGCGGACGCGCTGCTGGGGGAGACGCTGCGGCCGCGGGCGGCAGCGGATGCCGGCGCCGCGCGGGCGCCGGCCGCCGGAGCGGCGCCGTCTAGCGCGCCCGGGGCCGCTGCGGCGCCTGGGGCGCCGGCGAGCGCCGCGGGGCCGCAGGCGCCCCAGCCGCAAGCGCCGGGGCCGGCCTCGGCCGCGTCCGGGGCGCCCGCGTCGGCGTTGCCCGCGTCCGGCGCGCCTGCAAGCGCTCCGCCGCCGGCCGAGCCGGAACGACCGCCGCTGCTGTCGTTCCTGAAGCTGCTCGGCGTCGACGCGGAGCGCGAATGGCTGAAGCTCGCCGCTTCGCTTCCCCAGTCGCGGCAAGCGCAGGAGGCGGCGCCTCCGCCGCTGCCGAAGGATACGCCGGAGGGCGGCGAAGCGCCGAAGCCGTCGCCGCTTGCGGAGCGCCCGCTGCGGCCGCTCGACGGGCCGCTGCCGCAGACGGCGACGCCGGCCGCCGCCCACGCCGCGGACGGGACTGCGACGCCGTCCTCCGCGGCCGACAAGGCGCCCGTCGAGACGCTGAAATCGCTGCTGTCGCAAATCGCGGCGGACGCCGACGTGCCTCCGGCGCTCAAAGAAGCGGCGCAAACGGCGCTGCAGTCCGTAACGGGCCAGCAGCTTCTCATGGCCCAAGACAAGTCCGCGCCGTTCGCGCACGTCACGATGTTCGTCCCGTTGAAGGGGAGGGACGGCGCCGGCGACGGCAACGCGTCGGTGCAAATTCATACCCGCCGCGGGAAGAAGGGCGAGCTCGACGCGGACAACTGCCGTCTCTGGTTCCAGCTGTCGCTAGCCTCGCTCGGCGAGACGTGGGTCGACGTGACGGTGACGAACAAAATCGTCGGGCTGCACGTCTGGAACGACCATCCGGCCGCGCAGGCGTTGATGGAGACGCAAAAGTCGGGGATGGAAGAGGCGCTGCGGGGGATCGGATACCAGCTTCTGACGTTCAAGCATTCCACGAAGCCGAAGGAGTCCGGGGACGATCCGTCGCAGGCGCCGGGCGGGCAGAGGAACGTCTCGGCGGCGTACGCCCCGCCGAAGTACAAAGGAGTCGACCTTCGCGTATGACGAAACCACCGAAACAAGCGGTCGCCCTGTCGTATTCGACGGACGCCGCGGCCGCGCCGGTCGTCAAGGCGAAGGGGAAGGGCGAGGTGGCCGAGCGGATCGTGGCGATCGCCGCCGAGAACGGCGTGCCGGTCCGGGAGGACGCCTCGCTCGTCGAGGTGCTCTCCAAGCTCGACCTCGATCAAGAAATTCCGCCGGAGCTGTACCGGCTCGTCGCTGAAATCTTAAGCTTCGTGTACCGCGCGGACCAAGAGGCGCAGGAGCGGGTTTCGAGGAAGGACGGGGATCGATGAGCGGAGGAAGGAAGAAGGCGACCGGCGCGGCCGGCGAAGCGGCGGCGGCCGCGTATCTCCGAAGCGCCGGATACGCGGTCGTCGCGAACAACTGGCGCTGCCGTTACGGCGAGGTCGACCTCGTCGCCTCGACGAAGGACGGCGCGCTCGTCTTCGTCGAGGTGCGCGCCCGGTCGGCGGGCACGCTGGACCGATTCGGAGCGCCGCTCGAATCGATCACGCCGAGGAAACAGACGACGCTGCGCCGGTGCGCGCAGTCGTACTTGCAGCGGCTGCCGTCGGCGCCCGCCGCCGTCCGGTTCGACTGCATCGGCGTCGTGCTCGGCGCGGACGGCGAGCCCGTCTCCATCCACCATATCGACAACGCGTTCTAATCGCCTCCCGCAGATGACGACGTCGCTTCCTTCATATCCCCGTCTCGCAGGCGCTGCCGGCGAACGTCCAACGCCCGATACGTCAGCGCCTCGTTCATATGCTCCGGCTCGATCCGTTCCGATCCTTCCGCGTCCGCGATCGTTCGCGCCACCTTCAACACCCGGTCATGAGACCGGGCGCTGAGCTCCAGCGCGCCGTACGCGCGCATCAGCTTGCCGGACGCTTCGGCGCCGAGCCGGCAAAATCGGTGCAGCAGCTTGCCGGACAGCTCCGCGTTCGAGCGGATGCCGAGCCCTGCATATCGTTCCCGCTGCGCCGCCCGCGCCTTGTCGACGAGCCGGATCAGCGATTTCGTATCCCATCGGGGGCCGCTCCCGACGCCGTACTCGCCTTCGCGCATGCGCAGCTCCGCCTCTTCCGGACGCAGTCGCGGCACGTCCATCGTCATGTCGATCCGATCCATGAGCGGCCCCGACAATCGCGACAAATACGCCAGCTTGCGGGGGAGGGAGCACGTACAGGTACGACTTCCTTCTTCGTACCCGTCATAGCCGCAGGGGCACGGATTCATCGTTCCCGCGAGCGCGAATCGGGCGGGGTACGTGAACGCGCCGCGCGCCCGCGCGATCGTTACCGCCCCGTCCTCGAGCGGCTGGCGGAGCGATTCCAGCGCTGTTCGAGGAAACTCCGGCAGCTCGTCAAGGAACAGGACGCCGCGATGCGCGAGGCTCGCTTCGCCGGGGCGCGGCGTCGCCCCGCCGCCGATGAGCCCTTGGGGCGATATCGTATGGTGGGGCGAGCGGAACGGCCGGCGCCGGACGAGCGCCCCGCGGTCGGCGAGCTGGCCGGACGCGCTGTAAATCTTCGTCACCTCTAGCGCCTCGTCGTCCTCGAGCGGCGGGAGGATGGTGGCGAGCCGGCGCATCAGCATCGTCTTCCCGGAGCCCGGCGGGCCGATGAAGACGATGTTGTGCCGCCCGGCCGCGGCGATCGCGAGCGCCCGCTTCGACTGCATCTGCCCGACCACGTCGGCGAAGTCGAGCTCGTTCGCGGCGCCGTCCGAAGCGTTCCGCTCGTCCGCGGGCCGCGCCCGCTCGCCCGTATCGCCGGCGCCGAGCGACGCGTCGAGCACGTCGCGCAGCCGCGCGACCGGAACGACGTCGATGCCTCCCGCGAGCGACGCCTCCCGCGCGTTCTCCGCAGGCACGACGATGCGCGCAAGACCGGCATCCTTCGCGGCGAGCGCCATCGACAGGACGCCGGGCACCGGACGCACGTCGCCGAGCAGGCTGAGCTCGCCGAGGAACATCGCGCCGTCGGCGACGCTCGCCGGCCATTGGCCGCTCGCGAGCAGGATGCCGACCGCGATGGCGAGATCGAACGACGCGCCTTCCTTACGCACGTCGGCCGGCGCGAGATTCACGGTAATCCGCCGCATCGGGAACTCGAACCCGCCGTTCTTCAGCGCGGCGCGCACGCGCTCCGTCGATTCGCGCACCGCATTGTCGGGCAGGCCGACGATGGCGAACGCGGGCAACCCGTTGGCCAGATCGATCTCCACCGTCACCGTCCGCCCGTCGATGCCGTGCATGCAGGCTCCGTAACAGGTTCCGTACATAAAAAAACACCCCTTCTTCGAATGAAATGCTTCGAAGGAGAGGTGCTTCCTCATCGCTTGCTCGTTAGCGAGGAGTATACCACATTTTCCCGAGAAATTAAATTTTTCACCAAAGTTCTTGTTAATCCGCCGCTATTGGGAAAAGTTATTAGGGGTACAACCAAATTTAATGTCGAATTGCCGCGCACGAAAGAGGAAAATGTTTCACGTTCGTGATACAATAGAGAAGTTGTGTCCAGAGAATCGAATAGGAGGTTTCGAGATGAACATTCACGAGTATCAAGCGAAAGCGGTGCTCAAGCAGTACGGCGTGAAAGTTCCGGAAGGCTACGTGGCGTTCACCCCGGACGAGGCGGTGGAAGCGGCGAAGAAGCTCGGCACGCCGGTAACTGTCGTGAAAGCGCAAATCCACGCCGGCGGCCGCGGTAAAGCCGGAGGCGTTAAAATTGCAAAGAGCCTCGACGACGTTCGCAATTATGCATCCGAGTTGATCGGCAAGACGCTGGTGACGCACCAGACCGGGCCGGAAGGCAAAGAAGTGAAGCGAATCTTGATCGAGCAAGGCTGCGATATCAAGAAAGAATACTACATAGGTCTCGTCGTCGACCGGGCGACGGGTCGCGTCGTTATGATGGCTTCGGAAGAGGGCGGCACGGAAATCGAAGAAGTGGCCGAGCACTCGCCGGAGAAAATTTTCAAGGAAGTCGTCGATCCGTCCATCGGCCTCGCCGCGTTCCAAGCGCGCAAGCTGGCGTACGCGATCAACATCCCGAGTCCGCTCGTGAACAAGGCGGTTCATTTCATGACGGCGCTGTACCAAGCGTTCGTCGAGAAGGATTGCTCCATCGCGGAAATCAACCCGCTCGTCGTCACCGGCGACGGCGACGTCATGGCGCTCGACGCGAAGCTGAACTTCGACTCGAACGCGCTGTTCCGCCACAAGGACATCGTCGAGCTTCGCGACTTGGACGAAGAAGACGAGAAGGAAATCGAAGCGTCGAAATTCGATCTGTCGTACGTCGCGCTCGACGGCAACATCGGCTGTATGGTTAACGGGGCCGGCCTTGCGATGGCGACGATGGATATCATTAAATATTACGGCGGCGAGCCGGCGAACTTCCTCGACGTCGGCGGCGGCGCGACGGAAGAGAAAGTTACCGAAGCGTTCAAGATCATTCTCTCCGACGCCAAGGTCAAAGGCATCTTCGTCAACATCTTCGGCGGCATCATGAAGTGCGACGTCATCGCGAACGGCGTCGTCGGCGCGGCGCGTCAGCTCGGTCTCGACAAGCCGCTCGTCGTGCGTCTCGAAGGCACGAACGTGGAGCTCGGCAAGAAAATCCTGGGCGGGTCCGGCCTGAACATTACGGCTGCCGATTCGATGGCGGACGGCGCGCAAAAGATCGTCGCTCTTGTGAAGTAGAGCCTCATTATACTATAAGGATGTGAGGAGTACCCATGAGTATCTTAGTTAACAAGAATACCCGCGTCATTACCCAAGGCATCACCGGTTCGACCGGGATGTTCCATACGAAGGGCGGCCTCGACTACGGCACCCAGATGGTCGGCGGCGTTACGCCGGGCAAGGGCGGCACGAAGGTCGACTTCACGCTGGAAAACGGGAGCACGGTAAGCCTTCCCGTCTTCAACACGGTGAAGGAAGCGAAGGCGGCGACCGACGCGAATACGTCCGTGATTTACGTTCCGCCGGCATTCGCCGCGGATTCGATCATGGAAGCGGTCGACGCCGAACTCGATCTCGTCATCTGCATCACCGAAGGCATTCCGGTGCTTGACATGGTACGGGTAAGCAAGTACATGGAAGGCAAGAAGACGCGCCTCATCGGACCGAACTGCCCGGGCGTCATCACGCCGGGCGAGTGCAAGATCGGCATCATGCCGGGTTACATTCACTTGCCGGGCCACGTCGGCGTCGTATCCCGTTCCGGTACGCTTACGTACGAAGCGGTGCACCAGCTGACGTCCCGCGGCATCGGTCAATCGAGCGCGGTCGGCATCGGCGGCGACCCGGTGAAGGGCTCCGAGTTCATCGACATCTTGAAGCTGTTCAACGAAGACCCGGATACGTACGCGGTCATCATGATCGGCGAAATCGGCGGCACGGCGGAAGAGGAAGCGGCCGAGTGGATCGCGGCGAACATGACGAAGCCGGTCGTCGGCTTCATCGGCGGTCAGACGGCGCCTCCGGGACGCCGGATGGGCCACGCAGGCGCGATCGTGTCCGGCGGCAAGGGCACGGCGGCCGAGAAGGTCGCGACGATGGAACGCTGCGGCATGAAGGTCGCGCCGACGCCGTCCGAGATGGGCTCGACGCTCGTATCGGTGCTCGAGGAGAAGGGTTTGCTCGAGAAGTGCATCGTTCGTAAGTAAGGATAAACGGCTTCGCCGTCCAATGATGGACGGTATCCGTTTACCGAGACGATTCAGGTGTTGTATCCGTAGGACATACGTTCTGAATCGTTAATTAAATAGAAGCTTTACCATCCGAGCAGGTAAGCAACCTCTCGTTTTCGGCCGAACAAGCCGAAGGCGGGAGGTTTTTTTTATGCGAATTCAGGGGAGGAATCGATCATGAACGAAAACGAAATTATGCTGGCGATTCATGAAATGGAGGGCATCGGTTGGGATACAATGAGTCATATCGTAGACGCGGTGCCGGATTTCCGCAGCTTCTTGGATCGCCCCGCGACGGAGCTTCTGGCCGGATCGAACGTCCCGAGGAGCAAAGCGGCGAAAATCGAAACGCTTTTGACGAATGAATACATTCTAGGTAAACTTAGGTTCTACGAGAGTCGCGGCGTCGTCCCGATCACGTACTTCGATCCGACGTACCCGCCGCTCCTTCGTCACGGCATCGAGAAGCCGCCGTGGGTGCTGTACGCGCAGGGCGACGTCTCGCTGCTGCAGCGCAATTGCTGCGGAATCGTCGGCACGCGGCACCCGACCGCATACGGCCGAGAAGTGGCCGAATGGTTCGGCGCGGAGCTTGCTCTAGCGGGGGTAAGCGTCGTCAGCGGACTCGCCCGCGGGATCGACAGTTACGCGCACACGGGCGCGATGCGGTCGACGGGGGCGACGATCGCCGTGCTCGGCAACGGACTGAACGTCTGTTACCCGCCGGAGCACGAAGCGCTGCAGCGCGCCATCGCGAAGCGCGGCCTCGTCGTCAGCGAGTACAGCTGGGACGCGAAGCCGTCGAAGTTGACGTTCCCGTGGCGCAACCGGCTGATCGCCGGCATCTCGCGGGGGGTGATCGTCGTGGAAGCGGCTTCGGAGAGCGGCTCGCTGCACACGGCGAAATGCGCGACGAACGCGAACCGGGACGTCTTCGCCGTGCCCGGGCTCGTTACGTCGCCGAAAAGCGCGGGCTGCTATCGATTGCTTCGGGCGGGCGCCCTCATGGCGGCGTCGCCGGACGATATTTTGGCCGAATTCGGCATCGCGAAGCCGGCGCGAGGCGCCGCCAAGGAAGATGACGCGCTTGCGCCGGATGAGGCCGAACTGCTCGAGGCGATGGGCGCCGAAGCGGCGACGCTCGATGAAATGATCGTCCGCACGAATCGCAGTTTTGGACATTTGCACACGGTTTTGTTATCGTTACTCGTAAAGAACCGTATCCGGGCGCTTCCCGGTTCGCGATACATCGCAAGAATGAAATGACGGAAATGGGGTGCAGGGGAGATGGCAGCCGATACGCTCGTCATCGTGGAGTCTCCGGCCAAGGCGAAGACGATTGGGAAATACTTGGGCAGCAAGTTTATCGTTAAGGCTTCGATGGGGCATATCCGCGATTTACCGAAAAGCCAGACCGGCGTAGACGTCGAACAAGGGTTCGCGCCGAAATATATTACGATCCGCGGCAAGGGGGACGTTCTTAAGGAATTGAAGGACGCCCGCAAGAAGGTCAAGCGCGTCTATCTCGCGGCCGACCCCGATCGGGAGGGCGAGGCGATCGCCTGGCACTTGGCGCATTATCTCGAGATCGACGAAACCGAGCCTTGCCGCGTCGTGTTCAACGAAATCACGAAGCAAGCGGTGAAGGAAGCGTTCAAGCAGCCGCGGAAAATCAACATGGACTTAGTCAACGCGCAGCAAGCGCGGCGCATTCTCGACCGTCTCGTCGGGTACAAGATCAGTCCGCTCCTTTGGAAGAAAGTAAAGAAGGGGCTGTCCGCCGGTCGCGTGCAGTCGGTCGCGGTCAAGCTCATCTCCGACCGCGAGAAGGAAATCAAAGCGTTCGAGCCTGAAGAATATTGGTCGATCACGGCGACGCTCGCGGAACGGAACGTCTCGTTCGAGGCGAAGTTTTACGGCGAAGGCGGGGAAAAGAAAGACCTCCCGAACGAAGCCGAGGTGAACCGGATTCTCGCGGCCGTCGGCAAAAACGCGTTCGTCGTCGCCGAGATCAAGGAGCGCGAGCGGCAGCGTCATCCGTCGCCGCCGTTCATTACGAGCTCGATGCAGCAGGAAGCGGCGCGCAAGCTGAACTTCCGAGCCGCGAAGACGATGCAGATCGCCCAGCAGCTGTACGAGGGCGTCGATCTCGGCAAGGAAGGCACGGTCGGTCTCATTACGTATATGCGTACCGACTCCCCTCGCATCTCGCCGATCGCGCAAGAGGAAGCGCGGGAGTATATCGCGAAGTCGTTCGGCCCGGAGTTCGTCCCGGAGACGCCGCGCAATTACTCGAAGAAAAATGCGAACGCCCAGGACGCGCACGAGGGCATTCGCCCGACGTCCGTCGCTTACGAGCCCGAAGCGGTGAAACCGTTTTTGTCTAGGGACCAGTTCCGGTTATATAAGCTCGTGTGGGAACGATTCGTCGCGAGTCAGATGACCTCGGCCGTGCTGGACACGGTGACGGCGGACCTCGAGGCGGGCGGCGTCCAGTTCCGAGCCGTCGGCTCGAAGGTGAAGTTTCCCGGCTTCATGAAGGTGTACGTCGAAGGCAACGACGACGGCGTCACCGACGACGACAAGTTTTTGCCGCCGCTCGAGAAGGGACAGAAGCTGAAGGCGGAAGCGATCGTTCCGAAGCAGCACTTCACGCAGCCGCCGCCGCGATACACGGAGTCCCGGCTCGTGCGCGCCCTCGAAGAGCTCGGCATCGGACGGCCGAGCACGTACGCCCCGATTCTGGACACGATTCAGCGGAGAGGTTACGCGGCGATGGAGGAGAAGAAGTTTTTCCCGACGGAGCTCGGGGACATGGTGATCGCGATGATGGAGGAGTTTTTCCCGGAAATTCTGGACGTCGAATTTACGGCGCACATGGAGGAAGACCTCGACTTCGTCGAAGAAGGCAAAGCCGACTGGGTGAAGGTGCTCGGCGAGTTTTACGAATCGTTCGAGAAGCGTCTCGAAGTGGCCGAGGAAGAGATGAAGGAAGTCGAGCTGCAGGACGAGGTGGCCGACGAGCAATGCGAAAAGTGCGGACGCCACATGGTGTTCAAGATGGGGCGCTTCGGCAAATTCCTCGCCTGCTCCGGCTTCCCGGATTGCCGCAACGCGAAGCCGATCGTCAAGGACGTCGGCGTGACGTGCCCGAAGTGCAAGAAGGGCCGCATCGTCGAACGCCGAAGCAAGCGCGGCCGAGTCTTCTACGGCTGCGACGCGTACCCGGAGTGCGATTTCGTGTCGTGGGACCAGCCGGTGTCCGATCCTTGTCCGGACTGCGGCGCTATGCTGGTGAAGAAGCGGACGCGCAACGGCAACGTCATCCAATGCACGGCGTGCACGCATAAGCAGGAGGAACAGGAACAGGACACGGATCAAGAAGAAGCGTAAGTAAAGGAGCTATGAACAGCATGGAACCGCATGTGACCGTCATCGGCGCGGGCCTGGCCGGCAGCGAAGCGGCTTGGCAGATCGCCGAAAGCGGCGTACGCGTCACGTTATACGAGATGCGGCCGGTTCGGAAAACCCCGGCGCATCATACCGATAAATTCGCGGAGCTCGTCTGCAGCAACAGCCTGCGGGCGAACGGCCTCAGCAACGCGGTCGGCGTCTTGAAGGAAGAGATGCGGCTGCTCGATTCGCTCATCCTCTCCGCCGCGGACCGTCACGCGGTCCCGGCGGGAGGCGCGCTCGCCGTCGACCGAGACGGATTTTCCGGCGAGGTGACGACCCGGCTTCGGACGCATCCGAACATCGACGTGCGCACCGAAGAGATGCCGGAGCTGCCGTCCGGCGTCGTCGTCGTCGCCACCGGTCCGCTGACGTCGCCCGAGCTGTCGGAACGCATCCGCGGACTTACCGGGGAAGACTACTTCTACTTCTACGACGCGGCCGCGCCGATCGTCGAGAAGGATTCGATCGACATGGACAAGGTATTCCTCGCCTCCCGGTACGATAAGGGGGAAGCCGCATACCTGAATTGCCCGATGAACGAAGAGGAGTGGAACGCCTTCTACGAAGCGTTGACGACCGCGGAAGCGGCGCCGCTGAAGGAGTTCGAGAAGGAAGTGTACTTCGAAGGCTGCATGCCGATCGAAGTAATGGCGAGCCGCGGCAAGCAGACGCTGCTGTTCGGTCCCTTGAAGCCCGTCGGCCTCGTCGATCCGCGCACCGGCAAGCAGCCGTTCGCGGTCGTCCAGCTGCGGCAGGACAATTCCGCGGGAACGCTGTTCAACTTGGTCGGCTTCCAAACCCATCTGAAATGGGGCGAGCAGAAGCGGGTATTTTCCATGATCCCGGGTCTCGAGAACGCGGAATTCGTTCGCTTCGGCGTCATGCACCGCAATACGTTCATCAACTCGCCGAAGCTGCTCCGCCCGACGTATCAATATCAGGGCCGCGACGATTTGTTTTTCGCGGGGCAGATGACGGGCGTGGAAGGGTACGTGGAATCCGCGGCTTCGGGTCTGATCGCGGGCATTAACGCCGCCCGGTACGCGCTCGGACAAGAGCCGCTCGTCTTCCCGGAAGATACGGCGCTCGGCAGCATGGCGCATTACATCACGACGGCAGATTTCCGCCACTTCCAACCGATGAACGCCAACTTCGGATTGTTCCCGCCGCTCGGAGAGAAGATCCGGAACAAGAAGGAAAAGAACGAACGAATCGCGAATCGGGCGCTGGAACGAATTCAGAATTTTTCGACAATCGTTAGAGCCCCTGTCTTGTAAACGCGATTCTCGCTGTGATACGATGAAGGAAGCGCAAGCTAGGCTTCATACGCACGCGTCGGGGGGATCGATCACGGCATGAATTCGGACGAATGGGTAGCTCGATTTTTACTCGCTCAGGAGATGGAGCATAACGCGTCTCCATATACGATCCGGCAGTACGCCTCCGACTTAACGCAGTTTTTGGAATTTCTACGAACGCAATCCGGCGACGATTTGGCCGCCGTCACGTACGTGACGGTGCGCACGTTTCTCGCCGGACTGCACGAGAAGCAATTGGCGAAGCGATCCGTCGCGCGAAAGCTGTCCGCGCTGCGATCGTTTTTTCGCTTTCTGATGCAGGAAGGCCGGATCGAAACGAATCCGATGCAAGCCGTCCGCAGTCCGAAGCTCGATAAGCCGCTGCCGAAGTTCCTATATCCGGATCAGACGATCCGGCTTCTGACGTCGCCGGACGAAGCGACGCCGCTCGGAGCCAGAGACCGGGCGATGTTCGAGCTATTGTACTCGAGCGGCCTTCGCGTCGGAGAGCTCGTCGGCCTCGACATGGACGCGGTTCGACTCGACCTCGGCATGGCGCTCGTGCTCGGGAAGGGCGGCAAGGAACGGTGGGTTCCGGTCGGGGAACATGCTTCGGACGCGCTCCGCGTATATGTAGAGGGCGGGCGCTACGCGCTTCTTGCGAAGTCCGCCAAAGCCGCGGGGGAGAGGGCCTTGTTCTTGAACCGCGACGGTACCCGTCTTAGCGATCGGAGCGTTCGTCGCATCTTGGACAAATACGTGGCTAAGCTCGCCGACGTGAACGGCATCAGCCCGCATACGCTGCGCCACACGTTCGCGACGCATCTGCTGGAGGCCGGGGCCGACCTGCGTTCGGTCCAAGAGCTGCTGGGGCATGCGCATCTGTCGACGACCCAAGTGTACACGCATGTAACGAAGGATCATCTGCAATCGATTTATAACCGCGCTCATCCGAGAGCGTAGGCACCGACAATATTGATTTTCGAAGGGGGGACGCGCGACGATGGAGATGAGCTTTCACGCCACCACGATCTTCGCGGTTCGGCATAAGGGCAAGGGAGCGATCGCAGGGGACGGACAAGTGACGTTCGGCAACGCGATGGTCATGAAGCACGGCGCGAAGAAAGTACGTCGCCTGTATCGGGGCAAGGTCGCGGCCGGCTTCGCCGGCTCGGTGGCCGACGCGATTACGCTGTTCGAGAAATTCGAAGGGAAATTGGAAGAGCACGGAGGCAACTTGCAGCGAGCGGCGGTAGAGTTAGCCAAGGAATGGCGGTCCGATCGGGTGCTTCGCCGGCTCGAAGCGATGATGATCGTCATGGATTCGCAGCACCTGCTGCTTATTTCGGGCAACGGGGAAATCATCGAGCCGGACGACGGCGTACTCGCCATCGGTTCCGGCGGGAGCTTCGCGTTATCCGCGGGGCGGGCGCTCAAGCGGTACGCGGGAGATCATATGGAAGCGAAAGAAATCGCCTTGGCCGCCATGAAGATGGCCGCCGAGATTTGCGTATATACGAATGATAACATCATCGTCGAAGAGATGGAGGGGTAGGGAGGTCTTATGTCTACATCTAATGAAGCCTATACACCTAGACAAATCGTCGCGGAGCTTGATAAGTACATCGTCGGTCAGAAAAAGGCGAAACGTTCGATGGCGGTCGCGCTGCGGAATCGATACCGTCGGAGCCAGCTGGACGAATCGATTCGGGACGAGGTCGTGCCGAAGAACCTGCTCATGATCGGACCGACCGGGGTCGGCAAGACGGAAATCGCGCGTCGCCTCGCGAAGCTCGTGAACGCGCCGTTCGTGAAAGTCGAAGCGACCAAATTCACGGAAATCGGATACGTCGGTCGCGACGTCGAGTCGATGGTTCGCGATCTCGTCGAGACGGCGATCCGGATGGTGAAGGCCGAGCGGACGGAGAAGGTTAAGGACCGAGCGGAGGCGCTCGCCAACGAGCGGATCGTTTCGATCCTCGTTCCTTCGCCGCAGCGCGAGAAGACGCCGAAAAATCCGCTCGAGATGATTTTCGGACAGGCGCAGCAGCAACAGCCTCCGCAGGAGCACGACCCGACGCTGAACGACCGTCGCGACATCGCGCGCCGCAACCTGGCGAACGGGCATCTCGAGAACGAGCAGATCGAAATCGAGGTCGAAGAGAACGCGCCGAACATGCTCGACATGTTGTCCGGTCCCGGCGGCAACGAGCAGATGGGCATGAATATGCAGGAGATGTTCGGCAACTTCCTGCCGAAGCGGACGAAGAAGCGCAAGCTGACCGTCAAGGAAGCCCGCAAGGTGCTGACCCAAGAAGAAGCGCAGAAGCTCATCGACATGGACGACGTGACGCAGGAGTCGATTCGGCGCGCGGAACAATCCGGCATTATCTTCATCGACGAGATCGACAAGATCGCCAGCTCTTCGCGGGGGAACGGACCGGACGTATCGCGCGAAGGCGTGCAACGCGACATCTTGCCGATCGTGGAAGGCTCTACGGTCGTAACGAAATACGGTCCGGTGAAGACCGATTACGTACTCTTCATCGCAGCCGGGGCGTTCCACGTGGCGAAGCCTTCGGACCTTATACCGGAGCTGCAGGGTCGATTCCCGATCCGCGTCGAACTAAGCTCGCTGACCCAGAGCGACTTCGAGCTCATCTTGAAGGAGCCGAAGAACGCGCTGACGAAACAATACGCAGCGCTTCTGAGAACCGAGGGCATCGAGGTCGAGTTTTCGCCGGAAGCCGTCTCGGAAATCGCGAAAATCGCCGCGGAAGTGAATCAAAATACCGAAAATATCGGCGCGAGACGACTGCACACGATTCTCGAGAAGCTGTTGGAGGATCTGAGCTTCGAAGCGCCGGACATCACGCTGGAGAACATCGTCATCACGCCGGAATACGTGCGGGAAAAGCTCGGCGAAGTAGCGAAAAACCGCGATTTAAGTCAGTATATCCTATAATCTCGAGAGGCTTGAGTGCATCAACATGACATTGTTATCCAAAACGAGGCGGTTGAATAAACTGCTGCAAAAAGCGGCCGGCACGTCCGTCAACTTCATGGAGATGGGAGAGGTGCTGCGGGACGTCATCGACGCGAACGTGTTCGTCGTCAGCCGCAAAGGGAAAATTCTCGGCTGCGGTCTTGCGCGAAATCCGCAAGGGGCGGACCTCGCCCGATTCGTTCTAGAGGACCGACGGTTCCCGCAGGAAGCGAACCATTGGTTCTCCAGCATCGATGAGACGACCGGCAATACGGACGATGACAGTCCGTACCGCAACCTCGTCGAGAAGGTCCACGAGCTGATGGAGGATCGGTTCGTGACGGTCGTTCCGATACTCGGCGCCGGCGACCGGATCGGAACGTTGCTGATTACGCGCGCGGAGTCGCCGTTCGGCGACGACGACCTGATTTTGGCGGAATACGGCTCGACGATCGTCGGGATGGAAATATTGCGGGAGCGCGCCGAGGAGAGCGAGCTGGAGGCGCGGACGAAAGCGGCCGTACAGGTCGCAGTCGGTTCGCTCAGCTTCAGCGAGCTCGAGGCGGTAGAGCATATTTTCGAGGAGCTGAACGGCAAAGAGGGACTGCTCGTAGCGAGCAAGGTGGCGGATCGGGTCGGCATCACGCGCTCCGTTATCGTCAACGCGCTGCGCAAGCTGGAGAGCGCCGGCGTCATCGAGACGCGGTCGCTCGGCATGAAGGGCACGTATATAAAGATTTTGAACGATCAGCTTGTCGAACAAATAGTAAAACCTGGGATTTCTCGAGAAGCAACAAACTAGAGACTTGGTTGATATAGGCTAAAGGCCCTACCTCTTATTTGCGAGGCGGGGCCTTTTTTTGCGTCTTATGACGCAATTCCAACAAGATCCTACAAAGGGAGCAGAAATTTCGATAAAAAATGTCGAATAAAGAAGGAAAAAAAACAAGGACTGTGGAATAAGATTATCTGACCTAAATCAAGTGTGCGTTTTTTAGGAATTCTATATCATTTTCGTATAGGAAGGGGGACCCTTGTGCTTAACGTAAACGGAAGCCACTTCCGCTTGTTGGAGCGGACGCTCGACGCCTCGAGCCTGCGGCAGGCCGTCATCGCGAACAATATCGCGAATGTCGACACGCCTCGCTTCAAGCGCTCCGAAGTTCAATTCGAAACGCTGCTTCAACAATCCATGAACGGGACGCCCGGCGGCATCGTCGGCCGTCGTACGGACCCCCGCCATATATATATCGGCAGGGGCGGCAAGGAAGTTGAGTCAAAAATTACAATTGATGAAAATTCTGTCATGAACAATAACTTGAACAACGTCGATATCGATTCGGAGATGTCGGCAATGGCGAAAAACCAACTCCGCTATAACACTTTAGTGCAGCAGGTTTCTCATGAAATCAAATTGGCGAAGACGGCATTGGAGGCTAGATAATGCGACTTACGAACGGCTTTGATATCAGTTCTTCGGCATTGACGGCCCAACGCTTGCGCATGGACGTCATCGCTTCCAATATTGCCAACGCCGAAACAACGAGGGGAAAATTTGTAGATGGCAAATGGGTTCCGTATTCTCGTAAACTTGTAGTTATGGAACCGAAAGGACAGGCTTCGTTCGCCGATGTCCTGAACGGTAAAATGCGCGAAAATACGGGAGAAGGCGTGAAGGTGACCCGCATTTACGACGATCCCGCACCGTACAAGCAAGTGTATAATCCTACGCACCCGGATGCCGACGAGAGCGGCTTCGTTTTGATGCCGAACGTCGACGTGCTGAAGGAGATGGTGGATATGATTTCCGCCACGCGTTCGTACGAAGCGAACGTGACCGCGTTGAACGCATCCAAGTCGTTCATTACGAAGGCGCTCGAAATCGGAAGATAATCGGTAAGTGTTTACTTAATTAGATGATATTAGAGGATACGAGGGAGAGAAACCGATGGAAGTATCGGGCGTGAAACCATTGTCGATCTCCGGCATCGCAAGCAACGGCGGTACCGGCGCAGCGAAGATCGGCGATGTGACGAAGGTCACAGAATCGTTCGGCGATGTTTTAGGAAATGCATTACAAGCGGTGGATAGCCAAGAGAAGCAAGTGAAGGTGTTGAACGAACAATTCGTCACGGGTCAAATCTCCGACGTGCATACCCTGATGATCGCCTCGGAAAAGGCGCAGCTCGGGTTGCAGCTTACCGTTCAAGTGCGCAACAAAGTGATCGAGGCTTACCAAGAAATCATGAGAACGCAGCTGTAATCATCGACAACGACTGAGCCCTGGTAATGAGGTGAAAAAGTGAACGAAACGCTCGTCCGGTACCGAGAAGCCATTCTACGGTTCTGGGGTCAATATAGTAACAAGCAACGATTCATGTTTATCGGCGCTTTCGTTCTCAGCGTCGCGACGATCGCACTGCTTGTGTTTCAATTTTCCAAAACGGAGTATTCCGTCGCATTCACCGATTTGAATCCGACGGATGCCGCCAATGTGAAAGGTTACCTGGAATCTTCCGGAATCCCCTACAAACTGAGTCTTGACGGGCGTACGATCGGCGTCCCGAGCACCGACGTGTCGTCCGTCAAGATCGACGTGGCTTCGCAAGGACTCGTGACGAACGGATCGATCGGCTACGAGATTTTCAGAGAGAACATGAACAGCTGGAGCATGACGGATTCGCAGTTCGACGTTCTGAACGCGGACGCGAGATCCGGCGAGATCCAGCGGTTGATCAACCAAATCAGCGGCGTCTCCAGCTCCGAGGTGTTGATCAATTCCCCGAAGCAAAGCGTATTTTTAAACCCGGACGGCGCGGGCCAGCAATCCACCGCTTCGGTCGTCGTCAACTTCACCCCCGGCTTCCCGCCGGACCAAGCGAAGATCGATACGATCTACAATCTCGTGGCGAAGAGCGTGCCGAATTTGACGCTCGACAACATTACGATTTCCGACCAGAACGGCGAATTGCTTCCGTCCTCCAAGCTCGGCGCGGGCGCCGGCGCTTCGGCGGGGCAGCTCGAACAGCAGATGCGGTTTAAGAAGCAATTCGAGCTCGATCTGCAGCGCAACGTCATGAGCTTCTTGGCGCCGCTGCTCGGCCAAGAGGACGTCATCGTGAGCGTCTTCTCGACCCTGAATTTCGACCAACGGAAAAGTCAAGAGAACCTTGTTACTCCGGTAAACCAAGAAGACGGCACGGGCATTATTATTTCCCGAAACGCCATCGAAGAGACGGTCAACAGCACCGGCGGCGAAACCGGCGGAACGACGGGCACGGGCGAGACGGATGTGCCGGGTTACCCGGGTACGACGTCGCAAGGCAATTTGGAATCCGAAAAAAGCGACATTACGGAAAATTTCGAAGTGAACCGCATTACCAACGAAATCGTGAAGAGTCCGTACGTCGTGCAAGACTTAAGCATCTCCGTCGGCATCAATGCGGACAACGATCCGGAGACGGTCGCCCAAGTCGAGGCGCTCCTTAAGAACATCGTAGGCACATCTCTCGCGAATACCGGCGTCACCCTTACGGACGAACAATTGTCCTCTAAGGTTTCGGTCATTTCGCGATCGTTCGGCGGTTCGGCCGCGACGACGGCGGCGAACGACAATCAGACGTTGCTGTACGCGATCGCGGGCGCGGCGGTCATGGCGCTCCTCGCAGGCGGCGGTTTCTTCCTCGTCCGTCGACGGAAGGCGCAGGCGGAGGCGATCGCGCAAGCGGAGCTGGAGGCGGCCGCGGCGGCGGCGAGCCAGCCGGAGGTCGTACTCGATATCGAACAGGTCGGCAACGACAGTCAAATACGCAAGCAGCTGGAACAGCTCGCGAAGCGCAAGCCCGAAGAATTTACGAATCTCCTTCGCACCTGGCTGGCGGATGAATAGAGGTGGAACCGAATGGCGAAGGGTCAGATGCAACAAATGCTCACGGGCCGGCAGAAAGCGGCGATTCTGCTCATTACGCTAGGCCCCGAGGTATCCGCGCAAGTATTTAAGCATCTGCGCGACGAAGAGATCGAGCAGCTGACGCTGGAAATCGCCAACGTCCGCAAAGTCGATCCGGTCGAGAAGGACGCGATCATGGCGGAATTCCATCAGATCGCGGTCGCGCAAGAGTTCCTTACGCAAGGCGGCATCAACTACGCGAAGGAAATTTTGGAGAAGGCGCTCGGCGCCGGCAAGGCGATGGACATTATCAACCGCTTGACGGCTACGCTTCAAGTTCGTCCTTTCGACTTCGCTCGGAAAGCGGATGCCGGTCAAATTTTGAACTTCATACAGAACGAGAACGCGCAGACGATCGCGCTCGTCCTCTCGTATTTGCATGCGGAACAAGCGGCGATCATCCTATCGTCGCTGCCGCAAGAGAAGCAAGCGGACGTCGCGAAGCGAATCGCGCTCATGGACAGCACGTCGCCGGAGGTCATCTCGCAAGTCGAGCGCGTGCTCGAGCAGAAGCTGTCGGCTACGGTAACGCAGGATTACACGTCCGCCGGCGGCATCGAAGCGATCGTTCAAATTTTGAACGGCGTCGACCGCGGTACGGAACGCACGATTCTCGATTCGCTCGAGATCCAAGATCCCGAGCTGGCCGAAGAAATCAAGAAACGAATGTTCGTCTTCGAAGATATCGTCAATCTCGACAATCGTTCGATTCAACGTATCATTCGCGACATCGAGAACGCCGATTTGCAGCTTGCCCTCAAAGTGGCGAGCGAGGAAGTGCGCGAAGCGATCTTCCGGAACATGTCGAAGCGCATGGCCGATTCGTTCAAGGAAGAGATGGAATTTATGGGCCCCGTCCGTCTGCGCGACGTCGAGGAAGCGCAAACTCGCATCGTAGCGACGGTACGTCGTCTGGAAGAAGCCGGAGAAATTATCATCGCGCGCGGCGGAGGAGACGATATCATTGTCTAACGTGATTAAGTCGAATCGGTATATTTCCCTGGAAGAAATCCGAAAGCTGGAAGCTTTCATCTATCAACCGCCTGCCCCGGAGGCCGAAAGCGAGTCCTTCGACCCGGAGCAAGCGTACGCCTCCGAACGGCGCAAGCAGTCGGAGGCGGTCGCCGAGCAGCTGATCGAAGACGCGAAGACGGCGGCCGAGGAGCTGCTGCAAGGCGCTTCCGACGAGGCGAACCGGCTCATGAACGAAGCGAATTCGCAGATCGAGCGGTGGTGGGACGAACGGCGTATGGAAGACTTGCGCGTCGTGGAGGAGAGCCGCCAATCCGGGTACGAAACGGGATACCGCGAAGGACTGAGGCAAGCCGAAGACGAAACGGCGGAGAAGTACGAGTCGCTGCTTCGCGAGGCGCGACAGCTGGTCGAAGAGGCGCATCACGTGAAGGAGCGCGTCATCTCGGAAGCGGAGCCGTTCTTGGTGGAGCTCGCGACCGCGGTGGCGAAGAAAATCATCGGCGAACATCTGGCCGTCGACACCGAATGGACGAAAGCGCAGGTCAAGCGAACGCTGGAACGACGTCGGGAGAAGGGGCTAATTACATTGTGCGTCGCTCCATCCCAATTCGCGAAGATGCAGGACGCTAGGGCGGAGCTGCTGCTCGCCGTCGACTCGGAAGCGGATTTAACGATCGTTCCGGACGCGACCGTCGACGAGGGAGGCTGCGTCGTACGTACAAGCTTCGGAAGCATCGACGCTCGGATCGATACGCAATTGTCCGAGCTGAAGGCGGCGCTTATGGAAGTCGCTTCGGAATCTGACGAGGGAGCGGGTGCGCCTTGAACGAAACAGCGACGAAGCGGCTCGACATCGATAGATACTTAGACAGCCTCCGTCCCGTCGACCCCGTCCGGATCAACGGCAAGGTGACGCAAGTCATCGGTCTTACGGTCGAGTCGGAGGGGCCGGACGTGAAGCTTGGCGACGTCTGTTTGATCCATCCGGGCAAAGGCGCGACGCCGTTGAAGGCGGAGGTCGTAGGCTTTCGGAACAACAAGGTCATCTTGATGCCGCTCGGCGATCTGCATTCGATCGGACCGGGCTGCGACGTCGTCGGCACCGGCAAGCCGCTTTCGGTGAAAGCCGGTCACGAGCTGCTCGGCAAAGTGCTCGACGGTCTCGGCGTTCCGCTCGACGGCTCCTCGCTGCCGATCCGGATGCCGGAGGTGTCCGCCAACAACGTGCCGATCAGTCCGTTGAAGCGGCCCCGCGTATTGGACCCGTTATCGGTCGGCGTACGCTGTATCGACGGACTGCTGACGATCGGGAAGGGGCAGCGGGTCGGGATCTTCGCCGGCTCGGGCGTCGGCAAGTCGACGCTGCTCGGCATGATCGCCCGCAACACGTCGGCGGACGTGAACGTGATCGGGCTGATCGGCGAACGCGGGCGCGAGGTGCTGGACTTCATCGAACGCGACCTCGGACCGGAAGGGCTTGCCCGGTCTGTCGTCGTGGTGGCCACCTCCGATCAGCCCGCGCTCATCCGGATGAAGGGGGCGCTGATCACGACGGCGATCGCGGAATACTTCCGCGACCGGGGGCTGAACGTTATGATGATGATGGACTCCGTCACGCGTTACGCGATGGCGCTGCGCGAGGTCGGCCTTGCGGTCGGCGAACCGCCGGCGACGAGAGGGTATACGCCTTCCGTGTTCGCGAGCTTGCCGAAGCTGCTGGAGCGTGCGGGCACCGGACCGAAGGGGTCGATCACGGCGTTTTATACGGTGCTGGTCGACGGCGACGATATGAACGAGCCGATCGCCGACGCGGTCCGAGGCATCTTGGACGGGCATATCGTTCTGGACCGCAAGCTGGCGAACCGCGGCCACTTCCCGGCGATCGACGTGCTCGCGAGCGTCTCCCGCGTCATGAACGAGATCGCGCCGAAGGAGCAGATCGCATCCGCGAATCGAATGAAGGAGCTCTTGTCCGTCTACCGCGACGCGGAAGATTTGATCAATATCGGCGCGTATAAAGCCGGATCGAACCCCGACATCGACATGGCGATCGATTCGATCAAAGACATCTGGGGCTTTACGAGACAAGGAACCGACGAGAAGTCGACGCTGTTCGATGCGCAGCAGGCGTTAATTCGCCAGTTTTCCGGAGGTTGATGAGAACGTATGAAGTTCGTATATGCTTTCCAGAAAGTGCTGGACGTCAAGACGAACGAGAAGAAGCAAGCGGAATCGCTTCTATCGCAAGCGGTCGGTGCCATGACCCAAGCCGAGCGGGAGCTGTCCGACCTGATGCTGTCGAAGTACAGATATCAGGAGAAGCTGGCCGACGATGCGACGAAGGGGCGGCCGATGGCCGACATGATCGCGGGACAGCAGTACGTCGATCATCTCGAAGAGCGAATCCGCGCGAGCAAGCGGGCGCTGCTCGCCGCCGAGAAGGCGGTGAACGAGCTGCGGGAGAAGCTGACGGACCGTTCGCTTGACGAGAAGGTGTGGCTCAATATGAAGGATCGGGCGTTCGCCGTCCATCGCGCCGAGGTCGAACGCCGCTCGCAATACGAGCTGGACGAGATGGCCGCGCTGCGTAGCCGATTCGCCCGATAAGGACGCTGCATAGAGGAAAGGGGGGAGACGCGTGGCGGACATGGAAGAGGAGCGATCGTACAGCTTCATAGAACGACTGCTGTTTTATACGCTTCCGGTTTTGTTTACGCTGCTCCTGACCGGCGTACTGCTCACGGTATTCGGCTATGACGTCGTAAACGAACTGCTGCGGGTCGGCCACAAAGTGCCGGGCGTATCGGCCGTGCTGCCCGACCCGAAGCCGACCGAGGAAGAGTTGCGGGCGGCGGTGTTCGAGGCCGGGGAGCAGGAGACCGAGGGAGAGACGAACGAAGAAGAAGCAGCGAAGATCGAAGCGGCGTTGTCGGCGAAGGAAGCCGAGATGGCGGCGCTGCGGTCGGAGACCGAGTCGAAGGAACAGCAAATCGCGAACCTGCAGGCGGAGCTTGAAGCGAAGCAGGAGGAAGAGGCGCGGCAAGCGGCATCCGAGGCGGAGTACGCGGAGAACATCAAGAAGCTGGCGAACGTATACGCCGAGATGAAAGCGAGCAAGGCGGCCCCCGTCTTGGAAAACTTGACGCTCAGCGAGCGGGTGCTCGTGCTCAAGGAAATGAAGGAAGAGAAGCAAGTCGATATCCTTGAGAAAATGGATCCGACGATCGCGGCCGAAACCTCGATCCTGATGAAGGACGTGGTCGCCGTGCGCGATCTGCAGATCGCGGCGCTGCAAGAGCGCCTCGCCCTCGGCGAAACGCAGACGGCATCGTCCGCGGCGCTTACGATCGACGAATTGAGCCGGACGTTCGCGCAGATGACGCCGGATCGGGCGGCGGAGGTCCTGCTAGAGATGGAGCAGTCGCAGGTCGTGAACATTTTGCGCGGCATGGAAGAGGCTTCTCGGGCGACGATCTTGAACTCGCTTGCGGAGCTCGACAAGGAACGGACGGCGCAAATCACCGCCCGTCTTGGATAGGTCCTGCCTTCTGTGTGGGAACAAAGACGGGGAAGGAGGTGAATACACATATGATGAATGGAGTACAGACTTTATTCGCGGGCATGACGACCCAATCGATGCCGAACGGCCTCGCGCAAGCCGGAATGGAACAAACCGCGAACGGCTCCGCCTTCGCGGCGCTCGTAGCGAGCTTGCTCGGCGGCGACGCGATGCCGGCGATGGCGCAGGAGACGACGTTGTTCGGTTTGTTGACCGGCGCGACGCTCGGAACGGCGGAGACGGCCGAAGGCGCGACCGACGAGGAGTCGCTCGAAGCGGCGTTGGAGCAGCTTGCGGCTTGGATCGGTTCGCTCTCGGCGGAACAACAGCAGAAGCTTGCCGCGGATCCGAAAGTCGCGGAATGGATGGCGATGACGGACGCGGAGCTGACGATGTCGGGTCATCCGGCGGCGGGGCTTCCGATGGAAGCGCAGGAGGACGGAAAGCCGCTTTCCGTTTTATTTGCCCGGTTGCTGGAGGTTTTGAAATCCAACGAGACGCAACCGTTCTTGGCGGCGGCGGCGAAGCAGGCGAAGGAAGTCATAACCTCGGCCGTCGAATCCGATATCGCGAACTTGCTGACGAAGACGAACGGCACGGTCGAGACGGAGGCGCAGCCGAAGGCGGAGACGCCGAACGCGAACGTTCGTTGGTCGCACTTCACCGCGATGCAAGCGAAGACCGTCCTCGTTCGCGTCACCGGCGCGGAGACGAATGCAACGACGGCGACGGCTGTCGATACGGCGGCGAAAGGCGGTGAGCCGATGGCCGGCGAGACGAACGGCTTGTTGCATTCGAATGCAGTCGAAGCGGCGAAGGCGGCGACGCAAGCGGAAGCGGCTAAGGGAACGGAGGCAGCCCCTCGCATGCCGCTCGCGGAAGCGACGGAGCGCTTGAACGAATGGGTGCTGAAGCATTCCGCGACGTCCGGCAGCCTGAAGGCGGAGACGGTGCTTAAGCTCATGCCGGAGCATCTCGGTCAAGTCGAGGTCAAGCTGTCGATCGCGAACGGCCAGTTGACCGCGGCGATTACGACGGAATCGGCGATGGCGAAGGAAGCGTTGGAATCGAATTTGGCAACGCTTCGCAGCAGCTTGCAAAGCCAAGGCGTGACGATAGAACGATTGGTCGTCTCGCAGCAGCAGCCTAGCGGCTTCCAGTCCGGCATGTTCCAGGAAGGGCGCCAGCAACGGCAGCCGGCAGAACGAGACGGAGCGCGCGGCGAGCGAGGAGACAAGGAGCAAGAAGCCGAAGATTGGGCGGAAGCGCTCGCGGTGAACGCAGGGGCGGATGCGGTTGAACGGGGCAATTACGGAAGCTCGTTCCGGGCCCAGGCGTAATCGGGAGGTGAACCTATGGCAGGCGCGGTGCAATGGCCTAATTATTCGAAAGTGAACGCGACGACGGCGACGAACGGGCAAAACGGTAACGTGATGGGCAAGGATCAATTTTTGAAAATTTTGATCACGCAGCTCCGAAACCAGGACCCGGCAGCGCCGATGCAGGACCGAGAGTTTATCGCGCAGATGGCGCAATTTTCCTCCTTGGAACAAATGATGAACATGACGAAAGAAATTCAGGATCTGCGTCAATCGCTCGGCATCGCATCCGGCATGATCGGTCGTGAGGTGACGTGGCTGACGTACGACGAGAACGGCGAGGCGATCGGACAGGACACAGGGGTCGTGGACGGCATCGTCATTAAGGAAGGCGCGCAATACGCGGAAATCGGCGGCAAGCAGATCGCCGTAAGCGACATCGTCGGCATGCGGACGGTGACGGAGGAAGCGACGCCATGAGCGACCGTCAGACGATAGGACAGATGTTTCCGAATCGCGTAGGCTTCGTAGCGCCGAAGCAAGGGCCGGCGAAACCGGCGGCATCGTCGAACGGGCCGGCATTCCAGGACGTGCTCGACGGCCACATCGTGAAGTTCAGTCATCATGCGGAGCAACGGTTGGCGCAGCGCGGCATCCGTCTCGAACCGGAGCAGCTGCATCGGCTCGGAGGGGCGATCGACAAGGCGGCGTCCAAGGGCGCGAAGGATTCGCTCGTATTATTTCAGGATTTGGCGTTCATCGTCAACGTGAAAAACCGGACCGTCGTTACGGCGATGGACGGCGCATCCATGAACGATCACGTCTTTACGCAAATCGACAGCACCATCTTAGTGAAGTAGGGCTGGACCTAACGGAGGCCCACCGGTTACGCGGACCGAATGAAGCGTAACGACATACTTATCAAATAAAGCGGAGGCTATTCCATGTTACGATCGCTATATTCAGGGATTTCCGGCATGCGCGGGTTCCAAACGAAGCTCGACGTCATCGGCAACAACATCGCGAACGTCAACACGGTAGGCTTCAAATCCGGCCGCGTCATGTTCAAAGATATCCTTAGCCAGACGATCTCCGGAATCACGGCGCCGGAGGAAGGCGTACGAGGCGGCGTGAACGCGAAGCAAGTCGGCCTTGGCGTCACGCTCGGCTCGATCGATACGGTTCATACGCCCGGCAGCGCGATGACGACGAACGTCGTGACGGACCTGCGGATCGACGGCGACGGATTTTTCGCCGTAACGACGGGCGAAGATCAGGATGTCCCGTACTTAACGCGAGCGGGCAACTTCACGCTCGACGGCGCTCGCCAACTCGTAACCGCCGACGGTTACTTCGTACAGACGGCAGGCGGCGGCAACATCGTTCTCGACGAAGAAGTGACCGCGTTCACGATCGCGCAAGACGGTACGATCATCGCGATCGGCGCGGACGGCACGAGCGAACCGACGGAATTTCAAGTCGGCGTCGTGAAGGTCGCGAACCCGGCGGCGCTCGAGAAGATCGGCGGCAACATGTATCGCATGAACGCGAACGCGAATCCGGAAGGCGAGTTCGAAATAAGCGTCGCGAACGATCCGGAAGTCGGCACGGGCGCGGTCATCTCCGGTCAGCTCGAGATGTCGAACGTAGATCTGACGAACGAATTTTCAGAAATGATCGTCGCGCAGCGCGGCTTCCAAGCGAACTCGCGCATCATCACGACGTCGGACGAAGTGCTGCAAGAAGTCGTCAATCTGAAGCGTTAATAACGGTTAACGGCTAAGGAATCCGATCCGGACCGGGAGGACATTTCCTTCCGGTCGACGGACGGGCGCGAAGGAGGAATGGTTTATGATCACCGTGACCCGCTTGAACGGAACGCGCGTGACCGTGAACGCTCTACTCATAGAGACGGTGGAAGAAACTCCGGATACGATCATTACGCTGACGACAGGCAAAAAATTAGTGGTCACGGAAAAAACGACGGAGCTGGTCGCGCTCGTTCAAGCCTATTTCTCGGGGATCGGGCTCGTCCGTACAACCGTCGAGTTACAGCAATCGGAGGGGTCGTAAGTGAAAAAAATGTTGCCTTGGATCATCGTGATCCTGCTGGCCGTCACGCTCATCGTCGGAGCGGCCTTCGTGCTTTGGAACAGCTTCAAGGAATCGTCTCCGTCGGATCCGAGAGCGGCCGCGAGAGAGCAAGCGGAACAAACGGAAACCGAACACGTCAGCGCCGAAAAGCTGGCGGAGATGACGTTCGCCATCGACGACGTCATCACCAATCTTTCCGATCCCGCCTATTTCGTGAGCGCGAGCTTCACGTTCGAGATGGACAGCCCGGAAGCGAAGCACGAATTCGAGCTCCTGAGCTATAAGATGAAGGATGTCATCAACACGACGCTGACGGATATGGCGCCGAACGAAGTGCAAGGCAGCGCCGGCATCGACGCGATCAGCTCCGCGTTGCTCAACAAGACGAACGAACTACTTCACGAAGGAAAAGTAAGACATGTGTACGTCACGAAATTTATCGTTACCGAGCAATAAGACGTTATACGCAATACAGGGAATGTGAGCTTGTCGACTTGATTTTGCGCAAAAAAGAGGGTGACCCCCATGGTGGACGTACTTTCGCAGAACGAGATAGACGCGTTACTTGCCGCGTTGTCTTCGGGCGAAATGGACGCCGAAGAGCTAAAAAAAGAAGAAACCCAGAAGAAAGTCCGCTCCTACGACTTCAAGCGCGCCGTCCGGTTTTCGAAGGACCACATCCGAAGCCTTACGCGGATCCACGAAAACTTCGCCCGCTTCCTGACGACGTACTTCTCGGCGCAGCTGCGAACGTTCGTGCAGATCAACGTCGTTCAAGTGGAACAGCTCCCGTACGACGAGTTCATCCGTTCCATCCCGAAGATGACGATCTTGAACATCTTCGAAGCCGAACCGCTCGAGGGCCGCATGGTGCTCGAGGTGCATCCGAACGTCGCATACGCGATGCTTGACCGTCTGTTAGGCGGAACCGGGACGTCGCCTTCGAAAATCACGAACCTGACGGAAATCGAAACGATCGTCATGGAGCGGATTTTCAGCAAAGCGTTCGACAGCCTTCAAGAAGCTTGGAAGACGGTCATCGAGATCAATCCGAGACTGGAGGCGCTAGAGACGAATCCGCAATTCATGCAGATCGTCTCCCCGAACGAAACGATCGCGCTGATTAGCTTAAGCACGAAGATCGGAGATACGACGGGGATGATCAACCTTTGTATCCCGCATGTCGTGCTCGAGCCGATCATGCCGAGACTATCCGTGAATAACCTGTTCTTTTCTCCGAAGAAGACGCGGGCGCCGGAAGAAATGGAAGTGCTGCAAGAGAGGCTCCATCGGGCGTCGTTACCGATTATCGCCGAGCTGGGCTCCTCGACGATTACGATTCGGGAGTTTTTAAGTTTGACGACCGGCGACGTCATCGCGTTGTCGAAATCCGTGGACGAACCTCTCGATATTAAAATTGGCGACCGTTCGAAATTTACCGGCACCCCGGGTACGGTCAAAGGCAAGCTAGCCGTTCAAATCACGGACTATGTGACCGAAGGAGTAGAAGAGCATGACGAATAAAGATTATTTATCGCAAGAGGAGATCGACGCGCTGCTCCGCGCTTCGTCGGACTCGAACGACGACCTGGACGCGTTCGCGGCCGGCTCCGCTTCCGGCTCGATGCTGTCGATCGACGATTACTTGACGCCGATCGAACAGGACGCGCTCGGCGAGATCGGCAACATTACGTTCGGCAGCGCTGCGACGGCGTTATCCACGCTGCTGGGTCGCAAGGTGGATATTACGACGCCGAAGGTGTCCGTCATCGGCAAAGAGGAAGTATCCGGGACGTTCCCGAGCCCGCATGTCGCGGTCCACGTCAACTACGTCGACGGCTTCCACGGCATTAACTTGCTCGTGATCAAGACGCGCGACGCTCAAGTGATCGCGGACCTGATGCTCGGGGGGACGGGGCACCCGGTCGAGACGGAGCTGAACGAAATTCACGTCAGCGCCGTTCAGGAAGCCATGAACCAAATGATGGGCTCCTCCGCGACGTCGATGTCGACGATCTTCAACCGGTTCGTCAACATCTCCCCGCCGGGCATCGACGTGCTCGACTTCGCGGAAGGGGAGGGCGACCAGCTGCTGACGGAAGAGGCGTTCATCCAAGTGTCGTTCCGTCTGACGATCGGCGACTTGATCGATTCCAACATTATGCAGCTGCTCCCGGTCTGGTTCGCGAAGGACATGGTATCCATTCTGATGGGCGGCGCCTCGAGCGAGCCCGCGCCTGCGCCGAAAGCCGCAACGCCGGCGCCCGCGCCCGCTCCGGTTCCGCCCCCGGCCCCTGCGTCTCAGCCGCCGCAATACGGCGAGCCGCCGGCCGCGCCGAACTATGGAGGATATCCGCCGCCCGGGCATCAACAACCGCCGTATGCGCCGCCCTATGCGCCGCCGTACGGAGCGCCGGCCCATGGAGCCCCGCCGATGCCGCAGCATGGCTACGCGCCGCCGCCTCCGAATCGGAACGTGCAGGCGGCGCAGTTTTCGGACTTGTCCGGATTCGGGGCTCCGAATACGGAAAATTCCAACCTGAATTTGCTTCTGGACATCCCCCTTAAGGTTACTGTTGAATTAGGTAGGACGCAGAAGCAAATCAAAGACATTCTCGAGCTGTCCCAAGGCTCGATCGTCGAGCTCGATAAGCTGGCCGGCGAGCCGGTCGACATCTTGGTCAATAACAAGCTGATCGCCAAGGGGGAAGTCGTCGTTATCGACGAAAACTTCGGCGTGCGGGTAACGGATATCGTCAGCCCTTGGGATCGAATCCAGAAGCTTCAGTAAGATCCGGTAGACGGCAATTCGTATGACTTCGTACTTTCAAATAAACAAACTAACGATCGAAAGGATTTGTATCGAATGGCGAACCGTATTTTAGTAGTGGACGACGCAGCATTCATGCGCATGATGATCAAGGACATCTTATCCAAAAACGGGTACGAGGTCGTAGGGGAAGCCAGCGACGGCGCGCAGGCGATCGAAAAATTCAAAGAGACGAATCCGGATTTGATCACGATGGATATTACGATGCCCGAAATGGACGGCATTACCGCGTTGAAAGAAATCAAGAAACTCGACCCTAGCGCGAAAGTCATCATGTGCTCCGCCATGGGCCAGCAGGCGATGGTTATCGACGCGATCCAAGCGGGCGCGAAGGACTTCATCGTAAAGCCGTTCCAAGCCGATCGCGTCATCGAAGCGATCAAGAAGACGTTGGGCTGATTCCATGTACGGAACCTTGATCAATACGCTCGGCAATTCGCTCGACGCGCCGCCTGGGACGTCGCCGGAGGGGTTTACCACAGGTGATTTCTACGGCAACTTCTTTCAAGTCATCGTCGTCCTTGCCGTCGTCATCGGACTGATCGTCGTATTGATCCGGTTTCTGGCCGCAAGGAATAAACGTTGGTCGGGGGACCGCTCGCTCCAGGTGCATGCCGGCGTTCCCCTCGGGCAAAACAAGTCGATGCAAGTGGTCGAGATCGGCGATGCCGTCTATATCGTGGGCGTCGGCGACGACATTACGCTGCTCGATAAGATCGACGACCCGGATCGGGTCGAGGCGTTCCTCGCATCTCTCGAGGCGAGACCGACTCCCGTTGCGGGAACCGCCGTCGCCGCCCTGGCGGGGATCGTTCAAGGGTGGCGCAGTCGTCGACGAGCCGCCCCGGAACAGCCGGAGTGGCAATCGAACGAAGCGTTCAAAGATTTGCTTTCCCAGAAGCTGAAGGGCGTCTCCGCGAGGAAAGACGCGATGAAGGAATGGATGGAGGAAGAGGACCGATGATACGAAAGCTGCTGTCGGCGTTGGTGCTCGGCGTCGCGCTGCTCGGCGTCTCTCCGTTCGCCGTTCCGGAGGCCGCGCTCGCCGCCGAGTCTCCGATTCCGGGCATCGACCTGTCGATCGGTACGTCGGACGAGCCTCAGGACGTCTCTTCCACATTAAGTATCGTGCTGATGCTGACGGTGCTCAGCTTGGCGCCGGCCATCCTCGTCATGATGACCAGCTTTACGCGGATCGTCATCGTGCTCGGGTTCGTACGAACGTCGCTGGCCACGAACCAGATGCCGCCGAACCAGGTGTTGATCGGATTGGCGCTGTTTCTCAGCTTGTTCGTTATGGCGCCGACGATCGGCGAAATTAACGAAACCGCCCTGAAACCGTATTTGGCAGGGGAACTGACGCAGGTCGAAGCGCTGAACGAAGCGGCCGTGCCGCTGAAGAAGTTTATGTCTAGCCAGACGCGAGAGAAGGATCTGCTGCTGTTTTTGGATTACGGAAACATGCCGCGTCCTACTTCGTACGAGGATATTCCGCTTACCGCGCTCGTTCCGGCCTTCGCGATCAGCGAGTTGAAGACCGCGTTCCAGATGGGCTTTATGATTTTTATCCCGTTTCTCGTCATCGATATGGTCGTTGCCAGTACGCTGATGGCGATGGGGATGATGATGCTGCCCCCGGTCATGATTTCGCTGCCGTTCAAGATTTTGCTGTTCGTCTTGGTCGACGGGTGGTATTTGGTCGTGAAGTCGCTGCTCTTAAGCTTCAATACCTGACGAACGGAGGGGACGCGCGTGAGATCCGATACGGTCATCCGCATCGCCGGCGAAGCGATCTATACGACATTAATGGCCAGCGGACCGATGTTAATATTGGCGCTCGTCGTCGGTCTCGCGATCAGCGTATTCCAAGCGACGACGCAAATTCAAGAACAAACGCTTGCATTCGTTCCGAAGATCGTCGTCGTGCTTGTGGCGATCTTGTTTTTCGGTCCGTGGATTTTGTCCAAGCTGGTCGATTTTACATTCCACTTGCTGGATAATCTGCACAATTTTATCGGGTAACCGGACATGGAACTCGTATTAGCTTATTACCCGAATTTATTGCTTATATTTTGCCGAATGACCGGTTTCTTTATTACGGCGCCGGTGTTCGCGACTCAAAATAATGTACCGCCACAATTTCGTATCGGCATATCGGTGTTCGTTTCGTTACTGGTATTTTTTACGTCCGGCACGGACCGCGCGATTCCGATCGACGCCGAGTACGCGTACTTCGTCATTCGGGAAACGCTGATCGGCGTGCTTCTGGGCTTCGTTGCCTATTTGTTTTTTACCGTTGTCCAAATTGCCGGATCGTTCATCGACATGCAGATGGGCTTCGGCATCGCCAACGTCATCGACCCGATGACCGGGGCGCAAACTCCTGTGTTCGGCAGCTTTAAATATATGGTTGCAATGCTATTGTTTTTGACGCTGAACGGACATCATTATTTGCTGCTCGGCATCATGGACAGCTACCAAACGATTCCGTTGAATAACTCGTTTTTCGCGGCTTTGGCCGACGGTCCGCCGACGGAGATGCTCACGAGAAGCGTATCGACCGCCTTCACGCTGGCGTTCCAGATGGCGGCGCCGATCGTTGCCTCGATGTTTTTAGTGGATGTCGCGCTCGGCATTTTGGCGAAGACGGCTCCGCAATTCAACGTATTCGTCGTCGGGATGCCGCTGAAGATTTTGGTCGGTCTCGGCATTACGCTGCTGCTGGTTCCCGGCTTTCTGGCCCTGTTCCAAACGCTGTTCGCGACGTTGTTCGACAACATGTTCGAAATGATGCGAACGCTGCGATCCGTCTAAGCAAGCCGCAAGGAGGTTTCCGATGCCGCTCCCGTTACGTTATACGCTCGACCTGCAGCTCTTCTCCCAAGAGAAGACGGAAACGGCGACTCCGAAGAAGCGGCAGGAATCGCGCAAAAAAGGACAAGTCGCCAAAAGTATGGAATTGCCGGGTGCGCTCATCATGCTCGGCGGTTTCGGTCTGTTGGCCATGTACGGTTCCACAATGGGCAAGGGCGTCGCGGGGATGTTCTCCGCGGGGCTTAAAGAATACATTCTGTGGGACGTCACCGATACGAACGTGATCGCGATGTTTTCGCAGTTAATGCGGGAAGGGCTTCTGCTTCTCTTGCCGATCATGGCGGTCGGCCTGGTGATGGCGCTGTTAAGCTCGTACGCGCAAATCGGTTTCTTGTTCACGGGCGAGACGCTGAAGATGAAGTTCGAAAAGATTAACCCGATTCAAGGCTTCAAACAGATTTTCTCGCTGCGTTCGGTCGTCGAGTTCCTGAAATCGATGCTGAAGGTGCTCATCATCGGATTGATCGCCTTTCTGATTTTATGGGGCGAACGCGCGACGCTGTTGACGCTGGCCTCAGTCCCGATCGGTTCGATCTTCCAATACCTCGCATCGCTGACGCTGAGACTGGGGTTGTTTTCCGGAGGCGCGTTGTTCGTACTCGCGCTGTTCGATTACGCGTATCAGAAATGGGAGTATGAGAAAAACCTTCGCATGTCCAAACAGGACATCAAGGACGAGTACAAGAAGACCGAGGGGGATCCCCTCATCAAATCGAAAATCCGCGAGCGTCAGCGTCGCATGGCGATGCAGCGGATGATGCAGGAAGTGCCGAAGGCGGATGTCGTCATCACGAACCCGACGCACTTCGCCGTCGCGATTAAATACGACGGGGCGGAGATGGAAGCGCCTCGCGTCATCGCGAAGGGCGCCGACTACGTCGCCTTGCGCATCCGACAAATCGCGAAAGACAACGATGTCCCGCTTATGGAAAATAAACCGCTCGCCCGCGCGCTGTACGGGCAGGTCGAGATCGGCGAATCGATTCCGCAAGAGCTGTTCCAAGCCGTCGCCGAAGTGCTTGCCTTCGTCTACAAAGCGAGAGCGAAGCTGCCGGCTGTTAAGAAATAACCGTAACGCCTAGTTCGAGGAGAGGAGGGGAACGCGATGAAGTTGAAAGATTTAGCGGTGCTCGGCGGCATTATCGGAATCGTACTGATGATGATCGTTCCGATCCATACGCATCTCCTCGATTTCATGTTGATCATTAACATCTCGCTGGCGCTCACGATGCTGGTCGTCGCGATGAATACGAAAGAAGCGCTGCAATTTTCGATCTTCCCCTCGCTCCTCCTCATCACGACGCTGTTCCGGCTCGCGCTGAACGTGTCGACGACAAGAAACATTTTGGCGAACGCGCATGCCGGCAAGGTCGTCGAGACGTTCGGCTCCTTCGTCGCGCAGGGCAACATCGCGGTCGGCTTCATCGTGTTCCTCATCCTCGTCATCGTTCAATTTATCGTCATTACCAAAGGTTCGGAACGCGTCGCCGAGGTCGGAGCGCGATTCACGCTCGACGCGATGCCCGGTAAGCAGATGAGCATCGACGCCGATTTGAATTCGGGGCTCATCAACGAGCAGCAAGCCCGGGAACGGCGGAAGAAGATCGAATCGGAAGCCGACTTCCACGGCGCGATGGACGGCGCGATGAAGTTCGTCAAAGGGGACGCCATCGCATCTATCATTATTCTCGTCATTAACCTGATCGGCGGCATTATTATCGGCATGACGATGAAAGGCTTCGAATTCGGCCAGGCGGTCGAGATGTATTCGATCATGACGATCGGCGACGGGCTCGTCAGCCAGATTCCGGCGCTCTTGATTTCCACGGCGGCGGGTCTGATCGTTACCCGCGCCTCCTCGGAAGGCAACTTGGCGCAAGATATTATGGAACAGTTGGGGGCGTTTCCGAAACTGCTTTACGTCGTCGGCGGTACGATCGCCCTGCTCGGTATCTTCACGCCGATCGGTCCCGTTCTCACGCTTCCCGTCGGAGGCGCGCTGGCGTTCGCGGCCTATCGGATCGACGGCGTCTTGAAGAAGCGGGAAGTGGAGCAGGAGATGCTCGTCGAGGAGCAGCAGATCGAAGAAGTGCGGAGCCCCGAGAGCGTCGTCAATTTGCTTCAGGTAGACCCGATCGAGTTCGAGTTCGGGTACGGCCTTATTCCGCTCGCGGATCAGCAGCAAGGCGGCGACTTGCTCGACCGGATCATCATGATCCGCCGTCAGTGCGCGCTCGAGCTCGGTCTCGTCGTGCCGGTCATTCGGATCCGGGACAACATTCAACTGCGCCCGAACGAATACGTCATCAAAATCAAAGGCAATACGGTCGCGCGCGGCGAACTGCTGCTGAATCATTACCTCGCCATGAGCCCCGGCATCGATGACGACAGCGTCACCGGGATCGAGACGGTCGAGCCGGCGTTCGGATTGCCGGCGCTATGGATCGACGAAGCGGCGAAGGACCGGGCGGAAATTTCCGGATATACGGTCGTAGACCCGCCCTCGGTCGTGGCGACGCACCTTACCGAGGTAATTAAGCGCCATGCGCATGAGATGATCGGACGCCAAGAGACGAAAGCGCTCGTGGAGAACGTCAAAGAGTCGTATCCGGCGCTCGTCGAGGAGCTTATCCCGAACGTTATGACGATCGGCGACGTGCAGAAGGTGCTGGCGAAGCTGCTGAAGGAAAAAGTTTCGATCCGCGATTTGGTTACCATTTTCGAGACACTCGCCGATTACGGAACGTACACGAAGGATCCCGATATTTTGACGGAATACGTAAGGCAAAGCTTGTCTCGCCAAATTACGCAGCAATATGCGCCCGGCAACGACACGCTTCGCGTCGTCACGGTCGGTCCGTCCTTGGAACGGAAAATCGCGGAGGCGGTTCAGCAATCCGATCACGGCAGCTACCTCGCCTTGGACCCGGCCAGCTCGCAAACCGTCGTTCAAAAAATTGCGGAGCAGGCGTCGAAGCTTGTGCAGTCCGGCGGCACGCCGATCGTGCTGACGTCGCCGACGATCCGCATGTATTTAAAGCAGCTGCTGGAGCGCGCGATGCAAGACGTTACCGTGTTGTCTTACAGCGAGCTTGAGCCGAACGTGGAAGTCCAAAGCATAGGGGTGGTGAACGTATGAAGGTGAAAAAGTACATCGTCGATTCGATGCCGGACGCGCTGCAGAAAATTCGCGCCGAGCTGGGCAAGGACGCCGTCATCATCAACACGAAGGAGATTCGGGTCGGCGGCTTCCTCGGGATGTTCACGAAGAAGAAGGTCGAAGTCGTCGCGGCGACGGATTCGAACCCCGAATCGGCTGCGACCGCGCGACCGACGTCCGCGATCGCGTCGTCGTCCCTCGCCGGACTGTCCGCGCCGCTCAAGCCTCCGGCTCCCGTCGCGCCGAGACCGACGCCTTCGGCTCGGCCGGAGCCGCGGCCAAACTTCGAAGCCGTGGCGGCCGCAGCGCCGACCGGACCGCTCGCGTCGGCTACGGCCGGGCCGACCGGGGCGAAGGATGACGCTCTTCTTCAGGAAATGAAGCAAATGAAGGAAATGATGCTTCGCCTAGCCCAAGCGCAGGCGGGAACGGGCCCCGTCGCCGCGTTGGCGGAAGCGTTGCCGCCCGCCTTCGACTCGATTCGTTCGCGCCTCGTACAGCAAGACGTGCTGCCCGAGCTCGCCGCGAAGCTCATCAAGGATTCCGTCGTGCTTCTCGAAGAAGCGGGGCGGCCGGTTTCGGAGCTTTCCGCGGCCGAGGCGGGCGCCGCCGTGAAGTCGGCGATCGTCGAGCTGCTTACGAAACGTCCGATCGAACAAATTCGGCAAGACGCGCGCATCGTTCATTTCGTCGGGCCGACCGGCGTCGGCAAGACGACGACGATCGCGAAGCTGGCGGCGGAGCAAACGCTCAAATTTCGGAAGTCGATCGGCCTCATTACGTCGGATACGTATCGGATCGCTGCGATCGAGCAGCTGCGAACGTATGCTTCCATCTTGAACGTGCCGCTCGAGGTCGTCTTCTCCGCGCTGGATTTGCAGAAGGCGCTCGATCGGATGCAGGATCGCGATATGATTCTGATGGACACCGCGGGCCGCAACTTCCGCAACGAGATGGCGGTATCGGAACTTCAATCGCTGCTTCGGATCGAAGAGCGCAAGGATACGTTCCTGGTCCTCAGCCTTAGTATGAAATACAGCGATATGAAAGCCGTCACCGACAATTTCTTCCGGTTCGGCGTGGAGAAGGTACTGTTTACGAAAGCGGACGAAACCGCCACGCTCGGGTCGATCGTCAACCTGTTACACGATTATCCGTTGTCTCTCTCCTACGTTACAGACGGGCAGAACGTGCCCGACGACATCAATATCGCTAACGCGAGGAATATGGCAGACGAACTAGTAGGTGAACCTCATGATGAATGACCAAGCGGAAGCGTTGCGCAATCTCGTTCGGCAGGACGTCGGAACGCCGCCTGCGGAGCGGGCTGCGCCGGAACGTCAGACGCGCATCTTGACGATCACCAGCGGCAAGGGCGGCGTCGGAAAGTCGAATTTCACGTTGAACTTCGCCTTGCAGCTGCAATCGCAAGGGTACCAGGTGCTCGTCTTCGACGCGGACATCGGCATGGCCAACATCGACGTGCTGATGGGCGCTTCGCCGAAGTACAATTTATACCATTTGTTGAAGCGGGAGAAATCGATCGAGGAGATCGTTTGCCTAGGACCGAACGATCTCCGCTTTATCGCAGGCGGTTCCGGCTTCAACGACTTGCTTTCGCTTACCAAAGAAGAGCTGCAATATTTCACGGAGCAAGTGCTCTCGCTGAGCGGGACGGTCGATTACATCTTGTTCGACACCGGCGCCGGTCTCTCGAAGGAATCGATGACGTTCATTACGGCGGCGGAACAGACGATCGTCGTGACGACGCCGGAGCCTACCTCGATTACGGACGCGTACGCCATCATCAAGATGGTCCACGCCCAGCAGCCCGACGTACGGTTCCAGCTCGTCGTCAATCGCGTGACCGACCGGAAGGAAGGCAAGCAAACCGCGGATAAGATCCGGATGGTGTCCAATCAATTTCTGCACCTCGACATTCCGACGCTCGGTTATATTCCGGACGACGCGAACGTCTCCAAGGCGGTCAAGCGGCAGATCCCGTTCTCCGTGTTGTTTCCGGATTCGGCCGCTACCCGGGAGTTGAAGGAGCTCGTTCGCCGCTTCGAAATATCGCAGCCGATGTCGGCGCCGGAAGGCGAGACGTCGGAGGCGGGAGGCGTCAAGCGGTTCCTGTCTCGGATGCTTTCGTTCATGAAATAAAGGAGGAGTCGCAATGCCCCCGTACCGCATTCTGGTGGTCGACGATTCCGCCTTCATGCGCAAGGTGGTTTCCGATATCGTGAATAACGACGAGACGCTGACGGTCGTCGGCACGGCATGCAACGGAGCGGAAGCGCTCGAAGCGGTCAAGTTGCTGCGGCCGGACGCCGTCACGATGGATCTGGAGATGCCGGTGATGACCGGACTCGAGGCGCTGCCGATGCTCATGAAGGAAGCGCCGACGCCGGTCATCATGCTCAGCAGCTCTACGGTGGAAGGAGCCGCCGCTACGATTCAAGCGCTGGAACTCGGAGCGTTCGACTTCGTGCCGAAGCCTTCGGGACCGAATTCGAGCGATCTCGGGCGGCTGCAGGAATCGCTGGCGGCGACGCTTCGGGCGGCGGTCGCCTTCCACCGAAAGGAGACGGTCAGCCGGCTTCAGCCCACGCCGTTGCCTTCGCCTGCGCCTTCGACGTTGCCTTCGCCTGCGCCGCTGCGGCCGAAGCCGCCGGAGCCTCCGGCGTGGAGAGGCGTCGCTCCGCCGGCGCCGCCGCCGAAACAGCCTGCCGCAACGAAGCCTGCCGTCTTGAAGCCTCCGGCCCGGCCGGCCGCGCCGGCTCCCGTGAAACCGGCGGCTTCCGCTCCGGCCGCGCCGTCGGCCAAGCCGGTCGGAAAGCCCGCAGAAAGGTTGAAGCCATCCGCGCCGGAAGCGCCGCCGCCCGCGAAACAACGTCCGAAGCCGCCCGTCGCGGTGTGGAATCGCGTCGTGGCGATCGGCACGTCGACGGGAGGACCTCGCGCGCTGCAGCAGGTATTAACGAGACTGCCCGAACATTTTCCGGCTCCGGTGCTCGTCGTGCAGCATATGCCCGCGGGCTTTACGAGGTCGCTGGCGCAGCGGCTGAATACGCTGTGCGCCATCGAGGTAACGGAAGCGGAGGACGGGATGGAGCTTCGACCGGGAGCGGCGTATATCGCGCCCGGTGGCTTACATATGACCCTTCGGAAGGAAGGCGGCGCGTACCGAATTCGTCTGAACGAAGATCCGCCGAGAAGCGGACATCGCCCTTCCGTCGACACGCTGTTCGAATCCCTCGCGCTGACGCCGGAGCTGGACCGGACGGCCGTGCTCATGACGGGCATGGGGAGCGACGGCGCGAAGGGGATGAAGGCGTTGTACGACCAAGGGGTGCGCCGAACGATCGCGGAGGACGCATCGAGCTGCATCGTGTACGGCATGCCGCGCGCCGCCGTCGAGCTCGGATGCGTCGCGAAGACGGTTCCGCTCGAATCGATCGCGGACCAAATCCGAAAAGAAGTAGAACAGGCCGAGGAGGTGTAGGGATGGATACGAACCAATACTTATCCATGTTTATCGATGAGTCCAGAGAGCACTTGCAAGCGATGAACGACAATATGCTCGCTCTGGAGAGCGCTCCGGACGACATCGGCATCGTGCAAAACATGTTCCGTTCGGCGCATACGCTGAAGGGAATGTCCGCAACGATGGGCTTCGAAGATATCGCATCGCTTACGCACGAGATGGAAAACGTGCTCGATCTGGTCCGCAACGGGAAGCTGAAGGTAGAGGACTACACGTTCGAGACGATCTTCCAAAGCTTGGACGCGCTCGAGGCGATGGTTTCCGATATCGTCGACGGCGGCACCGGCAAGTCGGACGTCTCCTCGATCGTGACCGATTTGAAGGCGATCGTGAACGGGACGTACGGCAAAGCGGGGAATCGAGCGGCCGACGCGACGGACCCATCGGACGGAACCCAAGGCGCCAGCGCGGCTGCCGGCGGTACGGTGCAAGGCCTGCTGGACGAATACCAATCTTCCGTGCTGCAGCAATCGCTCGAGTCCGGTCACCGCGCGTATCGGATTTCCGTCGCGATCCGCAAGGATTGCGTCCTGAAGGCGGTTCGCGCTTACATGGTGTTCGACGCCCTCGGCCGGCTCGGCGAAGTGATCAAGTCGGCGCCGTCGACGGAAGACATCGAAGCGGATCGATTCGATTACGAGTTTACGATCATCTTCCTGAGCGCCTCCGAAGGGGCTGCGATCGAAGCGGCGATCAACGGCGTGTCCGAGATCGAGCGAGCGACGGTGGAGCCGATCACGTCGGAGGACATCGCCTCGGCCGCGTCGTCGGCTGCGGCCGAAGCGGCTGCCGGCGCAGCCGCGCCGGCAGCGCCTGCGTCGGCGCAGGCGCAAGCCGCGACGACGCCGCCGTCAGCTTCGCCGGCGGCGCCGAAGGCGAGCGCGCCCGCGCCGGCGAAAGCCTCCGGGGCGGCGGCGACTCGCACGATCCGCGTCGACATCGAGAAGCTGGACACGCTGATGAACCTGTTCAGCGAGATGCTGATCGACCGCGTCCGGTTGGAATCGCTCGCGGGCGAAATCAAGCGCGCCGACCTGATCGAAACCGTCGAGCATATGGGACGGGTCAGCAGCGATCTGCAAGGCGTCGTCATGAAGCTGCGCATGATGCCGGTCGAATCGGTATTTAATCGGTTCCCGCGCATGGTGCGCGACGTCGCCAAGTCGCTCGGCAAGAAGGTCGACCTCGTCATTACGGGCGCCGACACCGAGCTCGATCGCACGGTGGTGGACGAAATCGGCGATCCGCTGGTGCATCTGCTCCGCAACTCCGTCGATCACGGCATCGAATCGATCGAGGAACGGCTGAAGGCGGGCAAGTCGGAGACCGGCACGGTCCATCTGCGCGCGTTCCACAGCGGCAATCACGTATTCATCGAGGCGGAGGACGACGGCAAGGGCATTAATCGCGACGTCGTGCTGAAGCGCGCGGTGAAGAACGGGATCGTGACGAAGGAGCAAGGCGATGCGATGAGCGACGAAGCGGTCTATATGCTGTTGTTCGCTTCGGGCTTCAGCACGGCCGATGTCATCTCGGACATCTCCGGTCGCGGCGTCGGACTCGACGTCGTCAAGTCGAAGATCGAATCGCTCGGCGGTCGCGTCTCGGTGACGTCGACCCTCGGGAAGGGCTCGAAGTTCTCGATCCAGCTGCCGCTCACGCTGTCGATCATTATGGCGATGATGGTGAAGCTCGGCGGCGAGAAATACGCGATCCCGCTGTCCAGCATCGTCGAAACGATGATTCTCCGCAAGGAGGACATCCGCAATGTGCACGGCAACCGGATGTTCGACTACCGTTCGAGCGTCGTTCCGCTCGTGTCCTTAAGCAAGCTGTTCGACGTGCCGGATTACAGCGACGAAGGCGAGGACGAGACGGAAGTCGTCATCGTGCGCAAGGGAGACCGGATCGCCGGACTTGCGGTAGACGAGCTGATCGGGCAACAAGAGATCGTCTTGAAGGCGCTCGGGAAATATTTGAACCGCGTCTTCGCGGTGTCGGGCGCCACGATTTTAGGGGATGGACAAGTCGCGCTCATTCTCGATACGAACGCGCTGATTAAATAACCTCGACAAGAGAGGAAGTGTCGTTATGGCAGCAGATACAAAGACGATCGTATTTTCGATCGGTACGGAGGAGTACGGCATCGAAGTCGAGCACGTGAAGACGATCGAGAGAATGATGCCGATGACCCGGGTACCGAAGACGCCGCCCTTCGTCAAAGGCGTCGTCAATCTCCGAGGCGTCGTCGTCCCGGTCATTCATCTGGCCTCGCGCTTCGGCTTGCCCGAGAACGAACCTACGGAAAATTCGCGGATCGTGATGGTCAACGTCGGCGACCTGGAGGTCGGCTTCATCGTCGATTCGGCGAACGACGTCATCGACGTCAACGCGGATCGCATCGAGGAGCCGCCGGAGGTCGTGGGCGGTATCCGGGCGAAATATTTGCGCGGCATCGCGAAGGTCGGAGACAACCGCCTTCTGGTGATGCTCAACTTGTCGGAGGTGCTCAACAAGAGCGAAATCATTCAGCTGGAGCAGATGGAGGACTAATCTTGAGCGAAATCGAACGGTTCGGCGAAACGCAGATGGACGTCCTTCGCGAAGTCGGCAATATCGGCGCCGGTCATGCCGCCACGGCGCTGTCGAAGCTGCTCGGCAAGCCCGTCGACATGGATGTGCCGCGCGTCAACTTGGTGCCGTTCGACGACATCGCCGAGCAGGTCGGCGGGGCGGAAGCGGTCGTCGCCGCGGTATTCCTAAGGGTGGAGGGGGATGCGCCGGGCAATTTGTTCTTCCTCCTGTCGATCGATTCCGCGAAGCAGCTGCTGCTGGAGCTGCTCGCTATGGAGACGGGGGAAGGGTCCCCATTTACGGAGCTCGAGGTATCGGCTTTGTCCGAAATCGGAAACATATTGGCGGGCTCCTATTTGTCGTCGCTTGCCGATCTCACACGCTTGAATTTGTCTCCGACGGTGCCGGGCTTCGCGGTGGACATGGCGGGCGCGATTCTGGCGTACGGTCTGCTTCAGTTCGGAGACATGGGGGATAAAGCGCTCTTGATCGAGACGTCGTTCTTCGACGGGATCGATCGGGTAGAGGGAAACCTGTTTCTGATTCCGGATCCGGAAGCGTTCGCTACGATCTTCGCCTCGTTGGGAGTGCCTCCCGAATGAGCGAAGCCGTCGTCGTGAAAGTAGGCATGGCGGATTTGAACGTCGCCGGCGGCGGACAATCGCTGCGGACGACGGGACTCGGCTCCTGCGTCGGTCTGACGCTGTTCGATCCCGTCGTTCGCGTCGCGGGCATGGCTCACGTCATGCTTCCGTCCTCCTCGATCTCGAAGGACGCGGCGTTGAATAAAGCCAAATACGCCGACACCGCGCTGCCTGAATTGCTCCTGCGCATGCAGAAGATCGGCGCGGTCGCCGGCAGACTGCAAGCGAAGCTCGCCGGCGGGGCGCAGATGTTCACCTTCTCGTCCCCGGCGGCCGACACGATGCGGATCGGTCCGCGGAACGTCGAGGCTTGCAAGGAAGCGCTGTGGCGTTACAATATTCCGATCATAGCGGAAGATACGGGTGGGAATTATGGACGTACGATCGAAATCGAAAGCGCGACGGGCAAGCTGTTCGTTCGCAGCGTACAACTCGGCGCGAAGGAGCTGTAAGCGATGATCGGCACCTGGCGGTGGAACGCGGTCGCGGCATGCGCCCTGGCCGCGGTTATCTTCTTGCTGTCGTATCGGAGCAATCCGCTCGCTACGGCGGGCATTCGCACGGGCATCGCCTTCGCCGTGACGTTCGGGATCGGTTTCGCGGTGCGCTGGCTGCTCGGCCAAGCGCTGGCAGGCGCCGAATCCGCCGCCGCCGCGCAGACGAGAGACGCCGAAGCCGCGGACGAAGCCGCCAAAGGGCAATCGATCGACATCGTCACGCCGGAGGACGAGGAGGAGGCGGGTCTCGATCTCGGCTTCGCGCCGCTCTCTCCGCCGAAGCTCGCCAAGACCGAATCCCCGATCGACCCCGAATTGCTCGCGCAAGCGTTAAGACACATGTCGGATAAATAGGAGGCGAAGGAAGTCGATGGACAGTACGCTATCGGAAACGCAGACGAACGGAATCGCGTCGGTATGGCGAAGCTGGAAAGCCACGGGCGACCCTGAAGCGAAGCGCAAGCTGATCGAGCATTACGTAAGCTTGGTCGATTACGTCACGAGTCGATTGGCCATCGGCTTGCCTCGAAATGTGTCTAAAGACGATCTTGCAAGTTATGGTATAATGGGATTAATCGACGCCGTCGATAAGTTCGACCTGGAGCGCGGCTTGCAATTCGAGACATACGCCTCCTGGCGCATCCGCGGGGCGATCATCGACGGGCTGCGCCAAGCCGATTGGGTGCCGAGATCGGTGCGGGAGAAAGCACGCAAGATCGAAGAGGCGTATCAGCGGTTGGAGCAGGAGCATCTTCGCAGCGTAACCGACGGGGAGATCAGCGCGTACCTCCAGGTGTCCGAGCAAGAGTTCCAGCAGATGGTGCAGGAAGTATCCGTCGCCTCGCTCGTGTCCCTTGAGGATCCGATCCGCGAGGAAGAGTCGGAGACGCGCATGACGCTGCTCGTGGACGAACGGGCGAAGAACCCGGAAGACAGCGTGCGGGACATCTACCTGAAGGAAAGCTTGGCGAAAGCGATCGAACGTTTAACGGAGAAGGAGCGCACGGTCGTATCGTTGTTTTATTTCGAAGAATTGTCGCTCAGCGAAATTGCGGAAGTCATGTCGTTGTCTCCGTCTAGAATTTCTCAACTGCACTCGAAGGCGATTCTCCGGCTGCGGGGTCATCTCGGCCGGGCGAAGGAACAATTGATGCAGCAGTAACGGAATTCGTCGAAGGAGAAGAGCGAAGGGGGGAACGGTGTGACGTCGGAGTTTACCATGAATCTCGGGGCGGCGGTTGCGGTGTCCGTCTCGGAGGATCGAATGAGCGCGTTCATACAAGTAGCGGAACCGGATTTGGCGCAATCGATCACGAAGGCGGGGCTCGTCGAGCTCCTGAAGGCGAACCGTGTCGTTTACGGCTTGAAGGAAGAAGCATTGTCCGCATTCGCGCTTCATCCGTTATCTTACGTCACTACGCCGTTATTGATCGCGCAAGGCGCGGCGCCGATGGCCGGCGCGGACGGGTACATCGATAACTTATTCAGTCTGGAAAATAAAGCCCGCAAACCGCTCGAACTCGAGAACGGCGCGGTGGATTACCGCGAACTGATGCAGCTGAACAACGCGGCGAGAGGGCAATTGATCGCCCAGCGCGTGCTCGCGACGAAGGGGACGGCCGGCATGGCGGTCACCGGCGAGCCGATTCCCGGCAAGGACGGGAAGGAAGCGAGATTCAAGCAAGGAAAGAACGTCGTGGTCGACGCGGAGAAGATGAGGATGTATGCGGTCATCGACGGCCTCGTCACCCAAACGGAAAAAGGCAAGCTCAACGTCTTCCCCGTCTACGAAGTGAACGGGGACGTCGATTATCACATCGGAAACATCGACTTCATCGGCACGGTCGTCGTACGCGGCAATGTGCTGAGCGGGTTTCGAATAAAAGCGGCCGGCGACATCCGCATCACGGGCGGCGTCGAAGGCGCGGAATTGGAAGCGGACGGTTCGATCGACATCGCGTCGGGCATCTTCGCGGCCAATAAGGGGTTCGTCAAGGCGGGCGTCGACGTGAAGAGCTCCTTCGTGCAAGAGGCGAACGTCTTCGCCGGGCAAAACATCGTCGTCAGTCAGAGCATCCTGCACTCGAACGTACGCGCTGGCAAGAGCATCTTATGTAAGGGATCCAAGGGGCTGATCGTCGGAGGCAATCTGCAAGCCGGCGAGATGATCGTAGCCCGCACGGTAGGCAACTCGACGTCCACGTCTACCGCGCTCGAGGTCGGCGTCGCGCCGGAGCTGCGGAACGAGCTGCAACAGCTGAGGACCGTCACGAAGCAAATCGCGGATAACCTGGACAAGACGGATAAAGCGCTTCACTTGTTGGATCAGATGGCGCTCGCCGGAACGCTGACGCCGGAGAAGCTGGAGCTCCGGACGAAGCTGCTCAGCACGAAGCGCACGTCGACCGAAGAGCTCGGCGCGGCGAGGGAACGCATCTGGGAAATCGAAACGAGCCTCGAGGATATCGAGAAGGCGAAGGTCGAAATCATCGGTACGGTGTACTCCGGCACGAAGGTCGTCATCGGCCGATATACGCGTTTCATTAAGGACGCTACGACGCGGGTCGCCTTCCAATTGCAAGGCGGCGAGATCACGTTAACCTCTCATTTTTAGCCCGCGGCCCTAAGGCCGCACCTGGCGATCGGGGGAACGAGAGATGAGCATGAAGGGCGTCGAGATGCAAATCGCCATACCTCGCACGAACGAAGCGACGACCGTGCAAAATCATCTGAATCATAAGCCTACGTACGATCAAGCGGTATTGGCGAACCAAACGACGAAGCAAACGGAACGGCGGAAGAAAGTCAGCGCGGAGGTGGACGCATCCGCGTTTTTGAACGTGAAGGAAGAAGGGTACGGCGGCTCCGGCGCAAGGCGGAACGCGGCGAAGCCGCGTACGGCCGGCAAGGAGGAGGACGCCCGTTTGTCCGGGGCGGATTCGGGTCATCCTTACAAGGGAAAACATATCGATATTTCATTATAGGGACGGTTGGGGGAATGTTCGTTGGAGATGTGGATGATCGTGGCGCTGCTCGGGCTCGTCATTATTTTATACGCCTCGATGCTGCCCCGCACCTCCGAGCGCAAGCCGGTGCAGGAAGATTTCCTCGACTCCGTGGGCGATACGCTGCAGCAGTTCGCCGACGAGATCGAGTCCGAAAATAAAGAGCTTATCCGTATGGTAGGAGAGATGAAGCGGGAGCACGAACAGCGGACGGGCAAGCTGCTCGCCCGCATCGAGCAGCTCGAGAAGCATTCCGCCGCGCCGGAGGAGCGCCTAGGGGCGCTCTCGCCCGCGGCGCCTACGCCGTCTGCGAATTCGACGCCTGCCTCCGCGCCTCGGCCGTTCGTCGCGAGCGTCGCCCCGGAGCTGCCGCCGCCGCTTCGCGCGGATCGGCTGCGCCCCGAGTCGGTGACGCACGTCGCCGCCGAAACGCGTCCTTCGTCCGTCGAATCGGCGGCCGCGACATTCCCGGTCGAGCCGGGCCTCAAGGACAAGCCCGCCCCGGAACCGGCGTCCCGGTTCGCCGATACGGTGAAATCCCGTTATAAGGAAGTGTTCGATCTGCACGACAGCGGCAAGTCGATCGAACATATCGCTAAGAAGCTCGGCAAAAACAAAGGCGAAGTACAGCTGATCATCGGACTCGCCAAACAGGAGGAACCGCAGCATGGCCAGCCGTAAGACGTATCTGTACGGGCTCGGAACGGGGCTGATCGCCGGCTCGTTGCTGCTGCAGCTGGCCAGCATCGGCCAGTCCGCGACGAGCGCGTTGAGCGAGGCCGAGCTGCAGGCGGCGGCGGCGGCCGGCGGGTACGTCTTGAAGGATGCCCGCATGGCGTGGTTCAACGAGTCCGAGGTGGAGGCCCGCGTCGCGGAAGCGGTCGAAGAAGCGTTAACGGGAGCCGCGGCGGGCGCGGGGGACGAGAAGCCGGCGGAGCAGCCCGTCGAAGCTCTGCCCGTCGCCAAAATTTACGCCTTCACGATCGCCGAAGGCACCGAGCTGACGACGGTCGCTAAGCTGCTGTACGAGCTCGGTCTCGTCTCGGATTATAACGGCTTCTTGATCGAGATGGACGAGCGGGGGCTCGCCGGGAAAATCCAGGCCAAGCATTATCGATTCGACCGCGTGCCGACGACGGACGAGCTGATCGAAGCGCTCATCACGCCATAATTTTCGAAGATAGAAGTTAAAAGTTGCGAAGGTCGCCGGTGGTATGTTATATTTGTAGACGGTGTGAAAAATCACACGCCTTTTCAATTTTCATCGTGGTGCTTTCGCCTGGCGGGAGCTCGATGGGAAGATGCGAAGGGCGGAGGCCAAAAAAACCATTTTGAGGAGGTGCGTGAAAGATGGCAGTAATTTCCATGAAACAGCTTCTGGAGGCAGGCGTGCACTTCGGTCACCAAACTCGCCGCTGGAACCCGAAAATGGACAAGTACATCTTCACGGAACGTAACGGGATTTACATTATCGACTTGCAAAAGACGGTAAAGAAGGTTGAAGAAGCATACAACTTCGTGAAGTCGGTCGCCGAGAACAACGGCACGATCCTCTTCGTAGGCACGAAGAAGCAAGCGCAAGACTCCGTCGCGGAGGAAGCCGCTCGCTGCGGTCAATTCTACATCAACCAACGTTGGCTCGGCGGCACGCTGACCAACTTCGAGACGATCAAGAAGCGGATCAACC
>NZ_JAPSKE010000013.1 GCF_031177825.1 Paenibacillus sp. | reverse complement strand
GCAGGAGACCGCGGGTTCGAATCCCGTCGGCTCCGCCATTTTTTACGGCTTGGTAGCTCAGTCGGTAGAGCAATGGACTGAAAATCCATGTGTCGGCGGTTCGATTCCGTCCCAAGCCACCATTTTCCAAGCAACATCGGTTTACCCCATGGGGGATTAGCGAAGTGGCCAAACGCGGGAGACTGTAAATCTCTTCTCTTACGAGTTCGGTGGTTCGAATCCATCATCCCCCACCATTACGATTTGCGGACGTGGCTCAGTGGTAGAGCATCGCCTTGCCAAGGCGAGGGTCGTGGGTTCGAATCCCATCGTCCGCTCCAAACGACGCGTGCCCTTAGCTCAGCCGGATAGAGCGTTTGACTACGAATCAAAAGGTCAGGAGTTCGAATCTCTTAGGGCACGCCATTATAAATACGAGCCATTAGCTCAGTCGGTAGAGCACCTGACTTTTAATCAGGGTGTCGAAGGTTCGAGTCCTTCATGGCTCACTTTGTTTCATATGCGGTTGTGGTGGAATGGCAGACACGCTATCTTGAGGGGGTAGTGGGCGTACGCTCGTGGAGGTTCGAGTCCTCTCAACCGCATTCCTTACATAAGCGGACGTGGCTCAGTGGTAGAGCATCGCCTTGCCAAGGCGAGGGTCGTGGGTTCGAATCCCATCGTCCGCTCCATGATGTAAAAACAACGGGACGTAGCTCAGCTTGGTAGAGCACCTGGTTTGGGACCAGGGGGTCGCATGTTCGAATCGTGTCGTCCCGATACTTATATATGGAAAAAGGGTCAAGCCGATGAGCTTGGCTCTTTTTTTGCTTCAACGAGTTAATAAACTGTTAATAGTTCCTTTAGAAGGATTCAATCGGCGTTGTCTATAATGAATAACAAGAGGAAACGTTTCCCCGAATCAAGCCGTTACATATAAGGAGAGATACTATGAAAGTCAGCAAGAAAGCGATCCCTGTCGTCGCCTTCGCGCTCGGCGCGTGCGTCTTCGTATCGACGGCGCTCGCGGATATGGCGCTCGGCACCGGCTACGACCGGTTGAAGGAAGCGGCGAAGCATACGGCCTCGCAAATGGAGGCGGAATTACAAAATTATACGCTGGAAGCGTCCTTCACGTTGAAGGACAATAACCGAATCCTTCTTCAATCGTCCAGCGTGAAGAAGATCGACACGGTCAAACAGGCGTCCATCGAAACCGAAGTGTCGAAAACCGGCAGCGGGGAAACGACGACGGGTCACTACAGGTACAACGATATGGAGCGGACGATATGGAAGTCCGACGAGGAAAATAAATATTACGTCTCGGAATACGTCGACAATCCGTTCGGACAGGAGCGCAGCCCATTCGCGAACCCATTCCGACGAGACGGCGCAGCAGAATTCGAACGCATCGTGGACGCCTTGGTCGGAAGTTTGAAAGAGCAGGTGCAGGTCGAGGAAAGGTCGGACGGGGGCATAACGTACTCGGGTACCTTAACCGAGGCGCAGGTGCCGGCTGTCGTCAACGCCGTAGCTTCGTTCGCGGTGAAACAGAGTATGAACGAGCAAAGCCATATGGACCCAGAACAGCGTCTGCCCGAGTTAACCAGCGACGTCTTCGTGAAGAAGATATCCGGAACGGCAGTCGAGAGCGAGTCGGGCTTGTTGGAGCAGGCGACGGGCGAAGCGATCCTATCCGGGAAAGACGCCGCAGGCGAGGTACACGATCTGACGTTGAGCGTGATCGTAACCTTAACTGACATAGGGACGACAGCGGTCGAGGCGCCGGATCTTCGGAATGCGGCGTTCGAGAAGGTCAGCAGATCGGGCATTACGGAAATGTACGTGGGAACCTACCGGAACGACATCGTCATGGAGAAGGACGGCAAGTTCCTAAAGGTCGGCGAAAGAACGCTAGAGATCACGGGCGTGGACGGGGATAAAGTATCGGGCAAGTATTCCGAGGCGGTCAAGCCCGGATTCGAGTCGGAGTACGGCGAACCGTACGACTTTACGTTCGAATACGAGCCGGACAGTTCCAAGCCGATGTCGTTCTTCACGTACGCCAACCCGCAAGGCGAGCAAGAGTACGGCCAGTTGTCTCCAGGCGGCGCGGGCAGGCTTTATCTCAACTTGAAGATCGAAATCATAGACGACACCTCGTACCGTTCCAACGATAAACCGTATTTCAACGGAGAGTTTAACCGCGTGTTCGAAGAGTAGAAAACAAAGGCTGTCCCAGCGGCGCTAATCGTCGCGGGGACAGCCATGTCAACGTTTCGGGAGATGTGGCCAACGATGAGGAAAGCGAAAGCGATCGAAATGATCGGTTTAACGAAGATGTACCCGAACGGTCGGGGGATGCGCGACTTACATCTATCGATCGACGAAGGGGACATCTTCGGGTTTCTGGGACCGAACGGTTCCGGGAAGACGACCGCCATGAAGATGATGACGGGGTTAATGAAGCCGGACAGCGGCGAGGTGAAAATTTTCGGAACGAGCGTGCAAACCGACTATGTCCAAGCGATGAAGCACGTCGGGTGTATTATCGAGACCGCGGAATCGTACCCGTATTTAACCGCGAACGAGAACTTGAAGTTATTCGCCCGATTTTATCCTCATGTAGATCAACGGAGAATCGACGAGTGCCTGGAGATCGCCGGCATGCTGAAATATAAGAACGAAAAATCGAGGAAGTTTTCGCTCGGGATGAAGCAAAGGCTCGGGGTTGCGGCCGCGATCTTGTCCAATCCGAAGGTATTGATTCTGGACGAGCCGCTGAACGGCTTGGACGTCGAGGGGATGCTCGATATGCGGAGATTGATCAAGCGGCTATCGGAGGAGGAAGGCACGACGTTCTTCATCTCCAGCCACTTGATTCACGACGTGGAGCTGACCTGCACCCGAATCGGCGTCGTCTACGGCGGGAAGCTCGTGAACGAGGATTACACGCAGAACATTCTAAGCGATTACGCCTCGCTGGAACATTACTTCGTAAGCGAGGTGGAGCGACATGGAAGGGTTTAAAGCCGCTTTCCGCAACGAAATGTTCAAGCTGTTCAAGCGCAAGAAGATGAACGCGGCGGCCATCTTGGCCATCCTTGCCGTCGTAATCGGGCAAGTCGCGGTGACTGCGGCGAAGCACGGACTCGGGCTTCGGATCGCGGGAGGGACCGAATTTCCGTTGGTCGTGTTGTCCGCCTTTTCCTATACGCTCTTGCCGTTATTCGCGGCGTTCGTCGCGATCGATATGTTTAACGGCGAGTTCGCGTCCAATACGATGAAAATTACGCTCGCGAGACCGGTATCCCGCCTCGGAGCGTTCAGCGCCAAGGTGGCTTCCGTCGCTGTTTTCATTGCGGACAGTCTGCTGTTCGTTATGGCGCTTTCCTTGGCTGCGGGGCTCCTCTTCAATCCGTCGACCGCGGGGTTGGGCGGGGTAGCGAGAGTGATGGTGTCTTATGTCGTGACGTTCCTGCCGGTTTTCGTGTTTTCGCTGCTCGTCGTATTGCTGTCGAACGTGCTTCGGGGAGGTTTAGCCGTTTTCTTCCTATCGGTGCTTCTTTTTCTCGGCTTCATGTTCTTAAGCGTCCTCTTCCCGAATGCCTCCAGCTTCCTAATCACGTCCATGTTCGATTGGCATGCGCTGTGGATTTCGGAGAAGATCAACGTTTTCAAGATCGTTCGGCAAGGTTTGATTATGACGGGGTTCGGCGTTATGCTGTTTACCGCGGGGTTTATGTTATTCGACCGCAAAGACTTATAGGAAGGTCGTCCGAATGCAGGTAACCAAACGGTTTTTCGCGATGAACGCCCTAGCGATGCTGGGATCTTTCGCTTTCGCCTTGCTCTCCGCCGTCATCTTCGTCGCGGTGTATATGAGGGTGATCGGCCCGGAGGCGAACCTGAACGACATGCAGCGATTATTCGAGACTCGCGCGGGAATCGGAGAAATCAAGAACGAAGCGGCATCGATGGATTTCGATCAGCTGCTCGAGGAACGATATCTAGAACAGCTGACCGACCGCGTCGAGATGTTCGGAGCGAGCGCGATCATCGTTCGCAATCGAACGGTGTTGTACGCGACGGAACCGATGAGCGCCGTCGACGCCGAGAGGAGCTTGTTGTTGTCGGAACATGCCGGGGGGCTGGATACGCTGGAGCTTGCCGGAACGACGTATATGTTCGCGAAAGCCGAATACAAGCTTGCCTCGGGAGAAGAGGGCGTTCTGTTATTGCTTGCCCCGATGAAGCTGAAGTCGAACTTCTACCTTCTCCTAGGCGTGGTGACGCTCGGCGTCTTCTTCCTGACGTTCCTTCTGTTGAACTTGTGGGTTTCCTACCGGTTCTCGCGCGGCGTGATCGAGCCGGTCTCCCGTTTGAGGGACGCCGCCGTGAAAATCAGCGAAGGCGATTTGGACGGAGGCATCGCGGAGGAGGGCGAAGGGGAAGTCAGAGAGCTGTGCAGGACGCTCGAGCTGATGCGCATCAAGCTGAAGGAATCGATCTACATTCAGCACAAGTATGACGAGAATCGCAGTTTCCTCGTGTCGAGCATATCGCATGATTTGAAAACGCCCGTCACATCCATCCGAGGGTATATCGAGGGAATTCTGGACGGGGTCGCGCATACGCCCGATAAGGTTAAGGATTATTTGGAGACGGCCCGTTCCAAGGCGCTGCAAGTGAACGCCATGATCGATGATCTGCTCCTCTATTCTAGATTGGACCTGAATCAGCTGCCTTATCACATGGAACGAACGGACCTGGAACGGTATTTCGCGGATTGCGTCGAAGATCACCGCTACGAATATGAGCAGGCGAACATGCAGCTGACGTTGCGAAGCGAGCTGGATGGACAAGTGATCGTGTTCATCGATCGCGAACGGATGAAGCGCGTCGTTCAGAACGTTCTCGACAACGCGAAGAAATATATGAAGAAGGGCGATGGAGTCGTAACGATTGTGCTGCGAGCGACGTCGTCGTCCGCGGTCGTGGAAATTCGCGACAACGGGCTAGGCATTCCGGAGGATGACGTGCCTCACATTTTCGAGAGGTTTTATCGAGCCGACCCGTCAAGGAGAAGCGCGGAAGGCAGCGGTCTCGGTCTCGCGATCGCGAAGCAGATCGTCGAGGGACACGAAGGGAAAATATGGGCGCGAAGCAACGTCGGGGAAGGCACCCGCATTATGATATCGCTTAGAATGTTATAACGAGGCCGGTGATGATCGTGAAACGAATCTTGATCATAGAAGACGATCCGAGTATCGCGAATTTACAGAAGGATTATTTGGAACTCAGCGGATATTCCGTCACGGTCGCCGATAACGGAACGGACGGGTTGGCGATCATGGAACGGGAACGGTTCGATCTGATCGTGTTGGACATTATGCTTCCGGGCGTCGGCGGCTTCGAAGTGCTGAAGGCGGTTCGGGAGAAGGAGGACATTCCCGTCCTCCTCGTCTCGGCCAGAGCGGAAGAAATTTATAAAGTGAACGGACTCGGCCTCGGCGCAGACGATTACATTACGAAGCCGTTCAGTTCCGGCGAGCTCGTGGCGCGGGTGAACGCGCACTTGAATAAGTACGAGCGAATGAAGGAGCGGTTCGGAAAAGAGCGGGAAGGCACCAAGCTGACGGTGCGCGGGCTCGAAGTTCATAAGGAGTCCCGAAGAGTGTTCGTGAACGGGAAGGAAGTCGCGATGGCGCAGAAGGAATACGAGCTGTTGTTGTTTCTTCTCCAGCATGCGAACCGCGTGTTCGACAAGGAAGCGCTGTTCGAACGGGTTTGGGGCATGGATGCGCTCGGCGACGCGTCGACGGTTACGGTTCACATCGCCCGAATCCGGGAGAAGATCGAAGACAACCCTTCCAAACCCCAATATATAGGGACGGTATGGGGGTCAGGGTACCGGTTTATCGTATAACCGAAGAGAGGAAGGAGGGACCCGATCACGAGAACAGAAGCGCTGCACGCGAAAGCAGATGTGCTGAAGCAGTATGAAGTGTACGGGTACCGGATCGCGGTGTACCTGTTAGGGGACGAAGCATCGGCGGCCGAGGCTTCGAAGGATGCGCTGGCGGAGCTTTACCGGACGGACGCGTTCTTCCGCCAGCCCTCCGCGCTTCAGGAGCGAACCGCGAAGCAAGTATTCATGAGGCACTCCTTGTCGGCGAAGGCGTCGTCCCGAAGACGTCCTTCCTAAGCGCCGTATTAACTAATTGTGTACCAAGCTCAATGCGTTAATGTTATCTTACGGAATTTATTATGAAATATACGGTACTGCGAGAAAAGAGCGGGGTTCGCGTCAATGCGAACCCCGCTCTTTTGGCGTTCGCTCGGACGTTCAGCTTACGTTCAACTAAGGTTCAGGGTCGATTCAGGCAAGAGGGTTACAATCCGTTATGTACATGAAACGAAGGAGTGCATCCCGGATGGCGATCGAAGTGTTTAACCGCTACGAAAACAAATATTTGCTCGACGACGAAGCCTATCGGCGCGTGTACGATCGGCTGCTCGAATATATGGAGCTCGACGAATACAACAAGCAGCATCCGTTCTATTCGATCGGCAACATCTACTTCGACACACCGAACGACGCGCTGATTCGGAAGAGCCTCTCCAAGCCGAAATACAAGGAGAAGCTCCGGCTCCGGGCGTACGGCGTCCCAAAGCCGGGAGCGAAAGGCTACTTGGAGCTTAAGAAGAAGGTGTTCGGCTTGGTGAACAAGCGAAGGACGTCTTTAACGCTCGACGAAGCGTTCGATTTCGTCCGTACGGGCGTCGAGCCGGAGCATAAGGATTACATGAACACGCAAGTGCTGCAAGAGATTCATTATTTTTTGCAGCGATACGATCTCGAGCCGAAGGTGTATCTGGCTTACGAACGGAAGGCGATGTTCTGCATCGGCAACCGCGATCTTCGCATTACGTTCGACACGAATATTCGCTCCCGCCGATACGACCTTAGGCTCGAGGACGGGGATTACGGCGAGCCGCTGCTCGAATCGGGACGCTGGCTGATGGAAGTGAAAGCGGAGAAGACGATCCCGATGTGGCTGTCGCGGATGTTGTCCGAGCATCGGATGTTCCGGACAAGCTTCTCGAAATACGGCAACGAATACAAGAAATACGCTGCGAACGGAAAGATTGGTAAGGAGGCCGCCATTTATGCTTGAATCCATCGAATCGCTATTCTCGTCAGCCGCCGCGGCGGCGACGCCGGAACTGACGTTGTCCCATGCGTTGACAACGATCTTGATTTCGATTTTGCTAGGGGGCGCGATCAGCTTCACGTACATGAAGACGAGCAACCGTAACGTCTACTCGCCGAATTTTACGCTGACCATGATGCTGCTGCCCATGATCGTCGCGATCATCATCCTTCTCATCGGCAGCAACATCGCCAGAGCGTTCAGTCTGGCCGGCGCGTTCTCCATCATCCGGTTCCGAAGCGCGCCGGGGGACCCGAAGGACATTGCGTTCGTGCTGTTCACGATGGCGGCCGGTCTCGCCGTCGGCGTAGGCAGCTTCGGTTACGCCGTCCTGTTTACCGTGCTGCTCTGCGCCTTGATGTTCCTGTTGAGTTACTTCAAGTTCGGGGAACGAAAGACGACGCAGCGGTTATTGAGAGTAACGATCCCGGAGGATTTGGGGTACGAAGAGGCGTTCGCCGAAGTGTTCCGCACATTCGGAATCGCCTACGAGCTGAGGAAAGTCCGGACGACCGAGTTAGGCAGTTTATACGAGTTGGTGTACGTCGTCACGATGGATCAGGGAACGAATCAGAAGGAGTTTCTGGACGCCGTCCGGTGCCGGAACGGGAATTTGGACATTACATTGACGATGACGCCGACGATGAACGAAATCTAAATCGATACGAAAAGAGGACGAACGAGATGAAAACGGAACATAAACGGTTCAAGTTATGGGCTTTGCTCTTCTGTTTCGCCGCGGCGTTGTCCGCGTGCGGCGGAGCCGAGGATCCGGCGTCGACGGAGACGGTGGCCGCGGTCGCGGAGACGACGGCGGCGCAGACGGACGGGAGCGCCGAAACGTCGGCGGCCGTCGCTGCGGATTCGCCCGTACCGGCGACATACGAGGACGAAGATCTCGCGGCGGATTGGAGCGCGGAAAACCCGACCGCGATCGACTTGAACGCCGAAGCGGGGCCGGTGAAGATTACGGCCGCAGGAACGTTCGTGTTAAGCGGAAAGCTGAGCGACGGCGGCGTCGTCGTCGAGGTTTCGAACGAAGAGAAGGTGCGGATCGTCTTGAACGGCGCGGACATTCGAAACGCATCCGGTCCCGCCATCGAGATCGTAGAGGCGGAGAAGGTGTTCTTAACGCTGCAGGAAGGTTCGAACAACGTCGTCTCCGACGGCTCGACGTATGCCGATACGGCCGAAGACGCGCCGAACGCCGCCGTGTACAGCAAAGCGGATCTCGTCGTGAACGGGAGCGGCTCGCTGGTCGTACAAGGCAATTATAAAGACGGCTTAACGAGCCGAGACGACTTGAAAATCGTGAGCGGCTCGATCGAGGTGCACGCAACCGACGACGGCGTCGTAGGACGCGACTTGTTGGCAGTCAAAGACGGCTCACTGACGGTCGAAGCGGGAGGCGACGGGCTGAAGTCGACGAACGATACGGAAGAGGGAAGAGGGAATATCGCGATCGAGGGCGGCGCGTTCGTCATCGACGCCGGCGGCGACGGGCTGCAAGCGGCTGTGTCGGTAAGGGTCGACGGCGGTTCGTTCGACATCGTCTCCGGGGGCGGCAGCGCCAACGGCGAGGTGCACACGGACGATCAAGCCTGGGGCATAGGGATGGGAGCTCGACAGCCGTCCGAATCGACCGCGCCGTCCGCGACCGCAACGGCGACGACGGCAACGGCAACGACAACGGCTGCGGATGCGACGGACGCCGCGAGCATGAAGGGGGTGAAAGCGGCATCCCATATCGTAGCGACCGCCGGTACGATCGCGATCGATTCGGCCGACGACGCGATCCACAGCAACGGATCGATCGCGATCGGCGGCGGAGAATGGAACGTCTCCTCCGGCGACGACGGGCTCCATGCAGACGCTTCGATCGTCGTCGAAGGCGGCAACCTCGTCATCGCGAAGAGCTATGAAGGAATCGAGAGCGCGGTCGTCACGATCGCTGGCGGCGACGTCCGCGTCGCGGCCGACGACGACGGCGTGAACGTCGCTGGCGGCAACGACGGTTCTTCGGCCGGCGGCCGTCCGGGAGAAGATGCGTTCGCCGGTTCCGGAGACTACAAGCTTGTCATCACGGGCGGTACCTTGATCGTGGATGCGGAAGGCGACGGTTTGGATTCGAACGGCTCGATCGAGATGAGCGGCGGCACCGTCGTCGTATACGGTCCGACTTCCGCCGGCAACGGAGCTCTGGACTACAACGGCTCCTTCGAGCTGAGCGGCGGCTCGTTGGTCGCCGCGGGAAGCGCGGGCATGGCTTCGGCGCCTTCCGACGGTTCTACGCAAGCGTCCATTCTTATGACGTTCCCGCAGACGCAAGCCGCCGGTACGACGGTTCGCGTGGAGGACGCCTCAGGCAAAGAGGTCGCGGCGGTCGCGCCGACGAAGGCGTTCCAGACGATCGCGATCAGTTCTTCGGGTCTGCAGCAAGGCGGCGCTTACACTCTCTATACGGGGGATACGGAAATCGTCTCCTTCGAAATCGCGCAGTCCGTCACTTGGTTGAACGAGTCGGGCGTGACCGAAGCCCAGTCCGGGGGACCCGGAGGATTCGGCGGCGGCCGCCGCCCTGCCGGCGGCGAGCGGCCGGCGTCGCCGCAGCCGTAACGAGTGCAAGGATAGGCTTTCGCACGCATCGCTTCAAGGCGCGTATTCCCGCATGGGAATACGCGCCTTTTTCTATGTCATCGTGCCATCCGCGAACTTTCAACTCATCCTCAAGAGGGACTCAGATTACTCTCCTATACGGCGGTTATATACAAATCTATTGCGGCGAGCAAACGACGATCGAAGCGACGTTCGGCGACCAAGCGTCGACGCAGACATCTCCGATCGTTTCGTAAGCGATGGAGTAGGGCTTTTGTTTGCTCCGGGAGGCAGGAAATTGAGAATTCGTTCGAAGATGATATGATGAAGCTAAGTCATCCAGTCGAAGGAGGGCGCCGCTTTGCGCAAAACCGCAGTCATCCTGTTGGGATTGATCGCTTTCGTCCTATGCTATTTCACGCTCGTCTCGGCGGGACAGGCGTTCCGCGCCGGCTGGCCGCTGCCGCGCGCCTTGGACGAACAGCAAGCTCGTTATCGTCTGCTTCTGATCACGCAAGAGCTGGAGACTCCGTTCTGGGATCGCGTCGGCGCAGGGGCGCTGGAGCGAGCGGCGCAGGACGACGTCGGCCTGCAAGTATGGGGAAGCTACGGCAGCGAAGACGAGTTCCTGAAGAAGATCGAACTCGCGATCGCCTCGAAGGTCGACGGCATAATCGTGCAAGGGTTGGACGCGGCGGAGTTCAAGGCGCTGACGAAAATCCAAGCCGGTCTGTACGGAATCCCGGTCATTACGGTGGCGAACGACGTGCCGATGCAGGACAGCCTAAGAAGGACGTACGTCGGATCCGATCATTTCGCGGCAGGACGGATGATCGGCCGCGAATTGGCGGCCGACATGGGACCGAAGGGGACGGTCGTCCTGCTCGGCGGCAGCCGGCAGCAGCATTACCAGAAGCAGCGGCTGGACGGCGTTCTGAATGCGCTTCGCGAATACCCGGAGATCGTCACGGTGTATGCGGAGACGGCCGATCCGAGGGAGCAGGTCATCGCCGCCACGCGAGACGTCATGAACCGGCACCCCGAGGCGGATGCCTTCGTCGCGTTGAACGCCAATATCGCCGAGGGCATGATACAAGAGATCGGGAAGCGCTCGCGGATCGAGCCTTATCATATCTTTACGTTCGACGACGGTCCGGAATCGGCCTCGCTCCTGAAGGAAGGGAAGCTGGACGGCGTGATCGAGCAGTCGCCCGAAGCGATGGGGAGACGCAGCGTCGAGCTGATGGTGCGATGGCTGGACGGCGAGACGGTGCCGCTCGATACGAACGGCTATTTCACCGACATTCGCATGCGGAAAGCGACGGACGCCCCATGACGACGACCATCCAAAGAAAAATATGGATTCTCGCCTCGGTCGTCCTTACGATCATGGCGGTCATCTGGGGCGCGCTGACCTATTACAATCAGAAGACGCAGGACCGATACAACGACATCCTGCAGCGGTACCTTCGCATGAACGAAGCGACGGTCGCGAGCCAGCAGCTGGTCGCTTCGTTGAACAATTATTTGTTGTCCCCGACGTCGGATCGCTTGGCGCAGCTGCAGGCGGGCCGAGACGCCATGCTCCGGGCGAAGTCCGAGGCGAGCCGTCTCCGCAACGCGGACAACGATTTCGAAATGAGCAGTTATCTTCACCTGATCGACAGTCTCGTCGAAACGACGGACCGGACGCTGTTGTTCCTCGATCTGAAGGACGCCGAAGCGTCGGGACGGACGTTCTCGGAGGCGACGCGCATCTCGAAATATATTTCGGAGATGACGCTCGCCTTGATCGACAAGGAGTTGAAGACGTACGACCGGTTCTATCGCGGAATTATCGAGCAATCGGAAGCGTTGAAGCGGCTCGGTTTGTGGCTGCTTCTGCTGATCACGTTTTCGCTGGCGCTGTTCGCGTATTGGTTCTCGTCCAGCATCACGAAGCCGGTATTCACGCTCATCCAAGCGGCCAAGGAGCTGTCTCGCGGACGATTCGACCTGAAGATCGAGGTGGCGTCGAACGATGAGATGTCGTTCCTCGCCAAGATGTTCGACCGCATGCGGATCAACATCAACAATCTGTTTCAGGAAATCCAAGAGAAGGCTCAATTGGAAAAGGAGCTCCAGCAAAGCAAGCTGCTGTTGCAAGAAAGCCAATTGCGCAGTCTGCAAAGTCAAATCAACCCGCACTTCTTGTTCAACACGCTGGATACGATCTCCAAGAAAGCCTACTTGGAAGGCTCGGAGGAGACGAGCGATCTGCTCGTCAACGTCGCCAGCCTGCTGCGCTACAATCTAAAGCGATTGGATCGCTCGGTGACGTTATACGACGAGGTGCGCGTGCTGCAGCAGTACATCGAGATTCAGAAGGCGAGGTTTTCGGAGCGGCTGCGGTTCCATACGGACATCGACGAGTCGTGTCTGCACGTGCAGCTGCCGGGGCTAACGCTGCAGCCGATCGTGGAGAACGCCGTCATTCACGCGGTCGAGCCCCGAGAGGACGGGGGCTTCATTCGATTCCGGGTCGTCGACGGTCCGGAGCGGGTCACGGTCGAGATCGAGGACGACGGACCCGGCATCGCCCCATCCGCTGTGGACAGAATGCTGGAAGGACTTGAGCCGGAACGCGATGCGGAAAGCCATTCGACCGGCATCGGGTTCGCCAACGTCGTCAAGCGGCTGCGCTTGTTTTATGCGGTCGAGGACGTGCTGGACATCGAGAGCGACGTCGGAGCGGGAACGAAAATCGTCTTGAAACTACCGAAAACAAGGAGAAGCGAAGCGTATGTTCAAGGTCCTGATCGTGGATGACGAGCGGATCGAACGGGAAGGGCTGCGCGCGATCTTGAAGAACGGCTGCCCCGATCTCGAAATCGAGGAAGCGTCGAACGGGAAGATCGCGGTGGAGCGGGCGGCTGCGTTCCGGCCGGACTTGATCTTAATGGATATCAAGATGCCGGGGATGAACGGCCTCGAGGCGGTGGAGCGGATCGCGGCCGACGATCCCGACATTCGGTTTATTATGGTGACGGCGTTCGATACGTTCGATTACGCGCGTCAAGCGATCAAGCTCGGCGTGAAGGATTACTTGCTGAAGCCGAGCAAGGCGCGCGAAATCGTGGAGACGGTCGATAAGGCGAGGAAGCAGATCGAGGAGGAGCGGAAGTCGCTCGAGCGGAACGAGAAGCAGCAGGCGGCGCTGAAGAAGGCGATGCCGCTCGTCGAAACCGACGTCGTGACGCAGCTGCTGTTCGATCATGTGCACGAAGTGCATCTGGAGGAGCTGCTCGGTCTTCTGGACATCCGGGCCGCGAACGAGATGTTCGTCATGAGCGTGCTGCTGCCCCCAGGCTCCGAATCGTCGTATTCGGCCGTGAAGGAGAAGGTGCGGCAGGCCGGCAGCGGCTGGGTCGGCGCCATGAACGGCCGGCGCATTCCGATCATCGTCTTTCGCGAGAACGATCGGTCGTTCCGCTCGCAGGCGATGTCCTTGGCGCGGAGTCTATTAACGGCCGCGCCGAGCGTCGGCGCCGGATCGGGTTGGTTCGTCGGGATCGGCAATCCGTACGCTTCGCTCGGTCAAATCCGGCAGTCGTACCAGGAGTCGCTGCTCGCTTCGATGGACCCGTCGATGGCCGTCAAATACCGTTTTTACGAGGATCTCCCGGCGCAGGGAACGGCCAGTCTCTCCATCGGGCAAGCCGCGAGGCAGCGGGAGAGGCAGCTGCTCGACTCCATTCGGCTCGGGCAATGGGATACCGTTCAGGAGAACCTGATGGAGGTCATCGGACGGTACGAGCGGGAAGGCGCGAATTTGGTGCTGACGCAGCAGCGCATGCTGGAGCTGCTGTGGATCGCGTCCCGCACGCTGAACGATCTCGGCGTCGAGGCGGAAGCGCCGACGTATACGTTCCAAGCGCAAGATTTCCGGCAGCTGCGCGCCGAAACCGGACATCTGCTGAAGCGAATGAAGAAGGCGTATGCGGAGCATTACAACCGCTTGGCGCCGGATACGATCCATCGGATCAAGCAGTATATCGAAGAGCATTCCCACGAGGATATTTCGCTCGAGGCGATCGGCAGGCGGGTCGGGCTCAGTCCGTTCTATATCAGCAAGATGTTCAAGGAGCAGCTCGGCGTCAACTACATCGACTACCTAACGGAATGCCGCATCGAGAAGGCGAAGAAGCTGATGGCCGACCCCGAGAAGAGTTTGAAGGAAATCACGTTCGAGGTCGGGTATCACGATCCGAATTATTTCAGCAAGGTGTTTAAGAAGCTGTGCGAGCTGTCGCCCACGGAATATCGGAAGACGCTGCTGCAGGGGGCGAAAGAATGAAAGGGGGCGGAACGGTGAATCGTTCTCGCGTTCGCGGCGGGACGGCGTGGCTTCTGTCGCTGCTCCTGCTTGCGTCGGCCTGCCTCTTCGCCTCCTGCGAAGAGAACGGAGACGCTTCGGAGCTCGCCCCGCCCGCGGAGCAGCCGACGGACGGCGAACGCCCGCCGGGCGACGGCAAGGTGAACATCGGCTTCTCGATGGATACGCTGCTGGAGGAGCGTTGGCGGAAGGATCGGGATTTGTTCAAAGCGGCGGCGGAGGCGCTTGGCGCGGAAGTGGACATTCTGGCGGCGGACGGGGACGACGCGCTGCAGATCGCGCAGGCGGAGACGCTGATCAGCCGCGGCGTCGATCTGCTCGTCATCGTGCCGCATAACGCCGAGGCGATGGCGACGATCGTGCAGAAAGCCCACGCCGCCGACGTGAAGGTGTTGGCGTACGACCGGTTGGTGCGCAACGCGAATGTCGATATGTACGTATCGTTCGACAACGTGCGGGTCGGCGAGCTGCAGGCGGAAGCGATCACGAAGCTGGTGCCGCGGGGGAATTACGCGTACATCGGGGGCGCGGAGACGGATAACAACGCGCATCTCTTGAAGCAGGGCGTATTCAACGTGCTGCAGCCGCGGATCGACAGCGGTGATATTAGAATCGTATATGACCAATGGACGGAAAATTGGGAACCGGCGAACGCGTTCGAGAACATGGAGGCCGCCTTGGAAGCGAACGGCAACGCCATCGACGCGGTCATCGCAGCGAACGACGCGACTGCGGACGCCGTCATCGAGGCGCTGGCGGCGCGCGGGCTGGCGGGCAAGGTGCCGGTCGCCGGTCAGGACGCGGACTTGACCGCGGCGCAGCATATCGTCGAAGGTACCCAGACGATGACGGTCTACAAGCCGATCCAGTCGCTGGCGCAGGCGGCCGCCGAATTGGCGGTTAAGCTGGCGTCGGGCGCCGCCGTGACGTCGAACCGGTCGATCCCGAACGGGAAGGTTGACGTCCCGTCGCTGCTGTTGGCGCCGATCGCCGTCGACCGGGCGACGATCGACGCCACGATTATCGCGGACGGCTTCCATTCGAGGGAAGACGTCTATAGGAACGTAAAAGAATAACGACTTACGAATCGGGCAGCGTCGGGTTTTCGAATCCGGCGCTGTTTTTTTATGGGCCGAACCGGTCCGGCTCGGTGCAGTCGGAGAAACTTCCGGCTGGTGCCGCCCCGACTTTGGGCCGCAAGTTAAAAAAGTGAAGACGATATTAAAAGAGTGCTATACGACAGCGCTTTCACGCCCCCCGCCCGGTGATATAGTTACGGTGTAGCCACACAAAAGAACTAGACCGAGAGGGGTAAGCCGTATGAAAAGATGGATGAAACCGTTGTCCTTATTGTTACTCGTTATGATGGTTTCCGCGCTCGTCGCGGCGTGCGGGCAGAGCGGCAGCGGCAATGTGAGCGTAGGCATCGTGCTGCCGACGAAAGACGAACCGCGTTGGGTGCAGGACGAACAACGCTTCAAGGAAGCGCTGTCCGGCACGGAGTACACGACCGAAATTTTGTTCAGTCAAGGTTCGTCCGCGAAGGAGAAGGAAAACGTCGAGACGCTGCTCAATAAAGGCATCGACGTCTTGATCATCTGTCCGCAGGACGGCGCAGCCGCGGCGGCGGCCGTCGAAGCGGCGAAGAAAGAAGGCGTCACGGTCATCGCGTACGACCGCTTGATTACGGACACGGACGCGGTCGACTACTACGTTACGTTCGACAGCGTCGCGGTCGGCGCGGCGCAAGGGCAGTACTTGATCGACAATGCGCAAGGCTCCGGCGTACCGCTGTACTTGTATGCGGGCGCGGCGTCCGACAATAACGCGTTCTTGTTCTTCGAAGGCGCATGGAGCGTGCTCCAGCCGAAGATCGCCGACGGCACGTTCAAGATCGCCAACTCGAGCGAAGCGGAAGCGCTGAAGGAGAAAGCCGAGTTGTCCCGGGACGAGATGAGCAAGATCATCGGTCAAGTGACGACGAACTGGGATCCGAGCGAAGCGAAGAACAAGGCGCAGACGCACTTGACGGCGGCAAGCGCGGACCTGAAGGGCGACGTCGCGATTCTTGCGCCGAACGACGGCACGGCCCGCTCGATCGCCGACGTATTCGGTTCCGACGGCGCAGTGTCCAGCTTCGTGGTGACGGGTCAAGACGCGGAGAAGGCGTCCATCCAATACATCATCGACGAGAAGCAATCGATGACGGTGTTCAAGGACGTTCGGACGCTCGTGAAGGACGCGATGGGCATGGCGGTGACGATCCTCGACGGCCATACGCCGGAGACGACAGGCTCGTACGATAACGGCGCCGTCGAGGTGAAAGCGAAGCAAACCGACGTCATCGTCGTCGACAAAGCGAACGTGAAGAGCGAGTTGATCGATTCCGGATATTACGAAGCAAGCGAGTTCACCGGCTTATAATACAATAGCGCTGCACGGAATAGCGGTAGAGCCTGGCTTCTATCGCTATTCCGCTCTTGCGAAAGCGGCAGGGGAGAGGGGGGTCGGCGAACCATGAGCGAATCGATATTGGAGATGCGACAGATTTCTAAGGAGTTTCCGGGAGTGAAAGCGCTGGCCGACGTGAATTTCAAGGTGAAGAAAGGCGAAATTCATTGCTTGGTCGGGGAAAACGGCGCGGGCAAATCGACGCTGATGAAGGTGCTCAGCGGCGTCTATCCCTACGGCACGTATGAAGGGGATATCGTGTTCGAAGGGGCCGTGCAGCAGTTCCATCAAATTACGGACAGCGTGAAGGCGGGCATCGCGATCATCTATCAGGAGTTGGCGTTGTTCCCCGATCTGACGGTGTACGAAAACATCTTCGCCGGCAACGAAGTGAAGCGGGGCAAGCTCGTCGACTGGAACCGGACGGTCGTTCAAGCGAAGGAGATGCTTCGGAAGGTGAAGCTGAACGTCAATCCGGAGACGCTCGTGAAAGATCTCGGCGTCGGCAAGCAGCAGCTCGTCGAAATCGCGAAGGCGCTCAGCAAGGACGTAAAGCTGCTCATCCTGGACGAGCCGACGGCGGCGCTGAACGAGGACGACAGCGAAAATTTGTTGCAGCTGCTGCGGGAGCTGAAGCAGCAAGGCATCGCGTGCATTATGATTTCCCACAAGCTGAAGGAAGTGATCTCGATCGCGGATTCGGCGACGGTGCTTCGCGACGGGCGGACGATCTGCACGTTGGACGGCGCCAAAGGGGAGATCACCGAGAACGCCATTATTAAAAACATGGTCGGTCGGGAAATCGAGGACATCTATCCGAAGCGAACGAATCCGACGTTCGGAGACAAAATCCTCGAGCTGCGGAACTGGAGCGCATACGACCCGCGGCTGGGCCGGAAGGTCGCGAAGAACGTCGATCTGCACGTGCGCAAGGGCGAGATCGTCGGAATCGCGGGCTTGATGGGCTCGGGCCGGACGGAGCTGGCGCTTAGCATTTTCGGAAATCCCAAAGAATACAAGCTGCAAGGCGAGCTGCTGCTCGACGGCAAGCCGGTAGCCTTCCCGCATACGAGCGACGCGATTCGCGCGGGCATCGCATACGTGACCGAAGATCGCAAGGGGAACGGGCTGTTCCTGGCCCAAGACATTAAGAGCAACATCTCCTCGGCAAACCTGTACGGCATCGCATCGAACGGCATCGTGAACGAGAACGAAGAAGTGAAGGTCGCGACGGAATACAAGAACTCGATGTATATCAAGGCGCCGTCCGTAGAGCAGTTGGTCGGAAAATTAAGCGGCGGCAATCAGCAGAAGGTATCGCTCGGCAAGTGGCTGTTCGTCGGGCCGAAGCTGCTGATCTTGGACGAACCGACGCGAGGCATCGACGTCGGGGCCAAATTCGAAATCTATTCGATCATGAACAAGCTGATTCGGGAAGGCATGAGCATCATCATGATATCGTCGGAGTTGCCCGAAGTGCTCGGAATGAGCGATCGCGTATATGTAATGGCCGAAGGCGAGATCAAAGGGGAACTGGCGATCGCCGACGCCGATCAAGAAAAAATTATGCAGCTTGCGACGCAATAGGAGGGATCCCCCATGGAATTGAATCGCGCGCCGGAGGCCGTCACGACCGGGACGCCGGCAGGCTTCTTCCAAGAAGCCCGGACGTTGATTCGAACGAATATTCGCGACTACGGCATGTACATCGCTTTATTCGTTATTATGCTTACATTCACGGTTCTTACCGACGGACTGTTCATGTCCTCCCGAAATATCAGCAATCTGCTCGATTCGACGGGATATATCGCCGTGCTGGCCGTCGGCATGACGCTCGTCATCGTCATCCGCCACATCGACTTGTCCGTCGGTTTCGCGGCCGGGTTCATGGGCGCGATCGCGGCGATTTTGCTAACGCAGATGGGCGTGCCGGTGGCGGTCACGATTCCCGTCATTCTCGTCCTCGGCGTCGTCCTCGGCCTGATCAACGGGGTGCTCGTGGCGAAGATCGGCATCCCTGCGTTCGTGGCGACGCTGGCCGGCTGGCTTGTGTATCGGGGCGCCCTGCTCCAAATTACCGAGAAATCGGGCACGATCATCATTAAAGACGAAGCGTTCAACGCGATCGGCAACGGCTTCATTCCGTCGCTGATGGTCGTGAACGGGCTGCACCTGCTCTCGCTCCTTGTGGGACTGGCCGGCATCGCGTTGTATGTGTGGAGCGAAATATCGAACCGCCGCAATAAGCTGAAGTACCAATTCGAAGTCGTCTCGAAGCCGATCTTCGTGCTGAAGGTCGCGTGCGTATCCGCCATTATCGCGTATGTCACTTGGATTCTCGCGGGCTACAACGGATTTTCCTGGACGGTGATCATTATGCTGCTGGTGGTCGTCGTCTATCACTTCTTCACGACGAAGACGGTCACGGGCCGCCATATTTACGCGGTGGGCAGCAACCCGGAAGCCGCGCATCTGAGCGGCATTAACGTCAAGAAGATCACCTATATCGTCTTCGGTTCGATGGGCATGCTCTCCGCGCTGTGCGGCATCTTGTTTACGTCCCGCCTGCAATCGGCGACGACGACGGCGGGCACGCTGTTCGAGCTGGACGCCGTCGCAGCCGCTTACGTCGGCGGCGTTTCTTCCGCCGGCGGCGTCGGCAAGGTGACGGGCGCCATCATCGGCGCGATCGTTATGGCGTCGCTTTCCAGCGGCATGAATCTGCTGGGCGTCGGAATTTCGTACCAGTACATGATTCGCGGCGGCGTATTGGCGGCGGCGGTCATCTTCGACGTCATGACGCGTAAGAAGCGGGGATAAACGGCAATGAGACAGCATGCGGAATGCGCACCCTAGAGGTGCGCATTTGTCGTTGCTGCAACCTATTGCAGTTACAAAGCGTAATATGAACATTGCGGGCAATAATAAGGAAGTACCGGGAGGGATGAGGAAAAGTGAACAAGGGGATCTTTATCATCCTTTTACTGGCTCTATTCCAAGCAGGCATCGGATGCAATTCAAATCCTAAAGAAGAAGACGACCTATTTCGGTTTAAAAACTCATATGTAGGGGATAACGGGGCCGTCGGGAACATTGCGAGGCGATTGCCGGGTCCAGGCGGGGAACATCTGGACGGTTTCGAACTAAAAACTACCGAAAAACCGTATGGGATCATTTTGAATTACAAAAATTCGGAAACAAACCAAGAAACGATGAAAAATTACGAAGAAAACGCTCTATATAATGCCAGTATCATGCTGGCATTGGTACAGAATGCTGATTGGGTTACCTTTCGTTACGCGGAACAAACGTATACCGTCGCCAGAGAGGATTTACAGAGATGGTATGAGCAAGACCTCAGGGATTTCGAAAGCGAAAATGAACTGATTCAATATATCCAAAAATGTTTAGAGGATGAAGACCAAGTGACGCGATTTTTCCATTCAGTGCCGCAATAGTAAAAAACGAAAAAGGCGCGAGGAATCGCGCCGAGTTCGCAAAGCTTTCTTACGCTTTTCTGTTCCGTTCGAACGCTTCCTGCACCCGCTCCACGGTCAATGCCCCGGTAGAAGGCAACACCAGGTCGGCCTTGGGGAACGCCTCGCGAGCCCCGATCGCGATCGACGCCATGTTCGCGGCGCGAATCGCCTGAACGCCGGCGACCGCATCCTCTACGCCGACGCAAGCTTCCGGTTCCACGCCTAACAGCTCCGCCGCCTTCAGGAACACCTCCGGATCCGGCTTGGAGTTCCGAATGCTCGCCGCATCCACGATACAATCGAACCGGTCGTTCATCCGCAGGTTGTCGATGACGGTGAAGGCGTTCTTGCTGGCGGAGGCGATCGCGGTCTTCACGCCGAGCCGCTTCAGCTCATCGAGCAGCTCCGGAATGCCGGGCAGCGCGTCCTGCGGCGTAATCTCCATGATGAGCCGCTTGTACAGCTCGTTCTTGCGCGTCGCCAGCGCCTCCAATTGCTGTTCCGTGAAGTGCAACGGTTGCTTCGATAAACTCAACAACAACCGAAGGGACTCCATGCGGGAGACGCCCTTCAGGTTCTCGTTGAATGCTCTGGTGAATGGCAGCCCGAGCTCGTCGCCGATCGCCTTCCACGCGAGGTAATGATGCTCTGCCGTATCCGTAATGACGCCGTCCAAGTCGAAGACGACGGCTTTCAGCGATAGGTTCATGGTCGATGCCGCTCCTTTAGGATTGAATCGCTTGGGTGTAAGGGGTCCGAGGCGCCAACGAAATGTCTCGATCGTACAGACGCACCTGCAGCGCGTCGCCTTCCGTGAGCGTCAATTGCGCTTCGGCTTTCGTGATGCGGACGTCGATCGTACGGCCTTTGTACTGAATCTTAAACTCGTAGCGATCCCACGCGGCAGGAATGGCCGGCGCGAGCGCCAAATGCGTGTCCTTGATTCGCGCCCCGGCGAAGCCGAACACGATCGCCATCCACGTTCCGCCCATATTGGCGAGATGCAAGCCGTCCTTCGTATTTCCATGCGTATTGTCCAAGTCCAGACGGGCGGTTTCCTTGAAATAATCGTAGGCTTTCTCCGCGTATCCGACCTTCGAAGCCATAATGCTGAAGATGCAAGTGGACAACGACGAATCATGCGTCGTGATTTTCTCGTAATAGTCGTACGAGCTTCGGATCGTGTCCAAGCGCTGCTCGTCCTCGAGCAAGAAGTGGGCGAGAACGGTGTCCGCCTGCTTGCACACCTGATAACGATAGATCGTTAACGGATGGTAGTGCAGCAGAAGCGGGTAATGTTCTTCCGGCGTATTGTCGAAATCCCACACCTGCTTGCGAAGGAACGTGTCGTCCTGCGGGTTGATATCGAGCGCTTCGTCGTACGGGAGCAGCATCGCTTCCGCGGCGCGATCCCACCCTCGGATTTCCTCCTCGGATACGCCGAGCTTCTCGGCCAACGCGTCGAATCGTTCGGCGTCCAACCGCGACAACGTACGGCAGCTTCGAGCGGCCCATCGCAAATTGTTTTTCGCCATGGCGTTCGTGTAATAATTGTTGTCGACGCAGCACGTGTATTCGTCCGGGCCGGTCACTTCGTCGATATGGAACGCGCCGTCGTAGTAGTGGCCGATCTCGATCCACAGCCGCGCCGTCTCGATCAAAACTTCCGCGCCGTACTGCCATAAGAAGTCGTTGTCTTCCGTCGCCATATAATATTGGGAATAGCTGTACGCGATGTCCGCGCTGATATGATATTGCGCCGTGCCGGAAGGGAAGAAGGATGAGCATTCCGTACCGGAAATCGTTCTCCACGGGTACAACGCGCCTTTCTTATGTCCCATCTCTCTCGCTCGCGCTCTTGCGAAATCCAGAATTCCATGGCGGTAAATCAACAGCTGTTTCGCGATGGCCGGCTGCGTCATCAAGAACACCGGGAACATGTAGATTTCCGTATCCCAGAAGTAATGGCCCTCGTAGCCTTCGCCGGTTAACCCCTTGGCGGCAATGTTGCTGTGCGCGTCTTGGCCCGCCGATTGGAGCAGTTGGTACAGGTTGAAGCGGATGCCTTCCTGAAGACGGGCGTCGTCGCCGATGATGATGTCGGACCGTTTCCAGAAGTCCGCGACGTAGGCGCGCTGCCGCGCAAGCTGCTCGGAGAACGGGACGTCCGCCGCTTCGGAGGCGATCCGAAGGCCGGCCGTCAGCGGATCGGCGCCGTGGCGCAGCGTGTCCGTATAGACGTTCCGCTTCGTAAAGAAGAGCGGCCTTCCGCCGTCGAACCGGGCCGTGTACCGAACCGACCGCTCGTTCGCCGCGCGCTCGACCGCGATCGCGTCGGAGTGCGAATACGCGGTCGCGCAGCTCATCCGCAACTCCGACGCGGACGTCTCGTTAACGACGTAGTCGACGTCTCGCGCCGTGCCGCTCGATACGGTGCGCAGCAGCTTAGCGTGGCCCGACGCGACGCGCGGGTCGTTCGCCGCCGTATAATTTTCCACATCGCCGTTAATAGTAGAAACAATCGTAATCGGACCCTGTACGGAAATCGGCTCGATCTCGACATGAATCGCGAACAATTCGCGCACCGCGAACGAGACGAGACGCGTGAACGTGACCTTCAGTTCTTGCCCTTCCGGGGACACCCAATGCACCGAACGGACGGCATGTCCGGCGTCCATGTTCAGCGCGCGCTCGAAGGAGCGCACCGTTCCCGTAAATAAACTGAACGGTTCCCGCTTGTCGCCGACCAGGATCGAGACGGTTTGCGCGTCGATGCCGTTGACCAGCTTCTGCTGCGTACCGGGGAAGCCGTGCAGTTTCTCCCCGTAAGGGATCGGAATCACGTCGTGGAACGCGTTCAAGTACGTCCCGCGGATGCTGTTCATCCCGGGCGCGTACCCTTCCTCGAAGTTGCCGCGAACGCCGATATATCCGTTCCCTAACGCGAAGATGCTTTCGTTATTTAAGAGCTCCGCCTGGGTAAGCTCTGCGTTTCGAATCGACCAAGACATGCTCGTCACTCCTCAAGATGGCGAAAAATTTCGGTCGTCAGACCGGTGGTATTGGACAGAATGTCCGCATGAATCGCAGCGGGATCGCCTGCATCGCGAACGAGGCGAACGCTCAACGTTCCTCTGCCGACCGTCACGTTGTGGACGGTCAGCTCGTCCAGCTCCGGAGGCAGAACGGGCCGCAGACGCAGCGTACCGGCTAAGGCGTCGGGATCGAGCCCAAGCATCGCTTGCACCATGACGAACGCGGTCGCACCCGACCAAGCCTGCGGCGAGCAGGTGGTCGGATACGGCACGACGCCGTCCGACTCCGCCGCGTCGTAGCCGCAGAACAGCTCCGGAAGGCGATCGCCGGGGAACTGGCGCGCCGCCTGCAGCAAGCCCGATACGACGCGCATCGCTTCCGCGGAACAGCCTTGCCGGGCCATGCCCAGCACGATCATGCCGTTATCGTGCGGCCATACGCTGCCGTTATGATAGCTCATCGGATAATAGCCGGTAGACGACGTACTCATGGTACGGATGCCGTAGCCGGAAAACAAATCCTCTTCCAGCAGCCGTCGGGCGACGGTCTGCGCGCGAGGGGCGTCCAAGATGCCCGTCAGCAGCAGATGTCCGGGGTTGGACGTCAGCGAGCGGACTTGCGCCTCGTTCTCGTCCAACGCGATGCAATAGAAGTCTTCTTCTTCCATCCGGAAGGAACGTTCGAACTGCTCTTGCAGCCCCAACGCTTCCGTCTTCAGCCGTTCGGCGCGTTCCGCGTCGCCCATCGCTTCATAGATGCCGGAGAGTCCGCGCTTCGCCGCGTAGACGTAGCCTTGCACTTCCGCCAGGGCGATCGGCGATACGGCATAACGCCCGTTCTCGTGGACGATCGAGTTGGCGGAATCTTTCCAGCCTTGATTGGGAAAGCCCTCGCTCGCCTCCTGCCGATACGTCAGGAAACGCGACTCGCTGCCCGCCGAATGCGCGTCGATCCACCGAAGCGCGGCGTCGATCGAAGCTTGCAACTCCATTACGATCGACGTGTCGCCGGACCAACGGACGTACTCGACGAGAAGCATCAGGAAGAGCGGCGTCGAATCCACTCCGCCATAGTAGGGGGAGAAGGGCGACTGGTTCGTATTCGCCAGCTCCCCGAACCGAATTTCATGCATGATTTTCCCCGGTTCCTCGTCGCGCCAAGGGTCATGCTTCGCGCCCTGATAGGCCGCAAGCGTTCGCAGCGTACCGACGGCATGGGACGGGTGGAGCGGCAGCATGAACAGGGAGGTAATCAAGCTGTCGCGGCCGAACGGGGTGGCGAACCACGGCAAACCGGCCACCGGGATCGCGCCGTAGCCGATATCGTCCTGCAGCATCCGCATATCCTGCAGGCTGCGACGGAAGAGACGGTCGAATCGCTCGTTCGACGAGGCGACGGCGCTATTGCTCGCATTCCATTGCGCGTAGGACGCGTCCAGCTTCTGCAGCGCTTCGTCGAACGAATACAACGACGGCGGCGCCTGATCGCCGATCGTCGGGATCGCATGCAGATGAATGGATTTCGTCTGCCGCGGCCCCAACTCGAAGGAGAAGCTTAGTCGCTTGCCGCCCTCGGTAACGGAGGCGGATTCGTCGTCCCAAGCGAGCGTCGTCCGGCGATTCAGATCGTCCTTCCCAAGGTAGCGAAGCGTGACGGATCGGTGCTCGACCACGGGCTCCAGCGCGTGCCCGACTTCCCCGGTCCGATACTTGCGAACGAGGAACATATCTTGAAAGTCGGCGTCCAGAAGGAACGATAGCTCGACTTGATTGTTTTCGAGATAATAATTCGTTATCGTCAGCCGTTCATAGAAGACGCCTTCATAGAGGAACGATTCTCTGCGTATCTCGATCGCGCCGCGATCCTTCGTCTCCTTCATTAACGTTCGGGACAATACATAACTTTTGTTCGAATTCGTCCCGAGCAGGGCCGGAAGTTCGCGATCGACCGACAGCTCCAGCCGGCTTAAGAAGCGAGTATCCTTCCAATACAAGCCGTGGCCTCGATCCGTGTCCGGAGCGAGGTCGCCCCGTTCGTCGCTAACGTAAAACAACGGTCCTTCTTTAATCGCTTGTTGTCCGTTCATGATGATCTTCCCCAATCTTTATTTCACCGCGCCGGCCGCAATGCCCTTAATAATGTATTTCTGAGCGAACGCGTAGAACAGTACGATCGGGACGATCGTCAGCGTCAGGCCGGCCATCGCTTGGTTCCATACGATCGTAAATTCGCCGAAGAAATAGAAGGTGGACAGCTGAATCGTGCGCAAGCCCTTATCGGACAGCACGAGGGACGGCAGCAAGTAGTCGTTCCAAGAAGAGATGACGTCCAAAATCGCGACGGTGACGGTGATCGTCTTGAGCAGCGGGAACACGATTCTCCAGAACACGCCGAATTTCGTGCAGCCGTCTAGGATGGCGGCTTCTTCCAAGGCGATCGGGATGGACTTCATAAAGCCGTGGTACAAAAATACGGCGATCCCGGCGTGGAAACCGATATTCATGAAAATCAGGCCCTCGTGCGTGTTGAGCATCGGAATGTGCAAGTACGTCCGGATCCAGTCCATGACTTGCATCAAGGGCATCATTAACGTCTGGAACGGAATCAACATCGTGGCGACGAACAATAGGAAGATGACCTTGCTGAGCGCATGGTCCTGCCGAACTAACATCCAAGCCGTCATCGAAGACAGCACGACGACGAACACGACGGTAGCCAAGGTCACGTACAGCGAGTTACCGAATACGGTGAGGAAATTCATCTTGGCGACGGCGCTGGCGTAGTATTCGAAGCTGAAGGAGGACGGCAGCGCGAGCGCGTTCTCGTACAGCTCCGACCGCGTTTTGAACGAGTTGACGAGCATAATGTAAATCGGCGACAGGAAAGCGAGTGCAAGGACCGCGATCAATACGGAAACAACCGTCTTGGCCGTATGTTTCATTACATCTGCACCTCTTTCCGCTTCGTGATGACGACTTGCGTCAAGGTGACGGCGGCGACCACGATAAAGAAGACGATCGCTTTCGCTTGGCCTAGGCCGTAATTGCCGTAACCGAAAATTTCATTGAAAATATTCATCGCGAACAGCTCCGTCGTATGCATCGGACCGCCGTTCGTCAGCGACAGGTTGACGTCGTATATTTTGAACGCCCCGGAGAGGGTCAGGAACAAGCAAATCGTGAAAGAAGGCATTAAGAGCGGGAACACGATGCGAGTGAGGCGGTACCACAAATTCGCTCCGTCGACCTTCGCCGCTTCCATAACCTCTTCCGATATCCCGTTGATGCCGGCGATGTAAATAATCATCGTGTACCCGGCCATCTGCCACGTGAAAACGACCACGAGGGCGTACAATGCGAATTCGGGGTTAATGAGCCAGTTAAAGAAGACGGAATCCATGCCGGTGCTGGCCCCGATCTGCTTGAAGCCGTCCGTAAAGATGAACTTCCAGATGTAACCTAAGATCAGACCCCCGATCAAGTTCGGCATGAAGATCAACGTCCGGGCCAGATTGCTAGTCTTAAAGCCTGCTGTCACGATCAGCGAAAACAGCAGCCCGAAGACGTTCACGGAGATCAACGCCAGCACCGTGAACTTCAGCGTGTTCCAAGCGGACGTTAAGAATCGTTCGTCCTGGAAGAGGGTCGCGTAGTTATCCAAACCGACGAACACTTTCGGATTGGCCGGAATGCCGTCCCAAGCAATGAAGGAATAGGCGATTCCGATGATGAACGGAATAATGACGACGGTTATGAAAATTAAGAGCAATGGCACCGTGAAGACGGCGTACCATACCCGATCCATCTTTTGATTCATCGCAAGTCACCTTCTATCGATGTAGTCTGAACGAGCCCCGATCCCGATATAGAAGAAAGCCTAACATCATGACAGAGTTAGGCTTTCCGTATTCCTTATCGATCTCGATGTCGAATTCCGTTTACTTTGCCGCTTTCGCCCACACTTGGTCCAAATTCTGGAGATATTGTTCAGGCGTCATGCTGCTGTCCAGGAAAAACGCGGACGTCGCAGGCGCCAGGTCGTTCACGATGATGCCTTGCGGGAACAGGCTGAGCGTCCACGGAATCGTCTCGCCCGATTGCGCCGCGTCGTACACGACTTGGGAGAGCGGATCGAGACTGAGGTTTTCCGCTTCGATCGTCGTGATCGCCGGGATGAAGCCGAATTCGTTCACGATCGTGTTCTTGCCCGTCTCGCTCGTGATCATCCAGTTTAGGAACGCGTTCGCCGCTTCGATCTGTTCGGCGGAAGCCGTATTGTTAATGACCCAACCCGCCGGGATGTCGACGGCGATCTTCTTGTTGCCGCCGATCGGCAGCGCCATCATGCCGACGTTCACGTCGTCGTAATCCGCGAGCATGCCGTAGCTCCAGTTGCCTTGGTGGACCATGGCCGTTTTCCCGGTTGCGAGGTCGCCCATCTGGCTGTCGTACGTAATTTCCATCGGGTTCGTCGCGTGCGAACGAATCGCGTCCATGATTTGCGCGAACTCTTGGAACTCCTTCGTATCCGCCATCTTCACTTCGCCCTTATTCAGCTGCTCGAGGAACGCGGCCGGGTCCGGTTGAAGCGCGAACGGCGTGTTGATAATGTGGCCGATGAGGAAGTACGCCTCTTGCGACAGGCTGAAGCCGTTGACGCCTTCGGCTTTGAACTTCTCCAGCGCGCTTGCGAAAGACGCGACATCGGCGATCGCAGCCGGGTCGACCATGTCTTGGTTGTAGACGACGCCGAAGCCTTCGACGCCCGTCGGAACGCCGACGACCTTGCCGCCGATCTCGAGCGCCATGTCCGGGGCGATATTCTTCACGTACTCCTCGTTGCTCATATCGTAGTAATACGAAGCGAACTTCTCGGCTTCCGCGCCCGGCGCGACGGAGAAGATCGTCGGGCCTTCGTTCGCGGCCAGCTTCGTCTGCAGCTGCGTAATGTACGCGTCGCCGGCGGAGCCCCATACCTCGACTTCGTTACCCGTTTCTTCCTTGTATTTTTCCGCGAGCGCCTCGAGCGGCTCCGCGATTTCGACCTTGCTTTGGAACAACGATATTTTCGCGAGCTGCTCGGTTCCCGCGGCCCCGCCGTTCGGCTCGCTCGCTTCGTTGCCGCCTCCGTTGCCGCCGCATGCGGCTACCGCAAGAGCGAGAACGCTGATGGAAACCGCTCCCATAAACTTCTTGGATCGTTTCATGGTCTTACCCCCAATGGATGTGTATTGGCGTGACATGCGCCATTGACAGGTTCATTATATGTTGTCGCCGACGCCAGCCACAGGGGATATCCTCGCGTAAATAAGTAAAATTTGAATCTTTATTTACGCTCCTTCCTGTATTGGGTCGGCGAGGCGCCGTAATGCTTGCGGAACACCTTGCCGAAATAATTGTCGTCCTCGTACCCGACGGTTTTGGCGATGTCTTGTACAGGAAGCTCCGTGTGTTGAAGTAGCGCCGCGGCTTTTTCCATCCTTGAATGCGTCAAGAAGTTTATGACCGTGACGTTGTACATTTCCTTGAACCGCTTCGATAAGTATTGCGGGCTGAAGTGAAACCGCTCCGCCAGCGAGGATAGCGTAATCTCCTCGTTCAGGTGATCGGCGATGTAATGTTTGACGGCCGAGATCGTGTGGATCGTGGACGCATCCTCGTTCGCGTTGTCGATAATGCTCTGGAACATCGAGATCAAGGTGCGCTCCCACTCCTCCAGATCCGACAACCATAACGGCATCGCCTCGAGCGGCGCTTGCTCCCGCAATTGGTGATGGATGCGCAGGAACAGCAGGTTCGCCTCCACCGAGTAATGCTGCAGCTCCTTGACGGGAACGACATCCTTCGAGCGCAAGGCGTCCGCGAATTGACGAACGAGCTGTCGTATCCGATCCTTGTCGCGATTGCGGATCGCCTCGAGCAGCAGCACCTCGTGATCCATGAAGCTGAGGAACGGCTTCGGTTCTCCGGCCTTCTCCCCAGGTCTGAATATATTCGCGTTTAAGATTTCCGATTTTGCCGTTTTTAATGAGGTTTGGAGCTGTCCCGCCGTCCCCGGGCGGCGGGAAGCGCCGGAGATCGTGCGCAGCCGTAACGCGTGCTCCCAAGCTTCGACGATGCGGTTGCGGTAAAATTCCAATTCGGTCTCGTCGAGCTCGGCTTGGAGCAGCACGACGAAGAACGAGTCGTAGGAGAAACCGTAATACGGACCCACGTGCAACACGATATCCCTCAGCACGTTCTTTACGGAAAACTGGAAGAGCGACTCATCGCCGAGGTAGTAACGTTCGATAACGTGATTGCCGTTGATCGGCAAATATACGAGCGTGTAAAAGGGCCGATCCGTCAGCCCGACGTCATGAAGGAGCTGGAGCACGCCTTCTTCGTGGATCGGTTCGGCTTGAAGGAAAGCCGCCATCTTCTGTTCGTTGAAGAGGGAATCGGCTTCCTTCAACCGATAGTTCTTGTGGATATCTTCCGTCTGAAGATGCCTGCTTTCTATGATCGATTCCACGGCTTTCGCGACGACCCGATCCAAGTCGTCGATTTTGAACGGCTTCAACAAATAGTCGACGCCGCTGGCCAGCAGCGTCGCTCTGGCATAGCGGAACTCCTGATACCCGCTGAGCACGATCACCTTGGCGTTCCAACCTTCTTCGCGCAGGAGCTCTAAAAACCGAGGTCCGTCCATTCTCGGCATACTCATATCGCAAACAATAAGGTCGGGGTCCTCGCGACGGACGATCTCCATTGCGCTCACCCCGTCTTCGGCCATGAGAATGCTCCGAATGCCGTAAGCTTCCCAGTCGATCGCGAGTTCCACGCCTTCTCTTACATGCTCCTCATCATCCACGATCAGCACTTTCATCGGTAAGACTCTCCGTTTCTTGGAATGAATAACGTCACGATCGTCCGGACGTAAGGCTCGCTTCGAATGTCCCAGTCGAAGGAATCGCCGTAATACAGTTGCAGCCTCGTCAATACGTTCGTCAAGCCGATCCCGACGCGCTGCTCCTCCGCCGGGTTCGGGTTTTGGTTTAGGTATCGCTGCCGGATCGCTTGGATCTCTTCCGGCGTAAAGCCTTTGCCGTTGTCGATGACGCGTATGCGCAGCTCGGCGTCGTTCAGCTCGATGTCCGCTTGAATTTCGCCGTAGCCCGTCCCTTTTTCCAACCCGTGCACGATGCTGTTTTCCACTAGGGGCTGCAGGATCATCTTCGGCATCCGGATGTCGTAGGCTTCTTCGGGACAAGAGACGGCGTACGTCAATTTATTTTTGAAGCGGCCCATCTGCAGCGAGGCATAATGCGCGACATGATCCAGCTCTTCTTTCAAGTAAACGACTTCCGTATCGATATCCATGCTGTAGCGGAAGAGCGCTCCGAATTCCGCCAATCGGTCGCTGACTTCTCTGGCATTGTTCTTGATCGCCAGCGTCCCGATGGACTGCAGGGTGTTATAGAAGAAGTGGGGATTGATTTGCGCCTGCAGCATTTTCAGTCTCGCGTGCGACAGTTCCAGTTGATGACGGTATTGCTTGTTCCACAGCCGGTCCAGCTCGAGTGCCATCTCATGGAAGCGTTCCTCTAAGAGATCCAACTCGTCCGGCGCGAGGTTGCGCTTCGGGGCTTTGAGCTTGAAGTCCCCCATCTGCAGTCGCTTGATATTTTGCAGGAGCCGTTCCACCCGATGCAAGATGAAATACGAGATGAAAGCGGCCATCGCGCCGACGAGGACGACGGCCCCGATTTGGATCGCGAGCGACCGTCCGAGCGCCGTGGACCTTGCTTCGTCGATGACGGATTGGGGCACGAACTTCACGAGCGTGACGGGCAGATCGTACGATACGTCACGGTAGTAAATATACGTGCCTTCGGGGTTGAGAAGAGAGCCCTTCGTAACGCCTTCCCGACCGGCGGATCGCTCGCGCAAGTCGTCGACCCAGTCCAATTCGGACTCGTTCGAGCCCGGAGGCGCGTACAAGAGCTGCAGGTCGTCCTGGATAAACACGTAGATGGAGCTCACTTGCGACGTCGTCAACGCGCTTACCAGCTCGCGAACTTGCGTAGCCTGTACGTCGAACGTCGTGAGTCCGATCGTATTGCGCGTGGTGATGTCGAGAAAATACCGATTGACGCGCAGCCTCCGCTCCTGGTTGACGCGGGTCACCTGAAAGTCGCCCTTCAGCTCTTCATGAGGGCGGGACAGTCGCCAGTCGCGGAAGTCCGGAATTTGAACTCGGGTGCTATAGTCGGTACCGATATTGAACTGCTTGTTCGTTAACGCGCTCTTATAGGACACGGACCCGATCTCCATATATCTAGCGAAGATGCGTTCCAGCTGTTGGGTGATGTATACGGACTCCGCCGGAGTTTGCACCTCTTCGGACGACAAGATCCGGTTCAGCGCAGGATCGCTGTAATAGGCGAGACCGAGCAGCGACAGATCGTGAAAATATTCATGGAGGCTGGCCGCCGTAATCGCCATCGAATTTTGGTTCAATTCGACGAGCTGTTCGTTGATGGCCTTCCCCGTAATCTGATAGGAAATATAGTTCGATAAGATGAACGGGATGATCGTGGCGACCAATAAACTGAGTAAGATTTTCGTAAAGATGCTTCGCTTGACCAACAACAAGCTCATTCGCTCCCTGCCGTGGATTATTGCTGTTATTGTAAAGCGGTCTTTCCTTGCATTGCAAACGCCCGGGAAGCGCGTACGTATTATTCGCCGATACGGGCGCACGCATCCGAGGTTAACAGACTCCTGCCGCCATGGTAAGATGGAAGAACTATGAACGTTCGACTAGGATGTGACCCGCTTGTTCGTGTTTCGCTTCGCGCTTCGGCTCTGCCGTCCGTATTGGGGCTCGCTGCTGTTGGTCGCGGCTTGCATCGTCGTCGAGACCGTATACGTCGCCGTCTCCCCGCTCAGCTTCCAATATTTAATCGACGACGCCTTCCCGTCGAAAGACGTCGGCCTGTTCTCGTTCATCATGACGCTGCTCGTTATCGGCGGGGCCGTCTACCTCGGCGCGGGCTTGCTTAGCGATCGTCGGCTGGCGAGGGTGAACGAACGAGCCGTCTATGATTTGCGCGCGCAGCTCTTCCGACACATCGCCGGGCAATCGGAGGACTTCCATCAACGATTCGACCAGGGATCGTTGACGAACCGGTTGACGGCCGACGTCTCGGCCGTCGACCGCACGATATCCGGCGTCATTCCGCGGACGTTCCGGGAGCTATTGGCGCTGCTGATCGGTCTCCATCTGCTGTTTCAACTGGAGTGGAAGCTGGCGCTCGTCATGATCGCCGGCTTCGTCGTTTTGTTCGCGAGTCCTTACGTGCTGCAGAGGAAAGCCGAACGCAGCTCGGAGCATTACCGCGGGGAGAACGACGCGTACATCGGCATGATCGACGAGGTGCTGAAAGGCCGGCGCGTCGTGAAGGGGATGCATGCAGCGCCTTACGTGCTTGGCAGAGCGGAACGCCGATTAGCTTCCTTGTTGACTGCCGGCATCCGAGTTACATTCGTGTATGCCCTGCTCGACCGTCTTCCGCAGACGGCGTTCCTCGCGCTGAACGGGGTCATGATCGGCTACGGCGGAACCCTCATTTTCCAAGACAGCTTGTCGGTCGGCGCGTTCATCGCGTTCTTCACGATCTTCATGGCCGCGGGGCAATCCGTCTCGTCGTTAGCGCAGATCATCCCGAGCTTGATCGAGGCCGGCGTCAGCTTCCGGCGTATCGACGAAGTGTTGCGGTACCGTTCCCCGCTGAAGCTGCCGAGCCGGCCGAGAACGTTCGAGGGGGTTCGAGACGGCTTCCGCTTCCAAGGCGTCTCGTTCGGCTACGACGAGCGCACGCTCGCGCTGGACGACGTCACGCTCACGATTCCGGCCGGCGGCATGACCGCGTTCGTCGGGCAGAGCGGTTCGGGGAAGAGCACGGCGCTGCAGCTGCTCCTAAGGTTCTACGATCCGAAGCAAGGATCGATCGAGGTCGACGGCATCGACCTGAGGGAGCTGAGCGAGACCGATTATCGGCGGCATACCGGCGTCGTCTTTCAGGATTCCTTCTTATTTAATGATACGATCCTTCGGAATATTAGCTTATCTCGTCCCGGGGTCGCCGAGGCGGACGTGCGCGCCGCGGCCGAAGCCGCTCGCATTCGCGAACTGATCGAGCGGATGCCAGAGGGGTATGCGACGCAGGTGAAGGATTTCGGCGGCAACTTCTCCGGCGGCCAGCGGCAGCGCATCGCGATCGCCCGCGCGCTGATCGGCTCGCCGCGCCTGCTTGTTCTCGACGAAATAACGTCGGCGCTGGATCCGTCGACGGAGGCCGAGATCAATGAGCTGATCGAGAGCTTCCGGGGGGAGCGGACGATCGTAACGGTTACGCATCGCCTCGCTTCCGTGACGAACGCAGACCTCATCGTCGTGTTTCGGAACGGCAGCGTCGCCGAGACCGGAACCCATCGCGAGCTGCTCGAGCGCGGCGGCCTGTACGCGAAGATGTGGGAGAAGCAGCACGGCTTCGTGTTGTCGGGCGACGGCTTCCAGGCGAAGGTCGAGGGGGAGAGGCTGTCGAGGCTGCCGTTCTTCCGGGGCATCCCGTTCGAGCAGTTGGACTCGATGTCCGATTTGTTCGTCACCGAGAAATACGATGCCGGTCATACGGTCGTCCGCGAGAACGATCGAGGCGACAAGTTTTACATCATCGTGCGCGGCCGCGTCTCCGTCGAGAAGGCCGGCGTTCGCGTAGCGGTGTTGGAGGACGGGGATTACTTCGGCGAGATCGCCTTGCTGAAGGACATCCCGCGTACGGCCGACATCGTATCGACGAAGCCGACCGTGCTGCTGTCGCTGCGCCGGGAGCAGCTGCTCCAGCTGACGGCCGCGTATCCGTCCATGCGCGAGGTGCTGGAACGCACGTTGGAGGAGCGGATGAAATGATCGAGATCGTACAATGCGGCGACGACGACGAACGCTGGGACGAATATTTCCTCCTGCTAATGGAGCATTACGGCGAGCTGACGTTGCCTTATGGATTCCGGGTAGCCTTCAGCTTTATCGGAAATCCGATCATCGAAGGCGATGCGCTGCTCGTTCGCGATGCCGACGGCCGCACGAAGGGGGTTCTCGGATTTACCTTCCCGGACGAGGGGGACGGCATGCCGTCCGCCGCGCGCGTCTGCCAAGCGGAGGCGTTGGTATTGCGGAAGGAAGCTCGCGACGCCACGACCTATTATCGGGTGCTTCAAGCGTTCTCCGACTACCTTTCCGAATGGGCGCCGGAGACGGAGACGATTCGGTTCTGGTCCCCGGCCGATCGGCCGGATTTGCGCAAGCTGTTCGGGAAGTGCTGCCGCCTCGTCAAGACGAGCGAGAAGGAGTACGGTCGCATCGACCTGTTCGAGACGGATCCGGCCGCTCTCGCTCGGTTTACGATGCGACGGGGAGGACGACGGCATGAGTAAAGCGTTACACGGGTATATTTGCCAAGAAGATTCCGATTTCAGTCGATGCATGACGTTCCTTCTGGAGACGAGACGCACGGCGGACCCAGGGCTTCGGACGGAGGACGCTTACGCCGCGATGCTCCGCGTGCTAACGTACGGAACGTTGCTTCGGGTCGAGGACGATCGGGGGGACATCGTCGGGATCGTCGGATACACGATCGGCTCTCCCCACCAAGACTACGAGGATCGTCAGACGGCCTACGTCGAATATTGTCTGGCCTCGGTTTCGCAACACGGCACGTCGTTTTTCCTGAAAGGCCTCGGAATGCTGGTTCGAGCGATCCAAGAGCGGCACCCGGATGTCGAATGGATGTCGTTAGCGGCGGCGACGGACCATCCCCGGAATAACCGCTTGTATTCGAAGTTCGCCCGACGGACCGGGCGGGTCGAGCATCCCCGGTTGAGCATGAACGTGTATGTCGCGGCGTTAGAGGATGTGTTGAAATATACGACCCGATTCGATTGACAGTCGGTAGACGTTCGAATAGTATGGAAGCAATAGGAAAAAGGAGGGATTTATTGTGGTCATCACGCCTGCAACGGTCAAGAGAGAAGCTGGTATTCGTCTCGGGAGCAAGTCCGATCCGAAAAACATTTCCTCGAACAACGATAAGCGCGCTTAATGTTCTCATCTAGGAATTAATTAAGAATGCTCCTGACCTCGCGGTCATGGGGCATTTTTTTCGTTTACATAATAAAGAGATGTAAAACTGCAGGTTTTTCGGCGGAAAACGGAGATGAAATGGCGAATACCTGCGAAAGTGCAGGTAATCGAAGGCCGTTGGTTACTTGCAACGCGATTTACATGCACTTTTGCAGGCATCGTGCGGTGCAGGGAATGCGGTGGGGGAAATAACTGTACTTCTACAAGCGAGGGGCATCATGTGCGTCGGACGACGGGGCACGATCTTCATAACGGCACGACGGTGAAGGCCGACGCGGGTTGGACGGCGTATGAATTGAATGGGCTCCTCGGGCATTCCCGGAGAGCCCTGTTTCGTCCCTAGGTGCTCCGCACAAAGCTTGTTATAATGAAGCTCTAGTTCATACCTTGCGAACAGGGAGCGAATACGAAAAAATGCAACAAGTCATGTTTATTCAAGTCGGCATGGGCATCGATCTTCACGGTCAAGACGTTACTAAGGCGGCCGTCCGCGCCGTGCACAACGCGATCCACCACAATTCCATGCCCGGCATCGTCAGCGTCTTGCCCGGCGGAGAGCTTTCCAATATGAAGGTGCGCGTCAAGCTGGCGGTGCCCGCGGATAAAGAGAAGCTGAATCTTCAGGCGGTACGGGACGAACTTCCCTACGGACAAGTGACGATCGAGCTGCTGGACGGAGGCATGCTGACGACGAGCGGCATCGTGCTGCCCGACAAGGACGATAAGAACGACCTCCTCTACGCGGTCATCGCGTCGGTCGAGGTGGGATACTAAAAATATCGCAACTTTGCATTCTGTACATCGAGGTTCAAATTGTACATAGGAATCCCCTAATGCGTTCGTGCTAATATAGAAAATGTACATTTTCGAAATGCGGCTTAGGGGGAACGGATCGATGTGGAAGAGGGGGAACTTTACGCGCAGCGTGGCGTTTCGGTGGATCGTCTCTTACGCCGTCATTTTGATGATCCCCGTTATCCTAAGCGTCATAATATACAGCCAGACCCGGGAAATCGTCGAATTCGAAATCGAGCGGGCGAGCGGCGCGATGCTGCAGCAGGTGAGATATATCGTGGATGGGGAGCTGCAGCAGATCGAAAGCTTGGCCGCGCAGCTTTCCATTCATCCGGACGTGCGCAAGTTTCTTGATTCGGCCGCGGAAGAAAACGCTTACCACATCTACAAGACGAAGCAGGAACTGAACAAGCTGCTGTCCACGAACGATTTTATCAAAGGAATATATCTGTATTCGGAGACGCGGCAGTCGGTCCTGTCGAGCGAAACGTACGTGCAGGATCGGATGTTTTTCGAGATGAAGCATCAGACCGACGCATTCGGTTACGAGGACTGGCTGCAGCTTATGAAGGAACGGCAGCCGGGCCGCTACGCGCTGCTCCCGGTCGAGAATGAAGGGAAGCGGACGGTGACGCCTTCCTATCTCCGGTCGTTCTCGATACAAGCGGGAGCCGGGCCGGCGGGCACGCTGCTCATTCCGCTGCACGCGGAGAAAATCAAGACGATGCTGGACAACATCGACTGGGTAGAGCAAGGCCAAGTGTTCATTCTGGATGCGAACGATCAAATTTTGTTTCGGAACGCGGGAGAAGCGACGATGGCGCCGACGGCGAACCAAGCGTGGCTCGAACGCGGCGCGGGCGCCTTCAACGACACGTTCGAAGGCGTCGAATCGATGATTACGATCGAGACGTCCGATACGACGGGGTGGAAATACGTCAGCGTGTTCCCGACGGACGTGTTCTGGGTACGGGCGCAGGCCATTCAACGATTGAATCTGCTGGGGCTGCTGCTCTGCTTCGCGATCGGCGGCGCGGTCATCTATTACTTCGCGCGCAAAAACTACGACCCGGTAAGAGAATTAGTGAGCGTCTTCTCCAGAGGCTCATCGTCTCAGACGAACCGAACCGACCTGGACGAATACACGTTCATCCGAAGAAGCGTGCTCGAGACGATCCGCGAGCGCGACGATATGACCAATAAGCACGTCCAACAGCTTCGGGTGCTGCAAAGCTATTACTTAGGGAGACTGTTGAAGGGCCAAGCCGATCGGAACGTGCCGCTCTCGGAGCTCGCGAAGACGCACAATTTAGACTGGACGTCGGACCGATTCGCAGCGTTGTTGTTTTATATCGACAGCGACGAGGGGGGCGTCGAGGACCTTGCGTTGTCGCAGTTCATCGTGTCCAATATCGTCGCGGATTCGGCGGGGGGCCGGGCAACGATTCACTTTACCGATGTGGACGGCACGCTCGCGGCGGTGGTCAACGTCGTTCGGGAACGCGCGGATGATTGGAAAGACGACCTGGAAGACGCGCTCGCGCAAGCTTCCGAATTCATCGCGGCCCGGTACAAGCTGCGCTTCACGACGGTGGGCAGCGAGCTTCAGACCGGCTTGGACGGCGTGCACCAAGCGTTCCTGCAAGCGTTGGAAGCCCAAGAGTACCGCATGGTGCTCGGGGAAGGCGGATTGATCTGGTACGGAGACGTGAAGCCGAGCGAAAGCAGTTATTTCTTCACCGTGAACGACCAGATCATTCTCATCAATTGCATGAAGGCGGAACAGTTCGAAAAGGCGAGACGCATGATCGACGACGTCGTCCAACAAGCTTTCCAACGCCAGACGTCGTTGGAAATCGCGAAGTGCGTCCTGCTGGACGTAGCGACGACGCTGATCAAGTCGATCCCCGATCAAGAGCAGGCGAGCATCGCCTGGGACGAATGGCGTCCGCTGAAGCGCCTGTTGTCCTGCGCGACGAAGGCGGAGTTCCATCAGGAGCTGCATGAACTGTTCGATCGGGTCGGCGGCGTGCTCCGGGCGAAGCAGAGCGTCCAGACGAACGCGGGCATCGGGGAGAAGGTCGCGGCTTTCGTGAAGGAGACCTATAGCGACAAAAATCTGAGCGTGTCGATGATCGGGGATACGTTCCGCCTAACGCCGCAGTACGTGTCGCGATTGTTCCGCGAGCAGACGGGGCAAGGGCTGCACGATTTTATTAGCCAGACCCGGGTGGAAGCGGCCAAGGCGTTGCTGGCGGAAGGGGCGCACATCGACGATACGGCGGAGCGGGTCGGCTTCGCCAGCGGCCACGCCTTCATCCGGGTCTTCAAGAAGTACGAAGGAATCACGCCCGGGAAGTACAAGACGATCCAATGACGGACGCCGGGAACGGACGGCTAGCGAAAGGAGAGAACTGGCCATGGAAGCGCGAATATTCGGTCGGACGGGGAAAAGCTGGATCGTCGCGGCGGCTCTAGTCGCGTTGATATCCGGATGCTTCGGCGGAGGAGGCGGCGGGAAGGGGCCGTCGTCCGAATACGCGGAAAGCCGAGGGACCGATTCGGCGGCGAAGCCGTTCGCTTATCCGATGCCGGACGCGCCCGAGCTGACGCTCATGACGGAATTCGCGGATATGGGAACGCCGAACCGAGGCGCGATCGACGTAGAATACGAGCGTCGAACCGGCATCCCGATCGACCATCTCGGCGGCGTTCCGATGCGGGACGATAAATTTCAATACCTGCTGGCTTCCGGCAATATGCCGGACATCTTCCTGAACAATTGGCTGCAGTACCCCGGCGGTCCCGAGAAGGCGATCGAACAAGGCTACATCCTGCCGCTCAACGACGTGATCGACCGATACGCTCCGAACTTCAAGCGCGTACTCGAGGAAAACCCGGAAATCGATAAGATGGTGAAGACGGACAGCGGCGTGTATTACGCGTTCCCGTTCATCCGATCGGAGGCGGGCCGGGTCTATGGCGGGCCGATCGTTCGCAAGGATTGGCTCGACGACTTGGGCCTCTCCGTACCGACGACGATCGACGAGTGGTACGAAGCGCTCAAGGCGTTCAAAGAGAAGAAGGGCGCGACGGCGCCGCTCACGTTCCGAACGTTGTTCCTTGGCGAACGAACGGCGGGCTTCGCGGGAGCGTTCGGCGTAATGGCTAACTTCTACGCGGAGGACGGGGTCGTGAAGTACGGTTACCTCGAGCCCGGGTATCGGGACTATTTGGAGACGATGAGCAAGTGGTACCGGGAGGGGTTGATCGATAAAGACTTCGCCGTGCTGGACCTGGAGACCGTGGACAAGAAGCTGACGACGGGGACGAGCGGGGCGACGATCGGATGGCACGCTTATGTCGAAAAGTATAACCTGGCGTCGCTCGCGAACGACTCGGAAGCAAGGTATGTGGCGGCTCCTTACCCGACGCTGCTCGAAGGGCAAATTCCGAAATTCGGGCAGCTCGATAACGCGTACGCCGGCACGAGCTCGGCCGCGATCAAGGCGACGACGAAGCATCTGGAGGCGGCGGCGCGCTGGCTGGATTACGCGTATTCGGAAGAAGGCAGCATGCTGAACACGTTCGGTATCGAAGGCGTGACGTACACGATGGAGAACGAGGAACCGAAATATACGGCTTTCGTCGAGGACAATCCCGACGGGTTATCGGGCGACCAAGTCATGCTCCAATACGCGCACCAGACGAACTTCCCGATGATTCAACGCGATTCGCGGTTGAAGTGGAAGTTCGAGGAGACGAATCGAGCTCCGGACGTGTGGGGAGCTACGGAGCACGAGGAATACTTGCTGCCGCCGATCACGCCGACGGCGGAAGAAGCGGGCGAGCTTTCGGCGCTGATGGATGCGATCGACGCGTACGCGAAAGACGCGGAGCTCCGCATCATTCTCGGCGTGGATCCGATCAGCGCTTACGACGAGATGGCGGAGCAGCTGAAGCGGCTGGGCATCGAACGCGTGTTGGAAATTAAACAAGCGGCATATCGACGTTATTTGAGCAGATGACCTCCGAAATATCGGAGGTCGTCTTTTTTTGCGAAAATGTTCATTGGTTTCAAGTTGGCGCCCCCGTTTTTTGCGCAACTGTACATCATTTTCGTTATTGCACATTGATGGAGATACCCGATCCGACTACAGTGAGGGGGCGACGGGGCGACGGGGCGGCGGCGTCCGAGTCGCGGCAAGGGCAAATTTCCGTATGGAAGGGACGACGTCATGGGAGCTCATGCAGAGAAGAAGGCCGCGGATGCGGGCCCGCTTTGGAAACACGTTCGGAAGGAATGGAAGCTGTATTCGTTCCTGATCCTTCCGGTTATCTACTTCGTCATTTTTAAATACGCTCCCATGGTCGGCAACGTCATTGCTTTCCGAAAATATCGGGGCGGGCCGAACATCTTCGGTTCGGAGTGGGTCGGATTCCAGTATTTCGAGATGTTTACGAAAGACCCGACGTTCTGGAGAGCGTTCTTCAACGATCTAAGCTTGAGCGTCAGTTATCTCGCGGTCCGATTTCCGCTGACGCTCGTCTTCGCGCTCCTTCTCAACGAGCTGGTAAGGATGAAGTGGAAGAAATTCATCCAGACGGTATCTTATCTGCCTCATTTCATCTCGATGGTCATCGTGGCCGGGATGGTCAAGGAGATGGTGAGCGTAACCGGACCGATCAACGCCTTCCTGACGTGGCTCGGATACGAGAAAATATCGTTCATCTCGCTTCCGGAATGGTTTCCGACGATTTACGTCGCCTCGGGCATCTGGCAAGCGCTCGGATGGGGGACGATTCTGTATTTGGCCGCCATGACCGGAATCAATACAGGGCTCTACGAAGCTGCGAAAATCGACGGCGCGAGCCGGTTCCGCTTGGCTTGGCACGTGACGATTCCCGGTATTCTGCCGACGGTCATGGTGCTGCTGATTCTCGACATCGGCAACATCTTGGGCTCGAATTTCGAGAAAATCCTGCTTCTGTACAATCCGCTTACGTACGAAACGGCGGATGTCATCTCCACCTACGTATACCGGATGGGCATTACCGGCGGCAACTTCAGCTACGCGACCGCGGTCGGGTTGTTCGAGGGCGTCATCGGCCTCATCCTCGTGACGATCGCGAACGAAATTTCCAAACGGACGACGAAAGCCAGCCTATGGTAGAGAGGAGATTCGATGTGAAAACGCCATCGTCCTTCAGCCTATTCAATCTCGTCAACGGTATCGTCATGCTCCTCGTCGTCTGCTTTACATTATATCCGTTCCTTTACCTCGTGGCGCAGTCCTTCAGCTCGGAAGCCGCGATCTACGCGGGGAAGGTGTCGGTGTGGCCCGTCGACTTCACGACCAAGACGTACGAGGTCATTCTGAGCAAACCGGACTTCTTCCGTTACTACGGCAACACGATTTTGTACTCCGTCGTCGGCACGTGCATCGCCGTCGCGGCCACGGCCGTCATGTCGTATCCGCTTTCCAAAGAACGGCTGCGGCTGAACAAATTTCTCATCCCGTTCGTGCTGTTTACGATGTATTTCGGCGGCGGCCTCATCCCGAACTATATTTTGGTCGCGAAGACGCTCGGCATGCGGGATACGATATGGGCGATCGTCATTCCCGGAGCGATCAGCGCCTTCAACGTCATCCTGATGAAGACGTTCTTCGCGAGTCTCCCGAACGAGCTCGAAGAAGCGGCTCGCGTCGACGGTCTGGACGTCTTCGGCATCTTTACGAAGATCGTGCTGCCGCTGTCGAAGCCGATCCTGGCCACGATTACGTTGTTCGTCATGGTCGGGATGTGGAACAACTGGTTCGGGCCGTCGCTCTTCCTGCAATCGAAGGAGAAGTGGCCGATCGCTTTGTATTTGAAGCAAATCATCGATAACGCGGTCAGCCCCGCCGAGATCGGGGCATCGTCCGATCAAGCCGCCCAGATCGCGGCCAGCGTCAAGTCGACCGCCATGGTGCTTACCTCGCTGCCGATCATCTGCGTATACCCGTTCGTCCAGAAGTATTTCGTGCAAGGGATGATGATCGGCGCCGTGAAGGGGTAATCGGTATAACCGGAGGGGCGGCGCCGCTTCGTTATATACATCAACGCAATAGAAATCAAGGGAGGCACGGGTATGGAAAGGTTTAGCAAAGCAGCGTTACTCATGACGCTGGCGGTGACGGTCGCGATCCTGTCGGCCTGCAATTCGCAGTCCGGGGGCGCAGGCGCTTCTTCGAACGGGGAATCGCCCGCTCCGCCGGCGGAGGCGGGCGGCAAAGACGAACCGGCGACGGCGATTGCGGATTACGTCTTCGGGGAGGACCAGACGTTCCGCTCCAACGAGCCGGTGACCTACTCCATGATGTACAGCGATCATGAGGGCTACCCCTACAAAGAAGATTGGCGGCTGTGGAGCGCCATTCAAGAGAAGTCGAACGTCACCTTCGACTTGTCGATCACGGCGCGAACGGAATACGAAAATCAGAAGTCTCTGTTGGTCAACAGCGGCGATGCGCCGTATATCATTCCGAAGACGTACGACGAATCCGCCTTCGTCGCATCCGGCCAAATCGTGCCGGTCAGCGATTGGGTCCAATACATGCCGAACTATATGAAGGCCGTGAAAGCGTGGGGCATGGAAGAGGACTTGAAGGCGAAGCTGAAGGAAGACGGCAAGTATTACGTCCTTCCGGGCATGTGGGAGGCGAACGGCGGCGGATATTCCTATATCATCCGCAAGGACGTCTTCGAAGCGGCGGGCATCGACGTCGAAGCGGAGCAGGCGAATTGGACGTACGAGTCGTTCGCGGAAGCGATGAAGAAGGTGAAGGAATTTACCGGCGCGCCTTACGTGTTTTCCGATCAATTCAAAGGCGAATCGACGTTGAACATCGCGGCCGTCCAATACGGCGTTACCGGAGGATGGGGTCTCTCCAACGGGTTGACCTTCGACCACGAGAAGCAGCAATTCATATTCGCCGATGCGTCGGAGGATTTCAAGGCGTACCTGACCTACTTCAACCGCTTACTCGCCGACGGCGTCATGGATCCCGAATCGTTCACCCAGGAGGACGAAGTCGCCAACGCCAAGTTTTTCAAGGGCGACACCTTCGTAATGAACGGAAACTACCAGTTGCTGTCGAATTACAAGTCCAAGATGCAGGCTCCGGAAGCCGAACTGTACATGATTACGCCGCCGGGCGGCCCGAAAGGGAAGCTTCAAGTCGAAACCTCGCGTCTGGAGAACGGCATCATGATCAGCCGGAACGCGCTTGACGACCTGGGCGAGGAAGGCTTTATCCAGATGCTTCGCTTCGTCGACTGGCTCTGGTATTCCAACGAAGGGCAGACGCTCAGCCTCTGGGGCGTCGAAGGAGAGACGTATACGGTCGACGCGGAAGGCAATATCGTGCTCAATCAAGACATCTACTACAACGGCTTGAACGAAGGCGCGACGAAGCAGCTGAACGCCGACTTCGGCTTCGCCGGCGGCGTGTTCGCTTACGGCGGCACCTCCAAGCTGAAGATGTCCAAGATGTCCGAAGGCGAGAAGGACTACGTCAATCGGATCTTGACGACGCGCGAGCCGCGCAAGCTGCAGCCGCCGATCATGGCGACGCCGGAAGAGACCGAGCAGATGAATCTGATCAAGACGCCGCTCATGGATTATGTCAAGACGATGACGCTCAAGTTCATTACCGGTCAAGAAAGCCTAGATAACTGGGGCCAGTATACGGCGCAAGCGGAGGCCAACGGCAGCGCGCGATATGCGGATATGGCGAACGACATTTTCCAGAAGACGAAGAGTTTGTTAGGGGATTGACTCGAACATGGGCCGGGCGCGAGCGCCTGGCCTTTCATTCTAAATTAATGGCGAAAGCGGGCGCATCGACCATGAATACGACAGAGCCGTTCAACGACGGCTGGGCATTCGCAAGGAGCGGTCTGGACGTCGCCGATCCCGCCGGGCTGCGCTTCGAACCGGTGGATCTTCCCCATGATTGGTTGATTGATAACCCATCCGCGCTATACGAGAACGGGATAGGCTGGTATCGGAAGCGACTCGTCCGGACGGCGGAAGACGGCGGCCGAGGACGGCGGCTTCTGCTCTATTTCGAAGGCGTGTACATGGATAGCTCCGTATACGTCAACGGACGGCTCGCGGGCGAGTGGAAGTATGGCTACTCCTCCTTCGAGCACGACATCTCGGACGCCGTCGTCGAAGGCGCGAACGACATCCTCGTGAAGGTCGTGCACCAAAGTCCGAACAGCCGATGGTATTCCGGGGCAGGCATCTATCGGAACGTCTGGCTGAAGACGCGAGGCGACGACCATATCGTCACCGACGGGGTCTATGTGTCGAGCCGGCCGCCGGTCGACGGAAGCGACGCATGGTCGGTGGAGGTCGATACGGATGTGCGTCTCGCGGGTGACGTCACTCTCGTGCACCGCATCGTCGATCGAGGCCGCACGATCGCGGAAGCGTCGGAGACGATGCTTCTCGCCTCCGGGCGGGAAGCGAAGGGACGCGCCCGGTTGTCGGTGGAGAAGCCGCTGCTGTGGAGTCCGGAGGAGCCGAATTTGTACCGGTTGGTCACGCGGTTGGAGCGAAGCGGGGAGCTGCTGGAGACAAGCGAGCGGTCGATCGGCTTCCGGGACGTCGTCTTCGATCCGGAGCAGGGGCTGCGGGTCAACGGGAAGAAGCTGAAGCTGAACGGCGTATGCGAGCATCACGATCTTGGCGCCTTGGGTGCGGCGTTCAACGTCCACGCGCTGCGAAGACGGTTCCGGCTGCTGAAGGAGATGGGCGTGAACGCAATCCGTACGGCGCATAACATGCCGGCGCCGCAGCTGATGGATCTGGCGGACGAGATGGGGCTGTTCGTCGTGTCGGAAGCGTTCGATATGTGGGAGCGATCCAAGACGCCGTACGATTACGCAAGATTCTTCAAGGGTTGGGCCTATCGCGACGTGAGGAGCTGGGTGCTTCGGGACCGCAATCACCCGAGCCTCCTCATGTGGAGCATCGGGAACGAAATCTACGACACGCATGCGGACGAGCGAGGGCAAGACGTTACGCGAATGCTTATGGAATATGTGCTCGAGTTCGATCCGAAGCGGAATGCGCGGGTCACGATCGGGTCCAACTATATGCCTTGGGAACCTGCGCAGAAGTGCGCCGACCTCGTCAAGCTGGCCGGCTATAATTATGCGGAAAAGTATTACCGGAAGCACCATGAAGAGCACCCGGATTGGATCATCTACGGCAGCGAGACCGCTTCGATCGTACAAAGCCGGGGCGTCTACCATTTTCCGTTCGAGACGTCGATTCTGGCCGACGACGACGAGCAATGCTCCGCGCTCGGAAACAGCTCGACGAGCTGGGGCGCGAAATCCGCGGAAGCTTGCATCCTGGCGGAGCGGGATACGCCGTTCTCTTTAGGACAATTTTTATGGACCGGCTTCGATTATATCGGCGAACCGACGCCGTATCATACCAAGAATGCTTACTTCGGCCAGCTCGATACGGCTACGTTCAAAAAAGATTCGTATTATATCTATCAAGCCGCTTGGACGGATTACCGGACGAACCCGATGGTTCATGTTTTCCCGTATTGGGATTTCAACGGCGGGCAGCGGATCGACGTCCGCGTCTGCTCGAACGCGCCTAGGATCGAGTTGTTTTTCAATGGCGCGTCGGTCGGCGCGATGAACCTCGACCGCGAACGCGGGACGCAGCTCGTCGGCTGGTGGAAGCTTCCTTATGCGGAGGGGGAAATCAAGGCCGTCGCGTACGACGAAGCGGGCGACGTCATCGCGACCGACGTCAGGGCGTCCTTCGGGGACGCGAAGCGGATTCGCTTGGAGGCGGATAAAGAAGCGCTGACGGCGGACGGCGCCGACCTGATGTTTTTGGAGATCGGCATGGAGGACGAAGACGGCCGTCCGGTCGAGAACGCCAACAACCGGGTCCGCGTCGAGGTCTCGGGGGCGGGCCGACTGCTGGGTCTCGATAACGGAGACAGCACGGATTTCGACCCGTATAAGGGACTCAGCAGAAGATTGTTCAGCGGCAAGCTGATGGCGATCGTCGGGGCGACGCTGTCCCCGGGACGCGTTCGCGTCGAGGTGTCGTCGGCGGGCATGCCGTCCGCCCTATTGGAATTCGATTCCCATGCGGCGAAGGGCGGCGCGCCGGCAGGGGTTTCGGCGCAGACGAGCAACCGGGATCTGCCGTGCGCGACGGGGCGCTTGGACGAAATTCCGGTTCGCAAGATCGAACTCGTCAGCGAATCGGGCCGAAGCTTCGATCCGTCCGTACGGGAGATCGTCGTCCAAGCGACGCTGCGGCCGGACAATGCGACGGATCGGGACGTCGAATGGCGCGTCGTCACGGACGAAGGCATCGACTCGAACCTCGCTTCGGTCGAGGCGGCCGGGCTGCGGGCGAAGGTGACCGCGCTCGGCGACGGAGCGTTCCGTCTGCGCTGCACGAGCAAGAACGGCACGGACAAGACGAAGCTGATCTCGCAGCTGGAGTTCACGGCCACGGGGCTCGGGACGGCTTACAAGGATCCGTACGGATTTATCTCGGCGGGATTGTACGATTACGCCAAGGGGGAGGTCGGGAACGGCAACGAACGGGGCGTCGCGACGAGCCGAGACGGGGAGACGCTTGTCGGCTTTCGCGGCATCGACTTCGGGCCGTACGGCTCCGATACGTTGACGATCCCGATCTTCGCGCTTACGAGCGAACCGTACGCGCTGCAAATCTGGGAAGGGATGCCGGACGAAGCGGGCAGCGTCCTGGTGGCGGACGTCGTCTACCAGAAGCCGTCCAAGTGGAATGTGTATCAGGAGGAGACATATCGGCTGACGAAGCGGCTTCGCGGCGTGACGTCGATCTGCTTCGCGCTTCGGCGGAAGGTGCATATCAAGGGCTTCTCCTTCGAACGGCAGAGCCGGGCGTTCGAACGCAACCAGGCGGCCGACTGCGACCGGATGTACGGCGATGCGTTCGCCGTCGTCGGCCGTCGCGTCGAAGGGATCGGCAATAACGTCTCGCTGGAGTTCCACGGGATGGACTTCGCGGCCGAAGGCGCGTCGAAGCTGATCGTTCGAGGGAGGTCGCCGATCGAGAACACCATTCATATCCGGTTCTCCGGCACGGACGGGGAGAGCAGCCGGCTCGTGGAGTTCGAGAAATCCGACGGATACGAGGAGCGCGCGTTCGATATGGAGAAGGTATCGGGGCTGCGGCAAGTGACGTTCATCTTCCTGCCGGGCAGCCGATTCGACTTCGATTGGTTCCGTTTCGAGCGTGGATAGGTTTTGTTCGAATATTCTTGTATTACTTGTATACAAGTATGCGGAGAACATGTTATGCTGTGCTCAGGTACGAAGAGCAACCTATCGGAGGTATTCCTATGCTCGACCTCGAGCTGAGCAAGCCGGACCCGCGGCAGTCGGCCCGCGACTATGTGTACGACATGCTGCGAGACAACATCATACGCTTGAAGCTGAAACCGGGGCAGCCCCTCTCGGAAAACGAACTCGCGGCCAAGCTGCGCATCAGCCGAACCCCGATTCGGGAAGCGCTCGCGCGTCTTTCCCAAGAACAGCTGCTCGAGGTGCTGCCGCAGCGCGGCACCTACGTCTCCTTGATCGACTTGGACCAGGTGGAGGAGGCTCGCTTCGTTCGGGAGCAGCTCGAGCCCGCCGTCGCGAGAGCGGCCTGCGAACGGTTCGCGTCCGATCATCTCGTGCAGCTGGAGATGAACGTCCTTCTCTTCGAGAAATTCGTAGGGGAGAAAAATTACGCCAAGCTGTTCGGGCTGGATATCCAGTTTCACGAGACGTTATTCGCGGGCGGCGGCAAGGAGCGCACGTGGAAAATCGTGAACGCGATGAACGCCCATCTGAGCCGGATTCGCATGCTGAGTCTCGCTTCGGAGTTTAATTGGAGCACGATCGTCGCGCAGCATCGAGCGATCGTCGAGGCCATCTCCGGCAGAAACCCCGACGAGGCGGAGCGGATCATGAAGGAGCATGTGACCTTGATCCTTCAGGACCAAGAGGCGTTGGTGCGAAAATTCGAGGGCTTCTTCAAGCCCCGATGAGAAGGCGGGATGACGGTATGAAAATGGTGTTTCGTTGGTTCGGCGAAGGCAACGACCAAGTGCCGTTGGCGCATATCCGGCAAATTCCCGGCGTAGAAGGGATCGTCTGGGCGCTGCACGACGTGCCCGTCGGGGAGGAATGGCCGACGGAGAAGATCGAAGCCGTTCGGCTCCAGGCGGAAGCCCACGGCTTCCATATCGACGTCGTGGAAAGCGTCAACGTGCATGAGTCGATCAAGCTCGGCTTGCCGTCGCGGGATCGGTACATAGAAAACTACAAGAGGACGGTCGAGAAGCTGGGCCGCGTCGGCGTCAAGGTGATTTGCTACAACTTCATGCCCGTCTTCGACTGGATCCGGACCGAGCTGTATCGGGAGCTGGAAGACGGCTCCACGGCGCTGTTCTACGAGAAGAGCTTGTTGCAAAACATGGATCCGCCGGAGCTGGTGCGCAAGATCGCGAACCATCCGAAGTTCACGATTCCCGGCTGGGAGCCGCAGCGGTTGGAAGCGCTGTCGGAGCTGTTTCTCGCCTACCGGGACGTTACCGAAGAGCGGCTGTGGAGCAACTTGCAGTTTTTCTTGGAAGAGGTCGTTCCGGTTGCCGAACGGAGCGGGATTCGCATGGCGGTCCATCCGGACGACCCGCCTTGGTCCGTCTTCGGTCTGCCGCGTATCGTAACCGGTCGGGCCAATATCCGGAGACTGCTGAAGCTGGTGGACCGTCCGGCGAACGGGGTCACCCTGTGCAGCGGGTCGCTCGGCGCCGATCCGGCGAACGACATACCGGCGATGATTCGCGAGTTCGCGGATCGCATTCCGTTCGCCCATATTCGGAACGTGCGCGTCTACGAGAACGGCGACTTCATCGAGACGTCGCATCGGACGTCCGACGGAACGGTCGATATCGCCGGCATCGTGCAGGCGTATCACGACGTCGGCTTCGCGGGATATGCGAGACCGGATCACGGCAGGCATCTATGGGGCGAGCAGTGCCGTCCCGGGTACGGGCTGTACGACCGCGCCATGGGCATTATGTATCTCTGGGGTCTCTGGGACGCTCTGGAACGCCGGAACGAAGGGAGGCGGCATTGCCATGCTGCAGATCAATGAGCGCTTGAAGGGCAAAGTCGCGGTCGTCACCGGCGGCAGCGGCGTATTGTGCGGCGCCATGGCCGTCGAGCTGGGCCGGCAAGGCGCGAAGGTGGCCGTTCTGAACCGCAAGGCGGAGAACGGCGCCGCCGTCGCGGAACGGATTCGGGCCGCGGGCGGGGAGGCGGTGGCGATCGCCTGCGACGTGTTGGACGCCTCCAGCGTAGCCGCGGCGGAGGAAGAAGTGTTCCGGACGTTCGGGCCGTGCGATATTTTGATTAACGGGGCCGGCGGCAACCATCCGGATGGAACGACGACGAAGGAAACGCTGAAGCTCGAGGACTTGGGGCGAGCGGGGATGCGGAGCTTTTTCGATCTGAGTCCGGAAGGATTCAGCTTCGTGTTCAACTTAAATATTCTCGGCACCCTGATCGCTACGCAGACGTTCGCGAGACGGATGCTCGGACGGGAAGGCTGTACGGTGATCAATATGTCTTCCATGAGCGCGCCGAGTCCGATGACCAAGGTGCCCGCCTACAGCGCGGCGAAAGCGGGAATCGACAACTTCACGCAATGGCTGGCCGTTCACCTGGCGGACGTCGGCATTCGAGTGAACGCGATCGCGCCCGGCTTCTTCTTGACGGAGCAAAACCGGAATCTGCTCACCGAGCCGGACGGCGGCCTGACCGAGCGGGCGCATAAGATCATTGCGCATACGCCGATGAAGCGCTTCGGCAAGCCGGAAGACTTGCTCGGCGTCCTCCTCTGGCTGATCGATCCGGAGCAGTCGGGCTTCGTGACCGGCGTGACGATCCCGATCGACGGCGGCTTCATGGCCTATTCCGGCGTGTAGGGAGGCGGCCGATATGTCCCGGTCCGTAACGGCAGGTCAGTTCATCGAGAGGTATGTGCAGCCGCCGACGTCGTCGGGGGCGGGATCCGGGGCGACGGTCGACGGCTTCGTGGCGGGGGCGCCGAATACGATCGTAACGGGCGTCGTCACCGCGTTCCTGGCTTCGCAAGCCGTGCTGGAGCAAGCCGTCGCCCTTGGCGCCAATCTGGTCATTACGCACGAAGGGATCGATTACAGCCATCATTCCAACGCGTCTTTGCTGCGGGACGAGGATCCCGTATGGTCGGCGAAGCAAGCTTGGATCGCCGGCGCGGGGCTCGTCGTGTACCGGTATCACGACGGCATGCATCGTCGCCGGCCGGACGAGATCGCGGCGGGTCTCGTCGAGGCGCTCGGATGGGAGTCCTGCGTCGAGGACATTCGACCGGAAGCCAGCATCGTCCGGCTCCCGCCCTTCGAACTTCGTTCGCTTGCGGCGTTGCTGAAGGAAAAGCTTAGCCTCCCCTATGTCCGCGTCGCCGGCGACCCGGACGCCCCTTGCGCCCGGATCGGCGTGACGGTCGGATACCGGGGCGGCGGCGCCGCGGCGATCCCTCTGCTCCGCGAGGTCGACGCCGTCGTCGCCGGCGAAGGGCCCGAATGGGAGACGCCGGAGTACGTAAGCGACGCGCTGCATCAAGGCAGGAAGAAGGCGTTCCTCCTTATCGGTCACGCGGCGAGCGAGGAGCCGGGCATGCGGCGGCTGGCGGCGCGGCTGCAAGCGGCTTGCCCCGACGTGCCGGTTCGCTTCGCCTCCGGCCGGCAGACGCTTCAACTGTTGTAGCAAATCATAGGTTCCCGGGAGGACGATCTTGCATGCAAGACCAAACGTATGAGGAAGCGTATGCTTGCTGGCTCCGATACCGCGCGGTCGAAGACGACCCGCTGCGGCAGTCGTATTTGCGCGCTTGCGCCTCCATCGCCATGACGGACGCTTCGGCGGTGCTGGATGCCGCGCGGCGAGAGCTGACCGACGGACTGCGCGCGTTGCTCGGGACGGCGCCGGCGTCGGCGTCCGCCGAGGACGCTTCGATCGTGGCGGGGACGCTCGGCAGCGATCCCCGGCTCGATGCGAAGAGCCTAGGGGCGGACGGCGGTCGGCTCGGCGAGGAAGGCTACGTGATTCGTCGATCGGTCGGCGGTCCGATCGTGCTGGCCGCGAATACGGAGCGAGGCGTGTTGTATGCGGCGTTCCGCTTCCTGAAGCTGCTCCGGACCGGAGCGTCGATCGAACGCTTGGACGTGACCGACGGCCCCGCGAATCGGCTGCGGATGATCAACCATTGGGACAATATGGACGGAAGCGTCGAGCGCGGGTACGCGGGTCGATCGATCTTCTTCCGAGACGGTCGGTTCATCGAAGACTTGTCCCGGATCCGGGACTATGCGCGGCTGCTTGCGTCCGTCGGCCTTAACGCCGTCTCGATCAATAACGTGAACGTGCACAAGACGGAGACGCGGCTGATAGCGGAAGACTTCCTCCCGGACGCGGCGCGCGTCGCGGACGTCTTCCGATCGTACGGCGTTCGGCTGTTCCTGAGCGTCAATTATGCCGCGCCCATCGAGCTCGGGGGTCTTGCCACCGCGGATCCGCTCGATTCGGAGGTCGCGAATTGGTGGGCGGACCGAGCCGAGACGATCTACCGGTACGTTCCGGATTTCGGCGGCTTCGTGGTCAAGGCGGATTCGGAATTCCGGCCGGGGCCGTTCACCTACGGCAGGAATCATGCGGACGGAGCGAACATGCTGGCCGACGCGCTCGCGCCGCACGGCGGGATCGTCGTCTGGCGCTGCTTCGTCTATAACTGCCTGCAGGATTGGCGAGACCGAAAGACGGACCGAGCCCGCGCCGCCTACGATCACTTCAAGCCGTTGGACGGTCGGTTCCGGGACAACGTCGTGCTGCAGATCAAGAACGGACCGATGGATTTCCAAGTCCGCGAGCCGGTATCGCCGCTAATCGGCGGCATGACGAACACGAATCAACTGATGGAGCTGCAAATTACGCAGGAGTATACCGGGCAGCAGCGGCACTTATGTTACCTCGTCCCGCAATGGAAGGAAGCGCTCGACTTCGACACGTACGCTCGGGGCGAAGGCTCCCTCGCAAGCGAGGCGGCGAGCGGGGCGCTGTTCGATCGGCCGCTCGGCGGGATGGCGGCCGTGTCCAATATCGGGGACGACCCGAATTGGACCGGACATCCGCTGGCGCAGGCGAACCTCTACGGCTTCGGCAGACTGGCCTGGAGTCCCCGCGCCGCGGCGGACGACATCGCGCGCGAATGGATCCGCATGACCTTCGGCGGCGACCCGCGGGTGATGGAGGTCGTTCTCGACATGCTGCTCCAGTCCTGGAACATTTACGAATCTTACACGGCGCCGCTCGGCGTCGGATGGATGGTGAACCCGAACCACCATTACGGTCCGAACGTGGACGGGTACGAATACGCGAAGTGGGGAACGTATCATTTCGCGGATTGCCGGGGGATCGGCGTGGATCGCACGGTCGCTTCCGGCTCGGGGTATACGAGCCAGTACCGCTCGCCGCAATCCGACCGATACGAATCGCTGACGGAGTGTCCCGACGAGCTGCTCTTATTTTTCCATCATGTGCCGTATACGCATCCGCTTGCGTCGGGCAAGACGGTCATTCAGCATATTTACGATACGCATTTCGAAGGAGCGGACCGCGCGGCCGAGCTGCTCGCGCAGTGGGATACGCTGCAAGGCGCCGTCCCGGAAGCGACGTTCCGGGAGGCGCGCGAACGATTCGTTCATCAGGCGGAGCACGCCAAGGAGTGGCGGGATCAGATTAACACGTACTTCTACAGGAAGTCGGGGATTCCGGACGCGCGCGGTCGGAAAATCTATTAATCAAGCATTTGCGGGGCTCGTGCCGGGATGGCGCGGGCTTTCGTCGTTTTCTGCCGGAAGTCCGAAGCTTTGGGGTACGAATCGTAACTTTCTTGGATAGAAGGGAGCTCCTTCCGACTTATACACTTGAGGAGGGCAGGCGCAATGCCAGACTATCCCTTAAGGAGGAGACTATGATAAGAGCTATTTTTAGGAACAGGTGGCTGCACGGGCTGCTCGCCGCCGTCCTCTTGCTGCAGCTGACGGCGCGCGCGCCGGCCGCCGTCGCGGAGGACGAATCGGTCGCGTTGACGTTCGAAGCGGAGGCGGAGGCGAACGCATTGACCGGCAAAGCGACGGTGAACGACTGCGATCCGGCCGCGGGATGCTCCGGAGGCCGGATCGTCGGCAATCTGTGGGGCGGCTCCACCCTCCGCTTCCAGGATGTCGTCGTACCGGAAGCGGGAATTTATACGATGACCGTGCGTTATATTTCGGGCGATCCGCGGTCGGTCGCGATCGGCGCGAACGGCGCGCCGGGCGACCGGTTCGATCTGCCGTCCACAGGGAGCTGGAGCACCCTCGGATCGTACGAGCTCGAGATCGAGCTGGCGCAGGGCGCGAATAGCATTCTGTTCGACGACGGGGGAGGCTACGCGCCGGATATCGATCGAATCGATCTGGAATGGAGCCGGGAGCCGGGTACGGATCCCGGCGAGGAGCCGCCGGGCGAGCCGTCCGGCGATGTCTACGAAGCGGAGGATCCCGTCAATACGTTAACCGGGAATGCCGGCGTCCGCGCGTGCAAAGCGTCGAGCGGCTGCTCGGGCGGCAGCAAGGTCGGAGATCTATGGGGAGGCTCCTCCTTGCGCTTCAACGGCGTCGCCGCGCCGACGGACGGCGTCTACCTGTTGAAGCTGTCCTACATTTCCGGCGATCCGCGTCCGATCGCGGTGACGGTGAACGAAGGCGCGGAAGAGACGTACACGCCGCCGGCGACGGCGGATTGGGATACGGTAGGAACGTTCTCGATCGAAGCGGAGCTGCGGGCGGGCGCGAACGTCGTGACGTTGGACGATAACGGCGGATGGTCGCCCGACATCGACAAGCTGGAGGTCGTCGCCGTCGAAGCGCCGGGCGAAGATCCGGGAGCCGTCGATGGCATCGGCGAGATGGGGGCGAAGCTGGAATCGGCGACGTTCGGCACCATTGTGGTAGAAACCTATGAGCGCGGCCTGCAGGCGACGAACGGCGTCTATAGGATTTTGTACAATACGGAGTCCGGATTGGCGGCGTACGCGTGGAACGGGAGAACGGTCGCGAAAGGCGTGTTCAGCACCGTGCGTCTGGACGGGCTGCTGGAGAGCCGCGATTACGAGGAGCACGCGTTCTCGTTGAGCGACGTGGAGCGGATCAAGGACGGACACGGCAAGGGCATCCGTTTCGCGATCGAGAACCGGCAAGAGGGCTTTCCCGTCATGAAGCAAATTTATCAAATCTACGACGGTCTGCCGTACTTCCTCGCGAGCCAGTCGGTCGCCGGCGCAGCCGAGCTGCGCACGAACGAGATGGCTCCGATCGTCCTGAACGCCAAGGGCGGGGTCGATATCGGGGCGTACGGCGACAATCGGGTGCTGGTTACGCCGTTCGACAACGATATGTGGTCCCGATACCAGGCGCGCACGATCAATACGAGCCTGAATACGAACAACTATATCAGCTCGGAAGTAACGGCCGTCTACGACAACGAGAGCCGCGACGGTCTCGTCGTCGGATCGGTCACGCACGACCTTTGGAAAACGGGTATCGCTTGGAGCGGCTCGAACGACCGTCTCGACAAACTGAAGGTGTACGGCGGCTTCGCGTCGCAGGCGTCCACGCACGATTCGCTGCCGCACGGCGAAGTGTCGGGGACGACGGTGACGTCGCCGCAGATGTTCGTCGGCTTCTACGACGACTACCGCGACGGACTCGAATCGTACGGGCGGGCGAACGCGGCGGTGGCCGCGCCATTGAAGTTCGAGCGCGGCGTGCCGAAGGGCGTGCCGGTCGGCTGGAACAGCTGGGGCGCGTACGACAGCAAGCTCAGCTACGACAAGGTGGTCGCCGTGTCGGACTTTTACAAGAACAACCTTCAGGAGGAAGGCTTCTCCAACAAGGGCAACGTCTACATTAACTTGGATTCGTATTGGGATAATCTGACCGATCGGCAGCTGAAGGACGTCGTCTCCGTCATTCGGAACAACGGCCAGAAGGCTGGCATCTACTACGGCCCGTTCGTCTATTGGGGCGACAATATGGAGCAGCCGGTCGAAGGGACGGACGGACAGTATACGTACGGGGATATTATTTTGCGCGATCCGGACGGCAACCCGCTGCCCAAGGTGGACGGCGCCTACGCCGTCGATCCGACGCATCCGGGCGCGAAGCAGCGAATCGACTATTACTTCAAGCGATTCCTCGACTACGGCTTCGAATACATCAAGATCGACTTCCTCAGCCACGGCTCCTTCGAAGGGGCGCATTACGACCCGAACGTGGAGACGGGAATCGAAGCGTACAACCAAGGGATGGCGCACATCAACGAGGCGCTCGACGGGCGCATGTTCATCAGCGCGTCGATCGCGCCGTTGTTCCCGAGCCAATACGCGCACGCGAGACGCATCTCCTGCGACGTCGACGGGACGCTCGCCAAGACGGAGTACCAGCTGAACAACCTGACGTACGGCTGGTGGCAGAACGGCACGATCTATACGTACACGGATCCCGACTATATGACGCTCGCCAAAGGGGGCTCCTTCGAGGCCGCGCAGTCTCGAGTGAACGCGGCGGCGATCTCGGGCACGGTGTTCCTCGGCTCCGACGACGTAGCCGACCCCGTCGCGCAGCAGTACATGAGAGAACTGCTGACGAACGAGCGCGTGAACGAGGTGGCGCTCGAGGGCGAAGCGTTCCGTCCGATCGAGGGGGATACCGGAACGGCGGCCGCCGACGCGTTCGCGCTGTCGAAGAAGAAGCGGCATTCCATCGCCGTATTCAACTACTCGAACGATCCCGCGACGAAGACGATCGAGCTGGCGCGGGCCGACATTCCCGCAAGCGGGACGATCGCGATCGATCTGTGGACGCAGGAACAGCATCTTGTAACGGACGGGAAGCTGACGATCGATCTGAAGGGCGGACAGTCGAAGCTGCTCGTCATCGAAACGAAGGAATAAGCGAAGAGGCCTGCCGCCGCATACCCCGTATGCGGTCGGCAGGCCTGTTGCGTCGAAAGCGGTACGTTACCCTGGAATGCGGATCCGCACGGACGTTCCGATGCCGGGCCTGCTGAACAAGGTGACGCCGTACGAGGGGCCGTACATCAGCTTCATGCGCTTGTCGACGTTGGCGATGCCGTAGCCGGACGCGACCCGACCCGTCTCCGAGGCGTCGGCATCGGAGGCGTTCGTCGTCTGGCGGAAGCCGGCTCCGTCGTCGATGACCATCAGCGCGATATCCCCTCCCTCGCGGCGCGCCCGGATGATGATATTGATGCCGCGGCGGTCGTCCCAAATCGCGTGGTTGATGCAATTTTCCACGAACGGCTGCAGCGTCAGCTTCGGAATCGGGAACGGATGCACGCTCTCGTCGATATCGTAATGCATCCGCAGCAATCCCTCGAACCGGATTCGTTGAATCGCGACGTAATACTTCGTCAACGTCAGCTCTTCGCTGACGGAGATGACGTTCTTCCCCTTGTTCAGCGAGATGCGGTAAAACTTCGCCAGATCGGACACCATCCGGTTCATCCGGGGATCCGCGTTGCGCAGCGCGAGGGAAGAGATCGACGCCAACGTGTTGTAGAGGAAGTGCGGATTGATTTGGGCTTGCAGCACGTTCATCTCCGCTTCCTTCTTGTCGATCTCCTTCTTATACACTTCCGTGATCAGGTTGTCCAGCCGGTTCGCCATGCTCCGGAACGCGATGCCGAGCTGCCCGATCTCGTCGCGTCCGAGCGCGTCGACGCGGACGTCGAACTCTTCGCGCTCCACCTTGCGGATCATGCGGAGCAAGAGCTCCACCCGCTTCGTGATGAGCCGCGCGGTCACGTAGATGAGCAAGGTCGCCAGCAGGATGCTCCCGATCGCGAAGAGCAGAATGCGGCGCGTGGCGTCGTGCGCGTTCTCGATGAAGTTGCGGTACGGGATGAGCACTACCGTCTTCCAGCCGTAGGACGTCGTGCGGTAGACGACGAACACCTTTTCGCCGTCGTAAGTGCCGTCGTACTTGCCTTCCCGGCCGTCTTGGAAGCCGTCCTCCACGAACGAATCGAGCCGAGCGCCGAGCATGCTCTTATCCTTCGCGGATAAGATCGCGCCGCCCCGGTCGACGACGAAGATCGACTTGTCGTCCGACTCCTTGGCCATCAGCGAGTAAATGTCCGACTCCAAAATATCCATCGTCAGAACGCCGTACGGAAAGTTGAGGCTGTCGGAATTGAGCAGCCGGGTCAGCGTCAGCGTCGCCGGAGCGTCCGGCCGCGGCCGCTTGGACAAAAACCGGATATTGCCGTACGTGTTCTTCACCGCCTCGTATTCGGGCGATCGCATGAAGGTTTCGTCCAGCCGCCGGATGTAAATATGATCGAGCGGGATCGTCTGGTTCGTCACGTAGAGCGTCAGCGCATGGATGTCCGGATTCGTCGTCAGCACGTTGTTGATCGTATTGTTGAAATAGCCGTACGCGTCGACGAACCGGCTCGTGTCGCCCGAGTAATCCTGCGACAAGTACGCGCGCAGCGTGTCGTCGAGGTACAGCGTCGTCGAAATTTTGCCGTAGGCGTCCAGCTTGCTCTCGAGGTTGGAATTGATCTGCGAGATGGTCGCCGCCGTGTTCGCATACTGCTGGTTCGTCAGCTCGTCGCGGAGCGTCGCGTGCGAATAGTAGACGAAGAACAGCAACGGCAAAATCGACGCGAACAGGAAGACGACGAACAGCTTGCCGCGCAGCTTCAGGTTGGCCGCGCTCGCGACGAGGCGCCGCGCGGCCGAGATCGGCGTCATGGGCATTCACTCCGGTCTAGGTTCAAGTGTACGCCTTCCGGTACTCGTTCGGCGTGCTTCCCTTATGTTTATAAAAAACGGAGCAGAAATACGAGACGTTCTCGTAGCCGACCGCATGGGACACCTCGTGCACCTTCAGCGACTTATCCTTGAGCAGCTCGGCCGCGCGCCCCATCCGGATGCGGGTCAAATATTCGTGAATCGTCTCGCCCGTCTTCTCCTTGAATAATGTCCGAATGTAGTTCGGAGACAAATAAATTTCCTTCGCGATGTCGTCCACGGTCAGCGGAAGGTGGTACCGTTCGCCGATGAGCCGGACGATCCGGTCCGCGACCTGCCGGCTGCGGTCGGCATCGCGCTCCTTGATGAGCGAGGCGACCCGTTCCGCGTAGCGGAGCACGTACGTCTCGATTCGGCCGAGCGACGTAAGAGCGGACAGCTCCTTCCAATGGTCGGCGAACAGCAGCTCCTGGTCACCGCCGGCGAGTAACGCGGAAAATTCATGCTCGACGGCGGTCAGCAGCCGAATCGCGGCGTGCCCCGCCTCGTTGCGTCGAATCCGCCGATCCCTCAGCAGAGCGAACAGCGGCGCCGCCGCGGGCGTCTCGCCGCGGCGGACCGCCCCGACCAGCTCGGCGGCGTACGCTTCGACGTCCGCCTCGAGCGGCGCGAGCGGACCGCAGTCTTCCGGTACGATGACGCGGCCGGGCTCCAGATAGAACTTGTACTCGTTGGCGAGCTTGGCCGTTCGATACGACTCCGGGAGCCGTTCGATGCCGCGTCCGACCGCGCCGAGCCCGATGGTGAGCGCCGCTCCGTCGCCCGCGAGCGGCTCGAGCCGCCGCCTAAGCGCCTCCCAATAGGCGCGGTCGGCTTCGAGGCGCATGCCGGGCTTCGCCTGCGACGCGACGGCGTACGCGCCCGGCGCGAGCTCCGCGACGATCGATCTGGCGAAGGACGCCTGCAGCTCGGTCTGCAGCGTCCGCAGCCATTCGGGCGGAGGCGCCGTACCGCCGTCGGCGTCGATCGTCACGGCCGCGGTCAGCAGCTCGGCGCCGGCCGACAAGCCGCTCGCCAGCATCGCCAGCTGCTCGGCTCTCTCCTTGAGCCGCGCCGGATCCGACTCGCGGATCATCTGCAGCAGCAGCTTCTCCGCCGCCCAATCCTCGCCCTGCGCCGCGAGACGGTCCTCCTCGCACTTGCGCTTCACGCGCTCCATCAGCGCCTCGAGTTCCTCGAGATCGATCGGCTTCAGCAGATACCCGGCCGCCTCGACGTTCAGCGCCGCTTTAATATATTGAAACTCGTTATGTCCGCTAAGGAATACGATCTTGACTTGCTTCCGCAGTTGCCTGGCGCGGCGCGCGAATTCCAAGCCGTCCATGATCGGCATGCGGACGTCGGTCAGCACGATATCGGGACGGCACGACTCGAGCGCTTGGAGCGCCTCCTTGCCGTTCGCGGCCGTCCCCGCGACGGAGATGTCCATCGCGTTCCAGTCGACGTACCGCTCCAACGTCTCCAGCTCCAGCTTCTCGTCGTCTACCAACAGTATGGAGTACATCGCGGAATCCCCTTTCCTTCACCTGCAACGACTGCTTCTATTCTAAGCGCAATGCCGCATCTCAACAATGGATGCGGGGAAAGTGCGTCATTTTCGGGCATGAATCTGAGGATGCTTGTATAGAAGGGCGGAAGCCGAGGCCGATATAATGGGGAAGCAAAGTCCAACGACGCGGGAGGTACCTAACATGAGCATTCGAACGAAGCAAGTCGCCTCCGCGCATGAGGCGGCGATCGCGCGCAAGCGCCCCCTGGACCGATGGGCCAAGATCAAGGAGCAGCGGCTGCTCTATCTGCTGATGCTGCCCGCGTTCATCGTTACGCTGTTATTTTCGTACGCGCCGATGTTCGGGCTCTACATCGCCTTCATCAATTACGCGCCGACGGGCGGTTCGTTCTTCGCCCAGCTGGCGAGGAGCGAGTTCGTCGGATTCGACTGGTTCGAATACTTCTTCGTGAACGGCGACTTCTACATGATCATGCGCAATACGCTGGCGCAGAGCTTCCTCTCGCTGCTGTTCGGCTTCCCGATGCCGATTCTCCTCGCGCTCATGATCAACGAGATGGGGAGGAGCTGGTTCAAGAAAGCGTTCCAGACGGTCTCGTACATGCCGCACTTCATCTCCTGGGTCATCGCGGCCAACATCGTCATTACCGTGCTCGCGAGCGACGGCGTCGTCAACAAGGTGCTGATGGGCCTCGGGCTCGTCCAAGAGCCGATCGCGTTCATGATGAACGGACCGATGTTCTGGTGGATCATCGCCTTGTCCAACACGTGGAAGGATATGGGCTTCAACGCCATTCTGTATTTGGCGGCGATCGCGGCGATCAACCCGGAGCTGTACGAAGGCGCGAAGGTGGACGGTGCGAGCCGCTTCCGTCAGATGCTGCACATTACGCTGCCGTCCTTGCGTCCGACGATCGTCATTCTCGCCATCCTGGCGGTGGGCGGCATTCTGAACGCCGGCTTCGACCAGCAGTTCCTGCTTCAGAACAATACGATTCTGAACTATGCCGAGGTCATCGATACGTACACGTACAAATACGGGCTGCAAAACGGGATGTTCTCGTACGGAGCCGCGGTCGGGTTGTTTAAATCCGTGGTCGCCTTCGTCTTGATCGTCTCCGTGAACGCCCTGGCGAAGCGCATGAAGGAAGACACGTTATTCTGACGCAAAAGGACGGGAGGAAGCCGCATGATCAGCCGCAAGAACGATTTCCTATTCATGTCGATGGTGTATCTCTTCATTGCCTTCGTCTTCGTCGTCACGTTCTATCCGTTCTGGAACATCTTCATTATTTCGCTGAACAGCGCGGAGGACACGATTCGAGGCGGGCTGTATTTATGGCCGAGGGAGCTGAGCTTCGAGAGCTACCGGCAAATCTTGAACGACGGCGAAATTTTGAACGGCCTCAAGGTGACGCTCGCCCGCACGCTGGTCGGCACGCCGCTGGCGGTGCTCGTCATCAGCATGCTGGCTTACGCCGTAAGCAAGCGGGAGCTGATCGGGAGCCGGCCGATTACGCTCTACTTCATTTTCACGATGTATTTCTCGGGCGGATTGATTCCTTATTACATGGTGTTGAAAAGTCTCGGTCTGATCGACCACTTCATGGTCTTTATCTTGCCGGGCATGATGAACGTGTTTTACATGATTATCGTGCGCACGTTCATTCAAGGCATTCCGCAGGAGCTGGACGAATCGGCCAAGATCGACGGGGCGAATTACTTGCACATTTTCTTCCGGATCATTCTTCCGCTCTCGCTGCCGGTGCTCGCCACGATCGGGCTGTTCACCGCGATCTCGCACTGGAATGCATGGTTCGACTCATACGTGTTCACATATAAGACCGAACTGAAGACGCTGCAAGCCGTTTTGGTGAAAATTCTGAATCAATACCAGACGGGCTCGATGATGAACGAAGCGCAGCAGTTGGCCGAGTCGTCCAAGCGCGCGGCGGTGTCGCCCGATACGATTCGAATGGCCGCCACGATGGTCGCTACGCTCCCGATTATCATGGTGTATCCGTTCCTGCAGCGGTATTTCGTCAAGGGGATGACGCTCGGCGCGGTCAAGAGCTAAGACGGCGGCCGCCGATAAGCTTGAAAGGGGGTGTGGCGTCGCCGGCGGTACTCGCGGGCCTTGCCGATTCGAAAAGCGTACGTAAGCGTAGACGATTCTTAAGATGATTCTTATGATACTTACTAAGGGGGATACAAGACCATGGCACACACGAACAAGCTGCACACTTTCGCCGCATTCGCGCTCAGTCTCGCGCTGGTCGCGGGCTGCTCGAACGCCGGAACCGGCGGAACCGCCGGAAGCGGCGGGGCGTCGGGCGACGCCGACGCCAAGCCGGCGGGGGAAGCCTCCGGCGAAGCGTCGGCGGCGGATAGCCTGGAGCCGATTACGCTCACGTTCTTCGACCAGAACACGGGCGACGCGTTCACGAATCCGGTGGCGCAGGAAATTACGAAGCGGACCGGCGTGACGATCGAAATCCAGCAGCCGACGGGCAACCCCGCGGAGAAGCTGAACTTGATGCTCGCGAGCGACGACTTGCCGGACATTATCCTGATGAGCCGCAGCAGCGACCTTGTGAACAAATATATATCCGCCGGCGCGATCGTGCCGTTGGACGACTTGATCGCCGAGCACGGTCCGAACGTACAGCAGATGTACGGAGATACGCTCAACAAGACGCGCCACACCGACGGCAAGAACTATTATTTATCGAACTGGTACGGCCTCGAACACGAGCCGGTATTCGGCTTCAACATCCGCAAGGATCTGCTGAAGGAGCTCGCTCCGGACAAGGCGGAAGGCGGCGTCCCGTTCGCGGCCGAAGAGTTCAAGCAGCTGCTGACGGACTTCAAGGCCAAGTATCCGGACATCGACGGCAAACCGACGATTCCGCTGACGATGGACGGCGAAAATATGGGCGCGGTGACGGGGACGTTCAAGGGCATGTTCGGCCTGAAGCCGTATTACGAGGATAGCGAGGGCCATATCCGATTCGACGTCAAAGATCCGAAATACCGCGAGATGGTTCTCTACATGAACGACTTGTACCGCTCGGGCCTGATCGATAAGGATTGGGCGATCAATAAGAAGCAAGCGTGGCTGCAGAAGCTCTCGAGCGGCGCCGTGCTCGCGACGACGGGCGCGTACTGGGATCCGGGCGACGCCAACAACATTCTGAAGAAGGACATCGGGGAAGAGGCGCAGCTGTTTCCTTATAAAGTCGTCGCGCCGAACGTGGATCCGGGACAGACGACGTACGGCTCGCGCAGCTCGCTCGGTTGGGACGCGATCGCGATCTCGAAGACGAACAAGGATCCGGTTCGCACGATGAAGTTCATCGACTTCCTCGCGAGCGAGGAAGGGCAATACCTGCTGATGTGGGGCGTCGAAGGCGTCCACTGGGATATGAAGGACGGCAAGCATACGCCGCGTCCCGAAGTGCTGCAAGGCTTCAAGGACGACTGGGCGAACTACGCCAAGCAGACGGGCATTCGCAAGTGGACGTGGTTCATCAAGAACGGACCGGGCTCCGACGGTACGCCGTACGATCTGCCCGCCCGTTACGAGCGTACGCCGCTCGATCAGATGGCGCTCAAGAACTTGTCCGACTCCGTCTTCGACACCGCGCCGTACGACGGGCTAGGGCCGAAGGGCGGCACGCCGGATGCGTTGATCGAGCAGAAGGTGAACGACATTAAGACGCAAGCCGTCACGAAGGCGATCATGGCGAGCTCGGCCGAGGAATCGAACCGGATCTTCGACAAGATGCTTGCAGACATGAAGGCCGCCGGCGACGAGAAGGTCGAGGACATTATCGACGCCAACTTCAAGGAGCGCGAGACGCTCTGGAACTAACCGCAATTCGGGGATAACCATTAGGAAAAGCCGGTCGCGCACTGGCTTTTCCCCATTTTCGGGAGGGATATGGCCATGGTTCGAGTCAAGGCAGGGAGCATTCAAGTCGTAAGGGAGTCCGCTCGATTTACGGTCGACAACGGACAAATCGCCGTCGTTTCCGATCTGGCGGACGGCACGCTGGCGATGCGCTGGCGGAGCGGCGCCGCCCTTGAGGGGGTGTTCAGCGAATGCGCGATCCCGTCCGGCATCGCGCGTACGACGCACTACGGCGCGCACCGCGTCGACGAAGCTTCGATCGGGGACATCGATGACGCCATCGGCCGAGGGATCGCGTGGACGGTAGAGCATACGCCGGCGGAACGCATCGACGGGGACGCTCTTCCCGTACTCCGGCAGCGATTCCGGTTGTACGACGGGCTGCCGTACTGCCTCGTCGAGCTCGAAGCGGCCTGCGAGGCCGTATGGGAGACCGGCGAGATGGCGCCGATCGCCGCGCTGCGGAACGACGGTTCGATCTTGTCGCTCGGCGGCGGCGAGGCGTCAAGCCGGGAGGAGCTGCGCGTTCTGTTCGTGCCCTACGACAACGATAAGTGGGTGCGATACGGCTCGTACCCGATTCCCGGCTCGGTGGAGAGCTACGAAGCGACGGCGATCTACGGCGCGGACAGCCGCCGCGGCGTCGTCCTCGGCTCCGTCCGGCACGACTTCTGGAAGACGGGCATCCAGGCGGAAGGCACGTTCGCCGGCGAGCTTGCGCGGCTTCGGGCGTTCGGCGGCGTATCGGGACTGCATACGCGGGACACGCTGCCTCACGGCACCGCCAAGGGACTCGTCAACGTGTCCCCGCTCGTCTTCGTCGGAGCGTATGACGATTATCGGACGGGCATGGAGGCGTTCGGACTCGCGAATGCGGCGCTGGTCCCGGCGCTCCCGTGGGACGGCGGCGTGCCGTTCGGCTGGAACAGCTGGTCGGCCGTCATGTCGAAGCTCGATCTGGACGTCTACGTGCACACGTCCGATTTCTTTCGGAACGAGCTGCAGGGCGGCGGCTTCCACGGCGACGACGGCGTCGTGTACGTTAACTTCGACGCCTTCTGGAACCATCTGCCGGCCGGGGAGCTGGAGGAGGCGGTAAGACGGGTGAAGGCGAACGGGCAGAAGCCGGGCATTTACTTTTCCCCGTTCGCGTATTGGGGCAAGGATCCCGAGCGGCCGGTCGAGGGCTTCGAAGGGCAGTACGTTTACCGCGATATTTTGCTGAAGGACGACGCGAGCCGGCTGTTGCCGACGCTCGACGGCGCGCATGCGATCGACCTCAGCCATCCGGTCGCGCTGGAGCGCATCCGCAATGAGCTTCGGAATTTCGTGGAGCGGGGCTTCGAATACGTGAAGGCGGATTTCTTGTCGCACGGCGCCATGGAAGGGCGGCATCACAACCCCGAGATTCGGACCGGCGTGCAAGCGTACCATCTCGGGATGCGGACGATCCGCGACGCGCTGGCGCCGGAGAAGATCGGCAGGCCGTTCTTGATCAACCTGTCCATCGCGCCGCTCTTCCCGCACGGCTATGCGCACAGCCGCCGCGTCTCCTGCGACGCGTTCGGCTTGATCGGCGACACGGAATATATGTTGAACGCGGTATCCCACGGATGGTGGATCAACGACGCCCTGTATCGCTTTAACGACCCGGACCATACGGTGCTGTATAAGAGCGAGAATCAGCGGGAGACGACGGAGCAGGAAGGCAGAAGCCGCCTTACCGCCTCCGTGATCGCGGGCACCTCGCTGCTGCTGGGCGACGATTACCGGCAGGAAGAGGCAGCCCGTCGGGCGCGCGAATGGATGACGCATCCGGACGTCATGAAGCTGGCGCGGCTCGGGCGAACGTTCCGCCCGGCGGGGCGGCCGAGCGGAAGCAAAGCCGCGGACGTATTTACGCTGCGGACGGACGAGGGGCATTGGGTCGCCGCGTTCAACTACGACCCGAACGCGGGGATCCGGAAGGAGCTCTCCCTCGAGGAGCTCGGCATCTCCGAGACCGGGGCGCTATCGGTCGCCGACGTATGGTCGGGCGCGGAGCAAGTCGTCGAAGCGGGCGCGCGTCGCCTGCTTGTCGAGCTCGAGCCGGCGGAAGCCAAGCTGCTTCGCATCCGGAATCACTGAAATAACTGACGGTATTCGCGGGGCGTCATGCTCTCTAGCCGCGAAAAGCAGGTGCTGAAGTAAGGCGCCTGCCGAAAGCCGACCTCTTCCGCGATGCGGGAGATCGTCCAATCCGTCTGCATGAGCAGCAGCTTGCTCCGTTCGATCCGGTAGCGGAGCAAATACTCCTTCGGCGTACAGCCGTATTCCCGCTGCATGCACCGGGCGATATAGACGGGGTGAAAGCTGAGAAGCTTCCCAAGCTCGCGAACGGTAATGTCTTCGCGGAAGCGGCCGCGAAGGACGGCGGCCGCCCGTTCGGCGCACGCCCTTCCCGGCGAGTTCCGACGCGAATCCTGGGAGGCGGCGAGCAGCTGCACGAGCTCCTGGAACAACAACTGCTGCTTCAACCGGGCCGCGCTCAGATGCGCGTTCGGATGAAGCTCATTCAACTGACCGAGCAGTTCGTCGGCTTTGGCGGGCTTCGCCAAGCGGACGAACTGCGGCAAGGTCACCGGAAAGCTTCGTACGTCGAATAATTCGTCCGCGTCGTTGTCGGGATGAAGCTCTCCCGCATCGTCGTCCGCAGCCGCCCAAGGGCCGGACGTCTGGAAATGAAGCCAATAATACTCCGTCCGCTCCCGGCAGTCTTCCAGGCCGTAATGGAAGCAGTCCGGCCGCAGCACGAGCGCGCACCCCGGCTCTACCTCATACCGCCGCTCCTCCTCCCCAATGTATAAACAACCCTTCTGGACGAACAGCAAGTCGAATACGCGAAGGTTTCGGCGGCTCATATGTCGCTCTCCGGGAGCGAAGATCGAATGCCCGCAAGCGATGTATTGCAGCAGCGGGGGCACCGTGAAAACAAGCATGGTCATGGAAGCGTTTCCTTCCCGAAAGGTTTCATATGTGAAAGTTTTCGTTGAATAATTGAACCACTGACGGAAGTATACCATCTATAATCTGTTAAGGAAAAGGCGAAATCTTTCGTCCGAATCAGGAAACAACTTGTCAGTCCGGAGGTTTAATTTGTGAATTCCAAATTTTCACTATGGGCGCTGTCTTGGCCGATTTTTCTCGAGCTGTTCCTGCAGACGCTGCTCGGCACCGTCGATACGGTCATGGTCAGCCACATCTCCGACGGGGCCGTCGCCGTCGTCGGATTTTCGAACCAGCTGTTTAACGCCCTGAATACGTTGTTTATGACGATCGCCACCGGCGCCGGCATTCTCGTCGCGCAGCGAATCGGCATGAAGCGGGAGGAGGAGGCGCGCACGATCGCGATCATGGCCGTCACGGCTTGCACGTTGATCAGCGCCGCGATCAGCCTAGCGTTGTATTTCTACTCCGCTCCGATCGCCGGCATGCTGAACGTCTCGAACGAGCTGCTGCCGCTGTGGAACGTCTACGTCTCCAACATCGGCGCCGGCATGGTTCTCACCGGTCTCATCGCCGTGCTCGGCACCGTCATTCGGAATACCGGCAATACGAAGGGACCGATGTTCATCGGGATCGGGATGAACGTCGTTCACATCGTTCTGAATTACGGCTTTATCTACGGCGCGTTCGGCATGCCGACATGGGGACTGTTCGGCGTGACGGTATCCGGAAACTTGTCGAAGCTGTTCGCGGCGGTCCTGCTGCTGTACATGTTCGTGTTCGCTTTCGAGCGGACGGTTCGACTGCGGGACTTCGGCATTTTCAAACTCAGCCTGTTTCGTCAGATCTTGAAAATCGGTTGGCCGCTAGGCGTCAACATGTCTTGTTGGGTGTTCTCTCAGCTGGCGATTTACGCGTTCCTCGCCGATCTCGGCGACAAGGAGCTTGCCGCCCGCACGTATATGAACACGCTGGAATCGTTCTGCTTCATGCTGGGCGGGGCCATCGCGGCCGCCGCGCAAATTCAGATCGCCCACTTGTTCGGCGCAGGGAAAATCCGGGACGCGTACGCGGCGGCGTACCGGGCGCTGTGGGTCGGTCTCGCGTTCGTCGCGGCCAGCAGCATCCTGCTCTATCTATTCGGCCGTCCGGCGCTCGGGCTGTTTACGAAGGACGGACAGATCGTCGCGATGGGCGTCTCGCTGCTGACGCTGAACTTGGTGCTGCAGCCGGGCAAGATGCTGAACATGGCGCTCGGCAACGCGCTGAACGCCGTCGGCGATACGCGGTTCACGATGCTCGCGTCTCTCGGTTCCATGTCGGTCATCGCGACGGGCTGTTCGTATTGGCTGGGCCTCGAGATGGGCTGGGGGTTAATAGGGATTTATTGCTGCATGATCGCGGACGAATATGTGCGGGGCGCGATGTCTTTCTATCGGTGGAGGGGCAAGAAGTACCTGAACAAGGGGGCGGCGCAGCCGGTGCCGGCGCGGCTCGAAGCGGCGGTCCCGCTGTAACGGATAACGAACGGAGCTCCTTGCGCAAGGGGCTCCGCTTTGTTGTCAGAATCAGATGCGAAATTAAATAGTTGCAAACATCAATTGTTATATGTTATAAATACATTAGGTGATCGACATGAAAACATTACCGCAATATATCGATGCGAGGGAATTGCTGCAGCGAACGTTCCGGCGCTTCGGGCTGCTTCAGAAAGACGGCGCGTCGTGCTGCGGCGTATCGGTCGTACAGAGCCACATCCTATACGAGCTGGCGAAGCGGCCGAATATTTCGCTGAACGATCTCTCCGAGATGTTGGCGTTGGATACGAGCACGTTGAGCCGCCAAGTGCAGCAGCTGGTGGAGGGCGGGTTCCTCAGCCGCCTGCCGGACCCGAAGGACCGCAGGTACGTGCTCCTGTCCCTGACCGAAACCGGGGAAGAGCAGTGCGCCCGCATCGCGGGAACGATGGAGACGTACATTCAGGACGTCTTCTCCTACATTCCCGACGACAAGAAGGGGCAGGTCCTGGAAAGCCTCCAGCTGCTTAGCGATGCGATGGGGCAAAGCCCGCATTGCTGCAAACCTCCTCTCTAGACGAGAGGAGTCGCTTTTTACCCAATAGTTGCAACAATCAATTATTGAATATATGAAGGAGTGTTGTCTGATGAAAATGCACGTCGCGATCAATGTACGAAATCTGGAGTCGTCCCTCGCGTTCTACAAGAAATTGTTCGATGCCGAACCAACGAAAGTCAAAGAGAATTACGCGAAATTCGAGCTCGACGAGCCCGCGCTTCATTTCTCGCTGAACGTTCGGCCTTTCGACGGCAAAGGCGCACTGAACCACCTTGGATTTCAAGTCGGCCGCACCGAGGACGTGCTGGCGGCGAAGGAGCGGCTCCGGCAAGCGGGGCTGGTTTCTTTCGACGAGATGGACACGACCTGCTGTTACGCCGTCCAAGACAAGATCTGGGTGACCGATCCCGAGGGTAACGCATGGGAAGTGTTCTACACCCATAGAGACAGCGAATTCGAGGCGGCGGAAGAGCGAGCGATGCCTGCGGTATGCTGCGCCACAGCCTCTGCCAAGCCGGTCGTGGAACAGGATCCACCAGCGGCGACCTCATGCTGCTGAATCCAAAAACAAGGGGCCCGCGCGAATGCGGACCCCTTGTTTTTTCGGTTGCTCTTCCTGCGATTACAGCTTTACGATCCGGCCCGTCGCCTGCGATTCGAACGCGGCCAGAATGACGGCCAACGACTTCTTGCCTTCCTCGCCGGAGATGCTCGGAGGCGTCTGCGTCGCGATCGAGCGGACGAACGCGTCGATGACGCCGCTCGGCACTTGCTTCTCGTTCGTGGCCATGGCGCCGACGACATACGTCTCCACGCTGCCGTCGCGAAGCTCCACGATCACCTCGTCGCCGTTCACGGTTCCGATTTTCATGACGCCGTTCTCGCACCAGAGCACGGTGCTGTTGTCGCCGCCTCTGTATTGCGTCCAGCTTGCCGTCAAGGTGCCGATCGCGCCGCTCTTCATGCGGAGGAGGCACGTCGCGTTATCGTCGACGTCCGTGCCCTCTTTATGGATCGTGCCGACGAAGCCGGCCACTTCCGCCACTTCGTCGTTCAGAAGGTATCGGATAAAGTCGGATTTATGCACGCCGAGGTCGCCCATGGCGCCCATCGCCGCTTCTTCCTTCCGGAAAAACCAGCTGCCGCGGCCGTCTACGCTCCACCCTTCCGGTCCCGGGTGGCCGAAGGCGGTGCGGAACGTCAACACCTTGCCGAGCTTGCCGGAGTCGAGCAGCTCCTTCGCCTTCGCGTGCGGAGGCATGAGTCGCTGATTGTGGCCGACCATCAGGTAGACGTTGTTGCTGCGAGCGGCGTCGATCATCTGCTGCGCTTCCTCCAGCGTCGTCGCCATCGGCTTCTCGACCAATACATGCGCTCCCGCGTTCGCGGCCGCGATGGACATCGGCGCATGGAGGGCGTTCGGCGTACATACGCTGACGGCGTCGACCTTCTCGTTCTTCAGCAGCTCTTCGTAGCTGGCGTACGCTTTGCCCCCGTACTGCTCGGCCATCTTCTGCGCGCGCTCGAGAACCGGGTCGGCGAACGCGACCAATTCCGCGTCGGGATTGGAGGCGTACTCGGGAATGTGTCGGCGCTGCGCGATCGCGCCGCAGCCGAATACGGCGACTTTGATTTTGCTCATTATAGAATGCCTCCTACTTCATCGTTTTTGCATATGTGCCAATGCGAAAAAAGCCAATCGTTTGCATCGTACACGAAAACCGGCCGGAAGAAAATTAACGATTTCCTTAGGAGATGAACTATCTGGCTATATTGTGGGCGGGAGGTTGGCGGATGTAAGATCGCGGGGGGCTGGGAATGGAGCGGATTCGCGCGTTTAGCCGGTATTTTCCGCCTAAAGCGCCTAGATAAGCGCAGAAGTGCGCTTTAGGCGGAAAAGTCCGCCTAAAGCACGAGATAAGCTCAGTTTTGCGCTTATAGCCGGAAAATTCCGCCAAAAGCGCCGAGATAAGCGCGAATTCGCGCAGCCGGAAGAAGGCGGTCGAGGGTTTCCACGAGTGGCCTTCTTGGAGCAGAACGCCCCGCGGTCGTCCACTAGGCTCGGTAAGCCTCGCATTATTATTTCTGAAACTCCACGCCTTGCGCGGACAGCCGTTCGTGCAGCGCCGGGATGGAGATGCCGGCGACCGAGGAGCCGGTTTCGACGGCCAGCGAAGCGGCGTTGCCCGCCGCTTGGCCGAGGGCGTAGCACGTCGCCTGCACGCGCATCGACGACATGGCGACGTGCGTGGCGGAAATGCAGCGCCCGGCGACGATCAGCCCTTCGACGCCGACCGGGACCATGCAGCGGTAGGGGATGTCGTAGCCGCTCACATGGCGTTCGTCCGTACTGGCTCCCCCCGTCGGGTTGTGGATGTCGATTTCGTAATTCGTCTGCGCCACGACGTCGTCGAATCGGCGTCCGCCCGTCACGTCCTCCTCCGTCAGCGTATACAGCCCGACGATTTGGTTCGTTTCCCGAACGCCGACCTGTCCGGCGACATGGGACAAAATATAATTTTCGAAACCGTTGCGCTGCAGGTAGTTCGCGACGGAGAACGCCTGCCGCAGCGATTCCTTCTCCGCGAAGTTGACGTCTCGAATCTTCGCTCCGTTCCCCCGCACGCGCGTCATATTGACGAGCAGCGTGCCGTCCCCGGTCTTCTCCCAATACAAGCGTCGGCCCTGCGGCAGCTCCGATACGTCCTCGTAGCGGTAGCCGTCCTCCGGCAAGTACTGGCGCGCCGGCTTCCCCGTATCCTGCATCATGAACATGAGGGTCATCGGCTGCGTCAGACCGTCCTCGTCGCGCCCCGAACGCAGCGGCACGCCGGCTTCGGCCGCTACGCGCGAATCGCCCGTGCAATCGATGAAGACGGCGCCTTCGAACGCCTTGAGGCCTTCCCGCGTATTGGCGACGACGCCCGTGACGCGGTCGCCCTGCTTGATCGCGGCGACGACGCTCGTGTGGTAGTAGACGTCGACGCCTTCCTTTTCCAGCTTACCGTTCAAATAGTGGCGCAGTTCGAAGGGCGAATATTGCGGCCAGATGGACACATGGTGCGTATCCGGCAGCGCCTCGGGAAGAAACTCCGCGATGAACTCCCGGTAGATGCCCGTCACATTGCCGATGCCCATAAAGACGCTTACGTTTCCGAGCGTTCCCATGCCGCCCAATTGAGCGGAATGCTCCAAAAGTATGGTTTTCCGGCCGTTCCTAGCGGCGCTTACGGCCGCCGCGGTGCCGGCCGGCCCGCCGCCGATGACGACGACCTCCGCCGTATCGTACACAGGTACGGTTGTATTTAACGTGACTTCTCGATTCGACATATCCATTCTCCCTCCCGCAGGAACGATGTTTAGCCCCATCATAATCAAATTTGCAGCTACAAAATAGTTTCATTTTAGTTACAATTAAAGAGGGAGGCGGGTCTTGTGCCGAGTAAAAAAGCGGTGACGCTGCGAACGATCGCCGACGAACTGAACTTAACGATTCATACCGTCTCGAAGGCGCTCCGGGGACTGCCGGGCATGTCGGAGACGACGCGTCGAACGGTGGTGGAACGGGCGCGGGAACTAGGGTATCGGACGAAGGAGCAGGAGGCGGGCATGACCGCGGAACGGATTCCTTCGGTGCGGGCCAGACCGCGGCGCTTCGCGATGCTGATGAGCGGAGATCTGCCGTTCCATCGTCAGCAGACGGACGGGGTACAGACGCGGTTGGCCGAGCTGGGGCATACGTTATACCCGTTGGTCGTGCCGAGCGGGTTGGGCGAACCGGCGGAGCTGGAGGCGTGGCTCGAGAAGATCGGGGCGGAGTTCACGGACGGCTTGTTTCTGTCCGCGGTGCTGCCCGAACGGCTGGAGGCGGCGCTGCTTCGGAACCCTCTGCCCAAGGTGCTGATTAATTACCCTTCCGATCTGGCGGAGGTGGACAGCGTCGTATGGGATGTAGAGTATGCGGTTCACCGCTCCATGGAGGCGATCTATGCGAACGGACATCGGAACGTGTTGTACGTCGGGGAGATCGAGCCGTTCCGCGGCTTCCGTCTTCGGTGGAGGGCGTTCGCCATCGCCTTGAAGCGGGCGGGCGTCGAGCGGGCGCCCGATCCCGACGAGCATGTCACGAGCGATTCCGGGGATCGCGTCGAGTGGATGGAGAAGCTGCGGTCCCGGTTAAGCTCCGGGCGGTACACGGCTGTATTTTGCGCGATTCCCGGCACGGCGGAGTGGGCGTATGCGGCCGCCGCTTCCCTCGGCCTCGACATTCCCGGGGCGGTCTCCCTCGTCGGCATGGAGCACGAGGAGCATCCCTATCTGCCCGATCTGGCGCGGCCGGCGTTGTTCGTGAAAGAAGCCGGGGAGAGGGCGGCGGAGCTGATGCTGCGCCGCATCGCGAATCCGACGCTGCCTTACGAGCATGTCCGGCTGAAAGGTCCGTTCCTCGAAGGGCGAACCCTCCGCCGTCTATAATTTTCGACATCCGTCGTTGTCCCGGCCCGTGCCTCTAAGGTATGGGCTTTCGATGTTCCTGAAGCCTAACTATCCGGAAAAGGGCCTCGAATGACGCTACTCACCTAGAGCACTCCTGCGGAATTGTCATAAGTTGCTTGCAGGAGGTGTTTTCCATGGCGATGCATATGCAACCGTCCCGGCTGTGCAGGAGATTCGCTCAAATTTTAAATGCGACTCCTTCCGTAATTAACGGGGTTTGCACCGCGACCAGGTCCCGAACGAACATCAAACCGAAGGTGCTGCGAAGGAACGCGCAGTCGTTCATGTTCGTCCCGCAGGCGTATTCCTTCGAGAAGTTGGATCGGCAAGGCCGCGCGTTATGTTTGGGGGAGACGGTCATTCTGCAGTCGGAGCTGAATCCGTTCATCTCCAGCCTGCGCAGACAAGGGATCAAGGTGACGGCGACGCACAACCACTGGTTGTTCGATTCGCCGCGGCTCATGTACATTCACTTCGAGTCCATCGACAAGCCGCTCGATTTCGCAAGGAAAGTCCGCAACAGCAATCGTCTGCTCACATCGCGGATCGTCCGCGGGTAACGGCAACGGAAGGAGGGATGCACATGGTACTCTCGTTCGAACAAACATGCGAACGATTCGGGAAGATTCTCGGGGGCATGCATACGACGCAGGGCAAGGTTTGCACCGTCATGAAATCCAGAACCAACATTCAACCGATCGTGCTGGGGAGGCGAGCCAAATCGTTCTTGCTTCTTCCGCAGATGTTCAGCTTCGAATCGATGACGAAGGACGGACGGGCGCTCTGCAGCGGCGAGACGGTCATCCTGCAGTCCGAAATCAATCGATTCACGAGCAGGCTGCGCCGACACGGCATTATCGTCACCGCCATCCATAACCACTGGCTCTTCGATAACCCTCGGTTGATGTACATGCATTGGGAAAAGGTCGACAACCCGCTCGCGTTCGCTCGCAGCACGAAGGATGCGCTCGGCGTATTGACGACCAGGGTCGTCCGGCCGAGAGCAAAAGCGCGTTAGGTCCTGCAACGGGAGAGGCTGCCGCATGAGGCAGCCTCTTATTGCCCAGTCTTGCCTAATTCCCCCGAAGTCGACGATCAATACGGCTTCCAGCGTAATTGCCGGGCTTGATCGTACCGTCGTTCGACGTCTTTCCAATTCACGACATTCCACCAAGCTTCGATGTACGTTTTGCGATCGTTATGGTATTTCAGATAGTATGCGTGCTCCCATACGTCGAGGACAAGCAGCGGAACGACGTCCCATTGGGAGAGGTTTTGGTGCTTCTCCGCTTGAAGAATTTCCAGCCGGTGCGAACGGGGGGACCAGACGAGGATCGCCCAACCGACGCCTTCCGCCTTCTCCGCGGCTGCCGAGAAGTGCGCCTTAAATTCGTCGAAGCCGCCGAAATCCGCATCGATCCGCCCTCGGAGGCCGCCCCCGACGGACGGCTCCCCGCCGCCTTTCGGAGACATATTGTTCCAGAAAATGGTGTGAAGGTAATGCCCGGCTCCGTGAAACGCGGCTTCCCGCTCCCAATGGAGAATGAGGTCGTAGTCCCCCGTCCTTCGAGCCTCTTCCATCTTTTTCTCCGCCCGGTTTAATCCGTCCACGTAAGCTTGGTGATGTTTGTCGTGATGGAGTCGCATCGTCCGTTCGTCGATATACGGCTCCAATGCGTCGTAATCGTACGGGAGAGGAGGCAACGCGTGCCCCCCGATAGGCACCGGATTCGGCGCGATCGGCGCGCCTTGCGACGAACCATGCCCGGACGGATGCGCGTCGGGAAAATGGCTGAAACCCTCGTTCAGTAAGTATGCCTCCTGCAGCAATGAATTCACGGCCGCAGGCGGGATCGAAGGCGGGTACGTGTTCAACATGCTTTTCGCCTTTTGCTCCAGCAGCCGCAGCTTGCCGAGCCACTGTTCCAACTCTCGGCTCCGATCGTCGGACAACGCCGCCGTCGACCGCATACCAGAAACATATTCGCCGCCTCTCGCGCACCAGTTCGCGAGGCTCCGGCACGTTCGAACCGGATCGTACCGGGTATACCCATCCGCATTCCTCAACTTTGTTCCGCTCCCCTCATCCTTCTGAAATACCCTATGCGGGTATTCGCCCGGAGGTTAACGAATCAATTCGATGAACGCGCTTGCCGCGCGGGAAAGCGGCATGTTCCGCATCGTCATGATGCCTACGTGGGACGGGGGGATCGGCACGTCGAGACGGACTTCGAACAGAGACCCTTCCTCCAGCTCCTTCGATACGAACTCCCGCGTTACATACGAAATCCCGAGCCCCCTCCGGGCGAACTCGATGAGCAGGTCGACGCTGCCGACCTCGATCTCCGGCTTGATCGAGTACCCATAGTGCTGGAACAACTCCGTAATCGCCATGCGCGCGCGGCTGTTCCGCGAAAACAGGATGATCGAATGCCGCAGCAGCTCCTGTAAGGACAGCGTCTTGCCTCTTAATTCGGCGTACCGCGCTCCCGCCACGAAGCAATCCTGCAATTGAAAGCTTTCCTTCACTTCCAGCTGAGGCTCGACGATCGGCATGCGGACGACCCCCAAGTCGATCCGGCCTTCCTTCAAGAACGTGATGACCTCCGGCGTCGTCCCGTGGTTCAGGTGCAGCTTCACGCCGGGATGCTGCTCGTGGAATTGTTCCAGGTGCGGAAGCAAATAGTGCTTGAACAGCGAGTCGCTCCCGCCGATGCGCAGTTCGCCGCTCTCCAAATTTTTCAACGCGGCCATCTTCTCCTCGGCCAACGCGATAAGAATATGCGACTGCTCGATATACGAATAGAGCACGCTTCCCTCTTGCGTCAGCTCGACCCCCTGCGACGTGCGGGTAAACAATGCGACGCCGAAGCTTTGCTCCAGCTGCTTAATGGCATGGCTCACGCTCGGCTGCGTCAGGAACAGCGCCTTGGCGGCTTGGGACAAGCTCCCCGTCTTAGCCGCCCAATAAAACACCTTGTACAGCTCGTGATTGATCGCCATAGATGTAGTCTATATCTCCTCTGAAATATATTCATTACTTGTATATCCGGTAATTGTATTATAGTAGAACCACAACAATGAAACTAGCGGTCTGGAGGGGGATGCAAGATGGAACCGACGACGATGATTTTGTTCGGGGCGACAGGCGATTTGGCCAAACGGAAAATATATCCGGCCCTCTATAATTTGTTCTTGGGCGGCAAGCTGCCGCACGGATTTTCCGTGTTCGGGTTAGGCCGGAGAGAATGGTCGGACGAAGTCTTTCGTTCGAACGTCGAGCAAGCCGTCCGACAGTTTTCCAGACGCAAGCCGAAGGATATCGATCAGGGTCTTACCGATTTCTTGGGGATGTTCCGGTACAACGTGCTGGAAATCGACCGCGAGAGCGACTACCGGGAGCTGCTGAGCGTCGTCGAACGCAGGGAAGCGGCGCTGCGCCTTCCGCCGAACCGATTGTTTTATTTGTCCGTCGGCCCCGAGCACTTCGAGACGATCGCGCTCAACGTTCGATCCAGCGGACTCGGCTCCGCGAGCGGGTGGAAGCGGCTCGTGATCGAGAAGCCGTTCGGTCATGACCTGCAATCGGCGCGGGATCTGAATCGGGTATTGAACCATGCGTTCGCCGAAGAAGAAATTTACCGCATCGATCACTATCTCGGCAAGCCGGTCGTACAGCAGCTGAAGGCGCTTCAGCAGGCCAATCCGGTGCTCCAGGCGTTATGGTCTCACCGCTACATCGCCAACGTGCAAATATCGGCCGGCGAAGCGGACGGCGTCGGCTTGCGCGCCGGATACTACGATCATATCGGCGCGCTGCGGGACATGTTCCAAAACCATCTGCTGCAGCTGTTGATGACGGCCGCGATCCAGCTGTCGCAGGACAGCGGTCCGGAAGAGGTCCGGTGGAAGAAGAGGAATGTAATGGAAGCGGTGGATTTGCTCCAGAAGGAAGACGTTCGCGCTCGCGTCGTCCGCGGTCAATACGCGGCGGGCCGCGTCGGCGGCCAGGACGTCGTCGGGTATACGCGGGAGCCGGGCATCGCGCCGGACTCTCGGACGGAAACGTTCGTAGCCGCCCGGCTTCACATCGACAACAACGCTTGGCGGGGCGTTCCGTTCTACCTGCGTACGGGGAAGCGGATGAAAGACAAGTCGACTAGAATCGTGGTCGAGTTTAAGGAGCCGCTTCGACCGAAGTCCGAGGGCGGCGTCGCGCCGAACCTGCTGATCATCGAGATCGGGCCGAACGAAGGCATCTCGCTTCAGTTCAATGCGACGGAGCACGGCCCGAGCGGGGGCTTCAAGCCGGTTCGGATCGAGCTGCATCGGAACCCCGAAGATTCGCCGGAGTCGTACGAGAATTTGATCGGCGACGCTCTCGAGGGGGACGCGACGTACTTCGCGCATTGGGACGAAATCGAGTTGTCTTGGCGATGGGTTCAACCGGTGCTGGACGCATTCGAGGAGGAGCTCGTTCCGCTGCATTACTACGAGGCAGGCTCGTGCGGACCCGATGCATCCGACGCGCTGCTCGCCGCGGACGGAAACTTCTGGTGGCTGGACGACAGAGAGGAACGAACATCCGAAACGAAAGAAGGAGAACGCTATGCCTCATACGCAAACTAGTAACCGACTCGCGGTCGATACGATCCGCACGCTGTCGATCGATGCGGTCAATGCCGCGAATTCCGGTCACCCGGGGCTGCCGATGGGAGCGGCGCCGATGGCGTTCGCGCTCTGGTCCGACCATCTGAATCATCACCCGGGAAATAGTAAGTGGTTTAACCGGGATCGATTCGTCTTGTCGGCGGGACATGGCTCCGCGCTCTTGTACAGCCTCTTGCACCTATCGGGCTACCGCGTGTCGATCGAGGACTTGAAGGCGTTCCGCAAGCTGAACAGCCGGACGCCGGGACATCCCGAATACGGGCACACGGACGGTGTCGAGGCGACGACGGGTCCGCTGGGGCAAGGCGTCGCGATGGCCGTCGGGATGGCGATGGCCGAAGCGCATCTCGCCGCGAAGTACAATCGAGACGGATTCCCGGTCGTCGATCATTATACGTACGCGCTTGTCGGAGACGGCTGCTTGATGGAAGGCATCTCGTACGAAGCGATGTCGATGGCGGGACATATGAAGCTTGGGAAATTAATCGTGCTTTACGATTCCAACGATATCTCGCTGGACGGCGCGCTGAACCTAAGCTTCGGCGAAGACGTTCGGAAACGGGCGGAATCCGCGAACTGGCACTACTTGCGCGTGGAAGACGGCAACGATACGGAAGCGATCTCGGCGGCGATCGGGGAGGCGAAGCGGAACGATTCGCAGCCGACGATCATCGAGGTGCGCACGATCATCGGGTACGGCAGCAAGGCGCAGGGCACGAACAAGGTGCACGGCAATCCGCTGGGCAAGGAAGAAGCGAAGGCGACTAAGGAAACGTACGGCTGGGCATACGAAGAAGAGTTTACGGTACCGGAGGAAGTCCGAGCGTATTTCGAACGGCTGAAGGAGGAGGGAGCGGCCAAGGAGCAAGCGTGGAACCGGCTGTTCGCCGACTATACGGCGAAGTTTCCCGCGGAGAGCCGCGAGCTCGCCGAGGCGATCGAGGGCAGCGCGTCCATTGCGGCCTCGGACATTCTTACGTTCGACGTTTCGAAGGCGATCTCGACCCGGATCGCCAGCGGGGAAGCGATCAATCATTACTTGAACATCGTTCCGTCTCTCTTCGGCGGCAGCGCGGACCTGTCGCATTCGACGATGACGGACATGAAGGGCGAGCGCCCGTACGCGGTCGAATCCTATGCCGGACGCAACGTCTACTTCGGCGTGCGCGAGCATGCGATGGGCGCCGCGGGCAACGGGATGGCGCTGCACGGAGGCGTTAAGCCGTTCGTCAGCACGTTCTTCGTCTTCAGCGACTACTTGCGCCCGTCCATCCGATTGGCCGCGCTGCAGAAGCTGCCAGTCATCTACGTGTTCACCCATGATTCCATTGCGGTCGGGGAGGACGGCCCGACGCACGAGCCGGTGGAGCATCTGGCCGCGCTGCGCACGATCCCGGGCTTGACGGTCATTCGTCCGTCCGACGCCAACGAGACGGCCAGCGCCTGGGCGTATGCGCTCGAGCGGAAGGAAGGACCGGTCGCGCTCATTTTGAGCAGACAAAACTTGCCCGTATTCGGAGCGACGAGAGGAAATCGCGAGTTCGTCGAGAGGGGCGGCTACGTACTGACGGAGACGAACGAAAGGCCGGAGCTCATCCTGATCGCGACCGGCTCGGAAGTGTCCTTGGCCGTCGGCGCGAAGGCGGAGCTCGAGAAGGAAGGCGTCTCCGTCCGCGTCGTGGCCATGCCGTGCCGGGAGCTGTTCGATCGGCAATCGGCGGACTACAGGCGCAGCGTTCTTCCCGATGCGGTCGAGAAGCGCGTTACGATCGAAGCCGGCATCTCCCTCGGGTGGGAGAAGTACGCGGGAACCGCCGGCGCCGTGTTATCGATCGATACGTTCGGCGCTTCGGGACCCGGCGGGGCGGTAATGGAAGCCTTCGGCTTCTCCGTCGACAATGTCGTTCGCATCGCGAAATCCCTATAAAGCAGAGCAGGCACGCCGCCGGCGTGCCTGCTTTTTTTCAGATTCGATGGATCGGTTCGATCTTGATAAGCGCCCTTCCGTTCGCGTCCGGCGCCGGATCGGGGACCGACAGCTTCCACCCGGCGGAAAGCATCGATTCCACCCGTCGGGTTTCCTCCGCCGACAGCGGAACGACGACCGCTTCGCCGCCCGGCTCGAGCACGAGCTCGGCGTCTCGGCGGAGCGCGACGGCGATCCAGCTATGGATGCCGCGAAGCGTGTTGTACTTCACGCGGTAGCCGTGCCGAATCGCGTCCTCGAGCGCATCGGCGTGCTCTCGAGCGTACGCGACGAGGTCCGCGTAGTCGAACTGAAATTTGCTTTCGTCCTTGGGCAGATCGCCTTCCCGGACTTTCCGAATGAGTTCTTCGTTCGACCAACCGTAAGATTTCAGCGATTCCAGCAAGAGCGCATGCCATTGCGGCAGCTTAGTTTCCGGGTGAAGCGGTTCGTTCATCGTCTTACACTCCTTGTTCGATTCGTAGGTTGCGTCGGATAAGAAGAGACTGCCTTCGCCGCAGTGTCATGGCGTAAGGCAGCCTCCTTTTTCGTCGTTGGGCTTATTTGCCGGCTTTGTATGCGTTCAAGAACTCTTTCACTTTCGCCGGATCGGCGGTAAGCTCCAGCCCCGTCTTCACCATCGGGCTGAGCGTCGACACGGCCTTGAATTTATTGCCGTTATAGAATGCGAGAATCTCATCCTGATTGATGGAGTAGAGGACGGCTTTACGCAAATCGGCGCTTTCCGCGACCGGACGGTTCGCCGTGTTGAACAGCAAATACGATACGGCGTTGCTCGGGATCGTCTGCAGGAACAGCTTGCTGTCGCCGCGGACGACGTCGTATTTCGTCTCGGACACGCCGTAGTACAGATGGATTTCGCCGCTGCGGAGCGCGGACAGGGAGCTGTCTGCGTCTTTAATGAAGCGGACGTTGATATTGTTGATTTTCGGTTCGTGCTTCGTGCCCTTCATGTAAGCAGGGTTTTTATAGAAGACCGCTTCGTAATCGTTCTTGTACGACAGGATGTACGGGCCGCTCGTATACAACGTGTTGTTGTACTTATCGCCTTCGGTCACGGTGTTCTGGTCGCCGTACGGAATGTCTTTGTTCACGTCGAACGTCGCGACGTCGTATGTGTTGATGCTCTCGACTTGCTTCTTCGATACGATGCCCGCGGATTGGTGCGCCAAGTAGTTCAACACTTGCGGGAAAGGTTTCGTCGTCGTTACTTTCACGACTTGGTATTTGCCGGACTTGCTGTCGGATTGCGTCTTATCGGAGACGAGCTCGGCGATGTTCGCCGGGAGACCTTGCTCCAGCGCGGCTTTCACGCTTTGATCGCTGCCGGAAACCTTCGTCGCTTCCAACGCCGCTACGTCCGTGACGAGCTCGGCGCTTTGGATATGCTCGTGAAGCGTGTACGTCCGGTGGTCCGGTACGGAATCTTTGTTATGCGCGCGCTCGAGCGAGAAGATGACGTCGTCGGCGCCGACGCGCTCGCCCGTATCCACGGCCAGCTTATCCTTGATCGCCGCGAAGTTGATGTCGTCTCTCAAGATGAAATAGTAGTCCGAGTTGCCTTCGGCGATCGCGTGATTGAAGGACAAGGAGCCTTCCGACGTGATCTTGTCGTCGTCCGTCAGGTTGACGAGACGCACGTACTGGTTCGTGTTGATAATGTTGATGGATCCGTCGTTTCCTTTGATCGGATCGAGGGACGTCAACGTCGGCATCGTCGATTGCAGCAGGAGCGCATCCGTGCCGTTCTTCGCAGCGTCCTTGAAGCTGATTTCTTCCCAAGGGAGCGAACGGGACTTGGAAATGCGAACGGTGTCCTTGTTCAGGACGTCCTGATTGAACGCTTGCGCCTTCAAGGAATTGTATAACGGCGCGATATAGGCCTTCTCGAACACGAGCTGCTGCTCGAATTGCTTGTACGTCTCGATATACTGATCCGGCGTCTGGTTCGAAGCCGAATCGATGAGCGCGTCGATCTCCGCATCCGCGAGGATGCTGTAGTCGCCGCCGGTCTTGAACAAGGAGCGAACCGCGTAATCCGGGTTGCCGGTAACCGTCGTCCAGCCGGACAACGCGATGTCGAAGTTGCCGGCGTCTTGCTGCGACTTGAAGCTGCCGTAGTCCGGCTGGATGTTCAGCTTGACGTTGAAGCCGTTCTTCGCGAGCTGGTCGCGCACGATGTTCAGATCGGCTTCGTTCGAGCTCATGCCGAGAAGCTCGATATCGACGGGAGTGCCGTCGACGACGGCTTCCGTCTCTTGCGCGGGCTCGGGCGTCTCCGTCGCCTCGTCTTTGGTGGTGACGTTGCAGGCGCCAAGCACGATCGTTAAGCTGAGCAGCAATAACGCGGAAAACTTGCCTTTGGTTCTCATTGCCTTCTCCTCCAATGGGAAAAATATATTTTATTTAAACTCACATTCAATCATCGAACCTCATGTTTGGTAACGTAGAAGCGATGGAATATGAATGAGGTTTCGAATGTGTAAAACCGGACGGCTAGTCCAGCTTCGGATCGAGCGCGTCGCGCAAACCGTCGCCGAGAAAATTAAACGACAGCACGAGCAATATGATCGCGAGCCCCGGGTAGACGGCTGTAAACGCGTGCGTCTCGAGATAGGCGCTGCCGAGCTTCAAAATGTTGCCCCATTCCGGAATATGCGGCTCGACGCCGAGTCCCAGATAGCTTAAGCTGCTGGTCGAGATGACCGCGGTGCCGATCGTCAGCGTCGACTTCACGATCATCGGGGCGATCGAATTGGGCAAAATATGCTTGAAGAGAATCGTCAAATCGCCGACGCCGAACGCCCGCGCCGCCTGAACGTATTCCAGCGTCGAGACGAGCAGCACGTTCGCCCGCATCGTCCGGGCATACGTCGGGATCGCGCCGACGCTAAGGGCCAAAATGAGATTGACGGTGCTGGCGCCGAACGCCGCGATGATGGCGATGGCCAAAAGAATGCCGGGAATCGCGTATAAAATATCGAGCGCCCGCATGATGACGTTGTCCGTATGGCGGCCGTAGTATCCCGAGACGGCGCCGAGCAGCCCTCCGATCACGAGAGGGATGAGCGTGGAGGCGAGTCCCACCGCGAGCGAGATCCTCGCGCCGAAGACGATGCGCGAGAACAAGTCTCTGCCGAAATTGTCGGTGCCGAACGGATACGCCAAGCTGACCGGCTGCAGAATGTTCCCGTAGTCGTTCTCGACCGCCAGGCCGTAATCGAACGTGAGATAGCTTGTGATCGACATCGTCAGCAGAAACAGGATGAACAACAGCCCCAGCATCGATGTCGAGCTGCGAGACAGCCGATCGACGACTTCTCCCAGCTTCGATCCGGAGGAGAAGCCCTCGTCCCGAAGCCGCGCGAGCAACAGAAGCCCGAGGAATAGCGCGAACAAGTTGCCGGACGCGGCCGTCAGGATCAGTACGACGGCGACGATGCCCATCCAGCGGGGAAGCGAGGCAGGGCCTCCGAATTTCGCCACGAGCAGCAAGGCGACGAGTTGAATCGCGGCCGAGACGATCAGGAGAAACATCCCCAACAGGAACGTGTTGGCCACGTACGGCTTGAATAGGTTGAGCGCCGTCACGGCGAAGACGAGCAAGGTCGTCAGCAGCGTATATACGGCAAGCGTGTAAACCGCGGTTTTCTCGCGCTTCGCCAATTGGAACGCGGCGGCGGCGACGAAGACGTTGCCCGAGAGAAGGCTCAGCATAAGCGCGTACGCAAGCGAACGGGTCGCCTTCGAAATGGCGCCGGACCGAATCAGATCGCGCCGGATGAGTCCCCATACGGCAAGCTGCAGACCGCCGAATAAGAAGTAAGCGGCGCTCGCGGCGAGCGCGACCGGCCGGAACGTTCCGTCCTCGAAGCGATAGGCGTTCAGAAGGAAGAGGAGCGCCAACGCCAAGCTGACGACGCCGGCGAAGCTCGCTTGACCGTATTCGGCGCTCGACTTCAGCTTGAACCGGATTTCATGCGTGGTTAGTGTAGTCGGAATCACGGCAGCACCTGCTTTAGTATTGTTTCATCTTGGATCGAATTCTAGGATCGAAGAAGGCGTACAGCAAATCGACGAGTACGTTCACGACCGAAATCGTGATCGCGGTATAGACGACGCCCCCCATAATGGCGGGGATGTCGGGGATGAACTGCTTATCCACGATATAACTACCGATGCCGCTAATGTTGAACACCTTCTCCGTGACGGCGGCGCCCCCCAGCATGCCTCCGAATTGGAGCCCGATGACGGTCACGATCGGAATGAGCGCGTTGCCCACGGCGTGCTTCCATAACACGCTGCGGTTCGAAAGCCCCTTCGCTTTGGCGGTGATAATGTAATCCTCGTGAATGACTTCGAGCGTCGACGAACGCGTCATCCGCGCGACGGCCGCCGTCAGCCCCGTGCCGAGAACGACAATCGGCATGATCGCCGACAGCCAGTTCGTCGGATTGTACGTCGCCGGCAGCCAGTGCAGCTTGATCGAGAAATTCAAAATGAAGATCAAGCCTTGCCAGAAGTTCGGAATCGACAGTCCGAGCAGCGCGATGAACATGAACGTATAGTCGAAGAACGAATTCGGGCGCGTCGCGGAGACGATGCCGATCGGCAGCGCGATCAAGATCGCGATGAGCGTCGAGATCGCCGTCAGCGTTACCGTCACCGGAAATTTGTTGGCGATCGACGCGGTCACGTTCTCGTTCCCGGCGAAGGAGTTGCCGAGGTCGAACGTCAGGATGCCCTTGATCGTATTCCACAATTGCACGAGATACGGTTGATCCAACCCGTAGATGCGATTGAAGTTGGCGATCTGTTCGGCCGTCGCGGTTTCCCCTAAGATGTTGGCCGCCGGATTCATCGGGGAAATGTAGAGAATCGTGAAGACGAGGAACGATACCCCGAAAATGACGAATACGGCCATCATCAGACGTTCGGCGACATACTTCAAATACGCGTTGGCGTAGATTCCCATCAGGAGATACATCGGCAAGCCGAGCGCCAGCGAGACCGCGAAGAAAGCGGGATGCCGGAGCAGCAGGCGGAACGTCTCGTCCAGCCCCGCCTCGTTCATGCCGTCTTCCGCTTGCCGCAGCTCTAAGCGTTCCCGCACCGCGGCATCGAATTTCTTGGACGCGATCCGTTCGGCTTCGCGGCGGAGGCGTTCCGCGTCCGCGGCTTGACCGAAGAAGCGGTGCTTCCTGCGCAGCTGCTCCCCGGCTTCCTCGAATAAAGTTTCCCGCAAGCCGGATTGCAGCAGCAGGGCTCTGGTTTCCGAAGCGCGACGAGCGTATTCGGATTTGGACCTGCGAAGCAGGTGCATCGCGTACACAAGGACCGTGACCGGCGCTCCCGATAACAAGAGGAGCAGGCGATAGGTCGGGTGAAGTAACATTTTGCGGTATATGGCGGACAAGCGGTCCGCATATCCGGTTCCGGCGGAATTGGCGTACCCAATCAAGCGAGTCGGCTCCTTGCTACTATAGAATGAATTAATTTGTATTATTCCGATAGGTTTAGTATACTTTAATTTGAGACATTTGAAAAGTCAAGCGTTCTCTATGAAACGGGTTTCTTAGAAAAAGTTTCTCGTAAACTATTAAACACCGTTATATTATATCATTAAGTATTATATCAGGTCAGGTGAATCCATGGACACTTTATTAAAAGTAGACGGATTATCCGTTTCATTCTTCGCGCGCGACGCCGAAGTCCAAGCCGTTCGGAACGTCAGCTTCGAGGTCGGGAGAGGGGAGACGCTCGGCATCGTCGGGGAATCCGGCAGCGGCAAGAGCGTCACCGCAAGAACGATCATGCGGCTGCTTCCTTCGCCTCCCTCCATGGTGAAGAGCGGCGAGGTTTGGTTTCAAGGAAAGAACCTCCTCGAGAAGAGCGATGCGGAGATGGAGGATATTCGCGGCCGGGAGATCGGGATGATCTTCCAGGATCCGATGTCGTCCCTCAATCCGACGATGCGGATCGGCCGGCAAATCGAAGAGAGCTTGATCAAGCACCAGAAGTTGAACGCTTCGGAAGCTCGTCGGGAAGCGATAGAGATGTTAAAGCTGGTCGGCATATCGAATCCCGAGGCGCGATACGCCCAATATCCGCATGAATTTTCCGGGGGAATGCGGCAGCGGGTCATGATCGCGATCGCTCTGGCTTGCCGTCCGGCGCTGCTCATCGCCGACGAGCCGACGACTTCGCTCGACGTCACGATCCAAGCGCAAATTTTGCACCAGATGAAGGAGATTCAACGCCGGCTCGGCACTTCCATCGTCTTAATTACGCATGATCTGGGCGTCGTCGCGGGCATGTGCGACCGCGTCGTCGTCATGAAGGACGGCGAAGTCGTCGAGACGGGCGCGACCGAGCGAATCTTCGCCGACCCGCAGGATCCGTATACGGTGAAGCTGCTGAACGCCCTGCCGCGGCTCGACGAGAAGAAGAAGCCGAAGCTCCAGCCGGCGTATGTCAAAAGCGAAGACGACGTGCCGCTGCTGCAGGTCCGCTCGTTGCGACAACACTTCGACCTCGGCAAGGGGCAGATCGTTAAGGCGGTCGACGGGGTCAGCTTCGACCTTCGGGCGGGAGAGACGTTAGGCGTCGTCGGCGAATCGGGGAGCGGCAAGTCGACGACCGGGCGGACGATTCTGCGCTTGCACGAAGCGACCGGCGGCGAGGTGCTGTTCAAGGGCATCCCGCTGCAGCAGCTGAACCGCGCCGAGATGAAGAAGATGCGGCGCCATATGGGCATGATTTTCCAAGATCCGTACTCCTCTCTCAATCCTAGACTTCGCGTCGCCGACATTATCGGCGAAGCGCTCGACGTGCACGGCATAGCGCTCGGCAAGCGGGAGCGGATGCGGCGCGTGGCGGAATTGCTGGAGATGGTCGGCTTGAACGAGTCGCATGCGATGCGCTATCCGCACGAGTTCTCCGGCGGGCAGCGGCAGCGGATCGGCATCGCGCGAACGTTGGCCGTCGAACCCGAGTTGATCGTGTGCGACGAGCCGCTGTCGGCGCTCGACGTGTCGATCCAAGCGCAGATCGTAAAACTGCTGGAGGAACTGCAGCAACGGCTCGGGCTGACGTATTTGTTCATCGCCCACGACCTGTCGATGGTCAAGCATATTAGCGACCGCGTGGCGGTCATGTATAAGGGGAAGATCGTCGAGCTGGCGGAGAGCGAGGAGTTGTATTCGAATCCGATCCATGCCTATACGAAATCGCTGCTCGCGGCGATTCCGGTTCCCGACCCCGGCGTCGAATCGCGGAAGCAATTCGCGCCTCAGCATGAAGCGATGCGGGCGGATCCGTACGGACTCGGGCGCTCCTCCTTCGTCGAATGGTCGAAAGGTCATTGGGTAGCGGTAGCGAACGACTGAAGCTTGACGCATAAGCCCGAACCGCGAGCCCCGCTTGCGGCGGGCTTATGCTTTTTCTTCTTGCCGGTCTTCAAAGCCGAAGGTTCATTCGCCGCTGAAGCATCGCAAGCTCCGTCATCCATCGCTTCGACCGCTCCTCGTAGTCCGACATGCTTCGTTCGTCCTTGCGCGCCTTCGCCTCCGCGTACCTTGTCAACGCCAAGTCGATGCAGCCTAACAAAGTTTCCTTGCGGAGCGACAGCTCGAACCTCGGATCGTCGGCCGCGGTCGACGTGTACGCTTTCCCTTCCTTATAGATCGTAACGACGAGAATGCCCTTGCGGAACGTGTGCTTCTCGCCGCTTAAGCCGGATGCTGCGATGCACGCATCCATCATCTCCACAATGGCGGGGTCGGCGGGAGCGAGTCTCCAATCGTACAGCTGCAGCCGATATTTCGCGCCTAAGCGCTGCAAAGTAAGCGCGTACCGGTCGAACCGGCCTCGGATCGTATAAGAGAGCGCGTTCGGCCCGAACGTTCGGTCCACGATATATTGTTCGTCCAACGCGGAGAGGTACCGTTCGAATTGTTGAATCGTAAGCTCCCCGGATATGTTGCGGTACATGACGACCTCCATGCGACATCAACTCCTCCGTTTTTACTATCTTTGTATTAGCTTCGTACCGAGAAGGTGATTGCCGGTTTTGGGAGGAACGGTTCGAGGCGAAGGCGTCTGTCGGAGGAAACCGCCGGGGAAGAACGGGAAGAGCGGACTTTGTTCCGTTCTGATAACAACTCGCCGTTCCGAGCGAGAGAAGCGTCCGGATCGTTGCCGGCGCCGGCGTCGGATGATGCAGGAATGAGATTTTCCGTTTCGAAAAAATGGGCGCGCATAGCCTTCCCTTGCCGGCCCGAACTTTTGCGGTAGTAACCGTTTATGTTAGAATTCGGACGACGAACGACAATACCTTGATCGTAGAACGGTGGTTCCGAAATCGATGACGAAGAGACTCTATTACGACACCGCCTACTTGACGGAGTGGGGGACGCACCTCTCGAAGACGCTGCGGCGAGAAGACGGGTGGTACGTCGCGCTCGCGGAGAGCGCCTTCTATCCGCACGGCGGAGGGCAGCCCTGCGACTACGGGACGATCGACGGCATTCCCGTCTTGGACGTCATAAGCGAGGAAGACGAAGTGCTGCACAAGGTGGAGCGCCTGCCCGAAGGGGCTGCGGTCCTGTGCCGCATCGATTGGCGGCGCCGGTTCGACCATATGCAGCAGCATAGCGGCCAACATCTGTTGTCGGCGGTGTGCTTGCGGCTGTACGGCGCGATGACGGTAAGCTTCCACCTGGGCGCGGACAGCGCGACGATCGACGTCGAACTGCCGGAGCTGTCGCCGGAGCGATTGGCGGCGTTGGAGCGGGAGGCGAACGACGTCGTCTTCCAAAATCGAGCGATCGCCAGCTACGTCGTGTCCGGAGAAGCGGCGTCCCGGCTGCCGCTCGTCAAGCCGCCGAAGGTGACGGGAGACGTCCGGATCGTGGAAATCGAAGGCGTGGAATACAACGCTTGCGGCGGCACGCATGTATCGGCGACGGGCGGCATCGGGCTGATCAAGCTGCTTCGCGCCGAGAAGCAGAAGGGCTGCACGCGCATTACGTTCAAGTGCGGCTTCCGCGCATTGGAGGAATTCAACGCCGGCGCGGCCATCTTAGGCCGCCTGTCCGCGACATTCAACGCCGGGAAGGACGCCATTCTCGATCGCTTCGCGAAGTGGGAGGAAGAGCAGCGGCAGCTTCAGAAGGAGCTGGCCGAGCTGAAGGAGAAGCATGACGCGTACGTCGCCCGCGAGCTGCTGGAACGGCGGGACGACGGCGTGATCGCGGTCGCGTTCGAGGACAAGCCGCTGAAGGATTTGCAGGGCTTGGCGGGCAAGGTCGCGGCGATGACCGACGTGCCGGTGCTGCTTGCGGATCGGGCCGGGAGCAAGGTCGTGCTCGCGCACGGCGGACGGTTCGGTCTTGCGTGCGGCGCCTTCGTCAAGGAGCATGCGGGGGCGTACCGCGGCAAAGGCGGGGGCAGCGCCACGTTGGCGCAGGCCGGATTCGGGAGCTGGGACGAGGCGGCGGCGTTCTTCGCGTTCGCGAAGCGGACGTTCAAAGCGTAAGGGAAAAAGGCATGGCGCATCCGGGGATGCGCCATGCCTTTTTTTCGTGCGTTGCGGCGGGTGCGCGCGCGACTTACAACTTAACCCATGCCACGAGTCCGTCGGGCTGATCGGGGTTAGTGCCCTTGCGCTCGGCGGCGACCAGGGCGGCGATCTGCGGGATGAAGATGAACGGGATGCCCTGCGCGGCGACGTCGAGCGGGCTCTCGGTCACGATCGAGAGATCCGTCAGCTCCGCCGGCGCCGCCTCGGCGCGATCGGCGAACGCGATGACGCGGGCGCCGCGGCCCTTCAGATCGCGCAGCAGATTGTGCTGATGCGTCGTGCCGCTGCCCGTTACCGCCGCGATGACGAGCGTCTCCGCGTCGACGGTGACCATCGGGCCGTGCCGGACGTCGAGCAGGCGGTGCGAATGCGCCTGCATCTTGGCGATCTCGGTCAAAGCGATCGCTCCCTCCGAAGCGAGGCCGTACAGCTCGCCGTCGGCGAGGACGACGGCGTTCGTCCATTCGAAGCCGGCCGCTTGGCGGATGTCCTGTTCGAAGCGCGCCATATATGCTTCGCCTTGGCCGATCGCCTTCCCGATGTCGGCGATCAGCGCCTCGTCGTCGCCGAGGTAGGCGGCGATCAACAAGTTCGCGACGTACAGATTCACGACCGTTCGCGTCTGACAGACGCTGTGGTCGAACGCCCACGGAAGCTCGAGCGAGAAGTCCGCAACACCTGCGAGCGGCGAGCCTTCGACGCAGGAGAGCGCCAAGACGGGAACCTTGCGATCCTTCCGGACGAGGCGCAGCGCCTCCACGACTTCGCTCGTGCTGCCGGAGCGCGAAGGAGCGACGAGCAGCGCGTTCGCGAGCAGCGGCGCGTACGCGTCCGCGTTCAGCATCAGGTCGCCGCCGGCGAGCGCGATCGACGGCAGCCCGGCGCGGAGACGGACGGAGAAGGCGGCCGACTCGCTCAGGCAGTAGCTGGAGCCGCAGCCGGCGAAGACGAAGGAAGAGACGGCGGAAGCGCGAACGAAGGAGACGATGGCGTCCCGCTTGCTCTGCATATAATCGAAGGTTTGCTGCAGCGCGGCGTATTGCTGTTTAATTTCCTGGTAAGTCAAACTCATGAATCAGGTACCTCCCCTATGAAAATGAGATCCAACCAATCATTCCTACCTCTCATTCTAATCATTAATATTGAAAAATCAATCAAAATAATGATTGAAAAATTCATTTTCCAAAATTATTATTAAGTACATGAGGAGTTCATCGGGCGAGGGGAGGGTCAACGATGAAATATGCAGCCGGCGTCGACGTCGGAGGGACGAATGTCGTGTGCGGTCTGATCGAGGAGACGGGACGGGTCGTCGCGAGGCATAAATACGCTACCGCTCCGGAGAACGGATCGGCCGCCGTGCTCGAGGGCATCGGCGCCGCGATCGAACGGTTGCGAGAGGAAGCGGGGATCGCCGCGGACGATTTGGAAGCGATCGGGCTCGGCATCCCCGGATTGTCGGATCCGGAGCGGGGCGTCAGCGTTCGCGCCGTCAACTTGCATTGGAGCCAAGTTCCGGTAGCCGCCGAGATGCGTCGGAGGCTGGGCAAGCCCGCGTACATCGACAACGACGTGCGCATGTATGCATACGGCGAGGCGCTCGCCGGCGCGGGACGAGGCGCTCGCTATGTGCTCGGCGTTACGATCGGCACCGGCCTTGCGTCGGCGTTCGTTCAGAACGGCGAGCTCCTCTACGGCCATCGCTGCATGGCCGGGGAGATCGGGCATGTGCCGATCGAGCATTTCGAATCGATTCCTTGCAATTGCGGACGGACCGGGTGCCTCGAGACAGTCGTCTCCGCGACGGGGATCGCGCGGCAGGCGCGGACGCGGATCGAGCGGGGCGAGCGCAGCTCGCTCGCCGAACGGTTTCCGGACTTGTCGAGGCTGCGGTCGGTCGACGTGACGGAGGCGTGCCTCGCCGGCGATGCGCTCGCGAAGGACGTGTTGGACCGGACGGGGCGGGCGCTCGGCGCCGCTCTTGCGTGGGCGGTGCCGCTGCTGTCGCCGGACGCGATCGTGATCGGCGGCGGCGGCGCGCTCGCCGGCGATGCGCTGTTCGTTCCGATGAAGCAGGAGCTGGAGTCGCGATTGCTTCAGGACTATAAAGACCAGTTTGCGATTAAGAGCGCCGAGCTGCACGACGACGCCGGGTTGATCGGGAGCGCCTTATGGGCGCTCGCCCGCAACCGGAAAGCACTTCATACCTAGGAGGAACCTATCATGCCCCTTATTTCTTCGACCTCGATGCTGCAAGCCGCAAGACAACGGAAGTACGCCGTCGGCGCGTTCAACGTGCATACCCTCGAGATGCTGCAAGCCGTCGTAGAGGCCGCCGAGGAGACGCGTTCGCCGCTCATCATTCAATCCACGGTCGGTACCGTGAAGCATCTCGGACCGGACTACATCGCCGCCGCGGCGCGCGTCGCCGCCGATCGCACCGGGCTGCCGATCGCGCTGCATCTGGACCATTGCACGGACTTCGACTTGATCGTGAAGTGCATCCGGGCCGGATACACGTCGGTCATGATCGACGCGTCCATGCATCCGTACGAGGAGAACGTGGCGCGTACGCGCAAAGTGATGGAAGTCGCCGAAGCGGCCGGCGTGAACGTGGAAGCGGAGCTCGGCAAGGTCGGCGGCGTCGAGGACGACATCGTCGTCGACGAGCGGGACGCGCTGCTGGCCGATCCGAACGAGTGCAAGTCGTTCATCGAGCGGACGGGCGTGCACACGCTGGCTCCGGCGATCGGCACGGCGCACGGCATCTACAAGGGCGAGCCGAACATCGACTTCGATCGGATCGCGAAGATCGCCGACCTCGTCGAAGCGCCGCTCGTGCTTCACGGCGGCTCCGGCATTCCCGCGGAGCAGGTGAAGCGCGCGGTATCGCTCGGCATGGCGAAGATGAACGTCGCGACCGAGCTGCGCATCGCCTTCTCCGACGCGATCAAGGACATCTTCGCCGCGCATCCGGACGAGAACGATCCGCGCAAATACATGGTGCCGGCGAAGGCGGCGGTGAAGCGTCTCGCCATCGAGAAGATGCAGTTGTGCGGTTGCGTCGGGAAGGCGTAATCGCCGATGATCACGACCGTCACGCTGAACAGCGCTATCGATAAGACGTATTACGTCGGACGCTTCGACAAGGGGAACGTGCACCGCGTCGGCCGGCAGATCGCCGAACCCGGCGGCAAGGGCAATAACGTAGCCAAGGTCGCTCGACTGTTGGGGGCCGAGGTCGCCGCTTCCGGCTTCGCGGCCGGGGCGAACGGCGCTTTCATCGAGGAGCGGCTGGTCGAACGCGGCATCCGGACCGCCTTCGTCCAGGCGCAGGGGGAATCCCGCATCTGCTTGAACATTATCGACGAGACCGACGGGAGCTCCACCGAGCTGCTGGAACAAGGCCCCGTCGCGACCGAGGCGGACGTCGCCGAATTGAAGCGGACGCTGCATGGGCTCGCGTCGTCGTCGAGCATCGTCGTCCTGTCGGGCAGCTTGCCGCAAGGCGTTCCCGTCGCGCTCTACGCCGAGCTGATCGAGACGATCCGGGCGGCGAACGCGAAGGCGTACCTGGATACGAGCGGCGCCGCTCTCGCCGCCGCGCTGCAGGCGAAGCCCGACTTCGTCAAGCCGAACGAACAAGAATTGGCCGCCTGGCTCGGCCGGGAGCTTCGCTCCGAAGACGAGGTCGCGCAAGCGGCTTCGAGTTTGGCGGACCTTGGCATCGGAACCGTCTGCGTCACGCTGGGCGGGCGCGGGGCGATCGCCTTCCTCGACGGGAAGGGCTACCGGGTGAAGCCGCCGAAGATCGAAGCGGTGAACACGGTCGGCTGCGGCGATTCGTTCGTCGCCGGGATGGCGTACGCGACGGAGCGAGGCGCCTCGCCCGAGGGGCGGCTGCGCGCGGCCGCCGCGGCCGCCGCGGCGAACGCGATGTCGGATCGGGCCGGGCATCTCGAGTTGCGGCGATACGAGGAGTATCTGAACGAGGTCGAAGTGACCGCGTTCCGTTGACGGAAGGCCGGGCGCGGCTTCGAGCTCCTTTTCAACCTAGCCGCCGCTTGTTAGAATATGGAGAGACGCGGGCCGGCTCGGCCCATCGAAGGAGAAGCGCATGGAGCATTCGAAGGGCGAAAGCCGCCGATTAAAGCTGTTGGAGCGAATTAAACAGAACGGCAAAGTGTCCATCCAAGAAATCGTCGACGAGATGGGATGCTCGGAAGCGACGGCGAGACGCGACCTGGACTTGCTCGAGAAGGCGGGGAAGATCATCCGCACGATCGGGGGAGCCGTCAGCGAAGGCGCTTCGTCGGCGCTCTCCGGGGAGCTTCCGTTCGCCAACAAGCGCTCCTTCCTCCGGCAGGAGAAGGAGCGCATCGCGGACACCGCGGCCGGCTTGGTCGAGGAAGGGGACGTCATCTGCCTGACGGGCGGGACGACCACCTTCTTCATCGCCAAGGCGCTGAAGGAGCTGAAGGAACGCCGGAACCTTACCGTCGTCACCAACGCGGTCAACATCGCCGCCGAGCTGGCGGATGCGGAAGATATTCAGGTCGTCGTCATCGGCGGCGTCATGCGGTCGAAGAGCTACGAGCTGACCGGGCCGTTGGCCGAGAGCGTCATCGAGAAGCTGAACGTCGCGAAGATGTTCCTCGGGGTCGACGGCGTCTCGCTTACGCACGGGTTCACGATGCACTCGGAGCTGGAGGCGCGCATCGCGCAGCGGTTGATCGAACGGTCGGCGCAAGTATACGCGGTGCTGGATCACAGCAAGCTGCAGCGGACGGCGCTGTTCACGATCACCGCGCTGGATCGGGTGACGGGCATCGTCACCGACCGGAAGCCGGAGAAGTGGTTCGAGGACGCATGCGAGAAACATCGAATCCGAATTCATTACTGAACGCGCGGGGCCTTCCTCCGGTAGTTTCCTCTACCGCGAAGGCCCCTTCTTTGGCGTTAAAGAACTAGAGAGAGATCGGGAGGAATGGAGAGAATGAAACCATTGAAGACGGCGGTGATCGGGCTCGGCCGAATCGGCTGGTCCTATCACTGTCCGCAGCTTACGAAGCATGAGGGGTACGCGCTTACCGCGGTCATGGACCGTTCTCCGGAACGTCTGGACGAAGCGGAGCGGGCGTACGGCATTAGAACGTATCAAGACTTCGATCGGCTGTTGGAGTCGGAAGCGATTGACCTGGCGGTGATCGCTTCGCCGACGATCTTTCATAAGGAGCAGGCGATTCGCGCCATGGAACGCGGCGTAGACGTGCTGCTGGAGAAGCCGATGGCAGGCAGCCTGGAGGAAGTGGATGCGATCCTCGAGGCGATGGAGAAGCACGGCAGGAAGTTGATGGTGTTCCAACCGCATCGAACGTACGCCGAATTTCTCGCGGCGAAGAGCATCGTCGACGGCGGCAAGCTGGGGCGGGTCTTTATGATGAAGAGAGCCTCCTCCGGGTATGTCCGCAGGAACGACTGGCAGTCGATGAAGAAATACGGCGGCGGCATGCTGAACAATTACGGCGCCCACTTCATCGATCAGTTGCTCTGTCTGGCCGGCTCCGAGGCGAAGCGAATTTCTTGCGGCATGAAGCGAATCGCGACGCTCGGCGACGCGGAGGACGTCGTCAAGCTCGTCATCGAGACGGGGAACGACGTCACGCTCGATCTGGACATCAACATGGCCGCGGCCGTACCGCTGCCGCCGTGGACGATTCTCGGGCAGTACGGCAGCGCGAACCTGGAATACACGGAGCAGGGCGCTCGGTTCGTCGTTCGGTACGTCAAGCCGGAGGAGCTGCCGAATCTGAGCGTTCATCAGGAGTTGGCCGCTCCCGGGCGCACGTACGATAACGGGGATCGCCTCGTCTGGCATGAGGAGAGCGTTCGCGTCGACGAGTTTCCGCCGTTAAACTTCTACGAGCAGTGCTTCGATTACTTCGCGCGTGGGGGGCCGTCCTTCGTGGCGGTCGAGCAAACCCGGGAAGTGATGAGAATCATCGAGGAGTGCAGAAAGCAGAACGAAAGAGTCGAATCGCCGGCGCTGGCTTAATCATCAAATCCCATACTGTCGCGAAGAGAGCATTCGGGTCCGAAGGACCGTCGAACGCTCTCTTCGTCGTTCCGCCGGTTCCGCGGAGAGGGGGACATCTGCTAGAATAAGGGCTTAGATCCGGGGGGATGAATATGGAATGAAGAATTTGTATAAAACGTTCTTTCAGAAAAAACTGTACGTCAAAATCATCGGCCTGTTTTCCGTCATGACCGTTCTGAGCGTCATCACACTGTTCTACATGTTATCCGCGGTGATGTCCGAATCGATCACGCGAGTCGAGCTGGACAATCAGGAAGAGGCGATGGAGCTGGTCGACGACGTCATTCGCGCGAAAACCGAGCAGGCGCAGTCGTTGATGCTGTCGATCTATCGCAACGATCCGTTGTACTCCGACTTTTCCGCTTTCCTCACAAGCTCGTACGAAGACTATATTCAAAAACGGCTCAATCGCGCCCATCAATATCCGGGGTTCGACTTCCCCAACGCGACGAGGTATTTCAAAGATTTCATCGACGACAACCGGGATGTGCGGCATGCGATCATATACAGCGGAGAGACGCAAGCTTTATATGCGCTCGGGCATAGCGGGAACCTGAAGCGCGTGGAAGTCAACGCGTCGCGATCCTATATTCCCGAATTCATGGCGTCCGACGTGCCGCTCGTCTCCGTTCCGAACGTCTGGGTACGCAAGGCGATCGGGGAATTCGACCCGAACTTATTCGCGGTCAGCGTCCCGATCACGCAAGTGCGGACGTTCCGGCCGATCGGCAAGCTGGTCCTGCTGTACGATACGGAAGCGATCCGGAGAGCGGCGGGGGAGAAGGCGGAGGCGAAGGGGAGCATCGGCGTCGTCGCGGCGGACGGGAAGTTGCTGTATCGATCGCCGGAGACGCCGAAAGACGTGACGTTCGCCCTGCAGCCGGATGCCGATGCCGAAGCGAATTATTATATTACGACGTTAGCGAACCCCGCGGGCGGATATACGGTCGTAAGCGCCGTCTCGAAGGCGCTGATCGCAGAGGAGTCCCAAGGCGTCCGAGTCGGCTTAGCGATCGTCGGCCTGGCCTGCATCGGAATCGCGATCGCGGTGTCCTCCTGGTTCATCGTGAGGCTCTCCAAGCGGACCAACCGCATCATCGGCTTCATGCGGCGGGCGGAAACCGGCGACATGGCGGTCCGAATTCCGGACGAGAAGGATGACGAGCTGGGTCAAATTTCAAGGTCGTTCAATCAGATGTTGGACGAGCTGTCCAAATATATCGACCGCGTGTATAAAGCGGAGATCAAGCAGAAGAACGCGGAGATGGCGGCCCTGCAGGCGAGGGTCAATCCGCATTTTCTCTATAATACCTTGGAAGTGATACGCATGAGGGCCGTCTCCCAAGGCGCCAAAGACGTCGGGGAGATGATTTACAGTATGTCGTCCTTGTTCCGAAATTTCGTGAAGCCGAAGCCGAGGCATACGCTGCGGGACGAGCTGGGGAATTGCCGGCTGTATCTGGAGCTGTTCCGGATTCGATACAAGGACAAGTTCCGGTACGAGATCGACTGCGAGCCGGAGCTGAGAGAGATGGAGATGATCAGCACGTCGCTCCTTCCCATCGTGGAAAATTATATCGTGCACGGCCTGCGGACCGAAGCGGCGGATAACGTCGTCTCGATCCAAGCCGTTCGGGATGAGGACGACATCCGATTCGTGTGCGCCGACAACGGCGCGGGGATCGAGCCGGATCGCCTCGAACGGATTCGCGCGACGTTGAACGACCCGGACATGGAAGCGGAATCGTTCGGACTGCGCAGCGTGCTGGAGCGGCTGATATTGTTCTACGGCAACCGCGCGCGACTCGAGGTCGACAGCGCGCCGGGGGTCGGCACGACGGTCACGGCTTGGATTCCGATACAAGGAGAACATGACGATCATGTATAAAGTGTTTCTTGCGGACGACGAACCTTTCATTATCGAAGGGTTGTACGACATTCTGGATTGGACGGAGCTCGGGCTCGAAATCGTCGGCAGCGCCGGGAACGGGAGAGAAGCGGCGGCGGCGCTGCGGACGGCGCCGGCGGACATTCTGATTACGGATATTTCCATGCCCTTCATGAACGGATTGGAGTTGATTCGCGACATTCGCGGCGTTCGGCCCGAGATCCGGGTCATCGTGTTAAGCGGCTATAACGAATTCGAATACCTGAAGGAAGGTCTCGTGCTGGGCATTGAAAATTATCTATTGAAGCCGATCAACGTGGACGAGCTGCAGGCGACGCTGCGCAATACGGTCGAGAAGCTGGATCGGGAGCAGGAGCTGCCCAAGCTGCAGACGAGCGATATCGGCATTTTGAAGGAAAATATTATGTACCGTTGGGTGACGGGCGGCATCTCGGAGGCGGAATTGGCCGAACGCGCGGAGCTGCTGCAGATCGATATCGGCCGCGCCTGCTTCTTCGTCGCCCTTCTTCGAACGGACGGCGATCCGGAGGCGCTCTACCGGACGGCTGCGGAGCTGCTGCCGCCGGATGCGTCGGCGGTTCCGTTCCACGATCTGAACGGCGACGTCGTCGCCCTGTTCATGACGGACGATGCGAAGGAAGGGAAACGGGAGGCGCTCGAACGGCTGCAACGGCTGCAGCGCCGAATGGAAGAGTACGGGGGATGCCGGATCGCGATCGGAAGCGTAGAGCGCGACGTCGGAGACGTGCGCAGCAGCTACGCGAACGCCCAGAAGGCCCAAGAGTACTTCTTGCTTTACGATCGCCGCGAGATGCTCGATTACGCATCGCTCCCGATCGGCGGCGACCCGGCGCCGAGCGGCCTGCCCTCGGAGATGAACTACGAGAAGCTGATTTTCGCCAAGGACGAAGAGAAGCTGATGCAGCGGATCGAAGCGGATTTCGAAAGCTTCCAACAGCTCGAAGGGATGACCCCGGGATATTTGCAAAGCCTTGCGGTGGAGATGATCATTCAACTCCAGAGACCCTTCCGCGCCGGGCAGCACGGCGCGCCTCCGCCGTGGTACAGCGAGGGAATCAAGAAAGCGGCCGCCGCGGCGTCCAAGGAACAGCTGCTCGGCATCGTGAAAGAGGCGGCGCGCCGCATGATGGAGTCGCTTCGCAAGGACGGCCGGAGTCCGATCGTACAGCAAGTCCTAAAGCATATTCACGAGTCTTATGCGGAATCCTTATCGTTGAAGTCGATGGGGCAGCGCTACCATGTCCATCCCGTGTATTTAGGCCAGTTGTTTCTGCGGGAAACCGAGGTGACGTTTTCCGAATACGTGAACCGTTATCGGATCGAACAGTCGAAGCGGCTGCTGAAGGAAACGAACGAGAAGGTGCAGGAGGTCGCCCAGTCGGTCGGGTATTGGGAGATCGGTTACTTCTATAAACAATTCAAAAAATACGTCGGGTTATCCCCGACGGAGTACAGGGAACTGTCGTAATGTACGCAGTTTCCTTTAATTTATCCAGCGAATCTTTAGTTTGATTCCTATTTGAAAATGCTTTCATGATTTAGTGTTAAGAGGTAAGCAACACATAAGAATCCATGCGATGCAAAAGGGAGAGAGAAAGAGATGGCAATGAAGAAGAAGCGTTTAGGGACGACGGTCGCTTCGCTGCTCGTAACGGCGCTTGCGTTAACCGCTTGCGGCGGCGGCGGAAGCGCATCCCAAGGAACGGCGGAACAACCGGTAGAATTGCTTTGGTACACGATCGGCACTCCGCAGAAGGATACGGATCGCGTCATGGAAGAAGTCAGCAAGTACACGAAAGAAAAGATCGGCGCAACGGTGAAGATGACCCAAATCGATTGGGGCGACTATACGCAAAAGCTGCAGGTCATGGCGGCGGCGGGCGAGCCGATGGATATCGTATTCACTTCGTCTTGGGCGTTCGATTATGTGCAAAACGCGCGGAAGGGCGCCTTCCTGCCGATCGACGACCTGTTGAAGGAACACGGACAAGGGATCGTCGAGACGTTGGACCCGGCCTTCCTGGAAGGCTCGAAGGTGGACGGCAAAAACTACGGGATCCCGGCGAACAAGGAGCTCCCGGCGCAAGAGGTATGGCGCTTCAACAAGCAATATTTGGACAAGTATAACCTCGACTACACAAACGTCTATTCGCTTGAAAGCTTGGAGCCGCTGCTGAAGACGATCAAAGAAAACGAACCGTCGGTAACGCCGCTCTCCCTCGACAAGAACCACAAACCGTATGTCCCTTACGACTACGTGATCGAAGGGCTGCCGATGGCGGTGGCGCTGGACACGACGGATTACAAAATCGTAAACCTGTTGGAGACGCCGGAGATGAAGCAGGCGCTCGAGACGATGCACAAGTACTACAAGGCAGGGTATATTCCGGCGGAAGCCGCGACGATGACGTCCGCGACGGATATCCAAACGGCCGGCACGTGGCTCGTCGATCGCGCGACGACGCAGCCTTTCGCGGACAATCTGTGGACGGAAAGCTTGGGATACCCGATCGTATCCACGCCGGCCAGCGAATCGATCATCTATAACTGGTCGGTCATGGGCTCCATGCAGGCGATCTCGGCGAATTCCGAGTATCCGGAGAAGGCGATGCAGTTCCTGAACCTGCTGAACACGGACTCGTATCTTCGCAACCTGGTGGATTCCGGCATCGAGGGCGTTCACTACGAGAAAGTCAGCGACAACGTGATGAACAACTTGGACGCGTCCAAAAACTACGACATGCCGACGTTCTCGTTGGGCAACGTCATGCTTACGTATTTGAACCCGACCGATCCGGAAAACAAATGGGAAGAGTTCCAAAAGTTTAACGATGCCGGCAAACCGGCTCCGCTGCTCGGCTTCAACTTCGATACGTCGAACGTCAGCACGGAAATCGCGACCGTCCAGAACGTGAAGGAAGAGTTCTGGTCCGCTCTGATGACGGGTACGGTCGATCCGAACGAATTTACGCCGAAGGCGATCGAGAAATTCAAGGCCGCGGGTCTCGACAAGATCATCGAGGAAGCGCAGCGCCAATTGGACGAATGGCGCGCCGCGAATCAATAAGGAACAGCGCGAGGGCGGGGGCGAATGTGAAGCGCATTCGCCCTCTCCGTTTCGCCGGATTTCGCGGATACAGCCGGAACGAGGAGGGTGAACGATGAGTGCCGTCAGGCGATTATTCAAGGATTTGAACGCAAATAAAGCGATGCTGTTGATGGTGCTGCCTGCAACGGTATGGTTTTTGATTTTTTCTTATTTGCCGATGGCCGGATTGGTTATCGCATTTAAGGAATACCGTTATTCCAGAGACGGATTTCTTGCCAGCATCCTTAACAGCGCTTGGGTAGGGTTCGAAAATTTCAAGTTTTTATTCAGCACGAACGATGCGTGGATCATTACCCGGAACACGGTGTTTTATAACGTGGTCTTTATTATCCTCGGATTGTTATTGGCGGTGGCGATGGCGATCGTGTTATCGGAAATCGTCAACAAAAAATTCGCGAAAGTATACCAGACCGGCATGTTTTTGCCCCACTTCTTGTCTTGGGTCATCGTCGGTTACTTCGTATTCAGTTTCCTTAGCTTCGACCGGGGCGTCTTGAATCAGCTCATGGAAGCGCTCGGTCTCGAACGGATGCAGTGGTATGCGGACCCCGAGCCCTGGCCTTTCATCATCGTGTTCGTCAACCTATGGAAATCGGTAGGATACAGCAGCGTGATTTATTTGGCGGCCATCACCGGCTTCGACAAGTCGCTGTACGAAGCGGCCATGATCGACGGGGCCAATAAGTGGCAGCAAATCCGAAGGATTACGATCCCCTTGCTTATTCCGCTCATGACGATTATGACGCTGCTCAACATCGGCAGGATCTTCTACGCCGACTTCGGGCTGTTCTTCCAAGTGCCGAGAGATTCCGGGGCGTTGTATTCCGTTACGAACGTTATCGATACGTATGTATATAGAGGCTTGACCACGACAGGCGAAATCGGCATGAGCACGGCCGCAGGCTTCTACCAGTCGATCATCGGCTTCCTCTTGGTCATTACGTCTAACTATATCGTCCGCAAAATCAATAAAGATAATGCGCTGTTTTAACTTTCAATGCCGAAGGGGGGCAGGAATCAGATGCTGGCCGTAACCAAGAAAAACCGCGACTTCCACCGGATCTCTCCCGTGGGGAATGCCATCTTCCACGCGATCGCCGGATTGTTCACTTTCGCGTGCGTATTCCCCTTCGTGTTCGTCATCATTATTTCCTTCACGGACGAGAGCACGTTGGCTAGGAACGGATACTCGCTGTTTCCGGAGAAATGGAGTTTGGAAGCGTACCGCTACATTTTGTTGACCGGGGAACAGCTGTTCAGATCTTACGGAGTGACGATCTTCGTGACCGTCGTAGGCACGATCGTCAGCATGGCGTTCATCGCCTTGTTCGCGTACGCGATTTCGAGGAAGAGCTTTAAATATCGAAACTTCTTTTCGTTCTTGGCTTTCTTTACGATGCTGTTCAACGGCGGCCTGGTGCCGACCTACATCGTCGTCACGCAGCTGTTGGACTTGAAGGATACGGTGTGGGCGCTCATCCTTCCGATGGCGGTTAACGCCTTTTATATCATGATCATGCGTACGTTTTTCGTGACGTCGGTGCCGGATGCGATTATCGAGTCCGGGAAAATCGACGGCGCGAGCGAGTTCCGCATCTTCACCAGTCTGGTGCTGCCGTTGTCGCTCCCGGGCTTGGCCACGATCGGGTTGTTCAGCACGCTGGGGTACTGGAACGATTGGTTCAACGCTTTGTTGTACATCGACGATCCGGGCTTAGTGCCGCTGCAGTCGATGCTGATGCGCATCGAGAACAGCATGTCCTTCTTGCTGCAGAACACGTCCAACGCATCGATCAACGCCGGACTTCTCCAATCGCTGCCGCAGGATACGTCTCGGATGGCGATGGTGGTGCTGGCGACCGGACCGATCGTGCTCGCTTACCCGTTCTTCCAACGGTATTTCATTCAAGGCTTGACGATCGGCGCGGTGAAAGAATAATTTTCCCTGGAGGAACCATTAGACATGGAACAATTTAGACTTCCGAAAATTCCGATGCCGGAGCTGCAGCTGCCCGAATCGATCCAAGCCGTGTGCCGAGAAGCGGAAGAGAAGCTGGCCCACCGTCCGAAGCTGCTCCGCCAGTTCTTGAACTGCTTCCCCAACACGCTGACGACCACGACCAAGCAAACCGAAGACGGAACGACCTTCGTCATTACGGGGGATATCCCGGCGATGTGGCTCCGCGATTCCGTGGAGCAGGTCGTGCATTACCTTCCGTTCGCGAAGCAGGACGCGGACCTGCAGCGGATCGTCGGCGGCTTGATTCGGCGGCATATCGAGATGATTTTAATCGATCCTTATGCGAACGCGTTTAACGAAACGGCGAACGATTGGCACTGGAACGCGACCGACGAGACGGAGATGTCGCCTTGGGTGTGGGAGCGCAAATTCGAGCTCGATTCCATCTGTTTCACGATTCGCCTGGCGTATTTGTATTGGCAGGAAACCGAAAGAACGGACATCTTCGACGCGAGCTTCAAGAAGGCGATGTCGAGAATCGTCGATGTATGGAAGACGGAGCAGCGCCACTTCGAGCTCTCGCCGTACCGCTTCGCGCGGGACAACGGCATCCCGACGGATTCGCTGCGCAACGGCGGGTTGGGGATGCCGGTCAACTACACGGGCATGATCTGGTCCGGTTTCCGCTCCAGCGACGACGCTTGCGATTTCCACTACAACATTCCCGCCAACATGTTCGCCGTGGTCGCGCTGCGATACATGCGCGAGATGGCGGAGTGGGTGTTCCGGGACATGGCGCTCGTGAAGGAGCTGACGAAGCTGGAGGCGGACGTGGATCACGGGATTCAATTGTACGGCATCTATCGGCATCCGGAATTCGGACCGATCTACGCATACGAAACCGACGGATTCGGCAACTACTGCCTGATGGACGACGCCGGCACGCCGGGATTGATGTCGATCCCGTATCTCGGCTACGCGACGGCGGACGATCCGATTTACCGCAATACGCGCAAGTTCGCCCTGAGCAAGAGCAATCCGTTCTACTACGAGGGGAAAGCGGCGAAGGGGATCGGCAGCCCGCACACGCCGCCCGGCTACATCTGGCATATGGCGTTGTCGATGCAGGGGCTAACGGCGACGACGGCGGAAGAGAAGCTGGAGATGATCGCGATGCTGGAGGCGACGGATGCGGATACGGGGTATATGCATGAAGGCTTCCATGCGGACGATCCGTCGATCTTTACGCGGAAATGGTTCGCCTGGTCCAACAGTCTGTTTTCGCAGCTGGTGTACCGCGCGATGAAAGAAGGGATCTTGTGAGCCTGACGAAAGATACGATAATTTTCTACGACGCCGAGTTTCCCGGCGCGGAGCATGCGCGTCCGGATCCGGACGCGCTGCGGGCGATCGGCACGGTGGTCGGAGCGCGCGAGCTGTCTGCGGCGCTTCGCGCCTCCGCCGGCGGATGCTTCGTCACGCTGCATGCGCCGTATTTTCCGAAGGCGGCTTGGGAGGACATTCTCGCGTATCTCGAACGCGGCGGCGGACTGATCAGCGTCGGCGGGGCGCCCTTCAAGCGGCCCGTCCTGGAATCTAGCGGCCTGTGGGCGGCGGAGCCGGAACAGACCGCCTATCACCGGGAGCTGCGCATCCACGAGACGCTCCCCGTCGATTCGAGCCCGATCCATCGCCTCGCGGCGTCGGACGACATCCCGATCTTCGCCGGGAAGGAGTCGTTGTTCGCGCCGGCGGATACGTGGAACTTGGTCCCCCACGTCTCTAAGAGCAGCGACCTTCCGCACCAGATGGGTTCGGCGGGTCCGATGGACGCCCATCTGTATCCGGTGCTGAAGGGGATTTCCGCCGCGGGGCGCGAGGTCGCCGCACCCGCGGTGCTGTGGGAGCATACGAAGGGCGATTTCGCGGGAGGACGCTGGTTGTTCGTCGTCCAACCGGCGGAAGCGCGGTTTTGGGCGAACGGAGGCATCGAGGCGTTGGCCGAATGGGCCGGGTATTGCGCGGCGGGCGTGACCGAGCTTTGGCTGAAGCCGAATTACGCCTCTTACGAGCCCGGCGAACGGCCGATGCTGACGCTGCAGACGCAGCGTCTCGGACGACATGGCGATCCGGAGCCGAAGGCGTGGACGTTTTCCATATCCGTATGGCATGCGTCGAACGCGGCGGAGCCCGTGTGGCGGCGGGAGTTTTCCGTTCCGACGACGGAGCGCCAGAGCATTACCCGCATTTCGGTTCCGATCGGGGTCGAGCCAGGGTTTTACCGGGTGGAATGCTTCGCCGTCTCGGCGGACGGGGAAACCCGTACGCTCCGGCAAGGCTTCTGGGGACGCGACGAGGCGCTGCTTGCGGAAGGCTCTCCGGTTACGGCGGGAAGGGATTATTTCGAGAAGGACGGCAAGCCGCTTCCGGTCGTCGGGATGACGTATATGACGTCCGACGTAGCGCGGAAGTTTTTGTTTTTGCCGAACGCGGCCGTGTGGGATCGGGACATGGCGCAGATGCGCAAGGCGGGGATCAATTGGATTCGTACCGGCATCTGGACCGCGTACAGGAATGTGATGCAGGTCGACGGGCATGCGTCGGAGGAGGCGCTTCGCTCGATCGACGCCTTCCTGATGACGGCGAAGCAGTATGATCTCCAAGTGACGTTTACTTTCTTCTCGTTCACGCCGGAGACTTGGGAAGGGGTCAACCCTTATTTGGATCCGCGCAGCGTGGAAGCGCAGAAGCGGTTCATCCAGTCGATCGTCTCCCGTCATAAAGATACGACGAACGTCGATTGGGACTTGATCAACGAGCCTTCCATGTTCGACCCGGCGCGCATCTTCTCGAACGGCCCGCGGTCGAGCCGCGACCGATTCGAGCAAGAGGCGTTCTCCGCATGGCTGAAGGAGCGGCACGGCACCGTCGAAGCGCTCCAAGCGCGATGGAACATGACGCCGGGGCAGCTTCCGAATTTCGACGCCGCCCGCTTGCCGGAGCCCGAAGAGATCAACTTCGACGTCCAAGATATGCATCAAGGGAAGAGAGGGACGCGCTGGCTCGATTACGCGTTGTTTTCGATGGAGATGCACAATCGGTGGGCGAAGCAGCTCTACGACGCGATCAAAGCGGAGTGTCCGCGCCATCTCGTCACGGTAGGGCAGGACGAGGCGTTGGGCGCTCAGCGTCCTTCCCCGTTCTTCTATGCCGAGGCGGTCGATTATACGACGGTCCATTCGTGGTGGCTCAACGATCACCTCGTGTGGGACGGCATCTTCGCCAAGACGACGGAGAAGCCGAATTTGATCCAGGAAACCGGGATCATGTATGTGGAGACGCCGGAAGGACGGGCCAAGCGCTCGGAGCTCGAGCTGCGGAACATTCTCGAGCGGAAGTACGCCTATGCGTTCGCCACAGGCGGCGCCGGCGCGGTACAATGGATATGGAACACGAACTTCTATATGGATAACGCGAACGAGTCCCATATCGGCGCCTTGCGCGCCGACGGCACGGAGAAGCCGGAGGCGAACGTCTCGTACGACTTCGGACGGTTCATGAACGAGATCCGGGAGCTGTTCCGGGGGCGCCGATTGGAAGATGTGGCCGTCGTATTCCCGTATTCGAACGACTTCTCCAATCGGAAGCTGGCGTTCGACGCCACGACGCGTCTGACGCGCGCCTTGGCTTACGAGTTGAAGGTGCCGTTCCGCGCGGTAGGGGAATATCATCTGGATGCGCTGGAACAAGCGCCCGCGAAGCTGATCATGGTGCCGAGTCCGCACAATCTCGACGACGCCGCGTTCGACAAGCTGACGGGCATCGCCGATCGCACCGGCGCCGTCCTGCTGCTCACCGGCCCTGCCGGGCTCGACGCGTACTGGCGGACGTCCGAGCGGCTGACGCGAACGCTGGGCCGACGCAGCCTGAATAACGTGCTGCGGGAGGAGGCGCTCGACGTCGGGGGCAAGACGCTCCCGGTATCGTTCGGCAACCGACGGATCGCCGAAGTGTGGAAGGAGGTTCCGGCGGAGCCGTCGCCGGCGGCGGCCGACCGCGTGCTCGACGTTCCGCTCGGCGGCGGACGGATCGTCTGGAGCCCGCTCCCGGTAGAGCTGAACGAACGGTCGGAGCCGATCCTCGCGCTGTATCGGCATGCGCTGCGCGCGGCCGGGTGCGGGAGCGATCTGGAATGGCTGGAAGGCGGACGGCTTCCCGGCGTATACGGTCGGAAGCTTCGCTTCGATCAAGGGTCGCTCCTGATCTTCGTATCGGAATTCGGGCACGACGCGACCGTGAAGGTGAAGGATCCAGAGACGAACCGCACGTACACGTTCCTCTTGGCGAAGGAGCGCTCCGTGCTCTTCGCATGCGACGCGGCCGGTCGGGTGACGGCCGTATACCGTCCGGAGGAAGTAGCGATCGCCGTTGACGGCGAGTAAAGAGGAGGCTGCCAGACGATGACAGCGCAACGAACCGCGCATCTCGTATCCCATACGCACTGGGATCGGGAATGGTATTTGCCTTACGAGAGGCATCATGTTCGATTGATCCAACTGATGGACGACTTATTCGAGACGCTTCGAACCGATCCGGACTATAAGAGCTTCCATCTGGACGGGCAGACGATTATCTTGGAAGACTATCTGCAGGTTCGCCCCGAGCGGAAGGAAGAGCTGGAACGGTGGATTCGCGAAGGGCGGATCCGCATCGGGCCTTGGTACATTTTGCAGGACGCCTTCTTGACGAGCTCCGAGGCGAACTTGCGCAATCTGCTGATCGGGCATCAAGACGCCCGCCGGTACGGCGCGATCGAAAAGGTAGGCTACTTCCCGGACACGTTCGGGAACATCGGGCAAGCGCCGCAAATGATGAAGCAAGCGGGAATCGACAACGCGGTATTCGGCCGGGGCGTGAAGCCGACGGGCTTTAACAACACGGTGGCGGACGGCGATTACGAATCCTCCTTCTCGGAGCTGATCTGGGAAGGTCCGGACGGCTCGCAAGTATTAGGCCTCTTGTTCGCCAACTGGTACAGCAACGGGAACGAGGTTCCGACGTCTCCGGAGGAGGCGAAGGCGTATTGGGAGCGGAAGCTGGCCGACGCGGAAAAATATGCGTCGACCGATCAGCTGCTGTTCATGAACGGTTGCGATCACCAGCCGATCCAGAAAGATTTGCCCGAGGCGCTCCGTCTCGCGCGCGAGCTGTATCCGGATACGGCGTTCGTCCATTCTTCCTTCGAGGAATATTTGGCGGCGCTCCAGCGGTCGCTGCCGGAGCGGCTGTCCGTCGTCAAGGGCGAGCTCCGCAGCCAGCGCACGGACGGCTGGGGAACGCTCGTGAACACGGCCTCCGCAAGAGTATATTTGAAGCAGCTGAACCAGACGGGTCAGGCGATGCTGGAGAAAGTGGCCGAGCCGCTCGCCACGTTCGCCGCATGGCTCGGGAAGCCGTATCCGCACCACTTGTTCACGTACGCGTGGAAGACGCTGATGCAAAATCATCCGCACGACAGCATCTGCGGCTGCAGCGTGGACGAGGTGCATCGGGAGATGATCACCCGCTTCGATAAGAGCCGCCATGTGGCCGAGGCGATCGCGGAGGAAAGCAAGCGATATGTCGCCGAAGCGGTCGACACGTCCGGCTTCGCGACGTTCGGCGCCGACGCGGTGCCGTTCGTCGTGTTCAACACGACGGGATGGGCGCGCAGCGGCACCGTCGAGGTCGAACTCGAACTCGAGCGGCTGTATTACCGGGATGGCGTCCCGCAGCAAGAGATGATCCGACGAATGAAGGCGATAGAGCTTTCGGGCCGCCTCCTGGTGGACGCCTCCGGGAATGCGATCCCTTACGCGATGGAGGATCTCGGGGTCCATTTCGGCTACGACTTGCCGGACGACAAGTTCCGTCAGCCGTATTGGGCGCGCAAGGCGAAGATCGCGTTCGAAGCCGCGCGCGTGCCGGCCCTCGGGGTCGCCGCGTATGCGATCGTGCGGTCGGAGCGAGCCGCCGCGGCGTCGCCGGACTCCCTGCTTCGGGGCGATCGTGCGCTGGAGAACGAGCTGCTGCGCGTGGAGATCGGGGACGACGGCGCGCTGCGGGTGACGGACAAGACGACCGGCCGGACGTATTCCGACCTATGCGTGTACGAAGACACCGGAGACATTGGGAACGAATATATGTACAAGCAGCCTAACGGAGAAGCGGCGCTTACGACCAAGGGACTGTCCGCAACGATCCGAACGGTCTTGGATCGGCCGGATCGCGCGACGATCGAGATCGTTCACGATTGGCATGTGCCGGCTTCGGCCGACGAGCGCTTCGAAGAAGAGATGCGGGAGGCCGTGTATTTCCCCGAGCGGCAAGGCCAGCGGGTCGAGCGGACGGTACCTCTTACGATTCGCACGAGGGTGAGTCTGCGCCGAAGCGGCAAGGGGGTCGAAGTCGAGACCTCGTTTACGAATCTAGCCAAGGATCATCGCGTACGCGCATTGTTCCCTACGGATTTGGCGACGAACCTCCATCGAGCGGATTCGATCTTCGAAGTGGCGGCGCGCGAGAACGAACCTTCCGCCGAATGGACGAATCCAAGCTATTGCCATCATCAACAGGCGTTCGTCGACGTCAGCGACGATCGCGGCGGGCTGACGATCGCGAACCTCGGATTGCATGAATACGAAATCGTGCGGGACGGACGCAATACGATCGCGGTCACCTTGCTCCGCGCGGTTGCGGAATTGGGCGACTGGGGCGTGTTCCCGACGCCGGAAGCGCAATGCCTCGGAGACCACAAGTTCCTTATGGAGATCATTCCGCACGCCGGAGACGGCGCTAAGACGGGCGCTTACGCGGAAGCTTACCAGTTCCAAGCGCCTTGGACCGTATGCCAGACCGGCGTACATGCAGGCGCCGTCGCGTCGGGTTATGCTCCGATCGGCTGGGAAGGGGACGGAGTGGCGTTCTCCTCGCTCAAATTCAGCGAAGAGAGCGGCCATGCGACGGTTCGTTGGTATAATATGACCGGGGAGACTTCCGAAGTCGCTCTCGTCCTCGGCCATGGGGTCGAACGGGCGTACAAGAGCGACGTCTTGGAGCAAGTCGGCGACGTCGTCGAGACGGATGCCGAAGGCCGCTGCACGCTCCCGATCGGACCTTGCGAAATCCTGACGATCGGTGTTCATAAGAAATAAACAAGAAGTCCGGTTCCGCCAAGGCGATAAGCCTTGAGGGAACCGGACTTCGGCGTTTATTCAGGCACGGGCACGTGAGGTTCATTCCGCCTTGGCGGGTGGCAATGCGCCCTTCGCGGCGCGGATCGCCGCCTTCAGCCGGCCTTCGTGACGCAACAGCAGGTCGGCGGCCTCCGCGGCGTTCGCGCCGGTCTCGATCATGAGAATCGCCGTCTTGACGTGCATATTCGCCTGCTCCAACGCTTCGACCGCTCGCTCTTCCGAGGCGCCGGTGCTCGTGCGCACCATGCGGATCGAGCGGTCGTACAGCTTCGTATTGCTCGCCCGGAGGTCGACCATCAGGTTGTTGTACACTTTCCCCAGCTTGATCATCACGCCGGTCGTCAGCATGTTGAGCACAAGCTTCTGCGCGGTGCCGCTCTTCATCCGGGTCGACCCGGCGACGACTTCGGGGCCGACCACCGGCGCGATGCAGATGTCGCACGCTTCGCCGATGCGCGTGTTCGGGTTCGTGGTGACGCCGACGGTGCCGGCGCCGAGCTCCTTCGCGCGGCGGACGGCGCCCAGGACGTAAGGGGTGGAGCCGCTGGCGGTAATGCCGACGACCACGTCCTTGGACGTGACGCCCTTCTCGTCCATCAGCCGCGCGCCGGCATCCGCGTCGTCCTCGCAGCCTTCCACGGCCGTGCGCAGCGCGCCGTCCCCGCCGGCGATGTACGCTTGCACCAGCTCCGGGGCCGTACCGTACGTCGGCGGACATTCGCTTGCGTCCAGGACGCCGAGGCGCCCGGAGGAGCCGGCCCCGACATAAAACATGCGGCCGCCGTCCTTAAGAGAATCATATATACGGTCCACCGCCGCGGCGATCGATTCGATCTCCTTGCGGACCGCGAGGGGGACGAGCTGGTCCTCGTCGTTGATCAGCATGAGCATATCCCGGGTTTCGCACTCGTCGATAAATTGCGTAGCGGGGTTGACCTTCTCGGTCGTCAATTTCGCGAAGTACGAAGTCATCGTTTATCCATCCTTTTCTACTGTGTAGATAACTTGGTCGTCATTGCGCCGCCGCGCTCTATCCCTTGACCGATCCTACGATCAGTCCCGCTACGAAGAAGCGCTGCAGCAGAGGGTATAGAATGATGATCGGCAAGGTGGAGGTGATGATGACCGCGGACTTGATCGACATGGCGATCGTGCTCTTATCCGCCGAACCGGCGCCGTCGCCGACCATGGTCGTCCCGTTGACGATATTGCGCAGGAACAGCATGACCGGGTACTGACTCGTATTCAAGTAGATCAAGCCGTTAAACCAGTCGTTCCAGAAGAAGACGGCCGTGTACAAGCCGATGGTCGCCAGCGCTGGCGTGGACAGCGGCACGATGATTTGGCGCAAGATGCCGAAGTAATCCAAGCCATCGATAATGGCGGCCTCTTCGATTTCCGAAGGAACGGCTCGGAAGAAGTTAATCAGAATGATCAGGTTGAACTGATTGATCGCGAACGGCAGCAGCATCGCCCACGCCGTGCCGGTCAGATGCAGATTCGAGATGAGCAGGTACGTCGGGATGAGTCCTCCCGAGAAAAACATGGAGAACACGACCAGCTTCATGACGATTCGCTGTCCCTTCAGGAAGCCCTTGGATAACGCATACGCGAAGAGCGTCGTCATGAATAAGGAAATCAACGTGCCCGCTACGGTATAATAGATCGTATTGCCATACGCCTTGAAAAAGTTCGGATACGAGAAAATTTGAATATACGCTTCGACGTTAAAGCCCACCGGCCATAGCGACACTTGGTTGTTGACGATCGCGGTCGGGCTGGACAAGGACATCGCCAACATATAAATGAAAGGCACGATGCAAATCAGGACGACCAAAATCATAATGAGATTGATGACCAGGTCGACGAACGTCATGGAATGAAGCTTTCGTTGCTGGACCACGCGCGGATCCTCCTTTCCCCGGTCGTTAATAGATGCTTTCGCCGGATACCTTCTTGCTGAGCCAGTTCGTCCCGGAGACGAGGATGACGCCGATAACGCCGCTGAACAAGCCGATGGCCGTCGCATACGAGTAGTTCTGATTCATCAGGCCCGTGCGGTAGACGAGCGTATCGATAATGTCGCTGACCATGGCGTTTGAAGGCGTGTAAAGCAGCAGCACCTTCTCGAAGCCGAGGCTGAGCAGCGAACCGACGTTCAAGATGAGCATGATCATGATCGTGGACATGATCGACGGGATCGTTACGTATATGATTTTTTGGAAACGGTTGGCGCCGTCGATATCCGCCGCCTCGAACATCTCCCGGTTAATGCCGGTGATGGCCGCGAGATAGATGATGGCCGTCCAGCCGGTAAATTGCCACGTCTCGGTTAAAATATAGATGGGCCGGAAATATTGCGGCTCATTGACGAAATAGATCGGCTCCATGCCGAATACTTGCTCCAGGATACGGTTGAGCAATCCGGAGCTGGGAGACAGAAGTTCGCCCAAGATGGCGATGACCACCACCGTGGAGATGAAGCGGGGCATGTACGAGATCGTCTGCACGAATTTACGGAACCGGGCGTTGCGCACCTCATAGAGCAGCAACGCGAAAATAATCGGAATCGGAAAATTGATTAGGATGTTTCCGAAGGAAAGCACCAACGTATTGCTGAATGCCCGCCAGAAGGAAGGGTCTCCGAAAAACCGTTCGAAGTAGGCGAAACCGACCCAATCGGTACCGAACGGTCCCATCCCCGGCCGGAAGCGGCGGAACGCCAAGATATTGCCGACGAGCGGAGCGTATTTGAACAATAGAAAATGGACCAACGGAATTACCAGCATAACGTACAGCTGCCAGTAACGCCGGAAGTGGCGGGAGCGCGACCCCGGGGAAGCCCCGACGGAAGGCTGCGCGCCGTTCGAGCGGATGGACGTATCGGCCATATCCTTCACCTGCTTCTTGTTGTGAATTGCGAATCATAGAACAGGGCCTGCCTGAACATGTCGTCCAACCGCGACTACATTCGGAGGGCAGGCCCTTGTTCCGTAGCTTACGAATGATTATTTCTTCAAATTATCGTTGTACAGCTGTGCGAATTTCTCGATTTGCAGGTTCTTCATCTCTGTGACGTACTGATCCCAATCCGCGTTCAGGTCCTTCTTGCCGGTCAGGAACGCGTCCGCCCAAATTTCGAACGTATCGGCGAGCGGCGTCTGGAGGGAGCCGGCTTCCTCGGCCGTCATATCGTCGAACATCGGGCTCGGCGGAATCGCTTGAATCGCCTCGTCCATGCCTGCGACCGTCGCGTTGATTTGCAGGTAGTTCTCGTCGTACTTCGTCATCTCGCGAGCGTTCACCCATACGAGCTGGAGCGGATCCGCGCCGAAGCCGTACTTGAGCTGCATCGACTTATAGATGCCGTCCGCGGAGCTCGCGAGATCGTCCGCATACTTGATCTTGTCGCCGTCCATCGTGTACGTGACGCCTTCGACGCCGGAGCTTGCGAGCTGCGCGCCTTCTTCGGAGAAGAACATCTCGTCGATCGTGCGGACGATGCGCTCGAAGTCTTCGCGCTCCGCCGTCTTCTTCGGGAACAGGATGCCGGAGCCCGTGCTGCTCTTCGGCTGGTGATGCGCGCCGGCCGGACCTTCGAGCGGCGGGTACATCTGAAGGTTGAAGCCCTCTTCCGTCGCCGACGCCTCGATGCCGCCGATCTGATCGTAATACGCGTAGGATGCGAACGACTTGCCCGTCGCCATCTTCTGCGCCCACTTGTCGCCGTCGATCGGTTCCGCCATCTCCGGATCGAGCAAGCCTTCCTTATACAGCTTGGAGAGGTAGGTCATGTATTGTTTGTACTGGTCGCTGATGGCGCCCGGGAAGTATTCTTGCTTCTCGTAATCCCAGCTCAGCGTGTTCGTGCCGGAAGCGCCGTTCTTGCCGACGCTGACGCCGTAAGAAGGCATCGTCATCCGGTACAAGACGCGAGGGCCGGCTAGAATCGTAAGCGGGTACGAATCCGGATTTTCCTCTTTGAATTTCTTAAGGACGGCGTACAGGTCGTCGAACGTTTTCGGCGCCGACAATCCGTATTTTTGCAGCAGGTCATCCCGCAAGATCAGGCCGCCGTCGTAGAACGGCTTATCGAACAGCGAAGGGAGGTAATAGCGCTTGCCGTCCTTCAGTTCGAGCGCCGCGATTTGTTCCTGCAGGCCGAACTCTTCGACGCGGGCGTTGAAGTTCGGCGTCCAGTCGGCATAGTCGCTGATCGGGACGATCGCGCCGTTAAGCGCGAGGGATGCGTTCTCGCCCTTCGTGGTTTGATACAGGATGACGTCCGGTACGTTGTTTCCCGTATTCAATGCAAGAGACACTTTCGTCGCATAATCGGCTACCGGAATGACTTCGAAGGATAAGTCCACGTTGTAGCGCTTCTCCCACTCCTGAACGATCAGCCAGTCTTCCTTAAACGGGAGCGTCGCGTTGTCGGCATAGTAGAGCGATAGCTTGAGCGGTCCTTCCGCTTCGGTCGTCGCGCCGCCGGACGTATTGCCTTCGTTCGATGGGCTTGGCGTTGCGCCTTCGCCGGTAGTGCCGCCGTTGCCGCCGCTGCCGGCGTTGCAGGCAAGAAGCGTAGACATCATCAGGCCGAGCACGACTGTGGTGGAAACCAGCTTTTTCTTGTACATACGCTTGAAGACCTCCCTAAATCCTTGAATTATAGTCCGTTGTAACCCGTGAACCGCTTACATCTCGAATCATAGCATTATTTTATTTCACCAGTCAACGATTATTATGAAATTTTATTTCACGTTTTTCGACTTATTACACTTTTAAAGTAAAAAACCGATAACCCAGGTCGGCGAGCGCCGAATATTTCAATTCTGTCGAGGTGCACAACCACGAACATTCAGGGGAATTCACAGGCCTGTTTCGCCGTGCAGGGGAAGGCTTCGACGGCGCAAGGCGGGACCGTGGGAGCTGCCAGGAGCGGCTGTCGTCCGCCGAAATGCGGAGCGAACCATAAGAGGTATGGGACCGTCGGGCACGAAAAGGGGCTTGGCGTTTTTTTCTTTGCTGCGGCAAACTCGCTGCGCGGGGCGCACGAGAGCGAAATGGTGTCAAAATTTGAGCCGTTCGGGGAAATGGGCGCAAAATTTGAGCAGCTTCTCCCCGCGGGCGGATCGCTGGAGGGGGGCAGTGCGGGAGCGATGGACCCCCGAGACTGTAAGGTCGGTAGTAGCTTAGCAGTCTCGGAAGGGAGCTCTAACGCCTCCGACGGCGTAACGCTGTCGACATATTGCCTCGGAGATGAGGCAAGCGGTTCAGATCGGCAATACGATGCGGAGATCGCAGCCCCAGCCGGGGGCGTCGGTCACCTGAAGCGATCCGCCCAGCTGCACCACCCGCTCCCGCATAGCGGTCAACCCGAAGCCGAACGGCGTATCGCCGTACGGGATGCCGTTGTTTTTCAGCGAGAAGCGCAGCTGCCCGTTCTCCGCATACAGCCGGAAGGCGAAGGCGCTGCCGCCGCCGTGCTTCAGTCCGTTGGTCAATCCTTCCTGCAGCGCGTGGAAGACGACCTTCCGGTACAGCGGCGGGAGCTCCGGCAGCGCATCGATCCGGACGTCGACCGAGACGCCGGTAATGTCCTGCGTCTCGGAGAGCAGCTTGGTCAGCGATTCCCGCAAGTCCGTCTTCGTCACGTCGTCCTTCAGCATCCGGACGGCCGACCGAATCCGGTCCAAGCTGTCGCGGACCAAGCCTTGCGCCGCGGAGAGCTTCTCGAGCGCCAGCTCCCGATCGACGGCGAGCAGGCGCTTGGTGGCTTCGAGCTGCATGACGGTGGCCGTCATCGTGTGGCCGACCGAATCGTGGATTTCGTGAGCGATCCGATTGCGCTCCTCCAACGCGACGATCTCGCGAAGCGCTTCGATCGTCTCGCGGATGGAAAACTGCAGCTCCCGATTCCGCTGCTCCAGCGCTTCGGTCCGTTCTTGCACCTTCTCCTCGAGAGACCGATTCAGCTCGGTAATCTTCAGGTGCAAGTTTACCCGGGCGAGCAGCTCTTGCTTCGCAACCGGCTTCGTGACATAGTCGTTCGCGCCGGATCGGAAGCCTTCCGCCAAGTCTTCCGGCAAGCTCTTCGCCGTCAGCAGGAGAATCGGGAGGTCGGCTTCCCCGTGCGTGCGGCGAATACGCCTGCACAGCTCGTACCCGCTCATGCCGGGCATCATGACGTCGGCAATGATCAGATCGGGCCTCAGTCCCGCCTCCAACGCCGCCAGCGCTTGGGCAGGGTGCGCGTGCGCCACGACCCGATACGACGGGGATAGATGGACGGCCAGCACTTCCAAGTTCACGGGTTCGTCGTCGATGACGAGCACCGTTCTTCGCTCCGCGGCCGACGCTGCCGACTGCTGCAGCCCAGCGAGCGGCGGCTCGGGCTCGTCCGCGTCGGCCCGCGCCGGCGCGCGTTCGGGCTCGAGCGACCGCAGTGCCGCGACCGGCCCCGGCGACGCGGCCGGCACCGCCGCCTCCTCCGGCCATAGCGGCAGCGAGAACGTAAACGTGCTGCCGACGCCAAGCTCCGACTCCACGGCAAGCCGTCCGCCATGCAGCTCCGCAAGCTGCTTGCTGATCGTCAGCCCGAGCCCCGTCCCGCCGATTCCTTGCTCCTCGGTATGGCGGCTTTGGCGAAACCGTTCGAAGATGCGTTCGCGGTCGTTCTCCGGGATGCCTAGTCCGCTGTCGGAGACGGAGATCCGCAGGAATCCCGGGTCGGACTCGTCCGGAGCGGCGAAGATCGTAATGTCTCCTTCGGTCGTGAACTTCACGGCGTTGCCGAGGAGATTGTATAAGATTTGCTCGACCCGGTCTTCGTCGGCCATGACCGGAGGCAGTTCCGCGGGAAGAGCGCAGCGGATGGCGAGCCCTTTGACCTTGGCTTGGGGCTGCAGCAGCGCGGCGACGGCTTCGGCCGTTTTCCTTAGATCGACGGGACGCACGGTCAGGCGGAGATCGTTGTGCTGCAGCTTCGACAAGTCGAGGATGTCGTTCACGAGCCGCGTCAGCCGGCGGCTGCTGGCCACGATGAGAGACAGCCGCTTTCGGTCCTCCGGATCGGTCGTCGCGGATCGGTCCAAGAGCGACTCCGCCATGCCCGTAATGCCGAACAACGGCGTGCGGAGCTCGTGAGAGGTACGCGCCAGGAAGTCGTCCTTCATCCGATCGATCTCCTGGAGCTGCCGGTTCTTGGCCGCAAGCTCCACGGCGTACCTTCGGATCTGGCCAAGCGTATCGTCGAACCGCAAGATCAGCACGGCGCCCAAGCACAGGACGAAGAGAAACACGCCCAAGGTCAACTGGGCGCCGTTCAAGTAAATCACGAAGAACGGGAACCGCTCGTACAACAAGTGGACGAAGGGGTACACATTCACTTGGACGTAGTAGACGGCCGCCAAGATAAGGAGCAGGACGATCCCCGCGAACACCCAGACCGTCTCCCGATCCTTGCTCCGCCGATAAGAGCGGACCAGGAGATACAGCATGACGCACAAATACGCGCACAAGAGGCCGGTCAGAATTTTGTCTACGAGCAGATGGTATAACGGCTCGTGATAGAGAGCGACGACGAGGATCGAAGCGGCGTAACCCCATAACGACCGCATGAACGCGCGGAACAGCTTGCCCGCGCGGTCCCCGTACATGCGGCTCAAGAAGCCGAACAACGCTCCGGCCCCGACGGTGAAGACGACATCCTGCAAATACACCAAGAGCGGGAGGTCCGCGAACAGCTGCAGCGTAGGCGCGCGATTGACGCTGCCGTAGGCGGCGCACGCCGTCAAGACGCCGAAGTGAAAGTAGATCGTATCCTTGGCGTTCACGGCGAACAAGAGGAACGAGCTGATCGAGAAAAACAAGAACAAGACGCAGAGCACGACGCGGAGAACGTCCTGCCGCAGCATGTCCAAATAGAAGGCGTCCGGTCGGCCGATCAGAACGCTTCCGAAGCTGGGAGCGGCGCCTTCGGTATACACTCGAAGATAGATCGGCTTTCCGAAGTCCTCCGAAGCCAAGGGCGCCAAGCTCCAGCGGATGTGCTTGTTGACTCTGAAGTCGTACGGCTCCATGTTGAATTCGTAGATTTCCCTTGAATCGCTAAACAGCTGCACGGCTTTAAAGCCGCGAAGCAGCAGGTGCAGTCCTTCGGCCTCGTCCCGGAACCGTTCGGGAAGCGGAGCGCGAAGCCAATAATGCCCCGTGTAATCGGATGGAATGATCAGCTGGGGAAGAGTGTCCCCGATAGGCTTCCAGTCCGTGTCCGCTTGGGGGGCCGGCAAGCCTTCCGGGGAGAGGGGGATGTCCTCCAACACGTATTCCCACCCCGGGGAGGACAGCCAATTGTTATAGCTGTGGAAGCCTTCGTTCAGGCTGTTCCAAGAGACGATAAACCAAAAAAGCCAAAGCAGCCCTGCGGCCGGCAACGCGAACAGTCCGGTCATCAGCAGACGCCGCCATGACTTGCCGCGAACCCATGTCGTCATCGATCCGTCCCGTCCTTCCTCCCGGACGTTCATTCGTCGGCGAAGAGCTCCTTAAGGCAGAGGATGGCCTTAGAGCGTTCGTTCACTCCGATTTTCTGGTAAATGATGCTGATGTAGTTTTTGGCCGTGCCTTCGGAAAGGAAGAGCGCGCTCGCGATTTCCTTGTTCGACTTGCTCTCGAGCAGCAGTTGAATGATTTGACGTTCCCGGTCGGTGAAGGCGATGCCTTGTCGCTTCAGTTTGCCGGCGAGACGGGGCTTGCGGTATCCGGAGGTGAGAAGCGAAATCCGAGAGGCCAGCTTGCCGGCCACGGAGGAGGGAAGCATCATCTGTCCCGCCGCGGCGTCGCGGATCGACTGGATGATTTTGTCCCCGGGCATGTCCTTCAAGAGGAAACCGCTTGCACCGTACGCCATGCTGTCCACGATGTATTGGTCCTCCAAGAAGGTGGTCAGCACGACGACGACCAGGTCGGGAAATTCGTCCAGCAGTCGCCGCGTCGCTTCGATGCCGTCGATTCCGGGCATGCGGATGTCCATGAGGACGAGATCCGGACGGAACCGGCGGACCGCTTCCATGGCGGCGATCCCGTTATCGGCCGAAGCGACGACCTCCATGTCTTCTTCCAAATTAATAATCGTTTGCAAACCGTCTCGCAACAGCGTCTGATCGTCGGCGATCACAATGCGAATCTTGGTCATGGGTCTTTTCTCATCCTTTTTTCTGTCACTGCTTGTTATTCATTATAGTGCATCCTTCGAGATGCGGTAGATTTTGTTTCCATAGGCGGACGAATCGCTTGCTCGGCCGGGTTTTCGCCATGACCCTGCCGCCTACTAGAATGGCACATGACGAACGATTCGCGAGGAGGATGAACGAGTGAGGAAGAGGAACATCGCGTTGATCGGTTCCGGGGCCTCTCGCCGGACGAATAAGAGAAGATGGGTTTTAACATCGTGCCGGGATTAGGGTACGAGAGAGTCGACCCGAACGAATTCGGTTTGGTCGATCCGAACGATTGCATGCGCGTCGCGATCAAGCCGGAGGCGCGCATCCCGTACGCGACGGCGAACGGCACGCTGGCGCTCGGCTGCGGCGACAGCGTCTTGCTGACTCATCCGATCACCGGCCAAAGCGCGAACGCGGCTTCCTAATGCGCGGAGGCGCTCTACGACGTATTGGCGAACCATCGGGATTCGCCATGGGATCCCGCCCTCGGCGAGCCGGACCCGGGAGTATGCGACGAAGATGACGGAATGGAGGAACGGCATGACGGGGCCGCTCTCGGACTCGTTCTCGGAGACGTTGGGCCGGGCGACGCGGAGCCAAGCCGTCGCGGACGAAGTCGTCGGGCCGTTCCTCGATCCGATCAAGGCGCATCGGGTGTTCTTCGCTTCGTCCTTGCTCGAGGCTTGAATCCGTTCGACCGGAACGGGACTTACTCGGCGCCGGTCAGACGGTCGGCGAGCGCCATCGCGGCGGCATAACCGGAGCTCCACGCCCATTGCAGGTTGTAGCCGCCGCAATCTCCGTCCACGTCCATCACCTCGCCCGCTAAGTAGAGCCCCGGCACAAGCTTGGATTCCAGCGTGCCCGCTTTGAGCTCCGTCGTATCGATGCCGCCGGCCGTCGTTTGCGCGTTCGCGAACCCGTTCGTATCGATGACGGGAAAATCCCATTGCTTCATCAGTCGATACAAGATTTTCTTGGTTTTCCACGATAGATCCTGGCAGAGCAAGTTCGGCTCCTGATCGATGCCCGCCTCTTTCAACAAGACGGGAATCAGCTTCTTGTTCAAGATGCCGATGAAGGAAGCCGCAACCGTCCGGTGCCCGAACATGCCCCAGTGCGTATCCAGAAATTCGACGACCTCTTCCTCCGTGCGGTCCGGCATCAACTCAAGCGATAAGATCACCTTTTCCCCTCTTGCGAGACGATACGCGGCCTTCCGGCTTAACTGTAGAATCGGCGGGCCGGAGGCGCCGTAGTCCGTAAACAATATTTCTCCGTATTCGCTGCGGATACATTCGCCGCCTACGACGATGTGGCCCAATCCTTCGAATTTGACGCCGGACAGGTCCTTCAAATACGGGTAGTCCAGCTTCAATTGCACGATCCCCGGAACAGGATGGATTAGAGTATGTCCCAGCCGCTGCGCCAGCGTATACCCGGAGCCGTCCGTTCCGGTTTTCGGAGCGGTCAGGCCGCCCGTGCAGAGGAACAGATAATCGCTCGTATACACGACCTGTCCCTCCGTCTCCGACTGGCAAGAAATCGTGAATCGCGGATGACCCGTTGAAACCTGAACGTCCGTCACTTTGGTCTTGAAATAGATCGGAACGTTCCGATCCTCCAGCGCGATCCGAAATATATCCAACACCGACGCCGCCTGCAGCGACATCGGATACATCCGGCCGTTCTCTATGGAGACCAGCGGAAGGCCGAGCGCATTGAAAAAATCGACGGTTTGCCGAACGCCGAATTGCTTCAGCACGGGCAGCGGAAACTCCGCTTGGCTGCTATGATATTTATCCAATAAAGCGAGCGCCTCGTCCGTACCCGTCAGCGTGGATCGGTTCGTAATGTTGCAGCGTCCGTTGCCGGTCGTCAATACCTTCTTCCCGACCCGATCGTTGCTCTCGATGAGTCCGACATCGATCCCGAGGTCTCGCGCAGTGACGGCGGCCATCAGGCCGGAAGCGCCGGCGCCGATAATAAACAGTTCATGGTGCTTTGAAGAGGGAGAGTCATACATAAGCGGTGGATGCATTCCTTTTTCCAATAGATTCATTTGTAAATGTGTTTCCCCAGCGCCATCGCGGCCGCATAGCCGGAGCTCCAGGCCCATTGCAAGTTATAGCCGCCGAAGTCGCCGTCGACGTCCATCACCTCGCCGGCCAAATATAGCCCGGGCACGAGCTTGGATTCCAACGTGTCCGAGACGAGCTCCGCCGTATCGATGCCGCCGGCCGTCGCTTGCGCGTTCTCGAAGCTATGGGTATCGGTCACTTTGAAATCCCAACGCTTCAGGATTTTATAGAAGATCCCTTTCGTCTTCCACGAGAGATCCTGGCAAAGCAGGTTCGGCTCTTGATCGATCCCCGCTTCCTTCAGCAGGACGGGAATCAGCTTTTTGTGAATGAACCCGGTGAACGATTCCGCAACCTTCCGGTGCGCGAAGGTTCCCCAGTTCATCTCCAAAAATTCAACGACCTCTTCCTCCGTGCGGTTCGGCATCAGATCGACCGATACGGTCACGGATTCCCCTCTGGCGAGATGATACGCAGCCTTCCGACTGAGCTGGAGAATCGGCGGACCGGAGAGGCCGTATTCGGCGAAATGAATTTCCCCGGATTCGCTGCGAACGACTTCCCCGTCTACAAGGATATGGGCTTGTCCCTGGATTTTAATGCCGGACAGCGCCTTCAGATGCGGGTACTGCACTTTGAGCTGCACGATGGACGGCGCGGGCTCGATCAAGGCGTGACCGAGCCGTCGAGCCAGCGCATACCCGGAACCGTCCGTGCCCGCATTTTGTCCGGTTAGGCCGCCCGTACATAGAAACAAGTAGTCGCTCGTATAGACCGCCTGCTCCTCCGTCTCGGTTCGGCAGGTAATCGTGAATCGCGGATGCTCCGCCGATACGGCCACATCGACCGCTTTGCGGTTCAAGTATACCGGAACGTTCCGATCCTCCAGCGCAAGTTCGAATATATCCAACACGGACGCAGCTTGCAGCGACATCGGGTACAGGAAGCCTTCCTTCAATCGCGTAAGCGGAAGCCCGAGCACCTGAAAGAAATCTATCGTTTGGCGAATGCCGAATTGCCGCAGCACAGGAAGCGGAAATTCAGGCTGACTGCCGTGATACTTGCGTAATAACGCCGCCGCTTCGTCCGTCCCGGTCGCAGTGGATTCGTTCGTAATGTTGCATCGGCCGTCGCCGGTCATGGAAATCTTCTTTCCGATCCGGTCGTTGCCTTCCAGAATGGCGGCATCGATCCCCAAATCCCGCGCGGTGACGGCGGCCATCAGTCCTGATGCGCCCGCGCCGATAATGAATAGCTTGTGGTGCACGGAAGTCCGATACTCGTTCATGGTCGGTCGATGCATCCTTTATCCCGTTTTTTCTTTCATTATAACATAACCGCGAGCGTCGCTTAATCCGGTAGAGAAATGCGGATGACGTCGTTCGGAACGGCTATTTACGAGGCGGAAAGGGGTATGGTTAAATGAGGATATTATTCCCATTCCTATTTCCGAAGGAGATTTTCGAACATGAGGATTCGTTACGATCGCTTTCCCGGCGGCGTATCCAAGGCGCTGACGCTCAGCTACGACGACGGGCGCGTCCACGACCGGAGGCTCGTCGAGAAGCTGAACGCCTATGGGCTCAAAGGCACCTTCCATCTAAACTCCGGTTTCTTCGGCCTGGAAGGATACGTTCATGAGGAAGAGGTGGCCGCCCTCTATCAGGGACACGAGGTGTCCGCGCATACGGTGAACCACCCGTTTCTGGAGCAGTCGCCGCCCGAGCAGGTCGTCGATACCATTATTTCCGACCGCAAGGCGCTCGAGACGTTGGTCGGATACCCCGTGCGCGGGATGAGCTATCCGTTCGGCACGTATAACGACCGCGTCGTCGCGACGCTGCCGACTCTAGGCATCGAATATGCGAGAACGGTCGCGAGCCACGGCAAGTTCGACGTTCCGAGCGATCTGCTCCGCTGGCATCCGACGTGCCATCATAAGCAGATGCTCGAGCGCGTCGACGCCTTCCTCGCGCCGCTTCGCCATTCGAGAATGAAGCTGTTCTACATCTGGGGACACAGCTACGAATTCGAGAACGACGACAACTGGGACATCGTCGACCGTCTCGGCGAACGGCTCGGCGGCCGCGACGACGTCTGGTACGCGACGAACGCGGACATCGCGGCGTATTTGCAAGCGATCGAGCGACTTCGGTTTTCCGCCGACTGCCGCATCGTCCATAACCCTTCGGCCATCCCGGTGTGGGTCAGCGCGGAAGAGGAGCCGCTCATGATCCCGGCGGGACGCATCGTACGACTTTAGTCAATGGAGCAGCGATGACCTTCCCCCTTTTCATGATGACAAGCATGCGGCCACCTAGTATAATACGGAGAACAGATGTTTGGGATACTCGGAAGAATAGGGAGATAGGATGCCGCAACTAACCGTAAGGGGAATAAGCATCGAGTACTTGCTTGCCGTCAGCAAACCGATGGTAGAGGAGCTGGCCGCCGTCTGCGGCTGCGGGACGGACAATTTCACTATCGATTGTTTGGCGACGGCGTCCGTATTCGAGGGGAAGACGACGGAGACGTATCCGTTCGTGGAGGTCGCTTGGTTCGAACGCGGTCGCGACGTTCGGAATCGGGTGGCGGAGACGATTACCCGATTCGTTCGTCAGGCGGGCGTTCCGGAGGTGGAGGTCGCCTTCAAGGTCTACTCGGAAGCGGCTTATTATATCAACGGCATCGCTTGCGATTCTGGAGAGAACTAAGCCAATGAACGAGATGCAGGCTGCTCCGGCGGAATGTCCGCCGCGGGCGGCCTGTTTTTTCGAGACAAGACGACTGTACAATCTGGGTGATTCGACGCACCGGACGTCTTCCGGAAGGGTATAGAACCATATAATGCAACAGAGCGGAGTCGCGAAGTTCGGGCTCCGCTTTCTTTTTATGTATAATGAGAGGAGGATGACGAGGAGGGCCGCATATGAACCGATGGATCGACCAATACGTTCGCAACGCCGCGGAGCGGGAACGCGTCCGCGCGGCCGAAGCCCTGGCCGCCCGATTCGCGGAGAGGGCCGGAGCGCATGATCGCGACGGCTCGTTCCCGTTCGACAATATGTCCGACTTGTTCGAAGCCGGTTATCTTCGGTTGACGGTTCCGAAGCGGTACGGCGGCGACGAAATTTCGTTGTACGAATTGGTGCTGCTGCAGGAGCGTCTCGCGTACGGCGACGGCGCGACGGCGCTGGCCGTCGGCTGGCATCTCGGCCAGACGTTGCATTTCCGAGAATGCCGGAAGTGGCCGGAGCCGCTGTTCGCCGAACTGTGCCGCGATATCGTCCGGGACGGCGCGATGATCAATACGTTCGCGAGCGAGCCGGCGTCGGGCAGTCCGAGCCGAGGCGGCAAGCCGGAGACGGAGGCGGTCCGAACGGACGGAGGCTGGCTGATTTCCGGTCGGAAGACGTTCAGCACGTTGTCTCCGATTTTGGATCGGTTCGTCGTTACCGCCTTCGTACCGGAGGAAGGCGCCGTCGGCGAGTTCCTCGTTCGGAAGGGCGAGGGCGTAACGGTGGAGGAGACGTGGAATACGCTCGGCATGCGGGCGACCGGAAGCCACGACGTCGTCCTGGATCGCGCGTTCGTCTCGAGCGACGCCCGGCTCGAGCAAGCCAAGGTCGACGACGGCGGAGGGTGGCTGCTGCATATTCCCGCGTGTTACATGGGCATCGCGATCGCGGCGCGGGACTTCGCGCTGGACTTCGCCCGGACGTACAAGCCGAACAGCGTGGCGGCGCCGATCGGAGAGCTGCCGACGGTGCAGCAGTCGATCGGCTTGATGGAGACGGAGCTCCGCACGGCCCGGAGCCTATTGTATGCGACCGCGGACCGGTGGGACCGGGAGCGAGAAGGCCGGGCGGCGCTTAAGCCGGATCTCGGCCTGACGAAGTACGTCGTTACGAACGGCGCGATCAAGATCGTCGACTTGGCGATGCGGATCGTCGGCGGCGCGAGCTTGTCGAAGCGGCTGCCGTTGGAGCGGTACGCTCGGGACGTGCGGGCCGGCTTGTACAACCCGCCGATGGATAACAACGTGTTGACGTTGCTGGCGAAGGCGGCGCTCGGAGAGACGGGACAGGGGTGATGCCCCTGTTCCGTCTTTCGCGTTAATTCGCCGGTACGATCTCCCATTTCTGATTCGCGCCGCCCCAGTAGTCGTACTGGATGACGTTCGAGCCGTTGGCGGTGCCGGTCGCGTCAAGCGACCTCCCGCTGTTGCGGTTGACGAGACGGTACGCGCCGTTGCCGACGTCCGAAATCGTCCACTGCTGATTGTTGCCGCCCCAGTAGGACCACTGAATGACGTTCCCGTGATTGGCCGTCGACGATTGGTACACGTCCAAGGCTTTCCCGCTGCCTACATTGACGAGTCGATAGTAATTCCCCGCCGGCTCGATCTTCCACTTCTGATTGGCGCCGCCCCAATAACTCCAAATATCGACGTTGGCGCCGTCGGCCGTCGATTGACCCTCCACCTCCAACGCCCGCCCGCTGCCGACGTTGACGAGCCTGTACTCGGCATTCGGGTCGAAGAGGCCGCCGCTGCTATTGCCGGCGATGACGCCGGTCGACGTATCGATGTCGATGCTCGGATACCAATTCATCTCCAAGGACGTATTCGTCGGGAACGCGAGCGGCAGCCAGACGTACTTGGAGTTGTTGACCGGCTCCCCCCAAGCTCCCGCCCAACGGTCCCCTAGGTATAAGTAGGACGTCGTCGCACTGCCCGTAACCGGAACGACGAACGTAGACTGCGAATCGAACGTAGTGGAATTGCCGAAGTTCGTCGGATTCGTCCAAGCGCCTTCGATATTCGAAGTCGTCGAATACTTCGCCTGGTTCGGATTCCACCCGGTTGCGCCGGACGTTATCAAGAAGTAGGTGGAGCCTCGCTTGAACACGGCGGGAGCTTCCCGATATTGCCCGACGAACATCGTTCGGATGAGCGCGTCCACGCCAAGGAAATCCGAAGTGAGCCGGAACACGTTCATATCGGCGTTCACTCGGGTGGAAGAGAACAAATAGGCGGTGCCGTTGTCGTTGTACACCGTCATATCCCTCGAATCGTACCCCAACGGGCGGAAGCTGCCGTGATAGGTATACGGCCCCTCGATATTCGAAGCGGACGCGACGGCGACGCGCGCCTCGCCGTAGTCGACCCCGTTTTCCTTATGCATCCACATGACGTATTTGCCGGTCGCGCCGTTGTACAGCAGCTTCGGCCGTTCGATATTCGCCGTCGCGAGCTCGCCGCCCATGCTCTTCGATAGCAGATGCGCGCGGAACTCCCAGTTTTTCAAATCCGTCGATCGGTACAGGGAGACGAGATTCGTGCCGTCGCGATTTTCGCCTAACCAATAATAATAGTTCCCCTGATTCAGCATGCCGCCGCCGTGCGCGTGGACTACGTTGCCGTTCGTGTCCGTGAACTGAACGCCGTTCGCGACGTTCACCGTCGCCGCCCGCGCGATCGGCGAGAGCTGGATCAAACCCAACGCGACGAGAAGCGCGGCGATCAGCCCGTATGCGGCCCAGCGCCGAGGCGCGCCCATCCTTGCGGTACCGCTCATGAATGCATCCCTCCATGAAATAGACTTCTTACGTTTCCCATGCTACGGAACGGCCGAGCCTCGAGGATAGCGACCATACGAGACATCCGTGAACTTTTCCAACCAGGGGGGAGCGAACAATGCGGTCGGAGGCGAACTTGGCGGCCGCGTCGGGTTTCGTAAGGGACGTCACCATCTTGCATAGGCGAAAAAGCAGTTTTGTTCACGGAAGGAACGGATTTGCACTACCCGGCTCGACGGACGCCCTCTATGCTTGTGAACAGGAACCCATCGACCGGAGGAGGAAGCCGACGCGCATGATCAAGGTCAAACGTAAGGGACTGCTTCACGAGCTGAAGACGAACTACATTATGTTTTTCATGCTGCTGCCCGCCATTTTGTTTTTTCTCGTGAACAACTACTTTCCCATGGTCGGAATTTATTACGCTTTCATTCAATTCGATTTTCACGCCAGCCTGTTCGAATCGCAGTTCGTCGGCTTGAGGAACTTCGAATTTCTTTGGAAGTCGGGCAAGCTGGTCGAGTTGACGCTGAACACGCTCGGATACAATCTAGCGTTCATTGGACTAGGCAACGCGTTAGCGGTGGCGCTGGCGATTCTGCTCAGCGAAATCAAGGGCAGATGGTTTAAGAAAATTACGCAGTCCGTCATGTTCCTGCCCTACTTCGTCTCCTTCGTGATCTTGAGCGTCATCGTCTTCAATCTGTTCAATTACGAGCAAGGCGTCTTGAACACGCTCCTTAAGCTGTGGGGCTGGGAGCCGGTCGACGTGTACGGCAAGCCGAAGCTTTGGATTTTGCTGATCATCGTGTTTTATCTTTGGAAAAATCTCGGATACAGCATGGTCATTTACTTGGCGGCCATTACGGGCATCAGCGAAGAGTACTACGAAGCGGCGAAAATCGACGGCGCGAACGTCTTCCAACGATCCTGGCACATTACGCTTCCGATGCTCAAGATCACCTTCGTCATCTTGCTGCTGTTCGCGCTCGGGAGCATTATGAAAGGTCAATTCGACCTGTTCTATCAGATGGTAGGGAATAACGGGCTGCTATTCAGCACGACGGATATTTTGGACACGTACGTTTATCGCTCGCTCCGGGTCACCTTCGACTTCGGCATGGCGACGGCCGCCGGCGTGTACCAGTCGGTGTTCGGCTTCGCGCTCATCGTGTCGGTGAACGCGATCATTCGGAAAATTAACAGCGATTACGCTTTGTTCTAAGGGGAGGACGCACGATGAAAATAAGGGAAGAAAGCTCCGCCCGGTTGTTCCGCGCCATCGCCTATCCCGCGGTAATCTTCGGCAGCGTCGTCTGTTTGCTGCCGTTCTGGCTCATCTTGTCCGGCTCCTTCACGAGCAACGAAGCGATTATTCGAGACGGGTACGGTCTTCTCCCTTCCGAGTTTTCCCTGGAGGGATACCGGCTCGTGTTTCGAATTCCGATGGAGATGCTCCGCGCCTACGGGGTAACGGGATGTACGACGGTCGTCGGCACGGCGCTGGGCTTATTCTTTATGACGATGGCCGGCTTCGTGCTGCAGCGGAAGGATTTTAAGTACCGAAACTTCTTCTCCTTCTTCATTTATTTCACGACGTTGTTCGGCGGCGGGCTCGTTCCTTGGTACATTCTGATCACGAGTTATCTCAAGTTCACGGATACGTATTACGCGCTCATTTTTCCGGGATTAATGAGTCCCTTCCTAATTATTTTGATGCGGAGCTTCATGAAGTCGGCCATTCCCGACGAGGTGATCGAATCCGCGAAGATCGACGGCGCGAACGACTTTACGATCTATTCCCGCATCGTGCTGCATCTGTCGATGCCGGGCATCGCCACGGTCGGGCTGTTCCTCGCGCTGCATTACTGGAACGATTGGTTTTTGTCCTCGCTGTTCATCAACGATCCGAAGATGTACCAGCTGCAGTTCTACCTCTACAACATTATTAGCAAGACGGTGTTCGTCTCGAACTTCGGCGCCGCCTCCGGCGTCGTTCCGGAAAATCCGCCGACGGAGACGATGAAGATGTCGATGGCCGTCGTCGTGACCGGGCCGATTTTGCTGTTGTACCCGTTCGTGCAGCGGTATTTCGTAAGAGGCCTGACGATCGGCGCGGTGAAGGGGTAGGTTGGATTCGATTCAGGGGCCCCTGAATCGACTGACATAGATGGAATATGATACTTTCGTTATTAGGAGGAGTTCAAACATGATCGTATCGACGAAGTGGAAAAAGCGGGTCGGCACGCTGCTTTGCCTCGCTTTGGCGTTCGCGACGCTCGCCGCGTGCAGCGGAGGGGGGAGCGGGGCGGAGCCTGAGAAACCCGCCGAGTCCGGAGGAACGACGCCCTCGACGTCGGAGCCGGCCAAGAATCCGGCCGCGGCGCCGGCGGGGCCCGATTTCTCCGAGCGAGTCGAGCTTCAATTCTATATGCTCGGCGACGCGCCGAAGGACTTGCCCAAGGTGCAGGAAGCGATCAACAAGATGGCGCTGGAAGACCTGAACGCCACCGTCACCTTCAATTACACGACCTGGACGGACTGGGATCAGAAGTATAAGCTGCTTCTCTCGACGGGGCAAGCGGTCGATCTCATTTTCACCGCGGAGTGGACGCAGTATCAGTCTTACGCGAAGCGCGGCGCGTTCCTGCCGCTGGAAGACTTGCTCCCGAAGGCGGCGCCGACGCTGTACGACTTCGTGCCGCAAGACATGTGGGAAGCGGTCAAGGTGGACGGCCATATCTACACCGTGCCGGCCACCTATAAGGAGTACGTGACGAACGGCTTCGTCTGGCGGGAGGACTTGCGGGCGAAGCATAACCTTCCGAAGCCGGTCGACATCCCGACCTTCGAAGCGTATCTGGATGGGATCAAGAAGAACGAGCCGGATATCCAGCCGCTCGCCGTAGGCTCGAACGTGAAGGGAGCGCTGTCGGATACGTTCCGGGAAGTGTCCTACAATCCGGTCGGACTGCCGCTGCCGTACGGTATCGGCATTCGATACGACAGCCCGAAGGACGTATATTCGTATTGGGGCTCCGAGGAGCATAAACAAGAGCTGTTGAAGTTCAAGGAATGGGCGGACCGAGGGTATTTCTCCAAGAACGAGCTGAACGAAAAGGAGACGCAGCAGTCGCAGCTGACCGCCGGCACGGCGGCCGCCATGATGGGCGACAACCCGACGCGGTATAACAGCACCTTAAGCGCTATGAAGTCGCTGCATCCGGATTGGGACCTCGGATATCACTCGTTCTCGCTGACGAAAGGGATCGCGACGCCGGTCCACCCGATCCATAACGGCTTCGCCATTCCGAAAAACAGCAAGCATGCGGAACGGGCGCTTGCGTTCTACGAGAAGATGGTGACCGACAAGCGTTACAACCAGTTGACGCAATACGGCTTCGAAGGCGTGAACTACGCGGTGAAGGACGGCTACTACGAGCGGATCGGCGACACCGCGAGCAACGGCTTCAACCGAGAGGCGATGAACGGCTGGGCTTGGCGCAATCCGGAATATATGTTGTTCGAACCGAGCTACGATAACGTGAAGGCGATCTTCGACGAGCTGGATAAAATTCAGAAGCCGGACATCTATCTCGGCTTCGCCGAAGACTATGGGCCGTATTCCGCGGAGCGTGCGGCGTTGGAGCAGGTGGAGAAGCAATATTTGTACCCGCTTATCGCGGGGCAAGTCGAAGACGTCGAGGCCGGGCTCGCGACGTTCATGGAGAAGGCGAAGCAGGCCGGTCTCGAGAAGGTGCAGACGGAGTACGCGAAGCAGTGGCTCGCTTATCTGGAAGAGGCGGGGATTCAATAACGGCGTCATCGGCAAGCGGCATCCCTCGCGAAGAGGCATGCCGCTTGTGCGTTCGTCGTTACAGAGAGATGCCCTGCTTGGATTTCCGGAATTCCGCGGGCGTGACGCCGAAAGACTTCTTGAACATGCGATGGAAATACGAGCTGTTCGTATATCCCGTCCGCTCCGCGATGTCGGCGATGGACACGTCGGTCGTCAGCAGCAATTCCTTAGCTTTCTCCATTCGGACTTGGTTGATCGCGTCGACGATCGGCGTAAGCGTATGTTGTCTGTAGACGCGGCTGACATGGAAGGAAGACAAGGACAATTCGTCCGCGAGCCAGTTCAGGCTGAGGCTCGGATCCGCGTAGCGCGTCCGGATGAGCTCGTTGATTTTCCGCACCAGCGTCTCCTGCTTGTTATTCCGTTTGGCCGCGATTCTCGAGGTCAGCTCGTCGAAGAGCCTGAAGTAGCTTGCGGTCAGCTCCTCCAACGTCTCAACGTCGTGAAAGGCGGGGAGCTGCGGATCGACATTCCATTCTTGCGGCAGCGAGCCGTTCTTCAGCATCTCCGAAAGCAGATTGGCCAGCGTCATGCGAAGTCGGGCGACGGACGCCACCGCCGTCTGAATCGGATAAGCGGACGTCTCCTGCAGAATGTCTTGGAACCAAACCTTGGCTTCGTCCGGCTTGCCGGCCATCAGAGCGTCGATCATCCGCTTCTCCTTGACGGCGGGGAAGGCGTATTCCCGCGACGCGCCGGATTCCAGCTTCGCGCAATCGATCCTCGAACCGAGTCCGTGGAAGAAGCGCAGCAGCGTGGCGTCTCGGGTCCGGCGGTACAACGCGGGCAGTTGGTCCGCTTCGCCGGCGACGGGACTGACGGCGGCGGTGAGCCCGATTCGAATGTACTCCATACACGAGGCTTGAATTTGCGAAAGCATCGGATCGAGCCATTCCGCGTCCCGCGCCTCGTTCGGTTCGAGCGTATTCAGCAGAAATAGGATGCCGTCGTCGTCCATATCCACGGCTTCGACGCGGTAGTATTTCGAGATAATTTCGGAACCGATATTCATGACGGCGAATTTGTATATGAGCAGATCGCCGCCGCTCTTCTCCTTCAACGACGCGAAGCGATCGATTCTGACGTACAACAACCGGTACGGCCGCGTGAAATCGAAGGCGATGCCGAGCTGCTTCAGCTTGGCCAGCTGCGCCCTCGCATCCAGATGCTGCAAGTAAATCAGCTTGCGAAGCGCGGCTTGGCGAATCGCGTACCCGTTATCCCTTCGTTCCGTCTCCAAGTCCTTCACTCGGTTCACGATGTGATGGATGGGGACGTACAAATAACGGGATAGCAGCCAAGACAAGAGCAACCCCGTCAAGAGGACGGAGGCGGCGATCGCCAGCGTAATTTTCTGAAACTCTCGAATCGGCACCGTGACCGCTTGGTACGGCGTCACCCGAATGTATTTCCAAGACAGCCCGTCCGGCGCGGTATACGAAATCAACGACTTCGCGCCTTCGAAGTTCGAGACGACATACCCGGGGCGATCCGATCGCATCGAGGCGCGCAGCAGCTCCTCGCTTCCGCCTAACGCCTGCGTCCGCAAGGCGTCGACGGATAGAATGCGGTCGTGATCGTCGACGATATACGTCGATCCGGCAGTGCCGTTCGCGATCTCCCGGTTGATCCAGTCCGCCGAAACGTTGACGACGACCGCGGAGTTGATGGCGCGGTCAAAGCCGATCGCATCGTAACAGAGATAGGTGTAGATGCCCGTCGGTTCCGCGTCGCCGGGATCGAGCTTGTAGCTTCGCGGAATCGGCGTGAACGCCTTGTAGTCTTCGTAGCGATCAAGGACTTTCAAGATATCCTTGTCGGGCAGGTCGGATTCCGGCAGGGGACCGCTCTGGCCACGATTCGAAGCCACGTAATATATTTTGTTCGCTGGATTGTATACGTAAATCGATTCGATGAACGGGGTCGTAGCCAAGTAATTGCTTAGATCGATCATCGCGCCTTGGATATCGAACGCGGAGGGATTGTTGTAATACAACAACTTGGCGACGTTGCTGTTTCTGTAAATTTGGAACGACAGCGATTGCGCGCTCTCCGTCAGTCGTTCGACTTGTCGGCTCGTCTCGCTGAGCCGGCTCAGGTCGGATTGAAACACTTGCCTCTGCAAAATTCCGGAGTAGCTGAAGTAAAAGACGAACGAAGAGGCGATCAGAGCCAATGCCACGCAAAGGGTAACGCCTAACAGCAATCGGACATACAGCTTCCCGTTCGTTCGCATGGTTCGCAGCGACATCTTTCGATCCCCCTCTTGAGAAATGTTCACAGTGACAAATGCGGATGCAACCTGATTATACCTTCCGGCTCGCACCGCGGACAGTGGACTTTCGCCGAAACAGCGGAGAAATCCTTCGCCGCTCGCATGAACATTTCGCATCGAAGCGAACATTTCTGATGTGTACGGTATTGCGCATTCCATTTGCTATAATGGAAAGTGCATATCCATCTCAACGGAGCATTGGAGTGAAGGGTAGATGTCCGATACATATAGGATCGTGGTTGCCGGCTGCGGCAATATGGCGAACGCCTGGGTGAAGGGCGCGCTGGCGAGGGACAATGCGGAGATCGTAGGCTTGGTGGACATCAAACTCGAATTCGCGCAGGCGATGGCGGAGCGCCATGGCCTCGCTTGCGAGACGTTCACGGATCTTGCCGAGGCGTTGGAGCGGACGGGGGCGAACGTCGTCTGCGACGTAACGATTCCCGCGAGCCACTACGGCGTCTGCTCGACGGCGCTGCAGCGGGGAGCCCATGTGCTCGGCGAGAAGCCGATGGCGGAGTCGATGGCGGACGCCCGCGAACTGATCGCGATATCCGACCGGACGGGCCGCACGTACGCGGTCATGCAAAACCGGCGTTATAACGCCAATATCCGCGCGCTGCGCGAGCTCGTGAAGAACGGGACGATCGGCAGGGTCGGATACGCCGGCGCGGACTTCTTCCTCGGTCCGCGCTTCGGCGGCTTCCGCGAAGCGATGGACAGTCCGCTCCTTCTCGACATGGCGATTCATACGTTCGATCAAGCGCGCTTCCTGACGGGGGCGGATCCGGTTTCGGTGTATTGTCATGAATTCAATCCGCCGGGATCGTGGTATGCGGGCAACGCTTCGGCGATTTGCATCTTCGAGATGTCGGACGGCTCGGTGTTCGCGTACCGCGGTTCTTGGTGCGCGGAAGGCGCGCCGACGTCATGGGAAGCGCAGTGGCGTATCCAAGGGGAGAAGGGCGCGGCGATCTGGGACGGAACCGGCGCGCCGTTCGCCGAGGTCGCCCTGCCGGGCGAGCAAGAAGGCAAGTTCATCCGCGAGTACGAGCGAGTGGAGGCGCCGTTCGCATGGCAAGGCCGGTCCGGCCACGAAGGCTGCTTCGACGAGATGTTCGCGGCGCTGGAGGAAGGCCGGCCGGCCGAAACCGACTGCCGCGACAACATCAAGAGCATGGCGATGGTGTACGGCGCGATCGACAGCGCGAAGGCGGGGCGGAAGATCGATTTGAAGCCGTATTACGGCGGGTAATTCCGCGGCATCATCGGAAAGAAGGCGGCCGGTTCGCAGCGTGACTTCCACGCGCGGACCGGCCGCCTTACGTTCGCCGAGACGTTCCGATTATTGCCCCCCTTGCTCCAGACGGCGGACGCGCTGCCGGAGCCGGTCGACCTCCGCGTCGAGGTTGTTCAGCTGCCGCTCGAGCTGCGCGGTTTGCCGCTCCAGCCGATCCACGCGCTCCTCCAGACGGCGGCCGCCCGGGATCGGGATCGGGAGCGGGAGCGGGAAGGGAGGCGGGTAACCGGCGCCGCCGCCGCCCGTGACCGGAATTCGCAGCTGTTGACCGACATAGATGTAGCCGCCTTGCAGATTGTTCGCTTGGATCAGCGCGTCGACCGTTACGCCGTAACGGGAGGCGATGCCGTACAGCGTATCGCCGGGTTGCACAGTATAAAACATGCGGTGAACGACCTCCAATAAGTATGGTGCTTTCTCCACATCGTATGTGTCCCGTAGGCGAATCGCCCTCCGCACTCGCCCATTTTCGACGTGCGCCGCGTCCCGGTACCCGGCGGCCTTCGCGATCGCCGCGACGTTCCGATCCGTCTCCGGCAGCACCCGGCATGCGCACTCGATGCGCCGGCGCGGGGAGAACCCCGTCCCCGACGCCAAAATCATCATAATACGGCGCCGGGCGACTGAATATTTCACATTGTTTGGTTTTCTTTTCTTCTGTTCGGAAGGTAAACGTTCTTGTTTCTTTCCTCCGCCCATGCTATTTTGAGAACAAATCGCGGGAGAACCCAAGACGAGGAGGAAGCGCCGAATGACGATCCAGCAGCTGAAATACGCGATCGCCATATTCAAGCACGGCTCCATGAACGAGGCCGCCAGGCGGTTGTTCGTCTCTCAGCCGAGCTTATCGAATGCGATCAAGGAGTTGGAAGACGAGCTCGGCTTCGCGATTTTCGAACGGTCCAACAAGGGAATCCGGCTGTCCGGCGACGGCGCGGAATTTCTGCGGTACGCCCGGCAGGTGGTCGAGCAGGCGGAGCTGTTGGAGAGCCGGTATTCGAATAAGAAACCGTCCCCCCAGCACTTCTCGGTATCGACGCAGCATTACGCGTTCGCGGTGAACGCGTTCGTCAGTCTCGTGCAGGAACACGGCCAGGAGGAGTACGAGCTTTCGCTGCGCGAGACGAAGACGTACGAAATTATCGAAGACGTGAAGAACTTCAAGAGCGAGCTCGGCATCTTGTACCTGAACGAGTTTAACGAGAAGGTCATCGATAAGCTGCTGCGGACCGCGAACTTGCAGTTTCACCCGCTGTTCGTCGCCAAGCCCCATATTTTCATCAGCGTGCATAACCCGTTGGCCAAGCAGTCGATCGTTTCGATCGACCAGTTGAGCCGCTACCCGTACTTGTACTTCGAGCAAGGAGAATACAATTCCTTCCACTTCTCGGAAGAGATCCTTAGCACGATGACCCATCCGAAAAGCATTCGCGTCAGCGACCGGGCGACGCTCTTCAACCTGTTGATCGGTCTCAACGGATACACCATTTCGACCGGCGTGCTGAGCGCCGATCTGAACGGCAACGAGATCATTCCCGTTCCGCTGGACTGCGAGGAGACGATCCGCGTCGGATGGATCGCGCATCGGAACGCATCGTTGTCGACGCTCGGGACGGCGTACGTCGAACACCTGAAGCGCGCCATTCTCCCGGTAAACTTCCCACTATAGCTTTAGGCTATAGCCAGGAATAGAATTTTCCAGTTACCCGACCGCGGATCGACCATGGTACCTTGTTGGTAACAACGAGCAGAGGAGTTTGGGAATCATGGCGAAGAGCGGCGCGATCGGGTATCCGCGAATCGGGGCGGACCGGGAATGGAAGAAGGCGTTGGAGGCGTATTGGGCAGGGAAAATAGAGGAGCCGGAGTTCCACAGCCGGTTGCGGGAAATCCGGCTCGATCACCTGCGGAAGCAGCAGCGGAGGGGCATCGACTTCATTGCGGTGAACGATTTCAGTTACTACGACCATGTGCTCGATACGGCCGCGATGTTCGGCCTCGTGCCGAGCCGCTTCCCGTACGAGGGCGGCGTCGTCCCGCTGTCGGCGTACTACGGCATGGCCCGGGGAACGAAAGACGCGGCGGCTTGCGAGATGACGAAGTGGTTTAACACCAACTACCACTATATCGTCCCCGAGCTGGACGGGGCGTCGCCGGCGCTGACGGAGAATAAGCCTCTTCTAGCCTACCGGGAAGCCAAGGAGACGCTCGGCATCGAAGGCAGGCCTGCGCTTTTAGGCCCGCTCACCTTCCTGAAGCTGTCGAAGGGGTACGCTCCCGAGGACATCGACCGGTGGCTCGACCGTCTTGTGCCGCTGTACGTTCAAGTGCTTCGAGAGCTGGAAGCGGAGGGCGTCGATTGGGTTCAGATCGACGAGCCGATCGTCGTCGAAGCGTTGGACGACGCCGATACGGAGCGCTTGAAGTCGATCTATGCGGCGTTCGCCGCTGCGGCCCCGAAGCTGAACGTCATGCTGCAGACGTATTTCGAGTCGGTCGAGCGGTACGCCGACATCGTCGCGCTGCCGGTGCAGGGCATCGGACTCGACTTCGTGCACGGCCGATCCGGCAATCTGGCGGCGATGCGGGCTCATGGGTTTCCGGCGGATAAGACGTTGGGCGCGGGCGTCATCGACGGCCGGGGGATCTGGAAGACGCCGCTCCGCGACCGGCTCGCGCTGCTGGATGCGCTCGCCGAATTCGCGCCTCAAGGGCGATTGGTGGTACAGCCTTCCTGCAGCTTGCTGCACGTGCCGATCTCGGTCGACGGGGAGACGCGGCTCCCCGCGGAGCTTCGGGACGCGCTGGCGTTCGCGGACGAGAAGCTGGACGAGCTCGCGCGGTTGACGAAGGCCGTCTCGGAGCGGAGTCCGCAGGTCGAAGCGGAGCTGAGCGACTACGACCGCGCCGCCGCAGCGCTGGAGCGATCCGGCGCGCGACGCCGAGCGGACGTGCGGCGGGCGGTGGCCGCGATTCGCGAAACCGAGGCGCGCCGGAGCCGGCCGTTCTCGGAGCGGTACGCCGCGCAGCAAGCGAGGTGGCGCCTGCCGCTCCTGCCCACGACGACGATCGGCAGCTTTCCCCAATCGGCGGACGTCCGGAAGGCCCGAAGCAAGTTTCGCGGCGGCGAATGGAGCCGAGAACGGTACGAACGTTTCATCCGGGAGCATATCGAACGCTGGATCAAGCTGCAGGAAGACATCGGGTTGGACGTACTCGTACACGGCGAATTCGAACGCACCGACATGGTCGAGTTTTTCGGCGAGAAGCTCGAGGGATTCGCGTTTACGCAGAACGGATGGGTGCAGTCCTACGGGTCGCGCTGCGTCAAGCCTCCGATCATCTTCGGGGACGTGGCGTTCCGGCAGGCGATGACGGTCGAAGAGACGACGTATGCCCAGTCGTTGACCGCTCGCCCTGTGAAGGGGATGCTGACGGGTCCGATTACGATTTTGAATTGGTCGTTCGTTCGCGACGATCTCGAGCGCAAGGAGGTCGCTTACCAACTGGCTTACGCGCTTCGGCAGGAGGTCGAGGCGCTCGAGCGGGCCGGGATCGGCATGATTCAAGTCGACGAGCCCGCGATCCGGGAGGGGCTTCCGCTCAAAGCGAAGGACCGATTCGAATATGCGGCATGGGCGGTCGAAGCGTTCCGCCTGGCCACCTGCACCGTAAAGGACGAGACGCAAATCCATACGCATATGTGCTATTGCGAGTTTCATCACATGATCGACGCGATCAAGGCGATGGATGCGGACGTCATCTCGATCGAGACGTCGCGAAGCCATGGAGAGATGATTCTCAGCCTCGAGACGAACACGTACGAGCAAGGGATCGGTCTCGGCGTATACGATATCCACAGCCCGCGCGTTCCGGCGGTCCGGGAGATGACGGACCTGATCGACCGCGCGCTGCGCGCGCTGGACCCCAAGCTGTTCTGGATCAACCCCGACTGCGGGTTGAAGACGAGAGGGCTCGAGGAAACGGTGGAGTCGCTGCGCCATATGATCGAAGCGGCGAGGATCGCCAGAGCGAAGTATGCAGCCGCTCCCGTCGGAGGCGCTTGATCCAAGGGGAGCCTCCATGTCGATCAACGAGACATTAGTAACGAAAGCGGAACGTCTGACGCCGAAGCTTCGCGAAACCGCGATCGCGCCTCGCCGCTGGTCGACGCCGTCGCCGATCCGGACGCGTTCCAAGGCTGGCGCATGGAGACGGCGGGCGACGATGAGGAATTGTCCGGTCGCGCGTTCGGGAAGGGCGAGAGCTTTGTCTTGGACTTCGGCGACCACCAAGTCGGATACGTCTCGTTCGCCGCGGATGCGGTCGGCAGCCCGCCGGACGCGCCGCTGAAGCTGAAGCTCGTCTTCGGGGAGATGCCGTGCGAGATCGGGGAGAATTTCGCCCAATACGACGGATGGCTGAGCAGTTCCTGGCTGCAGGAGGAGACGCTGTACCTCGACGTACTGCCGGCCGCCGTGACGCTGCCGAGACGTTATTGCTTCCGATACATGAAAGTAACGGTCGTCGACGCTTCGCCGTAATCCCGGGCGCGCGATTCGCAAACTTCCGATGCACGGCGGTCACGTCGGCCGACGTCCTGAACGTGCCGCCGCTTCCGGCGAGCGTGCCGGACGACTTGGCCGCGATGGACCGGATCGCGGTCAAGACGCTGCAGGATTGCATGCAGACGGTGTACGAGGACGGCCCGAAGCGGGACCGCCGGCTGTGGATCGGCGACCTGCGTACTGGACGCGATCGCTATAAACGCAGGACCGACCCAAATCCCGTCGCGGGGTTGGGTCTTTTTCCGTGCTTCATGAACATCTTCGCGATACATAAGATCGATACGGTCGGTGGTTGCTCGCGTCTCCGGAGTTTACGCGCGGAGCCGCTTTGTATTCCTGCTTGCTCCTCGTTAGTGGAGGTTGAGTAGAGAGCCGCGCGCCCCGCACAAAGTCTAGGCATCTCCCTGTGCCGCAGCCGATTCACGAATCGTTCGATTCCTGTTACAATGAAGCGGCACGACTCACTGGATGTCTCGGAATGGGGAATAACGATCGGATGGATAGCATAGCGGAGTTTTTGAAACAGTTCGGCGCGTTAGGGTTGTTCGTGCATTCGATGATCGACGCCATCTTCTTTCCGATCCCGGCGTTCTTCACGCAGGTTTCGTTAAGCATGATCGATCCGCAGGCAGCGCTTCAATTGGCCACGGTAGGGTTCATCGGCTGCTTGCTGGGAACGCCGGTCGGCTACGGAATCGGCAGGCTGTCGGGCAAGGTGCTGCTTCATAAATTTCTGAAGAAGAAGTGGGTCGACGCGGCGACCGCCATGTTCGGCAAGAACGGGGAAGCCGCCGTGATGATCGGCGCGTTCACGCCGATTCCCTTTAAGGTATTTACGATATTGTCCGGGGGATTGAATTTCCCGTTGTGGAAGCTGATGGTTTACGCCGCGATCGGGCGGGCCGCGAAGTTTTACATCGTCGGCAGCCTGTTTTATATGTACGGCCGAGCGGCCGAAGGCATGGTGAAGCAGGTGTCCATGTACGTCTTCCTCATCGCCGTGCCGGTGCTGCTGATCGGATTGTTCGTCAAGCGCAAGCTGACGAACCGCGCGAAGGCGAACGAAGCGGCAGGCGGGAAGGCGACGGTGGCGGTACAAGCGTCGCACAGCGAAGAGGCATAATCGAGATGTCGAACAGGCCGATGCGGCGACGCATCGGCCTGATTTCATTTTCGCCGGTAACGATGGATTAAACTGCCGGTCGAGCGTTAATCCTGAAGAGAATACCGACCGTGGAGGAGAAGTCTTTGGTTCCGAGGCATCAGACCGAGGTGATCGTCGTCGGCGCCGGCTTAGCCGGGTTAACCGCCGCATTGGAATTGATGTCGCATCAGGTTTCCTTCGTCTTGCTGGAGGCGCGCGACCGGGTCGGCGGGCGAGTGTACAGTCGCGCGGAGGACGGCGTGGTCGTCGATTACGGCGCCCAGTGGGTGTCGTCCAAGCAAACCCGGATGTCGGCGCTGCTGCATCGGTTCGGGCTGACGACGACCCCGACGCATACGGAGGGGCGCACGTTCTACGAGCTGATGGGTCGCCGACGCACGTCGGCGTCCGCAATGCCGCCCTTGCCCGCGGTTTCCCTCCTGGACGTGCTTCGCTTGCGGAAGCGACTGCGCGAGCTGGAGCGGCGAATCGACTTGGAGGCGCCATGGATGTCGAAGGAGGCCGAGCAATGGGACGCCGGCACGCTTCGAGCGTGGCTGGATCGGACGATGTTTTCCAAATACGGAAAGGCGCTCTACGAAATCATTGCGGAAGAAGCGCTATGCGGGGAGCTCGGCGAATTTTCGCTGTTGGACGCGGTATGGTCGTCGGCGTCGTGCGGCGGGCACGACCGAATTCTTACGGCGGAGCAGCGCTGGATCGCGGAAGGCGCGCAGACGCTGCCGGAGCGGATGGCGGCGGCGCTCGGCGATGCGGTCAAGCTGAACGCCCCGGCGCGCGCCGTCGAGTGGACGGAACGGTCGGTGACGGTGCGGACGGATCGCGAAGCCTGGGAGGGAAAACGGGCGATCCTCGCGATGCCTCCGACGTTCGCGGGGCGCCTGCGGTATGATCCTCCGCTGCCGTATATGCGGGATCAGCTGACGCAGCGGGCGGGGCAAGGCGCCGTCATGAAGTTTATCGTCGTATTCGAGAAAGCGTTCTGGCGAGACGTGGGGCTAAGCGGAGAGGCTTATATGGACCAAGGCCCGATTCGGCTCGCGATGGACAGCACGCTGCCCGGGCAGGGCAAGGGCGTACTGACCGCGCTCGCCACGGGGAAGAGCGCGCGCACGCTCGGCTTGCTGCCCGAGGAGGAACGACGGGCCGCCGTCTTGCGCAGCTTGTCGGTGCCGTTCGGCGACGAGGCGCTTCGGCCGGTCGCGTTCTACGAGAAGGATTGGATGTCCGATCCATGGTCGAGGGGCGGCTACGCCGCGCATCTCCCGCCGGGCGTCCTGACGCAGCTCGGTCCCGCGCTGCTGCAGCCCGTCGGACCGATCCATTGGGCAGGCACCGAGACCGCGACCGAATGGCGGTCCTATATGGAAGGAGCCGTACAATCGGGGGAGCGGGCGGCGGCCGAGGTGCTGCGGGCCATCCGGCCGTAAGGACCGAATCGAGCGAAGCGCCGATGCGCATCGCAGAGGAGCCGTCGCAAACATGCCGTTACAGCCCGCCCGTCGAATGGTAAAATATACAAAACCATTTCGAATCGGAGGGCGATGACGATGAAACGCGTACGTATCGGAGACACGGACTTGGTCGGCTCGTCGCTGGCGCTCGGCGGGGTTCCGCTCGGCAGCCGGCTGGATCGGGAGGCGTCCTTCGCGTTGATGGACCGGTACGTCGACGCGGGCGGCAATATGATCGACACGGCCGAGGTGTACGCGAATTGGCTGCCGGGCGAGGCGAGCGTCAGCGAGAAGACGATCGGCGCTTGGATGAAGGCGAGGAACAACCGCGAAGCGCTGATCGTCACGACCAAGGGGGCGCATCCGCGCATCCCGACGATGCATATCGCGAGAATGTCGCCGCAGGAGATCGCCCAAGACGTCGAAGCCAGCTTGAAGCGGCTGCAGGTCGACGCGATCGATCTGTATTGGCTGCACCGCGACGACAAGGATAGACCCGTCGGGGACATCCTCGAGACGCTGAATGCGCAAGTCCGCGCGGGGAACATCCGTTATTTCGGCTGCTCGAACTGGACGGCGGAGCGGATCGAAGAGGCGCAGCGATATGCGGCCGAGCATGGCGTGCAGGGCTTCTCGGCGAATCAACCGATGTGGAGTTTCGCTTCCGTCGACGCGGCGAAGTTTCAAGATCTTACGCTCGTGGCGATGGACGAGGAGATGCACCGCCTTCACCGAACGTCCGGCCTAACGGCGATTCCGTATTCGTCCCAGGCGCAAGGCTTGTTCGCGAAGCTCCAGGACGGGCGGCTCTCCCTCGACGGCGAAGCGGAAGGCGTCGCGCCGCACTACCGAACGGAGGACAACCGGAGGAAGCTGGAACGCATCCGGACGATCGCGGAGAACAAGTCGCTGTCCTTCACGCAGATCGCGCTGGCGTATTTGCTGTCGCAGCCGTTCCCGACGATCCCGATCGTCGGCTGCCATACGGAGGAGCAGCTCCGGGACTGCCTAACGGCGGACGAGGTGCGGTTTACGGAGGAGGAGCTGGCGTTCTTGTCCTAATCGACGAAACGAAAGAAGGCGGTCAGGGCGCATACGGCCCCGACCGCCTTCTTTCATGGCTACATTCTCGCCGTCACATACCCCATCTTGGTCGAGATGCGGTCGGCGACTTCGATCAAGACGCCCGCCAGCTCGCGCTCCCGCTCCGGCAAGCGGATATCCGAGAGCGGGCCGGACAAGCTGATCCCCGCCACGACCTTGCCGCTTCGCCCCCGCAGAGGCGCCGCGATGCAAGCTCTTCCGAGCGCCAGCTCCTCAAGCTCCGTGGCGTAGCCGCGGGAGCGTACCCGCTCCAACTCTTCCATCAGTTTGGTTCGATCGGTAATCGTCCGATCCGTGTAAGCGGTCAGTTCGATCCGGTCCAGCAGCGCCGACGCCTCGTCGCGGCCGAGGTGCGCGAGCAGCACCTTGCCGATGCCCGTGTTGTACAGCGGGTTGCTCCGCCCGAGCAAGGTGTACATCCGCGGGGAGCGATGGCTGTCCACATGCGCCAAATAAAACATCGATTGCGACTTCAGCACGGCCACGTTCGCGCCGAGGCCGAGCCGCCGCTCCAGGTCGAACAGCTCGGGCAGCGCCAGCTTCCGGATTTCGGAATTGTTCAGCGCGATGCCGCCGAGCGTAATGATCTGATGCCCCAGCCGGTAAAACCCGCTGAACTCGTCCTTCTCCACATAACCTAAGCTGACCATCGTCGCCAGCAGCCGGGATACATTGCTCTGCGTCAAATTCAGCTTCTTCGAAAAGTCGATCACGCGCAGCTCCGGCTGTTCGTCGGAGAAGCAGGAAAGAATCGCCAACGCCCGGGTCACGCTCTGGGTGATCATCGGATTCGTTTGTTCAGACTTCATCGGGTTCCATCCCTCGTAAGAGTATGATGCATTCATTGTACCTTATATCGTTCGAAAATTCTCATCGCCCCGCGCGCGCTGAGGCGATCCGACTCCTCCTCCGACACGGCGACGACGTCGAGCTCCGGATATCGCTCCTTCGCGATCGGCTCGAAGACGGACGGATACAACGATTTGCCGTACAGCACGAGACGCGACGTCCGCGGCGTGATCATCTCCCTCAAGAGGGCGAAGTCGAGCGAGAGCAAGGCGCCGAGGTAGAAGCTGGTCGCCCGCCGCTTGCCTGCGGCCTCCATCGTCTCCGCGACCCGCACGGAGAACAAGGCTCTGCCGAAGCCCGCCTGTTCGGCCGTCTCCAGCCCCTTCCGTACCCAAGCCTCGTCCGGCTCGAATTCCGAGAGGGATTGGAGGCTGCTTTTCAAAATCGTCTGCTGCATGATCGTCATCATCAATTCCCCGGTGATCGACGTCCGGCATCCCTCGATGCGCCCCTGGCGAAGCAGAATGCACTTATGATGCGAGCCGTAATGCATAAATAAGAGGTCGCCTCCCTCCGGATCGGGCTCGCCTCCTTCCAAATAGCCGAAGATTTCGGCCTCCTCCCCTCGCATCATATCCTTCTCCGCGATGTCCGAGTCCGTCCCGAACCCCGTCTTCACGCCGGGGATGAAATAGATCGGCCGGTCCGCGACGTCCGGGAACGTCCTCGCCACGAGCGCGGAGGCGATGTCGTCGAGGCCGGCGGGCGCTTCGCGATGCGGAATCTCGAGTAAGCCGACGCCGGAGGTGATCATGCCGGACGCCACGATGGCGTCGATCTCGTCGAGCGCGCAAGAATGCGCTTCCAATAGTTCCGCGATGCAGTCGCGAAGGGCGTCCGTCACGACGCTCGCGTCTCCGCGGATCGCGACGTCCTTAGCCCCCGCCGGCCGAACGGCGCTGCCGACGACTCTCTCTCCGTCGTATAGGCGCACGCGGCTCGAAGTCGTGCCGGAATCGATGACGAACAGTTTCAAAATGGAATCCCCTCCATAATCCCGAAGTGAAATATTGTATTGTAATATATTCATTCGCATTATAGAATATGGTTGTGTAATTGGCAATTCCTATTCGATATGAATGTTCAATTTCGGAATATAGAAGAGGGGGCACGCCGTGAACATTACCGCAATCGAAGTTTTTCCCTTGAAAATCCGCAACGAACCGGTGTATTTGGGGGATTCCCGGGGACTGGACGCGGAGCGCGATTACTACATTCGTCCGGAGTATCGCTCCATCTATTCGCGCAATCTGGAGACGCTGCTGGTGAAGATCGAAGCGGACGACGGATCGCACGGGTGGGGCGAAGCGTTGGCGCCCGTCGGCCCCGAGGTGACCGGCGAAATCGTCGAGCGGCTCTTGTCCCCGTTCCTGATCGGCGAGGATCCGAGAGATATCGACGTCATCTGGAACAAGCTGTACGACTCCATGAGGGAGCGAGGTTACTTCTCCGGGTTTATGGTCGACGCCATAACGGCGGTCGATATCGCTTTATGGGATCTCCTGGGGAAGTCGGTCGGTCTGCCCGCCTATCGGCTGCTCGGCGGCGCGCATCGGAAGCGGATCCCGGCATACGTCTCGGGCATCCCTAGAAATTCTAGGGATGAGCGGGTCCAGCTAGCGCTAGAGTGGAAGGCGCGCGGCTTCGAGGCGATAAAGCTGCACCTCGGCTACGGCGTCCGGGAGGACGCGAGCATCGCGGCGGAGATGCGCGAAGCGCTCGGAGACGAATTCCGCCTCATGATCGATGCGCATTGGAAATACAGCGTCCCCGACGCCATCCGGCTGGGACGCCGATTGGAGGCGCTCGGAATCGAGTTCTTGGAAGCGCCTACACTGCCCGAGGATATCGACGGGCACGTCGAGATTTGCCGAGCGCTCGACATGGCGGTGGCGATCGGCGAAGCGAAGCGGACGCGGTATCAGTTCAAGGAGCGGCTCGTCAAGCGCGCGGCGGATCTATTGCAGCCGGACGTAGGCAGGGCGGGCATCAGCGAGACGCGGAAGATCGCCAATATGGCGGAGGCGTTCAACATTAAGATCGCGCCTCACCTGAGCGTAGGGCTGGGCGTGTGCACGGCGGCGACCTTGCACCTGAGCGCGGCGATTCCGAATTTTCACATCTTGGAGTTCCAACCGTCCGTCCTCCCCGTAGCGAATAAGCTGCTGAAACAACCGATCGCGTGCGAGAAGGGCTTCTACGCGCTGCGGGAAGCGCCGGGACTCGGCGTGGAAATTGACGAGGAGAAGCTGCGCAGTTGGATGAAACGGTAACGGACCGAGAAGGATTTCACCCGAATACGAGAGCGCGAGGAGCGAATGCGAACATGACTACGAATCAAGTAACCTTGAAGGGCGTCTACCCGATTTTGGCCACCCCGTTCACCGAAACCGGCGAGGTGGACGAGCAAAGCTTGCGAGAGCTCGTTCGCTTCCAGTTGGCGGCGAAGGTGGACGGCATCGCCCTGTTCGGCAACGCCAGCGAAATGTATACGCTTCTGGAGCGGGAGCGGGAGTTGATCGCCGGCATCGTCGTCGACGAAGCGAAAGGTCGGGTGCCTCTCGTCTTCGGCAGCGGCCATACGGGACTCGAAGGCGCGGTGCAGCTGAGCAAGTGGGCGCAGAAGGCGGGCGCGGACGCGCTGATGGTGCTGCCGCCGTACATGGTGAAGCCGGACGGCAAGCGAATGATCGAATATTTCGGCGCGATCGCGAAGGCGGTCGACGTGCCGATCATGCTGCAGGACGCTCCGATCGCGAGCGGCGTGAGCATTCCGGTGCCCGCGATGTCGAAGCTGGCGAAGGAATACGAAAACATCGCTTATGTGAAGGTGGAGGCGCCGCCGACGACGGTGAAGATCACGGAAGTCATCGAGCAATCGGAAGGACGCCTCGCGGTGTTCGGCGGGTTGAACGGCATGTACTACTACGAAGAGCTGTGCCGCGGCGCGGTCGGCACGATGCCGGCTTGCGAGTTCCCGGACGTGTGCGTGCAGATTTATCAGTCGTTCGTTTCCGGGGAGAAGGATGCGGCCAGAGCGCTGTTCTACCGATACCTGCCTTTCATTCGCATCGGCACGATCGCCGGCTTCGCCATGGCGGTCCATAAAGAAGTGCTGAAGGCGGGCGGCGTCATCCGGTCCGCATACGTGCGCAATCCGAACGCTCCGATCGACGACATCCTGCGGAAGGAAGCGTTCGAGACGCTGAAGGGACTCGACCCGCTCGTGTTGAATTGGAAAAGGTAAAAAAGATCTAAATGGGGGAACGAAAATTGCTACTTTCCGGCAGGAAGGCGCTCGTTACAGGGGCGGGCGGAAGACTCGGAGGAGCCATCGCCGAACGATTCGCGTCGGAAGGCTGCGCCGTGCTGTTAGCGGACGTGAACGTCCGGAACGCGGAGGCCGCGGCGGAACGCTTGCGGGCGCAAGGACGTCGAGCGGAAGCCGTTCCGCTTGACGTGACGGACGAGGACGCGGTGCGGCGGACGTTCGCGGCGATCCCCGAGCTGGACATTCTGGTCAACAACGCGGGCGTTACGCGCGGCCGTCCCGTGCGGGAGTCGACGCTGCAGGAATGGAACGATACGATTCAAGTGAATCTGACGTCGATGTTTCTCTGCACCAAATACGCGCTGCCGCTGCTGGAGCGGTCGCCGGCGCCGGCGATCGTCAATATGTCGTCGATCAACGCCATCCGGACGAACCCGGGCCTCGCGGCGTATTCCGCCGCGAAGAGCGGCGTTGTCGCGTTCACCGAACAGCTGGCGATCGAAGGCGCCGCGTATCGCATTCGGGCGAACTGCATCTCGCCCGGCCGAACGATGCCCGAGGAGGAGCAAGCGAAGCGCTCGGGCGATCCGGCCTTCGAGATCGACCGGGATTGCTACCCGTTGGGGCGCCTCGGCGTCCCGTCCGACGTGGCGAACGCCGCCTTGTTTCTCGCCTCCGACCTGTCCGCGTTCGTGAACGGCGTCAATTTGGTCGTCGACGGCGGCATGTCGCTGCTTGCGACGAGCGGACTCGTCCGGCCGGACTTGCGGCAGCGGTGGAAGACGGGGAGGTATACGCTGGAGACGGAGGAGTGATCGCTTATGCTGAACCGCTATCGCTATGAATGGCTGGAACGGGACGGCGAATCGATCGGCCGGTTGATCGACGCGCGGGCGGAAGCCGAAGCGCACCTCCTTCCCGGCTTCGGCATGAACGTCGTCCGTTACGTCTCGCAGGGTCGGGACGTCGTGCTGCCGCCGCCTTCCTTCGCGGCGCTGCGGGAGACGCCGTTCCGATACGGCATCCCGGCGCTCGCCCCGCCGGGGCGAACGAGCGGAGGCGCGTTCGAGCATCGAGGCGTCCGCTACGCGCTGCCGGTCAAGTCCGGGAAGCACAATATGCACGGAGAGATCGGCACGGTTCCTTGGCGCATTGCGCGGCAGGGAGCGGACGAGGCATCGGGAGCGTTCCTGCAAGCCGAGTACGCGTACCGGGACGATCCGGCCCGCTTCGCCGCTTACCCGGCCGACTTGCGCTTCGCCGTTACATACCGGTTGAAAGACGGAGAGCTCTCTCTCGAAGGCAACGTGCGGAATGAGGGGCGGCGGCACGCTCCCTTCTCGCTCGGTTATCATCCGTACTTCGTCTGCGACCGAAGCCGCGCGACGCTCCGCATCCCGGCCTGCGCGCAGTGGACGATGAACGAGGACGGAGGAGCGGGCGCTCCGCCGAAGGCGTCGAACCTCGCCGCGTCGCTTCGGGAAGGGCTGGCGATATCGCGGATCGAAGGAAATCTGCATGTTCTCCAGTGCCGCGAGTTCGACTTAGATCCGGGGCGGACCGAACCGTACGTTTGCCGGCTGGACGATCGAGGTCTGAACCGCACCATTCGTTACGAGACGGACGGCTTGTTCGCCGTGACGGTCTTGTTTTTTCCCCCGTGGGGGGAGGCGGTTTCTTTGGAACCGCATACATGCATCCCGGACGCTTACAACCTGTCGCGGGACGCGTCCGATACCGGCGCGCTGGAGCTGGCGCCCGGAGAAGAGAGACGATTCGGATGGCGCATCGCGGTCGAGAACGGCGCATCCGCTTAAGGAGGATATGAACATGAAGGTTACGAATGTAGAAGTGTATATCGTGAAGCTCCGGCCGACAGGGACGGTGCAGAAGGACGGCAAGCGGTTCATTACGCCGGATTATTTCGTCGCCGACAGCAACCGCCGCTCCTGCGTCTATTCGGTGAACGCGGAGACGGTATTCGTGAAGGTGTCGACGGACGAGGGCATCGTCGGCTGGGGCGAAATTTTGGCGCCGACGAACCCGGAGGTCGTGGCGACGATTCTAAGGCATCATCTGGCGCCGATGGCGCTTGGCGAAAACCCGATGCGAAACCAGTATTTATGGGACAAAATGCTCGACACGCTCCGCGAACGCGGGTATACCGGCGGGTACTTGGTCGACGCGATGGCGGGCCTCGACATCGCCTTCTGGGACATTAAGGGGAAGGCGCTCGACCAGCCGGTCTATGCGCTCCTCGGCGGGCCGTATCGAGAGAAGCTTCGCTGCTACTGCTCCAGCGTGCCGGGAGCGGACGTCAAGGAGCGGCTCGAGAATGTAGCCCGGTTGAAGGAGGAGGGCTTCGACGCCGTGAAGATTCACACGTTCGGCAAAGGGAAGAAGCTCGATCTGGAGCTGCTCGAAGCGATCCGCGCCAAGTACGACGCGACCGAGATGGACCTTATGTTCGACGCGCACGGCAAGTGCACGCACACGGAGGCGTATACGTTGGGCCGGGCGTTAAGCGAGATGGACGCGATGTTCTTCGAGGCGCCGCTCACGTTCGAGGACCGGGAAGGCCACCGCAAGCTGGCGGAGGCGATCGACACCGCCGTCGCCGTAGGGGAGCCGCTTCGCACGATTTACACGTTCAAGGAGTGGATCGCCTCCGGCGCCGCGGAAGTGGTGCAGCCGGACATGGGCCGGAACGGCATTACGGAGATGATGCGGATCGCTCACTTGGCGGAAGCGTTCCACGTCCCGTTCGCGCCGCATCTGAGCGCGCATCAAGCCGTCGGTCACGCCGCGTCGATTCATGTGTCCGCGGCGATCTCGAATTTCCTCATCTACGAATACCAACCGAACGCCCTGAAGCGAAGCGCGGACTACTCGAACGCCTCCTTCCGGTTGGAGCGGGGAGAGATCGTCGTGCCGAACGCCCCGGGCCTCGGCGTCGACATCGACGAGCAAGCGATGCGCAAGGCGGTTACGGAATATTTCGAAGTCAAAGCATAAGATCGGCATCGGGGAAACCCATCTTAAAATCGGAGGTCTGAGATGAAGGATGCGGCCTATCGAATTTTAATCGTGGACGACGACGAAGAAGTCAGGAACGGCCTTGCGGAGATCGTGGATTGGAAGAGCTGCGGCTTTCAGGTGGCGGCCGCGCTGAAGGACGGCGAAGAGGCGATTCGGTACCTGCAGGACGCCAGCGTCGACGTCGTCCTGTCGGACATTCGAATGACGTTCGTATCGGGCTTACACCTCGCGAAGCATATTTACGAGCATCGGATTCCGGCGAAGGTCGTTCTGATCAGCGGATACCAGGAGTTCGAATTGGCGAAGGAAGCGCTCCGGTACAACGTGCAGGAGTATTTGCTGAAGCCGACGGATTTGGACGAGGTCTATAAGGTGTTCCGCGGCTTGAAGGAGCAGCTCGATCAGGAGCGGCTCGACCGGACTCGGCTGGCGATGGATAAGGAGATGCGCGAGCAGATGATGCGGTACTTGAAGGAACGCTATCTCCCGCATCTGCTGCTCGATACGACCGCCGACGAAGAGGAGATCATGCGTCAGTTCGAGATGATCGGACTGAACATCGACCCGAGAACGTGCGCTTGCGCTCTCGTCCGAATATCCTGGACCTCCGCTTCCCCGGCGGATACCGTGCAGCGCGCGCTGCTGGGCGGATTGACCGAGAACGCGTCGACCGTTACGCTGCTGCCGTACGGTCCGGTCAAGCGCCCGCTGACGATGCTGGCGGTCGGCGTCGATCCGGAGAAGAGCGAGCTGACGGAGGAGACCGACCGGATCTTCAAACAGACGTCGTCCCGGCTGCGCTCCTTGATCGGACTGACGATCGAATGGCAGGTAGATACCGTATACGGCCGACTGATCGATTTCTTGGAGGAGCAGCGCTCCTTCCGGCTGCGAACGGGGACGTCGACGGACGAGCGGCCCCGGCAGTGGAAGGAAGACAAGCGCCGTTGGACCGAATGTTTGGAGGCGGGGAGGTACGACGAGGCGGGTCGGCTGCTGAAACAGTACCTCGCGACGTACGGCGGGGACGGGATCGACGACGTCAAGTCGATCCTGATTCAGCTGTTCGGCAGCTTGAACGCGGTGTACGCGGCGGACAGCGGCAGCGCCCAGCTCATGCAGCTGTGCAAATCGGAAGACTTGGAGGAGATCGAGCGGATCAGCGAATCGCTTCTGCAAGGCATGAGCCGGCGGGAAGAAGGAGAAGCGGGGTTGAACGCCGAAACCGAGCGGAAGGTCATCTCGAAGGCGAAGCAATACATTCGGGAAAATCTCGGGAAGGACCTTTCCTTATCCGAGGTGGCGGACTTCGTCTATTTGAACCCGGTGTACCTGAGCCGCCTCTTCAAGCTGGAAACCGGAAGCGGCTTCTCCGATTACGTCACGGAGGTGCGGATGAATCTGGCCGCTCAGCTGCTGCGGGATACGAATTTAAAAATTTACGAAATATGCGAGAAGGCGGGATACAAAGACGTCAGACACTTTTACAAGCTGTTCAAGCGGTATGCGGGCTTCTCGCCTAGCGAATATCGGGAGCGCGCCGAATGAAATCGCGCGCCGGATCGGAATCGGCGCTGGCCTGCATGAAGGCCGGCTTTTCCGCGTATAGGGGCAACGATAGAACTCTTCATTTCATGCTCGTGCGCAAGGCGCATGCGCGGAAGAAGCGTTACCACGGAGGGACGACATGAAGGAAAGAGCATCGTTGTGGACGTATATCCGCAACTACAAGTTCAAGAGCATCTTCATTAAAAACTTCATGATCGTCCTGTTTCTGCTGATGGTCCCCTTGGTATGCCTGCATTACCTTGTATTCCTATATAACGATTCCACGATGCGGGAAGAAGTGAGCCGCGCGAGCGCCGGCGAACTGACCCGGATCCGGGATACGGTGGACATCATTATGGCGGAGGCGGCAAGCCTCGGCATCCGACTCGGCTCCGATCCGGACGTCGAGCTGTTTCTGTCGGAAACGATCGAATATCCCCTCGGTTACTCCATGATCTCAAGAATACGGAGGATTCAAGAAATCCTCGGCACTTCGATGGTAACGAATCCCTACGTGGACTCGATCCAAATTTACTCCGGCGACGGGGAGAACGAGTATTTGCTTTCTTCGACGAGCGGAGGAGCGCTGGATAAGTACGAACATCGATGGTGGTACGACGAGTACTTGGCCAAGAAGGGAGAACGGAACTTCTGGGTCAGCGCGCTGCGGAAGCCGTCTCGCGATACGATAGAATACAATTTGGTCTTGTTCCGCAAGCTTTCGATGACCGGAGCGAACAAAGAAGGTTTGCTGACCGTCACGATCAGCGCCGAACAGCTGAGACCGCTGCTGAAGGAGGTCACGCCGGAACAGGAAATCTACATCTTGGATCGGCAAGGGAATATCGTTTTCACGCAGGAACAGCGCTTAATTACGAAGCCCATCGAATCCCGTCATCCGCATTTGCCCTTGCCCGTATTTTCGGGTACGCCGTTCTCCGACATTATCCGGTATGAAGGCATGGATCGGATCGTCTCGGCGGCTCCGTCCTCCCGCGGCGAATGGACGTATGTTTCCATCGTTCCCTTAGAGCATTACGAATCGAGACAAAACCAGCTTCATTCCTTTATTATTTTGCTGTTCGCGATCGGGGTCGGCTCCAGCTTTTTGATCGCGTTTCTGATATCCGTTCAGACGTACCAACCGATTCGAGGGATCTTAAACTTGCTGGAGAGCAGCCATCCGCCGATGAGAGACTTTAAGAGCAAACCGTCCGGAGACGGCAACGAAATCAAATACATCGCGGCTACGATACTGGAATCTTCGGAACAGAAAAAGGAGATGGAGCAGGAGCTGCGCCGCAGGTACGAGATGATGAGCAAAGCGCAAGGTATCGCGCTGCAGGCCCAAATCAACCCTCACATGCTGTACAACACGCTGGAAGCGATCAATTGGAAGGTGATGCGGCTGACGAACGGCAAGAACGAAGCGTCCGTCATGATCCACACGCTGTCACGATTGCTGCGGCTCAGCTTGTCGACCGGGGACAACATTATCCCGCTCCGAGAGGAGCTGGAGCATGCCAGACTGTATGTGGAGGTGCAGCAGCTTCACTACAAGGATCAGCTGGAAGTGATTTGGAAAGTTAACGGAAGCATTCTCGATTTTCTAACGGTGAAGCTCACGCTGCAGCCGATTATCGAGAACGCGATTCATCATGGGATCAAGCCTTCCGGCCGGCCCGGCGTCATCAGCATTATCGGCTACGAGGAGAGGGAATCCATCGTACTGAAAATCAAAGACAACGGGGTCGGCCTCAGCCAAGCGGCGGCGGATAAGCTGAACCAAGACATCCAATCCGACGAAATCAAGGAAGACGCCCATATCGGGCTTAGCAACGTAAACCAAAGAATTCGGCTCATCTTCGGTGAAGCGTACGGCGTTCGCATGTACGGCAAGGAAGGAGAAGGGACGATCGTCGAACTGCGAATTCCGAAGCGGACGTAAGTTTTTCTCGCCGCACCAAATGTCAATGTCGACACACTATTGCGAAAGCGATATCAATAAAGCGTTTACATCCCCTCACTATTTGTAGATTGAGGGGAATTTTTATATCGGGCGGCGGAATTTATACTGAAATCAGGAAAGTCCGGCAAGTCCCAAGATGGAGAGGAGAGACAACGACGTGGCGCAATCCAATCCCGACATCGAAGGCTCCGTTCAGCCTTTTCGAATCGTTGCGGCGAAAAAAGAGAGCTTCCTGAAATACTTTATCAAAAATAAGTGGCTGTATATCTTTTTGATTCCCGGGGTGTTGTATTTTCTGATCTTTAAGTACGCTCCGATGTTCGGCATCGTCATCGCTTTCAAGCAATTGAGCTTGGCGAAAGGGATCTGGGGCAGCGATTGGATCGGCTTCGCGAACTTCGAGACGTTGTTTTCTTCCGCCCACTTCATTCGCGTGCTCAGGAACTCCATCCTGCTCAGCGTGTACCAAATCGTCTTCGGCTTCCCGGCCCCGATCATCCTGGCGCTGATGCTGAACGAGGTCAGGCAGATGGCGTTCAAGCGAATATCGCAGACGATTTTGTATTTGCCCCACTTTATTTCATGGGTCGTATTGGCCGGCATCGTCATCAACTTCCTCTCCCCGACGGACGGGGTCGCGAATCAAATCGTAACGGCGTTCGGCCACGATCCGATCAAGTTTTTGCAGGAACCGCAATATTTCAGAACGATCATCGTCAGCGCCGAAATATGGAAGGGCATCGGCTGGGGAACCATCATCTATTTGGCGGCGATGACGGGCATCGACCCGACGTTGTACGAGTCGGCCAAGATCGACGGCGCTTCGCGGATGCAGCGGATTCTATACATTACGATTCCCGGGATCGCGACGACGGTCGTCATCATGCTCCTTCTGAGTCTCGGCAACATTCTGGACAACGGCTTCGAGCAAGTGTTCTTGTTGTATAACCCGGTGACGTACGAGACAGGCGATATCTTCGAGACGTATACGTACCGGATCGGCCTGCAGGACGGACGGCTGTCCTACGCTACGGCGGTCGGCTTGTTCAAGAGCGTGGTCGGATTCATCTTAATTATTTCGGCGAACTACGCGGCCCGTAAAATCAGCGGAAAATCCATTTGGTAGGAGGGAAGCGAATGCGCCTCAAATTCAGCCTTTTCGACGCTGTCAACAATACGCTCGTCGCGCTCGTCACGCTGTTAATGCTTTTCCCGTTCTTGAACGTGTTCGCCGTCTCCATCAGCGACTACTCCGCCTACGTGGAAAACCCGATGCGCATCTGGCCGAAGGATATTTCGTTCGAGGCGTACCATGAAATCATGAAGCATCCGGTGCTGTGGTCCAGCTATATGAATACGATCCTCGTCACCGTCTCCGGCGTGCTGATCGGCATCTTCCTCTATCTCGTGACGGCGTACCCGTTGTCCAAGAAGCATCTTAGGGGCCGGGGCCTCATCATGGTGGCCATCGTATTCACGATGCTGTTCAACGGGGGACTCATCCCGAACTATTATTTGATGCGCGAGCTCGGGCTGATCAATACGCTGGCCGCGCTCGTGATGCCGGCGCTGATTACCGGCTTCAACCTGATTTTGATGAAGACGTTCATGGAACATATTCCGGAAGAGCTGGAGGAAGCGGCTCGCATCGACGGCGCGTCCGACCCTTACATTTTGTTCCGCATCGTCGCTCCGCTGTCGGGCCCGATTATCGCGACGCTCTGCTTGTTTTCGGCCGTAGGGTACTGGAACAACTTCTATAACGCGATCGTGTACATCCGCGACGTGGAGAAGTGGCCGCTCATGCTGTTCCTGCGGGAAATTATCGAGGGATCGAAGCTGAACTCGATCATGGGCGGCGGCGGGGATAACGCGGCGGAAACTTCGAACCTGAACATTACGCCCGTCACCCTTCAGTATGCCACGCTGATGATCGTCATGATCCCGATTCTCTGCGTATATCCGTTCCTGCAAAAATATTTCGTCAAAGGCATCATGCTCGGCTCCGTGAAAGGCTGACGATCGGATTCGGGAGGATCGTCGGTAGCGTCGGTAGTAGAGGCCATAGCCTTTATTATAAAAAAAACAAATCATGATGAGGGGAGTAATACCAATGGAGCGATCTTTCAAGAGTATGCTCAGCTTCGGGATCGTCACGACGATGCTCGTGTTAGCCGCCTGCTCCGGCAACGGCTCAGGCGGAGAGGAGCCGAGCGGTTCGAGCACGACCGAGACGCCGCCTGCCGGAGGCGCGACCGCGGAAACGCCGAAGACCGAGACGCCGGCAGCGCCGACCGGGATCGATACGTCCGAGCGGGTCACGATCAAAATTATGGCCAACTTCAACCCGGCGGACGTCGCGCCGGCGGACCAAGCGTTGTTCGACAAGGTCGAAGCGGCGCTGAACGTCGATTTGGAATGGATCGTCCCGCCGTCGACGGGATACAAGGAGCAGCTTCAGCTGTCGCTCGTCTCCGGGGATTATCCGGACATGGTCATGTTCCCGGCCGAGACGGACGAGACGTTCCTGAACGCCGTCAACGAGGGCATCGTCATCCCGGTGAATCCGTTCCTGGACCTGCTGCCGAATATTAAGCAATACACGTACGACGTCTCTTGGGAAGCGCTTGAGACGTTGCGCGACGGCAATATTTACGGCATTCCGCGCACGTCGGTCGCTCGGAACGACGGCTTCATCATCCGTCAGGATTGGCTCGACAACCTTGGCATTCAGGTGCCGGAGAGCCGCGAAGTGACGATCGATCAATTCACCGACATTCTACGCAAGTTTACGTTCGACGATCCGGACGGGAACGGCAAGAACGACACGTACGGCTTTGCGGGCTATCTCAATACGACGAAATTGATCGATCCGATTCTTTCGTCCCAATTCGGCAACTTAGGCTGGCAGAAGTCGTCCGGCGGGGAATTCGAATATATGACGCCGATGTACGACAAAA
>NZ_JAPSKE010000012.1 GCF_031177825.1 Paenibacillus sp. | reverse complement strand
CGAGCTGGAGCTGGAGACGCTCCGCCTCGAAGAGGAGCGGGAGCGCGGGAAGGCGGCGCTGGCGGCGGAGCTGCAGGCGAAGAGCGACGCGCTGGCGAAGGCCGAGGAAGAGGCGCGGAGCCGGTCGGCGCTGGCGGCGCGTCTGCAGGAGCGGCTCGACGAGCTGGAGCTGGAGACGCTCCGTCTCGAAGAGGAGCGGGAGCGCGGCGAAGCGGCGCTGGCGGCGGAGCTGCGGACGAAGATCGACGAGCTGGAAGCGGAGAACGCAAGGCTCGCCGAAGAATCGGAGCTGGCGAGCCTCGCTTGGGCCGAGCGCGTGGAAGAGTGGGAAGCGAAGTACGGCGCCGCGGCGCGCGAGTCGGAAGCGGCGGTCGCCGCGCTGGGCGCGAGAGTCGCGGAGCTGGAAGCGGAACGATCCCAACGGGAAGCCGCCGCGACCGTCGAGACCGCGAAACCGGCACCGTTCGGAGCGCCGTCGAAGTCTTCGGCCGAAGCGGGCGATCCGTCGTTGGCGGAGAAGTATAAGAAGCTGCAAGAGGAATACGCGAAGCTGCAGAACGAGTTCAACGAGTGGATCGAACTGACGCAGATGGAGACGCAATAGAGGCAGCCGGAACAGCCGGCCGCCTCTTTTTTTGGAGCGGGCGGAGCGCCTTGAATGATTGCAACCTCCCAAGGATGAAACTCGTGTTGTGCAGCCAATTGGGGAGGGGTTCCACAATTTTCGGGGTGGCATGCCCTAATTATTGCGGAGAAGCGCCCCAATGTATTGCTCCCTACCAAGATGAAACTCGTGTTATGCGGCCAATTGGGGAGGGTTCCTCAATTTTTGGGGTGGTTTACCCTAATTATTGTGGAAAAGCGCCCCAATGTATTGAGTTCCGGATTGCTGTTAGTGGATGGGTCGGAGGTAGAAAAAAAAGCCGATCGCCTTTATAGGCGCCGACTTTTCCAGCTTGGCTTTATTCCACGATCAACGTCGACTTCATCTGCGAATGGCCCGTGCCGCACATAATGTTGCAGATGATCTCGTATTCCCCCGGCGCCGCGACGAACGAGGCGCTGTCCCCGTCCTTGAGCTTAAGGTTGACGCCGCGGATATCGATGCCGTGCATCCCTTGTTTAGACGCGAACGTGACGTTGACGGTGTCGCCCGTCTTCACGCGGTACTCCTTCTCGTTAAACTGGAAGTCCGTCGCTTCGATCGTCAGATCGACGGTGTTGCCGTTCGGCTCTACCGTCGGCGCCGCTTGCTCGGAACCGCCTCCGCCGCAAGCCGCCAACGCACCGCCCAGAACGATAGCCATCGCGAAGCAGGATAACCGCTTTTTCATACGTAAAAGACCCTCCCCGGATCGTAGGTTGTGGAAGAATACACTATCCACATTGTACTCCGATTCGGGAAGATGTCCATGAGGTTTCAACGGGGGACTGTGACAACATGTTGAACTTTGCTATGTAGGAAAAAACCAGCCCGCACCTGACGTGCAGACTGATTTTCCGCGCTTACTCCGCACGGCGTCGTTCGCCGCGATCGAACGGGGTAGCGACCGGCAGGAACAAGTCGATGATGCCGATGACCAGCGCCGCGAGCAGCGCGCCGATGACGGTCACGTCGACCCCGCCGACGATGAACTGCGCCGCGTAGATGACCAGCGCGCTCACTAGGAAGCCGACGATGCCCCGGCCGAACGGAGTGATCCGCTTGCCGAAGATCCCTTCGATCACCCAGCCGAACAGGGCGATCACAAGCGCCAAGAATAATGCGCTCCAGAAGCCGCCCACCTCGAATTGAGGAACCAGGGCGCCGACCAACAACAAAACGAGTGCCGAAACGATGAATCTGACGACATGTCCTAAGAAATGCATGTTTCAAGTCCTCCTCGTATTCATTTGTGTCGCACGCTCAGGAGACGACGTTTCGGTGCTTCCCTAGTGTTCCCCCGGCGCTTTGGATATAATACTTTCTTGAGGGGAGTGCGTCCCATGGACCAGAAGTTATTGGAAAAATTAGAGTATCCGAAAATTTTAAATAAACTGGAGTCCCACGCCGCCACATCGGTGGGGAAAGCGCTTGCCGCGGCGGCGCTGCCGAGCGGCGATCTGGAAGAAGTTCGTCATCGCTTGGCCGGGACCGACGAGGCCGCCGCGATCGACCGGATGAAGGGCGCGGCGCCGTTCGGCGGCATTACCGACATCCGCGCCAGCTTGAAGCGAGCCGCGATCGGCGGCACGCTCAGCGCGTTCGAGCTGCTCGGCGTCGCCGATACGGTGCAAGGCGGCCGCCGGGTGCGGCGGTTCGTCGAGTCGTATCAAGAGAAGCATGACGCCCCGATTCTCGGCGCGTTGGCGGAGGGCATCGAGGAGCTGCGTACGCTCGAGGACGCGATTCGCCGCTGCGTCGACGAGAACGGCATCGTCGTCGACACCGCGTCCGACGAGCTGTACCGGGTGCGGCGGGAGCTCCGCTCCGGCGAGGCGCGCGTGCGCGAGAAACTGGAGTCGATGGTGCGCAGTTCTTCGACGCAGAAGATGCTGCAGGAGGCGCTGATCACCGTGCGGAACGACCGCTTCGTCATCCCGGTGAAGAGCGAGTACCGCAGCGCGTTCGGCGGCATCGTGCACGACCAATCGTCCTCGGGCGCCACGATGTTCATCGAGCCGGAGCAGGTCGTGCAGATGAATAACAAGCTGCGAGAGCTGCGAATCCAAGAAGAACGGGAAATCGAGAAAATACTGCAGCGCTTGTCCGCCGCCGTCGCGGAACATACCGAGCCGCTCGAGTCGAACGTCGATTTGCTCGGCCAGCTGGATTTCCTGTTCGCGAAGGCGCGGCTCGCCCGCGAGATGAAGGCGAGCCTGCCGGCCATGAACGGCAAGGGCTTCCTGCGCATCCGCCGGGGCCGCCATCCGCTCATCGCGATCGAGAACGCCGTTCCGCTCGACATCGAGCTCGGCGGCTCGTACTCGGCGATCATCGTAACCGGACCGAACACCGGGGGCAAGACGGTGTCGCTGAAGACGGTCGGACTGCTGAGCCTGATGGCGATGACGGGGCTGTTCGTCCCGGCCGAGGACGGCAGCGAGCTGTGCGTGTTCGACGCGGTGTTCGCCGACATCGGCGACGAGCAGAGCATCGAGCAGAGCCTCAGTACGTTTTCGAGCCATATGACCAACATCATCGGAATCTTGAAAAAGATGACCCCCCGTTCCCTCGTCCTGCTCGACGAGGTCGGGGCGGGCACGGATCCCGCCGAGGGCTCCGCGCTTGCGATCGCCATTCTCGAGCATATCCGCGCGATGGGGTGCCGCTTGATCGCAACGACGCATTATAGCGAGCTGAAGGCGTACGCGTATGACAAGGCGGGCGTCATCAACGCCAGCATGGAGTTCGACGTCGAGACGCTGCGTCCGACGTACCGGCTGCTGGTCGGCGTGCCGGGCCGAAGCAACGCGTTCGCGATCGCCGAGCGTCTCGGCCTGCCGCGCCGCGTCATCGAAGACGCGCGGGTGCAGGTGACGGAGGAGGATCAACGCGTCGAGTCGATGATCGCGAAGCTCGAGGAGCATCGGATCGCCGCGGAAGCCGAGCGCCGGGAGGCGGAGCGGCTTCGACGCGAGACGGAGGAGCTGCGCCGCGAGTTGACGGAAGAGAAGCGCAAGCTCCACGAGCAGCGCGACAAGTGGATGGCGGAAGCGGAGCGCGAGGCGGCGGAAGCGGTGGCGAAGGCGCGCCGCGAAGCGGACGCGATCATCGCCGATCTGCGCAAGCAGGCGATGGAGGAAGGCGCGTCGATCAAGGAGCATAAGCTGATCGAAGCGAAGCGGCGGTTAGAGGAGACCGCGCCGAAGCCGCGGAAGCCTTCCGCGTCGCCGAGCGTCTCGCGGGCGAAAGCGCAGGTGTCGCCGGGCGACGAGGTGAAGGTCGTCTCCCTCGGGCAGCGCGGTCACGTCGTGGAGCGCCAAGCGGACGGCGCCGTCGTGCAGCTCGGCATCATCAAGATGAAGGTCGCGCTCACCGACCTCGAGCCGGTCGGCGGTTCCGCGCCTTCGAAGCAGCAGCGGAGCGTCGCCACCGTGAAGCGGACCCGCGACGAGAACGTCCGCACCGAGCTGGACCTCCGCGGCTCCAACGTCGAGGAAGCGATCGTCGAGGTGGACCGCTTCCTGGACGAAGCGATCATGGCGAACCTGTCGCAGGTGTATATCATTCACGGCAAGGGGACCGGGGTGCTGCGGACCGGCATTCAAGACTTCCTGCGCCGTCACAAGCATGTCCGCACGTTCCGCATCGGCGCCTTCAACGAAGGCGGTCACGGCGTCACCGTCGCGGAGTTGAAGTAACAAAGACGCATATCTGCGGTAAGCGGAAAACTCCGCCTATAACCGCACATGTGCGCTTAAACGCTCGATGTAAGCGGAAAATTCCGCTTATTGCTGCACAGGTGTGGGCTAAGTTCCTCCGGAAGGTAAATACCCGTCAGGCAATCGCCTGACGGGTATTTTTTTCGAATGGGGGGATGACGAGAGACGAGCGCTGCGAAACACTCAGTCGTTCGCGGGAATGAAGGCGACGGCGTTCGTCCGCAAGTAGCCGGAGGCCTGCTGGGGGTTCGCCCGCGACATCCGGACGAACCCGCCGGTCCCCTCGGCGAACTCGAAGGTTCCTAACTCGACCCACCCGGATTGGCCCGCCGTGTAGTCCGAGACGACCTCGGTCACGCCCCCGGCATGGGACACGGCAAGCTTCGTGGCCGGCTCGCTGGCCGGATGCACGATGCGGTACGCAAGCACCTGGTACGTGCCCGCCTCCAGATTCGGCGTCCAGGTCGCTGCGCCGCCCGCCGTCCCGCTGTAGCGCGTAATGGAACCGTTGTAGCCGGTCAATCCGCTGAGCGCCCACGAGCCGACGACTTCCTTGTATTGCGGGCTGGTCGGGTCGACGACGATCGCCTCGGCCGGCAGTATCGCATCGCCGCGTTCCTCGACCACGGGGACGCCGTCGTTATTGACGATGTTTTCCGTGCTCGGGATGTTCACTTTGATCGGGTGATTGACGTTGATGTACGTATTGCCGCTCAGCTCGACATTGCGGGCGTTCTTCAGATGGACGGCCGTCGCATGAGCTCCGATGTGAAGATCCTTGAACGTATTGTCGCGAATGACGATGCCGTCGTTATACTTCTCCTTATTGAAGGAGGCATGGTTTTCGAACGTCGTAATCGTCCCGTCGTACGAATTATACTTCTGAATCCATGTCGATTGCTCGAACAGGTTGTTCTGAATGACGACGTTCCGCGCGAAAGGTCCGGTATTGACGCTGGTCGGGCCCAATCCGATATTGGAGTATGCGTTATTGCGGAACACGCTGTTTTCGACGAGCAAATTTTTGTTCATGAACACCAAGGCGGTGCCGAAATTGCCCTCGACGGTGCTGTTGCGGAGAATGACTTGATCCCATTCGTAGCCTTGATGCGTCAATCGGGAACCGACCTTCACCGTGTCGGGGAGCGGGTCCGCGAAGGTGAGGACGTCGACGGTGCCTCCCGCGTTTACCGCAGACGCGATGACGCGTTCGAACGGCTGATCCCCGACCCAGAACGCAATCGTGTCGCCTGCGTTGAACGACAGCGTGCCCACTCCGTAGGACGTCCGGATGGAATAGTCGTCGATACGCTCCTTCACTTCGACGAAGGTGCTTCGGCTGACGAGCGGATCCCATCGCACGCCCTTCACGTACACTTCGTCCATCAAGAGCGAACCGCGGTTGTTGGAAAAGTGGAACGCGTCGCGCGGTCCGACGGCCAAGGAATGGCCTTGCGGCTCGACGCGGACGTTCTTGACCGTGAAGTTTTTGTTATAGCCGGCCAGCATGGACATGCCGAGCGAATTGTAAATCCGGACATTTTCTAACGCGATGTTTTCCGAATGCATGATCCGCAAATTCGGATTCGCGGTGTCGACGTTGAAATGCCAAGAGATCCCTTGCCCGATCTCGACCCGATTCGAGAAGCCCATCCCCGAAATCCGATACCGGTCGTCGCTCCCGTCCGGCACCTTGCTCCACGTCGTCGCGAAATAACCGTCCTTATCCGTGCCGATCGTCAGCGCATCCACGGGGAGGAGCATCCCCGTCTCGAGATCCCAGCTGTTCGCGGAGTACGCTTTCATTCCGTCGAAGTGAGGCATCCCCGGGAAAATGTCGACGACGACCGTGTCGCTCGCCCGGTCGACCGAGACGATCTCGCCGGCGGTGGCGAAGCGGGGGCCGTAATCCAAAATCAAATGCTCGAGCTTGACGTTCTTCGTGTTCTCGATGAAGAAATGGCCGGCCGCCGCCGCTCCGCTCACGTCGTTCCCGAGCGGGAGATTGACTTGGAGCACGGTCGCCGGGGCGCCGTCCGCATACGTCGCGCCGCGGACGGTGACGTTGCGCATATTCGAGAGGCGCAGCATCGCCTCCTCCCCCGCGGCCGTGCCGAGATGGTACACGCCTTCCTCGAAGGCAAGCACATTATGGCTGTTGCTCGCCGCCGCCGCTTGGATCGCCAATTGAATGGCCGGCGCGTCGTCGGCGCCGTCGCCCGCGATCGCGCCGTAATCCGCAACGTTGAGAATCATCGGATATGGTTCCGCCCCTTCCGCATGAACGCCGCCGGCGCCTACCCCTTGTCCCGCCGTCAAGAACAGCATCGCGGTTAAGCAGGCGCCCAGCGGCTTCGTAAATGTTCTCCTCGCGTTCGATCTCAACGCATCATCCCCTTTAGAAAGGTAGTGCCCTCCATGGGCGCCTAATAGTGAAAGCGCTTCAAAGGGCTCGTTTACATTCATCTTATGTTCAACTATGATGCAAGTAAATGTCTTGCTTTTTATCGAAAATATACATTTTTTACGATAGGAGACGCGAAAATGTCCGTATCCTTATTCGAATACAAAACGGAGTTATCCTATTATAAATTTTGGCGCAAAAAAGATCGGTTCGTTTTGTACGAAGACGTCTACGACGAATGGAGCTTGGTCGGCGTCGAGGAAGGCTCGTTCGAATACGAGATTGACGGGGAAAAGGGGACCGCGGCGTTCGGCGACCTCGTCGTTTGTCCGCCGAAGGTGCCTTTTCGCAGAGTGGTCATCTCGCCCTTGTCGTTCCACCATGCCAAGGTCGTCCTGCATCGCGACGGGGTCGCTTTGCAGGAGGCGAAGGAGAAGCGGCTCTCGGGCAAAGTCAGCGTGTCCGATACGGAGCGTCTGAAAGCCAATTACGACATCCTGAAGGTAAGCGGGAGGGCGTGGAAGCAAGCGGAGCAATTCGCGAAGTGCAGTCACTACGTCTATGATACCTGGTATTTATGCTTCGGAGAGCTCGAAGCGATGGCGCCCGAGGAGCCTGAGGCCGGGATCGGAGACGAGGCGATGGTTCGGGCGATGCAGCTCATCCGGCAGCAGGCGTTCCGTCCGTTGCAACTCGGCGAGCTGGCCGTTTCGCTGCGGCTGTCTCCGTCCCGTTTCACGCAGCGGTTTAAGAAGACGTACGGCCTTGCGCCGAGCGAATACGTGACCTCGCTTCGGCTCGAGAAGGCCAAGACGCTGCTGCTGGAGACGGACCTTCTCCTAGACGATATCGCGGAGAGCTGCGGGTATCAGAACGGGTATTATTTCAACCGCGTGTTTACGAAAGAGATGGGCGTGACGCCGGGACGGTTTCGGAAAACGAATCAAATGTAACCTACCGCAAATACTCGCGGATGCCGTCCGAAAACCGGATCGCCGGCGTTCGGTACGCCTCGTAGAAGGGAGTGCCGTCGCGGCAAATGTTTTCTTCGAGCAGCATGGCGAGTTGATTGCCGGTGATCGGGAAGAAGGGGAACCGCTCGAACAGGCGCACGGCCGGCTTCATCAGCCAGAGCGGCGCATGGACGAGGGCGATTCGGCGGCGGCCGATCGCGGCGCCGATGTCCCGCAGCATGTCGTTATAGACGATCTGCTCCGGACCGCCGATGTCGAAGGCGACGTCGAGCGGCTCGTACGTCAGCGCCTTGACGAAGACGTCGGCGACGGTGCGCAGCGACACGGGCTGCATCCGGTAACGTCCGTCGCCGATGACCGGGGTGAGCGGAAGCCGCGCAAGCCCGGCCAGCATGTTGACGAAGTCGTCGCCCGGACCGAAGATGACGGACGGTCGGAAGATGACGTACGGGATGCCGCTCGACCGAACGAGCTCCTCCGCCGCCCACTTGGAGCGGAAATAGCCCGTCGCCGCGCCCGGGCGGGCGCCCAGAGCGCTCATATGAATGAAGCGCTTGCCTTCCGCGGGGGCGAAGCCGGCGTCGACGCATGCCGCGACGAGGCGCCGCGTCCCTTCTTCGTGGATCCGTTCGAAGGTAACGCCGCGCGAAGGCGCCTCGCGGATGATGCCGACGAGGTGGATGACCGCGTCCGCGTCCGCCAACGCGTCCCGATACGTCTCCGGCGACAGCAGGTCGCCTTCAACGACGCGCGCCCGCGTCGAATCGGCGGCGGCCCCGCGGAGCTGGCTTCCCGGCCGTACCAAACAGATCGCTTCGTGACCTCGTTCCGTCAGTGCGTCGACGACGGCGGTGCCGACGTAACCGGTCGCTCCCGTGACGAATACGCGCATCCTCTTCCAACCCCTTCCTCTATTTCACCTCATTGTAAATCAAAGCGATTCCAATGTGAATGTCTGGCGAGGCGCGACTTTTTTCCCGGACGGGTTTTCGTTACAATAAGAGAAGTCTTTGCTTTATGGGTTCTTAAAGGGGGAGAAGCGGTGAAATACCTATGGGGAACGTTGTTGGTTTTCGCCCTGATTTTTTTAATATGCGGAGTGTACTACTTTAGCAAGCTATAGAAGAGGAGAATGCGCGATGTCGCAGCAGCAACAGCAAGTGTGCCCATGGTGTCAGATGGAAATTACGTGGGACGAGGAGCTCGGACCGGAGCCGAATTGTCCCCACTGCTATAACGAACTGGCCGAATACCGAACGGTGTCCATTCCGCTGAGGAAGGACGGGGGAATCCCGTTCGACGAGGAATCGAACGACGACTGGAATCGGTATACGCGCGCGGCGGAGCAGTATTTGGACGCGCAAGAGGAAGTGCCGGAATGTCCGCAATGCCAGGAGTACATGGTGCACGCAGGCGAGCAGATCGTCTCCGAGGCGGCGTTCGTGCCGAAGACGCCGTCGCCGATGTTCCCGCCGTTCCTGAAGGCGCCGTTCCGGCTCGACGTGTTCGTGTGCCCGCACTGCTTCACGGTGCATCAACGGCTGAGCTCGAAAGACAAGGCGGCGCTCGTCCGCCGTCTCGGCGAAGAGCAGGACTGATTCCCGGCTCGCGCGCGGCGGCTGCGGGCCCCCTCTTTTTTCCAAGACGTTTCCGTTCCGCGAATTTGGGCAACCTACGTGGAAGCTACGCGCAAGGAACGAAACAAGGGGAACAAAGGGGTACGAACCATGCCGCAAAAGTTAGAGCGCTCGGGTGGCCGCCTTGACGGCCAAACCCGGCTTCTACTTCTCGTCAACGCTTTGTTTGCATGCGCCAACGCGCTATCCGGAGCCTTCGTCAACGTCTATCTGTGGAAGGCCAAGCAAGATTTCGCGATGATCGGTTGGTTCGCGCTGTCTCACCAAGTCGTGATGGCGACGATGTTCGTCGCGATCGGCAAGTGGGTGAAGGAACGCAACAAGATGAATTCGCTGCGGCTCGGCGTCGCGCTCGCGGCGATTTTCTACTTGCTCGTGCTGCTGCTCGGGAAGAGCGCGGCGCAGTGGGTCGTCTTGCTCGGGGGCGTGCAGGGCATGTCTTCGGCGTTCTTCTGGCTCGCTTTCAACGTCGTGTATTTCGAGGTGACCGACCGCGATAACCGAGACCGCTTCAACGGTTGGGCCGGACTGCTCGGCTCCGCCGTCGGCATGGCCGCGCCGTGGATCTCGGGCTTCCTCATTACGAGGATGCCGAATATGACCGGCTATCGTCTGATCTTCTCGATTTCGCTCGGCGTGTTCGTCGTCGGCGCATTCGTCAGCTTTTTCCTAAAGAAACGCCCGGTGCAGAAAAACTATGAATGGCTGTACGGGATCAAGCAGCTCCGGCAGAAAGGCAACGGATGGCGGAGCGCTTACCCCGCCTTGTTCGCGCAGGGCGTAAGGGAAGGCGTCTTCGGCTTTCTGATCGGATTGATGGTGTACATCGCGACGAAGAACGAGCTGCAGCTCGGCAATTACGCGCTGATTACGTCGGCCGTATCGCTCGTCGCCTTCTTCTTGGCGGGGCGGCTCGTCAAGCCGGGGCGGCGGTCGATCCCGATGCTCGCGGGGGCGCTCGCCATGACGCTGATCATCTTGCCGTTCTTCTGGCAGGTGAACTATACGACGTTAATCGTCTTCGGGGTAGTGGTCGCCTTGTTTTACCCGCTCTACTCGATTCCGATTACGTCGACGATCTTCGATATGATCGGAGCGAACACGGAGAGCGCGGAGCATCGGGTCGAATACGTCGTGCTGCGAGAGACGGCGCTCAATATGGGGCGGATTCTCGGGACGATCGCGTTCATCTCGGTCGTTTCGTTCACGAAGGAGCCGCAGCATATTACGACGTTAATGTTGATTTTGGGATCGGCGCCGATCTTCTCGTGGTTTTTCATGCGGAAGCATCTGGCCGAAGGCGGGCGCTGAGCGCCCTTTTTTTATCTCGCGGTTGCATAAAAATACGACTGTGCGTATAATTATGAGTATGGTCATAGGAAAGACGAAAGGCGGCGGGTCCAAGTGAAAATCGCATTCGAAATCAAAGTTCCCGAGGCGGAAGCCTTCTTCGGTTTGTTGAACGAAGCGGCGGACGCGAACGCGCGGTACGAGGCGCTCCTGAGCGCCGGTCCGAACGTGATCGCGGCCTACGACGGCGAGAAGCTGGTCGGCGTCGGCGCCGGCGGCGACGTGACGGTGCATCCGGCGTACCTACGGCGCGACATCGAGCACAATATGAAGAAATTGGTCCGTTGGTAACGGCATAACGCGGCGAAACTCCCGAGAACGGGAGTTTTTTTGTTTTGCAGGAAGGACCTCGATTCGGGTAATATGGAAGGTATCTTCAAAAATTCAAAAGTCGATTGACGACCAGGGGGGAACGCAACACATGACGGAGCTTCAATTGAGGATTCTCGAACTGTTGAAAGAGGATTCCAGGCGCGATGCCGCGCTGCTCGCCACGATGTTGGACGAAAGCGAGGAGACGATTCGAGCGGCGATCCGCGAGATGGAAGAGAACAACGTCATCGTGAAGTACGCGACGGTCGTCAATTGGTCCAAGGTCGATCAAGAGAAGGTTACCGCGCTCATCGAAGTGCAGATCACGCCGGAGCGCGGACACGGCTTCGACGCGATCGCGGAACGCATTTATTTATATCCGGAGGTCAAGAGCGTGTATTTGATGTCGGGCGCCTACGATCTGCAGGTCGAGATCGAAGGGAAGAGCCTGCGCGAGATCGCTTCGTTCGTCTCCAATAAGCTGTCGACGCTGGAGCGCGTGCTTTCGACGAAGACGTTTTTCATCTTGAAAAAATACAAACAGGACGGCATCATATTCGAGGGCCGCGAAGGCGATCACCGAATGGTCGTGTCGCCGTAACTATAGGAGGTGCGCGCCATGAAACGGTATTTGACTCCGTTCGTACAGGCGATCCCTCCGTCGGGGATTCGCAAATTTTTCGATTTGGTCAGCGGCAGCAAAGACATCATCTCCCTCGGCGTCGGGGAGCCGGACTTCGTCACGCCGTGGCGGTTCCGCGACGCGGCCGTGAACGGCCTCGAGCAAGGACGCACGACGTATACGCACAACGCCGGCCTCCCGGAGCTCCGCGAGGCGATCGCCGAATATCTCTATCGTCAATTCGAAGTGAAATACGAGCCGAGGGACGAGGTGCTCGTCACGGTCGGCGGCAGCGAAGCGATCGATCTGGCGCTGCGCTCGCTCGTGTCGCCCGGCGACGAAGTGCTCGTCCCGGAGCCGTGCTACGTGTCGTATTCGCCGATCACGGCGATCGGGGGCGGTATTCCGGTCGGCATCGAGACGTTCGCGAAGGACCAGTTCAAGCTGCGCGCGGAATCGCTGAAGGCGGCCATTACGCCGCGGTCGAAGGTGCTGATCCTCAGCTACCCGAGCAATCCGACGGGCGGGATCATGACGCGCGAGGACTATGAGCCGATCGCGAAGCTCGTGGAGGAGCACGATCTCATCGTCATCTCGGACGAAATTTACGCCGAGCTGTCGTACGACGGCAAGCATTGCAGCTTCGCCTCCTTGCCGGGCATGCGGGATCGCACGATTCTCGTGAGCGGCTTCTCGAAGGCGTTCGCGATGACCGGCTGGCGCATGGGCTACGCGTGCGGACACCCGGACATTATCGGCGCGATGCTGAAGATTCACCAGTACACGGTCATGTGCGCGCCCGTTATGGGCCAGCTGGCGGCGATCGAAGCGCTGAAGAACGGCATGGAAGAGAAGGACCGGATGGTCGAGTCGTATAACCAGCGCCGCCGACTCGTCGTGAAGGGCTTCCGCGACATCGGCCTCGACATTCACGAACCGCATGGGGCGTTCTACGCATTCCCGTCGATCGCGAAGACCGGCCTCTCGTCGGAGGAATTCGCGCAGCGGCTGCTCGTCGAAGGCAAGGTCGCCGCGGTGCCGGGCCATGTGTTCGGCCTCGGCGGAGAAGGCTTCCTGCGATGCTCGTACGCGACGTCGGTCGCGAATTTGACCGAGGCGATCGATCGGATCGGCGCGTTCGTGCATACGCTGCGGGCGACGCAGAACGCGTAAAGCGGGATCGGTTTGTCGAAAGACGTTGAGAATTGTATTGTCAGGGGAAACCATTTTCCCTATAATCGTCTTTATGAGATGAGCAACACCTGAATTGAATTGCTTGATTTACGTTCTTGGGTCCTTGTCCGCGCACGCAGCGCGGGGAAGGTGAAAAGGGAAGCCGGTGCGAGTCCGGCGCGGTCCCGCCACTGTAACTTGGGGATGCGTTTCGATATGCCACTGTTTCGCGGACGACAAGCGGAACGGGAAGGCGAAGCGCGTCATTCAACCCATAAGCCAGGAGACCTGCCTAAGAGCGATTGCTGACAACTCCTTCGAGGAAAAGGATGCGGCTCGACGCAGGACGCCAAGCGCACGCTTGGTCGCGCGTTCCTGAACTCGTTGTGCCAGCCTTCCGTTTCTAGTCGAGACGGAAGGCTTTCTTTCTTTGTCATTCGGCAAGCAAGCGGCGGTGCGATTCTCTCTCATAGAAAAACATAAGGGTCGAGGAGAGGTTATCGGTATGTGGAAGCGTTGGTTAACAGGATTGTTGTCGGTCGTATTGGCGGTCGCGGTAGCGGCGTGCGGAGGAACGGCCGAGGAGACGGCGCCGCCGGCGGCGGAACCGGCTCCGCAAGGCGCGGAGTCCGCTGCGGAGTCTCCTGCGGAGTCTCCTGCGGAGGCGGCGTATCCGCTGACGGTGACGGACGCCTCGGGGACCGAGGTCGTATTCGAGAAGGCGCCGGAGCGAATCGTCTCCATCGCGCCTAGCGAGACGGAAGTGCTGTTCGCGGTCGGCGCGGGCGCAAGCGTCGTCGGCGTCGACGATTGGAGCGACTTCCCGGCGGACGTCGAAGGGCTGCCGCGCGTCGGCGGGCTCGAAGCGAACGTCGAGGCGATTCTCGAGCTGGAGCCGGACGTCGTCTTCGCGGGTTGGTCGATGAGCACGGCGACGATCGAGGAGCTGCGCAAGCTCGGGCTGACGGTGTACGCGTTCGAGACGCAGACGCTGGACGAAGCGATCGCGCACATCCGCGAGGTGGGCAAGATCGTAGACAACGCGGAGGAGGCGGAAGCGGTCGCCGCGAAGATGGAAGCCGACCGGCAGAAGGTCCTCGACGCGGTCGGGGGGTTGACCGACGCGGAGAAGAAGAAGGTGTACGTCGAGTTTTCCCCGGGCTGGACGGTCGGCAAGGGCGAATTCATGGACGAGCTGCTGACGTTGGCCGGCGGCGTGAACGTCGCCGACCAGCCCGGCTGGTACGAAATCAGCGAGGAAAACATTATCGAGGCGAATCCGGAGGTTATCTTGTATAGCGCCGGAGTCGAAGGATTGGAAGGCATCATTACGGGACGAGCCGGGTGGAACAAAATCGACGCGCTCGCGAACGGACAGCTGTTCGCGATCGACGACAACCTGATCTCGCGTCCGGGCCCGCGCTTAACGGAAGCGCTCATCGAAGTCGCGAAGGCGCTGTATCCGGAACGGATCGGACAATAATATGAGGCGAAAGCTGATCGGATGGGGAGGAGCGGGAGCGCTGCTCCTCCTTCTGTCTCTCGTCGTCAGCGTATCGCTCGGTTCGGCTTCCACGCTCGGCGTCGGCACGGTGTGGCGCATTCTGGTCGGCGCGCTGCCGGGGATCGGCGGGCTCGTGGATCCGACGTGGTCCGTCGCCCACGAGCAGATCGTTCTGCAGGTGCGGCTGCCCCGCATCGCGCTCGGCATGCTCGTCGGCGCGGCGCTCGCGACGGCGGGCGCAGGCTTCCAAGGCGTGCTGCGCAATCCGCTCGCCGATCCGTTCACGCTCGGGGTCGCCTCGGGCGCGTCGGTCGGCGCGGCGTTCCTCATCTTGACGAACGCGCAGTTCCTCTTCGGCTTCGCGACGATCCCCGTCGTCGCGTTCTGCACCGGCATGGCGACGTTGTGCGCGGTGTACCTGCTGGCGCGGGTCGACGGCGGCATGCGGCGGGAGACGCTCATCCTCGCCGGCGTCGTGCTGAGCGCGTTCCTCGGCGCGGTCGTCTCCTTCATGGTGTCGTTGTCCGACGACGTCGTCAACCAGATCGTCTTCTGGCTGATGGGCAGCCTCGCGCTGCGCGGTTGGCCGTATTCCGCGGCCGTCGCGCCGTACGTCGCCGTCGGCGTCGTCGTCTTATGCGCGTACGCGCGGACGCTCAACTTGTTCGAGCTGGGCGAGCGAAGCGCCGCGCACCTCGGGGTGCGGGTCGAGCGGACGCGTTGGATCGTGCTCGCGGTGTCGACGCTCATGACGGCCGCCGCCGTGTCGGTGACCGGCGTCATCGGCTTCGTCGGTCTCGTCATTCCGCATATGATCCGGCTGCTGTTCGGCTCGGACTACCGCATGATCGTGCCGCTGTCGGCGATCGGCGGCGCGGCGTTCGTCGTCTGGGCGGATACGCTCGCCCGGATGGCGCTCGCCCCGACGGAAATCCCGCTCGGCGTCGTGACGGCGTTCCTCGGCGCGCCGTTCTTCTTGTATTTGTTGACCCGACATAAAAAGACGATGGGAGGCGGCTAGATGATCCGAGCGACGAACGTCAGCAAACGCTACGAGAGCGTGCCGGTATTGTCCGACGTAAGCTTCCAGGTTCGCGAAGGCGAGTTTTTCGGCATTCTCGGTCCGAACGGCAGCGGCAAGACGACGCTGTTGAAGCTGCTGTCCGGGCTCGAGCGTCCCGACGCCGGGGAGGCGTCGATCGCCGAGCGCCCGGCGTTCGATTACAAGCGCAAAGAGCTGGCGCGGATGCTCGCCGTCCTGCAGCAGGACGCGCTGCCGCCGGTCGGCTTTTCGGTGCGGGACGTGGTGGAGATGGGCCGGTTTCCGTTCCAGAACTGGTTAGGGGAAGAGCGAGGCGCCGACGCAACGGTCGTCGACTCGGTGCTCGATTGCATGGGGCTGACGGCGCTGGCGGAACGGTCGGTGGACCGGCTCAGCGGCGGCGAGCGGCAGCGGGTCGCGCTGGCGAAGGCGATGGCGCAGCAGCCGAAGGCGCTGCTGCTCGACGAGCCGACGACGTTCCTCGATATCGGCTACCAGATTCAATTGATGGACCTCATCCGCGCGTGGCAGAAGGATTCGTCGCTGACGGTCGTGGCGGTGCTGCACGACTTGAACCTCGCGGCGATGTATTGCGACCGACTGCTGCTGATGGATCGGGGCCGAGCGGTCTGCTGCGGTTCGCCGCGAGAGGTGCTGACGCCCGGGCGCATCCGGACCGTCTACGGGGCGAACGCCACCGTGCTGGCGCATCCGACGAACGGCGCGCCGCAGGTGCTGCTCGAGTCGGGCGTTCCGGCGGCGACAAGCGCTTCGGCTTCGGGTATAATAAGTTAAATTTGGTAACGGACGAAACAAGGGACGGAGATACACATGGACGATACGTGGCTTACAAGCGTCTGCCGGTCGATCGAACCGCTTCGCGAAGAGGCGATGGCGGCCGCGCGGGAGCGGCTCGATTCGCTCACGAAGCCGCCCGGCAGCTTAGGCGCGCTGGAGCGGCTCGCGGAACGGCTTTCCGGCATCGCGGGGACGATGCCGCCGCCGCTCGGGAAGAAGGTGGTCGTCGTCATGGCGGGCGATCACGGCGTCTGCGAGGAAGGCGTCAGCGCCTTCCCGCAAGCGGTGACGGAGCAGATGGTGTTGAATTTCTTGCGCGGGGGCGCCGCGGTTAACGTGTTCGCGAAGCACGCGGGCGCCGACGTCGTCTGCGTCGACATGGGCGTCGCGGCGACGATCGACCATCCTGACCTGATCGCTTCGAAGATCGCGCCGGGCACGGCGAACATGACGAAGGGACCGGCGATGACGCGCGAGCAGGCGCTGCGGGCCTTGACGGCGGGCGTCGAGCTCGTCGGCCGGCTGGCGGGCGACGGCGTGCGGCTGATCGCGGTCGGCGAGATGGGCATCGGCAACTCGACGGCGGCCGCCGCGGTGACGAGCGCGCTGCTCGGCGCAGCGCCTGAAGCGTCGGTCGGCCGCGGTACCGGCGTCGACGACGCGGGACTCGCCCGCAAGCGGGACGCGGTGGCGCGGGCGCTGACGGCGAACGGCCTTGCGGCCGGCGCCGGCGCTTCGGGCGCGGAAGGCGCGCTCGAGACGCTGGCGAAGGTCGGCGGCTTCGAGCTCGCGGGCATCGCGGGCGTCTGTCTCGGCGCGGGCGTCTACCGCGTGCCGGTCGTCGTCGACGGCTACATCTCGACGGCGGCCGCCTTGGTCGCGTCTCGATTGTCGCCGCACGTCGCGTCGTATTTGATCGCTTCGCATCGCTCCGAGGAGCCGGGCCACGCCATCGTCCTGGACGCGCTCGGACTCGAGCCGATGCTGGAGCTCGGCATGCGGCTCGGCGAAGGCACGGGCGCGGCGCTTTCCTTACGGATCGTGGAGGCGGCGGTCGACGTGCTCGGCCGCATGGCGACGTTCGCGTCGGCCGGCGTCTCGGGCAAACTGGAGTAAGTCGTGAACGTCGAAGTCGAAGCGGAAGTCGGAGGGTAAACGGCTATGGTCGTGGTATTGGTGACCGGGGGCACCCGCAGCGGCAAGAGCGCCTTCGCGGAACGGTACGTCGAGCGGTACGCGGAGGAAGGCGTCTACATCGCCACCGCGCAGTCGTTCGACGAGGAGATGGAGCGGCGCATCGCGACGCATCGGTCGCGGCGGGATACGGCCGGATTCGTCTGGAAGACGGTCGAGGAGCCGATTCGGCTGCCGGAATGCTTGGAGGCGCTCGACTTCGAATATAACGTATACCGGTCCGGGCATACGCTCGTCCTCGTGGATTGTCTGACGTTGTGGCTGTCCAATCTGCTCCTGCAATGGGAAGCGGAGCCGGACGCGGAGGCGCGCTGTCTGGCGCGCGCGGACGAGCTGGTCGCCGTCCTGCGCCGATTCCAAGGAACCGTCGTGCTCGTCACGAACGAGGTCGGCTTCGGCATCGTGCCGGCGACGCCGCTCGGCCGTCTGTACCGCGACGCCGCCGGGCGGATGAACCAGAAGGTCGCCGCGGCGGCCGACCAAGTGTTCCTCGTCGCCTCCGGCATCCCGATCGAGCTGAAGAGCCGGGAGTATCGGTTATGACGGGGCTCGCGCTGTTTACGTGGGAGGAGACGCTGTGGATGGTCGCGGCGGCGCTCGCCGTGGACCTCGCCGTCGGCGACCCGGCGCGGCTGCCGCATCCCGTCGTCGCGATCGGCCGCTGGATCCGGTGGGTGGAAGCGAGAACGTACGTCGAAGCGCCGAGGGAGCGGTCGTTCCTGTTCGGCGTTTTGCTATGTGTAACGACGGTGGCGGGCAGCGCCGCGGCGGCTTGGCTGATCGTAAGAGGCTGCTTGTGGATCCATCCGTGGTTCGGCTACGCCGCGAACGTCTGGCTCGTCTCGACGACGATCGCGTGGCGCGGGCTCGCGGACGCCGGGCTGCGCGTGTACCGGCCGCTCGTCGGGGGCCGGCTGGACGAAGCCCGAATGTACACGGGGTATATCGTCGGGCGGGACACGGCCACGCTGGACGAGCCGGAGCTGACGCGGGCGACGGTGGAGACGGTCGCGGAAAATACGGTCGACGCCGTGCTGTCGCCCGTCGTCTTCGCGCTGCTCGGCGGCGCCGCGGGGGCGATGCTTTATCGGGCGGCGAACACGCTCGATTCGATGGTCGGGTACCGGAACGCGCGGTACTTGTGGTACGGCAAGGCGTCGGCGCGGCTCGACGACGTCTTGAATTGGATTCCGGCGCGGCTGTCGGCATTGTTGTTGGCGGGCGCCGCCTGGCTGCGCGGGCTGCCGGGCGGCGCGGCGCTGCGGACGGTCCGGCGGTACGCGCGGCTGCATCCGAGTCCGAACAGCGGTTATCCGGAGTCGGCCGTCGCCGGCGCGCTCGGCGTTCGGCTCGGAGGCGTGAACGCGTACGGCGGCGTCGAAAGCTTCCGAGCGTACATGGGCGAGCCGCGGGAGCCGCTTCGCAAAGAACATATCGTGCGCACCGTCGGACTGTTGCATGCGTTCGGCGGATTGCTGTTAGGAGGCTTGTTATGCGCGGCGGTTCTGGTCACTTGGGGGATTGGGTAAGCGCGGCGGCGGCGGCCGTGCAGCTGATGACGCGGGTGCCGCTGCCGTTCGCTTCCGCGTGGAACGAGCGTGTCGCCCGGCGGAGCATCGCGTTCTATCCGCTGGCGGGACTCGTCGTCGGGGTGCTTGTGGGATCTTTCTATTGGGGCTTATCGTTGCTGCTGCCGCCGTCGGCGGCAAGCGCGATCGTCGTCGCGGCTTGGGTGTGGGTCACCGGCGGGCTGCATCTGGACGGCTGGATGGATACCGCCGACGCGCTCGGCAGCAACCGCTCGCGGGAGCGGATGCTGGAGATTATGAAGGATCCCCGCGTCGGCGCGATGGGCGTGGCGGCGGGCGTGCTGCTGCTGCTCGGCAAGTACGCGTTCGTCCTGTCGCTCTTGGAATATACGGCCGCCGGCAGCTTGAATCTCGCCGCGGCGGTCGCCTGCGTGCCGATCGTCGCGCGCGCGTTCGCGCCGTGGGCGGTCGCCCTGTGGCCGTACGCCGGCGGCAGCGGCGGCATGGGCGCCGCGATGCGCTCGGCCGGACCGCGGCACGCCTTGGCGTCGGCGGCGGTCGGCGCGGCCTGCCTCGCGGCGGCGCTCGCGCTGTTCGGCTCGGGCGACCCGCTGTTCATGCTGCCGATCGCTTTGGCCGGGGCCGCGCTCGCCGCCTTGACCGGCGCCGTCATGGCCGCTTGGCTGAGCCGCCGCTTCGGGGGGCTCACCGGCGACGCGTACGGCGCCTTGATCGAGGGCATCGAGCTGGCGCTGCTGCTCGCGCTCGTCGCGTCGGGAAACACGTGAGCTCGAGGCGTCCGGCGCGCTTGCGTTCGCATTGACCGTTGCATCGTCATGGGTCCGTCGCGGCATAGATGCAAAAGTGCAGGTATTTCGCGTGAAATTGGTACCAAATTGCCGGATACCTGCGAAAGTGCAGCTATTCGGGACCGCTTCCCTCTCGAAGCGGTCAAATAAATGCACTATTGCAGGTAGTGCGCCGCTGCGGGCATCCGGAAGAGTAATTACCTGTACTAGTGCAGGCGCTGGCGGAGAGTTGCATCACCGGGGAGGCGGCCGAGAAACCGATAATGAAAGGTGGGGTCCGATGATGCTAGAACGATACGGACACGGGGGAGATTTGCGCACCGCTGCGGCGTTGTACGGCCGGCCGGCGGAGGCGTTCGTCGACTTCAGTTCGAACATGAATCCATGGGGGCCGCCCGAGGGAGCGCGGGCGGCGATGCTGCGCGCGTGGGAGCGCGTCGACGCGTACCCGGACCCGGCGGCGAGAACGCTGCGGGGCGCGCTCGCCGAGAAGCACGGCGTGCCGATCGAGGCGATCTGGGTCGGCAACGGCGCGGCGGAGGCGATCGACCTCGCCCTCCGAGCGCTGCGGCCGACGATCGCCGCCGTGGCGGCGCCGGGCTTCGCCGAATACGAGACGGCGGTCGAGCACGCCGGCGGAACGACGAGCCCCTTCGCGCTGCGCCCGGACGACGACTTCCGGCTCCGCGCCGAAGACGTCAGGGCTGCTGCGGCGGCCGGGGCCGACGCGATCGTGCTCGGCCACCCGAACAACCCGACGGGGCAGCCGCTTGCGCAAGGCGTCGTCGATGCCGCGCTCGACGCGTTCCGCGGCGTCGTCATCGACGAAGCGTTCCTCGACTTCTCCCCCGAGGAGGAGTCGCTGACGCTCGTTCGACGCGCGGCGGAGCGGCCGGGCCTCTTCGTGACGCGCTCGCTCACGAAGTTCTACGCGATCCCGGGGCTCCGGCTCGGCTACGTCGTCGCGCACCCGGAGGGCATCGCGCGCATCCGCGCGCTCGCCGTGCCGTGGAGCGCGAACGGCATCGCGCTCGAGGTCGGCGCCGCGGTGCTGGCGGACCGCGAGTTCGCCGAGCGCACGCTGCGCTGGCTGCCGCCGGAGCGGGAGTGGCTGGCGGCGCGACTGACGGCGCTCGGCCTGCGCGTCTTCCCGAGCGCGGCCAACTTCCTGCTCGCGCGGCTGCCCGAGGGCGCGAAGGCCGGAGAGCTGCAGACGACGCTCGGGCGCGAAGGCGTGCTCGTCCGAAGCGGCTCGACGTTCCGCGCCCTCGAGAAGGACGCCTACATTCGCCTCGCCGTGAAGAAGCGGGACGCGAACGAGCGGCTGCTGGCGGCACTTGCCGGCTGCCTCGAGGCGAGAGGGGCGGAGTCGCGATGACACGGCCGCACCTCTGCCCGACGCTCATGATTCAAGGCACCGCGTCCGACGTCGGCAAGAGCCTGATCGTGACGGCGCTCTGCCGCATATTGACGAACGACGGATACCGCGTCGCGCCGTTCAAGTCGCAGAACATGTCGAACAACTCGCATGTGACCCCGGACGGCAGGGAGATCGGCCGCGCCCAAGCGGTGCAGGCCGACGCGTGCCGCGTCCCGGCGACGACGGACATGAACCCGATTTTGCTGAAGCCGACGGGCGAACGGCGCGCGCAGGTCGTCGTGCACGGGAAGCCGCTGAGAGACTATGACGCGATCGACTATAGGGAGAAGTATCTCCCCACCGCGGAACGGTTCGTCCGCGAGGCGCTCGACCGGCTCCGCGCCGCCCGCGACGTCGTCGTGATGGAAGGCGCGGGCAGCCCGGCCGAGGTCAACCTGCGCGACCGAGACATCGTCAACATGCGCGCGGCCGCTTGGGGCGACGCTCCCGTCGTGCTCGTCGCGGACATCGACCGCGGCGGCGTGTTCGCTTCGATCGTCGGCACGATGGCCATACTTCGGCCGGAGGAGCGCGACCGGGTCAAGGGTTTTATCATCAATAAATTCCGCGGCGACCCGGCGCTGCTGACCGACGGGCTCGACTGGCTGGAGAAGGAAACCGGCAAGCCCGTCCTCGGCGTCGTACCGATGCTGCACGACGTCGGGCTCGAGGACGAGGACGCGGCGTCGCTCGACAACAAGCTCCGAACGCGCGCCGACCCGGCGCGCGACCTCGACATCGCCGTGCTGCGGCTGCCGCGGCTGTCGAATTTCACCGACGTCGACGCGCTCGCCGGCGAGCCGGACGCGTCCGTCCGCTATGTAAGCAGGGCCGAGGAGCTGGGCAGTCCGGACGCGATCGTCATCCCCGGCACGAAGAACGCGCTGATGGACCTCGCGGCGCTCCGCGAGCGCGGCCTCGACGCCGCCGTGCGGCGATACGCGGCGGCGGGCGGGCGCGTCGCCGGCATCTGCGGCGGCTACCAGATGCTCGGCCTGACGTTGAACGATCCGCACGGCGTCGAATCGTCGGAGGCGGCGACGCGCCGCATGGAGGGACTCGGCTTGCTTCCGCTGGAGACGACCTATGCGCGAGAGAAGCGGACGATCCGCGTCTCGGGCGCGTTCGCGGGCTGGCCCGGCGAAGCGGCGCCTGCCGCCTTCGAGCTTCCCGTCGAGGGCTACGAGATCCATATGGGAGAGACGGCGTTCCGCGAGCCGGTCCGGCCGTTATTTCGCTTCGACGACGGGTCGGAGGACGGAGCGGCGACGGAAGACGGACGGGTGTGGGGGACGTACGTGCATGGCATTTTCGATAACGACGGGTTTCGAAGAGCTTGGCTGAACGCCTTGCGCGGCGATCGGGGGTTGGCTCCGTTGGATGCCGCCTACCGCCATCGCGAGGCGCGCGAAGCCGCGTTCGACCGGCTGGCGGAGCATGTGCGAAGCCATGTGGATATGGAAGCGATCTATGCTATGATAGGATTTCGTAAGGGAGGCGCTTCAGGATGAAAATTTATACGAGAACCGGCGACAAAGGGAGCACCGGCGTCATCGGCGGCCGCGTGCGCAAAGACGACCTGCAGGTGGAGGCGTACGGCACGGTGGACGAGCTGAATTCGTTCGTCGGCGTCGCGATGGCCGGCATGGACAAGACCAAGTTCGCCGATTTGCTGGAAGACTTGCTCAACATACAGCACGAGCTGTTCGATTGCGGCTCGGACCTCGCGATTCTCGACAAGGCGAAGCGCGAATACAAGGTCACCGCCGACATGTCGGAGAAGCTCGAAGCTTTGATCGATAAGTACGACGCGGAGACGCCCGACATTACGCGGTTTATCCTCCCGGGGGGCTCGGCCTCTTCGGCCGCGCTGCACGTCTGCCGCACCGTCTGCCGCCGGGCCGAACGCCGCGTCGTGACGCTGGCGGAACGTCAAGACATCAACGAACATGTGCGGACGTATTTGAACCGACTGTCGGACTTGTTCTTCACGATCGCCCGGACGGCGAATTTCCGCGAAGGGCAGACCGACGTCGAATACGCCCGCAGCGCGGAAGTGTTCCGCCGTAAGTCCGGCCGATGACCGAACCGACGAAGCTGACGCATGTCGTGCCGCCGGAGCAGGACGGGTGGCGGCTGCGCTCCGTGCTGCTGACGGGCATGGGGCTGTCGCGCAAGCTGCTCGTGCGGCAGCGGGGCCTGGAGGGGTCGATCACCGTGAACGGCTCGACCGACGTGCTGTACCGGCCGATGCGCGCCGGCGACGTCGTGGAGGTGACGCTGCCGGTAGAACAGTCGGAGACGATTCTCCCGCAGCCCATGGAATTCGGAATCATCTACGAGGACGAGCATCTGCTCATCGTGAACAAGCCCTGGGGTTTGATCGTCCACCCGACGTCGGGCCATTATACGGGGACGCTCGCGAACGGCATCGTTCATTACTGGCGGGAACGGGGGGAATCGTATCGGTTCCGCCCGATTCACCGCCTCGATCAGGATACGTCGGGCGTGCTCGCGGTCGCGAAGAACGGGTACGCGCATCAGTTCGTGAGCGAGCAGTTTCAAGCCGGTCAGGTGGCCAAAAGCTACATCGCCGTCGTCTACGGCCGCATGTCGGCGGACGCCGGCACCGTCGAGGGACCGATCGACCGCGACGTCGACGTGCCGCATATGCGCGTCGTGACGCCGGCGGGCGCGCCTTCGACGACGCATTACGAAGTCGTCGAGCGGTTCGCGGACGCGACGGTCGTGCGCGTGAAGCCGGTCACCGGCCGCACGCATCAGATTCGCGTCCATATGAAGTTCATCGGGCATCCGTTGATGGGCGACGAGCTGTACATCGACGCGGTGCGCCACCCGCCGCGCGAGCTGCCGATCGCGCGTCAAGCGCTGCACGCCGAGACGCTGTCGTTCGTGCATCCCGAGTCGAAGGAACGCGTCGCGTTCGCGGCGCCGCTGACGCCGGATTTGGAGACGTTGATTAAATTTCTACGCGAAGAAGGGGAGATGACATCATGACGACCGTCACCGCATATATCTACCCGAAGTGCAGCACCTGCCGCGACGCCATGAAGTCGCTGGAGGCTAAAGGAGTGCAGTCCGAGAAGATCGATCTGTTCGAGACGCCGCCTTCGCAGGAGCAGCTGCGATCGTTCTGGGAGCTTAGCGGGCTGCCTTTGAAAAAGTTCCTGAACACCTCCGGCGAAGCGTACAAGGAGATGAAACTGAAGGACCGCATTCCGCGGATGAGCGACGACGACATCTTGGAGCTGCTCGCCTCGAACGGACGGCTGATCAAGCGGCCGATCGTCACCGACGGCAAGCGGATCACCGTCGGGTTCAAAGAAGAGCAATATAAGGAGATCTGGTCATGAACTTCGTGCAACCGTCCGAGCGGCTCGGCCGGCTCGGCTCGTCGATCTTCAGCGAAGTAGCGTCTTGGCGCGCGGAGGCCGCGTCCGAAGGGCTCGACGTCATCGACCTCGGCATCGGGAGCCCGGACAAGCCGCCGGCGGAAGCGGTCCGCCGGACGCTCGCCGACGCCGCGATGCGCGAGGATATGTACGGCTACCCTTCTTCGGAAGGGAGTCCGGCGTTCCGGCAGGCGGCCGTCGAGTGGCTCAAGTTCCGATTCGGCGTCGAGGTCGATCCGGCGGCGGAGACGACCGTCCTCATGGGCTCGCAAGACGGCCTCGGCCATCTCGCGCTGGCTGTGACGAATCCCGGCGACATCGCGATCTTGCCCGACCCGGGGTACCCGATCTACGGAGCGGGACTGGCCGTCGCGGGCGTAGAGCCGTATCCGGTGCCGCTTCGGGAGAGCAACGGTTACTTGTTCGACTTCGCGTCGATCCCGGAGGACGTCGCCCGCCGCGCCAAGCTGATCGTCGTCAACTATCCGAGCAACCCGCTCAGCGCCGTGGCGGATCGTTCGTTCTATGAATCATTAATTTCATTCGCTAAACAATACGGCATCTTAGTCGTTCACGACGCGGCGTATTCCGAGCTCGCCTTCGACGGGTATCGCCCGATGAGCATCCTCGAGCTTCCGGGGGCGAAGGACGCGGCGATCGAGTTTCACTCGTTGTCGAAGAGCTTTAACATGGCGGGCTGCCGCATCGGCTTCGCCGTCGGGCATGCGCCGGCGGTTCAGGCGCTGCGCACGCTGAAGGCGAACCTCGACTACGGCGTGTTCGCCGCCGCGCAGGAAGCGGGGATTCGAGCGTTCGCGGAGGATCTGTCGAACGAAGGCGCGAAAGCCGCCGCCGTCTATCAGTCCCGGCGCGACATATTTGTCGAAGCGATGCGGGAGGCCGGATGGGTCGTCCCCAAGCCGAAAGCGACGATGTTCGTCTGGGCGCGCGTGCCGCAAGGGTGGACGTCTCGACAAATTTCCCAGGAAATTTGTCGGCGAACCGGCGTTGTTGTCGTTCCGGGCAACGCGTTCGGTGTCGAAGGAGAAGGATACGTGCGCATCGCGCTGGTGCAAGAGGAAGGCAGATTGCTGGAGGCGGCGCGGCGGATCGGCGAATTTTTCCGCGAGGAAGGGCTAAGCGTCGACTAAGGAAAGACGGCGAACGAGACCGGAAGGAGGCTATGGCCATGCAATATGTCTGTCGATACGTCGAGGCGAAACCCGGCGAAGCGATTCCTTGGGAACGCGCGGATGCGGCGGTACTCATGGATGTCGTCACAGGCGGCGTCCCCCGGCAGCGAACGGAAGCGAAAGCCGTGTGGACGAACGATGCTTTGCGGATTCGGTTCGAGTGCGAAGACGATTTCATCTCCGCGGCGATGACGCGGCGGGACGATCCGCTCTACGACGAAGACGTCGTCGAAGTGTTTATCGACGAAGCGGGGGCGGGGGAGCGCTACATGGAGCTGGAGATCAACCCGCTGAACGCGGTGTTCGACGCAAAAATCGTCAACGATCTGGAAGGGAACATTCAAGTCGACACGTCGTGGGATGCGGAAGGTTTACATACGACGGCGGTCCGGGAAGCGGGGAAGACGACGTACGAAATCTCGATTCCGTTCGATAATTTCGAGAAGCGGCCGGACGCCGGAACGACATGGCGATGGAACCTGTACAGAATCGACGCGGACCCTTCGGGGCGGCGCCATTTCTGGGCATGGTCGCCGACGGGCGCCGTCGATTTCCACCGATCCGAACGATTCGGCGCCCTCGTGTTCGCCGCATCGGATCGCTGAGGCGAAAAGAAACGACCATGGCCGGCTTGCGTTCGACGCAGCAAGCGGGCCATGGTCGTTATTTGCGTTTCAGCCTTGCGATGACGTCGATCTCGACGAGCAGATCGAAGTTCAATTCGCAGTAAACAAGCGTTCGCGCCGGGTAGGGACGGGGGATCAGCTCGGCGTATATCCGGTTAAATCCCTCGTAATGCTTGCGATCGGAAAGGTACACGTTGACTTTGAGAATGTCCTCCAGCGTAACGCCCGATTGCGACAGGATCGCCGCGACGTTTTGAATCGTGCGCACGGTTTGGCCCTCCAGATCGTGCGCCGCCAGCTCGCCCGTGATCGGATCGAATCCGCCTTGCCCCGAAATAAACAGCAAGGTGTCCGACTGCGTCGTTACGGAGAAGGGGACGACTTCCGTGCCGTACGAGTTGATCTTGTTTTCCAATCGCCATGTTCCTCTCGTAGAAATTTCGCTCGGTTCGGCGTGCCGGAGGCCGCCTGCGTCGGAGCAGACCCGCCGCCGGCAGCCTACGCGGGATAAAAGACGGTTACCAGCCCAACGCTTTGCGCGTATCCGCCGCTTTCCGATTGTACTCCTCGACGAACGGGATCACCTCGCTGAAGTCCCCGCCTTCCGTCATAATCCGACTGATCCTCGCGCTGACGTTGTTCACGTAATCGCCGAGGTCCATCACGTTCATATCGTTCCAGTAGCAGCACATCTGCGCGGACATCTTGACCGCTTCGACGTCCTTCCCGCTCCAGATGCTCGTTTGCTCGTAATGCGCGTCGATCTCCGGACTGATGACCCACGAGCCCGAACCGTTGTCGATGCTAAGCTTCTGCGCTTTCTCGCTGAAGAGATAGCTGAGGAACATGAACGCTTCTTCCTTATGCTTCGACGCCTTCACCATCGACATCGGGCCGACTTGGTGCAGCGTGACTTGCCGCTCCGTGCCGCGCGGGAACGGCAGAACGTCCCACTCGAAGGTCGCCTGCTGGAGCGTCGGCAAGATCCAATCCACCCCGGTGATGAACAACACGTTCCCGTTGACGAAGTTCACGGCCGGATCGGCGTTAAAGCCGTTCTCCTTGATTTGCTCCGGATTCGGCTGCACGTTCCACTTGCGGATCAAATCCTGCGACCACTGCAGATCGGCCAGCACCTCCGGCGAATCCGCTACGCTCTTGGTCCGGTCTTCGCTCAGCAACCGGGCGCTGCCCGCGCTGCCGTTGGCGATCGCGCGGATGTCGTTCATGTCGCCGGCGAGGCCGAACATGCCCCAGTCGTTGGCGTCCTTGTTCGTCGCCGTCTTCGCCATCTCGAGCAAGTCGTCGTACGTCCAATCTTTGCCGGGCATCTCCATGCCATATTTGCTAAGCATCTCTTTGTTGACGGCGATCCACATCGGGATGTCCGTCCACGGGAGGGCATACGTCTTGCCGCCGGTCGTGAACGACTCCAGCAAGCCTTCGACCATCTTCGCGTTCTGCATTCTTTCGTCCACGGCGATGTAAGGCTTTAAGTCTTCCAACAGGTCGTTGCCGTTCGATACCCATTCCGTCAATCCGCGGTCCAGAATGACGAGGTCGGACTCCTCGCCGGCGATGATGTTGTTAATGACGGCCTGGTTGATCGAGGTGTTCTCTTTGATCGTGATCCAAGGATGCTCTTCCATGAAAGCCGCGATCGTCGCCTTCAGCGCCGGGCTGAAAAACCAGCCGTGAATCGTCAGCTCGACGGGCTGTCGGTCTTCGGGAGCCGGCTCCGGCTCCGGCTTCGCCTCGTCGGCAGGCGGCGTCTTCGTCTCGCCGGTCGCAGGCGGCGTCTCGACCGGCGGCTCTTCCGTCCCGGATTTCGTTCCGCCCCCGGAACATGCGGACAACGCAACCATGACCGCAAGCAGCACCGCGATAATGCCTCGAACCTTCCACCATCCTAATTTCAACGCATTTCCCCCCCGAAAAAAATAGTAAGCGCTTCCCTGTACGCGACGCCGTGAGTAATTGGAAGTTCTTGCCTCGATTTTAATCACGTCATAATTTCAAGTCAACAAAAATATTTCACATATGCTAAAAAATATTATTTCGAAAACGTCCAACGATTTTGAATATTCCGCTGTCATTTTTAGGATAATCGCGTTATACTTTCACGTATATAAATTAAATTCACAAATCACAACGTTCGAGGGGGGCCGCTCATGGGGAACGTGGCGTTCGATCATGTATATAAGTTCTATAAAGGCGAGACTCGGCCGTCGGTCAACGATTTCCACCTGGAGATCGAGGACGGGGAGTTTCTGGTGATGGTCGGACCTTCGGGCTGCGGCAAGTCGACGACGCTGCGCATGCTTGCCGGCTTGGAGGAGGTGTCCAAGGGGGATATCTACATCGACGGGAAGTTTATGAATTTCGTATCCCCTAAGGACCGGGATATCGCGATGGTGTTCCAAAATTACGCGTTATACCCGAACTTGACGGTATACGAGAATATGGCTTTGGGCTTGCAGCTGCACAAGGTCGCCAAACACGAAATCGAGCTTCGCGTCAATCGGGCGGCTAGAATGCTGGAAATTACGCCGTTCCTCGCGAAGAAGCCGAACCAGCTGTCCGGCGGGCAGAAGCAGCGCGTCGCATTGGGCCGCGCGCTCGTGCGGGAGCCGAAGGTGTTTCTCATGGACGAACCGCTGTCGAACCTGGACGCGAAGCTGCGGACGCAAACCCGGATGGAGATCGCCAAGCTGCACAGCCAGCTGAAGACGACGGTCGTCTACGTGACCCACGACCAGACGGAAGCGATGACGATGGGGACGCGCATCGTGGTCATGAAGGATGGAAACATTCAGCAGGTAGCCCCCCCGCAGCAGTTGTACGACGAGCCCGCGAACCTGTTCGTGGCGGGGTTTATCGGCACGCCGCAGATGAACTTCATCGACGGCGCGATCGTCGAGTCGGGGGGCGAATACTTTTTCGAAACGAAGCGCCTGCATTTGAAAATACCGGAGAACCGCCTGCCCGAGATCAAGTCGGCGAAGACGAATTTGCGGCAGGTCGTCATGGGGGTGCGCCCGGAACATGTCGCCTGCGAGTCATGGGCGATCGAACGGTACCCCGACTGGCAAGGCGCCGCCACGGTCGAGATGCGGGAGCCGATGGGCTCGGATACGTATTTGTACGCGACGGTCGGCGAGCATACGTTCACGCTGCGGACGGAGCCGCATGCGCCCGCGCGTCCGGGAGACCCGATCCGAATCGCCGTCCGGATGGATAAGGCTCGATTTTTCGACCGGGAGAGCGGCCGCGCGTTCACGTATCGGGAGGAGCGTTCATGAAGAAATCCGGGAGGATCGCAAGACGACTTGCCGTCGCGGGGGCGGCGGCCGCTTGCGCGGCGGCGCTCGTCTGGCGGTTCGCGTCGACCGAGCCGGCCGCGTACCCCGTTATCGCCGAAGAGAGCTTGTACGACTTGATCGGATCGCCGGCGGACGACGAAGGCCCCGTCCCTTACCTCCAATGGATTCGCAGCGAAGCGGTTCGATCGATGCCGCAGGCGGAAGGAGCGCCCTCCGCGGTGCTCGCGGCGGACTATTCGGCCGCCTCGGAGGAGGCGACCCTTCGAATCCGATACGACGAGGCGAAGCGGGCGAACGTCGTCGATTGGAACGACTCGAAGGGGTGGGTGGAATGGAAGGTGGAAGCGCCGGAGGACGGATGGTACGAGATCGTCGTCGATTACGCGCCTCTGCCGGGCAGCTATTCGAATGCGATCCGGGGCGTTCAGATCGACGGCGAATACCCGTTCCGCGAGGCGAGAAGGATCGGGTTCGAACGAATGTGGCGGGACAGCAAGTTTCCGTACGACCGCAACGCGATCGCCAACGAGATCCGGCCGGTCCAAACGGAAGTGTCGGGGTGGACGACGAAGCGGCTCTCGGATCATTCCCTTTCGGCGGAGCCGCTTCGGTTCGCGCTCGCGGAAGGGGAGCACACGATCCGGTTCGTCGGCGTGAAGGAGCCCCTGTCCATCTATCGAATCGCGTTGGCTGCGCCGGAGCCGATTCCGTCCTATTCGGAGTACGCCGCCGAGCTGCCGAAATCCGACGCGTCGAGCGCGTGGCATAGCCGAGTCGAGGCCGAACGGTTCGCATACAAGACGTCGACGAGAACGCGGCCGATCAGCATTAGCGAGCCGCATGTGTCGCCCGACCCGGAAGGTCGTATCGTCTACAACGTGCTTGGGGGCACGAATTGGCAGGATCCCGGCGATTCGGTCGCATGGGAAGTGGACGTGCCGGAGACCGGCGCATATGCGATCGACGTCAAATCGTTCCGCGGGTACAACGGCAACGCGAGCGTCTACCGAACGATCAAGATCGACGGCCGCGTGCCGTTCCGCGAATTGCTTCGATACGAATTCGCGGCGAATTCCGCCATGGACATCGCGCCGCTCGCCGACGAGCAAGGAAATCCGTACTTGTTTTATTTAACGGAAGGGAAGCATCTGCTGGAGATGACCGTCGACAATTCGACGATTCGGCCCGTCATTATCGCATTGAACCGGTTGAGCGTCGATATCGGCGACATCGAGCGGAAGGTTCGCGCCATCTCCGGAAATTACGGATACGGCGGCGTCGTGAACGTCGATCCGTCCAGAGTATGGGAGATGGATAAGTACGATCCCGAGATGGAGTCGAAGCTGATCGCCGTTAGAGACGAGATCGCGCTCGTCAGCGCATACCTGAAAGGGTTGTATCAAGGCGCGACGGATTCGACGACCGCTCTGGACGACGCCGTCAGCCGCTTGAACGGGCTGCTTCGCGACGTCGACAATTTGCCCAACGACGTAGCCGCGTTCGCGGAAATCAAAACGAATTTGAATACGTGGACGAAGACGATCGAAAATCAACCGATGCATCTCGACTTCCTCGTCGTGCGCGCGCCGGGAGCGGATCCGGATTACCGATTGCCGGACACCTGGGATAAAGTGCGGTACGCCGGCGTCAACTTCGCGCGCTCGTTCTTCCAGCCTTACGACGCTGGGGTCGGGAAAGAAGAGGGGGCGTTGACGGTTTGGGTCCAACGGGGAAGAGACTACGTGGACTTGCTCGAGTCGATGATCGCCCAAGAGTTCACCCCGAGGACGGGAATTCCGGTCAACATCAACTTGGTCGCAAACCAGAACGTGCTGTTGATGAGCGCGGCGGCCGGTCAGCAGCCGGACGTAGCGCTAGGGTTCGGCATGGAGGTTCCCGCCGATTTCGCGATGCGCGGCGCGGCCCAGGATTTGACGAGATTCGAAAACTTCGAAGACGTATTCGGCCGGTTTACCCCGGGCGTGATGCGTTCGTACACGGTAGACGGCAAAGTGTATGCGCTTCCCGAAACCGTAACGTACAATATGTTGTTCGTGCGGACGGATATATTGGAAGAACTCGGACTGGCGCCGCCGAACACGTGGGAAGACGTGCTCGCCATGCTGCCGACGCTGCAGGAGAACGCCATGAGCTTTATGTTTCCGAAGCTGTCGACGCTGGATCAAGGCGCGATGACGTTCATGTCCCGGAAGCCCGACTTCATTACGCCGTATTATCAGCACGGCGCGGATTTCTACGCGCCCGACGGGCTGCGGCCGACGTTGAACAGCGAGGAAGGGTATGCGGCGTTCAAGCAATGGACGGATTGGTTCGCGAAATACGACTTGCCGAGAGACGTGCCGGAATTTTTCAACCATTTCCGCTTCGGCAGCATCCCGGTAGGCGTAGGGGATATCTCGATGTATATCCAACTGACGGTCGCCGCCCCCGAATTGGCGGGCCAGTGGAAGATGCTCCCGATTCCGGGCATCGAGTCGCCCGACGGCACGGTCGTTCGCTGGACGTCGCAAGGCCTCGCCTCCGCCATGATCTTAAGCGCCAGCGAACGGAAGGAAGAAGCGTGGAAATTTCTGGAGTGGTGGACGTCGGACGACGTCCAATCCCGCTATGCGAACGATATCGAATCGTTCGCCGGCGTCGAGTATCGCTGGCATTCGGCCAACCTGAACGCTATGCGCTCGGTTCCTTGGACGGAGGAAGAGCTGCTCGCGATATCCGAACAGTGGAGATGGGCTAAGAACATGCCGTTCGTTCCCGGATACTATATGCTTCCTCGGGAGATGGATTTCGCTTGGAACCGGACGCTGCTGGAGGGCGAGCCTCCGAGAGAAGCGCTGGAGGAAGCTCAGATGTCCTTGATGCGGGAGATGCGCCGGAAGCAGGTCGAATTCGGGATCGAACCGGGCGACGGATGGAATATTGAAACCTACGACGAGCCGTACGGAAAGGAGTAAGCCATGGAACCTACACGACTCTCCCCGACGGCCGCTTCCGCGCGGGCGGCTTCCCGGAAGCCGGGAACGCCCCCGTTCGCGCGTCGGATCGTCTCGTTCGCTAAACAATGTTGGCGGGATCGGCTATCTTATTTGTTTTTGGCGCCGTTCCTGATTCTCTTCTCCGTCTTCATCGTCGTCCCGGTGCTTATGGCGATCTTCCTGAGCATGACCACCTTCAACGGGATCGGATTTCCGAGATTCGTCGGCATCAGCCATTTCATCGCGATGCTGACGCAGGATTTCGTGTTCATGAAGCACACGCTGCCCAATACGTTGAAATTCGCGGTCATCGTCGGACCGGGCGGCTATGCGCTGGCATTCTTCTTCGCCTGGTTGATTCACCAGCTGCCAAGGGCGATTCGGGATTTCTTCACGTTAGCGTTGTACGCGCCTTCGATGGCCGTCGGAGTCGGGTTATCCGTCATTTGGGTTTCGACGTTCAGCGGCGACCGCGTCGGGTACTTGAACAATCTCTTGTTGCGCTTCGGCATGATCGAATCGCCGGTGCTTTGGCTGCAAGATCCGAAAACCCTCATGTGGGTCGTCATCATTATTACCTTATGGACGAGTATGGGCATCGGGTTCTTGGCCATGCTGGGCGGATTGCAAACCGTGAACACGGAATTGTACGAAGCGGGCAGAATCGACGGCATCAAGAACAGCTTGCAAGAAGTGTATTACATCACGATTCCTTCCATGAAGCCGCAGATGCTGTTCGGGGCGGTCATGTCGATCGTGAATACGCTGAAGGCGGGCGAGGTCACTACGTTGCTGACCGGCGTCGTCGTCACCCCGAATTACGCGGGGCATCTCATTAACAACCATATCGAAGATTACGCGTTCCTCCGATACGAATGGGGATACGCTTCCGCATTGTCGGTCCTGCTGCTGCTGATGGGGTACGGACTGATGCGACTCAGTTACAAGCTGTTCCGAACGAAGGAGGATGAATAATGCGCTCCCTCCGGAAGGTGACCTTTGCCCAATGGCTGCTGCTCTTCGTTCTGACCGCGATCGGCTTGTTTATGTTCATCCCGATCGTCTTTCTGTTCAATAACGCGTTCAAGCCGTTGAACGAGCTCTACTTATTTCCGCCGCCGATCTTCGTTCGGCAGCCGACCATGCAAAATTTCGACCATTTGTTTTTGCAGGCCGCCGCCGGCGCGGTCCCGTTCACCCGATACTTATTCAACAGCGTCGTCGTGGCGGTCTCTACGCTCGCCGCCGTCGTTCTGGTCAGCACGATGGCCGGGTACGTCTTGTCGAAGCACCGGTTCCACTTCAAGTCGGTCATTATGGCGACGGTGATGATATCGCTCATGTTCGTTCCCGAGATGGTGCTCATTCCTCGGTACCTGGTCGTCAGCGGGTTGGGGCTTAAAGACACGTATTGGGCGCATATATTGCCCTTCGTCGCTTCGCCGGTCGCCGTGTTTCTAATGAAGCAGTTCATCGATCAAATTCCGGACGCCTTGTTGGAGGCGGCCAAACTCGACGGAGCGACGGATATGTACATGTTTACTAGAATCGTGATTCCGTTGACGGCGCCGGCCGTCGCTACGATCTGTATCATTACGTTCCAGCTCGTGTTTATGGACGTAACGACGTCGACGTATTACACGACGAAGGATACGCTCAAGACGATGGCCTTCTATATGACTTCATTCACGATCAATATTCCCGGCGTCGCGGCGGCAAGCGTCGGCGCGGCCATCAGCCTGCTGATGTTTCTCCCGAACCTGTTGTTGTTCCTGTTGTTCCAGCGGAAGATGATCCAGACGATGCTTCATTCGGGCGTGAAATAAGATGGAGGAGACAAGGGGGGCCGCAGATGCGTCGATCCGCTAAAATTTTGGCAGCCATATGCTTGTTATGCATGCTCGCGCCGGCCGTCGTTTCCGCCCGGCTTCCGTACGATACTTGGTTCGTCGATCGCCAAACCGGACGCATGTCGGCGATCCAACCGATCTACGTCCCGAAGGAAGTCGTGGACGGGTCGGATTGGGAAACGCCGCTTCAATCGCCGAGCGATCTGTTTATCGCGCGAGACGGCAGCGTATATATCGCCGATACGGGCAATGACCGCATCGTTCAATTGGACCGCGAAGGGGACTATGTCCGGAGCATCGGCACCGAAGAAGGTCCGGGGAAGCTGAAAGGTCCGGAAGGCGTGTACGTCGCGGACGACGGCACGATCTACGTCGCCAATACGGGGGGCCGGACGATCGTGAAATACGGAGCGGACGGCCGGCCGCTCCGCGTCTTCGAGAAGCCCGAGTCCGAATTGCTTTACGAAGAGTACCATTTCGTCCCGACCAAGCTGGTCGTCGACCGGCGCGGGGTCATGTACATCGTCGTGAAGGATTCGTATCAAGGGTTGTTTCGGATGAACCCGGAGGGACAATTCACCGGCTTCTTCGGCGCGAACAAGGCGAAGCTGTCTTGGCTCGACCGATTGAAGCGGACGATCTTGTCCAAGGAGCAGCTGGCCAAGGAAGCCGCGATCCGGCCGAATACGATCGGCAACGTCTCGCTGACGGAAGACGGCTTCCTCCTGGTGACCAGCTCGGGGCGGCTCAGCGACGGGCAAATCCGCAAGCTGAACGCGGGCGGGGCCGACGCATTCCGCAATAAGGAATTCGACCATCAGTTGGTCGACACGGTGACGGATTCGCAAGGGTTTATGTATACGTTAAGCCTCCGCTTCGGCGAAGTCGGCATCTACGATCCGACGGGGTTCCAGATGATTTTCTTCGGCGTCAAAGACGAGACGGCGCGTCAGCAAGGCGTCATGAGCTTTCCCGCCAGCATCGCCGTCAGCGACGCCGACGAGGTGTGGGTGGCGGACAGCTCCCAGCATGCGGTCCAAGTATACCAAAGAACGGACTTCGGCGAGACGTTCCTGAAGGCGAACGAATTGTATTTCGCGGGGGAGTACGAGAAGAGCAAGCCGTATTGGGAAGAAGTGATGCGGCATAACGGAATGATGGACTTCGCCTTCACCGGACTCGGCAAGAGCGAGCTCAGCGAAGGAAAGTATGCCGCGGCCGTCGGTTATTTTAAAGAGGCGCGGGACGCGGCGAACTATTCGGATGCGTTCTGGTACGTACGCTATGAGTGGATCCAGCGTTACTTCGGTTGGACGCTTCTCCTGCTGGCGGCGGCCGTATGGGGGGGCGCGTTCCTGTTCCGCAAGGGGAGAGCTTATGCCGTCAAGCGCGCGTGGCCCCCGTTGGCGCTGCGATACGGTTCGGAAATCAGGGACGTAGGGTTCGCCGTGTTTCACCCGTACGAAGGGTTTTACCGGTTGAAGGAACGGAACTTGTCGTGGGCGACGACGGCGACGATTCTGGCGGCGGTCGTCGGCGTCCATCTGTACTCGATTTTCGGATCCAGCCTCATCGCCTCTCCCTACGACGCGGATAAGGTCAATCTTCCGTTGTCCGTCGGCCTGCTGCTCGTGCCGTGGCTGACCTGGGTGGTCGCCAATTATTTGGTCAGCTCCGTCAAAGGCGGCGAGGGACGCTTCCGGGAAGTCGTGCAGGCCAGCGCCGTCGCGTTCGTCCCCTATGCGGTCATGACGATTCCGATCACGCTCCTGTCCAACGTGCTCGTATTCGAGGAGTGGATCGTATACGACGTCAGCAAACAAGCGATGTGGGTTTGGATCGGTCTGCTGTTTTTCGTCATGACGCAAGTGACGCATAATTTCGAGTTTACGGAAACGGTCAAAAATATCGGGATTACATTGTTTACGATCGGCGTCATCTGGATTTTCGTCACGATTCTCGTCGGGCTCGGCGTGAACTTGTACGACTTTATTCAGCAGATTTATCGGGAGGTGACCTTCCTTGCTTAGAAGGATATGGCCGACAAGCGTCTCGACGCGGCTCTTGATCGTTCTGGCGATGGGCCTTCTGACGGCGGGAAGCCTCCTGTTCGCGAGCGGTCGGTGGGATCGCCTCCCCGGCCTGCAAGAGATGGGGATCGACGCCCCCCCGGGGAACGCGTTCCCGGTGTTCCAAGGAGATCCATGGGTCGCGCCTCCGACCGGCCCCGACGGCTTCGCGGAAGTCGCGCAAAATCGGCGATTCGCGCTGTACGTCGATCCGAAGACGAGCCAAATCGCGGTCCGCAACAAGGAGAGCGGATTTTTATGGAGGAGCAATCCGCCCGCCTCGCAAATCGAAAAGGAAACGGTGAAAGGGGCGTTGCTTGAAAACCTGCAGTCCCCGTTCATCTTAGAGTACGTCGCCGGCGCGAGCACGCGCCGAATCCAAAGCAATTCGCTCGATCCGAAGCTGAACGCGACCTACGTCCCGATCCGGGACGGCATTCAAATCACGTACGATTACGGGGAGCTGAACCTCTCCTTCGCGATGCAGTACGTCTTAACCGAAGCCGGCTTCGAGCTGCGCATTCCGGATGCGGGCTTGAAGGAGGCGGGAGAGATGAAGTTGTTCTCGCTCAACCCGCTCCCGTATTTCGGCGCGGTCGCCGGGAAGGAAGAGGAAGGCTACCTCTTCGTTCCCGACGGTCCGGGAGGGATCATTCGGTACGACTCCCGTCCGCCGGCTCATGTGAGAGGTTACGATTTCGCCATCTACGGAGACGATCCCGCCCATCTGAAAGAGGGCTTCTTCAAGCCGAAGCGGGAGCCGATCAGTTACCCCGTATTCGGCCTTGCGAGAGGGGACGAAGCGTACGCGGCGATCGTGTCGGAAGGGAAATATAACGCGTCGATCCGGGCCCTTCCGTCCGGGATCGTCTCTTCGTACCATTCGCTCAGCGTCAACTTCCCGTATCGGCAGGAGTACGGGCGAAGAGTGAGCGGGCTTACGGACGAGAAGGTAAAGACGATCGAAGCGGAGCGGGCGTCGACGGATCGGCGCGTCGAATATCGGCTGCTTCATGGAGACGAAGCCGATTACGTCGGGATGGCCCATGCGTACCGACAGTACTTGGAGGACAACGACATGCTGCCGGAGCGGCTTGCGCCGACCGAACGCATCCCGCTGCATCTGTCGCTCATCGGCGGCGGAATGAAGCCGAAATTCGGCGGTTATCGGTACGAACCGGCCACGACGTTCCGGCAGGCGGAGCGCATCGTGGAGCAGCTGCTCCAAGAAGGGGTCGCGAACCTTCGGATCACCTTCCAAGGCTGGCAGCGCAGCGGCCGCGCGAGCACGGACCAGCGGCTTCCGATCGCGAAAGACATCGGCGGGACGGACGGCGCGAGAGCCTTCGTAAGCACGATGAAGGAGAAGGGGATTCCGGTGCTGTTCGAGGATACCGTCGGTTGGAAGCGCCCGGAGCACTCCGATTTCTCGATGAGAACGGACGGCGTCCGGGCTATCGATTCCACCGTGCTCCAGGGTCGATTCCGATTCAACGACGAATTCACGCTGATCCCTGGCGTGCTGGGCGACTTCATCGTGCATCCGGCGAAAGCGATTCGCGGTCAGAAGGAAGTGATCGACGCGCTCGGGCGGATCGGGGCGAGCGGCATCCATTACGTCGACGGTCCCGGCAACCTGCTGTACAGCGACTATAACGCCGACGCGCGCCTCTCCAGAGCGGACACGGCCTACTACTACTCGTCGCTGCTCCGGTATACGAAGAACGAATTCGGCTCCGTCGGCGTGAAGCGGGGGTACGATTATGCGCTGAAATACGCGGAGCTGGTCGAGGAATTTCCGCTGGAGTCAAGCTACGACTTGATCGTCGACGAGACGGTGCCGTTCTATCCGATCGCCGTTCACGGCGCGGTTCCTTATACTTCGACGCCGGGCAATTTGCGCAATCAATACGATCTCGACTTGCTGAAAGCGATCGAATACGGCGCGATCCCTTCCTTCAAGCTGACGTACGCGCCGAGCCGCGCGTTGACCGACACGGATTACGGCGACGTGTACAGCAGCGAATTCGCCGTATGGAAGGATCGGATCGCGGCGGAATACGCGAAATTCGATTCGCTTGCCGCGGTGTACCACCAGCGGATCGAAGACCATGAGCGAGCGGAGGACGGCGTGTTCGTCACGACGTACGAAGACGGCACCAAGGTCACCGTCGACTATAACGCGATGCAATTCTACGTAAAGGAAGGAGGCGGGGAAGACCGGTGAATTCGAGCGTCGAGAAGCGCAAGGCGTACCTGCTGTTTCGCTGGAAGACTTATGGCATGGGGTACTTGTTTATGCTCCCGTGGATCGTCGGTTTTTTATCCTTCGTTCTCTTCCCGGTCGGGTGGTCGTTATACAACAGTTTCAATAAAGTGTCGATTACGAGCGGCGGCTTTCAATACCATTGGGTCGGATTCGAAAATTATTACCGGATGCTGTTCGAGAACAACGAATATCCGATTCTCTTGATTACGTATTTTCAAGAAATGCTGCTCATGATTCCGTTGATTTTAATTTTCGCGTTCTTCGTCGCGCTTCTGCTGAATCAGAAGTTCCCGGCTCGGGGGTTCATGCGGACGGTGTTCTTCCTGCCCGTCATCTTCGCGACGGGTCAGGTGTTGATGGAGCTGTTCCGGCAAGGCTCGGGCGAGCTCCCGTTCATGGAGCAATACCGGGTCGAGGACGTCGTCGATTTGTACTTCGGAGGCTCCGTCGCGGAGGCGATCGTAAGCGTGCTAAGCAAGGCGGTGATCATCTTATGGTACTCCGGGGTGCAAATTTTGATCTTCCTCGCCGGCTTCCAGACGATTTCGCGAACGCTGTACGAGGCGATTCGCGTCGACGGCGCGTCGCCGTGGGAAAGCTTTTGGAAAATTACGTACCCCGCGATGATTCCGTTCGTCGGGCTGAACGCGGTGTATACGATCGTCGACTTGTTCACGTACCCGTTCAACCCTGTCCTTAAGGTCGTGCAGGATAATATGTTCAAGGCGACGACGGGGTATGGATACGCAAGCGCGATGGCATGGTTGTATTTCGGTTTAGTCTTACTATGTATCGGCGCGGCGCTCGGATTGACGTATCGGGCGTCGGAGATGGGAGGCGGGCGAAGATGAAGCCGGAGAGAACGGCGCGGCGGCTCGAGGGGCTCCGGACGGCGGAGAGGACGCCGAATCGGATGGCGTTGCAGCTGAAGAGGCTTGCGGTCGGGCAGAACGTGAACGACGGCTGGATCGCGAAGATCGTCATTTTGCTCGTCTTGACGGTCATCGCGTTCTTGTACGTCCGTCCGATCATCGACATGATCTCGACGAGCATGAAGAGCTTGGAGGACTTGATCGACCCGGTGGTAGGGGTCATCCCGCGGAACGTCGATCCGCAGAACTTCATCGACGCCTGGAACGGACTCGTCTATCCGCAGTCGTTCGCGAGCACGCTGACGATCGCCTTGTTCGGCTCCGCGTTTCAGGTGTTCTCCTGCGCGATCACCGGGTACGCGCTGGCCCGTCTGCAGTTTCCGGGGAAGAACGTCTTCTTCTTTTTGACGATCGTCACGTTCCTGGTGCCGCCGCAAATTACCATCGTTCCTTTGTACATGATCTACCAGCAGCTCGGGTGGCTGCATACGCCGTTCGTCTTCTTGGTGCCCGCGCTGCTCGGGCAGGGGCTGCGCGGCGCGTTGTTCGTCATTATTTTCCGCCAGTTTTTCCTGTCTCAACCGAAGGCGCTGGAAGAAGCGGCGAGGATGGACGGCGCCTCCGCGTTCCGTTTGTTTTTCCGGATCATGCTTCCGCTCGCGAGCGCGTCCTGTCTCGTGGTGTTCCTCTTTTCCTTCATCTGGTACTGGAACATGTACTACGAGGCGACGCTGTTTCTAAGCAAAGGGTTCACGCCGTTATCCATCCGGCTCAGCGCGCTCGAGATGCAGCTGATCGGCAACCAGTCGCTGACGTTCGGCGCCGACGCCGGCAAGGATCCGATCGCCGAAGGGCCGAAGATGGCCGCGGCGTTCCTCATCATCCTGCCGCCGCTGATCGTGTACATGATCGCGCAGCGTTGGTTCACCGAGGGCATCGAACGATCGGGGATGGTCGAATGACGTTCGCGCGCGAGTATACGAAGCGAGGGGCGTTCGCGGCAGGGATCGAAGGCCCCGCCTGCGACCCGGACGGCAATCTATACGCCGTCGCGTACAATGACGGCCGGCCTCGGGCGATCGGGAAGGTGTCCCCCGGAGGGGAGGTCTCCTTCTTCGTCTCCCTGCCGGAAGGCAGCATGGGCTGCGGCATGCGGGCGTACCCGAAGGAGGGCGCCTTGTTCGTCGCGGACTTCGCCGGCCATAACGTGCTGAAGATCGAGCTCTCGACGCGGCGCGTGTCGGTGCATTGCCATGAGCCGCGCATGCATCAACCGAACGATCTGGCGATCCGCGCCGACGGGACGCTGTTCGCAAGCGACCCGCTTTGGGACGACGGCACCGGACAGCTGTGGAGGATCGATCCGGACGGAACCGCCGCGCTGCTCGAGTCCGGCATGGGGACGACGAACGGCATCGAGCTCAGCCCCGACGAACGAACGCTGTACGTGGCCGAGACGCTGCAGCGTACCGTATGGGCGTATGACGTGAGCGGAACGGGGGCGGTGTCGGGCAAGAGGCTCTTGCACCGTTTCGAGGACCATCTATCGGACGGGATGCGCTGCGACGCGGCGGGGAATCTGTACGTGACGAGATTCGGCAAAGGCTGCATCGCAAAGCTGTCCCCGGAGGGAGAGCTTCTGGAGGAGATCGCGCTGATCGGGAAGCAGTGCACGAATGTGACGTTCGGCGGAGCGGACGGCCGGGATGCGTACGTCACGGTCGCCGACAACGGCAATATCGAGACGTTCCGGACGGACGTTCCCGGGCGCTGCTGGACGATGTGGAGGAGCGGGGAGGGGTGGTAGGAGGTTCGTCGTGGACACCCGGACGACGGATACGTTACAATATTTTCGGAGAAAGAGGGAGGGATATCCTTGGATCAACCATCGCCTAAGGTGAAATCGGCGGACCGCGTTCTAGATATATTCGAACTGTATTCGGGAGATAAAGATTCTTATACGCTGACGGAAATCGCGAAGTCGCTAAACATGCCCGCAAGCAGCACGTATCAACTGCTTCAGAACATGCTGAGCCGAGGGTATCTCGAGTCGGACAGCACGGGCAAAAATTTCCGACTGGGCTACAAGCTCTTCGAAATTCGGGTACAGCACCGGAAGAGCACCAGCTTGACGGCGGAGTTTTTCCATATCGCGGGCAGGATGGCGGAACAGCTGAAGGAAGTCATTCTGCTGGGCGTGCGCAGCGAAGACAAGGTCGTTTATATCGCGGAAAAGCAAATCGCGCAGCCGTTCCGCTTTTCCACCAGCCTCGGTTCGGTGCTGCCGCTTCACGCGTCCGCTTCCGGGAAAATCTTGCTCTCCCGTCTGCCGGAAGAGGAGATCGACGCGCTGTATCCAAAGAAAAAATTAAAAACGTTTACAAGCAAAACGATTTCGACCGTCGATGCGCTCAAAGAGGAGCTCGCGAAGGTGCGCGAAGAGGAGATCGCGTACAATTACGGCGAATCGGTGGAGGGCGTCCACTGCATGGGCGGGCCGATCTACGACATGGAGGGCAACGTGGTCGCTTCCGTCAGCGTGTCGATTCCCGCGATCCGGATTACGGACGAATTATGGGAAAATACGCGGTTTTGGATCAAGAAAGCTTGTACGGAAATTAGCAATAAAGTGTATCTGCAAAATTGAAAACAGGCCGTCCGCGGCTCGAAAGCCTCCTGCGATGCAGGGGGCTTTTTTGGTTTCATTTTTCATAAATAAAAAAAGTTTAAGTATACATGAAAAAATCGTTGACTATCGGGGGCGCCGAATATAGAATTTCCTTAACAACTGGAATAGAACGGAAAAACGGAATACGGGGAGTCGAGGGGGAAGCGGGATGGTCGACAATTTGCTGGCGGCGCTGCCTGAGGAGCTGACTCGATTTACGCAGCTGCCGAACGCGGAAGGACATAACGCGGTTTGGGATTTCGCGAAATCGCCCGATGGCCGGTTTTACGTAAGCGTGTGCGGGGAAAACGAGAAACCGCTTACAGCGCTGCTCTACGAGTATTACCCGAAGACGGGCGACATTCGGCTCGTCTTCGACGTCGCCAAAGCGTGGATCGTCGACGCGCGGCAGATGCCGCCGAGCAAGATCCATACGAGCATCGACTTCCTTCCGGACGGCCGGCTGATCCTGGCGACGCATAACACCGCGCCGGCGCCCGGGCACAAGCAGTGGATGTATGAGCAGTATTACGAGCATCCGTGGGAAGGGTATCCCGGCTCGATCTTAATGATCGTCGATCCGGACGCGAACGAAGTGCAGGTCCGAGGCATTCCCGTGCCGAGGGAGAGCATCTACGGGGGCATGCTCGGGAACGACCCGCGGTATTACTATTTTCTCGGGTACATGCGAGGTCACTTCTATCGGCTCGATCTGGACACGAACGAAGTGAAGGATTACGGGAAGGTGTCCGAGTTTTCCTCTTGCCGGTTAGTGAAAGACCGCGAGGGTCGGTTGTACGGCAGCTCGTACACCGGCGGAGTGTGGCGGTACGATCCGGCGAGCGACCGCATCGAAGATTTGAAGGTGCGATTCCTGTCGCCGAACGGGACGAAGCATCGGAGGCAATTCATCTTCGCCGTCCACTCCCCGCGAAACACCATCTTCATGGTCGACAATATGGACGGCGAGATGATCGAGCTCGATCCCGAGACGCTCGAAGCGACGAGACACGGTCCCATACATCTTCCTTCGCAGCGGCCGGTCAACCCGTACGGCGTCGGCGGCCTCGCGGCGGACGACGACTTCGTCTTGTATTACGGACTGAAGACGTACGACGGTTACAGCCCGATCCGATTGGTCCGCTGGGATATCTTGAACGGCGGGGCTCCCGAAAATCTCGGACTCGTCACGCCTTCGGGCAAGGACTCTCAGTATTTGTGCGAGATGATCTTCGACGACGACGGGCGGCTGCACATGGTGGACGTCTGCGGCGAATTTTCGCCGTATATCCTGGCCGTGGATGCGAAGCGGCTGCAGCCGCCGGGGCCGGACGCGCCGAACGCCGCGCTGCGACCGTACAGCGAGCCCGACTACAACGGCGTAGGCGCGCCGGCGTACATGCATATCGTCGCGAACGACACCCGTACGATTCCGCTGCATCAGCATTTGGATTGGGCGGACACGGCGGTGCGTCATATGCGGAGCGCGGGCGGCCGGCTGTACGCGGTGAGCGGCACGGAGCGTACGCTGCTGCTCGAGCTCGAGCGGGACGGCGTCGGGCCGGCGAAGGCGACGGTCGTGAACGAAGGGGCGGCCGCGATCTCCTGCATCGATCTCTTGGGAGACGGCGGAATCGCAGCGTTGACCGCGGACGGCCGCGTCGCGTCGATCGATCTCGCCGGCGGCGCGGTCCGTACGGTCGCGGTTGCGGTCCCGGGCGGCGCGACGCTCGCGACGCTGCACTGCGACCTCGGGGGAGGCGTTCTTCTCGCGGGCGACCGCGAAGGGGCGCTCCATACGCTCGATTGCGCGACCGGGGCGTGCGCGCCGCTGCCGAACGCGCGCGTCCGGGCCAAAGACGGCCGCGTACTGAAGCTCGACGACCGCAGGCTGCTGTTTTCCGGGGAGAACGACGAGCTCCTGGTGTACGACATGTCGGAGGGGCGCAACGAGACGTTAGCCGCGCGAGCGCCTTCCATCCGGGGCCGAGCGTTCCTGGCGACGCTGACCGGCGGCGCGCTGCTGGCGGACGGCACGGTCGTCGGAGGCACGTACGACGGCATGCTGTTCGCCTTGTCGCCGGATTTGCGGCGCAAGACGACGTACGGTCGGCTGTACTCGAGCGGGGAGCTTCGGGAGTTCGTCCGGCTCGGGGACGAGGCGATCGCGGGCGTCTACGGCGGTCCGAACGATGCCGGTCATGTGTTCCGCTATTCCCGGGACGAGGGCTTCGTCGATCTGGGCCGGCCCCGGGTGATCAAGGATAACCCCGAGCTAAGGGACGTCGACACCGAGTGGGCCAATATCCACTACATCTCTTGTTTGGTCTACGACGCGGAAGACGACGCGCTCTGGGTCGCCTCGGGCGAGACGTACGGCTGCATCGTACGCTACCGCGGCGCGGCGGGGCCGGGCGAACCGTCGTGATCCGGATCCAAGGACATCGAGGCTTGCCGGCGGCGTTCCCCGAAAATACGATGCTGTCTCTGCGGGAAGCCGTTCGCGAAGGGGCCGACGGGATGTACATCTTGATGCAAGCGAGCGGTCCGGCATGCGGGCCGGGACGAACGGAGGTGAGCGAATGCCGAACGAAACGGGATATCGGGCCGTGGAAGAGACGTACGACGTCGTCGTCTGCGGCGGGGGGCTCGCGGGATTTTGCGCCGCCGTGGCGGCGGCCCGGCACGGCGCGCGCGTCTGCTTGGTGCAGGACCGCCCGGTGTTCGGGGGGAACAGCTCCTCGGAAATTCGCGTCCCGCCGCAGGGCGCGGCGAGCTTCCACGCCTATGCGAGAGAGACGGGAATCGTCCACGAGCTGCTGACGGAGGAGCGCGCGAGGAACCACGAGGAGGCGACGTTCGACAACGGGTGGATCAACAGCGTGTGGGATATGGTGCTGTACGATACGGCGATGAAGACGCCGAACTTAACGTTCCGGCTGAACACCTCCGTGACGAGGGTGGCGATGAAGGACGAACGGACCCTCGAAGCTGTCGTCTGCCGCGTCCAGCACGCCGAGACGGAGCTGACGCTTCGCGGCGGCGTCTTCATCGATTGCACCGGCGACGGGCTGGTCGCCGCCTTCGCCGGCTGCGAATGGCGTCTCGGCACGGAGGGGCGGGACGAATTCGGCGAGCCGCATGCGCCGGAGCGCGCGAGCGACGCCGTCATGGGGAACTCGATCCACTTCAAGGCGAAGGATACGGGGCGTCCCGTTCCGTTCTCCGCCCCGGATTGGGCCGTCGCGTACGACGATCCGGATTTCTTCTACAAGCAAGGCCGATGGCCGGGCGAAATCCGCAGCGGGTATTGGTGGATCGAGCTGTCCGTGCCTTGGCATACGATCTACGACAACGAGACGCTGCGCCACGAGCTGACGCGGCATGTGCTCGGCATCTGGGACTGGATCAAAAACAAAGACCCCGAGCTTTCCGTAGCGGCGGCGAATTACGCGCTGGATTGGATCGGGCAAGTGCCGGGGAAGCGGGAGAGCCGCCGGATCGTCGGGGAGTACTTCATGACGGAGCACGATCCGCTCGAGAAGACGGCGTTCCCCGACGAAGCGGCGTACGGCGGATGGTTCGTGGATTTGCACGAGCCCGGAGGACTGCTCGCGCCTTTCAGCGAGCGGGCCGCCGCCGAAGGGCATTCCGGCGCGTACGCCGCGAAGAGCTATGTCGGCCCGTACGGGATTCCGCTGCGTATCTTGATCGCCCGCGGCATGAACAACCTGATGATGGCCGGCCGCAACGTCAGCGTGACGCACGCCGCGCTCGGCACGGTGCGCGTCATGGGCACGACCGCCTTGATGGGGCAGGCGGCGGGCACGGCGGCCGCCTACGCGGTCCGGACCGGCATACCGATCCGGGAGGTCCCCACACGGGGGATCCGGGACGTGCAGCAGGCGCTGCTCCGGGACGGCTGCTTCCTGCTGCACGCGAAGAACGAGGACGATCGCGATCTGGCCCGCCGCGCGTCGGTCGAAGCGAGCAGCGAGGCGGCGCTGTCCGGTACGGCGGGCGTGCGGCGGGAGGCGAACGGGTCGGACGCGCTGACAGCGCGGCGGGGGCAGTGGATCGCGGTCGGCGAGGATCGGATCGACGCGCTGGCCGTATGCGTGAGCAACGGATCCGAGACCCCGCAGCCGATAACGGCGAGGTTGTACGCGGTCGAGCATCTGTGGGATTATCGCGTCGAACCGGGACCGCCGCTCGCGGAAGCCGTCCTGACGGTGCCGGCGGGCGAGGAGCAATGGATCGAATGGCCGGTCGGGCTTCGTACCGCGGCGCTTCGCGGCGCCTACGTCCGGCTCGATCTGCTCGAGAACCCGCAGGTGCGCTGGCATGCCGCGGAGGGCGTCGAGCCCGGGCACGTCAGCGCGTACGACCTTGGGACGGGACAAATGCGAAGATACAGCGGCGGCGTCACGATGAGCTTCCGCGTCTCGCCTGCCCAGCATTGTTACGGCGCGGCGCAAGTCGTCAGCGGCGTGACGCGGCCGTACCGATATACGAATCTATGGCGTTCCGACCCGAACGAACCGCTGCCGCAGCGGGTGACGTTGACCTGGCCCGAGCCGATTCGCATCGGACGCGTCGAGCTGACGTTCCCCGGTCAGCTGCTGCGCGATTACCGTTCTTACCCGGCGCTGTACCGAGATCCGCAGTGTCCGAAGGATCTCGTCGTCGAGGCGTACGAAGACGGACGATGGACGGAAGTCGGCTCGCTCGCCGGCAACTACCGCCGGCAGGCGGCCGTCGTTCCGTCGCATCCCGTCGTCGCCGACCGGCTGCGCGTGACGGTGACCGCCACGAACGGCGACGCGTCCGCGGCGATCTACGAAATTCGGTGCTACGCCGAAGTCGACCGGACGATCGGAACGCCGGCGACGGAACAAGGAGGAGGGGCTCGCGACGATGCTGCAACATAAAGTCATATGGATCACCGGCGCCCTCGGGATGCTGGGACGGAGCGCGATTCGGATGTTTCTGGAACGCGGGGCGGTCGTGATCGCCGTCGATCGGAAGCGTCTCGAAGAGGTCCCCGACGTCGAACGGCTGGCGGCGTCGTACGGCGAGGAGCGGTTCGCGTTCCTCCGCGCGGATGCGTGCGACGAAGGCGACGTCGTCTCGGCGGTCGCCGAGATCGAACGACGGTACGGACGGTTGGACGGTACGTATCACAACGTCTACGCCAACGTCTGGAAGCCGGCGCTGGAGCTGTCCTTGACCGAATGGGAGGACTCCGTCCGCGGGACGTTGACGAGCGCGTTCCTCGTATGCAAGCATGCCCTGCCCCTCATGATTCGTTCCGGCGGCGGCTCGATCGTCAACACCTCCTCGATTTTGGGGCAGGTCGTCTCGCCGGGCTGCCTCGCCTACGGGGCGGCGAAAGCCGGTCTCAACCAGTTGACCCGCGTGCTGGCCGCGGACTACGCGGCCTCCGGCATTCGGGCCAACGTGTTGGTTCCCGGCGATTTCCGATCCGGGGAGGCGCTCGCGCGGCAGTCGGACGCGGAACGGCAAGCGATGCGCGAGCGCGCTTGGCTCGGGCGGAGCGGCAACGCGGACGAAATCAACGAGCTCGCCGCGTTCCTGCTCTCGGACGCTTCGTCGTATGTCACCGGCTCCCTATTTACCGCGGACGGAGGCTTTCACTTATGACATCGCCGTTCATGCACTGTTGCACGCGCGAAGAGATTTCCGAGCTCGCCCGCGCCGGCGCCGCCGCGGTCGTGCCGCTGGCCGCGACGGAACAGCACGGCCCGCATCTGCCCGTCTCCACCGACACGATCATCTGCGAGCATATCGCGCGGGCGGCGGGCGAGCGCGCGGCCGGTCAAGCGCCGCTGCTCATCGCTCCGGTGCTCGCCGTCGGCTGCTCCCAGCATCACCTGGCGTTCGGCGGCACGCTGTCCTTCGCCTCGGAGACGTATTTGCGGATGCTGCGGGATGTCGGAGAAAGTCTCGTCGCGGACGGCTTTCGAAAGATCATCTTCCTGAACGGGCACGGCGGCAACGAACCGATTATGCACCAGACGGCGAGCGACCTCGCCGTGCGGCATCCGATCTGGACCGCCTCCGCCTCGTACTGGAGCGTCGCCGGGGAAGCGCTGCGTTCGATCGGGGCGAGCCGGGTCGGCATGGTGCCCGGCCATGCGGGCGGCTTCGAGACGGCGGCGATGCTGGCGCTTCGTCCGGAGCTCGTGCGGCGGGACCGCATCCCGGCCGAACACGTCAGCCGGCCATGGATCAACAGCGGACCGCCGGGCGCCTTCATCGGCAGGCATCTGGAGCTGACGGGGGTCGACGGGTACACGGATTCCGCCTCCCGAGCGACGCCGGAGCTGGGGGAGTTGTATCTTGAGACGATCGTCTCGAGCGTGGCGGATTGGATGGTTCGTACGGTGCGAGCGATGGAGGAAGGGGAGCGGAACCGATGACGCCCATGGCGAGCGGAAGCGGGCGGAAGAAGGTGGCCGCCGTCGTAACGGAGTATCGCTTCAATTCCCATGCGGACGTCATCCTGGGGCGGCTGCTCGGCGACTTCGGCTATCGGCCGGACGTGGACGTCGTCGCGATCTACACGGATCAGGTGCCGGAGAGCGACATGAGCCGAGAGAGGGCGGGGCGGCTCGGCATTCCGATCTATCTGACGATCCGGGACGCCGTGCGCGCCGAACGAAGCGGCGGACCCGTCGACGGGGTCGTCATTATCGGAGAGCACGGCAATTATCCGACGACCGCCAAAGGGCAGACGATGTACCCGAGACGGCGCATGCTGGAGGAGACGCTGCTCGCGCTGGACGAACTCGGACGCAGCGTGCCGATTTTTTCCGACAAGCACTTCTCCTACGATGTCCAGGAAGCGAAGTGGATGTACGAACAGCTGAAGCGGCGCGGGATTCCGTTCATGGGCGGCTCCTCCATCCCGCACACCGACCATCTGCTTTCCTACGACCCGGGGATGCTGCGAACGCTTAAGGAAATCGTCGTCATCAGCCATTCCACACTCGTTGAAGCGTACGGGTTCCACGCCCTCGAAGTGCTGCAGTCCGTCGCCGAACGGAGGCGGGGGGGCGAAACCGGGGTCGCCTCGGTAACCGTGACGCAAGGCCCCGAGGTATGGGCGGCCATGGATCGCATGGAGTGGCCGGAAGCGCTGATGCTGCGGGCGCTAGAGACGTATCCGGACTTGCCGGCCGGCCGACATCCTAGGGAACTGGAGCCGAACCCGATCTTGATGAAGGTCGAATACGCGGACGGCGCGAGGGGATACGTCGTTCAGTTCAGAAGCTTGGTCGAGCAGTGGGCGTACGCCTTCCGCAACGAAGAGGGAGGCGTCGCCGGGGCGCTGTGCAATAGCGAGCTGGACCGGCCGTTCGGCCACTTCGAACGGTTGACCCGTCTCATCGAAGAACTGGTCGTTACGGGCCGGCCGCCTTTTCCCATGGAACGCACGCTGCTGACCACCGCCCTGACGTGCGCGGTCGTCGACAGCTTCTACGACGGCAAGACCGTCGCGACGCCGGAGCTCCGGGTCGCGTACGGCGAGTAACGCGCCTTATGGCGCGAGAGGAGGGTCGCGGAATGAGCAAGGCGAGGGTGGCGCTGATCGGCGCCGGATTGCGGGGGCAAGGGTATTCGGAATACGCATTGAAATACCCGGAAGAGATGCAGGTCGTCGCCGTGGCGGATCCGAACGCGAACCGCCGGGAGAAGATGAGGCTGGATCATGGCATCGACGCGGCGATGTGCTTCGCCGATTGGCGAGAGCTGCTGTCGCGGCCGAAGCTGGCGGACGCCGTCTTCGTGTGCACGCAAGACAAGATGCATTACGAACCGACGATGCAAGCGCTGGAGGCGGGATACCACGTGCTGTTGGAGAAGCCGATGTCGCCGGATCCCGTCGAATGCATCGCGATGGGAGAGAAGGCGAAGGAGCTGGGGCTCGTCTTTTCGATCTGCCATGTGCTTCGGTATACGCCGTTCTTCGGCACGATCAAGCGCTTGATCGACGAGGGGCGGATCGGGCGTCTCCTAGCGATTCAACATAACGAAAACGTGGGCTACTGGCATCAAGCGCACAGCTTCGTCCGCGGCAATTGGCGGAACTCGGCCGAATCGAGTCCGATGATTCTCGCCAAGTCGTGTCACGACATGGACATCTTGTTATGGCTCGCCGGCGCGGACTGCGTCAGCGTCTCCTCCGCCGGCTCGCTCTCGCACTTCAAGGCGGAGAGCGCGCCCGAAGGCGCGCCGGAACGATGTACCGACGGCTGCCCGGCGTCCGAGACGTGTCTGTATTACGCCCCCAAGGTGTATCTGACGGAGGATCCCGGGTGGCTCGGCGCGGCGATCAGCGACGACCCGAGTTACGAGGCGCGCCTCCGAGCGCTGCGGGAGGGACCGTACGGACGCTGCGTGTACCGCTGCGACAACGACGTCGTCGACCACCAAGCGGTAAACCTCGAATTCGCCAACGAAGTGACCGCCGCCTTCACGATGACCGCGTTCACGAATGAAGTGTCGCGAACGATCAAGCTGATGGGGACCGCAGGCGAGATCCGCGCTTCGATGGAGAACGACGACATCGAGCTGATCCGATTCGGCGCGGGCGCTCGCGAGCGCATCCCCTTGGACGGGGCCGGCGCTGAAGGAGGACACGGCGGGGGCGACGGGGGCATCGTTCGCGATTTCGTCCGATTGGTGCGGAAGGGCGGCAAGGGCAAGGGGCTGACGGCCGCAGAGGATTCGGTCCAAAGCCATCTGATGGCGTTCGCCGCGGAGCGGTCGCGAATTCACAAGGAAGTCGTGTCGATGGCGGCGTTCCGGGATCGGTACCACCGGGAATACGCGCGTCGAACGTAACGCTCGTCCGGGCCGAGGCCGGAGCGGGAGAAGGGGGAATCCGAATGGAATCGGGATTCGACGTTAGCCGAAGGATGCACGAGGAATCCAAGCGAGTGCTGGCCGCGGGCGTCGCGAGCAATTTGCGATTGGCGATGAAGCCGGTGCCGATCTTCGCCGAGCGCGCGCAGGGCTCCCGGCTGTTCGACGTCGACGGGAACGCGTATATCGACTACATCTTGGCTTACGGCCCGCAAATTCTAGGGCATGCGCATCCCCGGTTCGTCGAGGCGGTCCGGCGCCAAGCGGAGCGGGGGCAAGCGTTCGGCACGCAGCACCGCGGCGAGATCGAATTGGCTCGGAAAATCGTGTCGCACGTGCCGAGCGCCGAGTTAGTCAGCTTCTGCAGCACGGGCTCCGAAGCGGTGCACGTCGCGCTGCGGCTCTCTCGCGCCTTCACGGGGCGGAGGAAGATCGTCAAATTCGAAGGCCAGTACCACGGCTGGTTCGACAATGTCTTCACGTCTTCGGCGCCCGGCGGGGACGGCGCCGTTCCTGGCACGGCCGGGCAAGACCCGCTCGCGCTGTCCGAGCTCGTGCCGCTCCCGTGGAACGACGTCGAAGCGCTGGAGGCGTGCTTCCGGCGATACGGCGAACAGCTCGCCGCCGTCATCACGGAGCCGATCATGTGCAACTCGGGCTGCTTGCCGCCCTTGCCGGGATACCTGGAGCGGCTGCGGGAACTTACGGCGGCCCACGGGACCGTGTTGATCTTCGACGAGGTGATCACCGGCTTCCGGCTCGGCCTAGGGGGCGCCCAAGCGGCGCTCGGCGTGACGCCGGACTTGACGACGCTCGGCAAAGCCGTCGCCGGCGGGATGCCGCTCAGCGCGGTAGCCGGCAGAGGCGACATCATGGAGCTGATCGCGGACAACCGAGTGACCCATATGGGGACGTTGAACGGAAATCCGCTCTGCACGGCAGCCGCCCTCGCCACGATCGAAACGCTGGAAGAGGACGGCGGAGCGGCGTATCGCCGGATGGAGGAGTTAACGGTTCGTCTGACGAGCGCGCTCGAAGAGATCGCTGCCCGCGAAGGGCTCCCGTTCGTCGTGAATCGCTGCGGACCGGTGTTCCACACGATGTTCGCCGAGGAGCGGCCGGTGGAGCGGTATGAGCAATTCGTTCGCCGGGACGCCGCCCGGTTCGCCGCGCTGGCCGAACAGCTGCTCCGGGAAGGCGTTATGGTCCGGCCGAGCGGGCTGTGGTATTTGTCCGCGGCGCACGCGGAGGCGGACGTGGACGACACGGCGCATCGGTTCGAAAGAAGCGTTAGAAAGCTGAAAGAGGCGGGGGGAAATCCATGAACATCGCCGTCGGCGGACTGTTTCACGAAACGAATACGTTCGTCGCCTTGCGAACGGAGCTTCCGCAGTTCCAACGCTGCGCGCTGCTGAGGGGCGGGGACATCATCGATCGCTACCGAGGAACGGAGGGGACGTGGGGCGGGATCATCGACCGAGCGGAAGCGCTGGGCGTCCGGTTGTCCCCTGCGTTATACGCGGAGGCGGTTCCCGGAGGGGTGGTGGAGCACGCGTTGTTCCTGCAGCTTGCAGAGGAATTGGTCGCTTCGCTGGATGCCGGCGCGGACGGCATTCTGCTCGTGCTGCACGGCGCCATGGTCACATCCGAGGAGCAGGACGCGGAGGGCTGGCTGCTGCGGCGATGCCGGGAGAGGTTCGGCCCCGACATGCCGATCGTCTGCACGATCGATCTTCATGCCAACGTCAGCCCCGAGATGGTTCGCTTGTCGCATTGTCTCGTCGGATACGACACGTACCCGCACACCGATTATTACCCCAGGGCCGTGGAAGCGGTAGACATCCTTCATGGCATACTTCTCGGCGACCTCTCGCCGACCCCTTCCCTCTACAAGCCTTCCGCCATGCCGGCGGTACAATCCATGCTGACGGACGCCCCGCCTATGAAATCGCTCATCGACCTTGCGCATCGGATCGAGAAGGAACCGGGCGTCATCAACGTGACGATCACCGGCGGCTTCCCTTACGCCGACGTCTATTGGGCGGGAATGGGATTTATCGTGACGACGAACGGGGACGCGGCCGGCGCGGAACGTCGGGCCCGGGACATCGGGAGCGCCTTCGAGGCCATGGAGCAACGGTTCGCCGTCGCGCTGCCTTCCCCGGACGAGGGGGTCGTCCTCGCGAAAGCGTCGGACGCCTATCCCATCGTATTGGTCGATTCCAGCGATAACGTGGGGGGCGGCTCTTCCGGCGACGGAACGGACGTGCTCGCGGCCATCCTGAGACATGGATTGAAACCTTCCGTCGTCATGCTCGCCGATCCCGAAGCGGTGCTGGAGGCGATCGAGGCGGGCATCGGCGGCACGCTTGCGACGAAGGTCGGCGGGAAGACGGACCGCCTTCACGGGGAGAGCGTCGCCATTCGGGGAACCGTCGCGCGGCTCAGCGACGGCCATTACCGCAGCGAGCGGACCGGCGAACCCAAATATATGGGGAATACGGCCGTCGTCGATTGCGGCGGCGTCTATGTCGTCTTAACGACGGAACGCGTGCCGGCGTTCGACCTGGCGGCGATCGAAAGCGTAGGGCTGCACTTGAAACATATGCGGTATATCGTCGTCAAAGGCGCCGTACAATGGAAGTCGTCCTACGGCAGGATCGCCCGAGCTTCCGTCGAGGTGGACGCGGCCGGGGTCACCTCCGCGAGCTTCCGCAGGTTCCGCTACGCCCGATTGCGAAGCGGCATGTTCCCGATCGAACGATAACGGCATGCGGTCTTCGGCGCGTGCCCTCCCCGGGGAAAGAGGGATGAACATGAAGCGTAGGAAGGAAGTATCGCTCAAGGACATCGCGGCGAGGCTGGGACTGACCGTCCATACGGTTTCCAAAGCGCTCCGAGGCCGACGCGGCATGTCGGAAGAAACCCGGCGGCAAGTGTTCCGCACCGCGCGAGAGTTGGGCTATCGCACGAAAGCGCAAGAGCTGTCGCTGACCATAGGCGGCGTCGCGCTTTCCGGCGGGAAGCAGCATCGTTTCGTGTTGGCGACGGAGGGGGACGACGGGATCGTAGACGTTCTCGGCGAAGGCATCCGCGAACGGTTGGCCGAGCTCGGGCACCGGTTGGATCGAATCGCGTGCCCCGTTCGGGCGAGGACGCCTTCGGCGCTGCGGGAGTGGGTCGAGCGGAGCGGCATTCCTTACGCATCCGGAATATTCATCGCTCCGTTACTGTCTCCGACGTTGGAGAAGACGTTGCTGGAGCTGCCCTCCCCGAAAATTCTGCTGAATTACCCGAAGGTCGGCGTCGAGGCGGACAGCGTCGTCTGGGACGTATACGACGCTATGGCTCGTTGCGTCGGCGTTCTCGCGGAAGCGGGGCATACCCGGATCGTGTACGCAGGTCATATCGAGGGGCATCGGGGGTTCCGCTTGCGATGGCAAGCGTTCAAGGAAGCGCTGGCGGACAACGGCATTCGGCTCGATCCGCGGGAATGCTTGCTGGAGCCGGCGCCGACGCTGGAGCGATGGATCCGGGCGTTCGCCGAGAAGCGGGAGCGCATGCGGCCGACCGCGGTCATATGCGCCGTCGAGTATTTGCTGCCGTGGGTCGCGGCGGCGTGCGAAGCGCTGCGCATCGTCGTTCCGGACGAGGTGTCCGTCGTCAGTCTGGAGACGTCGGAAAGCGCCGCGTTTCCGGATATTACCTGCCCCGCGCTTCCCGTCCGAGATACCGGGGCGAGGGCGGCGGACCGGATGCTGTGGCGGATCGCGAATCCGCATTTGCCTTATGAGCATTCCCGGTTATTGTGCCGATGGCGCGAAGGCAACACCGTACGGAAAATTATTATAAATGAAATGACAAAATGAAACAAAAGTGGAACTAGTTGGGCCACCCAAGAGGTTGTATGCTTATGGTATAACGACGTGCATCTTTGGGTCCAAGGCCGAGGCGGCTGCGAGGCGGGGGAAGTCGGACAAACCGTTCGAGCTTCCGGGCGGCTCGGCGGCACGGCGGCACGGGAGCATCGTCAGATGCAAGCGCTTCCATTATTAAAATTAAGGAAAGGGGGGATCGCCGGAGCCAATCGCCGATAGGAAGTCGAAAGCTAACCCCAGGAACCCATTCGATCGAAGAAGGAGTGAATTTCGTATGTTGAAACGACGTCTTCTGATTTTCGCCTGCATCTTCGGCATTGCGATCGCCGCCGTCTCGCCGGCGGCGGCGAACAAGGCGGCGGCGACGGAAGGGAATGCGTCCTTATCGCAGACGATCGCTCGTCTGCAGCAGCTGGCGGAGACGACGAGCCGTCCGCAGCTGAAGGGATTTATCGAAGACGCGCTGGCGGACAGCGGCGCCGCGGACGCCGAGCGCAAGCTGGCGTACGCCTTGAAGGTAGCGACCGATGTCGAGGGGACCGAGCTGTGGACGAATTCGCCGTTCGTCGTGTACGAGGTGCCGGCGCTCAGCCCGGAGAAGCGGCTGCCGGATTCGCTGCCGTCGGACGGCGCCGTGAGCGATTCGCTGAAAGTCGTCTCCGCGCAAGACGAATACGAGGCGTCTTCCTTCGTGCTCGCCCCGCTGCGCGACGCGAGTTCGGTGGCGTTCAACGTTAGCGATCTGCAAGGGGAAGGCGGGACGATCCCGGCCACCGCCGTCGACATGCACGTCGTCAAGACCTGGTACCAAGGCGGGACGGCGTGGCAAAGCTACTTCTACGACGCGACCAAAGACGTGCTGACCCCCGAACTGCTGCTGCACGACGAAAATCTGATCCTCGTGGACCACGCGCAGAAGAAAAACTTCCTCCGCGTCGATTACCCGACCGGCTCGCAGTACGTGGACGTCTTCACGAAGCCGGCGAAGAAGTTCGATCACCTGCGGGAGCCCGTCGCCGACAGCCCGACGCTGCTGCCGATCGCGCTGAAGCAGGGCGAGTCGAAGCAGATGTGGGTGACGACGAAGGTGCCCGCCGGTACGCCGGAAGGGATCTACACGGGCACGATCGGCATTACGGCGGACGGCGTTCCCGCAGGGGAGCTCGAACTGAAAATAAGGGTACTACCGTTCGAGCTGCCGGACCCGAAGACGTACTATAACTTGGACAAAGATTTCTACGTCATGCTGTACCACGAGAGCCGCGTCAAGGAATATATGGATGCGAGCGGCGGGAATAGCGCGCTCGTCGACGAGAAGCTGCTGAACACGTATCGCAACATGGCCGAACACAATGCCGTCAATATTCCGGGCCCGATCTATCGAATTTCGGAACCGCAGCATTTTATTCGTCAGATCGAATTGATGCGGCAAGCCGGACTCGATCTGGATCCGCTCTTCGGCTCCGCGTCGGCGTTCGCGCCTTATCATTTCTTTAACGAATACAACAGCTATGTCGCCGCTAAGGCGGCCTATGAGGCGAATCCGACGGAACCGAATCGACTGAAGATGGAGCAGCATTACAACAACTGGCGCACGGGGATCGAAACCCACAAAACCGACCTCGCCCGAATATACGATGCCGTAACGAACATCGTCGGCCATTCGAATTTGTACTTCGACGGTTGGGACGAAGCGGGCTGGAACTTGCTTCAATGGCAGCAGGAAATGTGGCAATACGCCAAAGAAGAACTCGGCGTGAAGATGTTTGCGACGGGGCATGACTCGCATCTCGACCTGGAGATCAAGGAAGACTTCATCAACTGGGTCGGAGACCCGACGCGGGAGAAGGCGGCCGCTTGGCACGCGTTCGGCGAAGATAAGCGCATTACGAACTACGCGTATCCGCATACCGGCCCGGAAAATCCGGATTTGATGCGGCAACGCCACGGCATGTGGCTCTATAAAGCAAATTATGACGCTACCTACAACTACATTTATTACGAGAACTTCCTCAACACGTGGAACGACGAAATCGACGGCACGTTCCGGGCTCTGAACTTGGTATACCCGACGAAGACGGACATTATCGACACGCTCGCGTGGGAAGGGTTCCGCGAGGGCATCGACGATATCCGCTATGCGACGAAGCTGAAGCAGCTGGCCGCGGACGCAGCGGCTTCTGGCGATCCGGAGCGCGCCGCCGCCGCGAACAAGGCGCTGACCTGGCTTGAGGCGACCGACGAACGCTCGACGAACGCAGATCTGATTCGACTGGAAATGATTCACCATATTACGAAGCTGATCGACTTGGCCGACGCGGAATAAGGGGGGATATCCATGTTGAAAACTACGAAACGCCTTGGGGCGCTGCTGCTGTCGCTCCCGCTGATCGCTTCGAGCGTGCCGGCGGCGTCCGCGGCCGACGCAGGCAAGCTGACGTACGAAGTGACGTATTCGGCGGAAGATTTGTCTACGCCGATGGACTGGTACAACAGCGATTATTTCGACAACCCGGAGTACAAGGAAAATCGGTTCGTGCAATATTGGGTGGAAACGCCGATCGCGCCGGGAGGCCCTCGCGACACTGGCTTCTACATCGTCTATAACGAGGAAGGAATGAATATTTTCTTCCAGTCGAACGAGCAGGAGCGGGAAGCGAACGGGGTATTGAAGAACAGCTCCCTTGAGGTTTTCCTGCAGACCGGTCATGGCGATCTTCCCTACCATCAGATGATTATTCCGACGAACGGCGGCCCGGTCGATTATTTCGAATGGCAGACGGAATACCGAAAGAACCGTCCGTTGAAGGGCAACGTCACGGTCGTGAACGAGGAAATACCGACGGGCTGGGGCACCGTGGTGCGGATCCCGTGGGAGACGTACTATGAACACGTCCCGTTGAACGGCGAGGATTGGGAATTCGCGATGATCCGCTGGTCGCCGTCTCATTCGCCGACATGGGGAGGACGAGTGCATCAGGCGGGCCGGTTCAACGTGCTCGACATCCAGGCGCCGACCGCGGAACAGCGGACGAACATCCAGAAGAACGTGATCCGGAAAGCGTGGGCGAAATTTAACGAAACTTCCGCGACGCTGCGCGCGACGTGGCTGAACGGGGATGCGGACGACGAGCGCTTCTTCCATCGGTATTTGCAGCCGCTGATCGCGGAGGGCGAAGCGAAGGGCGCGGAAATTCCGAATTTGGACGCGATGAGCGCCGCCGAGGTCGATGAGACGTACGCTCACGTCGACGAGTGGTTCGAGCTTCGGTACGACGCCGAGGACGCGCGGACGGCCGATCTGAAGAATCGGTTTTTTGCCGAAAACGAAGCCCCGACGGTCACCGACGTTACCTACTCGACCGTGAAAAATACGGTCGCTTCCGGCACGATCGTCGGAACGGATCCGGACGGAGACGCGCTGACGTTCGCGCTCGGGACGGCGCCGCTCCACGGTACGGCGACCGTGACGGAAGGCGGCGACTGGACGTACGCGCCGAACGAAGACTACGTCGGACCGGACGCGTTCACGGTCGTCGCGACCGACGCTTCCGGCGGCACGGCGACGGCGGCGGTATCCGTGACGGTTCTCCGAGGTCCGGAAACGTCGGCGTCGATCTCGCCCGGCGAGCCGAACGGCGGCGGCGGATGGTATACGTCCGACGTGACGGTCGCGCTGGCGACGACCGCCGACGATTCCGTCGGCGTAAACCGGACGGAATATCGGATCGACGGCGGCGACTGGACCGTCTATGCCGAGCCGATCGTCTTGACGGAAGACGGCGCGCACGTCCTCGAATATCGCGGCTTCGATAACGCCGGTCACGCGGAAGCGACGCAAAGCGCAACGATCGCCATCGACAAGACCGCGCCGGAAGCGGCGGTCGCGCTCGACGTCGCCGTGCTCTGGCCGCCGAACCATAAGCTGAGGCCGATCCAGGCGACGGTGACGTCCGACGACGGCGACGGCGGCTCGGGCGTCGCGTCCGTCCGGCTCGTCTCGATTGCGAGCAGCGAACCGGACGAAGGCACGGACGGCGAAGACGTGCCGGGCGACGTCGCGGACGCGGAATACGGAACGGAAGATACGAGCATCTCGCTGCGGGCGGAGCGGTCCGACGGCGGAAGCGGGCGCGTTTACACGATTACGTATGCGATCGCGGACGTCGCGGGGAACGTAGCGACGGTCGAGGCGACCGTAACGGTACCGCATAACCAATAAGCGATTCACGATTCGCAGCATTCGGCTTGGATGAAGCCGGATGCTGCGATTCCGCGCGTCAGGGGGGCGTAAGATGAACGGCATCGCCATCGAAGACGATTATGCCGGAGGCAACATTCGCGTCGTCTCGGAAGAGTCCGGCGTCGTAACGCTCGAGCAGCAGCTGCGCGATACGACGGGCTGGTGGTTTTACTGGGGCTTCGCCGCGATCGCCGTCGAAGCCCGCACCGTCACGTTCGAGTTCGCAAACGGCGAGGTGATAGGACCGTGGGGGCCGGCGTACAGTCGAGACGGCATCGAATGGACGTGGCTCGGCGTGGACGCCTCGAGAAGCTCTCGCGCTTCGTTCGCGTACGCGTTCGAAGCCGGAGAGAAGGCGTACTTCAGCTATTGCATCCCGTACCAGCTGCACCATTTCGAATCGTTTTACGCTCGCATGACCCCGCATCCGCTCGTCCGCCGGAAGGTGCTGGCGGTGTCCGAGCGGCTCCGCGCGCTGCCGCTGCTCGTCGCCGGGGACGACTCCGCCTCGAGGCATATCTTGATCGCCTGCCGCCAACACGCGTGCGAAGCCGTATCCGGCTACGCGATGGAAGGCTTCCTGGAGCATTGCCTGCAATCGCCGCATTCGCGGCTTCTTACGCAATGCAAACTTCATTACGTGCCCTTCGTCGATCTCGACGGCGCGGAACGGGGCGATCAGGGCAAAGGCCGGGCGCCTCACGACCATAACCGCGATTATACGGATCGCCCTCTCTACCGCTCGACCGCGGCGCTGATGGCTTACGCGAGCGCCTTCCCCCTCGAGGTCGGCATCGACTTCCATAGCCCGTATTTATGGGGAGGCCGCAACGACCGACCGTTCATCGTCAAGCGCCGTTCGCCGATGAAGGAGGAAATCGAACGGTTCGGCGCGCTGTTGGTCCGCGCGACGAGCCGTTCGGAGGCGGCTGCGAACGAACTGCGGTACGACGGGGCGCACGACATCGAGGCGGGCGAGGATTGGAATCAGCCGAACGACCGCACCTGCAGCTCGTTCTTCGAGCGGCGGGGCGCGCGGCTGGCCTTCTCCTTCGAGCTCCCGTACTTCGGAGTCGAGGGGGGCGCCGTCACGCCGCACAGCTGCCGGCGGTTCGGCGCCGATTTCGCGGCGGCCTTAGAAGCTTATGTGCTGGGAGGAGGAAGGAACGATGAGGAACGATGAGACGAAGCGGATGACGACGCAGCTTCTGGTTGCGGGGGGAGGGTTCGCCGGCGTCGCGGCGGCGATCGCGGCCAGCCGGGGAGGCGCGAACGTCGTGCTCTGCCACGACCGTCCCGTATTGGGGGGCAACGCTTCCTCGGAAGTCCGGATGCACGTATCCGGCTCCTCCGTCCGGGGCAAGGAGCTGGAGACGGAAGCCAGGGAGACCGGCATCGTCGAGGAAATCATGCTGGAATGCTCGGTGCGGAACCCGCAGCGAAGCGCCAGCATGCTGGATCTGATCTTGTACGAAAAGTGCCGCGCGGAGCCGAATCTTACACTCCTGCTGAATACGGCGGTCGTCGGCGCGGAGATGGACGGAGACCGCATCCGGCGCGTCCATGCCGTTCGGGAAAGCACGGAGGATCGTTTCGCCATCGAGGCGGAGCTGTTCGCCGATTGCACGGGGGACGGACGATTGGGATTCGAAGCCGGAGCGCTGTACACGACCGGCCGGGAAGCGGGGGACGAATACGGCGAATCCGGCGCGGTTCGGGCCCGGGACGCCCGCCGTCTCGGGTCCTCGCTGTTGTTTACGGCCCGAGATACGGGGCGGTCCATGCCGTTCGTTCCCCCACCTTGGGCCCGAAAGTTTACGGAGGAAGATTTGCGCTTCCGGGACCATGGCAGCTGGGAATACGGGTATTGGTGGGTCGAAACCGGCGGAACGATCGACACGATCAAGGACAACGAGGCGATCCGGGACGAACTGCTCGCGATTCTGCTGGGCGTCTGGGATCATATCAAAAACAGCGGCCATCATCCCGAGTCGGAAACGTGGGCGCTCGATTGGTTCGGGTTTCTTCCCGGGAAGCGGGAATCCAGAAGGTTTATCGGCCGGCATGTGTTGACCCAGAACGATATCGAACGAGCGGTCGACTTCGACGACGTGATCGCCTACGGCGGGTGGCCGATGGATACGCACCCGCCTGCGGGCATCGACGCGAAAGACGAAGAGCCGTGCAGCCAGCCGTATACGCCGTATTTGTACGGCATTCCGCTGCGGTCGCTTGTCAGCAGGAACGTCTCGAACCTCATGTTCGCCGGGAGGAACGCTTCCGCGACGCATATCGCCTTCTCCAGCACCCGCGTCATGGCCACCTGCGCGGCGATGGGGGAAGGGCTCGGCACGTTCGCCGCGGTCGCGCTTCAGGCCGGCAGGCCGTTGGACCAAGCGTGGAACGACAAGTCGTCGATCCGTACGGCGCAGCAGCGGCTGCTTCGGCAGGGCGCGTTCCTTCCCGGGAAGGTCGTGGAAGGCAATCTTGCCGTTTCGGCTCGCGTCGCCGCCTCCTCCGAGCAGGCGCAAGGGCCGGCTTCGTGCGTCGTCGACGGCATGACGCGCGCGGTGCACGGCGAGCGAGGCGTGCGGCCCGACCTGCGGAAGCCGGGGACGCACCGGTGGATGTCCGATCCTCGGGATCCCGATCCATGGCTGGAGCTGACTTGGGACGTACCGGTGCGGTTGTCCTCCGTTACGCTCATCTTCGATACCGGGCTGCATCGCCACTTATCCTTAACGCACCAAGATTCCCATTATCGGAGCATGTGCTGGGGACGTCCGCAGCCGGAGACGGTGAAGGACTGCCGCGTGGTCGCGAAGCTCGCCGGAGGCGCGGAGACGATCGCGTCGGTTCGCGACAATTACCGACGGGTGCTGCGGTTCGACGTCGCGTTGGAAGGCGTGACCGCGCTTCGCGTCGAGGGCATCCGCACGAACGGCTTGAATCACGCTAGAATTATGGAGGTGATTTGCGAGGGATGAATCGTCTATCGAAAACGGAGCGTATTTTATCCGTTCCGGGGCTTCTCGCCTTTTGGGATTTTCGCGAGGAAGCGGGGGCGGATAGGGTTTCTCAGGGGCGCTGCGAATACCGGCTGGAAGAGAGGAACGGTCCGATCGAGCGAGCGGCCGACGGCGTGTTCGGGCCGTATGCCGCGTACCTGCGCTTCGGCCAATGGTTCCGCATCCCGCGGGGACGATGTCCGGCGCTGAACCTTCATGGGCCGCAGGCGCAGCTGACCGTCGCCGCTTGGGTGAAACGGGAAGCCGTCGCTTACGACGGCTGCGAGGCGGTCGCCGGTTTTTGGGACGAAACGCGGCGGAAACGGCAATATTGCCTGTTCCTCAACTTGAAAATATGGAACAGCTCGCAGCAGGTGTGCGGGCACGTCTCCTCGGTCGGCGGACCGACGCCCGGCTATATGTACTGCATGGACGCTTCGATCGGCGGCACGCCGGTTCCGTTCGGGGAATGGCGCTTCGTCGCGTTCACGTACGACGGCAAGGCGGCTCGGTCGTACTTGGACGGCCGTCTGGACGAACGGGACACGTTCAATCCGTATCCGTACGACGGGGGCATCTTCGACGGGGGCGAGGACGGCGCGGACTTTACGGTCGGCGCGGTGGATCGTTCCGGCGAACCGGGGAATTTCTACACCGGCTTGCTCGGAGGGCTCGCCGTGTTCGACCGAGCGCTGTCCGAGGCCGACCTTCGCCGGATGGCGGAAGTAACGGCGCATATCCGCTGAACGACGAAACGGCCTCGATCCGTTGGCGTACGGGTCGAGGCCGATCATTTGAATGTTATTATCGTAGGATTAGGTTACCGCTTTAAGCAATCGCTTGATTCGAAAGATGTCCTCGTCGTGTTCTTGGATTTTTTCCCGGACGTAGTCCATGCCTTCGTCGACCTTCTCGAAGCGAGCGTTCATCTCCGTTCGAACCGCCTGCAGCTCCGTGCGAACCTCTTGGATTTCGGCTCGAACCTCTTGGATTTCCGCTTTCAGTTCCGCCCGAACCTCTTGGATTTCCGCTTTCAGTTCCGCCCGAACCTCTTGGATTTCCGCTTTCAATTCCGCTCGAAGTCCTTGAATTTCCTGTTTTAGATCATCGTGGCTTTCCGTAATCGCTTGTCTGATCATCCGCACCAATTCTTGTTGTTCGCTCGTCATACCGAGGTCACGCTCCTTATCGTCGACATATCGCCCTCGGTATCCGCGCTGGGTGTGACGGTAGGGAATAGGGCTAACTCCATTATACTGCGAGCGGGATGATTTTTGTAGGCGGACGAGTCGAAACGAGTCGATTCGGAACTATTTCCCTGCGAGAGTCGTTTCCACTTTGTAGGTTTCTACTGTGGTATAATGCTAGAAAAGCAGGCTTCCGTCTGCAAGCAAAGGGGAAGGTTTCTTCGTGTCCAATTCGTTGTTATTGGTCGACGGCATGGCGGTGCTGTTCCGCGCTTACTTCGCGTCCGCGTACGGCGGGTACGTGCGCAAGACGAAATCGGGCGTGCCCGTCAACGCCATTCACGGCTTCGTCCGGTATTTGACCGATGCGGTCCGTACATACGAACCTACTCATGTAGCCGTCTGCTGGGATATGAGCAGCAAGACGTTCCGCACGGAGCGTTACGCGGCGTACAAGGGCAACCGGCCGGAAGCGCCGGACGATCTCATTCCGCAATTCGATCTCGTGAAAGAAGTCGTCGAAGCGCTCGACGTTCCGAATATCGGCGTGCTCGGCTACGAGGCGGACGATTGTATCGGCACGCTCGCGCGCAAGTACGGCGACGAGATGGACGTGCTCATCCTGACGGGCGATCATGATTTGCTGCAGCTCGTCTCGGATCGTGTCAAAGTCGTGATGTTGAAAAAGGGCTTCGGCAACTACGCGGTGTACGACCGCGAGGCGCTGCTGGAGGAAAAGCAGCTGACGCCGCCGCAGGTCATCGACTTGAAGGGGCTCATCGGCGACAGCAGCGACAACTACCCTGGCGTCAAAGGCATCGGCGAGAAGACGGCGATCAAGCTGCTGTCGGAGTACGAGACGATCGAGGGCATCCTCGCGAATCTCGACGCGTTGTCGGCTTCGGTCAAGAAGAAGATCGAAGCGGACCTCGACATGCTGCATCTGTGCCGCGAGTTGGCCACGATCTATTGCGAAGTGCCGCTGACGTGCGAGATCGACGCTTGCCGCTGGGCGCCGGATCCGGAGCGCGTAGGGGCGAAGTTCGAGGAGCTGGAGTTCCGCGGGTTGCTGAAGGATATTGTTTAACGAGTTGGAAAACGGCCTCCGGGACTGCGCCCCGGAGGCCGTCTTTTTCGTTCGCCGCGCCTTGACGATTAAATGCCTGCATCGAACGCGCTTTCGTTGCCTTCTTCGTCGTGCGTCGGATGGGCGCCCGGAAATTGACGCGGCAGCCCCTCGTGAAGCTCCCGGTTTTCGTAATTGAACCGGTTCGGCGGCCGCTGGTCTTCGCGCCACGGTCCGCTCTTGCCGATCGATTCGACGATCAGGCTCGAGCCGTACGGTCCTTCCGGAAACTCCTCGAAGGTGAGGTCGTTTCGCTGCGATTCCACCGTCGATACGTCGGTATATTCCGAGCGATCTTCCTTCAGAAAAGCCATACAAAAAACCTCCTTCCCGGGATTTCCTTATCGTGTCCGGGAGGGAGGTTTTTCATGAACGTTAATCGTCGGGATACGAAATCGGACCGACGATTTGCGACAGGAATTCGTGAAGTTCCTCCGCTTGCTCTTCGTTCAAGCGGAACCGGTGCTCCAAGAAGCCTTCCTCGTCGAGGTCGTCCGGCCCGATGATGGCGGAGATGCCGCTTTGCATGTCGATGATCAGCTTCTTGCCGTAGAAGCGGTTCGTCGTCAAGATCGCGAGGTCGAACCGGTTCAGCTTCGGCGTCACCATGGTAACGTAACGCGTGCTGGTTTGTTCGGTGCTGTCCGATAAAAAATCGAAATCGTTCGACATGGATTTTCCTCCTTCGGGAGAAACTTTTGGGAGCCGTTCGGCGTATAAAACAGTAATTCAACCATTATACCGGAGCGAGGCGGTTCCGGCAAAGACGGCGGCGGGGAGGGACGCGAATGCGCAAATTGCAAGCGATCATGCTGTGGTGGATGGACGTAATGGTAGCGGTGTTTATCGGGCCGGTCGAACGCGGCAAGCGAGCTTGGAAGGTGCGCGAGATGGCGTCCCGACGAGGCGTATACGCGCTCGGGTTCGCCGGCGTCGTCGTCGCCGCGGCCGCTCTATATACGATTATAATAAGGTGGTCCGCGCCGGGTTCGTATTAAGTGTACGAAGGTAAAATTAGGCTTGCCAGCGCGTTCGGCGCGTGATATAGTGAAGGCAATTGAACGTGATCGGCGAGGAAGCACCTCACTTACCTAGGTAAGTGGGGTGCTTTTTTTGTCGTCGTTCGAGGATCATCATTTTCCTAGGAAGGGGAGCATTGACGGATGAACTGGGTATTCATGAACAGCTTGCAGAAGCGGACGGAGGAGGGCGGCGTCGTCCAAGCGCAGGTCACGATCGGGGAAGACTCCGGCGTATGGCATGTGTATTGGAACGAGCCGGACGAGAGCGGGGAGACGACGGAGATGTGCTGGTTCGAGGGCGCCGGATGGAACGAGATGCTGACGGCGTTCCGCGGACAGCTGCTGCAGAAGATGTCCGAAGGCTACGCGCCGCTGCTCGACAACGTAACGGGCGACGTGCAGTCGATCAACGGCCGCTCGGAGTGGGTGCAGAAGCTGCAATATTACGGCGACGCGTTCAAGAACGATGCGGTGTACGAGGCGCTGCGGGAATGGCGGCGGAAGCAGGCCGGCAAGGAAAACAAGGCGCCTTACATGGTCGCGACGAACCGGCTGCTCGGCATGCTTAGCGCCTTCCTGCCGCAGACGACGGACGAGCTGTTGCAGCTGCCCGGATTCGGGCCGTTCAAGGCGGACCTGTACGGGAAGGAGCTGCTCGCGATTACGGGCGCGGCGGCGCGGGAGACGACGTTCCCGCTCGATTGGGTGCCGGAACGCATCGACTACGCTCAGTATAAGCTGTGGCTGCATCAGCAGCAGGAGGCGTTCGTCGAGCGGGAGCGGCAGCGCAAGCAGCAGCGGAACGCGGTGCTCGAGGCGGCGCTGAACGGCACCGACCTCGAGACGCTGAAGACGAGCGCGTCGCTGCCGCGGCGGGAAGCGCTGGCGCTGCTCGAGGAGCTGGAGAAGGAGGGCTACGACGTCGAGCCGGTCATCGCGGTAGAGACGAAGGACGTGCCGTCGGAGCAGCAGGCGCGCGTGCTTCAGCTGTTCGGGCAGGCGGGGGACCGATACCTGAAGCCGATTCTGCAGAAGCTGAACGAAGAGGAGCTATGGAAGGACGTCCCGTCGGACCGCGCGTACGAATGGCTGCGATTGCTGCGCATTCGCTTCCGTCGGCGGAAGGACGAGACCGCGGCGAAGGCGGGGTAAGCGAAGGTACGCATCGGATGGATGGGGGGACGGCCGATTCGCCGCGCGGCGATTTGGCCGTCCTTCCATTTTCGGCGGCGAAACGGAGGAGAGGCGGCAGGAAAATGATTTGCCTAGGGTACCGTTATCTTTTAAAATGTCCATAGGAAAGCGCTTCCCTTCAAAGAAAAGGTGGTGTGGACATGAAGAAAAATTGGTACCGCCGCATGCTGCTTTCGTATTTTCCGATCTTCTTCTTTACGGTTACGATTCTGATCTTCCTGTCCCTGATCCTCGTGAACGATATTTCGCATAAGGAAACCGTGAAGGCCGATCGATTGTCGACGGACTATATGCTGGACCGTCTGTCCCGATCCTTGCGAGCGGTCGAGATGGACGTGCTCGAGGAGCTCGAGAAGAACGACCGATACCGAGACGCGCTGAACGCGAGAACGACGCGGGACGATCGTCAGGTCGTCATCGACGTGGCGGACAGCATGAGAAAGCTGATGGCGAACGACGGCTTGATTCATTCCATGTATATTTACAGACTCGAAGACAAGCAAGTGCTGACGACGAGCGGACTCGTCGGTTGGGATACCTTCGCCGATCGAGGCTTCATCGAGCGGGCGATGGAACGCCCGGAGTTCCGCGGCTGGTCGTCCATTCGGACGTATCGAGAGTTCAGCATCGATCAGGAGCGGCGCGTCGTTTCCATGTATAAGCGGTGGCCGCTGCCCTTCGGCTCCGACGGACTGTTCGTCGTCAACGCGGACGTCTACGCGATCGAGCAGATGATCCGATCGATGAACGACGGCGACGTCTCGTTCGTGGACGTTCGCGACGAAAACGGGAGCTTGTTGTTTTCCACCCGTTCGGCGGACCGGGAGGGGCCGGCGGCGAACGGCGGCAAGGTGCTCAATCGGGCGACGTTCGAGCCGCTCGGGTGGACGTTCGAAACCGGCATCGCCGCGGGGCAGATGTTCATGTGGGTTTCGGTCATCTCCTACGCTTGGGTCGGCGTCGGCTTGGTGACGATCGTTTTCGCCATTTTCTACATTCTCTATATTACGCGGAAGAACTATCAGCCGATCCGGGTCATGATGAATCGGATCGAATCGATCCGAATGTCGGAGAACGATTTCGGACTGAAGATGGATGAGCTGTCGGTCATCGATCAGACGCTGGAGAAGCTCATTCGGCAAACCGAAGATTTCGAAAAACAGCAACGCGAAAATTTGCTCGTCCAACGCCGCCAGCTGTTCCACGATATGATGCAAGGCCTCGCCAAGGAGACGGCGGCCGAGCGGCTGAAGAAGCTGGGCATGCTTCCCGAGGCGAAGCGGCTGCAGCGATTGGCGTTCGTCGTCGTCGAGATCGGACATTACCGAGACTTCAGCCGGGCGTTCTCCTCGCGGGACCAGCATACGTTGAAATTCGCGCTTACGAACGTGCTGCAGGAGCTGGCGCAAACGGAGGGCATGTACGCGTGGGCGGAGTGGATCGCCGAAAATCGGATGGGGGTCATCGTCGGATGGAACGGGGAGACGGCTTCGCTTCGGGAGACGATTCGGCGGTTCGCCGATAAGGGACGGGATTGGGTGGCCGAGCATCTGCGGTTGTCTTTGTTATTCGCCATCGGGTCCGTCGAGCGGGATTGGGAGGGAGTCGGACGATCGTATCGCGCGGCGCTCGACGCGCTGTCGCACAAGATGTCGCTCGGCAAAGAAGCGATTCTGATGAGCGAGGATTTGCCCGGGGAATCCGAACGGCAATGGTATAAGTATATTCAATGCGCCGCCGAGCTCGTGAAGGCGTTCAGACTGCTGAACGCCGAGTGGCGCGATTCGCTCGACGCGATGTTCGATCGGATGGCGGCGGATCGCCTGAAGGACGAGGATATCCGAACGGCGCTGCGGACGTTGATGGATATGCTCGGGACCGAGCTGGCGGAGATGTCGCCGGAGCTGCAGGCGCATTTCCAAGCTGCGGAAGCCCCTGAAGCCGCCGAGGAGGAAGCGGCTACGCTCGCGGAGCTCAAATCGAAAATGTCGGAACGATTGACCGAAATCTACCGCACCTACGTCGCGCACCGCGAAACGAAAAACCATCTCGCGATGATCAAGGAATTGAAGGCTTATATCGAGGAACATTTCGAGAATCCCGACTTGTCGTTGAAGCATCTGAGCGATCGATTCCATATTTCGGGCAAGTACGTCAGCTATCTCTTCAAAGAGGCGTACAACATGAAGTTCGTCGATTATCTCGCGGAGCTGCGGATGGATCGCGCCGAGCGGCTGCTGGCGGAGACGGAGGAATCGATCCAACGCATCGCCCTACAGGTCGGGTACGCCAACTCCATAACGTTCGGACGCGTGTTCAAGCGCCTCGTCGGCGTGACGCCGGGAGATTACCGCAAGCTGAAGCTGAAGCCCGGTACGACGCGGATTTCGAGCGATATGTGAAAAAGGTTTAGCATGCGAATCCGGTTTTATTTTCCATATGTAGGGAATTTCCGCCCCGGTTTATGCATGGGAAACTAGTTTATTGCCGCTCGCCCGGATGCCGTGCCATACTGGCGTCATTCCGATCGGGCCGTCTCCGCCTCGGTTGTAAGCGTTATCGAATGCGGCGGCCGCCTGCGCGGTACAACTTAACTTGTATAAGGGGTTGGAACAATGATCGGCATCAGAAGAGCAAGCGTTGCTCCGGCAACGAAACGAGCGGCAGCGGCGTTCGGTCTGGCTTGCACCTTGCTGCTCGCGGCATGTTCGAACGCGGCTCCCGAAGCGGCCGAAGGCACGGACGGCGCGGCGCAGGGAGAGCGGGTGACGCTGAAGGTCGAGGTGTTCGACCGCGGCAACTCGCCGGCAGGCAGTACCATCACGGACAACTACATGACGAACCTTATTCAAGAACGATTCGGCGACCCGAACAACATCGACGTGGAATACGTGCCGGTGCCGCGGTCCGAAGAGGTAGAGAAGCTGAACGTCCTCATGGCGAGCGGCGGCGACGTGCCGGACATCGTGTTTACGTACGATCCGAACACGTTCAATCGGTACGCCGAGCAGGGCGGATTGACCGACGTCGGCGCGCTGCTCGACGAGCACGGCCCGAACCTGAAGGCGTTCCTCGGAGAAGACGTATTGGCGTATGGAAAATATAAGGGCGTGCAGTTCGCGATTCCCGCCAAGCGCTCGGTCCTCGGGAAATACGCTTCCTTCATCCGACAGGACTGGCTCGACAAGCTCGGGATGCCGGTTCCTCAGACGACGGAGGAGCTGTATACCGTGTTGAAAGCGTTCAAGGAGCAGGATCCCGGCGGCACGGGAGGTCAAGTCATTCCGCTCGGCATGACGATCGCCTCCGCGCAATACGAGCCGCTGATCTGGTCGTTCATCAAGCCGACGACGGAGGAAGAGAAATATACGCTTACGCAGCAGCTCGGCTCCAACGATTACCCGACGCTGCTTCCCGGCTTCAAGGATGCGCTGCAATTCATGAACAAGCTGTACAACGAAGGTCTGATGAGCAAGGACTTCGCGTTGGATAAAGACAAAAAGAAATTAGGCGAAGACGTCTCGACGGGCAAGATCGGCTTTTTCAGCGAGGACGACATCAATCCGTTCTATGATAACGGATCCTATGAGACGCTGCAGACGAACGTACCCGGCGCCATTCTCGCTCCGGTAGACGTATACGCCAACGAGGAAGGAAAACACGCCAAGCCGATGTACGCGCCGAACGGGATGTACATCATGATCCCGAAATCGAGCGAACGCGCGGTCGAGGCCATTAAATACTTGGATTGGATGGCGACGGCCGACAATCTGTTCGAATTGCAGAACGGAGTCGAGGGCGAAAATTACACGATGGTCGACGGCATCCCGGTAGCGGTGGAGAACCCGACCGAGGAAGCGGCGAATCGGCTGTATAACGTAGGCGACATGGTGATCGTGTCGAACGGCAAGCAGCTCGGGAGCATGGAATTGAACTTGAAGGCGCGCGCGATGCAGATGCCGCCGGAATTCCAAGACGAGGTGGACGCCGCGCAGCAGGTGGCGAATACGGACGTGTTCGCGCCGGTGCTGCTCGACCGGCCGATCGCGGCGCAGACGAAATACGGCACGACGCTGCTCGATAAGTTCAACGAGATGATCGTTAAGACGACGATGGCGAAGCCGGAACAGTTCGAGAGCGTCTACGAGACGATGTTGAAGGATTACATGGCGAGCGGAGGCCAAGCGATTCTGGACGAACGGAAGGCTGTTTATCAAGAGATGAAGGCCGACTAACGACAGACTGGAGTACGGGCTCGGCGCGGGACGGGCAGCCTTGTTCCGCGCCGAACAGCCTGGCGCATAAGGAGGAATCCGCATTGAGCTGGAACGTATATCTCCGCAGGTATTGGCAGTTGTACGCTTTGCTTGCCCTGCCGCTCGCCTATTTCGTCATCTTCAAATACGGGCCGATGTACGGCATTCAGATCGCATTCAAGGATTTTAATTTCTTTCAAGGCATCGAGGGCAGCGAGTGGATCGGCTTGGAAGCGTTCCGGGACATTTTCCGGATGCGCGATTTCTACATCACGCTGCGCAACACGTTGATGCTCAATTTTCTAGACCTGCTCGTTTCGTTCCCGGCCCCGCTCGTCTTGGCCATCTTGTTGTACGAGATGAGGCTGATCTGGTTCAAGAAGCTGTCGCAGACGATTCTGTATATTCCGCACTTTATTTCGTGGGTCATCATCGGCGGTATCGTCTATCAAGTGTTCGGTACGCAATCCGGCATGATCAACAATGTCGTTACCGCGCTCGGGTTCGATGCGATTCCGTTCCTGACCGACAAGGGCTATTGGCTGACCACGTACTTGGCGGTCGGCGTCTGGCAGAGCGCGGGCTGGGGCACGATCATTTACTTGGCGGCGCTCACCGGCATCAACAAGGAGCTGTTCGAAGCGGCGGGCATCGACGGGGCGGGCCGGCTGAGACGGATCTGGCACATCACCCTTCCCGGACTGAAGCCGACCATTCTCGTGCTGCTGATCATCAATCTGGGGCATATGATTTCCATCGGCTTCGAGCGCCCGTACGTCATCGGCAACTTAGCGGTCCGCGAATATTCCGACGTGCTCAGCACGTTCGTCTACCGGGTCGGACTCGAATCCGGCCAATATACGCTGGCGACCGCGGTCGGGTTGTTCCAGGCGGTCGTGGGTCTCGTTTTCGTGCTGGGGGCTAATTACGCTTCTAAGAAGCTTACCGACGAGAGCATTATGTAGCGTTGCGAATTCGATTACAGGAAAGGAGCGGACGCGATGAGAACGCATACGTCCGACCGCGTGTTCGACGCCGTCAACTTTATCGTGTTACTCGCCTTCACGTTGATCTGTCTGGCTCCGTTTCTTCACATAGCGGCCATCTCGCTCAGCTCGGCCGGGCCGATCCTATCCGGGAAGGTGAGCTTGCTTCCGGTCGAGTTCACGACGGAAGCGTACGCCAAGGTGTTTACCGACGGTTCGATGATTCGTTCGCTCGGGTTTACGGTGATGCTGACCGTCTTGTACACCTTGTTCTGCATGCTGTTGTCGATCGCGGCGGGGTATCCGCTGGCGAATAAGAAGCTCAGGGGACGCAAGGGGCTTATGCTGATCGTCGTCGTCACGATGTTTTTCAGCGGCGGCCTCATTCCGGAATATATCTTGGTGAGAAACTTGCAGTTGCTCGATTCGATCTGGGCGCTGGTGCTGCCGGGATTGATCAACCCGTTCTATCTCATCATCCTGATTTCATTCTTCGCCAACATTCCGGAAAGCCTGCAGGAGTCCGCGGAGATCGACGGGTGCAGCCACTTCCGAAGCTTGATCGGCATCATGCTGCCGCTGTCGATGCCGGTCATCGCGACGTTGAGCTTGTTCTACGCGGTAGGGCGATGGAACGGCTTTACGGATACGCTCATGTACATTAACAGTCCGGAGCTGTATCCCTTGCAGCTGAAGCTGTATCAATTGATCCAAAACAATATGATCACGGATTTGCTCCAGATGGAGGGCGCGCAGATGGCGCTCGTCGTCCCGGAAAGCTTGAAGGCGGCCAGCGTCATCTTCGCCACCGTGCCGATCTTGATCGTGTATCCGTGGCTTCAGCGATATTTCGTGAACGGCGTCATGATCGGAGCGATCAAAGGATAGGAGGAATCCATGTGGAGACGTACGAGAAGCTTGCCGCCATGAACGACGAATGGGCCGCGCGCGGCATGGAAGGGCAGGTGCTCGACGACGGGAGCCGGTTTTACGGCGGAATCGTCGATCCGGCGAACGGCGTCGCCTGGCCGAGCCATGGCGGAACGCCGCTGACGATGGGCGTATGGACCGCCGCGCTCTCGTGCGAGCGGTCGCGCTATTACCGGGACCCGGAGCTGCTTCGGCGCCTTGCGCTGAGCGCCCGCTTCCTGCTCCGGTCCCAGCATGCCGACGGCACCATCTCGCCGCCGTGGACGAATTTGCACTCGCCGCCGGATACCGCCTTCGTGGTCGGCGGCCTCGCGCAAGCGTACGAGCTTCTCGCCGACTGGGAGCCGGCCCGCGAGGCGGCCGCGGACATTCGAACGTTCTTGGAGCGGACGATTCCCGCGCTGCTGACGGGCGGATGTCACACGCCGAATCATCGCTGGGTCATCGCGGCGGCGCTAGGGTTCTTGTATAAGCTGACGGGCCGGGTAGAGCTGAAGTCGCGCGCGGACCGGTGGCTCGCGGAAGGGCTCGACTGCACGGAAGACGGCGAGTGGACCGAGCGGAGCAACGGCATCTATAACGCCGTCAGCGATATCGTGCTGTATTACGCCGCGGAGCTGTTCGATCGGCCCGAGCTGCTGGAGCCGGTGCGGCGCAATCTGCGGATGATGGCGTATATGATCCATCCGAACGGCGACGTCGTCACGGATTATTCCGGGCGACAGGACTTCGGGGCCGCTTCCGATCTGAGCCCCTATTATCTTGTCGCGAAGCTGATGGCGAACCGGGACGACGATCCGTTGTTCGAAGCGATCGCGGAGCTCGCGGGAGCGGCGCTGAAGCATCCGGGCGGACTGCCGAACCAGCCGATGCTCGGGCTGCTGCGGTATCCGGAGCTTCGGTCCGGAACCGTACGGGCCGGCCGGCTGCCGGAACGGTATCGGGTCGTCGTGAACGGCGCTTTCCCTCGGGAGCGGTATCTCGACGGCATGGAGGCGGCCGGCCACGGCGGTCGGATTTATCACAGCAAGCTCCATCCCGAATTCGGCGCGCCGGTCGTCCGGCATCGGAACGGCGCGACGAGCGCGACCGTCATGACCGAGACGAACGCGTTCTTCGCGCTGCGCCACGGCGCCGCGCGGCTGCTTGCCGTGCAGCTCGCCTCGTCCTTCGAGCCGGGCTTCGTGAAGATGCGGCGGCTCGAGACGATTCCGTCCGGCTACCGATTGACGGCGGCGGAGCGGAAGGGCTACTACGGCCCCGTCGCGGAGACGGATTTGCCGGCGAGCGCGCGAGGGCCGGCGAGCCCATGGTATTTGCTGCCGCATCAGAAGCGGGAGCTGACTCACGAGCAGCGGCACGAGGTAGAGCTCGAGCTGACGGAGGACGAGGACGGGAGGGGATGGATCGTCCGCGTCCGATGCGCGCTGCCGGAGCCGTTGCTGACGCAGCTGTCGTTCGTGTTCGAGCCGGGGAGCGAGCCGGCCGGAGACGGTCTGTCGCCGGCGGGCGAAGGCTTATCGTACTGGGAACGCGGGGCGGTTCGCCTCGCGGCCGGGGACGATTGGATCGAGCTGGACGGGGGGGCGCGGCAACATACCGCGAGGACGATCAACAATGTCGGTTACCCCCCGCATTGCCGGACGCTGCTCGTCAACTTGTTGACGCCCTATGATCACACGATCCGCATTCGAACTTCGCCGTCGGGAGGGGAGCGGGCATGAGCGGTGATTTGGAGCCGCGCGAGAGCGCGCGCTATTGGTTCGGCGAGGACGCCCGCCGCGTCCTGGAGGTGTTGTCCGCCCGCTACGTCGGCGCGAACCCGCCCGTTCCTTTCGCGATGCGCGCCTTCTCCGCGTCCGGCGTTCTACAGACGCGAGAAGGGCTGTACGATATGGATTTAACCGCGAAGCTGCCGACCGCCGAGAACGGCGATTACGCTTACGTCCTCGGACGGGTGTGGAGCGACGACGAGCGGTCGATCGATTGTGTCGTCGAGCCGCTGAGCCCGGTTCGACTGTACGTGAACGAGGAGCTGCTGTACCGGTCGAGCGCGGCCGAGGAGATGAAGCCGGACGCGAGCGTCGTCGTGCCGCTGCTGTTCCGCAAAGGATGGAACGCGTTGCTCGTCGAAGCGCGCCGCACGGAGGCGGGCTTCGGGTGCCGCTTCGGCGCGGAGGAGGCGAAGGTGCGCATTCTTCAGGTGCTCGCCCCGTTCGCAGGGCGGGAGGGAAGCGCGGGCTGGGCGTTCACGGCGCCGGCGAAGAGCCGTCGATTCGGCCCCGAGGTAGGGTTCCCGGACGTCCTCGCGAACGAGGAGGATACCGGCCTGACGTGGCTGCCGCGGACGGCATGGACGGCGGAGGAGGCGGGGCGCCCCAATCTGGAGCGGATGTTCGGCCGGCCCGCCGCGCCGGTCGCGGCGTACGGTTGGTCCGTCCTGGAGGTGCCTTACGGCGCGTCTTCTATCGTTCTGGAGGGCCGGGCGTCGGGCAATGCGACCGTCTGGCTTGACGGGAAGCCGGCGATCGAGGTTGCCGCCGCCGGGCCGTTCCGCGCGGAGATATCCGCGGACGCCGGTCGTCGTCAGGTGCTCGTGCGCTGCGTCGGCGGCCCGGACGAATGGGGCTTCGAGCTGCGGGCGTACCGCGGGGGGGAGTCGCTCGCGTTCGCGGCGCCGATCCCCGTCCACGGCGGCGCGGGAGCATGGATGTACGCCGGCCCGCTCGACCCGTCCGCCGCGGCGGAGCCTACAGCGGCGTGCGGGACGGCGGCGCTGTTCCCGGCCGTCGATCTCGCGGGCCGCGCCGCCGGGCAGACGTATTGGCGGCTGGACGCTCCGGAGACGATGGCGCGGCCGTATTACGAGAACGCCATGCTGAGCAACCGTTGGACGACGGGCGGCGCGACGAACTACGCGCGCTGGGACTATCCGCTCGGCGTGACGATGTACGGGCTGCTGCGGACCGCGCGCGAGCTGAACCGGCCGGATCTGACGGAATACGCGCTGGGCCACATCGACAGCTGCACGGATTTGTACGAGTACGCCTTATGGGATCGGGACCGGTACGGCTTCCCGTCCGTCAACCATCAGCTCGTCCTCATCCGGATGCTGGACAACTGCGGTTCGTTCGGCTCGGCGATGCTCGAAGCCTATCTCCAGACAGGGAGTGCGCGCTACTTGACCATCGCCGACGCGATCGCCGATTTCATGCTTCGGAAGCTGGAGCGCCGCGAGGACGGGGCGTTCTATCGACGATGCCCCGGGGAGTATTCGGCGGACACGATGTGGGCGGACGATCTGTACATGAGCGGGCCGTTCCTGGTGCGGTATGCCGTCGCCCGCGGAAGCCGGGAAGCGTTGGACGAAGCGGCGAGGCAGTTCCTGCTGTATCGCCGGTACTTGTTCATGGAGCCGGAAGGGCTGATGTCGCACGTTTACGACTTCAAATACGGCAAGGCGACGCGCGTGCCGTGGGGACGCGGCAACGGCTGGTGCCTGTTCTCGTTGTCCGAGCTGCTGGAGAAGCTGCCGGAGAACCATCCGGACCGGGAGGCGCTGCTCGCTTTCTTCCGCGACCATTGCGCCGGCGTGATCGCCTTGCAATCGGACAGCGGGCTGTGGCGTCAGGTGTTGAATGAGCCGGACGCATACGAAGAAGCGTCCTGTACGGCGATGTTCGCCTACGCTTTCGCCAGAGGCGTGCGCTTCGGCTGGCTCCGAGAGCAGGAGCGGGAGCGTTATGCGGCGGCGGCGCATCGCGCTTGGCGGGGGCTCGCCGCGGAGGCGATCGACCGGCAGGGTAACGTGCACGGGGTGTGCAGCGGCTCCCGATATTCCTTCGATCCAGGGTATTACATGGACGATCTGCGGACGGTCGTGAACGACAATCACGGGATCGGCATCATGATGCTGGCGGGCGTCGAAATCGGGATGCTGTCGAAGGCAGGCGAGGAATAAACATTTCGTCAGACAGGAAAACCTCCGTCTTATTCGAACTGGATCCGGCTTGACGAGGGGCTGAACGGGAAATTCTCCATCCGATTTGGCCGGATCCGGCGATTTTGCCTCTCTGGGGCGAAATGGGAGGGAGGATTTCCCGTTCGAAGGGGCAAAACTCGACGCAAAAAAAGAGCGGCTGGGTCACAGCCACTCTCGTTTGCGGAAATAAAAGAACATGCCGACCGCGAGCAACGTCATCGTCACGATCAAGATGACGGCGAAATGCGGGTTTTTCTCTCCCGGCAAATTCAGCAGGTTCATCCCGTAGACGCCGGTGATGAACGTCAGCGGAATGAAGATCGTCGTGACGGCCGTGAAGACGCGCATGATTTCGTTCGCGCGGCTCGCGATGCTCGACTGGTACGCCTCGCGCAAGTTGCCCATCAGGTCGCGGAACGTGTCGAACGATTCCGTGACCTTCAGCGCGTTCTCGTGCATATCGGCGAAATACTTCTGCAGCGTGCCGTCGATGAGCCGAAGCTCCTTGCGCGCCAGCATGCCGATCACTTCCTTCTGCGGGCCGAGCACCTTCTTCAAATATAAGATCTCGCTGCGGAGACCGATGATTTCGTTCAAATGCGATTTCTTCGTATGTCGAAGAATGTCTTCCTCGAGCTTCTCGATTTTGTCTTCGATTCGGTCCGCCACGCTGAAATAATTGTCGACGATCCGGTCGACCAGGTGGTAGAGGAATTGATCGGGCGAGTTGACTTCTTCCTCCCACAGCAGCGGCTTCACCGCGCGCAGCTCGTTGACCTTCTGCCGCGTCACCGTAATGATGAAGTGCTTGCCTAAGAACATGTTCACGGCCCGAAAGAAAAACTCCTCGTCGTCGAACCGAATGCTGTTCACGACGATAAAGTAATGTCCCTCGTGAATTTCCAGCTTCGGGCGCTGCTCCTCTTCCTGCATCACGTCTTCGACCGCCAGCTCGTGAAGGTGGAATAACGGTTGGAGCGTCTCCAGCTCTTCGGGGCTCGCGTCGATCCAGTAGAAGCCGTTAGCCGGTTGAACGAGCGCTTCCGCCGGGTCTTCGATTTGTGTAAATACGCCTTGCTGCACCAATCTGACTTTCATCGCGGATCTCCTCCTCGTGTCGAGGAACGCAGTCGCGAGTGCGAAGCAAGTCGGGCGCGGGTATCGTCAATGTAGGATCGCTCGCGCCGGCGGCAGAATCGCTTCTGCGTTCCAATATGCAATTTTGTTCGTCGCTGCGTGTTGGAACCAACAGGGTCGGTCTCCGTCCATGCGCTCGTGTCACCTCGATACATCCTGATTTTCCCCGCGAAAATAACATGAAAACTCGCGAGTACTCGATTAGTATACTCTTGTCCCTATTGGGTTTCAACAGGGTTCCGCACCCCTCTTGACTTCGAGGCGGTTTCTCCGTAACATAAAGAGTAATCGCAACTGGAAACCGAATATGAACGCACTCTTATCAAGAGCAGGTGGAGGGACTAGCCCGATGAAACCCGGCAACCGGCACGGAATCGCAACGCCCAAGCGGCGCGATTCCTGCACGGTGCTAATTCTTGCGGAAGCTTACGATTCAGAACGTATATCCTTCGGATATAACACCTGAATCGACCGAATCTCCACGTCGTCCGTTGGTTTGACGGTTGGAGATTCAGGGGCTTCTGAGAGATGAGAGAAGGCCGTTACCGATACCCGTGAACGCCTTTCTCTCTATTTGAGGAAGGCGTTCTTTTCATGTTCCACGTTCCGTGACATCCCTATCTTTCAGGACAAAGGAGCGTTCCGCCATGCCGATCAAAGTACCCGACAATCTGCCGGCGAAGGAAATCTTATCGAACGAAAACATCTTCGTGATGGACGAATCCCGCGCATTCCGCCAAGACATCCGCCCGCTGCGCATCGTCATTCTGAATCTGATGCCGACGAAGGAGACGACCGAGACGCAGCTCTTGCGCCTGCTCAGCAACACGCCGCTGCAGGTCGAAGTCACGCTGCTGCACCCGGAGACGCATCGGTCCAAAAATACGTCCGCGGAGCACCTGGAGTCGTTCTACAAGACGTTCAACGACATCCGTTACGAGCAATTCGACGGTCTCGTCATCACGGGCGCGCCGGTGGAGCATCTCCCCTTCGAGCAAGTGAATTACTGGCGCGAGCTGCAGGACATCATGAACTGGGCGAACCGCAACGTAACGTCGACGATGTATATATGTTGGGCGGCCCAAGCCGGGTTGTACCACCACTTCGGGGTATCGAAATATGATATGCCGGAGAAAATTTTCGGTGTATTCCCCCATGTCCTGACTTGCTCGAACGTGAAGCTGACGCGCGGGTTCGACGAGATGTTCTTCGTGCCGCAGAGCCGTCACACGGACGTCAAGCGGGAAGATATCGAAAAGGTGCCGGACCTCGACATCCTCGCGGTGTCGGACGAAGCGGGCGTCTACCTCGCCGCGACGAAGGACGGCAAGCACGTATTCGTCACGGGCCACTCCGAATACGACGCGGAGACGCTGAAGTGGGAGTACGACCGCGACATGAAGAAGGGCATGGACATCGCCGTGCCGAAAAACTACTTCCCGAAGGACGACCCGACTCGCGAGCCGCGTTCGACGTGGAAGGCGCACGCGAACCTGCTGTTTTCCAACTGGTTAAACTACTACGTATACCAAGAAACGCCGTTCGAGCTGGGCCAGGCGAAGGAAGAAGACAGCTTCGTATACGCCGGAATGTACATTTAAAGAGGGGACGAGTGAACCAGTGAAACATATCGAAAGCCGCCTCGCGCAGATCGGATCCTTGGAGGATCCGCAGACGGGCGCCGTCAGCTATCCGATTTACCAATCGACCGCATTCCGCCATCCGAAGCTCGGGCAGAGCACGGGCTTCGATTACGCTCGGACGAAGTCGCCGACGCGCAAGGTGCTCGAGGAGGCGTTCGCCGACCTCGAGTCCGGCGACGCCGGGTTCGCCTGCAGCACCGGCATGGCCGCGCTGCAGACGATCTTCGCCCTATTTTCGTCCGGCGATCACCTGCTCGTCAGCCTCGATCTGTACGGAGGTACATACCGCTTGATCGAGCAAATCATGACGCGCTTCGGCGTGACGGCGTCGTACGTCGACACGAACGATCTCGACGCGCTCGAATCGCACTTCCGCCCCGGCTCGACGAAGGCGGTGCTCATCGAGACGCCGACGAATCCGCTCATGATGGTGACGGACGTAGAGCGCGTCGCCGCTTGGGCGAAAAAGAAGGACTTGATCACGATCGTCGACAACACGCTGCTGACGCCGTTCTTCCAGCGTCCGCTGGAGCTCGGCTGCGACATCGTCATCCACAGCGCGACGAAGTATCTCGGCGGCCATAACGATGTGCTCGCGGGCCTCATCGTCACGAAGGGCGAAGAGCTGTCGCAGAAGATCGCCTTCCTGCACAACTCGATCGGCGCGGTGCTCGGACCGCAGGATTCTTGGCTGCTCATGCGCGGTCTGAAGACGCTCGCGCTGCGGATGGAGCGGCACCAGCACAACGCGCTGAAAATATCGCAATGGTTATCGGAGCACCCGATGGTGTCCGAGGTGTTCTACCCGGCGCTGCCGTCGCACCCGGGCCACGACATCCAAAACCGGCAGTCGTCCGGCAATACGGGCATCTTCTCGTTCAAGATGAAGGACGCCCGCACGATCGAGCCGATTCTGCGCCATATCAAGCTGATCGCGTTCGCGGAGAGCCTCGGCGGCGTCGAGTCGCTCATGACGTATCCGGCGGTGCAGACGCACGCGGACATCCCGAAGGACATCCGCGACAAGGTCGGCGTCGACGAGACGCTGCTTCGCTTCTCGGTCGGCATCGAGCACGCGGACGATCTGATCGACGACCTCGCGCAGGCGTTCGACGCGGCGGCCGCGGAATTGAAGTAATGTCGGCGCTCGCGGGAAACCTTACCGTTCTGTCTTTCGGATCGAATTGTGATAGAATGATAGGAAGGCTAGAACAGGGGAGGACGAACCGATAATGAGCATAGATGCGATTTTGGACAAGGCGCTTCGGGGCGAACGGCTGACGATGGAAGACGGGCTGGCGTTGTTCGCGTCGGACGAAATCGAGAAGATGGGCGCCGCGGCGGACCAAATCATGAAAAAATTTCATCCGGAGCCGGTGACGACGTTCGTCATCGGCCGGAACATTAACTATACGAATATTTGCGACGTGTATTGCCGGTTTTGCGCGTTTTACCGCCAGCCGGGCTCCGACGAGGGTTATGTGCTGCCGGACGAGGCGATCTTCCGGAAAATTCAGGAGACGATCGACGTCGGCGGCACGGAAATTTTAATGCAGGGCGGCACGAACCCGAATTTGCCGTTCTCGTATTACACGGACCTGCTGCGGGGCATTAAGCAGCGGTTCCCGGACATCACGATGCATTCGTTCTCGCCGGCGGAAATCCGCAAGATGGCGGACGTGTCGGGTCTTCCGGCGGACGAGGTCGTGCGCGAGCTGAAAGCCGCGGGCCTCGACTCGCTGCCGGGCGGCGGCGCCGAGATTCTCGACGACCGGACGCGGAAGAAGATTTCCCGCCTGAAGGGCTCCTGGCGCGACTGGATCGACGTCATGCGTTCCGCGCACCGCGCGGGCATGAACACGACGGCGACGATGGTCATCGGCTTCGGCGAATCGATGGAGGAGCGGGTGCTTCATCTGCTTCGCATTCGCGATGCGCAGGACGAGTGCATCGCGGAAAATAACCCGTCGACGGGCTTCCTCGCCTTCATCGTGTGGACGTTCCAGCCGGACAATACGAACCTGAAAGCCGAGAAAGCGACGCCGGAGGAATACCTGAAGACATTGGCGATCGCGCGTCTGATGCTCGACAACATTCCGAACTTCCAGTCGTCGTGGGTCACCATGGGGCCGGAGGTCGGCAAGAAGTCGCTGTCGTTCGGCTGCAACGACTTCGGCAGCACGATGATCGAGGAGAACGTCGTCTCCGCCGCGGGCACGACGCACAAGGTCAACATCGAGCTGATCTTGAAGCTGATCCGCGAAGCGGGCAAGGTGCCGGCGCAGCGCGATACGAAATACAACACGATCCGCACGTTCGACGACGAATCGGCGGGCGTGGACAAGGATTTCGTGATGCAAAATTAATCGCTTGATTCGAAGGTCCTCGAAGCTGTCGGGAGGCGACGCCCCCGGCTTCGGGGCCTTTTTGCGTCGACTTCCGGTCTTGAGGCCAGCCTCGCGATCAGTGCGATTTCTTTATTAATGATGCGGGCGGGTCGTCGGGAGGCTTTGGGTTTGCGCATGTGCGAACAGGGCATGGGTCATACCGGAGCAGCGGAGCGTATGACGCATGCCCCTCCCTCGCGCAATGCACAACATTTTCCGAAAAAATTCTCGCCCCCCCTTCCAACGATTGCTTTGTATATCCCCTGTAGAGCGACCATATACTCTTAGAAAGGGAAGGGAGGGGAAACACCATGGAGCTGTTCACTCTGCTTGTGAACCCCGCCGGCATCGACGCGGAGCGCGTCGCGGAAGCGATGCGAGCCGCCATCGTCGAAGCGAGTCCCGTAGCGGACGGGATCGAGCTTCGCAGAGTTCCGCTTACGGGCGGGACAGGCATCGTCTGCGATATCGCCAACGCGAGCCAGGAAACGATCGCGAAAGCCCGCAAGGCTGCGTCGCGACCGCTTGCGGCGGCTGTCATAGAAGGTTATGAACGCGAGTGGCTGCAGAAGTACATCGCGAAGGAAGTCGGGGCCGAGGACCGGGAAGGCGTCGCCGCGGTGCAGGAGCAATGCGACCGCATGCTCGCGGCGAAGACGAACGAGGACGGCGTCGACGTGTTTTACGAACGCCGCTTGTCCAAGCTGGCCGAGGCGATCGAAGCGTATCTCGGCGAAGAGCGTTTCCTGAACGTGGAAGGGTTTCTTCGGTTTCGCGCCGGATCGTACGTGGAGGAGCTGCGCGATTCGGTCGCGTACGCGGTCGACGAATGGATGATGGAACGTCAGTACCAAGAGTTCATCTCCTTGCTGAAATACTTCGTGTACATTCAAGAGGCGAAAATTCCGGCGGCGCACGTCGTCCATCACGGCAACCACGACTTCACGCTGCTGAACGAGCGGATGCTGCCGATCGATACGAAGCAGATGGACCAATTCGTCGTGGAGCTGATCGACAAGGACATCAGCTATGAGGACGTCATCGTCAGCACGCTCATTTCCGTATCGCCGGGCAAGCTGTTCGTGCATACCCAGACGCCCGAGGAACAAGTGATCAAGACGATTCTGACCATATTCGAGGGTCGCGCGGAGTTGTGCGTCGATTGCGCCGTCTGCCTGCCGCTGATCGAGGAACGCCGGAGGAAGTAAGGGGCCGAGTCCACGCTTGACGAACGCATGTCGGCGCGTCTATAATGATGTCATATTTTCGCGCAAAGGCTTCGACCGAAGACAACAGCGTTCGCCGCTCCGCCCAGAGAGAGGAACCTCGGCTGCAAGTTCCTCCGGACTCACGCACGAACCGCTTACCGCTTCGAGAGCCGCGTCGGCGAATCCGCCCCGAAGGGCAGGACCGTAGTCGATGCCGGGACGTTCCCGTTATCGGACGAATCAGGTGAATGAAGCGCGTCGCGCCTCTCGCGTCGTCCGGACGGCGGGAAGCGAACGAACTAGGGTGGAACCGCGAATGCAAGCATTCGTCCCTATGGGGATGGGTGCTTTTTTTGTTGTTTTCCAAAGACACGAGGAGGATGAAAGACATGATTAAAGTAACGCTGCCGGACGGGTCGATTCGCGAATACGAAGCCGGCTCGACGGTCGAAGACGTCGCGGGCTCGATCAGCCCGGGATTGAAGAAGAACGCGGTAGGCGGCAAGGTGAACGGCAAGTCCGTCGACCTGAGCTGCGAGCTGAAAGAAGACGCGGCCGTGGAGATCGTCACGCTCGACTCCGAAGCGGGCGTCGAGGTGCTCCGCCACAGCACGGCGCATCTGCTCGCGCAGGCGATCAAGCGCATCTACGGCGCGGACAACGTGCGTCTCGGCGTCGGTCCGGTCATCGAAGACGGCTTCTACTACGATATCGATCTCGACACGCCGATCTCCGTGGAAGACTTCCCGAAGATCGAGAAGGAGATGGAGCGCATCGTCTCGGAAAACTTGGCGATCACGCGCCGCGAAGTCAGCCGCGAAGAAGCGAAAGCCATCTTCAAGGGCATCAACGATCCGCTGAAGGTGGAGCTGCTCGATGCGATTCCGGGCGACGAGCCGATCACGCTGTACGACCAAGGCGAGTTCTTCGATCTGTGCCGCGGACCGCACCTGCCGTCCACGGGCCGGATCAAGGCGTTCAAGCTGCTTAGCGTGGCGGGCGCTTACTGGCGCGGCGACGCGAAGAATAAGATGCTGCAGCGCATCTACGGCACGGCGTTCCCGAAGAAGGCGCAGCTGGACGAGCATTTGGTGCTCTTGGAGGAAGCGAAGAAGCGCGATCACCGGAAAATCGGACGCGAGCTGAAGATGTTCTCCTTCTCGCGCGAGGTCGGCCAAGGCTTGCCGCTCTGGCTGCCGCGGGGCGCGAAGCTGCGCCGCATCATGGAGCGGTACATCGTCGATCTCGAAGAGCGCCTCGGCTACAGCCACGTCTATACGCCGGTGCTCGCGAACGTCGAGCTCTATAAGATTTCGGGCCACTGGGCGCATTATCAAGAGGACATGTTCCCGGTGATGGGCATGGACAACGAGGAGCTCGTCCTCCGTCCGATGAACTGCCCGCATCATATGATGGTGTACAAGAGCGACATGCGAAGCTACCGCGACCTGCCGGTCCGCATCGCCGAGCTCGGCACGATGCACCGGTACGAGATGTCCGGCGCGTTGACGGGCCTCCATCGCGTCCGCGCGATGACGCTGAACGACGCGCACATCTTCTGCCGGCCGGATCAGATCAAAGAAGAGTTCGCGCGCGTCGTGCAGCTCATCCAACACGTATACAAAGACTTCGGCATCGAGGACTACCGGTTCCGCTTGTCGTACCGCGATCCGAACAACAAGGAGAAGTACTTCGACGACGACGCGATGTGGGAAATGTCGCAGCGCATGCTGAAGGAAGTCGTCGAGGATCTCGGCTTGCCGTACTACGAGGCGGAAGGCGAGGCGGCGTTCTACGGGCCGAAGCTGGACGTGCAAATCAAGACGGCGTTGAAAAAGGAAGAGACGCTCTCCACGGCGCAGCTCGACTTCCTGCTGCCGCAGCGGTTCGAGCTCGAATACGTCGGCGAAGACGGTCAGAAGCATCGTCCGGTCGTCATCCATCGCGGCATCATCTCGACGATGGAGCGCATGACGGCGTTCCTGCTCGAGAATTTCGTCGGCGCGCTCCCGACGTGGCTGTCGCCGGTGCAGGCGGTCGTCATTCCGGTATCCGATAAGTTCTCGGATTACGCGAAGAACGTACAGGAGAAGATGCAGGCGTCCCGCCTCCGGGTCGACGCGGACCTGCGCAACGAGAAGCTCGGCTATAAGATTCGCGAAGCGCAGTTGGAGCGCATCCCGTACATGTTCGTCGTCGGCGAGAACGAGCAGAGCGCCGGCACGGTATCGATCCGCCGCCGCGGCGACGGCGATATCGGCGCGTTCGGAATCGAGGAAGCGATCCGGATGATCCAAGAAGAGGTCGGCGGGAAAGTCTACTAAACTAGCGAATTCATGCGGTTTTCATCCCCTCGCATGCCAAAAAATAGGTTTTTAATGTATAAGAACCAAATGGCCTGGACACCCTCAGAGTATGGGGGGATGAAACCGAATGATGACAACGACGCCAGCAAAGCCAACGACGACGACGATCGGAAAGATTCGAACGATGGTCGTAGGGATGACCGCTTTCCTATTGATCGCGTCGCTAGGCCCGATAGGCAATGGCAAAATACTAGGAGCGCATCTCGAAGCGTTCGACGACGCGTCGCCGACGCAAGCGGAATTCCCCGGGCAGCTGCACGGCCTGAGCCCGGTCAAGAGCCTTGGATCGCCGGCCGCGCGACCGACGATCGTGCAGCTCTTGCAAGCGAACGTAAAATCGAAGTCGCAATGGATGAAGCTGGCGAAGGCGGTGCCGGTGCTCCATGCCGACAAGATGAAACAATATGACGAGATCGAAGTGACGGCGACCGGCTACACGGCGGGCGTCGAATCGACGGGCAAGTCGCCGGATCATCCGCAATACGGGATCACGTATTCCGGCGTAAAGGTGCGTCGCGACGTGTTCTCCACGATCGCGGCCGACCGCAAGGTGTTCCCGATCGGCACGGTGCTGCATATTCCCGGCTACGGCTACGGCGTCGTCGCCGACACCGGCTCCGCGATCAAGGGGAAGAAGATCGACTTGTTCTTCGAGACGACGAAGCAGGTGTACGACGAATGGGGCAAGAAGAAGGTCAAGGTTCGCGTCATTCACAAGGGCGACGGGAAGCTCACCGAGAAGGAATTGAATCGGTTGAACGAACTGATCCTGGAGGACGGTCGGAAGAAGCTGTCGGTATAACGGTTGGAAAATGAAACTATTGAGAGGAACGCTGACGCGTTCCTCTTTTCTTTTGGTTATACCGGGATTATAATGTTAGAAAAAGTAACGTAGATGAGAGGATGAGCGTGGTGGGTTGGACATTTTGGAAGAAGTCAGGGAACATAGCTGACGTAGGAAGATCCGGAAACGCAGCTTCGGCCGATGTGGTCGAAGCGTTCCTGAACGAATCGCAAGTGTTTGCGGACCGTCTCATCGCCAGCGTGGACGACCTCGGCCGGGCCGCCGATCATCTGAACGATATCGCGGAACGCTCCTCCGACGCGGGGGACAAGCTGCGCAAGCGAAGCTTGCACGTCATGAGCCGCTTGAAGCAGACGCTCGTCTGGATGAAGGAAGCCGACGCCCAAGCGGAGCGCGTGCACGCGCTGTCGGATCGGATGAAGCAGGAGAGCGAGCGGACGCGCGCGAATATGACCGACATGAACGAAGCGGTGAACGAGTCGGTGCGCGCGCTGTCCGAACTCGACGGGTTGAACCGGACGGCGGTCGACCACGTGAAGCATTCGACCGAGCGGATGAAGCATATCGAGGACATTAACGAGCTGCTTCGGGAGATCGTCGGGCAGACGTCGCTGCTCGCCTTGAACGCCTCGATCGAGGCGGCGCGCGCCGGCGAATCCGGTCGCGGGTTCGGCGTCGTCGCGGATCGGATCAAGAAGCTCGCGGAGCAGAGCCGCGAAGCGGTCGAGCGTTCCTCGCGAATGGTCGAGGAGATCGGGCAGGGCGCCGCGCAGGCCGCGGCGGCGGTCGAAACCGAGCGAGCGTCGGTGCAGCGGGCGATCGGGCATGTGCGGTCGATCGCGCTGAAGCTGGACGAGGCGTCCGCCGCGGTGGAGGCGGTGCACGACTCGGCCCTGGGCGTCGCGGACGCCAACCGCGAGCAGCGGATTCGCGTCTCCCGCACGGCCGAGATGGTGAACGAAGCGGCGGAGCTCGGGCAGGAGACGGTGCAGAGCGTCGAGCAGACGATGGCGGACATGCGGCGCCAGCGCGAGGGCATCGAGTCGCTCCAGACCGTCGGCGCGGAGCTGCAGCAAGCGTCCAGCGAGCTCGTCTCGTCGATCCTCTCGCTCCGCGCGGAGGACGGCGCCGAGCTTGTCGGCGTCGACCTCGAGCAGGGCAAGCATATCCTGCGGTCGCTCGCGGCCGAGTTGACGGCCGCGGGGCTCGACAAGGACCGGCACAAGGGCATGCTGTTGCGAGCGTTGAAGGCGTATGACGGAGTCGAAGCCGTCTGGTCGAACGACACCGACGGCCGCTTCATCTTCTCCGAGCCGGCCGCAGGCCTCTTGCACGCGCGCCATCGAGAGTGGTGGAAGCGGGCGATGGCGGGCGAGCTGTACGTATCGGAGCCGTACGTCTCCGCCATCACGAAGCGTCCCTGCATTACGCTCGCCGTTCGCTACCAAGGCGGCGCGGGCGGCGTGGTGGGCATCGATTTGCGGGTGTAATACATAATCGACGGAAGAGACGCCTACTCTAATGGAAACAATGTAGGGGGTTGCTTCCGTTGATTTCTATATCATCGAATCTGACGAATCGGGAGCTCGATTTCGTGGAGCTGAAAGACGCGCTCGAGCGCCATTGGTTCGCGCTTGGCGGCAACTGGGATTACAATCAAGGCAGCTTCGATCGGAGACTCGACGGCGAGAAGCAGACCGTGTGGCTTCGCGTTCCGTTCGAGGTCGTGCACGGCGAGCTGGACCCGGACGCGCCGCAGCCCGGGACGCGCGTCGTCGTCGGCACGCCTTACGTGTTGAAGCATCTCTATAACGCCGGCGACGATCATACGGCTCGCTTTTACGTGCTCGGCGCGTTGGTCAATCAATTCCAAGCGCCGGTCGACCCGGACGCGGCGGTCGAGGACGCCTACGTCACGGAGGCGAAGGACGTCCTTCGAGAGATCGAATCGGCGCTTGTCTAGAAAATTGTTGTTCTTTTCAGCGCGAATTTAGCCTTCTTTAAGGTAGCTTTAAGGTTCTTCGTTCACAATAGAGCCATAAGGTTATTCAAGGAGGTTATTCGCAATGGACGATCATAATAAGAAGGATAGAGAGTATCACCACTTTACGTACGGACGAGTTCCGTCGGAGCGCGAACGGGAAGAGGCGCGGCGCGAGGCGGCGTCGGAGCCGGCGGTCGAAGCGGAGATGACCCCGCCTCGGGAGCTGCGCACGTACCCGATGGTGCAGGCGCCGTCGAGACCGCAGTCCGCCTGGTCTTACACCGGCGCGGAGGCGCGTCCGGCGAAGCGTTCGTCGTTCAAGAGCGTCGTCGCCTCGTTCCTCGCCGGCGCGGTCGTCGTCGGCAGCTTGATGTTCGCCAGCGACAAGATGAACCTGTTCTCGGGCAGCGACGTCTTGGCGACGGGGGCGGCGTCGGGCAGCGTCGGCTCCGCGACGAACGCGGCCGGCAACGGCTCGAGCGGCTCGATCGAGACGGCTTCGATCGATGTCGTCCGGCCGAACACGATCGCGGAGCTGGTCGACGTCGCGTCCCCGGCGGTCGTGAAGATCGTCACGTACGCGAACCAGCGCGCGAGCGCGGGGTCCGGCATTTTCGATCAGTTCTTCGGCGTTCCGGAGCAGCGCCAGCCGAATGCCGGATCGGGCAATCTCGTGCAGGTCGGCTCGGGGTCGGGGTTCTTCTTCGATAAGGAAGGGTATATCCTGACGAACGAGCACGTCATCAACGGCGCGGAGAAGGTCGAAGTCGTGGTGGAGGGTACGAAAGAGCCTTATGTCGCGGAGGTGCTCGGCACGGCGTACGATCTCGACCTTGCAGTGTTGAAGATCGAAGGCGCGACCGACTTCCCGACGCTGCCGCTCGGCAGCTCCGATTCGACCGACGTCGGCGACTGGGTCGTCGCGATCGGCAACCCGTACGAGTTCGATCATACGGTCACGGTCGGGGTGCTGTCGGCGAAGGAGCGGGCGATCGATATTCCGGATACGGAAGGCACCCGGAAATACCAAGCGCTGCTTCAGACGGACGCCTCCATTAACCCGGGCAACTCGGGCGGTCCGCTGCTCAACTTGAACGGCGAGGTCATCGGCATCAATACGGCGGTGAACGCGCAGGCGCAAGGCATCGGCTTCGCGATTCCGACGACCACGATCAACGAGGTGCTCGAATCGCTTAAGGCGAACAAGGCGATTCCGCGTCCGTACATCGGCGTCATGATGGGCGACGTGCCGGAAGAGTACATCGACGACTTGGGTCTCGAGGACAAGGACGGCGCGTTCATCTCCGAGGTCATCCTCGGTTCGCCGGCCTATAAGGCGGGCCTTCAGCAATACGACGTCGTCGTCGGGATCGACGGGCAGGAGATCAAGGGCGCCGCGGATCTGCAGTCGATCGTCGGCAAGAAGAAGCCGGGAGACCAGATGGCGCTCGACGTCATCCGCAACGGGAAATCGGTGAAGGTGACCGTAGCGGTCGGCGACCGGAACGACGCGGCTCAGCAATAAAGACGAGCGCCCCGCGCGGGGCGAACGAACGGCCGAACGGTGATGTGGATCCCGTTCGGCCGTTTTCGATTTTGCCGCGGGGCGGGTTTTGTTTTACGATAGATTCGGAAGGTTTTTCGCGAGACGGAGGCGATTCATTCGCGATGAGAGAGACGGTATTGGTCATCGACGACGACGAGAAGATTACATCGATGCTGCGCCGCGGCCTCGCCTTCGAGGGCTACGGGGTGCGGACCGCGCGCAACGGGGCGGAAGGGCTGGAGGCGATCCGGCAAGAGGAGCCGGACGTCATCGTGCTCGATATTATGATGCCGGGCGTGGACGGCTGGGAGGTGTGCCGGCGGCTGCGCGAGGCGGGCATCCGCGTGCCGGTGCTCATGCTGACGGCGAAGGACGAGGTGAGCGACCGCGTGCGGGGGCTCGACGCGGGCGCGGACGACTACCTCGTCAAGCCGTTCGCGTTGGAGGAGCTACTCGCGCGGGTGCGCGCTTTGCTTCGGCGAAGCGCCGTTCCGCGCGCCGACGAGGCGGTCGAAGATCGGCGCCTCGTCTTCGAGGATTTGACGCTCGACCCGGATACGAGGGAAGCGGTTCGAGGCGGCCGGTCGATCGAGCTGACCGCGAAGGAATACGAGCTGTTGCACTTATTTCTATCGAATCCGCGGCGCGTGCTGTCGCGCGACGTGCTGATGGATAAAATTTGGGGGTACGACTACAGCGGAGAGTCGAACGTGCTGGAAGTGTATGTCGCGATGCTGCGCAACAAGCTGGAGGAGGGCGGCGAGAAGCGGCTGATCCAGACGGTGCGCGGCGCCGGATACGTGTTGCGAGGCGACAAGGGATGAGCATCCGGCTGCGATTGACGTTATGGTACAGCGCCGTGCTCGGCGTCACCGTCATCGCCTTCTGCATCGCGGTGTACGTGTTGGTCTCGTTCATTCTCTCCACGGGGGAGAAACGCGACATGGAGTCGCTCGCCGACCAGATCGAACAGGAGATCGGCGTTCGGGTCGGGTGGAGCTTCTTCTACGGTCCCCGCGTCGTACCGCAGTTCCCCGCGCTCGACGAATTCCGCTACTCGGGGTACTTCCTGCAGATGGTGGACGCCGACGGGCGGGTGTGGCAGAAGAACATCAACGGCCAGCTGCCGCTGCCGGCGAACGTCGAGGACGGCGAGCCGGTGACGAAACCGATGTATATGGAACGGAAGATCGGCGGGAACACCGTCTTGATCTACAACCGGCCGATGTTGCTGCCGAATACGGACAATTACGTCGGGCTGCTGCAGGTGGCGACGACGATCGACGATCTGGAGCAGACGCTGTCGTATTTGCGCACCGTGCTGACGGTGACGGCGCTGGCGGCGATCGCGCTGGCCTCCACGCTCGGCTGGTTTTTGGCGCGCAAGGCGTTGAAGCCGATCGAGCTCGTCATCGGCGCGGCCGACCGGATCGGCGAGGCGGAGGATCTGAGCCACCGGATCGAATACGGCGGTCCGCAGGACGAGATCGGGCGGCTGACGTCGACGATCAACGGCATGCTCTCGCGCATTCAGACCGCGTACGGGGAACTCGAGGATGCGGTGCGGGCGCAGCGTCGGTTCGTCTCCGACGCGTCGCACGAACTGCGGACGCCGCTCACGACGATCCGCGGCAACGTGGAGCTGCTCGAGAAGATGTGGCGTCGGTGGCGGGAGGCCGGCGCGCTCCGCGGCGTCGACGGCGAGCAAGCGGATATCGCGATGGAGTCCGTGCGGGACATCGCCGGCGAGGCGGAGCGCATGAGTCGGCTCGTGAACGACATGCTGATGCTCGCGCGCGCGGACGCCGGCCACAAGATGCGCATGGAGCGCCTCGAGTTGGGGCCGCTCGTGGCCGAGGTCGCCCGGAAGGCGACGCATCTGCCGCGCGCGGCGGATTGGGTCGTCGGGGACTTGTCCGCGCTGCGGGGGGTCTCGGTCGTCGGCGACGCGGATGCGCTGCGGCAGCTATTGTTCATTTTCATCGAAAATGCCTTCAAATACACCCCCTCCGGGGAAGTGGAGCTGTCGGCGGTTCCGTCGGAGGAGGGCGATCGCGTCGGCCTTCGCATCCGGGACACGGGCATCGGGATGGAGAAGGAGCATGTGCCGCGCATCTTCGAGCGGTTCTACCGTATCGACCCGTCGCGCGGCGAGACGAGCGGCACCGGTCTCGGGCTGTCGATCGCCCGCTGGATCATCGATCAGCACGACGGCTCGATCGAAGTGTTGACGCGCCCCGGCGGCGGAACGTCGTTCCTCGTCTGGCTGCGGACCGAACCGGCGCCTCCGGAATTGCCGTAGCGTCTTAGTTCAGAAGCTTGTCGTCGTAGAGCTGTCATGTACTCCGGCGGCGGTTTCCCTTATAATGAAACGGAAGGGAGTGACGACCCATGGAAGTCGTTAAAATCACCCCGCGCGGTTACTGCTACGGCGTCGTCGACGCGATGGTGCTTGCGCTGCAGACGGCCCGCAACTTGGAGCTGCCGCGGCCGATCTATATATTGGGCATGATCGTTCATAACGCGCACGTGACCGAAGCGTTCGAACGCGAAGGCGTCATCACGCTCGACGGTCCGAATCGGTTGGACATCTTGGAGCAAGTGGACAAGGGCACGATCATCTTCACGGCGCACGGCGTGTCGCCGGAGGTGCGGCAGCGGGCGGCGGCCAAGGGGCTGACGATCGTGGACGCGACGTGCCCGGACGTGACGAAGACGCACGACCTCATTCGCGAGAAGACGGCGGAGGGCTACGAAGTCGTCTACATCGGCAAGAAGGGGCATCCGGAGCCGGAGGGCGCCGTCGGCGTCGCGCCGGACAAGGTGCACCTGATCGAGCGGGAAGAGGAGATCGAATCGCTTAGCCTCCCGCCCGGCGTCCGCGTGCTCGTCACGAACCAGACGACGATGAGCCAGTGGGACATTCGCCATATTATGAAGCGGGTGACGGATAAATATCCTCACGCGGAAATCCATAACGAAATCTGCCTCGCCACGCAAGTGCGGCAGGAGGCGGTCGCGGAGCAGGCGTCGCTGGCGGACCTCGTCATCGTCGTGGGCGATCCGCGCAGCAACAACTCCAATCGGCTGGCGCAGGTTTCCGAGGAGATCGCAGGCGTGAAGGCGTACCGCATCTCGGATTTGTCCGAGCTGCGTCCGGAGTGGCTGATGCCGGTGCGCAAGGTCGGGGTGACGTCCGGCGCGTCGACGCCGACGCCGGTAACGAAGGAAGTGATCGCTTATTTGGAAGCGTTCGATCCGGCGGACGAATCGACGTGGCCGATCGAGCGGACGCTCAACCCGAACCGGCTGCTGCCGACGGTGAAGGAGCGCTGAGCGCGAAGGGCGGGCGGCGGAGGATTCGCGCTTAGTTGGGCGGTATAGTCGGAGGATTCCGCTTATAAGCGCAAATACGCGCTTGGCCCAAGCGCTTTGAGGTGCAAATGTGCGGTAATTCGAGCCGAAAAAGATGCGTTACCCGCGGAATGCCTGCAAAAATGCAGTTATTCAGTAGCGAAGCAGCCTTCAGGCGGCGAATTAGATGTATTTACGCAGGTAAAGGGGCGCCACGAGCTCGTCGCGGGCCGATTAGATGCACTTTAGCAGGCGATTAGCCGCCGGGACAACCAGGGCAAAGAAAATAACGGCCTCGCCGACAAGTTAGGCTTGACGGAGAGGCCGACTTTTTCGTATAGTTACTTTAGTGGTTAAAAGCATAAAAGCGTAGAAGCGTATACGCGTCGAAGTACGAAAGTATATTCATGAGGAGTGGGACCTATGATCGCGATCTTATCGAATGCGGCGGGCGAAGATAGAATTCAGGACGTAGTGCGGGCGATCGAGAAGCGTGGACTCCAAGCGCACGTCTCCAAGGGGACGGACCGGACGGTCGTCGGCATCATCGGCAAGGCGGAGCCGACGCTCGCCGAGCAGCTGCGCCAGATGAGCGGCGTGGAAAGCGTCATTAAGATTTCGAAGTCGTATAAGCTCGCGAGCCGCGACTTCCATCCGGAGGACACGGTAATCGACATCAAGGGCGTGAAGATCGGCGGCGAAGAGCTCGTCGTGATGGGCGGCCCGTGCGCGGTGGAGAACCGAGAGCAAATCATGGAAATCGCGAAGCACGTGAAGGCATCCGGCGCGCAAGTACTCCGAGGCGGCGCGTTCAAGCCGCGGACCGGCCCGTACAGCTTCCAAGGCGTCGGCGTCGAGGGGTTGGAGTGGATGGCGGAAGCCGGCGAGAAGTACGGCCTCGTCACCATCACGGAGGTCATGACGCCGGAGTACGTCGATGTATGCGCGGAATACGCGGATATTATGCAGGTAGGCACTCGGAATATGCAGAACTTCGACTTGCTGCGCAAGCTCGGCACGTGCGGCAAGCCGGTGCTGCTGAAACGCGGCTTCAGCGCGACGTACGACGAGTGGTTGAACGCGGCGGAATACATTTTGGCGGGCGGCAATCCGAACGTCATGTTGTGCGAGCGCGGCATTCGGACGTTCGAGACGTACACGCGCAATACGCTCGATCTGTCGGCGATCCCGGTCATGAAGCAGCTGAGCCATCTGCCGGTCATCTCCGATCCGAGTCACGGCACGGGCCGCCGCGAGCTCGTGGCGACGATGTCCAAGGCGTCGGTCGCGGCCGGCGCGGACGGCTTGATCGTCGAGATGCACACGGATCCGGACAACTCGATGACGGGCGACGGCGTGCAGTCGTTGTTCCCGGACCAATTCGATACGCTGCTGCGCGAGCTCCAGCAATTGGCTCCGCTCGTCGGCAAGTCGTTCGAGACGGCGAAGCAGCCTGTAACGGCAATAAAATAATCGTACCTTCGGATGATGCCGTTCCCCTTTCGGAAACGAAAGGCGGAACGGTTTTTCTATTTCCATCGCAGAATAATTTAAGCAATATTCCCAAATAGTAAAAAGTAAATGATCGAGGGGGCGAGGCGATTGTTCCGGAATTATCGAAGATGGCTCAAAACAATCAAGCCGAAAATGCTCCCGACCCAACCGGAAACCGACGAGGAGAAACCGGAACCGGCGCTTTCCGCCGATTTCGACCGGAATGTCGAGACGCTGCGCTCGATCTACTCGAATAGCGTGGATATCATCGTACGGCCGTTTCTGATCGGAGGAAAATCGAGAGCGGCGCTGTTTTATATCGAAGGGCTTTCGAATATTAGCGAGATGAATGAGAATGTGCTGGCTCCTCTCCTGAAGGAATCTGCGGAAAATATAACCGTCCAGGAAATGCTCGGCCGCACCTTGTCCGTTTCCAAGGTGAATGTCGTCGCTACATTCGCCGACTGTGTACAATCTTTGTCTACCGGTTACCCGGTTTTGCTGTGCGAAAGGGAGCGCCAGGGAATTTCGATCGGACTGTGCAATTGGGAAAAACGGGCGATCGAGGAGCCGCCGGCCGAAGGAGGAATCAGGGGGCCGCGAGAAGGTTTTACCGAAACGATCCAGGTGAATACGTCCCAGTTGCGCCGGATCATCAAAAGCCCTGCTTTAAAACTGGAACCTATGAAAACCGGAAAGTATACCCAAACGCAAATCGTCATTGCTTATATCGAAGGAATCGCGGACCAAACGCTCGTCGAGGAAGCCAGAAACCGGCTGAAAAAAATACAAATCGACGGTATTTTGGAGAGCGGGTATATTGAGGAACTCATTGAAGATAATCCGTACTCGCCTTTCCCCCAGGTCAAGTCGACGGAGCGGCCGGATGTCGCCTGTTCCGCTCTGTTGGAAGGCCGTGTGGCGATCATGACGGAAGGGACTCCTTTCGTGCTTATCGTACCCACTACTCTGTTTTCTTTGCTTCAGTCTCACGAGGATTATTATCAGAGATTTTGGGTCGGTACCTCGATCCGCTGGCTGCGGTATGTATTTACGATGTTCTCGCTTTTGTTGCCTTCGATCTATGTATCGGTGCAGACCTTTCATCAGGAGATGGTTCCTGCCTCTTTGTTAATAACCATGGCTTCATCCCGGGAAACCGTCCCGTTTCCGGCGCTGGTGGAGGCTCTCATGATGGAAATAACGTTCGAGGTGCTTCGCGAAGCGGGAGTGAGGCTGCCCAAACAAGTCGGACCCGCGGTCAGTATCGTCGGCGCGTTGGTCATCGGCCAGGCGGCGGTGCAAGCAGGTATCGTTTCCGCTCCAATGGTGATCGTAGTAGCCATTACAGGGATCGCATCCTTTATGGTTCCGCGGTATATTGTCGGGATCGCGATCCGGCTGCTGCGCTTTCCGATCATTTTGCTTTCCGGTTGGTTGGGGTTGTTGGGGGTGATGCTGGGGGTGATCGCCATCATTATCCACTTGTGCAACTTGCGCTCTTTCGGCGTTCCGTATCTTCAGCCGATCGCCCCGTATAAGGGGAGGCGTTGGAAGGATGTGGCGGTAAGAGCCCCATGGTGGATGATGAATACGCGCCCTAACCTGACCGGCGGATACGATACATATAGGCAGGCTCCCGGACAAAGACCGGATCCGGGCAACGACGGGAATGGAACATAAGCCGGACAGGGCTTCCCTTATCGGCTTTCTTGCCGTAATTAGCGCCTATCGGGGATTGTTTTATTTGTTCAGCTGCTGCTGCTTCTGTAGCGGAAAGGGGAGTCAAGCGCGTGAGAACGATCCTATTGATGGTTTCATTATTAGGCGGCGCTATCCTTCTCGGCGGTTGCTGGGATCGAACGGAAATCAATGATATCGCGATCGTAACGGGACTCGGCATCGATCGAAATGAAGACGGATCCATCGAACTGGCGGTGCAAGTGTTTATTCCCCGCGCTTTAGGCAGCGCCGGGGGCATGGGAGGCGGGGCATCCGCAGGGGGACAGAAAATGACATTGGTCAGATCCGGCAGCGGCGTCAATATTGCCGATGCCGCATCCAGGCTTCAGGGTAAGCTCCCGCGAAAAATGTTTTGGGGACATTGCAAAGTTTTTATTTTTGGCGAAGAGCTGGCGAAGCGCGGAATTCGGGATGAGTTGGATTTTCTGCTTCGTCATCCCGAACCGAGGGAGAGGTCATATGTGTATGTGAGCAAGGGGAACGCCGTCGATGTATTGACGCTGCTCCCTCCCCTTGAGAGATATTCGTCAGAAGTGCTTCGGGAAATCTCCGACTTGCAGATCGGCATGAGAATAACCTCGAAAGATTTAATCGTCATGTTTAAAGGGGAGGCGGAAACGGCCGTTGTGCCTTTCATCGACAAGTTGCCGCCTGAAAAAGGGGAGAAAGAGTCGCAAACTATTCCCTATATAAAGGGAACTTCCATTTTCAAGAAAAATAAGATGATCGGAACGATTGCGGAACGGACGACAAGAGGCGTGATGACCATACGTAATGAAATTACGCTAGCCACGATTACGGTTGAACCAAAGAACGCAAAAGGTTCCGTGTCCGTTAATCCGGTAAGGCAAACGACAACGCTTATACCCCAAATCGAAGACGGAATATGGAGCATGCGGATCCGAATCGAAACGGAAGGCGACCTCGTACAAAACGAAACCGACCTCGATCCCATGAATCTGACAATGCTGAAGGAATTGGAACAAGCGTTGGAAGCGGACATCCAACATCGGGTCGAGCTGGCGTTGAAGAAAACGCAGAAGGAACTGAAGGCCGACGTTTTGGGGTTTGCCGCTGCATACCACCGCAAGTACCCGAAGCAATGGCAGAAGTCGAAAGATCGCTGGGAGGAAATCTTTCCGGAAGTTCGGGTGTCGACGGATATTTCCGTTTGCATCCGCCGTCCGGGGCTGCAAACCGTACCCGCGGGTAATTCGGAGGAAGAGGCCACGGAAAAATGAAATGGGGAGACTTCTTGGGCGTTACGGCGATGATGGGTTTCATTATTGCGTACGAGTGGCCGAAAATGAAACAGATACCGAAAAAAGATAAAACGGCGTTCGTGATATTGCTTATGATCGGATGGGGGCTTGCCATGTTCGATCTTCAACATATGGCGGGGCCGGCAACGATTCTTGAATACGTATTTAAACCATTCTCAAAAATACTTGAAACAGGGGGAGGAGGCGGGGCATGATCGACAAAGGGAAAATCTCGGCTTTTCAAATGGCCGTCATGATGTATCCGACGATCGTTGCCACCGCCATCCTCATCGTCCCCGGGGTTACGGCGCAACATGCCAAAAACGATGCATGGCTTTCGCCGATTCTCGCTTCCGTTGTCGGATTTGCAACGGTATATATTGCTTACCGTCTCCATCAGCTGTACCCGAAGCAGACGGTCGTCCAGTACAGCGAACGGATCGTCGGCCGGATCGCAGGCAAAGCGATCGGGCTGATCTATATCTTCTTCTATTTGCATACCAATGGCATCGTTGTCCGCGAATACGCGGAAATGATTACAAGTGCGTTTCTCCGCCGCACCCCGGTCATTGTCGTGATCTCTTCGATCCTTCTGGTCACCGCCTTCTCCGTACGCGGCGGAGTCGAAAGTATCGCGAGGAGCGCGTTAATTTTTACGCCTGTCTTTATTTTTCCGTTAGCCCTCATTTTATTGCTGATTCCGGATTTGCACGCGAGCTATTTATTTCCGGTCATGGAGCATGGGATCATGCCGGCCATCATGGGCGCGGTGGTGCCGCAGGCTTGGTTCAGCGAGTTTTTCCTCGTTTCTTTCCTTCTTCCCTTCCTGACCGATATCGAGAAAGGAAAGAAATGGGGGTTCATCTCCGTGGCGGCCGCCGTGTTCGGGCTCGTCTACATCAATCTCATGATATTGTTGTTGTTCGGCGAACATGTGCCCGCTATGGTATATCCGGTCTTGATCACGTTCCGATATATCAGCGTCGCCGATTTTTTCGAAAATATGGAGTCGGTCGTGGTGGCGATGTGGGTGATGGGGAACGCGGTGAAGATTTCCGTATTTTATTATGCGGCTGTTCTGGGAACGGCTCAATGGTTGAAGCTTTCAGACTATAAACCGATCGTGCTCCCGATCGGGGTATTGATTGCCTTATTCAGCTTTTGGAGTTTCCCGAGCTTTCAGCACGTCGTTCATTTTTTAACGGCGGTCTTTCCTTTTCACGGCACATTCGTTCAAACCGCGATTCCGCTGATCCTACTTTGTATCGCTTTATTGCGCAAATCAGTAAAATAACAATCGATAAGAAAAGCTTGACCACAGGAGATCTGCTGGAGATAAACCAATAACCGCCTTATTTTGCGAACGCTTACATGCCCCGAGGGTGTGAGTATAGCTGACATATGCGTCAAAAATACCTTACATAGCTATTGACGCTAAATATCGACGGGTTTATAATAACGACAAGGTTTTAGCAAATTACTGAACGATTTGACTTTAATAACTACTCAATGTTCGGAATTAGGAGGTATTTACGCATGTCGGCACAAAACGTTCTCAATTTGATCAAGGAAAAAAATATCGAGTGGGTTGACTTCCGATTCGTCGGTTTGTCCGGTAAAGCACAGCACATTTCCTTACCTGCGGTTGAAATCGACGAAGATACTTTCGTTAACGGTGTAGCGTTCGACGGCTCCTCGATCCCGGGCTTCCGCGGCATCGAAAACTCCGACATGGTGATGATGCCGGTTACGGAAACGGCGTACGTCGATCCGTTCACGGCTCACCCGACATTGATCATTATGTGCGATATTTTCACGGCCGAAGGCGAACGTTATGACCGCGATCCGCGCGGCATCGCGACGAAGGCCGAAGAATACCTGCAATCCACGGGCATCGGTACGGACGCGTACTTCGGACCGGAATCCGAATTTTTCATCTTCGACGACGTTCGTTTCGAAACCGGCATGAACAAGTCTTACTTCGAAGTCGACTCCGAAGAAGCGGCATGGAACACGGGCCGCAAGGAAGAGGGCGGCAACCTCGGCTTCAAGGTTCCTGTTAAGGGCGGTTACGTTCCGGTACAACCGGTCGACACGCAACAGGACATCCGCAGCGAAATGTGCCGACTGATGATGGAAGCGGGCATCCGCATCGACCGTCATCACCATGAAGTCGCTACGGCGGGGCAAGGCGAGATCAACTTCCGCTTCGATACGCTGACGAAGACGGCCGACAACTTGATGAAGTACAAGTACATCGTGCACAACACGGCGCGCCAGCACGGCAAGGTCGCGACGTTCATGCCGAAGCCTCTGTTCGGCGACAACGGCAGCGGCATGCACGTTCATATGTCCATCTTCAACGCGGGTTCCCCGTTGTTCTACGAGAAGGGCGCATATGCGAACATGTCCGAGCTCGCGATCTACTACATCGGCGGCATCCTGCACCACGCTCCGGCGATCATCGCGTTCACGAACCCGAGCACGAACTCTTACAAGCGACTCGTACCGGGCTACGAAGCTCCGGTCAACCTCGTGTTCTCGAAGGGCAACCGTTCCGCAGCGGTTCGGATTCCGATCGCGGCAGTGACGCCGAAGGGCGCGCGCATCGAGTTCCGTACGCCGGACTCCACGGCGAACCCGTACCTCGCGTTCGCGGCGATGCTGATGGCCGGCCTCGACGGCATCAAGAACAAGATCGACCCGCGCAAGCTCGGATACGGTCCGGTCGACAAGAACGTGTACGACCTCTCCGAAGAAGAGAAGAAGGACATCCGCAGCGTTCCGGGCTCCCTGGACGAAGCGCTTGACGCTCTCGAAGCGGACTACGAGTTCTTGACGGCAGGCGACGTATTCACGAAGGAATTCATCGAAAACTACGTCGAGTACAAGCGCGCCGAAGCGAAAGCCGTCTCCATCCGGATTCATCCGCACGAATACGCGTTGTACTTCGATTGCTAATTCTTGCACTTATCCAAGCAGCCTCGGCATCTCGCCGGGGCTGCTTTCTTGTAAACGCGAGCCGTCGGCCTCGGCTTGAATTCGGCGATTCGACGCGGTAAAGTGATAGGAAGAGCGGAGGAAACCGCCGCAGAAGGAGTCGAACACGACGCATGTCCGTACCACCCGAAGCGCCGCGCGAGCCGCGGCAGACGTTGTATCATCCTGACGAGGGTGTCCTCTACATATGTTCCGATTCCGTCGGGGAGACGGCGGAGGCGGTCGCCATGGCGACGCTCCGACAGTTCGGAGGCAAGAAGGTTCGTATTAAGCGCGTCGGGCACGTCCGCGAGGTCGAAGAAATCGAGCGTCTGCTGGAAGAGGCGAAGCGGTACGAAAGCTTCGTCGCGTATACGCTCGTTCAGCCCAAGCTGCGGGAAGCGATGCTGAAGGAATCGGCGCGATTAGGCGTACGCGCGGTCGATATTATGGGGCCGATGCTGCAGGCGTTCACGGATACGTTCCACGACGCGCCGAAGCGCAAGCCCGGGCTGCTGCACGAGATGGACGAGCAGTATTTCAACCGCGTGGAAGCGATCGAGTTCGCCGTCAAATACGATGACGGACGGGATCCGACCGGACTGACGCAGGCGCAGGTCGTGCTGGTCGGGGTGTCGCGGACGTCGAAGACGCCGCTCAGCATGTTCCTGGCGCACAAGGGGTATAAGGTGGCTAACTGGCCGCTCGTACCGGAGGTGCGGCTGCCGGAGGAGCTGCTGTCGCTCGACCCGGAGCGCGTCTTCGGATTGACGATGAACGCGGAAGCGATCCACAAGATCCGAACGGAGCGGCTAAGAGCCGTCGGGCTGCCCGAAGGAGCGTCGTACGCGGCGATGGAGCGTATCGTCCGCGAGCTCGAATACGCGGAGTCGGTCATGCATCGAATCGGCTGCCGCATCATCAATGTGTCGGATAAAGCGATCGAGGAGACGGCGGGCATCATCATGGGATATTTCTCTTGAACCCGCGGTACGTCCTTGCTATGATAGGTGAAATCGAAATCGGGAAATGGAGTGGGACGGGTGACGAAGAGAGCATACAACTTTAACGCGGGGCCGGCGGCGCTGCCGCTGTCGGTGCTGCAGACGGCCGCCGAACAAATGACGAATTTCGAGGGAACGGGCATGTCCGTCATGGAGATGTCGCACCGCAGCGAAAACTACGAGCGGCTGAACAACGAGACGCAAGGCTTGTTCCGCACGTTGCTCGGCATCCCGGACGGCTATAAGGTGTTGTTCCTGCAAGGCGGCGCGAGCACGCAGTTCGCGATGGTGCCGATGAATTTGCTGCCGGCGGGCAAGACGGCGGCGTTCGTCGTTCACGGCGCGTGGAGCACGAAAGCCTATAAGGAAGCGAAGCTGTTCGGCGACGCCGTGACGATCGCTTCCACCAAGGAGAACGGCTTCAAGAGCGTGCCGGACTTGTCGAAGCTGACGCTCCCGGACAACGCGGCGTACCTCCACGTCACCTCAAACGAGACGATCGAGGGCGTGCAGTTCGACGCGTTCCCGGACACCGGGGACGTGCCGCTCATCGCGGATATGTCCAGCGATATTTTGAGCCGTCCGCTCGACGTGTCGAAATTCTCCCTCATCTATGCGGGCGCGCAGAAAAATCTCGGCCCGTCCGGCGTCACCGTCGTGATCGCGAAGGACGAGCTCGTCGACAAGTCGCCGGAGCATCTCGCGACGATGCTGCGCTACGACACGCATGCGGCGAACAATTCGTTGTACAATACGCCGCCGTCCTTCTCCGTATATATCATGAATCTCGTGCTTCGTTGGATCGAGTCCGAGGGCGGACTCGCGGGCATCGAACGCCGCAACGCGGAGAAGACGAACCTCATCTATCAAGCGATCGACGAGAGCGAAGGCTTCTACCGCGGTCACGCGGAAGCGCCGTACCGCTCGCGCATGAACATTACGTTCCGCCTGTCGAACGAGGACGACGAGAAGGCGTTCTTGAAGGCGGCGGACGCGGCCGGCTTCGTCGGGTTGAAGGGGCATCGCAGCGTCGGCGGCTGCCGCGCGTCGACGTACAACGCGGTGCCGTACGAGGCATGCGCCGCGCTGGCGGAGTTTATGCACGATTTCCGTCGGAAACGGCAGTAATGTCGAACGGACGCGAAACTTGACAAATTGCAAAGTTTTCCGTCATACTGACGGTAACGAAGCCGAGGAAGCACCTCGCCTAAGCGCGCGCATCATGCGGCCTGGGCGGGGTGTTTCGCGTTGCGGGGACATTTTCGAAAGGAAGAAGGGATGTTCGTGGAAAAGAAGAAGCCGGCCGAACGCGCGAAGGAACAGCTGGAGACGTACGAAGGAGAACCGAGTCGCAATCCGTTCGTCGAGGAGCGGTACGAGATCGTCGAGGGGGTGCGATATGATTTCCTGACGGCGCCGGTCGTGTCGCATCAACGGATCTTAGCGGCCATGTTCCGCGCGATGGATCGAATCTGCTCCAACGATGGAATCCTTCTGTTCGCGCCGATCGACGTGTACTTGGACGAGAACAATCGGTTTCAACCGGACTTGGTTTACATTGCGCATGACAACGCCTCGATCCTCACGGAACAGCGGATCGAGGGCGCGCCGGATCTCGTGGCCGAAATTCTTAGCCCGAGCACGAGCAGCAACGATAAGATTCGAAAGAAGCGTCAGTACGAGCGCCACGGCGTGCAGGAATACTGGATCGCCGATCCGACGCATCGGACCGTCGACCAGTTCGTGTCGCGCGGCGGGAAGTTCGAGCTGCACGAAACGTACGGCCTCGGGGATACGTTGACGTCCCCCTTGTTCGGGTGCGTCGAGATCGACATGAACGAGCTGTTCGCGAACGCCGCCCCGGCGGATTGACCGATGCGGCGCGTTACCCGTTCGAGGCGGCTTCCTTCCCGGCGGCTTCGCTCAGCTTGTACCCGACATTGCGGATCGTTACAATATATTCAGGATTGCGGGGATTCGATTCGATCTTGTCCCGGAGATGGCTGATATGGACGTCCACGATGCGCGTATCTCCGAGGAAGTGGTAGTCCCATACGCCGTGCAGCAGCTGCTGCCGGGAGAGCACCTTGCCCCGATGCTTCAGCAAGAAGAGCAGCAGGTCGAACTCCTTCGGCGTCAAGTCGATCCGCTGGCCGTCCAACGACGCTTCCCGCTGCTCCGGCTTCACGACGAGAGCGCCGTGCGAGATCGCTTCGTCCGTCTGCAGCGACGGCAAGGCGGCGGTCCGGCGCAGAATCGCTTGAATGCGGGACAGCAGCTCCTGCGGCGAGAACGGCTTGGTCATATAATCGTCCGCCCCGTTATCGAGACCGGCGATCTTGTCGGGCAGTTCCTGCAGCGCCGTCAGCATGATGACCGGCACCATGTTGCCTTCGGAGCGGAGCCGCCGGCATACCTCCAGGCCGTCCATCTTCGGCAGCATTAAATCTAAAACTACGAGATCGGGACGGAACGAGGAGAGCACGTGAAAAACGGCTTCGCCGTCGTATACGCATTGGACGTCGTACCCGGCCAGCTTTAAGTTGAATTCGATAAGCATCGAGATGGACGGTTCGTCGTCGACGACGAGGATTCTTCTTTTCATGGCATCGGTTCGCTCCTATGGTATAGGGTGTATCCCCATTATGCATCGCGGACGTCATCGCCGAATTAACGGAATATTAATTGTATGTAAAACGTCGCCGAACCTAGGCATTCAAGGAGGCTTTCCGACATGGCTTTTCATATCGTGCTCGTCGAACCGGAAATTCCGGCGAATACGGGCAATATTTCGCGCACCTGCGCAGGCACCGGGACGCATCTGCATCTCGTGCGGCCGCTCGGCTTCAGCATCGAAGACAAGGACTTGAAGCGGGCCGGCCTCGATTATTGGCCGTCCGTCAAGCTGCATGTGCATGATTCGTTCGAAGAGGTGCTCGAGCAGTACGGGGGCGGGCGCATGTTCTTCGCGACGACGAAGGGGAGCCGCAGCTATACGGACTTCGAATACCGGGACGAGGACATGTTCGTGTTCGGCCGGGAGACGAAGGGGCTGCCGGATTCGATTCTGTCGCGCTTCCCCGAGCGGCGCATTCGCATTCCGATGAACGACCATATCCGCTCGCTCAATCTGTCCAATTCGGCGGCGATCGTCCTGTTCGAGGCGCTGCGACAGGCGGAGTTCCCGGGCCTGCGGCGCGGCTGACGCATGGAGCTGGAGTGGACCGGGGAGCGGATCATCCCGAAGTCGATGAAGCCGACGAACGGCATGCTGCTCGAGCATGTCGCGCGGTATTATTTCGCGGCGCCGTATGTCAGAGGCCGGGTGCTCGACATCGCCTGCGGCGTCGGTTACGGCAGCCATATGACGGCTAAGGAGCGCAAGCGCGAGGTGACGGAGATCGTCGCGGTCGATAACGACGCGGAGACGCTGCTATACGCCGAGCGCGAGTACCATCATCAGAAGATCGTCTATGTGCAAGGCGATGCGCTGGATCCGGCGCTGCCGGAGCGGCTCGGAACGTTCGACACGATTCTCAGCTTCGAGACGATCGAGCATGTCGAAGACGATCGTCTCTTCCTCGGTCAGCTGCTCCGCATGCTCCGTCCCGGAGGCGCGCTCGTGCTGTCGAGCCCGTTCGGAAGGGGGCGGGGGGAGCCGACGAGCGAGCCGTTCCACACGCATCAGCTGACGTCGGAGCAGTTCCGCGAGCTGTTCGAAGGGCTGCCGGGCGTCGAGTTTTATTACCAGCGCGGCCCGACGTTCGAGCGGGAGCCGCGCGAAGGCGTACGCTATTTCCTCGGGGTCGCCGTCTATCGGATGCCGAAGTGAGTCGGGGGGCGGCCGTGGACGAGAACGGGCTGATCGTCGAACGAAATAGGAGATGGCGCAGGGGCTGTCCGGGTCGTAATTCGACCCGGGCGGGCTCCTTTTTTTTGCGCGGGAGCGTCGGTTTGTGCCGAACGGTTAGTCCGTGCGGCGAGCGAGCGGCGAACGAAGCGCTGGCGTTCTTGGCCGAGGCGGCGCCGTCCGCGGGCTCGGCTGCGACAGAACGCGCTGCTCGAGCTGCGCCGGTTAACGGGCGCCGCGATCGGCGCGGAGCCGAACGCATGGGAAGCCTGGGTCGCGGAGCGCCGGCCTTATGAGCGCACGGCGCCTCTTGCGTTACGGCTCGATTTCGAGCCGGACAGCGAGTCGCTGCCGCGCCGGGTCGTACGATAGAGCGGAGGAACGAGCGATGGAACAACGAAGGGAGCTTCGCTTTACAGGAGAGCTTAGCGTCTCTGGCGCGGGGCATCGTTAGACTGGCTTTCATATAGAAGCAGCGGCAGCCTTGGACAGAAAAGTAAAGTCCTAGACTGCCGCTGTTTTATGGAACCAACGTCTCCGTTAACGCAACGGATGTTCTCACCTAACTCAAGTGCTTTACTGACGCGAAATCGTCTATCTTGTAATGTCCGTTTTCGTACCTGAGCTTCGTTATCGAACATTCTGGAATAAGGTTACTTTGTACTTCTATAAAACGGGGATGCCAAACGTTTAAGTCGGTTTCGGGAATGGTATTAACCAGAAAATCGGTGATACATCCGCCGTGACTAACAATTACAATGTTACTTTCAGGCGGGTGTTTCCTTCCGAATTCAAATAACAATGATGACATGCGTTCACATGCCTTTCTTGCGGAGTCGCCTATGGGAGGTATATGGTCGGGATCGCGGGTGCATCGCTCCCACATTTCGACGAATTCGTTAAAGGTTTGACCGGGTAAGTCCCCCCAGTTAGCGCGCTCACGCAAACGAGTATCCTCAATCACTACTGATTTCGTTGCTGATGCGATGTATTCAGCCGTTTCTTTTGCTCTGCGGAGTGGACTCGATACAATTGCTGTTACAGGCATACCCGACAAATGTTTTGCGGTTAGTTGTGCTTGCATAACTCCATCGGGAGTTATTGAAACATCCCCAATCGCCTTTACCTTTAAAGCATGCCTTACCAAAATAAAGTTTGAAACCATACGGTGCCGATTCCCCCCCTATGAATTATTCGATTACTATTGGGCTAATTCTGCCCGACCCGTAAGCTCAATCCTTAGCGCAAAGGGTATATAAGCCGGATATCTCTTTCTGAAGATAACCCCTCATAAAGCGCGTGATTGTGGTCCGCACCAACCACACACAGAAGTCGTTTCCCTGCATGCTTTTTAGCGGCATTCTTAATCCTTTGAATCATGATTAGATGTCTGCATACATACCTGAATAAATGCGATTGGGGGTTGATTGTTTCTAACCATGAATACTTTTGCTTTGTAACGTTATCCCATTCTGCAGAATTGAAAGGCAGTACGCTGGAATCCAACGTTGCGAGTTGTTTTTCAAACCATCGATTTAATTCTGCGTTATACTCGCCGCGAATCTGTTCATTGAAAGCATGGAAAGGATCAAAATCGAGCCAAACATCAAGTTCGACCCAATCGATTGGTTCAAAATCGTATTTCATCTCTTCGCATAAAGGGAAAATTAAATCCCAATATTCGCTCGGAGGTTCTCCCCAATACCCTCGGTAATTACGGTCTCGCCGATAATGTTCCCAACTGGCGGGAAGTACCTCTCCACAGATCACATCGGGACCGAACTCCAATATCAATTCCTTAATAAGATCCAACGTTACATTGTGTTTTCGTCTTAATTGATCATCATGAACTACCCCCAAAATACCGACCGTTGTCACGAAAGCGCCTCCCAATTAGCCCGCATTTAATTTATAAATCAATCAAAGTTGAATTACTCAACAAATCATTAATACCATTCCAGTTGTTGGAAAGTTGCGCAAAACCGCCCCGTCAGCGTATCGCACGAGCTCAATAGGTGTGTTGTGTTATAAAACCTGCCGATGTCATCATTATCATGCCAAATATAAATATTAAGATCGTGAGATGCGGGTTGTATAGAAAGAGAGACAGGAACACAGACATCCTTTTTGCATAATTCATAGGATACTACGGAAGAAAAGGAGGAAAATTGCAAAAAGGAGGCAATCCCGAATGCCGATTCACAATAGAAAACCCTCGCTTAGAAAACCGGGGCCGAGAACGAGTAGAAAGCGGATCCCCGTTGCCAAGATCATGTCGATCTACAAAAGCCGCCTCCGTCTGCATCATGCGACGCCGGTTAAGAACGTGTCCATCAGCGACCGAAACATCCGAATCGGAACGGACGAAGAATGGACGAATGCCTTTGAAGTAGCCAGAAACCCCGCCTGGGCGGAGGTGAACGATGCGGTTTACGTCTGGAGCGATCGGAATACGAACGGCGATTTCGCCGTCGTGTCTAGACGATTTCGAATTCCCCGCGGAGACATCGAACGAGGCCGATTGTTCCTGTCCGTCGACAATTACGCCGTCGTTCTTATCAATGGAAGAATCGTAGTATACGACAACCCGGAAGCGAACCCGGCTTATTTTAACCCGGGCAGAACATTTAACGTGAGACAACACTTACGCAACGGGCGCAACGATATCATCATCATCGCCTTTAATATCGGGGGCGGGCGATCGGACGCCAATCCGGCCGGCGTTGCCGCCAGACTGGACATTCGCGTAGACGATTAGATGCAACAGATCCCGGCGCTCCTTCGGGACGGCCTATATTTTCATTGAACGCCAGCAACTGCAAAGACCATGCATCCGGGGCGACCGGGAAGCATGGTCTTTCGCTCGTTTCAGCGGTTCCTGCTGTACAGCAGCGGGAAGTACTCGTTGTCGAACCGCTGTCCGTCGTACGGCCGGGGGCCGAGGAAGAGAACATTGTCGTGCCGCTGCCGGCCGGCGCGGAAGGACGTATGTCCCGGCATGAGGTGAGCGACGACCGACAGGCGCGGCTCGTTCGTCCGGTTCGGCCCGGAGCCGTGGAACGTCAGCGCATGGTGGAAGCTGGCCTGGCCCGCCTTCAGGATGCAAGGCTCCTCCGTCCAATCGCGCCGCGCGAACCTTGCTCGGAGCTTCTCCATGTCTTGGTCGAAGAACGTGTCGCTCCCTTCGACTTCTCCCCACTTGTGCGAGCCCAGGATCGTCGTCATGGCGCCGTTCGACAGGTCCGTGTCCTGCAGGGCGATCCACACCGTCACCATATTCGTCGTGCTGCTCGCGCGCCAGTATCCGTAGTCTTGATGCCAGCCGACGTTGCCGAGTTTCGTCTCCTTGTCTCCCGCGCCGGGCTTGTAGATAACCTGGTCGTGCCACAGCCGGATCTCGTCCTCGTTCAACAAATCGGCCGCCATGCGCCCGAGCTCGGGATCCGTCACGATCGCGCGGACTTCGTCGTTGATCCACCAGCCGTTTTCCGTCTTCTTGATCGCCAGCGGGTCGAAGGGGACGGGAATCGGATGCATCGGGTATCCGTCTCCGTCGAAGTCGCGTTTCCAAATTCGCTCATGCGCTTGCCGCAGCCGTCCGATCGCGTCGTCGTCGAGCAGCTTCGGGCTGATCCAATACCCATCCTTCTGAAAACGAGCCTTGTCCTCTTCGGTCACTTGATACGAAATCACGCTCATTCGGTTCACCTCGTTATTAGGTTGATTTCATCGTAAACCGGCGGGCCGGCTTTGACTTCCTCGAACGTATCGAGTAGGATCGGAAACATTGATACGATTGAGAACGCTATGGGGGGCATGGGAACGAGGATGGGGAAAACGGCGTCGTCGCGTTGGATGTATTCGAACGACCGCGGGGAAGCCGCGTCGGACGTGCCCGAGCTCATTACGCTCGGCTACGATCGCTTCTCGGAAGCGATCCCGCTGCCGGACCATAGGCACGAGCGGTCGTACGAGTTCGTGTATATGGAGAGCGGAAGGGCGACGTGGGAGGTCGGCGGAGCCTCGTACGCCTCCCATGCCGGTCAACTGTTCCATACGCGCCCCGGCGAAGTGCACCGAGCGCGTTCGAACCATATCGAGCCGTGCTCGATCTGGTGGATGATCGTGCTCGATCCGGCCGAGACGATGGGATGGCTGCGTCTCGAGGAGGGGGAGCGGGTTACGCTCGCCGACGCCTTACGGGGAGCGCCTCGCGTCGCAACGATCGGACCGGGCGCGCTCGAGCCGCTGCGCCGCATGAGGCTCGTCTTGGAGCAAGGCGGGGCGCTGCGCGCGCTGGAGATTCGCACCGGCATCGTCGATCTGTTGCTTCGCGCGCTGCGGCCCGGGAAGGCGCCGGACCTGCCTCCGGATCTGAGCGAAGCGTTGGTCAAGCTGTGCGCCCGGATTCAGGCGGAGCCGGAGCGCCGTTGGACGACGGCCGAGCTCGCTTCGACGCTCGGCGTCAGCGACTCTCACGTCTATCGCGTCTTCCGGGAAGCGGTGGGACAATCGCCGGCCACCTATATCGAGCGGGTCCGCGTAGAGCGCGCCTGCGAGCGGCTGCGCCGGCCGGACGTCTCGATCACGGAGGTCGCCTTCGAGCTGGGCTTTAAGACGAGCCAGCATTTCGCGACGGTGTTCAAGCGCTACACCGGACTGACACCGTCGCAATGGCGGCACTCTTCCCGTCCGCAGACGCATTGAGTCGGCGGGCGTTTTTTATGTGGACTTTAATCCATTTTCGCGGGAAGAAGCTTCGGTTCGGACAGGATGCGTGGAGGGGGAAGGAGGATATTCCCCGACTAAAATTCATCTTGACAACATGTTTTCGGCGTATTGACAGTACAATTTCACGGGTGCTACGATTCATGTCATAAAACCCGACTAAACATATCGGGATTAAAGGAAATGTCCACCGGACCACCGGAGACCCTATAAATTTTAACTCTACGAGGGTGGGGAAACGAAATGAAGAAGGCATTCTTGTTGGTCATGGTAAGCGGATGGTTGGCGGTAACGACGGCATGCGGCGGAGGCACGGCGGGCACGGGCGCCGGGACGGAGACGCCGGCGGAGACGACGCAGGCTTCCGGCGGCGCGGCCGCCCCGGCGGAACCGGCGAAAGAAGCGGAGACGCCGAAGGAACCGGTGGAGCTGCTGAACGTATCCTACGATCCGACGCGCGAACTCTATGAAACGTTCAACGCCGCCTTCGCGAAGCATTGGGAAGCGGAGACGGGTCAGAAGGTTACGATCAATCAATCGCACGGCGGTTCCGGCAAGCAAGGCCGGTCGGTCATCGACGGACTCGAAGCCGACGTCGTCACCTTGGCGCTCGCGTACGACATCGACGAAATCCAAGGCGCGGGGCTGATCGCGGAAGGCTGGCAGGACCGCCTCGCCGACAACAGCTCGCCGTACACGTCTACGATCGTCTTCCTCGTGCGCAAGGGCAACCCGAAAGGCATCAAAGATTGGAACGACCTCGTTCGCGAAGACGTCGAAGTCATTACGCCGAACCCGAAGACGTCGGGCGGCGCGCGGTGGAACTTCCTTGCGGCGTGGGGCTACGCGCTGCAGCAAAACGACAACGACGAAGCCAAGGCGCAGCAATTCGTAACGCAGCTGTTCAAGAACGTGCCCGTGCTCGACTCCGGCGCCCGGGGCTCGACGACGACGTTCGTCGAACGCGGCATCGGGGACGTGCTGCTCGCTTGGGAGAACGAAGCGTTCCTCTCGATCAACGAGCTCGGCCCCGACAAGTTCGAGATCGTCGTTCCGTCGCTGAGCATCCTGGCGGAGCCTCCGGTTACGGTCGTCGACAAGGTCGCCGAGAAGCGCGGCACGACGGATGCGGCTGCGGCGTACCTAGAGTACCTGTACTCGGAAGAAGGGCAAGAAATCGCCGCGAAAAACTATTACCGTCCGCGTCTCGCCTCCGTCGCGGAGAAATACAAGGATCAGTTCCCGGCGGTGAACTTGCTTACGGTCGACGAGCATTTCGGCGGCTGGCAGGAAGCGCAGAAGAAGTTTTTCTCGGACGGCGGCATCTTCGACCAAATCTACCAACCATAATGCGAGGCGGGCGGAAATGATCGGAGTTTCTCCGACTGCACCGCCCAGTACCATAGAAGCGAGGTTGTTCCGAATGGAGAGACATATCGAGATCCGAAGCCAAGGCGCGCGCCTCGCGGCGACGCTGCACTACCCGCCGATGGAAGGGGCCTGGGAGCCGTCCCGCTTCCCCGCCGTCGTGATCTGCCACGGCTTCGCAGGCGACCGCATCGGAGAACATCGGCTGTTCGTGAAGGCCGCGCGAGCGTTCGCGAGCGCCGGGTACGCGGCGCTGCGGTTCGACTACGCCGGCTGCGGCGAGAGCGGCGGCGATTACGGCGATACCGGCATGGACGATTGGATCGCCCAGACGCGCTGCGCGCTCGACTACGTGCTGGATCTCGACTTCGTCGATCCAAACCGCGTCGCGCTGCTCGGACACAGCCTCGGCGGCGCGGTCGCCGCGCTGACGGCCGCGCGCGATAAGCGGGCGAAGACGCTGGCGCTATGGGCGCCGACCGGCCACCCGTTCCAAGACATCGTCGGCATCGTCGGCAAGGCCGCGTACGAGGAAGCCGTCACGCAAGGCGAAACCGAATATTTGGGCTACGCGCTGAAGCCCGCGTTTTTCGCTTCGCTGGCGACCTGCCATCCGTTCCGAGAAGCTCGGACGTTCGAAGGCGATGCGCTTCTCGTGCACGGCACGGCGGACGCCGTCATCCCCGTCGAGTACAGCTTCTTGTACCAGAAGGTGTTCCGGACGCGAAGCGGCGGGCAGTGCGAGAAAGAAATCATCATGCAAGGCGATCACGTCTTCTCCGGCCGAGGGCACGCGGAGAGGGCGATTCGAACGACGCTCGATTGGCTGCGGCAGCTCGACAAGCAGAAGACCGAATGGTTCGGCTGGATGATTTAAATACGATTGTACGGAGGGACCCGAGGGATGAAACAAACGAACGAGTGGGATTCGGCCTGGCTGAAGCGGATCGCGGACAGTCTCGCCGGCATTAAATACGGCAGCGTCCAGATCGTCGTCCACGACGGAAAAATCGTGCAAATCGAACGTACGGAAAAGCGAAGATTCGATTCCGCGACCAGACATGCCGGAGGCGAAGGAGTCCTTGAAAACTAGGTTCATACAGAAAAGCATCTTGCCCGGCTTTGGGCTGACCATGGGGTTTACGCTGCTTTACCTTAGCATCATCGTGTTGATTCCGCTCGCCGCGGTCGCCCTGAAGGCGACGGGCGCCGGCTGGGCGGAGCTGTGGAACGCCGTCTCCAGCGACCGCGTGCTGGCCTCGTTCCGCATTACGCTGCTAGCGTCTTTCGCGGCGGCGATCGTCAACGTCGTCTTCGGCTTCCTCGTCGCCTGGGTGCTGACGCGCTACTCGTTCCCGGGGAAGCGGTTCGTGGACGGCATGATCGATTTGCCGTTCGCGCTGCCGACCGCAGTCGCGGGCATCTCGCTGACGGCGATCTATTCGCAGAACGGCTGGATCGGCCGATGGCTCGAGCCGCTCGGCATCAAGGTCGCGTTCACGCCGATCGGCATCACCGTGGCGCTCATCTTCATCGGGCTGCCGTTCGTCGTGCGCACGGTGCAGCCGGTCATCGGCGAGTTGGAAAAGGAAATCGAAGAAGCGGCCGTCAGCCTCGGCGCGAAGCGTTGGCTCACGTTCCGCAAGGTGTTGTTCCCCGAGCTGCTGCCGCCGCTCCTTACCGGCTTCGCGCTCGCGTTCTCCCGCTCCATCGGGGAGTACGGCTCCGTCGTCTTCATCTCGGGCAACATGCCGATGAAAACCGAAATCGTGCCGCTGCTCATTATGACAAAGCTTGAGCAGTACGATTACACGGGAGCGACGGCGATCGCGCTCATGATGCTCGTCTTTTCGTTCTTGCTGCTGCTGCTCATCAACGTCCTGCAGTGGTTCAGCCATCGCCGGTTCACATCGAAATAGGAGGGATTCTCATGGCCGGATACGTAACGAATCATGGGGCCGGCGCCGCGACCGGGGCGCGGCCGAAGCATCTGACCGAGCCCCCCGTCGTTCGATGGCTGCTGCTCGGCGCAGCATTCTTGTTCTTAGGTCTCGTTTTGGCGCTGCCGCTGGCGGCGGTGCTCGTCGAGGCGCTCTCCAAAGGCGTGCAAGTGTATGTCGCATCGATTACCGAACCGGACGCCCTCGCGGCGATCAAGTTGACGCTGTTGACCGCGGCGATCGCGGTGCCGCTCAATACGATCTTCGGCGTGGCGGCCGCCTGGTCGATCGCGAAGTTCCAATTCAAAGGGAAGAACCTGCTCATTACGCTCATCGATCTGCCGTTCGCGGTGTCGCCGGTCATCTCCGGTCTCATCTTCGTCTTATTGTTCGGCGCGCAAGGGCTGCTCGGGCCGTGGCTGCAGAGCCACGATATCAAGATCGTCTTCGCGCTTCCCGGCATCGTGCTCGCGACGATCTTCGTCACCTTCCCGTTCGTGGCGAGGGAGCTGCTCCCCGTCATGCAGGCGCAGGGCAGCGGCGAGGAGGAAGCGGCGGCGAGCATGGGAGCCGGCGGATGGCGCATTTTCCGGAAAATTACGCTCCCGAACATCAAATGGGGTTTATTATACGGCGTCATTCTGTGCAACGCCCGCGCGATGGGCGAATTCGGGGCCGTCTCGGTCGTCTCGGGCCATATTCGGGGTTTGACGAACACGGTGCCGCTCCATATCGAAATTTTGTATAACGAATATCAGTTTACGGCGTCGTTCGCGGTCGCTTCGCTGCTCGTGCTGCTGGCGCTCGCGACGTTGATCGCGAAGAGCTTGATGGAATGGAAACACCGGGCGATGCTGGCCGGGGGAACGAAAGGGGAGGACGCGCATGCGAATTAAGGCGGAAGGGCTGACGAAGCGGTTCGGCGATTTCGAAGCGTCGAAGGGGGTATCGTTCGAGATCGAGGACGGCAAGCTGATCGGCTTCCTGGGTCCGAGCGGCGGCGGCAAAACGACGATTCTGCGCATGCTGGCGGGCCTCGAGACGCCGGACGGCGGCGAGATCCTCTTCGACGGACGCCGGGTGAACGACGTACTGCCGCAGGAGCGCGGCATCGGGTTCGTCTTCCAGAACTATGCGCTGTTCCGGCACATGACCGTCGAAGGCAACATCGCGTTCGGGCTGACGGTGCAGAAGCGAAAGAAGGACGTCATCGCGCGGCGCGTCGCCGAGCTGATCGAGCTGACGGGGCTGCGCGGTCTCGAGAAGCGGCTGCCGCATCAACTGTCGGGCGGCCAGCGCCAACGCGTCGCGTTCGCGCGGGCGCTCGCGCCGGAGCCGAAGCTGCTGCTGCTCGACGAGCCGTTCGCCGCGATCGACGCGAAGGTGCGCAAGGAGCTGCGGACGTGGTTGAAGGAGATGATCCGCCAAGTCGGCATCACGACGATCTTCGTCACGCATGATCAGGAGGAGGCCGTCGAGGTGGCGGACGAAATCATGATCATCCACGGCGGCCGATTGGAGCAGCAAGGTTCGCCGCTTGACATCTACCAGCGTCCGGCGACGCCGTTCGTCGCGGGCTTCGTCGGCGAAACGAACGTACTGGAACGCCCGGACCGACTGAAGGGCTTCGAAGAGATCGGGCGCGTCGACCGCGCCGTCGTGCGGCCGGAGTTCGTCGAGGTGGGGACGGCGAAGGAGCTGTCGTTCCCGAACGCGTCCGAGCAGGGCGTCGTGAAGGACGTCACCTTCCGGGGCCGACATTGGCAGATCGACGTGCAGCTCGATGCGGGCGTCGTGACCGCTTACCGGTCGCTCGAGCGCGAGGCGCTGAAGCCGGGGGACGCGGCGTGGACGCTCATCCATCGCATCTACACGTTCGACGGCGACCGCTGCGCCGTCGTCGAGAACGGCATGAAGGTCGATCCGATGCCGGTGCATATATAAAATTCGGAACGATGTTCGGCTCGGATTGAGGATGTATTCCTGCGGCTCTCGATGGTATACTTTCTATATAAAGAAGGTGAACCCGATGAACCCATCGAATCTGTCGCAGTTATGTCCTCGCTTCGAGAAGGCGATGGAATTGTTAGGCAAGCGCTGGACCGCGCTCATCATCTTTGCCCTTCTCCCGGGACCGCAGCGATTTCACGCGATCGAAGCGTTTATCCCGAATTTGAGCGGCAAGATGTTGACCGAGCGGCTCCGGGAGTTGGAAGCGGAAGGCTTGATTCGCCGCGACGTCTATCCGGAGATGCCCGTACGCATCGAGTATTCCTTGACCGAGAAGGGCAAGGCGCTCTCTCCGCTGTTCGAAGACATCGGACGCTGGGCCGATCAATGGATCGAACCGGCCGAATGAAAAACACCCCATTGCGGTCTCTGAAGCGGACCTCTCGCAATGGGGTGTTTTTTTACGCTAGTCGTAGCGGGTCATGCCGCGAAGCGGCGGAGCGTAGACGTGAAGGGACACGAGCCGCGCGTCGCCGTCGTTCCGCATCCGGTGGATGACGCCGGCGGGCGAAGGCATCCGTTCCCCCGCGCGATGAGCGTCGGCCTCGGCGAGGCGAAGCCGGCCGTCCGGATCGAAGCGGAACACTTCGTTCGTCATCCGCCCTTCGACGACGACGGCGCAGCCGATCGAGTCGCCGTGATCGTGGATGGCGGTTCGCGCCCCCGCCGGCAAGTGAATGACGATCGCCTCCATCCGCTCGTCGGCGTACACGACGTTCCTGCCGTACGCGTGGCCGTCCGGCTCCGTGACGTGCGGACGCACGAGCGCCTTCAGCTCCGGTATGCCGCTTAACGCTTCCCCGATATTCTCTTCGGACCAATCTTCAACCCTGCCGAATTGCTTCCGGATACAATCGCTCAATTCCATGAATACCCTCTCCCGGTGAATCGGATATTGAGATCGTTTACAATGTTCTTCTGCTATATTTCTATTAAATTGCGGTAGTCGAGGTTCCGGCAGCGTCGACGGCGGAGAAGGACGAAGCGCGGCCTTGAGAGGCGATTTGCGGGCGAACGCCTATGGGTATGTTTCAAAGCGGCGGAAAGCGGCGGTTGCAAGCGGCGAGAGGGGAACTTTACAATGAAGGGAATCGGAGTCGAGTCGTACATATTGCCAAAAATATTTTTTCGGGGGGGACAAGCCGTATGGATCGCGAGACGGTGACGAAGTGGTGCGCAGACAAGCCCGGCGCTTGGGAGGATTACCCGTTCGGACCGGAGCCGCTGGTCATGAAGGTCGCGTCGAAGATGTTCGCGCTGATCGGCGGGGGAGAGCCGGTCCACCTGTCGCTCAAGTGCGACCCGGAGACGGCGCTCATGCTGCGGCATGAATTCGATGCGGTGAAGCCGGGGTATCATCTGAACAAGACGCATTGGAATACGGTCGTTCTCGACGGCACCGTGCCGGAGAAGGACGTGCGCTGGATGATCGACCATTCGTACGCGCTCGTCGCGAAGTCGCTGCCGAAGCGGGAGCGGGAGTCGCTTACGAATTGACGGGCGTTCGGCGCTGCCGGAATGCCCGCGGAGAGGCGTCGAAGCGGGATTTGAACGCCTTTTCGAAATGAGAGACGGTGTTGAAGCCTGACGCATAACAAATTTCCGTTACCGGAAGCGCCGTGGCCGTAAGCAAGGAAGCCGCGAATCGAAGACGCTGCTGCTGGAGGAACGACTGGAACGTCGTCCCGACTTGCGCGCGGAAGCATTCGGAGAAGTGGCCCGCGGAAAGACCGGCGTACGTAGACACGTCCGAGAGCGAGATCGCGTCGCGGAAGTGGCGTTCGATATAAGCGATCGCCCGCCGGATCGACGGATGCCCGGGCTGCGGACGGACGGCGCCGCCGCCTTGGGCCGTCCTCGCTCGCCGGGCAAGCTCGATGAGGAGCCGCTCGAGAGCGCCTTGGATGAGAAGATCGCTGCCGAAGCCCGGCTCTCGCGACTCCGTCCACAGCCGCTCGCAGGCGTCGACGAGGGGCGGCATGTCCCGTTCTTCGAAGTCGAACGCATACTCCCGCGCTTCATGGAACAGCAGCGCATACAGTTCGTCCCGAAGAAACTGCCGGGTGAAGATGACGTTGTACAAGCGGAGCGTCTCTCCCCCGCCTGGGAGCAACTCGTGGAAGTCGGCGGGCGACAGCAGAAACATCGTCCCTCGCCGCATCGGTCCCGGCGCGCCGTTCAGCACGTGAGTGCCTTCGCCCGACGCGACGAGCGCCAGCTCGTAAAACTCATGCCAATGGACGCGAATGGGGACGCCGATCTCGTGTTTGAACATGCGGAAAGGGGACGACAGCGTTAAATACCGCTCGTTCGTCAACCGTTCCGGATGCCGTCGGTCCATCGCAGCCGCCCCCTTTTCCTATAAAGATTATAAGTGCACGAACGGATTGTTCCCCGCTACGTCCTTCCCTCGCGCCAACCACACCTTAAATCCCGGATTTTTCTCGGGAATGACCCTTGCTTCGGTAGAAAAGTACCGCATCGTATACCCGCACCGTCGATTCGAGCTCTTATTGGCTTCAGCGCCGTGCACGATCCGCGAATCGTGCAGGGAGCATTCCCCGGGCTCCAGCTCGAAGTACACCGCCTTCGACTTGTCGATCGACTTGATCTCCGTCGAGAAGATGTTCTCGTTCGAATCGACCGCCTCGTATTCCGAAAATCCGTTATGATGCGTCCCCGGAATGACGCGCATGCAGCCGTTCTCCCGCGTACTGCGGTCGATCGCGAGCCAGACCGTAACGATCTTGTCGAAGCGGGTGAGCCGTCCGTTCCAGTAGGCGGAATCTTCGTGCCACGGCGTCTGCTTGCCGACGAACGGCTCCTTGCAGATGAAGTGGCTCGACCATAGACCGATGTTCGGGCCGATGAGCGGCTCCACGAGGTCGAGCACCTGGTCGGCCAGTAGAAATTCAAGCAGCCGTTCGTCCCGGAAGTGAGGCGTATCGAGCTCGCTGTTCAGCTTCCGTCCGACCGCCTCCCACTGTTCCTCGAAGATGTCGGATAACGCTTTCATTTTCGCCGGGGAAAATAGCTGTTTCTTATGCAGTACGTACCCGTTCTCGCGGTAATGTCGTACGTCTTCCGCCGTAAGCGACATAGGGAACCCCTCCTGATCGTCGATTCGTTCCCGTTTATCATAGGACACGGAGGATGCGGAGGGCTTCGCGTTCGTTCGGGAATACTACGCTTATCTTCGGATATCGAAGCAAAAAAGAAGACCGTCTCCGCCGGGGCGGGACGGTCTTCCGGGGCGGCTTACAAGCCCTTCGTCTTATCGTCGTTGTACGACGAAGTAAAGATCGTGACCAAGAACAAGGTCAGAACGAGCATAACGATCCAGAAAACCATGGAAAAAGACACGGCTCGGACCTCCTTTAACGTTTCTCTATGTCCTCCATTATAACGCCAACGCGCGGAAAAAGGAAACGACCGTTCTGTGAAAACTTTTCGCTTTACAAGACGAGCTTATTAATCTTATAATTCCTATTAATATACTAGGGATTAAGAGAGAAGCGGGTGGAGACATGGATATCACGACAGCGATTATCGGACTATGCGTCGGCTTCCTGGTGGGGCTTACCGGCGTCGGCGGCGCCGCGCTATTGACGCCCGTTCTGATTTGGTTCGGGTTTCCGGCGACGGTGGCGGTCGGCACGGATTTATTTTATAACTCCATCACGAAATTATTCGGCGGGTTCCAGCATTGGCGGCAGCATACGGTAAAGTGGAAGCTGGTCGGGTATCTCGCGAGCGGCAGCATCCCGGGGGCGGTCATCGCCGTCGGTCTGTTGAAGGTGTTCGATCGATTTTTCGACAACCAGGAACATGTCATTCGCACCGCGCTCGGCATAATGCTCGTCGTCGTGGCGGCGGCGATCCTGCTGCGCTTGATTGGTTGGAAGACCGAGAAGGAGAACAAATGGCAGGCCAAGCCCATGGAGGAGAAGAAGTGGCTGACGGTCGGCATCGGCTTCGCGCTCGGCTTCGTCGTCGGATTGACGTCCGTCGGCTCGGGCTCGCTGTTCGCCATCGCGATCATCTACTTGTTCCGGCTTAAGTCGTCCGAGGTCGTCGGCACCGATATCGTGCACGCCTTCTTCCTCGTGACGGTGGCGGGCGCGCTCCACGCCGGCATGGGCAACGTCGACTACGGTCTCGCGTTCAACCTGCTTATCGGCTCGGTGCCCGGCGTGTTGGTCGGCAGCGCGCTAAGCACGAAGGTGCCGTCGAAGCCGCTGCGCGCGGTGGTGGCGACGCTCATTCTGCTGAGCGGCATCAAGCTTATATAGTTCTACATCAGATAGGGCACCCTAACGCCTATAGCGCGGTTTCGGCTTCGATCGAGACGCGACGGCAGAGAGGGGTGTCTTTTCTTATGTACGATTGTATCATCGTGGGCGGCGGCATCGCCGGGCTGCAGGCGTCGATCCAGCTCGGGCGTTACCGTCGGAAGACGCTGGTCATCGACCGGGGGGACGGGCGTTCGACGTTGTGCCGGAACTACCATAACGTCCTTGGCTACCCGGAAGGCGTCAGCGGGGAGACGCTTCGCGCGCTCGGTCGTCGGCAAGCGCAAGGATACGGCGTTGAGTTCGCGGAAGGGGACGCGACGAAGGCGGAGAAGTACGAAGCCGGCTTCCTGATTACGTGCGAGACGGAGCATAGTTTGCCGACGACGTACGAAGGGAAGACGCTCCTGATCGCCACCGGCGTCATGGACCGGCTTCCGGACTTGCCCGGGCTGCGAGGCTGCCTCGGGTTGACCGTCTTTATTTGTCCCGATTGCGACGGGTACGAGACCCGGGACAAGCGTACGCTCGTGCTCGGATCCGGGAACGCGGGGGCGTCGATGGCGCTCGCGCTCACCTACTTCTGCAACGAGCTGCTCTTCGTGAATCATGAGCGGAAGCCCGTGGACGCGTCGCTCGCCGAGAAGCTGCGGAACGCGGGCATCCGAACGGCGGACGCCGCGATCGAGCGCGTGCTGACGGAAGGGGAGGAGACGTTGGGCCGGTTTCGCGGCGTCGCGCTCGCTTCGGGAGAGACGCTCGAAGCGGAGCGGGCGTTCGTCGCCTTCGGCGGCAACGAGGTCCGGACCGATCTCGCGAAGCAGCTGCACGTCGAGCGGATGGAGACGAAACATATCGTAACGGATCCCCGGACGAAGATGACGAGCGTCCCCGGGGTCTGGGCGGCGGGCGACGTCGGGGTGCACTCGGAGCAGCTCGTCATCGCCATGGGCGAAGGGCTGCAGTCGGCGATCTGGATGCATAAGTGGCTGCTCGCCCGGGAGAAAGCGTCCGCGGGGGCGCCGCCGACTCCGGCGCATAGCTTGGTCGGCGCGGGCAAACCCTAATCCGGTACAGGTCGAACGATAGCAGAGAGGATGGATGAGCAATGAAGAACGATGCGAAGATCACCCACGCGGAAAACGAGCTGCACCGCATGAGCGCGACCGAAGTCGCGTTGGACGATCGGGGCCTAAGCGGAAACAACGTCGCTTCCGTCAATAAGGAGACGGCCGGCAAGGAGGCGCTTCGTTCCATGGCGCTGAACGAGACCGACAAGCGGAAGCTGACCGATCTCGAAACCGGGGACGAGAGCGATCCGGGCGACCGCGCGAGCGTGCCGCGCGGCACATGGCCGTACGACGAGTAAACGACGCCGTCGATGGAGGTAGCCGGGGAATGCGTTCTCCGGCTATTTTGGCGTGCGCGGGGGCGGAGGCTGTAGTCGGAGAGGGGGTCTCAAGGGCGGCGCGACAATTCATGCCCGCGGCAGAGGGGCGTTTTACCTGAGCAGTGGGAACCGCCTTAGAATAGAGGCCGGGGGAAGGCCCCCGGCAGCCAGGCCGGGCCGGCTATTCGCGCGCGTCGCCGGCGCCGGCGGAGGCAACGACTTCGGCGAACTCGCCGAGCGCTTCCTCGCCCGCGGGCGTCAGCGCGTAGACGCCGCGCGACACGCGACGGAACCAGCCGTACACGTTCCGGGCCAAGATCGATCGCGCCATGTCGCTGGCGATCAGATCCCGCACCTGCCGCGGCGCGAGCGGCCCGTGCGTATGCAGCGCTTCCGCGCAGCGGAGCGCTTTCTCCCGGTAGGCGGTCACGAGCTTCCGCCCGGTTACGCCGCCGGCGTTGTAGTCGCCCGAGCGCTCGCGAAATTCGTCGAGCACCCGCGCCGTCCGCCGCCCAGGCGACTTCGGCGGACCGCCCGGACCGGCGAGCCGGCCCCCGGCCGCCGCTTCGTCCGGACCCGCCGGATCGCAGTGCAGCTCCACGAGCGCCGGCTTGCGCTTATATAGTTTCACCGTGAGCAGCCCGAGGCCGAGCAGCCCGCACAGCCGGCGCAGCTCGGAGATCGCGAAGGCGTTCCTTCGATCCGACCGCTCGGCGGCCACGTAGACATACGGCGTCAACGCCCGCCGTTCCACCGCCTGGAGGAACAGCGATAGGTTGAACCGCTTCTTCAGCTCGACGACGACCGGCCATGATTCGCCGTCCCGCACGGCGACGACGTCGCAGCCGCGCACCTCGCCCCTCACGGCGTAGCCCTGCGTCTCCAGCCAGCGTTTCACCGGCGCGTACAGCTCGGTTTCCGCCTTCGCGCGGACCGCGGCTTCGTCGGTGGACAACCTTTTCCCCATAGCTGCCTTCTTCCTTCCGCCTCATGTTCGTCCCCGTATTATAGCATGCGTCCCGCTTGCCTTCTCCGAAATTTGTACGAATTTTCAGGTCAAGGTTTCTCGCCACGGCGCATAGACTGAATTACGGCACCAAACAAGGTAACTGTGAATGTCCCTCCACTACCCAGGTGCATTGCAGCTCTTCCAGCGTCCGAGAAGGAGGTTAGTTCTATGGACAACATACTTAAGCGTATTTCGCAGTATCGAAGTGAAGAGGAACAGCTGGCGTGGTCCGGCACGTTCGCCGAGTACCTGAACCTCGTCCGCGAGAAGCCGCATCTTGCGATGACCGCCCATTCCCGCGTGTACGAGATGATTAAAAGCGCAGGCGTGGAGACCGTAGACGGCCAAAACCGATATATGTTTTTCGAGAAAGAAATATTCGGTCTCGAACGCGCGCTGGAGAAACTGGTCGAGGAATACTTTCACTCGTCGGCCCGACGGCTGGACGTGCGCAAGCGCATCTTGCTGTTAATGGGACCGGTGTCCGGCGGGAAGTCGACGATCGTGACGCTGCTAAAGAAAGGGCTGGAGCAATTTTCGCGGACCGAGCAGGGCGCCGTCTACGCGATCGAAGGGTGCCCGATGCACGAAGAGCCGCTGCACCTCATCCCGCACGGGCTGCGTCCGGAAATCGAGAAGGAGCTCGGGGTGAAAATCGAAGGCAATCTGTGCCCGTCGTGCCAGATGCGCCTGAAGACGGAATACGGCGGCCGCATCGAAGAGATGCGCGTCGAGCGGGTGCTCATCTCCGAGGACAATCGGGTCGGCATCGGCACGTTCTCTCCGTCGGATCCGAAGTCGCAAGATATCGCGGACCTGACCGGCAGCATCGACTTCTCCACGATTACGGAGTACGGCTCGGAGTCCGATCCGCGGGCGTACCGGTTCGACGGCGAGCTGAACAAGGCGAACCGGGGCTTGATGGAGTTCCAGGAGATGCTCAAGTGCGACGAGAAATTCCTATGGAATCTGCTGTCGCTGACGCAGGAAGGCAACTTCAAGGCGGGGCGGTTCGCGCTCATCAGCGCCGACGAGCTGATCGTGGCGCATACGAACGAAACCGAGTATAAAGCGTTCATCGCGAATAAGAAAAACGAAGCGCTGCAGTCCCGGATGATCGTCATGCCGATTCCGTACAATCTGAGAGTGTCCGACGAGGAAAAGATTTACGCGAAGCTGATCGGCAGCTCCGACATGAACCACGTACATATCGCGCCTCACGCGCTTCGGGCGGCGGCGATGTTCTCGATCATGACGCGGCTCAAGGAATCGAAGAAGCAAGGCATGGACCCGGTCAAGAAGATGCGCATGTACGACGGCGAATCGATCGAGGGGTACAAGGCGGCGGACGTCAAGGAGATGCAGAACGAATTCCTGGACGAAGGCATGAGCGGCGTCGACCCGCGCTACGTCATCAACCGGATTTCGTCGGCGCTCATTCGGCACGACATGACGTGCATCAACGCGCTCGATGTGTTGCGGGCGATCAAGGAAGGCATGGATCAGCATCCTTCGATCACGAAGGAGGAGCGGGAGCGGAATCTGAACTTCATCTCGCTGGCGCGCAAGGAGTACGATTCGCTGGCGAAGAAGGAAGTGCAGAAAGCGTTCGTCTACTCGTTCGAGGAGTCGGCGAAGACGCTGTTCGAAAATTATCTCGACAACGTAGAGGCGTACTGCAACTGGTCGAAAATTCGCGATCCGCTCACCGGCGAGGAGATGGATCCGGACGAAAGACTGATGCGGTCGATCGAGGAACAGATCGGCATCTCGGAGAACGCGAAGAAGGCGTTCCGCGAGGAAATCCTCATCCGCATGTCGTCCTACGCGCGCAAAGGCAAGACGTTCGAGTACGGCACGCACGACCGGCTGCGGGAAGCCATCGAGAAGAAGCTGTTCGCGGACTTGAAGGACGTGGTGAAGATTACAACCTCCACCAAGACGCCGGACGAGACGCAGCTGAAGAAAATGAACGAGGTCATCAAGCGACTTATCGACGAACACGGCTATTGCCCGACGTGCGCCAACGAGCTGCTGCGGTACGTGGGAAGCCTGTTGAATCGGTAAGCGGGCCGTCGATCACCAAAACGACTTGCGCTTATAACGCTCTTTCCGCGAGGCTTCCGCGGAAGGGGCGTTATCTCGTTCGGCCTCGTCGTCGACCCGGCCGGCCGCCGCGGACTGCTTCATGAACGGCAGCGGCAGCGGTTCGAGGGCGGCGGCGAGCTGGCGCCCCGCGCCGGAGGGCGGCATGGCGGCGGCCTTCAGCATGCGAAGCTCGGCTTGCATCTCTTCGATCATATGAAGCAGCCGCAGTTGGTTGCGCACGAGCGCATGCAGCAGCTTGCGGTCGTTCACGTCCCAAGTCGACGCGTTCATTCCCGCGCCGTCTTGATCTCCGGATTCGCCGAGCAACGCGCGAAGCTCCGCTTCCGTTAATACGTCTCTCATCATCGCCGATCCGTCCTCCCGTACCCGCCGGCCGTAAGCCGGGGCGAAATCGTTTTCTTCCTTTACCATCCAATGTACCATAATCGGACGAGCGGAGGAACGACTTCTTCTCGCGCTCATTGCGCCACGACGGGCACGGCGCCGGCGGCCATCTCCTCGAGCGTCAGATCGTACGTATGCGCGGACAAGGCGGCGGGGCGGCCGACGTACCGCAGATGCCACGGCTCGTACGCATAGCCCGTAATGTCCTCTTTCCCGCTCGGATAGCGGATGACGAAGCCGTACAGATGGGCGTGGCGAACGAGCCAGCGGCCCTCCTCCGTGTCGGCGAACGCGGGGACGAGCTTGTAATCGACGCTCGCCGAAGAGACGTCGAGCGCGAGTCCGGTCTGATGCTCGCTCGTGCCGGGCAGGGCGCTGTACCGCGCGGCATGAGCTTCGCCCTTCGTGCGTACATTAAAGGAGTAGAGCGCTTTCTGCGTTTCGTAAGAACGATAACCGGACACGCCGTACAGCTGCACCCCGTCCTCCTCGGCCGCTTCGAACAGCTTTTCGATTTCCCTGGCGGCCATATCGCGGAGGAGGCGCTTCTCGTGTTCGCCCTCGAAGACGAACGGAATGTCGGGCGCGACGAGATCGGAAGGGGCGTAGCCCGCCGGGAGCGGATGCTCCTTATTGACGACGACGGCGAGCTCGCCGGCGGTCCGTTCGTCGGCATATGGCAGACGTTCGCCTCCGGCGTCGGCCGGAATCGCGGACGGCTGCTCCGTCGTCGCCGACGCCGGCGGGACCGGGCTCGGCGACAGCCGGATCAGCGAGTCTTCCGCGGCGCGGTACAGAACGAATAGGAAGAACGGCGCGATCGCAAGGATGAGCAGTCGATGAAGGCGACGGCGAGGAAACATAACGAATCCCTCCTTCGAAACGGAAGCGGACGAAGCGCTTCTATCGCTAATGTATGCCGCTTGTCCGTATGTTAGAATGATGACACGTACGCTCGAGGGAAGGGCGGAACGACAAGGGGACTGCTGCAAATCATGCGTTATTGGAAAACGATTCTGGCCCTCGCGCTGCCGTCGATTCTCTCGTTCGCGACGATGACGGCGTCGGGCACGATCAACCTCATATTGGTCGGCAAGATGGGCGCGCTCGTCATCGCGATCGTCGGCGTATGCAATATCATTATGTACAATGCTTGGGCTTTGTTTTCCGGGCTCGGGCACACGATCAATTATTTAGTGGCGCAGAGCTACGGCGCCGAACGGATGGACCAGGGCATTATGCGAACGTATATCGCGCTGCTCGTCTCGGCCGTCATGGGCGCGGCGGTATTCGTCGTCGGCTTGTTCGCGTCGGGGCCGATCCTCGCGATGATGGGCGGGGACGCGGCGTTCGTGGCGGAGGGAACGCCGTATTTGCGGCTGCGGTTCGCGGCGATGGCGTTCTCGATCCCGATCTTCGTCTTTCACGGCTTCCTGCGCGGCGTCGGCGACACCCGCACCCCGATGATCCTTACGATTCTAGGGAATGCGGTAATGGTCTTCCTGACCTACGGCCTTGCGTTCGGCGAGTTCGGCTTGCCGACCCTCGGCCTCGCCGGCGCGGGCTGGGGCATGGTCGCGGGCGAGGCGGTCGGCTTGCTCGGCTGCCTGTACGTGTACTACGTCCGCATGGCGGGACGCTTCGGCACGCGCCGGCGGGTGCGGCCGTCGCTGTCCGAGACGAAGCTCATTGCGGCGGAGAGCGGCAAGCTCGGCCTGCAGGAGTTCGCGATGAGCGTCTCGATGCTCGTCTTCACCCGGTTCGTCATGGAGCTCGGCACGACGGCGGTCGCGGCGAACGAGGTCGCGCTGAACGTTATGTCGTTCGGCTTCATGCCGGCCTTCGCGTTCGGGGCGACGGCGACGATCCTCGTCGGCCAGGAGATCGGCCGGGGGGCGCCCGAGCTCGCCCGCAAGCTCGGCACGCACACCGCGCTGCTCGGCAGCTTGTTCCTGCTTGCGCTCGGCGCCGTCGAATTCGTCTTCGCCGAGTCGATCGCGCGATGGTATACCGACGACCCCGAGGTGTACCGCTTGACGGCGCATCTCATTCAGGTCGCGGCGTTCCTGCAGCTGTTCGACGGGTTTTACAACTTCTTCGGCGGCGGTCTTCGGGGCATCGGGGACACGGCGTATTTGCTGAAGGCGTCCGTCGCGCTTAACTGGCTGCTGTTCCTGCCGGTCGCGTATTTGGCGGTGTTCGTCTTCGAGTGGGGCAGCTACGGGGCATGGGTATCGTTGTATCTGTATATGACCGCGTTCGGCCTTGCGCTGATGCTTCGGTATTACCGTACCGACTGGTCGCAAATTCGGCTTAAGGAAACGGCTGGAAGCCCGTCAAATTAAGGTTGCAAGCGCCTGAACAGTGGTTTATAATCTTGAATCATATTTGCATAAATATGCGATGGACATTCGGGAGGGAGTAACATATGAAGCTTACTCAGAGAAAGAACAACACTTCTTGGTTCATATTGGCCATGGTATTGCTGCTTGCGGTATTCGTGAGCGCCTGCGGCGGAGGCAATGCGACGGACAACGGTTCGCAAGGCGCCGGCGGCGAGGAAGAGCCGCCGGTGGAGACGCCTGCGGATCAGCCCGATGCGGCGAACTTGCTCGAGGCGATCAAGGCGTCCGGCCAGCTGCGCGTCGGCACGAGCGCGGACTATCCGCCGTACGAGTTCCATGCGATCGTCGACGGGAAAGATACGATCATCGGCTTCGACATCGAGATTATTAAAGAGGTCGCCAAGGATCTCGGCGTCGAGCTCGCGCTGACGGACATGGGCTTCGACGGACTGCTGACGGCGCTGCAATCCGGCAACATCGACATGGTCATCTCCGGCATGACGCCGACGCCGGAGCGCGCGGAAGCGGTCGACTTCTCCGACGTCTACTACGTGGCGATCCAGAAGGTCATCGTCCGCGCCGAAGACAAGGCGACGTACACGACGGTCGAATCGCTCGCGGGCAAGAAGGTCGGCGCGCAGCTCGGCGCCATCCAAGAAGGCATCGTCACGGATCAGATGCCGCAATCGGAGCTTCGCGCGCTGTCGAAGCTGCCGGACCTCGTGCTCGATCTGAAGTCGGGCAACGTCGAGGCGCTCGTCGTGGAGGAGCCGGTCGCGAACGCGTATATCGCGGCGAACCCGGAGCTCGTTCTTGCCGATATCCAGCTCGAGCAAGACGAGGCGGGCTCCGCGATCGCGATGCCGAAGGGCTCCGCGGAGCTCGTCGAAGCGGTGAACGCGACGCTGAAGCGACTCGCGGACGAAGGCAAGATCGCGCAGTTCGTCACCGACGCGACGAACGCCATGGAGAACAAGGCCGAATAAGTGTGATGGGTGGGGGACAGCGGATGACCCGTTGTCTCCTTTTCCGTGTTAGGAGGAGGGGTGCCGACAATGGAGCAGAAGAAGAGCGTCTGGGAATGGATCGTCGACATTTTCGCGCAGTATCATACGTTTTATTTTGAAGGGTTGAAGTTCACGGTGCTGCTTGGCGTCGTGAGCATCGTGTTCGGCGTCCTCCTAGGCGTGATCGTGTCGCTCTTGCGCCTGTCGCGCATCGGACCGCTGCGCTGGATCGCCGCCGCGTACATCGACTTCTTGCGTTCGACGCCGTCGATCGTGCAGGTGTCGCTCATTTATTTCGGCGGTACGCAAATGTTCCCCAAGATACCGGATATGCTCGGCTTGCCGTCGGTATTTTTCTATGGGGTGATCGCGCTGTCGATCAACTCGTCGGCCTATGTGGCGGAAATTATGCGCGCGGGCATCTTGTCCGTGGACAAAGGGCAGATGGAAGCCGCGCGGTCGCTCGGCATGCCGCACGGCATGGCGATGCGGAACATTATTTTGCCGCAGGCGATCAAGAACATCATTCCGGCGCTCGGCAACGAATTCGTCGTCGTGGTGAAGGAGACGGCCGTCGTGTCGACGATCGGCGTCGGCGAGCTGATGTACAAAGCCGGCATTATTCGGGGCATTACGTTCAAAGGGCTTGAACCGTTCTTGATCGTCATGGTGTTCTATTTCGTGGTCGTCTTTACGCTTTCGAAGCTGGTCGGGCTGCTCGAGAGGAGGATGAGAGCCGGTGATTAAGGTTACTGGGTTGACGAAAAGCTTCGGAAAGACGCAGGTGCTCAAGGGGATCGATACGGAGATCGCAAGGGGCGAGGTCGTCGTCGTCATCGGTCCGAGCGGATCGGGCAAGAGTACGTTCCTGCGCTGCCTTAACCTGCTCGAGACGCCGACATCCGGGGAGATCGTGTTCGACGGCCTGGCGCTGACGGGGAAGAAGACGGACATCAACAAGCTGCGCGAGCGGATGGGCATGGTGTTCCAGCAGTTCAACCTGTTCCCGCATCTGCGCGTCATCGATAACATTACGATCGCGCCGAAGAAGCTGAAGGGGATGCCGGAGGCCGAGGCGAACGCGATCGCCATGAAGCTTCTCGAGCGGATCGGCCTGCAGGAGAAAGCGGCCGCCTATCCGTCGCGGCTGTCCGGCGGGCAGAAGCAGCGCATCGCGATCGCGCGGGCGCTCGCCATGCAGCCGGCCGTCATGCTGTTCGACGAGCCGACGTCGGCGCTCGATCCCGAGATGGTCGGCGAGGTGCTCGACGTTATGAAGGAGCTTGCGCGGGAAGGCATGACGATGGTCGTCGTGACGCACGAGATGGGCTTCGCCCGCGAGGTGGGCGATCGCGTCCTGTTCATGGACGGCGGCGCTATCCTCGAGGACGCTTCGCCCGAGTCGTTGTTCTCGTCGCCGCAGCACCCGCGGACGAAGGAATTCTTGAGCAAAGTGCTGTAAACTTGAAGAAGCCGATCCCTAAGCGGATCGGCTTCTTTTTTTGCTATACCTCGATCCCCCGAAAAAAAAGAAGCAGAGCGTCGCTCTGCCTCAATATCCTTATGCGGTCGCTTGGATGAAAGGTTAGGCTTCTGTGCTTTGGACGGCATGTTCCCAACTCGGGAAGTAGTACAGCGCATTGCGCAGCAACTGCGGGTGGCTCTGCTTCAGCTTCTTTTTGTTCAGCGAATCGCCGGTTCGGCGAAGCCGCCGAATTTCCTCGAGCACATCCACTACGCTCATGTCGGCGTCCATCGTTTCACCTGCCCTCGTGGGAAAAGTTGGTACATCCGGAGTATTCCCATTGGCTCGGAAAATAGTCTGACGATTCAAAATAATAATCCGCTTCCGGTGTTATGCAGGCGGGGAAGGGGCGTTCATAGCGCCCTCTCCACGAAAATCGTTCGCTTCGCAGCATCCCAATGGATTGACCACCCGGTTAACGTCGCCATGGCGCGGAGCGGGATCATGACGGTGCCGTCCCGGTTGCGGGAGGCGACCCCGAGCGACGCGGCTTCCCCGTCCAGCGTCGCTTCCGACGTCCCCGGGCGATGAACGATGACGCGGTCTCCGACGGTCGAGGCGACGAGGCCGGTCTCCGCGTCCCAATGCACGATGCCGCCGAGCAGCTCGAAGCCCTGTCTCAGCGGGATGTACGTCACGCCTTGGTACAGGAACAGCGGTTTTTGAAGAGGGAACCGTTGGCCATTGACGGAGAGGGAGGCGTCGAACGGGGCCAGCACCTCGTAATGATGTTTGACGGCCAACTCCTCGAACGTCTGCTCGGAAGAAGTCACGACGACCTTCGCGCCGACGTCGAGCTGCTCGAACAACCATTCGATGTCATCGTTATGCATCCGGATACAGCCGGCGCTTACATACTTGCCGATCGATTTCTCGTTATTGTTGCCGTGGATCGCATAGGTCGTGCCGACTGTATCCCCGACATGCAGCCCGAGCCAGCGCTTCCCGAGCGGGTTGGCCGGGTCGCCGCCGGGAATCTTCTCCTTGTAGTAGGGACGATTCTTGATTTTATTGACGATCGGGAACGTCCCTTCGGGCGTCAGCTCCTCGGTTTTCCCCGTGGCGACGGGGAAGATGCGCACGATTTCGCCGTCTTTGAAATATGCCAGCTCGTTCGTCGATTTATTGACGATCAGCAGCGAGTCGCCTTTCGTTTCGGCGGAGGCCGAGGCGGGCAACGTCCACCCGAATAGAGCGATCGTAGCCGCCGCCAGCAGCGCTGCCGCCAGACGTCTTTGTAAAGCGAGGGAAACCACCACTACACCTCCATATATTGTAAATTAGCGTCGCTAACCAATATATAGAAGAGGGTTCGTACATATGCCAACAATCCGCAGACGCCTTTTTTCGCTTCTTAAGAAAGCTAGAAGGGCCGGCGTTCGGACATTTTCGTCGAGAAAAAAAGGAAAATCCCTCGAACTAAAGAATCATTCTAATAGTCGCCGGAACGAGGCGACGGATCGGACTTCCGATAGGGGGATGGGTCATGCTTGGCTTCGAGAATCTCCTATTAGATTTCTTGTTTATTATCGTCAGCGTCTTCGGGTGGTCCTTCTTCTGGGCGGACCAAGGCAAGTGGTCCCCGATCGGCGCCGGCATCTTCTGCACTGCGGGCGTGTTGTTCTGCATGTCGTTCCCGTTCACCGTATTTCCCGGGTATATCTACGACCTCCGGATCGTCCCCTTGTTGATTGCGATCCTATATGGCGGCGTCCGTACGGGCGTCTTCGTCGCCGCCGCCTTAATCGCCTACCGCCTCTACCTTGGAGGGGACGGTCTAGTAGCGACGTTGTATTCCTATATCCCCATCATTCTCCTTGCGATCGCAAGCGTCTGTATCATGAAACGCGCCTCCCGGGATATTACCGTCACCGTCGGCGTTCTGCTCGCGTTCGTCGCCTCCGTCACCGTGTCCTTGGTCAGCGTACTCAAGATGAATGCGAACGAGCCGGGATATTTTTATTTCTTCGCGGTCTATTGTTCGTTGGTGACGGGATGCATGTGGATGTCGACGTACCTGATCGAGACGCTGCGGGACAACGCCCGGATGCGCAGCGAATTGCAGCGATCGGAGAAGATGCATGTGCTCGGGCAGCTGGCCGCCACGATCGCTCACGAAATTCGCAATCCGTTGACGGTGACCCATGGATTCATTCAACTGCTGCGGTCCCGATCGAAGAACGAGACGGACGTGAATTATTTGAATTTGGCGTTGGAGGAGTTGAGGCGGACCGAGACGATCATCTCCGATTACCTGACATACTCCAAGCCGCACACGGAACCTATGGAATCGCTGAACGTGAAAGAACAAATCCGTAACGTCGCAAGCATGATGGAGCCGCTCGTCGTCTCCAACGGTCATGCGATGGACGTCCAAGCGGAGGAAGCATTGTATGTATTCGCCGAGCCGAAGCAATTTTCCCAAGTCCTCGTTCATTTCATCAAGAACGCCGTCGAAGCGATGCACCGGAGCGGCCGGTTGGTCATTACCGCCTACAAGCGCAAAGATCAAGTGGTGATCCGGCTGGAGGACACCGGCTGCGGCATGTCGGAGGAGCAGATCCGCCGTCTGGGGAATCCCTTCTATTCGACGAAGGATCGGGGAACGGGGTTGGGCTTAATGGTCAGCTATCGCATAATCGAGGCCATGAGGGGGAGCGTAAGCGTGCGGAGCGAAGTCGGCAAGGGCACCGTGTTTACGATAACGCTTCCGTCGGCTTGGAACGAATAGGAGCGGGGAGATGCGGATGAAGTTAGCAGGGGCGGGGGAGTCGGAATGAGAGTTCGTTGGGCGGGGACGATGAGCCTCTTAGGCGGCGTTTATTTTATGGTTAGCGGCATTGCGTTCGCAGTCGCCCATGGAAGCACGACCTATAACCGCAACGATCCATGGCTGGGCGTCAGCGCGGTCGAGCTCAGTCAATTCATGTTTCTGTCGCCGCTCTTCTTCTTCATCGCGTTGTTAGGCTATGAAGAAAGCTTCGAGAAGGTCGGGAGAATGGGCCGCGTCGGTCTTCGAACGGCCCAAGGAAGTTGTTTGCTGCAGTCGGTTTCGTTTATTTTGCAAACGAACATTGTCGATCCGCTGACGGAATGGAGATCGCCTGTCGTCGTCGGCGGTTGGCTGCTCTTCCTGCTGACGGTGCTGTCGTTCGTCGTCGGCATGTCGCTTTGGGGGGCGGCGCTTGCCGTCCGCCGCGCCCTTCCGAGGGCGGAAGCGCTGTTGTTTCTGGCGGTCGGCGTCTGTTCCTTGGGCGCTTTATTGTTGGAATTTTGGATCAGCGAAACCTCGGACGGCAGCTTGATGTGGGAGATCGCCATCGGCGTGAAAAACGTGCCGCTCGCTCTATGCTGGATGGGATTAGGCGTTGCGTCGCTCTCCAGGGCGGGGCGAAGGGGCGATGGGTTCGGGAGTATGAGGGCGTAGAGAAACCGATGCGAACCGTGTACGCCGTAACTGGCGCTACGGTCGGCGGGATTTTCGCGGCAGGGCCGCCTTCGCAGGTTCGAAGGCGGTCCTTTTTTCGCGGGATCGGTTAGGTTTTTGCGGGGAGACCGCGTATACTATGAAAGTTCGCCCACCACCTTAGAGAAAGGCTGCTTCCGATGAAATGGATCGCACGAACGCTGTTCTTTCTTTTCGGCATCTTCCTCATGTCTTTCGGCATCGCGCTGATTATCAAAGCGGGGCTCGGCGCAAGCGCTTGGGATACCCTGTTCGTCGCGCTTAGCGAAACGACGGGGTTTACCGTCGGCACCTGCGTGTTCATCGTTCAGGGCATCCTGCTGTTCCTGAACGCCGCGCTCGTCAGGCGCCCGCCCGAATGGCTTTCCCTGGCGACCGTCATCGTCAATAGCGTCGCAATCGACATTTCGCTGTTACTGTTGCTCGAGCATTTCGCGCCGACCGGCATGGTCTCTTATGCCTCGCTTGGGCTCGGCATCGCGTGCATGGCGGCGGGAGTCGCGATCTACGTCCCGAGCGGCTTTCCGAAAAGCCAAATCGACGGCCTGATGCTCGCGCTTCACGCTCGGTTCGGGTTCGGTCTCGGCGCCTCGCGCATCGCCGGCGAGGTTGCCGCGCTCGGCATCGCTCTTCTTCTCGGCGGCGCGATCGGCATCGGGACGCTCGTCGCGACGCTGCTCGTCGGCCCGTTGATTCAGACGTTCATGCCGTTCGGGAAGAAGGCGCTCGCCCGACTTGTCGGGACTCGATAACCACCCTAGAATGACGCGGGAGGTGGACACGTAATGGAAGAGGTTATTGGGATCGGCGGGGGACCTTGCGGTTTATCAGCTGCCTTGTCTTTACATGAAAGAGGAATCCGATGTTTGGCATTGGAGAAAGGGGCGATCGTGAACTCGATCCTATCCTTTCCCTCGTTTTTTCCTCAAACGGGCGTGACGGGCATCGACGACCCGTGGAAAACGACTTCGTCTTTTCGCTGATCGGCTACCAACCCGATGCGGCGTTGCTGCATAGCCTCGGAATCCGATGGGACGAAAGCATGATTCCGGCGTTCGATCCGGAAACTTATGAAACGAATACCCAGAACGTATTCGTAGCGGACGTCGTGAACGGCGGGATTGCGAATCAGGTGTTTATCGACGACGGACGGCTCCATGGCCGGGAAATCGCCGATACCCTACAATCCAGATTCAGATAATGAATGGAATGTTCCGTCATACTTAAGAGCTGCCTTCGCGGAAGAGGGCAGCTTTTGCCGTTTGTAAAGCCGTCCGAAATTCCGGCCGTAGTCGCATACCGACGGACGGTAAAAGTCAATGTGCCGTGGCGTAAAACAACTTCAGATCATACCCTACTCATTATGGGAAAGGAGTGGTAGGGTTGTCCACGGCTGGATCCAATATCAGGCTGGAGTTATTTTCAGGCAGGAACTTCACGGGAAGGCGCCTAATCGTACGCGGCGGGGCTTTGGCCGTTACGGATGCTAGACAAATCCGTTTTAACGGTCAACTTTCGAGTTTTCGGTTAGACCGGAGGGAAGACGAAGAAGTCGTTACCCTAGTGCTATGGTCGAGAACCCACTTCAGAGGCGATCGGCGCGTATATCGCGGCGCTATGAACAATGCTTCTTTAGGTTTATTCGATAATAGAATGTCTTCTTTCGTTCTCATCGGGCGCACATTATCGGATAACGAAATTAATTATATCGAAAGGAACGGCACTCCCCCGAATGCGAGCTTGACGACGATAGGGCCGCGCCGATAGGAAGCGATCTGTGGGAAAAGCGAGGTTAAGGCGAGGCGACTTGCGACGCTTCCCAGCGGAAGCGGTTGTTCAAGTTCTTCGTCGCAGAGGGCGAACGTTTCGTAGTTATGCCTCGGTAATCGTTCATACAGAGAAGAGCCGCCTGTCGCGTCACGGATCAGGCGGCTCCCTCTTTATATAAACCTTCGATGATGCTTCTTCCCGTCGTAGGTGAACACGATCTTCTTATCCTCGACGATCGTCTCCAGATGCACCGTTCGGCCCCAGAGCTGGTTCACGTACGGGAGCGTACGCTCCATGTATTTGATGTCGAGCTCGACGCCGTCGTACTCGTGCTTCAAATACAGCTCGCCGTTCTGGATGTAGTCCCCGTCGAGCACGCGGATGACGGGGAAGCCGCCGTTGACGCGCGAAGCGACGAGCTGGTCGCGCACGCGTTCCCACGCCTTATCCGTGATGAGCCACTCCTGTCCGCGCTTCTCGAACACGTACAGGTCGAGGTCCTCGACGAGCTCCTTCGTCAAGTAGTTGCGAAGGAACGACTGGTCGGAATTCAGCTCGCGCACCTCGAACATGTAGTCGCGGCCGAACCGCTTCTCAATATCCTCGAAAATCTTATACCCCAGATAATACGGGTTCAGCTGGTGGCGCGACGGCACGACGACGGAGGAATTCAGCTTGGAATATTCGATCGTCTCCTCCGGGGTCAGGTCGAGCTCCCGCAAAATGCGCGTGTGCCAATAGGACGCCCAACCTTCGTTCATGATCTTCGTTTCGATCTGCGGCCAGAAGTACAGCATCTCCTCGCGCATGACCGTCAAGACGTCGCGCTGCCACGCCGGCATGCCGCGCGCGTACTGCTCGATGAACCAGAGGATGTCTTTCTCCGGCTCCGCGGGGAAGCGGGTCTTCTCCGGTTCGGCTTCGGCCGCGGCGGCGGCGCGCGCCTCCTCGTCGAGCTCCCACAGATCGCCGTACGGATCGGGCGCATCGACCTGCGGCTTTCCGTCGCTTTTGCGCGCCTCCCCGGGCCGAGCCTGCCGCGTCAGGCTCGGGTCGATATGCTCCTGGATGCCGAGCACCGCGTCGAGGAACCGCTCGACCGCTTCGGTGCCGTATTCGATCTCGTAGCCGCGGATGCGCTCGGCCGTCGCGGCCATGCTCTCGACCATGTCGCGGTTCGTCCGGGAGAAGCGGACGTTGTTCTTGAAGAAGTCGCAGTGTCCGAGCACGTGCGCGACGATCAGCTTGTTTTGAATGAGCGAGTTGCCGTCGAGCAGGAACGCGTAACACGGGTTCGAGTTGATGACGAGCTCGTAAATTTTCGACAATCCTAGGTCGTAGTGCGTCTTCATTCGATGGAAGCTCTTGCCGAAGCTCCAGTGGCTGAATCGCGTCGGCATGCCGTACGCCCCGAACGTATAGATGATGTCGGCGGGACAAATTTCGTATCGCATCGGGTAGAAGTCTAGCCCGAAGTTTCGCGCGATGTCCGTAATTTCCTCGATGGCGGCTTCCAGTTGTTTTTGTTCCTCCGCAAGCATCTGTCGGTTACCCCCCCACGGTCTCCTTTTTGCCGAAAAAGTGTCTAAGCGCCTTATACACCTCGCCCTTTTCCTTAATGATGCTGTACATAAAGCCGGGCTCGTTAATGTTGCGATACGCGGACATGAGCGTGCTGCTGCGGTTGTATTGATTCACCTCGCCGTAGCCGAACAGGTTGCAGCGCGTGAGCAGCTCGCGGATGAGCTTGACGCAGCGCTCGTTGTCGCTCGTCAGGTTGTCGCCGTCGGAGAAGTGGAACGGGTAGATGTTATACTGCGACGGCGGGTACCGCGCGTCGATCAGCTCGATCGCCTTCTGGTACGCGGAGGAACAGATCGTGCCGCCGCTCTCGCCCTTCGTGAAAAATTCTTCTTCGGTCACTTCCCTCGCCTCGGTGTGGTGCGCGATGAACACGATCTCCACGTGTTCGTATTTGCGTCTCAGGAAGCGGGTCATCCAGAAGAAGAAGCTCCGCGCGCAATACTTCTCGAACGATCCCATCGAACCGCTCGTGTCCATCATGGCGATGATGAGCGCGCTCGATTCGGGCTTTCGAATCGTCTCCCACGTCTTGAAACGGAGATCGTCGGGCGAGATGCCGCCGAAGCCGTGAACGCCGCGCGTCGCGTTGCGCTTCAAATTCTCGAGCAGCGTGCGCTTGCGGTCGATGTTCGACATCATGCCCTTCTTGCGCACGTCGGTGAAGCGGGTATCCTCCGTCTGCACGATTTGCTTTTCTTTGCGTTTCAGATCGGGCAGCTCCCAGTCCTCGAACAGAACGTTCTCCAGCTCCTCCATGTCGACGTCGGCTTCGTACACGTCCTCGCCGGGCTTGTCGCCGGCGCCTTCGCCCTTGCCCGGCTGCTGGGCGGGCTGCGGGTCGCGGCCGAGCACGTCGCCGACCTGGCTGTCGCCGTCGCCTTGACCGACGTGCTTGCTCTTACTGAAGTTGTAGCGGAAGCGGAACTCGTCGAGGCTCTTGATCGGGACGCGCACTTGCTTGCGTCCGTCCGACAGCACGATGCTCTCGTCCGAGACGATGTCCGACAGATTGCGCTTCAACGCGTCCTTCACGCGCTGCTGGTGTCGCGATTGGTCTTCGTACCCTTTGCGATGCAGCGACCAGTCCTCCTGGGATACGATAAACAACGGCTCCGTCATAAAGGGTGCACCCCCCATGGTGAATGAAATCGGAAATGGGTCTTGTATTCACTATATGCGGGAGGGACGGGGGGAATGAGTGAGGAATGGCATCGCCGATCCGGAAACGAAAAAAGAGGCCTTCAGGATCGTGCTCCGGCCGGCCTCCGAGAATGTCAGTCGGTCGTTCGTTTTGCACGGTGCAAAGGAGCGATGCGTTTGAAATCATGCATTTTGTCATTTTCCGCTCAAACGAAAGATAGGAATTCCCATCGGTTGGAATGAGAAGCCCTTCCTATTCGTCGCTGGACAAGCCGGAGGTACAATGGCTGTAACGAAACGGACGAAGAAGAAGGAGTGAAATGATTGGCGAGAATTCTAGTCGTGGACGACGCGGCGTTCATGCGGGTGTTGATCCGAGACGCCTTGGAGTCGAGGGGACACGAGGTGGTCGGGGAGGCGGAGAACGGGGAGGACGCCGTACGACAGTTCGTGCGGCTGAAGCCCGACGTCGTTACGATGGATATTACGTTGCGGGAGTCGAACGGCTTCCACGGGCTGCAGCGCATCCGGGCCATCGAGCCCCGGGCTAAGGTGATACTGTGCAGCGCGTTAGGACGGCGCGGGGTGGTCCTGGAGGCGATGGCGTCGGGCGCATCGGACTTCCTGATCAAGCCGTTCCATGCGGAACGGGTCGTGCAGGCGGTGGAGGCGCAATTGTAAGGGAGAGAAGGGTTGTTTCTTAAGCGGGCGACCCGCTTGGGAGACAGCCTATTTTCGTGGGTGAAAGTGTGCGGGCAAGCTTCCGGCATTGGATGAGTCGGGGTTCTTGTTGAGAAGGTCAACTCGATAGAGTGCGAACGGGAAAACCTCCCGCTCAAAACCCGGAATCCTCCTCCGAAACGACCTTACACGGGAAATCCTCCGCCCTATTTCGCTTTAACCGAGGTTTTCGGTCAATTTCTCGCTAATAAGGAGGAGTTTTTCCCGTTCGTTGAGCGGCTGCCGCCAAGATCAAGCTAATGAAAGGGAGGATTTCCTATTCACATAGGCATCGACAGCCCCTCCCCGGCGTTTACTGGAATGTGCCCGGCAGCGCCGGAGCCGCCAGCATGCCGATCATCATGATGACCATGACGAACAGGACGACGAGCGAATTGAACACGAGCCCCAGAATCGAAAACAGCTTGAGCCGTTCCTTCTGGAACAGGCCGACGAGCCCGAGCACCGCGCCGACGAGCGCGGTCAAAATAAAAAGAAACATAAGCCCGATGACCGCCAAGAAACCGCCCATGCCTTCCGGCAGCACCCCGGCCTCGACGCCGTTCAAGAACGCCGGGTCGTTCGCGAAGCCGGCGGCGAGGACGCTCGCGCCGATCGCCGAGCCGATGATGCCGAGTACGGAGACGACGGCGAGGATGAACGAAGCGATGCCGATTCTTGAATGTGTACGTTCCAAGAGGGGACCCTCCTTTCCTCTTTTCATAGAGTATATCATGAAAAAAGTTTCCTTTTTTCATCCGATGCATTATCATTTTAACCAACGGGAAGGCCAGATAGAAAGGGAGATTTTTTTGGCGACGAGAACATGGGTGGCGGCGGGAGCCGTCAGCGCTTTCCTCAGCGTGGCGATCGGCGCGTTCGGCGCGCACGGGCTGCAGCTCGAGGATTATTACGCGGACATTTACGATACGGGAGTGCAATATCACATGCTGCATGCGGTCGGGATGCTGATCGTCGGCCTCTTGGGCGGCTCGCTCCATCGCCCGAAGCTGCTGTCGTGGGCGGGTTGGGCGTTCGTCTTGGGGACGGCGTTGTTTTCCGGCAGTTTATATGTGCTCAGCATTACGGAAATTTCGTGGCTCGGCGCGATTACGCCGCTCGGAGGCGTTGCGTTCTTGACCGGCTGGGCGTGCGTGCTGAGCGCCGCCTTGGTCTCGCGGAAGGAAGGATGAGCGGAATAATTTTCGGGCAGGCAGGATTTCGACCCCAAGGCGACAAATTATTACATGATTCGACTTTACAGCGCTTCACATTCGACCAGCCTCCGGCGTCGGCTCGCGCGAAAGGATTTCAACTATGCGTAAACTTCCATTCCTCAACCCGAAGTCGCTGACTGTCATTGCGGTGGCGGCGCAAGCCGCCGCCTTCTTCGTTTGGCTCGCTCAAGGAGGAGGACACTCCCCGCCCGATCGGGCGTATGCGTGGATATCGGCGACTTTTCTCGTCGCGGCCGCCGTCGGGATCGTATGGCGCTCCCGCAACGAGAAAGCCGACGAAGCGTCGGTCGAACGGAAGTTGGCGCAGAAGGACGAAGTGTTCACGTCGCTGTTCGATTCGATTCCCGTGGCGATTACGCTGCTGGATCGGTCCGGCGCGTTCGTCCGGACGAATCCGGCTTCCCGGAACATCTCGGGATACGCGGAGTCGGAGGTCATCGGCAAGTCGTTCACGGAATTCATCCACGTCAATCATTTGAACGAGACGATGCGGCGCTTCCAACAGACGCTCGGCGGCGACGTCGCGTCGTTCCACTCCGTCCTCGTGCTGAATACCGGGTTCCCGGCCGACATTCACGTGACCACGCTTCCGATCAAGGACGACAAGCGGAAGATTACGGGCGTGATCGCGATCTACGAAGACATTACGAAGAAAAGGCAAACGGAAGAACGCATCAAGCATATGGCGTATTACGACGACTTGACGGGGCTGCCGAATCGCCGGCTGTTTCGGGACATGGTCTCGGAATATTTGGTATCGGCAGGGGACCGTACCCGGATCTACGTCGTCCTGCTGAACGTGGACCGCTTCAAGCTCGTCAACGGCTCGCTCGGTCAAGACATCGGCGACATGCTGCTCCTGCAGCTGGCCGACCGGTTGAACCGGAGCGTATCCGACTTCGGCATGGCGGCGCGCATGGAAGGGGACGAATTCGGCATCCTGTTCCGCGACAGCGGCGGCGCCGTACCGCCCGGCGACCTGGCTCGCCGCATTACCCAAGAACTGGAAGAGCCGTTCCTGATCCAGGATTATACGCTGCACATCTCTACCAGCATGGGCATCGCCGTCGGCTACGGCGGCTCGGACGAAACGGTGCTGTTAAAGAACGCCGGGATTGCGCTCTCCAAGGCGAAGGAGAGGGGCAAGAACGGTTACGAGCTGTATACGCCCGAGATGGACGAGCTGTACTTGTCGAAGTTTACGATGGAGAACGATCTTCGCAAGGCGATTCAAGACGAGGAGTTCGTCCTCGTCTATCAGCCGCAGGTCCATATTCCGTCGTTCGAGATCGTCGGCGCGGAGGCGCTGATCCGTTGGCGGCATCCGGAACGCGGCATCGTCTCGCCGGGCGAATTCATCCCGATCGCGGAGGAGACGGGCCTCATCGTGCCGCTCAGCGAATGGGTCATTCGGGAGGCATGCCGGCAAAACCGGGCTTGGCAGCTCGAGGGGCTTCCCCCGATTCCGGTATCCGTCAACTTGTCGGTGCGGCAATTCCTTCAGCCGAACTTGACCGAGCGCGTCGCGGCGATTCTAATCGAAACCGACCTTGCGCCGCAATATTTGGAGTTGGAGATTACCGAGAGCATGACGATGGACGTGGAGTTCGCCACGGCGGCGCTCATGCGTCTGAAGGAGCTGGGCCTTCGCATCTCGATCGACGATTTCGGCACGGGCTACAGCTCGTTGAACTACTTGAAGAGCTTCCCGGTCGACAAGCTGAAGATCGACCGATCGTTCGTCCGCGACATTATGGACGACCCGAACGACGCGGCGATCGTGCGGACGATCATTACGATGGCGCATCATCTGGGACAGACGGTCATCGCGGAGGGCGTGGAGACGGAGGAGCAGCTGGCCTACCTTCGCACCTACGGCTGCGACGAGCTGCAAGGTTACTTATACAGTCCGCCGTTGTCGCCCGAGAAGCTTCGGGATCGGCTGCGATCCGAAGCGAACCGCGCGAAAGACGAAACGTCGACGGCGTAACGGCGAGAAGGGGCGATGCCGGTCATTCGAAAACCGAATGGCCGAAGCATCGCCCCTTTCGTTAGAACCAGAGACCGCCTTGGGGGCCGCCGTACGGTCCATATGGGCCGTAAGGGCCGAAGGGACCGCCGTACGGTCCGGGTCCGTAGCCGCCGTACCCGTAAGGCACGCCGGCGCCGATCGCCGCGACGTCGAACAGAAGCAGCGGGAGCAGCGCCTTCGTCCGAACCGGGGCGGACTTCCGCTTCCCGCCGGCGGCGCAGCTCGGAGCGACGTACAGTCGCTGGCCGGCGATGCGGACGAGCGTGCCGGACACCGTCTTGCCGTCCTTCATCTTGACGACGATCGGACCGCCGACAAGCGACTTCGCCTTAGAGGCTATATTCGATCGTTGCATCCTCTTCATCTCCTCCCTATCACCATCAGCATATGAAGCGCGACCCGCCGAGCCATGGACAGACGGTCCCCGGAATTGGCCCGAATTGCGCCAGCCCTCACGAGGCGAATCCTTTCGCATATATATGGGAAGAAGGAAAGCGAGACGAAGGGAGGCGAATACGGATGATGCGGATGGTGCCCATGACTATCGGAGGACACGCGATGATCGGCATCGAGGTGAAGCTGCCGAAGACGAACCTCGTCGCCGTCGCGACCGACCGGGGGTATATTATGTGCGGAGCGTTGGACGTCGCCCTGCTGAACGAACGTCTGAAGGACCGCGGCATCGTCGCGGGACGCGCCGTCGGCGTCAAGACGCTCGAGGAGCTCGTGAACGCGCCGCTCGAGTCGGTGACGATCGAAGCGGAGAAGCTCGGCGTGCAGGTCGGCATGAAGGGGGCGGACGCGCTATTAAAGATGATCTGAACATAGAAAATGCTGCCCTCCGATTTTCGGAGGGCAGCATTTTTTTACGAAACTCGACTATTCGAACAGGCGGCGCAGGTTGTCCGCGTAAGGGGCGCGAACGATTCCCTTCTCGGTAATGATCGCCGATACGTATTCCGCCGGGGTGACGTCGAACGCCGGGTTGTACACTTTCACGCCTTGCGGCGCGGTGCGCTTGCCGAAGCCGACGGTCACTTCGTCCTCGTGCCGCTCTTCGATCGGAATATCGGCGCCCGTAGGCGTGTTCAGATCGATCGTCGACATCGGACAAGCGACGTAGAACGGAATGCCGTGCGCCTTCGCGAGCACGGCTACGCCGTACGTGCCGATCTTGTTCGCGACGTCGCCGTTCGCCGCGACGCGGTCCGTGCCGACGATGACCGCTTGGATCCAGCCCTTGGACATGACCATCGCGGCCATGTTATCGGTAATGAGCGTCACGTCGATGCCCGCGCGCATAAGCTCGAACGCGGTCAACCGGGCGCCCTGCAGCACCGGGCGCGTCTCGTCCGCGAACACGCGCAGGTTCCAGCCCTTCTCCTTCGCCAGATACATCGGCGCCGTCGCGGTGCCGTAGCGGGCGGTGGCGAGACCGCCGGCGTTGCAGTGCGTCAAGACGCCGTAGCCGTCCTCGAACAAGGACAGCGCGTGCTCGCCGATCGCGCGGTTCGTCTCCTCGTCCTCGGACTGAATGACGATCGCCTCCTGCAGCAGGCCTTCCTTGATCGCCGCGGCGTCGGCTCCGGCTTCCGCCAGCTCCGACGCCTTGCGGACGAGCCGGTCGAGCGCCCAGAACAGGTTGACGGCGGTCGGGCGCGACGACGCCAAGTAATCGCGCTCGCGCTTCACGGCGTCGAGCAGCTCCGGCACGCCGCCGACGGCGTCCCGGACGCCGAGATACAGTCCGTACGCGGCGGCGATGCCGATCGCCGGCGCCCCGCGCACCTTCAGCTCCTTAATCGCGTCCCAGACGTCCTTCGACGCGACGAGCTTCAAATAGACGACTTCCTCCGGGAGGAGCCGTTGATCGAGCAAGTCGAGATGATCCGCGTTCCAGCGGACCGATTGCAGCCAATTGTCATGGTTCGTAGCAGTCAATTCAGTTGCCTTCTTTCGATGCAAGATGGAGGTTTGCGACAGCGAGCATCTGACCGATCGATCCCGCCGTCCGGTGCCGCTTGATAAGATCGGTGCCGATCGCGAGCGCGACGCGGCGGGCGCGGTTGCGGCGCGCTTCGTCCGGGATGCCGTCGATGTCGGCGACGTGGGCGAGGCCGACGATGCGGCGGACCATCTTCGCGCCGGCGTAGCCGAACGTGTCCTGCAGCAGCTCGGCGAGGAACGCGTCCAGGTAACCGGATTCCCGCAGCAGACGGTCGACGCAGTGCTCCGCCCATAACGCGCGGAAGCGCGTCTCGAACTCGTCCCACACCTGCTGGACCGTGTCGAGCAAATACGCGCGGAAGTCGCCGAGCTTCGACGGATCGTCCATGCGTCCCCCCTGCGCCACGGCGTTCAGCAGCAGGTTCGCCAGCACGGCGCCGATATCGAAGCCCATCGGCCCGTAGTAGGCGAACTCGGGGTCGATGACTTTCGTCGACGTCGGCGTGACGAAGATGGAGCCGGTGTGCAGATCGCCGTGCAGCAGCGCCTGCCCCTTGGTCAGGAAGCCGTAGCGCAGGCGCGCGACCTCCAGATGAAGCTCGCGGTCTTCGCGAAGCGACGCGGCTTCCTTCTCGATCGCGGGATCGTAATTATTGTTCGCCGATACCGTATACGGATCGTCGAAGATCAAGTCTTCCGTAATCTTGCAAAGCTCGGGATTGATGAATCGCCCGGTCTTCAGCTTCTTCTGCTGCTGGTTCATGCCGAAATCCGACGTGAAGAACAGCGTTCGCGCGAGGAACTCCCCGATATGGCCGGCGAAGAGCGGATATGCGTTGCCTTCGATAAGGCCTCGGCGCATGATGACGTGGTCGCTCAAATCCTCCATGATCGTCAGCGCGAGCTCCGGCTCGTATTCGTACACCTTCGGCGCGAGGCCGGGCGCGAGCTCGCCTTGGATCATCAGCGCTTCGCTCTCGATGCGGGCGCGGTCGAGCGTCAGCGGCCACGATTCGCCGACGACCTTCGCGTACGGAAGCGCCTGCTTCAGGATCAGCCCTTTGCCTTGGCCGGACTCTTGGATATGGAACACCAAATTCAAATTGCCGTCGCCGATCTCGCGTACGGTCAGGTTCGCGCCGGGGGCGAAGACGCCCGGTACGGCGCGAGCCCTTACAATCGCTTCGGCTTCGGTTAACGGATGGTATGCGCTCATGGTTCGGATCCCGCCTTTTCTAAAGACATTACCTCTTAGTATAAGACAAGCGGGGCTCGGAAGAAAATACATTTCGCGGCGTTGTGATAAGATCCGCTGCTTCGTTGCAAAATAATGGTACTCGAAGAAGAAAGCAAGTCATTCGAACAAGAGGAGGAAGCGGAACTCATGACCCCAAACGCAACGCTCGACCGGACTCTGTCCGCTCAAGGCTCGGGGACGACGCAGAACGTCGTCGCGTTCCTGAACAAGCAGATCGCCAACTGGAACGTCTTATTCGTCAAGCTGCACAACTACCACTGGTTCGTGAAGGGGCCGGTCTTCTTCACGCTGCACCTCAAATTCGAGGAGCTGTACAACGAAGCGGCGCTCCACATCGACGAGCTCGCGGAGCGGGTGCTGTCGATCGGAGGCATGCCGCCCGCGACGATGCGGGAATACCTCGTCACCGCCTCGATCGGGGAAGCGGCGGGCGGCGAGAAGCCGGCCGATATGGTGCGGAACATCGAAAACGACTTCCGCGCGATCATCGCCGAGCTCGAGCAAGGGATGGACATCGCGCAGCAGGCCGGCGACGAGGCGACGTCGGACATGCTGCTCGGCATTCGTTCCTCGCTGGAGAAGCATGCATGGATGCTCCGGTCGTTTAACGAATAGCAACTTTTTATGTATAATGAAAACACCTGCTGCCGATGTCGGGCGCAGGTGTTCTTCATTTTCGCTCCTGGCGGCTTGATTATTTGTGTTCGATCAAGTCGATGGCGCCGAGCACGATGTGGGCGAGCCCGAAGCCGAGGATTCCGTAGCCGACAGCCGGGTTCCGCTTGAGCATCGCAGCTCCCGTCGTGGCGACCGCGGTGCCGAGGATGGCCGGAATTAATCCTTCGCGCATGAAACCGTCACTCCTTTGGCGAGAATGATGACTGCGATATTAGAATGGGGAGAGACGGGCATTTCGATACGGAACGGCCCTTGCATTGTTTTACCGGGGAGGCGGATACATAGCATGAGCGAAAATGCGACGGCGGCGCTGAAGGAATGGGCGTCCGCGGTGGAAGCGTTTCTTGGCGGCGATACGATTCTCGCCTTGCGCAAGGGCGGGATTCGAGAGGAGACGCGCGATTTCGAATTGACGAACGAATCGTTTTATTTTTTCCCGACCTACGAACATCAGAAAGAGCATCTATTGAAAGAGCCGTACCGGCGGCTCGTCGCCGCGACGAAGGCGGAGTGGACGCCGGACGCGCCGGTCGTGCCCATCAAAGCTTGGGCCGAAGCGGTCGAAGATCTGCTGATCGAGGACGAGGAACGCCTGCGAGCGTTGTCTCCATATCATATATGGACGGACGATTACGCCTCCGAGCGGCTTCATTGGAAGCGGACGAAGCCGCTGCATTGCCTGCTGCTGCGCGTATATCGGTTCGAGGCGCCGATCGATGTGCCTAACGACCCGGGGTTCGCCGGATGCAAGTCCTGGGTACGATTGCCGATCGGCGCGGACCGAGCCGCCCTCGGGCGACCGGTCTTGTCCGACGAAGCGTTCGCGCGGAAGGCGGCGGACATCCAGGAAGTTTTAAAAAGGTAAGAGTTTTCGCGCAAACGAGCGATTTTCCGGCCGCCCTTGCGAATTGGAATAATTCTATATTAAAATTAACAGTTGAGAATCAGTGAGAATCAATTTAGAATAATTCTAAATAGAAAATTAAACTTGGAGGGAAACAGTCGTTATGGCACAAGCACCGGTTTTGAAAATACAAGATCTTCGCTCTTCGATCGAAGGCAAGGAAATTCTTAAGGGGTTCAACCTTGAAATCAAGGGCGGCGAAATCCACGCGATCATGGGGCCGAACGGAACGGGCAAGAGTACGCTCGCTTCGACGCTCATGGGTCATCCGAAATACGAAGTCCAAGGCGGCAGCGTCACCCTCGACGGCGAAGACGTGCTCGAGATGGGCGTCGACGAGCGCGCGCTCGCGGGCTTGTTCCTGGCGATGCAGTACCCGAGCGAAATTACGGGCGTGACGAACGCCGACTTCCTGCGCAGCGCCATCAACGCGCGCCGCGGCGAAGGCAAAGAAATCTCGCTCATCAAGTTCATTCGCCAGATGGAAGCGAAGATGAAAGAGCTCGAGATGGACCCGCAGTTCATGCACCGCTACCTGAACGAAGGCTTCTCCGGCGGCGAGAAGAAGCGGAACGAAATTCTGCAGATGATGGTGCTCGAGCCTCGCATCATCATTCTCGACGAGATCGACTCCGGTCTCGACATCGACGCGCTGAAGGTCGTCGCGGCCGGCGTGAACGCGATGCGCGCGGAAGATCGTTCGTTCCTGATCATTACGCACTATCAGCGGTTGTTAAATTATATTAAACCGGATTTCGTTCATGTCATGATGCAGGGCCGCATCGTGAAGTCCGGCGGTCCGGAGCTGGCCGAACGCCTCGAGGCGGAAGGCTATGACTGGGTGAAAGCGGAGCTTGGCATCGAAGACGAGACGGTAGGCAACGACAAAGAAGAGTTCGTCGTTCCGAAGAACACCACCGCTCCGAAATTTTCGTAAGGGGGCGGCCAACAGTGACCACAGATACGATTGCCATCGACCAAAATACGTACGCTTCGATCGCCGCGGCGAAGCAAGAGCCGGCTTGGCTCGCGCAATCGCGCGCCGAAGCGCTCGCGCTCGCGTCGCAGCTGGCGCTGCCGAAGCTCGAGAAGACGCGGATCGACCGCTGGACGCTCGGCGGCACGGGCGCGTACCGTCCGGCGAAGCCGGTCGCGAACGCGGCCGAGCTTCCGGGCGAGCTCGCGAACCTGATCGGCGACAACCCGAGCCCGAACCTGCTGGTGCAGCATGATTCCGGCGTCGTGTTCGTTCGGGTGTCCCCGGAGCTGGAGAGCCAAGGCGTCATCCTGAAGAGCCTGGAGCAAGCGGCGAGCGACCATCCGGAGCTCGTTCAACAATATTTCATGCAAGCGGTCAAGAAAGACGAACACCGTCTGACCGCGCTGCACGCGGCGCTCTGGAACGGCGGGTTGTTCCTGTACGTGCCGAAGAACGTAGAAGTAAAGGAGCCGATTCAGGCGATCTTCTACAGCGAAAATCCGGAAGCGACGTTCGCGCCGCACGTGCTCATCGTCGCCGATACGCACAGCTCCGTCACGTACGTCGACAACTACTTGTCGGCCGCTTCGGAGACGAAGATGCTGCATAACGGCGTACTCGAAGTGTTCGCGAAGCCGGGCGCCAGCGTCCGCGTCGCGACGGTGCACGATCTCGGGGCACACGTGACGGACGTCAACTACCGCCGCGCGGTGCTCGAGAACGACGCCAAGATCGAATGGATCGTCGGCGAGTTGAGCCACGGCAACGGCGTGGCCGACACGTATTCGATCTTGAAGGGCAACGGCTCCAATTCCGACATGAAAGTCATTGCGGTCGGCGTCGGCGACCAGAAACTGAATTACACGACCCGCGCCGTTCACTTCGGCAAGTCGTCGGCGAGCGACATGATTACGCGCGCCGTCATGCGCGACGAAGCGACGGGCATTATCAACGGCATCACGAAGATCGAGCACGGCGCCACGAAGGCGGACGGCCAGCAAACCGAGCGCGTGCTCATGTTGAGCCCGAAGGCGCGCGGCGACGCGAACCCGATTCTGCTCATCGACGAAGACGACGTCACCGCAGGCCACGCCGCGAGCGTCGGACAAGTGAACCCGGACCAAGTGTACTACTTGATGTCCCGCGGCATCCCGAAGCCGGAGGCCGAGCGCCTCATCATCTACGGCTTCTTGTATCCGGTCATCGAGGAGATCCCGCTGGAGGCGCTGCGGGAGCAGCTTAGCGCGCTGGTCGAGAGGAAACTCGGACAATGAGCGCCCTCTCGCCTGCGGAGCTGAAGTCGCTGTTTCCGATTTTGCAGCAGGACGTGAACGGCCACCCGCTCGTGTACCTCGACAGCGCGGCGACGTCGCAGAAGCCCCGCCAAGTGATAGAGGCGGTGCAGCGGTACTACGAGCGCGACAACGCGAACGTGCACCGCGGCGTCCATACGCTCGGCACGCGGGCGACGGACGCCTACGAAGGCGCGCGGGAGAAGGTGGCGCGGTTCATTAACGCCCGCTCCGCTTCGGAGATCGTCTTCACGCGCGGCGCGACGACGTCCATCAATACGGTGGCCGCCAGCTACGCCCGCGCGGTTTGCAAGCCGGGCGACGAGATCGTCATCTCGCCGATCGAGCACCACGCGAATCTCATTCCGTGGCAGCAGGCGGCGAAGGCGACGTGGGCGACGCTGAAGCATCTCCCGATGAACGACGACGGGTCGTTCGACCTCGCGGGCGCCGCGGCGACGATTACGCCGAACACGAAGATGGTCGCGGTGACGCATCTGTCGAACGTGCTCGGCGCCGTCACGCCGGTCGAAGAGATCATCGCGCTGGCGCATCAGCACGGCGCGAAGGTGCTCCTCGACGGGGCGCAGAGCGCGCCGCATCTGAAGATCGACGTGCAGAAGCTCGACTGCGACTTCTTCGCTTTCTCGGGCCACAAGATGTGTGGGCCTACGGGCATAGGGGCACTCTATGGCAAGCGCGAGCTGCTCGAAGCGATGGAGCCGGTCGAATTCGGCGGCGAGATGATCGATTTCGTCGACCTGTTCGACGCGACGTGGAAGGAAATTCCGTGGCGCTTCGAGGCGGGCACGCCGATCATCGCCGGCGCGGTCGGTCTCGGCGCCGCGATCGATTTCCTGACGGAAGTCGGCATGGACAACATCGAGGCGCACGACCGCCAGCTCGCGACGTACGCGTGGGAGCGGCTCTCCGCCATGGACGGCGTGTCGGTGTTCGGCCCGGCGTCCGGACGCACGTCGCTCGTGACGTTCAATCTCGACGACGTCCACCCGCACGACGTCGCGACGGTGCTCGACGCCGAGGGCGTGGCGGTGCGCGCCGGCCACCATTGCTGCCAGCCGCTCATGCGGTGGCTGAAGGTGTCGGCGACGGCGCGGGCGAGCTTCTATCTGTATAACGACGAATCGGATGTCGATCGTTTAATCGCTTCGCTACAACGCGCAAAGGAGTACTTCGGCCATGCAATTGGATGATCTGTACCGTCGCGTGATTATGGATCATTATAAAACCCCGCGAAACCAAGGCGAACTCGCCGAAGGAACCGTAGGCGTCGAGCTGAGCAATCCGACGTGCGGCGACCGCATTACGCTGCAGCTTCGGATCGAAGACGGCGTCGTGCGCGAGGCGAAGTTCAAAGGCGAGGGCTGTTCGATCTCGATGGCGTCCGCCTCGATGATGACCGACGCGGTCAAGGGCAAGACGTTGGAGCAGGCGATCGATCTCGCGGAGCGGTTTTCCGGATTGATGAAGGGCGAGGCCGTCGAGTTCGAGGAATACGAAGACATCGAAGCGCTGAGCGGCGTGAATAAGTTCCCCGCTCGCATCAAGTGTGCTACACTTGCATGGAACGCGCTGCGCAAGGGCGTAGAATCGCAACCGTGAACAAATCCGTTCAGATAGATCGAACCGCTTCCGTCGAGAAGCGGTAAGCAGGGAACATTTTCATAGAGGAGGGTTTATCGATGGCGAAGCAAATGCCCGAGATCGGCGAATATAAATATGGTTTTCGCGACGAGCATAAGGCGATTTTCCAAAGCGGGAAGGGCCTGAACGCGGATATCGTCCGCAGCATCTCCGAGATGAAGGGCGAGCCCGAGTGGATGCTCGAGTTCCGCCTGAAGTCCCTGGAGCAATTCCACAAGATGGAGATGCCGAAGTGGGGCGGCAACATGGACGATCTGGATTTCGAAGACATCCAGTATTACGTCAAGCCGTCCGAGAAGCAAGGCAAGACGTGGGAAGAAGTGCCGACGGAAATCAAGGAGACGTTCGATAAGCTCGGCATCCCGGAAGCGGAGCAGAAGTTCCTCGCCGGCGTCTCGGCGCAGTACGAATCCGAGGTCGTCTACCACAGCATGCAGAAGGAGCTCGAAGACCAAGGCGTTATCTTCATGGATACGGACTCGGCGCTTCGGGAGCATCCGGAGCTGTTCCGTAAATATTTCGGCACCGTCGTACCGCCGGCGGACAATAAGTTCGCGGCGCTCAACAGCGCGGTATGGTCGGGCGGCAGCTTTATCTACGTGCCGAAGGGCGTGAAGTGCGAAATTCCGCTTCAGGCGTACTTCCGGATCAACTCCGAGAACATGGGCCAATTCGAGCGGACGCTCATCATCGTCGACGAGGACGCGTTCGTCCATTACGTCGAAGGCTGCACGGCGCCGATCTACAGCACGAACTCGCTGCACAGCGCCGTCGTCGAAATTCTTTGCTTGAAAAATTCGCGCGCGCGGTACACGACGATTCAAAACTGGGCGCCGAACATCTATAACTTGGTCACGAAGCGCGCCGTCGCGGAAGAGAACGCGACGATGGAATGGGTCGACGGCAACATCGGCTCCAAGCTGACGATGAAGTACCCGGCGGTCATCCTGAAAGGCCGCGGCGCGAAGGGCAGCGTGCTGTCGATCGCGGTCGCGGGCAAGGGCCAGCACCAAGACGCGGGCGCGAAGATGATCCACCTCGCTCCGGACACGACGTCGACGATCGTCTCGAAGTCGATCTCGAAGCACGGCGGCAAGGTAACGTACCGCGGCCTCGCTTCCTTCGGACGCAACTCCGAAGGCGCGAAGGCGAACATCAAGTGCGATACGCTCATCATGGATAACGAGTCGACGTCGGACACGATTCCGTACAACGAAATCATGAACGACAACATCACCCTCGAGCACGAAGCGACGGTGTCGAAGGTGTCCGAGGATCAGCTCTTCTACCTGATGAGCCGCGGCCTGTCGGAAGCCGAAGCGACGCAGATGATCGTTATGGGCTTCATCGAGCCGTTCACGAAGGAGCTCCCGATGGAGTACGCGGTCGAGATGAACCGTCTTATCAAGTTCGAGATGGAAGGAAGTATCGGGTAACCCTGTAGGATTAAGGGTTTTCGGGCTTCAAAACGGGGTTTGTCCGGTTTTTGTCCGGTCAGTTATTTCTGGACGTAGCGCTCATAGAGGGCGAGCGCATCATCTTCAATCTTTTGTGTAACATGCAGATACGTGTCCGCTGTGACTTTCACGCTTGCGTGCCCAAGTCGCTCGGACACGTATTTTATATTTGCGCCAGCTTCGAGAAGGTGAACCGCATGTGTATGTCGGAGTGCGTGCGGAGACAGAATAGGAACACCGGCGCGTCTACATACCGTTTTGAAGTAATCTCTGACGATATTGGTCCGCAACCAGCGGCCGTCATGCTGATGGAATACGATGTTTTTGTCAGTCTGCTTGTAATTTTCATACCGTAATATGACTTCTTTCTTGTTGATTCGGTGACGTCTCATTAACGCGATCGTCACGGCATCCAATTTGATCGTCCGGCCGCTCGTTTTGGATTTCGGAGTGGAGATGTAAGGCTCCGAATTCAAAGGGTATACGAGCGTTTTATTCACGGTGACGGTGCACTGGTCGAAGTTGATATCGTCCCATGTTAACGCTAAGCCTCGCCGATCCGCAGGCCGCTTCTGGCGAGCAATGTGAAGAGCGCATAATATTGAATCGAATGTTGGTACTTAGCGTGTTTTACCGGTTCTTTCGTGGCATCGAGGAACTTCTCGAGTTGCTCCCGACTATAGAACTGCACACCTGTCTGCTTGTCCACTTCTTTCGGGATCTTGATCCGCTGAATCGGATTCTCCCGCATGATTTTGAATTCGTGGACTGCGTCGTTCATGGCGCTGCTCATGATGCTATGAATCCTTCGGACCGTCCCTTCACTGTAATGTCCACGCAACTCGTTGATCCATTTCTGATATTCATTTCTGGAAAGGTCCTTCAGTCGGTATTTCCCCCAACGAGGCAGGAGATTAAGACGAACGTTCCGCTCCTGTACGGAATATGTTATCGGCTTCACGTTCGGTCGCTTATACACCTCAAGCCATTCATTGAAAAACTTCTCTACTGATCCTCCGCCATTTTCAGCGAAACCGTAGTAATGGATCTTTGATTCAGCCTCTGCTGCTGCGATTTGGGCTTCTTTCTTTGTTTTGAATCCACCCTTCGTTGTCTCTTTTTGCTTACCGGTTTGCCGATCGACGAAGCTGATACGGTACTCCCACTTCTCCCCACGTTTTCGGAAGAATGCCATTTCCTTTCCTCCATTCAAAACATATGTTCGGTTTAATGCTATAAGAAAACAGCCTCGCGGCTGGTAAAGGAATTATGATTCGAACAATTCCAAGACCACGAGCGGTTCGAAATATATGGTTGATCCTTGATAACGGATAAAAAGTCCATACTTTTCTTGGTACCATTCGATTGCTGCTGCTAAAAATTCCTCAGTGATTTGAAGTCGCTCTGCGAATTCGTGCCGACTCTTTACACCTGCTTTATGTGCTTCGATGATCGCGGATAGGGGTACAAGCTTGTCATACGCCCAGGACCGTGCTCGACGTTCCTGCTTTCGGTTCGTAACTTTGGTCTGGTCCAATATGTCGCCGACGGTTGTATGATGGTGCCCAAGTTCCTCAGCTAATATACACGTCTTCTCAGCTGCGGTCGTGATATTCCGATTGATCCAGATGATGTTATTTGAATATAGCCCTTTAATATTCCCCTTTATATTCTTTTCGTAAACGTCGACTTGCCCCTCTTCCGCATCCTTCAATAATCTCTCGTAAGGCAAATGGCGTCAGCTCCAAATTAACTATTCTGCCGCTTCGAACGGACGAACTCCTTGAAGCGTTCGATCTCTTCGATTTCTTCTTCTGTCCAGTCCTCTTCTTCGTGGTGCGCGGCGATCGTGTCGACTTCAAGACCGAGAAGGTAATCCAGAGATTTATTTTTAAGCTTGTCCGCTAATTCTCTTAGACGTATTACGACAAAGGCTGGGCTACGAAGGAGCAGGTCGCACGGTATGTCCAATACAACAAGATCACGCCTGAAGAATATGAGCTCATCACTGGCGATCCATATGCAGCGTAGCCCCGAGCCGACCGGGGCTTTTTATTTGATAGGGGCGGGGTGGATATATGGATGCGGGATCGATCGCGGTGGTCGTAGGGGCGGCCGCTGGCATTTCTGGCATTGTACTTGGATGGATGGGGCGATCCCGTTCCATTCGGCAGGAGACGGTTGCCGAAGCAAGCAAAGATGCTCGATTGCACGCCGACATGGAGTACATCAAGCGCGGGATCGACGACGTTCGAATCGAGCAACGAGCGCAGGGGCAGCGCTTTGACGCTCTCACGGAACGGGTAACAAGGCTAGAAGAATCTGCAAAACAAGCCCATCACCGACTTAACAGGTTGGACGGGCAGGGAGGAGGAGCGTAATGCAAACCAGAACGGACAAGCATATCAAGGGCATCGACGTCAGTCGGCACCAGGGCGCGATCGATTGGATGGCGATGCGCGCCGCGGGCGTCCAGTTCGTTTACATCAAGGCGACGGAGGGCGTCACGTATATCGATATGAAACTGAAGGAGCACTACTCCGGCGCGCGCCGCGCGGGACTGAGAATCGGTTTCTACCACTACGCCCGGCCGTATAACGACCCGCGCAAAGAAGTCGAGAACTTGCTGAAAGCGACGAAGGATCTGCCGCACGATCTGCCTTTCGCGCTCGACATCGAGACGAACGAAGGTAAGTACAATCGGGAGCAGATCACGTTCTTCTCCAAGAAGTGGCTCGAGGAGATCGAGCGGCTGACTGGCGAGACGCCAATCGTCTACACGTACACGCATTTTGCGAAGTCGTACCTCGGACCGGAGCTCCGGCCGTGGCCGGTCTGGATCGCGCACTACGGCGTGAAGACGCCAGGCGACAACGGCGTCTGGGGCAACTGGGCGGCGTTCCAGTACACAAGCGACAACGACGGCCTGCCGTACAATGGCCGGCTCGACGTGAACGTGATGGAGCCGGACTTCTTCGCAAACTGGAATGCGAAGCAGCTGCCGGCCGTGGAGGGTGCCTGCGGCGTGCTTTTGAATGGCGAGCGAATCGGTGGCGGGTACATTATCGAGGCTCGAGCGCACGTGCCGATCCGCTTGATCGCTGAACTGTTCGGGGCAGAAGTGGGATGGGATGGCGCAAACGTTGTACTTACGACGAAGGGAGCGAAGTAGCCGATGGCGAACGCGAAAGGGCTGGCGGTCAATATCCGCACCGAGTTATTGGCTGTTCACGAAGGAGTCGCCGCCGTGGCCGTCTACATCGACGAGAAGTTCTCCCGCATTATGACATTCGAAATCGAGGAGGAAAAGTAAGATGGAATATACCGCTTACGACATCGCACTCATTCCGATCATCATCGCGCTTGTCGGGCTCGCCGGCAAAATGGGCGTCGGTGTACGCCTGCTGCCCGCCGTGGCGCTCGTTCTCGGGCTCGCGGGTGGGTTTATCTACGTCGCCCCTGAAGATCCGCCGCAGGCGATCCTCGTCGGCCTCGTGATGGGACTGTCCGCGATCGGCGCGTACTCAGGCGTGAAGAACACCGTGGAGAAGCGCGATTAAATGAATCCCCGCTGGTCGTCGTCACTGGCGGGGATTATCAATATTCATCCTCCGAAAAGGTCGAAGGTTTTTCCGTCAGAGAATACGTCCGGGCATTCCTCCCATGCCGTTTACCAAACCGCCGTGGACGGCATACGACCCGACACTTCCCAGCCTCGCAGTCATCGTCTATACGGAACCACACTTCAGTATCGAACATTAGTAACGGAACGATCACGTTCCCGTAAACCGCATAATCAAGATGCTTTAACTGCTTTAATCCATTCACAGCTATCGCCAACCCTTCATTATTACCCGCGTATATGTTAATGTAAGGAGGAGGGGGCGGCAACCCCCTCCAACCGTATTACCTGCGTTTACGTTGTTTCTGTACTTGGTTGTACAGGTCGTAAGCGCGTTGCTCGTCATCAGAGAGTTGGTACCTCTCGATGACCTTCAAGCATTCAGTCCGGAACACTTCCCGAGTTATGCGCCCCAGTCCCACCCGGTCGCGCAACACTCGCAGGGAGTGTTCTCTTTTTTGCATTTTTTCAAATGCGCTAGCTGTCAGCTTATCCATTTGTGTCTCACCTCCTTATGACTTTATTATACAACGAATATCGTTGAATATCAACGAAAATAGTTGAATTTAATCGAGATTCGTTGTATTATGTTCATGAGGTGATGGGGGATGTTGATGCTTAAGTTGGACCAGGCCATGGCAATGAAGGGCGTCAATACACGTCAACTGAGCGAGATGACCGGCATTCGCTGGAACACGGTTGACGACATGGCGAAGAACAAGGCGAAGCATTGGTCGCCTGAAAATTTGGAGAAAGTCATGCAGGCGCTCGAAATCGAGGATGTCGCGGATTTAATCGAATACCGGAAATAAGACGAATCCCCCGCTGGCCGTGTTGGCTGGCGGGGGATTTTTGCGTTATTGAGGATTCACATTGTTCAGCTTGTCGCCCATCCGATCGAGCAACATTAGAGGGGACAGGGGATTTACCTCGATGCGAACCTGCCGGAGCTTATCTAAGCCGGTCGCCTCTTCGAAATCGAGGGAGATCGTAGTCGTTTGCCCCTTCGCTATGGCGTTGGTAATGATCGTAGAGGCCACCCCGACACGGTTGTCAGCCTCATCGTAAAACACCGCTTTAACCTCTATAGGATCTCGAGACTCGTTGACGGCTGTTAAGTCGGCCGTTGCTGATGGCCTCTTCGGATCAACAACAAACTGAGATATGGTGTACTGCTCCCCAATCTCCATTTTCTCGAAACTATATGTCCCCGGCGAAAATGTCGGAGTCGCCCCTTGCTCTACAAAGCCGAAATAGAACACGGCACCGATGAAGAGAAGAGCAATTATTGAACCACCGCCGAAGGCCTTCTTCGCACGCTTCTTCGTGTCGATCCTCTTCGCGGGGTAGGCTGTGCTGAGCAGCCAATGACCGCATTTATCGCAATAGCTTCGCTGTTCTTCATTCTTCGCTTGGCATGTCGGACAAACGTAATACACTGCCATGACCGCAGCCCCTTCCGGTGGTAATCACTGGTAGTATACACCTACGAAGCAGGAGCGGGAAGGGTTTCTTTACAGAACACTCGTTCCTTACACAACGCCTGATACCAAGTAATCCTAAACAAACTGCACCCTAATGAAGATGTAAATATCCCTTTGTGGAATCTTTTTCCTTGTAATATTTTGGGTTAAATGATAGATTTATTGTAGGCGACTGGCCAGTCCCAATAACTAGTGGGAGAGATAATGATGTCCAAAATCAGAAAGCTTTTAGTGGCAAGTTTGCTCACCGTTAGCATGTTTGCTACAACGCAATCAGCTCTTGCAGCTGATAATGAAGCGAATTCCATGGAAACTGCTATCCCGCTTGTACCCTTCGGAACAAACTATCACACCATCTATGACTCCACAGACATTGATTGGTTTGTATGGGAAAATACATCAGGAAAAACTTATGACGGAGCTTTTTTTGAATTGAATTGCCCCCCTGGCTACAACTACGATCTATATTTTATTAAATATATTGCCTCTATAAATTATACTACTAGTGGGATTGCTATCGGAGATAACGGTCCTGGTGGAACGGACATCGGCCACACAACCCCGGTTGGGCCTGGCGATAAATTGTACCTAGTAGTGTCTCCACGTACACCGTTTGATTTCTCTCCCAATCACCAATTTTCAGTTAAGGTTACACCCTACCCGTTATGATCTCGCATTGCTGCGGGTAGTATCTTACAGTAGCAAATGAGAATTCCCCGCTGGCCGTTATGGCTGACGGGGGATTCTCTTTTCCTCGACTTCCCACTCAACGCATTCACCGACGAGCGGTACAATGTTAGGCAGGTGATGCAAAATGTTCATTTCTCCGATGCTGCTCGAGACGGCTCACGAACCATTCGACAGTTCCGACCATATCTTCGAGCCGAAGATAGACGGCCACCGTATGATCTATTCCCACATAAACGGCGGGACCCGGCTATATACCCGACACAATAACGAAGTGACGACGAAATATCCCGAGCTACTTCCCGGACTCGAGGACGATGTAATCCTTGACGGTGAAGTCGCGCAGGTCGATCCCGCGACGGGGACAATCTCGTTTGAAGCGTTGAACGAGCGCTTCCAGCTGCGAAGAACGGAGCGGATCCAAGCCGCGGCCCGAACGAACCCGGTCAGCTTCATCGTGTTCGATATCCTACAACTGCGGGGCAAAGATCTCCGCTCGCTTCCGCTGATGAGGCGTAAGGAAATCCTCGCCGGGCTTCAGGTACAGAACCCGAACATCTCGATTATCCCCATTTTTGATGGGAGCGGGATAGCCTTGTTCCGCTCGATACAGGAGCGGGGGATGGAGGGCATCGTCGCGAAGGAAAAGGCTAGTAGATACGCGACCGGCCGACGAGTCGCGAAATGGCTTAAGGTCATCAACTGGACCTATGCGGAGGTTGTCATCACAGGGTACCGTAAATCCGAATTCGGGTGGCTTGTATCTCTCGCAGTAGGAGATCGTCTGCAACCCGCCGGTGTCATCGAGTTCGGCGTAGCGCCGGCACATAAGAAAGCTTTCTTCGAGGTCGCGAAGTTGATCGAATCAGGATCGCACAAGGACTTCGTGTACCTCCAACCGTTGCTCCGAGCAAAAGTGAAAACCCGGAATTATACGAGGTTCGGCATGTTGCGCGATCCGGTATTTGTGGAGTTCCTGGCATAAGCAATCCCCCGCAGCACAACGGCCAGCGGGGGATTTTATATTTTAATTCGTCTTAAACCAAATACCACCTGACCCATCATCGTCTCTGTTGAAGGTAATGGCCGGGCTCGGATCATCTGTTTTAACAATAAAACTTGCCCATCCGGTGTGCGATGCACCTTCGTAGAGGGCGGCACGAATCTTAGGCTCAAGACCAAAAGCGCTTCCGTCCTCGTAATCTTTCCCTGCTGTTGACACTAATGTGAACCACACCGGTGAAATAACGGCGACAGCACCGTCTTTTACGGTCTTCGTCACATCAATATTGATTTTCGCAAGAAGATATTCATGCCCCGCTGGAGGCTCATCATTGTACATGTTGGCTTCTCGAATGATTTCCCATGCTTCTTCCCCGCGAATTACTTCAGAAACGGACATCTTGCCATCGAAATTAATGGTTAGGACTCGCTCGCCATTGAAGCTTAGAACAGTACCGAGAGGAGCGGGATTCGTGCGTGAGTACCCAACGCCTTTCGAAACGGAGCTAGCTCCGGCAGTGGTGCCAGACGCTGCGCCCCCACCGATCAAGACGGTGTTGGTGGCCGTATCGAACCCGATATTTACGCCCATCGCTTCTCCCACGGCTCGTACAGGCAGGTAAGTCGTTCCATTATACGTAATCGGATATACTCGGTTCCCAGACCCGTCAAGCGGTGCCCAGGAGTCACCAGCAAGTTTCAAGTTCAATGTCATGTTCAAATAAGCCTTTACTTCTTGAATTCCTGTTGCAGCCGTTGCACCGATCGAAGCTGATACGACTGAGACAGCAACGAGTGATGCGATAATCCCCCATTTTTTCATAAAAACAAAATCCTCTCCTACGTAGGTAATAACCGGTAGTATATACCTACATCCTGGTCATAGCCCCGTCAAGTAGACAGTAAGAAAAGAGTATGTTAAGCGGCGATCGCTTCCCGGTATTCCACGGGGGAGCGGTCGCCGAGTTTTTTCTGGAAACGTTCGTAGTTGTAGTAGGCGATATACTCAGCAATATGCTGTTGGGTCTCGGTGAAGGTCTTCGGCCTTTCTAAGTGTAGCTTTTCCGTTTTAAGAT
>NZ_JAPSKE010000040.1 GCF_031177825.1 Paenibacillus sp. | reverse complement strand
CGATAATGTCGCGGAACTGGCGCTGCGTCTCCCACGCCTGCATCGCGCGCGGCTGCACCGTGTCGTACGCCTGCTCGCGGCTCCAGCCCTTGTCGATCAGCTTCGTCATGACGCGGCCGGAGAACGGTACGCCGTACGCGCGCTCCATGTTGCGCTTCATGTTTTCCGGGAACACCGTAAGGTTCTTGATGATGTTGCCGAGACGGTTCAGCATATAGTTCAGCAGCATCGTCGCGTCGGGCAGGATGATGCGCTCGACCGACGAGTGGCTGATGTCGCGTTCGTGCCACAACGGCACGTTCTCGTACGCGGAAATCATGTGGCCGCGAATGACGCGCGCGAGGCCGGACATGTTCTCGCAGCCGATCGGGTTGCGCTTGTGCGGCATCGCCGACGAGCCCTTCTGTCCCTTGGCGAACGGCTCTTCGACTTCGCGGAACTCGGACTTCTGCAGCGCCCGGATTTCCGTCGCGAACTTATCCATCGAGGTCGCGATCAGCGCCAGCGTCGCCATATATTCGGCGTGGCGGTCGCGCTGCAGCGTCTGCGTCGAGATCGGCGCCGGCTTGATGCCGAGCTTCTTGCAGACGGACGCTTCGACGTGCGGGTCGATGTTCGCGTACGTGCCGACCGCGCCGGAAATTTTCCCGAACTGCACGCCATCGGCAGCATGGCGGAACCGCTCCAGGTTCCGCTTCATCTCTTCGTACCAGAGGGCGAGCTTCAAGCCGAACGTCGTCGGTTCCGCGTGCACGCCGTGCGTGCGGCCCATCATGGCGGTGTCCTTGTAGCGAACGGCTTGCTCCTTGAGGATGTCAATGAATCGAATGATGTCGGCTTCGAGAATCGCGTTCGCTTGCTTCAGCAAGTAGCCGAGCGCCGTGTCGACGACGTCCGTCGACGTCAGACCGTAGTGCACCCACTTCCGCTCCGGACCGACCGTCTCGGATACCGCGCGCGTGAACGCGATGACGTCGTGGCGCGTCTCCAGCTCGATCTCGCTAATGCGATCGATATCGAAGCCCGCCTTCGCGCGCAGCGCCTCCACGTCCTCCTTCGGAATGACGCCGAGCTCGCTCCACGCCTCGCAAGCCGCGAGCTCCACCTCGAGCCACGCTTGGAACTTGTTTTGCTCCGTCCAGATCGCGGCCATCTCGGGCCGGCTGTAACGTTCGATCATCGTATGGTTCCTCCTCCGTCTATCTAGCCTTCCTTAACTTATTCGCTGCATCATCCGCTCCGCGGCTACGACCAAATCCCGCACGTCTCGATCCAGCGCAGCGCCTTGTCCGGGTCGTCGGCCAGCAGGTTCACGTGCCCCATCTTCCGGCCCGGCTTCGATTCCGCCTTGCCGTAGAGATGAAGCTTCGCGACCACGCCTTCCGGCAGCGTCCGCTCGCCGCCCGCTTCCATCCAATGCAGCAGCGGCGCGACGTGCTCGCCGAGCACGTTGACCATCACGACCGGCGTCAGCAGCTTCGGCTCCGGCAGCGGCAAGCCGCAGACGGCTCGCAGGTGGAGCTCGAATTGCGACGCGGTGCAGGCGTCCATCGAATAATGGCCTGAGTTATGAGGCCGCGGCGCCAGCTCGTTGACGTATAGCGTACCGTCCGCCTTCAGGAACATCTCGACGGCGATGAGGCCGACGACGTTCAGCGAGGCGGCGATGTCCGCCGCCATCTTGCGCGCGCGGGCGTCGACGTCGGCCGGGATGAGCCCCGGCGCCGCCGTCGACGTGTGCAGCACGCCGTTCACGTGCACGTTCCACGCCGGGGGGAACGTCCGCACCTCGCCGTCCAGCCCCCGCGCCGCGACGATCGACAGCTCGCGCACGAAGTCGACGAACTGTTCGACGATCAGTTCTACGTTCCCGCCGCCGAGCGACGTGAACGCCTCGGCCGCTTGTTCGTGCCGCCGAATGACGAACTGCCCCTTGCCGTCGTAGCCGCCGGTCGCCGTCTTCAGCACGCACGGCGCGCCGAACGCTTGCAGCGCCTCGCGCAGATCGGCGATCGTCGCGATCTCGCGATAAGGCGCCACCGGCACGCCCGCGGCTTCGACCGCCCGCTTCTCGCGCAGCCGATGCTGCGTCGTGCGCAGCAGCTCGCTGCCTTGCGGGACGTACGACTCCCGCTCGAGCACGGCCGCGACGCCGGCGTTCACATTTTCGAACTCGTACGTAATGACGTCCGCGATGCGCCCGAGCTCCCGCGCCGCTCCCTCGTCTCCGTAATGCGCCGTCACCTGGCGGTCGCACACTTGCCCGCAGGGCGAATCCGGCGTCGGGTCGAGCGTCGCGAACCGATACCCCATCTCGCGTCCCTTCAGCGCCAACATGCGGCCGAGCTGGCCGCCGCCGAGCACGCCGATCGTGGCGCCCGGCAAAATCCGCTTCATGTTAAGAGTTTCCATGTCGGTAGTATTCTCCAATTCACGGCAGGTTATCGCCGATCGATTCCACTTCCGCGCGGGTACGGTCCCGCCGCTCCTTCAGCCGCGCCGCGACCTCAGGGTCGTACGCGCCAACGATTTGCGCCGCGAGCAGCCCCGCGTTCGTCGCCCCGGCCGCGCCGATCGCGACCGTCGCCACCGGCACGCCGGCCGGCATCTGCACGATCGACAACAGCGAGTCGAGCCCGCTCAGCGCCTTCGATTGCACCGGCACGCCGATGACCGGCAGCTCCGTCTTCGCCGCGATCATGCCCGGCAGATGCGCCGCGCCGCCCGCCCCCGCGATAATGACCTTGAGCCCCCGCTCCCGGGCTTGCTCCGCATACGTAAACATCAGATCCGGCGTACGGTGGGCGGAGACGACGCGCTTCTCGTACGGGACGCCGAGCGCCTCCAGCATATCGCACGCGAGCTTCATCGTTTCCCAGTCGGACTTGCTGCCCATGACGACGCCGACGATCGGTGTTGACACGATTAAAGCACTCCTTCGCTTCGTATAATATAGGTACGCTTGCCGCGTTTACAAAACAAAAGTCCGGGCGCCATCGTGCAGCCCCAGGACATATGTCGCCGTTCCGGTAAATTCTCCGTTTCGTCTTTAGTGTACCAATGCTTACATGGCAATGTCAACGTAAAAAGCGAACATTCCCCGATCGACTTGAGATATAGTTCGTATTTTTAAGGTTTTGCAAACTGCAAAAATAATAGTGACCGAAGTTCCAACTTATGGTATTGTAATGGTAAATTAGTAGCACACCGAACGTGCATCCGCAAGCGAAGCGCATAGGACAGGGTAACGGCAAACTTTTCCGAAAGGGAAGGACGCAAAGCTATGGGTCTACCGCTTCCGCCGGAGGCTACGATCGCCAAGCCGCCCTAGAGACGGACGACATACAGGCGGGTCTAGTTTTATGGAAGCGTTGCGTTCTTCCTTCGCGGGCGCGAGGGGGTAAGGCGTTGTACAAGCTCGAAGACTCCGATTCATTGCAACCGCTTCATTCGTCCGGCAGCGATCACGAGCTGCTCCTTACGGACGACGAAGACTCGCTGCGGCTTATGGTGCTGCGCATCACCGCCGCTCTCGTCGGATCGTGCAAGCATTGTCTTATGATTTCCACCGACATCGCCGACGACGCCCCGATCTATTGCGGGAAATCGAACGATCTGTGCTATATGCGGAAGATTAACGTGGAAAGCTGCCTGGACTGCGGAGAGTACAAGAACCGCGCTCCCTCCTAAGAACCGAATACGCCCTCGGACGTTAAGTCCGGAGGGCGTATTTTCGTGTTGCGCTTATTTCTTCGTGCCTTTGCCGTTTTCGTAGCCTTGCCCTTTGCCGTTGCCGACGCCTCTCGCGAACAGATCTACTTGGGCGAGCAGCGGGTCGTGGTCGCTGACGCGGCCGTCGCGTTCGCTGAAATCCGCGTTGATGTGGATGATATCCAGCGTCGTCGCGGGCGCGAGCCGTTCGGTCACGAGGAAGGAATCCAGCGTCTGCGAGTTGCCTTGATACACGTAGGAGTAGCGCTCCGGAAGCGGCAGCAGGTCCACCATATTGACGAGCTCGTCGCCCTTCAATAGGTCGAGCGTCTTCGAAAACTGGAAGTCGTTAAAGTCTCCCAACAGGACGACGTTCGCTTTGTGGTCCTCCTTCAGCACGCCCGCGACGAAGTCGTTCACGACGTTCGCGATTTTATGGCGCTGCGCTTCGCTGCCGAGCGTCGGCGGCAGCGGCTGCACGGCGCCGAACGGCGCTTCGTCTCCGCCCTTCGAGTTGAAGTGGTTGTTGACGACGATCACGCGCTCCCCTTTGAACTCGAATTCGGCGGCGAGCGGCTTGCGGGAGCTGTCGAACGCGTCGTTCGTCGGCGCGATCCGTCCCGGGTTATGCGATAAGCCGTACTTCTTGTCGTACGACACCGCCGTCGTCGCGTCCCCTCTCGGCTTCTCCGTCAGCGTCACCCGGTCCGGGTTGTACAAGTAACCGACTCGGATGTTGCCGCCGGGCGCGCCGCCGTCCCGGTTGTTCTCCGGCGCGATATCCGTATATGCGTACTTCGGTCCGCCCGCCGCCGCGATCGCCGCGATCAGCGCCTCGTAGCTCTTGCTCGCGTCGGTCGTGCCGTCGTCCGTCTGCCCGTTATTATCCTGCACTTCGATAAGACCGATAATATCCGGGGCGTTCAGGTTTTCGACGATCGCCAACGCGATTTTGCGCTTTTTCTCGGCGCCGGACGCGCTCGGGTTATCCCAGAAGTTTTCGATATTGAACCCGGCGATCGTCAGTTTATCTTCGTCGAACGCGATCGAGGTTCGTTCGCGCGTCGCCGCACCCTTTTCCGCCGCAGGCAAATTGCCTTCCGGAATGACCTTGAAGTTGCTGTAATCGTAGCCGAGCACGCCGACGATCGGCGCTAGGAACCGGTCCCCCGTCTTATAGCCGTCGACTTCCTTCTTCACCAGCACGCGCTGCGGGTTGAGGTCTTCGCCGGTGAGCAGAATGCCGCCGTTCGGCGTCATCGTCTCGCCCGGCTGTTCGCCGAGCACGACCGGAATTTCGTAATCGAGCGGCCCCACGACGCGGGCGTCCCGCAGCTCGAGGCGCATCGACTCCAAGCTTTCGTAGAAATCAAGGGCGTCTTCTTCCGGATCGAAAACGGTCATCCCGTCGTTGTCCACGATCGACTTCGGGATCATGCGGTCCCGCTCCAGCGCGACCGGCGCCGGCAGCGCGTTCCCGCGGCTCGCCCGAGTGACGAACGCCGAGCCGATCGCCGTCGTCAGCAGGTCGTTCGCATCGTCGTAGCCTTCTTCCTTCCGCTCCTCGACCGTTCCGTCGACGAGCACGCGGTCGCCGGGCGCCACGCTGTACGAGGAGTACACCAGAATCGCTTCCGACGTCCGGTCGTCTCCGTCTTCTTGAGCGGTGACCGTCTGCATGTAAAATTTGCTCGTGCCGATCCGCTGCGTGACGATGCCCTCGAGATCGTTCACCTTATGCCCTTCGAACGGGGAGGCGTGTCCCGCCGATTGCACGTCGTGGATGGCGAGGCCTTCGTAAGTCTTTTGCTTCACATAATGGAAGGAGTAGACCTCGCTGACCTTCCCGTCGACCGCGGCGATCGCGCGGATCGTCACCTCGTCGTCGCGGACGACGATCGGCCCCGCGTACGGCGTCCCCGTCTCCGGCGTCGGCTCGGAGCCGTCCGTCGTATAATAGACGGCCGCTCCCGGCTGCGGCGAGAACAGGGCGATGCCCGTCCCCGGCGGCACGATGCCCGGCGGCGTCTCCGCGATCACCGAAAACGTCTTCTCGACGACGTCGAACCGATTGCGCGGAACGAGCATGTAATCGCCGAAGGAATACGTAAGAACGCCGGCGATCTGATCGTACGTCTTCCCGGATTCGATCCAGCCGGACTTCACGATCGCCGCGCCGTATTCGTCTTGGATCGTAAATTCGTTAAACTCGTTGCCCGGCCCGATCGTCGCGGACTCCAGCTTGACGAGGCGCGCCTCGTTCGGCTCGGCGAACCCGCGCGAATCGACGACGATCGGCGCCGGAACGCCCGCCTGCGGCGCCAGGACGGCAACTTGGCCGGCCGCGGTCTGCAGCTGCGCCAGTCCGAAGTAATCGGTCAGCGTCCCCGATACGCGGATGCGGTCCCCCGGGTTCGGCGTCAGGTTCGCGCCGCGGACGACGATGCCCGCCGTCTCGTCCTGCACATACAAGTTGTTCTGGCCGCCGGCAGACTCCTTGTAGGTGACGACGCCTTCGATGCTCGCGGCGGCGTTCGCCGGCAGCGTACGCGCCTCGGCGATCGAGAGCGTTTCGACGACGTCGTAGGCGAACGTCCGCACCTCGCTGCGCACGGCACCTTTCTGCGCGTAAGCTTCGATCGTCGTCGCTTGCGTAATCGGGATCGGCCCCGCGTAGGGCGCATCGATCACGATCGCCGCTCCGTCCGCCGCGTATACGCTGTAGTACACGGTCGCCGTAACGGTCGCGCTGCTCAGCGTGACCTCCGTCCCTCTTTCGACGGCGCCCGGCGCCGGCGAAGCCGAGACGCCCGCCACCACGTCGTCGCCGAGCGGCGGCTCCGCGGGCGAGGCGGCGTTCCGCGGCGTCGGAGCGGCGGTGAAGAAGTCGGTCTTGTTATCGTTGGCGTCGTAGCCGTTGCCTTGCCCCGGCACGTACCCCGCCGCGTCGCTCTTGCGCTGCGCGCTGACCGAGCTCGAAGGCGTCGGCGTCCCGCCGCTTCCCTCGTACGCGCCGGCGCCGCCGTAACCGACGAAGTCGACGACGTCCGGGTCGTCCTTCCCGGCAATCGCTTCGCCGTTCGAGACGAGCGCCACCTTGCCGCTTCCCGCCGCCATCGCGATGCCGCCTTCGTCGTCCGGCGACGGCAGCGAGACGTTGCCGCCGCTCCCGTCGGCGGCCTTCACGAGATAATACCCGTGAGGCGCGACGATCCCGGTCAGCTCGACATACATATTCGACGCCAAGCTGAAGCTGCCGGAGGACGACGCATACTGTATGGTCCAACCCGTTACGTTAACGGCCGTCTCCGTCGGGTTGTACAGCTCGATGAAATCGCTCCTCCATGTCGATCCGCTATTTCCTCCCCCTCCGTATACTTCGCTGATCACTAGATGCCCCGCTCCCGTCGCGTTCGCCGACGGCACGGCCGCCGGCGACAGCGGCGAAGCCGAGATCGCCGCGGCCAGCGCGAGGCTCGTCCACCTGACCCATTTCTTGTTCCGCTTCATCCTCTCTCCTGCCTTCCGAATAAGTAGTAGAATAGCTGCAATCCATTGACGATGCTAACCATCGGTCAATCCTTGCTATCGTTATCGTTGCATAGTTTTCGGAGATTTTCACCTCCTTTTTAACAACCCTACATGATTCTGGCAGAGGATTGTTAACTGCGTTCGCGATTCATATAAAGAAATTATTGCGCCGATTTCATTTTCCGCTGTCTCCATTCCCTCCGTTTCCGTTTCCATTTCCGTTTCCATTTCCGTTTCCATTTCCTGTTGCTTCCAGTCCCTTCTGTTCTGTTTCCGGGCTTCTTTACGACCTGCTTCCCTCTGCTCAGTCTCGGACGGTGTTGCCCCTCTGTTGCTCCTTTTCGACCTGTTTCCCTTTAGCTCAGCACAGAGGGGCGTCTTCACGCATGGTAAGCCGCTTCTTTTGAAACATTGGAATTCATCCTTTACACGGGAACATCTGTTCGGTATAATGAAGTTGTCAGGAGGCGATGGGGATGGGGTTTATTTCTTCCAACGATGAGTTTTTTCAGCGACGGTGGCCGGACGGCTTCGTCTGTCCGCAATGCGATTATCGCGCTTACTATTTGATCCAGACTCGAAAATCGCCGTTGTATCAGTGCCGCCTATGCCGTCATCAGACGAGCGTAACCGCCGGAACGATTATGGACAAGAGCCGCACCCCGCTGGAGAAGTGGGCCGCCGCCATCGACCTGCTCGGCTCGACGAACGGCATCAATGCCAAACGATTGAGCGCCGTCATCGGCGTTTCGCATAAGGTGGCATGGACGATGCTTCGGAAGTTTCGCGGCGCCATTCGGGAGCTCGAAGCCGAACGCAAGCTTTCCGGGACAGTCCATGCGGGGCTTCGCGCCTTGGCGCCGAAAGCCATTTTCACCTTCCTTCCCCATCGACATTACCGCTGCGAGCGCGTTGTCAGCGTCAGCGCCGCCGTCGATTCGTTCGGCATGCCGAGCGAACTGAAAATCAATGCGGTTCGAACCGAGGACTTGTATCTCGGCTGGAAAGAGTTGACGGGGCAAGGCAAGGAACGTATCACTTCGGAAGTTGCCTCCCCTGGCTCGACAATCCAATGGTTGAACGACCGGAGGATGGAATGCAGCCCGCTCCGCGAGTGTTTCCGCGAAGCAAGCCATTGGCTTATCCGCCTGTTTAACGGCATCGGTTCCGCCTATCTTCAGAGCTACCTCGACGAGTTTTGTTTTCGCTGGAATGCGGCGGCGAAGGGCGCCTCCTTGCGCGACGAGTGGCATAAGCTTTGCTTTCGAAGCCCGAACCGTAAACCCGCTGCGAATCATGCCAAGTTGCGCTCCGCTGCATGAACGACTCACCGGACCGTTCTTCCGGCGCGAACAGCTATCCTTCTTTGGTGCCTGACAGCGTAAAAGCTGATCAGAGGGAAACAGGTCGTAAAGAGACGCGAAGGACGATGATCCCCTTTCCAATCGATACGACGACTTATTGCGAAACGTAAAAACTCCCGCCCCTTCGACGCGGCGGCTCGAGCGACGAGCCTTCCGGCGAAAGCGGCGGGAGCTTCCAACTTACTCTTTAATCGCGCCGATCATGACGCCTTTCACGAAATACTTCTGCAAGAACGGGTACAGAAACAGGATCGGCAGCGTCGCCACCATAATCGTCGCGTACTTGATCGTCTCGCCCACCGGCATCTCGTCGCCCGAAGGCACGTTGCCCATCATGCTGCTGGTGTCGTTGGCGATCAGAATTTCCCGTAGAATGAGCTGCAGCGGCAGCAGCTCGCGCGTCTGCAAATAGATCATCGCGGGAAACCACGAGTTCCAATGGTACACGCCGTAAAACAGCACCATGACGGCGACGACCGGCAGCGACAGCGGCAGCACGACGCGGAACAAGATCGTCCAGTCTCCCGCGCCGTCCAGCCGCGCCGACTCCTCCAGACTGACCGGCACGCCTTGGAACGCCGTGCGCATAATGATTAAATTGAAGGCGCTCACGGCCGTCGGGAGGATGAGCGCCAGGCGCGTATCCAGCATCCCCAGATTGCCGACGAGCAAGTAGAGCGGAATGAGGCCGCCTTCGAAAAACATCGTAAACACGATCATGAACATAATCGCGTTCTTCCACAGCACGTTCCGCCTCGATAAGCCGTAGGCGCCCAGCGACGTCATGACGAGGTTGACCGTCGTGCCGCAGACGACGTAGACGAGCGTATTCAAGTACGCGGTCCTGATGTTCGGGTTGTCGAACACCAGCCGATAAGCGTCCAGATTAAACCCTTTGGGATATAACAGCAGCCCTCGGTTCCTTACGACCTCGGCCGGGTCGCTCAGCGAGGAAAACAACACGAAAACGAGCGGATACAGCGTAATCAGCGACAGCGCCAGCATGAAGGCGATATTGCCGGCGTCGAAGGATCGCTCCCCCCAGCTTCTGCGCATACGGTGTTACCTCCATTACCACAGTTTAGTCTCGCCGACGCGTCTGGCGATCGTATTGGCCAGAATGAGCAAGGCGAAGCTGATCGCCGCGTTGAACAGTCCGATCGCGGCGCTGTAGCTGAAGTCCGCCTGCAGAATCCCTTTGCGATACACATAGGTTTGAATGACGTCCGCCGTCTCGTACGTAACCGGGTTGTACATGAGCAGGATTTTCTCGGCGCCTACGGTCATGAATCGGCCGATGAACAAGATCAGCAGTATCGTGACGGTCGGCAAAATCCCGGGGAACGTAATATGCACCGCTTGCTTGAATCGGTTGGCGCCGTCGATTCGGGCTGCCTCGTACAGCGCCGGATCGATGTTGCTGATCGCGGCGAGGAAGATGATCGAGCTCCACCCGAGGTTTTGCCACAGCTCCGAGCCGATGAACAGCGTTCGGAACCAGCCCGGGGTCCGCATGAACGGGATCGGTTCGATCCCGAAGACGGAGACGAGCAAATTGTTGATCAGCCCGTTCGAGGACAAGAAGTCGACCATCATGCCGACGATGACGACGAGCGAGATGAAGTGCGGCATGTACGTAATCGTCTGCACCGCCCGCTTGAACTTCGGATTCGCCACTTCGTTAAGCAAGAGCGCTAGCACGATCCCCGCCGGGAAAAAGAAAATCAAGCTGTAGAAGCTTAACAGCATCGTATTCCCCAGCAACCGCCAGAAGTAATAGCTTTCGAAAAATTCTTGGAAATGCTTCAACCCTACCCAAGGGCTGCCCGCGAACCCCTTCGCCGGAATGTAATCCTTGAAGGCGATCTGAAGCCCGTACATCGGACCGTATTGGAAAATGAGATAATACAGCACCACCGGAAGCAGCATGAGGTAGACGGTTCGGTTGAGCTTGAAGTCGCGCAGGACGCGAGCCCCGAACCGGTTGCTCTTGAACTCCGGGGCCGGGATGAGCTCTCGCTGTAACCGAGCCATGGGCGTTCCCCCTATCGATTATTGAAACGATCGAGCGCCGCTTGCTGAATATCGATAGCCTCCTGAATCCCCATGCCCTTCAGCGTCTCCGCGTATTGATCGAATCGGTCGAGCGGCTCGACGCCCATTATGAATTTGGTTACCATCTCGTCGGAGTACGTGTTCAGGTCCGTCATGATCGACGCGAACCGCTTGTTCTCGTCCGCCGTCATCGTCACCTTCGGCATCTGGATTTTATTTTCCGGCTCGCTCCAGATTTGAATGGCTTCCTTCTGGGAATCCCGCTCCATGTACTGCTCGATATACCGTTTATCCTGGACGAACGGTCCGTTATACGCCGCCCGGAAGTGCATGCTCATCGCTTGGGAGACGTTCAGACCCTCCGGATTTTTCATAATGTGATCGGAATATTTCGGATACCCGTCGACCCAATCGTAGGACACGCCTTCCTTCCCGAAGTTGAACAGGTTATGCCCTTCCTCGCTGTAGGCGAAGTCGAGCCACTTCACGATGCGTTCGGGGTTCATGGCCTTGCCCGTAATCGCCGCCGCGATGCCCGAGAAGGCCGTATCGCGCTGGCCGAGCGCCGCCTTGCCGCCCTTCTCCAACGCCGGATAAGGCGCCGGCCACAGCTCCGCTTCCGGATGGTCCTTCTCCATCAGTCCCATATATCGGCCGATGCCGCTGCCGGCATACCAATAGAAGGCGCCCAGCTGGTCGCCCGTCACCTTCGCGTCTCGCAGCGCGCCGTCCGTGGCGGCGAAGTCCGGGTCGAGCAGCCCTTTCTCGTACCACCGGTTCAGCACGGTCAGGAATTCCTTGAATTCCGGTTGAATTTCGCCGTATCGCACCTTCCCGTCCACCTGGTAGAACTGCGCGCCGATGCCGAACGTGCCGATCAGCTGGTTCATGCCCGGGTCCTTCACGTTGCCGTCGTACTTAATGAAGAACGGAATTTCGTCCGCCTGTCCGTTGCCGTTCGGATCCTTCTCCTTGAAGGCGGTCAGTACCGCTTCCCATTCGTCGATCGTCGTCGGGATGTCCATGCCGACGCGCTCCAGCCAGTCCTTGCGGATGATCGGCCCGTGGAACACCATAAGGCTCTCGTGGCCGCGGATGAACGGGAAGCCGTAGATGCTGCCTTCGTCCGTCTTGATCAGCTTCTCGATATCGGGATGTTCGTCGAGATACTTCCGGAAGTTCGGCGCGTGCTTCTCGATCAGCTCGTTCAGCCGCAAAATCGTTCCTTCTTGAATGGCGTTCTCCGGCCCGCGGGAAATGTTGAGCCAGTTCGTCTCTACGACGTCCGGCAAGTTCTGGGAGGCGATCATCAGATTCAATTGTTCGGTAATTTGGTCGCCTTCGCCGCTCGGATGCTTAAACTCCACCTTCGTGCCCGTGATTCGTTCCAGCTCCTGATATAACGTCACTTCGTTCATCGTGGTGGCGTGCCCTTTGATATGGTCGACCATCGGGATCCAATACGTAATCGTCTCGGGATACCCGATCTCCGCGCCGTCCCCCTCGCTTCCGCCCGCCTCGGCGTTCGGCGGCGTCGTCTCTCCTCCGGCGTCGGCGCCGGCGTCCCCGCCGCTTCCGCTTCCGGTGCAGCCCGCCAATAAGGCGAGCGCGGACATCGCCGCGGCCGTCGACAGGGTCAACCTTCTTGCCCGCTTGCTGCGCTTCTTCATTCGTGATCCTCCCTTTGTTTCATTGATCGTCCGTTCCAAGCCAAGCATAAACAGAGGAGGAAACAAAGAAAATCGTACCTTCGCTTGATCCGTTATCCGATTTTTGGAACCGCCGTTATCGATTTTTTAGAACGGTTATCCGTTCTTCGTTTTCCAGGTTCGCGCGGTATTGCCCCGGGGTGATGCCCTCGATCTTCTTGAATACCCGAATCAAGCCCACGCTGCCCGCGTAGCCGACTTTCTCGGCGATATCGGCTAACGTCCAGTCGGTGTCCCTCAGCAGCCTCTTGCTCTCGGACACGCGAACGCGCGCGATGTAGTCGGACACATTCTCCCCGCTATGCTTCTTGAAGAACGAGGATAGATACGCGGGATTCATGCCGAAGTGGTCGGCGATGGCGTTCAGGCCGAGATTGCCGTCCGGCACATGCGCTTCCACGTACCGCTGAATGCGTTGATACAGCTGGTCGCCCGGCCGGGGACGCTCGCTGTCGATCCGCTCGCACAGCTGCCGGAACAACGCTTTCGTTCGGCGGAACATCTCCTCGGCGGTGGCCCCGCCCGCCACCCACTTGGCGGGATCCGGATCTCCGAACGGCGTCTCCGCCGGACCCAGCGTCGCCGCGAGCTTGAAGTACGTGCTTACCAGGTCGAAGAAGAGGCACTTGCCCATCTCCGGCGTCAAGCCGCCGGCGTGGAAGTTCACCTCGTAGATTTGGTTCAGCGCCGTCTCCGCGTTTTCGAAATCGCCGCTCTTCGCGTAATTCATCAGCTGCGCCTCGACGGCCGTCGGATAATGGTAATAGCCCGGCTCCAGCTCGGCGAGATCGTCGTAATAGATGACTGAATGATGCCCCTTGATCAGCTTGTAATCGAGCGCCAGAATCGCTTCTCCGTACCCCTCCGCGATCTTGCCGAGCCCCCGGTGCACGCGGCTGATCGCCAAGGTGACCTGCGTCAGGAAGCGGCCGTCCAGCAGCTCGCGGAGCTGACGGACGAAGTCGGGCAAGTACGCCGACGGCTCCGGCTCCCGCTCCGGCAGGCTGATCAAGAACAGCACGCGGTTGCGCTCCATCTCGATCGAGTGGCCGGCCTCGCCGAGCAGCTCGCCGCCTAGATTGCCGATGACGAAGCGGACGAGCGCCCATTCCTTCTCGGAATCTTCCCGCATGAACCGCTTGCCGTCGTCGACGTCCACCAGCACGATGCAGAATCGGTCCGACAGGAAGCTCACGCCCATGAACCGTAAATCCTCGTCCGTGACCGAGGAGGCGTCGACGTGCCCGCGAACGAGCCGGGACAAGAAGTCCGCCTGAATGACCGGCGCCTGCTTCGATATCGTGCGCTGCAGGCGGCGCTCCTCGGCGATGGAGGAGGCGATCGATTGCTTGATGAAATCGTATTCGTTCGAGGAACGGTCCCGAGGCATGCTCCGGCCTTGCACGAGCGCGTTGACGACCTCGCGGATCGGGCGATAATTTTTATAAGCCATGGAATAGGAAGCGACGGCGCCGCCGAGCAGGCAGACGAGCACGAGCGAGACGGCCCAAGACTTGACCGTCATGACCTTCGCCAGCACGATGTGCTTCGGAACGACGGATACGTACGTCCAGCCGTTGTCCGCCGAGAACGTATACGTGACCACCATCTCCTGGCCGGCGTCGTTGACGTAGGATAAGTAATCCCGCCCCGTGTTCAACCGGGACTTCAAGCGGCCGGACAACTCGTCGTCCGCCGCCGTCGTCATGACGATCTCCCGGTCTTCGTTCAGGATATAGATGGACCCGCTGTTCACCGATTCGATCTGCTCGAGCGAATCGCGGATTTGCTTCTCGTCGACGAGGATGATCAAGGTGCCCTTCGGCGCCGTCCGCTCGCCGAGCGGAAGCGATTGCGCGTATGTGACGACGCGGGCGTCGTTCCGCAGCGCGGCGGAGGGGAGGACCGAACGTAGATGATAGCCTTCGAGCACCTGCTCTCGATAGGCGTCGTAGCTTACGTCCTTGTAACCGGAAATTTCGTTGTAGTACATCCGGGAATTCGTGCGCATGCTGGGCGTCAAGACGGTGTCGGTGTTGGCGAAGTACACGTAGAAGTTGTTGATCGAGCTGCTGACCGTGCCGTACCGCGCTAAATCCTTCATGAATTCGATGAACTTGTACAATTCCTGGGAATCGCCGTACTCCTTGCTGTCCAGCAGCCATTGCAGCTTCGGATTGAGCGAGATTTGAATCGCCAACTTCTCTACCTCGGACACGCGGCTGTCGACGGCCAAGCGGACCTGCTCCAGCATCGCCTTATTGGAACGCGAGGCGTTCTCGACCATAATGCCCTCCACCTTGTCGTAGACGACCGCTCCGATCATGACGGGCAGCAAGAAAATCGCGATATACGACGAAAGCAAAGTGAGAAACGCGCTTCGACGCGGATTCGCCCTTCGAATAAAGCGCTTCCAAAAATTCATAATTCCCCTCCCTGTTCGCCAAAGATTTACATTCAGTATACGTCTTCCTCCTTTAGCCTGTCATTATGCCCTTGGACGTAAGACAAGGGCCGCCTCCCTTGGGAGACGGCCCTATGCGAACAACTTTCCGATATGAACGCTTATTCTCCGCCGAAGAACGCGAACCGCGCGATGACGAGCGCCGCCAGCAGCCACATCATCCAGTGAATCGGCGCCTTCTTGAGCGAGAACAAGTTGCAGAAGCCCGCGACGATGACATACGTGACGATGCCCGCCGAGATCCCGTTCGCGATGCTGCCCGTGAACGGCATGAACACGATCGTCAGGAACGCCGGGAGCGCCTGCGTGAAGTCGTCCCATTGAATATCTTTGACCGAGCTCATCATAAGCACGCCGACGATGATGAGCGCCGGAGCGGTCGCCGCGGACGGCACGATGCCGGCAAGCGGCAGAATGAGCAGGGCGAGAATGAACAGGATGCCGGTCGTTACCGACGTCAAGCCGGTGCGGCCGCCTTCGGAGACGCCCGATGCGCTTTCGATGTACGCGGTGATCGTGCTCGTGCCGAGCAGCGCGCCGGTGCTCACGCCCGCCGCATCGACCATCATCGCCTTGCCGATCGTCTTCTTTCCTTCCGGCTGGTTCACGTCGATGCCCGCCTTCGAGACTGTGCCGACGAGCGTGCCGAACGTGTCGAACAGCTCGACGAACGTGAACACGAAGATGATTTCGAGCAAGCCTACGCCGAGCGCCGCGCCGATATCGAGCTGGCCGACGGCGAGGTTGTCGAAGCTGGGAATCCAGTTCGCCGTGCCGAGCGCGCCGAAGTCGACGACGTTCAGGCCGAGGAACGGCAGACCGCCGATGATCGTCGTCGCGACGATGCCGATCAGGAGCGCGCCGCGCACCTTCAGCGCCATCAGAATGCCGATGATGATCAGGCCGAGCAGCGCCAGGAACGTGTCCGGGTGCGTCGCCGGGTTGAACGAACCGAGCATCAGGTTGAAGCTCGAGCCCGGTACCGGAACGGTCGCGTCGACGCCCGGGTTGATCGAGATCGCCACGATGTTGCTAAGCTTGAAGCCGATGATCGCGATGAATAAGCCGATACCGACCGTAATGCCGACTTTGATGCTGTTCGGCACCGCCGTAACCAACATCTGACGTACTTTCGTTACTGTTAAGATGATGAAGATGATCCCCGAGATGAATACGGCGCCCAGCGCCGTCTGCCAAGTGATCTCCCCGTTCGAGCTCAACACGACGCTCATGAAGTACGCGTTAAGTCCCATGCCCGGCGCCAGCGCGACCGGAATATTTACGAAGAGGCCCATCGCGATCGTGACGAGACCCGCTCCGAGCGCCGTCGCGAAAAACACCGCTTCCGCCGGCATGCCCGCGCCGCTCGGTCCCAGGAAGATCTGGTTGACGAACAGGATGTACGCCATCGTCATGAACGTCGTAAGTCCCGCGATCATTTCCGTGCGAACGTTCGTGCCTCTCGCCTTCAGTTGAAATAAGCGATCCATCGGTCGAAACAACTCCCCATCTTTATTCGAATTCATATGTAGTGTCGTCCTTTTTCCAAATATTATTAGGACGATTGATGGACGACGATACTTATTGTAAGCGTGGTTAATTATTTCTGTCAATAAAAAAACCGAACATTGCAAGGGTGCCTACGGATTTACGTTCGGGTTCCAGGTACACCCCATATAACGCTAATCTCAAATAACGAATTGTCAGTAGCGGTAAAGAGTCGGGGACAAAGAAAGGCCTGCGCGATGGCGCAGGCCTTTCTTTCATTTTCCAACCCTTATTCCCACTCGATCGTCGCCGGCGGCTTCGATGTGATGTCGTAGACGACGCGGTTGACGTTGTTCACTTCGTTCACGATGCGCGTCGAGATGTTCTCGAGCACATCCCACGGAATGCGCGCCCAGTCGGCGGTCATGCCGTCGATCGACGTGACGGCGCGGATGCCGACCGTGTACGAGTACGTGCGGGCGTCGCCCATGACGCCGACGCTCTTCATGTTCGGCAGCGCGGTGAAGTATTGCCAGATTTCGCGGTCGAGGCCGGCCTTCGCGATTTCCTCGCGCAGAATGGCGTCGGATTCGCGCACGATCTCGAGCTTGTCCTCCGTCACCTCGCCGAGCACGCGAATCGCGAGACCCGGACCCGGGAACGGCTGGCGCCATACGATTTCCGCCGGCAGGCCGCACTCTTCGCCCACCTTGCGCACCTCGTCCTTGAACAGCGCCTTCAGCGGCTCGACGAGCTTGAACTTGATGTCCTTCGGCAGGCCGCCGACGTTATGATGCGACTTGATCGTCTGCGCCGTCGCCGTGCCGCTCTCCACGATATCGGTGTAGAGCGTGCCCTGCGCCAGGAATTCGAAGTCGTCGAACTTCGCGGACTCTTCCTGGAAGACGTAGATGAACTCGTTGCCGATGATCTTGCGCTTTTGCTCCGGATCGTCCACGCCCGCGAGCTTGCCGAGGAACCGGTCGCGCGCGTCGATCTTCACGACCTTCATGTCGAACTTGCCGACGAACGTCTCCATGACGCTCTCCGCTTCGCCCTTGCGCAAGAGGCCGTGGTCGATGAACATACACGTCAAGCGGTCGCCGATCGCCTTGTGAATAAGGATCGCGACGACGGACGAGTCGACGCCGCCGGACAGCGCGCACAGCACCTTCTTGTCGCCGACCTGCTCGCGGATGTCGCGAATCGCGTCTTCGATGAACGTCGTCATGCTCCAATCGCCTTCGCAGCCGCATACCTCGAACAGGAAGTTTTTGATCATGTCGTTGCCGTACGTCGTATGGCGCACTTCCGGATGGAACTGCACCGCGTACAGGTTCCGTTCGCGATGGCTCATCGCGGCGATCGGCGCATGCTCGGTGCTGGCGTCGATCGCGAAGCCCGCCGGCGCCTCGATGACGAGATCGCTGTGGCTCATCCATACTTGCTGCTCGCCGGTAAGCCCCGACGTCAGGACGCAATCCGGCGCGAAGCGCACCATCGCCTTGCCGTATTCGCGCTTGCCCGCGGCTTCGACTTTGCCTTGCAGCTGATGGCTCATCATTTGCATGCCGTAGCAGATGCCGAGGATCGGCACGCCGAGCTCGTAGACGGCCGGATCGACGAGCGGCGAGTTTTCGCCGTAGACGCTTGCCGGACCTCCGGAGAAGACGATGCCCTTCGGCGCGAGCTCGCGGATTTTCTCGGCGCTCGTGTTATACGGCAGCAATTCGCTGTACACGCCGAGGTCCCGAATGCGTCGGGCGATCAATTGGTTGTACTGCCCGCCGAAGTCGAGGACGACGACGATTTCGTTCGGTTTGTTCATCGGAATGTACGAGCCCCCTAGTAATAATAGAAACTATTCTACAAGATCGTTCGACCCCATGGCAACCTCTAAAGTTTCGAGAGCCATGCGGACAGTGCCTCGTTGAAAAGCTCGGGGCGCTCGAGATTGGACAGATGGCCCGCCTCCGGGACGACGCGGAGCTCCGCGCCGGGGATCGCGTCCGCCATCTTTCCGGCGACGTCGGGCGGCGTGATCGCGTCGTCCTCGCCGACGATGACGAGCGTCGGGACGCGAATGCCGCCGAGCGAGGCCGTCCGATCCGGCCGGGCGGCCATGCCGAGCGCCGCGGCCGCGATCGCGGACGGCGGCGCCGACAGCATGATGCGCTCGGCTTCGCGTTGGACGTCCGGACGGCGATCGGCCGTCTTCGGCGACAGCAGCTTATGCAGCATCGCATCGACGGCCGCCTGCGGCCCTTGCTCCAGCGCGTTCGCCGCCAGTGCGCGCCGCCCCGCCTTCCCTTCCTCGCTGTCGGCCTCCGCCCGCGTATCCGCGAGCGCGAGTCCGGCCACCCGGTCGCCGTATCGCTCGAGCAGCGAGAACGCGACGTACCCGCCCATCGAGAACCCGACGACGACGGCCTTCGCCGCGCGGCCGGCCGCCGCGTCGAGCGCCTCGATCGCCTTGTCGGCCATCGCGTCCATCGTGGCGGGCGACGTCTCGAGCCGCAAATCCGGCGCGACGACGCGGAAGCCTTGCGCTTCGAACGCCTCCCGCTGCGGCGCCCACATTTCCGGACTGAACGGGAATCCATGCAAGAACAGTAAAGCGATATCGTTGTGCGTCATGCGCTAGAGCGCCCCTTTCGTTTCCCGAATCGGTTCTGCTCTTATTATAGCCATTATTTGGCTCGTTTCGCGATCGTACGCCAGACGTCCTTCACCCAGCGCCGCGACACCGGCCGTCCCGAGCCGCCGCCGTAGCGAATCGCCTCGTCGCGGCGAACGAGCTCGAGCAGCGCCGCCCGCGCCTCCGGCGTCTCCGCCGGCAGCCGTGCGGCATAGTCGCGCAGCGTCTCCTCCGGCGTGCGGGGGCCGTGGCGCCGATAGAGGCGGCGCCACAGCCGGTCGAGCCGGCGGCGCTGGGGCGGCGCGGGGAACGCCGCGTAACCGGGCGCCGCCCCGCGGCGGACGAACCGCGCCAGCGCGAAGGCCGCGCCGAGCGCCGCGGCGGCGGTCGCGCCGCCGGCGAGCGCCCAGCCGAGCGGCGCCGCCCATTCGCGCGGCACGCGCTGCGCCGCGGCGTCGTAGACGGCGGCCGCCGCGTCGAGGCCGCCGCGCAGCCGCTCCCGCGCGGACGCGAGCCACGCCTCGACGGAGGCGGCCGCGCCCCCGCCCGCTTCGGCTTCGTCCGCAGCCGACGCCGATGCCGACGCCGATGCGGAAGCGGTCGCCGCCGTCGCGAGCACGGTGCCCTGCGGCAGCTGCATGTTGGCCGGCTCCGCGCCAAGCCCCGCGAAGCCGGCTTCGACGCCTTCGGCCGACGCCGGCGGCGTCGCCTCGAACGCCACCCAGCCCGCGTCCGCGAACCGCACCTCGACCCAGGAGTGGGCGTCGGACTGCCGCACCGCGTACGTACCCGGCCGATCCGGATCCGGCGTGCCCGGCGCGAAGCCCTTCACCCATCGCGCCTCGACGCCGATCGAACGAAGCAGCACGACCATCGCCGTCGAGAAATGGTTGCAATACCCCGCCCCCGTCTCGAACAGGAAGTGATCGACGAAGTCGGCCCCTTCCGGCGGTACGTCCGTCTCCAGCGTGTAGCGGTAATGCTCCTGCAAATACGACTGCACGGCGACCGCCTGCAAATACGGGTGCGCCGGCACGTCCCGCACGATGTCGCGGGACAAATCGCGCACCCGCTGCGGCAGCGAGCCCGGCAGTTGCAAATGCCGCGCCGAGGACGCGTCCGCCTCCGGCGACCCGTCCGCGATCAGCGCCGCCGGATCGCTCGCCGCGAGCGCCGTCTCCATCCGGTACGAGCCGAGCCGCACCGCATTCGTCCCGACGAAATACGAGCCGTCGTCCGCGTCGTATCGCAGGTGGATGTCGGACAGCCGCGAGCCGTCGTCGTCCGTCAGCTCCGGGAAGCGCAGCACCTGCCCGCCGGCGAAGACGTTGCGCTCCAGGGCGCGCGACAGCACGTCGACCTGCTGCGAGATGACGACGGCCCCCTCGGGGGCTTCGGCGGCGCGGAACGTCGCGGCCGTCTCGCCGAGCGCGCTGCTCCGCCAGCCTCGGCCGGTGTAGACGTCCTTGCTCTCGCCTCGCCAATACGTCGCGAGCTCCGTCGTCGCCGTGAAGGCGAGCGCGTCGTCCGGCGACACCGCCCGGCCGAGCCGGCTGTCGTCCGCGCCGTACCCGGTCGCCGCCGGGAGGACGGAGGCGAACGCCCCCTCCCCCCGCGACGTCGCCGCGCTCCGCGCCCAGTCGGCCCATCGCTCGAGCGACACCGGCTCGACCGCCGCGGTTTCCCGCGCGGACAAGCCATAGCCCGAGCCGAGCGCGATCGCGGCGCATAATGCGCCGGCGGCGATGCGGGAGAGCGCCGCCCCCCGGCTTTCCGCGAAGCGATTCCCAAGCAGCCGCTCCCACTTCGTCCCGTGCTGCGTCGTGAGCAGCAGCAGCCCGAACGCGGCCGACCGCAAGATGCCGCCGGTCGTGTCGAGCCCCGGCCACAGCTGAAGCAGGACGAGGAACAGCAGCGTCGACCCGACGAACCACAACGCCTGGCCGCGCTCCGTCACGATCCGCTGCACCGCGTACGCAAGCGCCGCCCAGCCGGCGAGGAACAGCAGCGTTCGCGTCTCCGGACTGACGAGCCAGACGCCGGACAGCAAGCCGCTCGCATCCTCCAAGACGAGCGTCGGGAAGTCGATCAGCCATCGTCCGGAAGAAAGCGCCTCGGGCTGGAACCAATATCCGATCCACAGCGCCGTAAAAATCAGCTTGAGCGGCCAGCCGATCGCCCCGTGAAGTCGTCCCGCGTCGATCGCCATATAAAACGCGAGCGCCCCAAGGAACGGAAGCAGCCGGTACATGTCCGTCGCCTCCGCCATCGAGGCGAGCGGACGCAGCCATTCGGAGAACAAGCCGAACAGCAGCGCCGTGACGAACAAATTACGAAGGAACGGAGAACCGGCCGTCGTCATCGCGCCCGCCTCCTTCCGCAGCGATTCGGTCGCCGGCGGCGTCCGTCACGGCGATGCGGACGCCCGCGCGCCGCAGCCAAGACGCCAGCTCCTCCGGAAGCTCCGCGTCGCCGGGGCGAACGCCGGGTTCCCCGCGCGCGAGCAGGAGCAGCACGTCGCGGCCGCCGGTTTGCCACTCGCGGCACAGCGCCGCCGTCTCCGGCCGCAAGGCCCCGCCCGCGACGACGACGACGCCGGAGGCGCCGCCCAGCGTCGCCGCGCCGGCCCGGATCGGCGGCGCGGCGACTTCGAGCGCGGCCAACCGCCGGCGCCAACCGCCGGCGTTGCCGGCGGCGACGGCGGCGGCGTACAGCCGGAACGTCCGCCGGCGCACGCCGAGGGCGACGAGCACCCCCGCGGCCGCCTCGGCGCAGTCGTCCGTCGCCGCGGCGACGGCGGCGTCCACGACGACCGCCGTCTCCGTCGCGGCGCGCGGCGGCTCCTCCGTGCGGACGTACCACTCGTCCGAACGAGCGGCCCGCTTCCAGAGCACGCGGGCGAGCGAATCGCCGTCGCGGTACGCGCGGACGTCCGTCCGCTCGCCGCCGTCCCGCCGCAAGCCGGCAGCCCGTCCGTCGCCTAGCGATAGGATCGCGTGCTCCACCTCATACCCGAACCGCCGCGCCCGCGGCGCGACGATCACCTCCGGGATCGCCGTTCCTCGGGCGCGAACGCGCTGCTGCACGATGCCGAACGGGTCTCCCGCCCACAGCTCCGTCGGCTCGAAGGCGAACACGCCCCGGCTCGGCAGCGGCAGCGCGTAACGATACGTCGCGCGCGTCGACCACCACGGGCCGTGAAGCAAGTCGTGCTCCGCCTCGCCGATCCTTTCCCGGGCGACGAGCCAAGGGATCGGCAGCGCGAACGGCCGACGCAACGTCACCTCGACGATCGCTTCTTCTCCGGCTTCGAACGCGCCGTCCGGCGGCGCGGCTCCGTCCGGGCACCGCACCGCGCGCGTGACGCGAACGCCGCGGAGCCCGATCCAGCGGACGGCCCATCCGTAAGCGACGATGAAGCTGTACGAATAAAACAAAAAGGAGAAGGCGAACCCGCCTCTCGCGGCCATTCCCCACCCCAATAACGCCCATACCGCCAGTGCGGCCCACCGATGCGTCCGCATTAGCCCGCGCCCCCCGCCTTCGAGGCGACCGGGGCCGACGGCACCGGCGTCGTCGTGAGCAGACGCGCCATAACGCTCTCGGCCGTATGCCCGGCGTAGCTCGCTTCCGGGCGCACGGCGAGTCGATGCGCCAGCACCGGCATCGCGAGCTCGCGCACGTCGTCCGGGACGACGTACGTCCGCCCGCGCAGCAGCGCAAGCGCCTGCGCCGCGCGGTACAAGCCCAGCGATGCGCGGGGACTCGCGCCGAGCGACAGCTCCGCGCACGTCCGCGTCGCCTGTACGAGCGACACGATATACAGCTTCACAGGCTCGTCGACGTGGACGGCCGCCGCCGCGCGCTGCAGCTCGCGAAGCTCCTCGACGAGCAAGAGCGCCCGCGACGACGCAGACTCGGTGGAGGAGCGCGACAGCAATGCGGCTTCTTCCGCCGCCGTCGGATAACCGAGGCGCAGCTTCAGCAGGAAGCGGTCCAGTTGCGCTTCCGGCAGCGGGTACGCCCCTTCGAAGCCGTGCGGGTTTTGCGTGGCGATGACCATGAACGGCTCCGGCAGCGGATGCGTCTCGCCGTCCACCGTCACGTGCCGTTCTTCCATCGCTTCCAAGAGCGCCGACTGCGTCTTCGGCGTCGTGCGGTTCAGCTCGTCCGCCAGCACGACGTTGGCCATGATCGGCCCCGGGCGGAACTCGAACGTCTCCGTCGATCGGCGGTACACCGACACGCCGGTAATGTCCGAGGGCAGCACGTCCGGCGTGCATTGGATGCGCCCGAACGTGCAGCCGAGCGTCCGCGCCGCCGTCTTCGCCAGCAGCGTCTTTCCGACGCCCGGCACGTCCTCCAGCAGCGCATGCCCTCCGCATAACAAAGCTACCAATAAGTGCTCTATCGTCTCTCGCTTGCCGACGACGATTCTCTCGATTTGACGCACGACGCTTTCTAGCAGCGCCTGCGGGCGATCCCATAACATGCCATTCCCGGACAATCGCATACCTTCTCCTCCTTGACTTCGTAACCGTCAGATTACTGTCAAGTGTTTCCGGTTTGCGAATCTTTTAGACGTGTGTTTTCTCGTATAAGAGAACATGATATATTGAAGAATAGCGCTTACATGGAAAATGGTCCCTCCGTCACCGATAGATTTCAAGCTTCATCGCTCGTTCGGCGAGACGGTCCAGCTCTTCCTTCGGAAGCGGGCTCTCCTCGTGACGATGCTTGAAGTCGCTGATCGCGTCGGCGATGTCGTGCACGTCGGCGAAGCCGACCGTGAGCGCCACGCCCTTCAGCGTGTGCGTCTGGCGATAGAGACGGTCCACCAATCGATCGTCCGTGACCGTTCCGAGGCGCCATCGTTCGATCGTCTCCGCGATGTCCGCGCTTTTGGCTCGCAGTTCTTCCAGGAACAACGATTTCGTGCTTTCCAGGATTCGTCGGTATCGTTCTTCGCTCATCACGCGCGAACCACCTCGCTTTATCCATTATTCCCAAATTATATCATGAAATCGAAGGCCCGTTCGTGGGAAAAAGAATCGCTATGATCGACGACTCCAGCGCGTTCCGCCTGTTGATCGCTTCGCTGCTGGATATCGACGGCTTGGAAGTCGCGCCGTTCCCGCGCTGAAGTCCGGCGCGCGGACCGCCTCGATTCCGGTGCTGCCGCTGACCGGCGACGCCGGTTACATCGCCAAGCCGATCATCCGGAATCGATCGTCGAGCGCGTGCGCATCGTCTTGGAGCTCGGGTAGGGATTAGCACGCCGGCCCCGCTGCCCGTTTCGGGTCACCCGCGCCCGCCCGCTCCGCTCCCTGACCCGATCCGGGTCAACTCGCCGGCCGTTCGGCGCCCCTGGCCCGTTTCGGGTCACCCGCGGCCGACGCGCTCCGCTCCCTGACCCGATCCGGGTCAACTCGCCGGCCGTTCGGCGCCCCTGGCCCGTTTCGGGTCACCCGCGGCCGACGCGCTCCGCTCCCTGACCCGATCCGGGTCAACGCGCCAGCCGTTCGGCGCCCCTGGCCCGCTTCGGGTCACCCGCGGCCGACGCGCTCCGCCTCCTGACCCGATCCGGGTCAACGCGCCGGCCGTTCGGCGCCCCTGGCCCGTCTCGGGTCACCCGCGGCCGACGCGCTCCGCTCCCTGACCCGATCCGGGGCTGCTAGCGGATTGGCCGGCCGTAGAAAAAGGAGCCCTGGCGGCCATGGCCGTCGGAGCTCCCTTGAATCTCTATTTCGTCTTCATATGCTCGACCAAGCGGTACAGCGTCTGCGACGCCTCCTCGAGCTGCCGCATGGAGCCGGCGAGCCGATCCATCCGCGCGTACTGCTCGGACGCGTAGCCGCTCAGCTCGCCGGCCCGCTCCGCGGCTTCGGCGGAGAACGCCGACATCTCCTCCACGGAGGCGCTCACCTGCTCCGAGCCCGCGGCGAGCTGCTGCGCGACGGCGGACACGTCTTCGACCTGGCCGCCGACGGACGCCATCGCGCCGCGAATGTCGCCGAAGCGCTCGAACGCGACGTCCAGCTTCCGCGCGCCGTCGCCGACCTCGAGCGCCGCCCGCTGCAGCGAAGCCGCCGTCTGCGCGGCGCCCTCGCGCACCGCGTCGAGCAGCCCCGCGACGCGGGCGGTCGCTTCGCCGGACTGCTCGGCGAGCTTGCGCACTTCGCCGGCGACGACGGCGAAGCCGCGCCCGGCCTCGCCCGCGCGAGCCGCCTCGATCGACGCGTTCAGCGCCAGCAGGTTCGTCTGCTTCGACACGGACGAGATCAGCTCGAGCACCTCGGCCACGCGGTTCGCCGACTCGCGCTGCGCATCGGCCGCGGCGACGGACGCTTCCATCGAGCGCTGCATCTCCCGCATCTGTACGATCGCCGCTTCCATGAGCGCGCCGCCGCTAGCTGCCAGACCGTTGGCGTCATGCGCCGTCTCCGTCACCGAAGCGGCCGCCCCCGCGATGCGGCCGATGCCGACGGCCATCTCCTGCATCGACTGCGCGCTGTCCGCGGCGCTCGCCTGCCGCTGGCGCGCCCCGGCCGCCAGCTCCGAGACGGAGACGTTCATCCGCTCGCCGTCCGCCTTGGACGTATCGGCGAGCGCCGCCGTCTCCGTGGCGGATTCGCTCAGCCGCTCGGACAGCGCGCGCACGTCGCCGACGACGCGGCTGAAGCTCTCGCGCATCGTCTCGTAGGACAACGTAAGCACCCCGATCTCGTCGGGCCGCGACCGATCCTTGGCATCGGTCGCCGCGCTCAGGTCGCCTCCGGCGACGGCGCCGAGCGCGCCGGCGATGCGCTGCACCGGGCGCACGATGTCGAACCGCAGCCAGAGGAGCAGCACGACGGCCGCGAGAACGATCGTGCCGCCGACGAGGGCGAGCGTCAGCCGCATGTTCGCCTGCGCCCGCTCCGACGCCTCGAGCGGAGCCGCGACCGTCAGAGACCCGACGTTCTCTCCGTTCCAGCCGGCCAGCGCGACGACCGCCTCCCCGACGCGCCCTGCATCCGAGGAGACGATTCGAAACCCTTCCGCCGGAGCGCCCGCGCCGCCGACGGCCGAGACGCGGGCATGCAGCACCTTCCCGAGCTGCGCGACGACCGCTTCGTCGACGTACCGGCCGAAGACGAGCGCGCCGGTCGGCGCCTTCGTCGCTTCCTCGTTCGTCGCGCCGGAGACGACGACGACCGCGAGCCGGCCGCCGACGACCATGAGCCCGTGGAAGTCCGGCGTCGACCGAAACTTCTCCATCACCGCGGGATCGAACGAGGTGCCGAACTCGCCCGCGTCTCCCGCCGTTCCGATCACGTGCCCGTCGGGATCCGCAAGCGCGGCGAAATGAACGGTGGAGACGACGTCCGTCACCGAAAGCACGTTCTCTTCGATCCACGGCATATCCTTCGCTTCGGCGGCCGCCCGAAACTCCTCCCAATACGTATACGATTTCGCGACGTTCAGCGCATCCTCCCCCATCTGGCGGAGCAGTTCGACGCCCGACGCGCTCAAGCTCTTCAGTTGCGCCTCTTCGACGCTGCCGAGATCCCGATCCAAACTATAGTAAAAATATGCCCCTACAGCCGCCAATGGCACGACCATAATGACGACCAGCACCGCGACGATTCTCGCCTGCAACGTTCTTAACGACATCCGTTCTCCGCCTCTTCGATTAACGTCATAAATCTTTAGACCTAAATATAACCGAAACATGCGACGAAAGCACGAAAAAAGCGGACAAAGCTCGGCTTCGGTCCGCTTGCGGTCGGGATCGATTCCCGGACGTATTCGATTGTCCTGACTTCAACAAGGCGACGCCTTCGCCGTCCCCTCCGCCGCGCCGTGGGCGAGCGCCCATTCGCGAAGATGCTCGATGACCGGACGCAGCGCGGCGCCCCGTTCCGTCAACGTATATTCGATGCGGACCGGCGTCTCCGGGTAGACGATCCGGCGGATGATGCCCGCTTCTTCAAGCTCCTTGAACCGCTCGGACAACATCCGGTCGCTTACGCCGGGAACGCTCTCGGCCACTTCCTTGAACCGGCGCTGCCCGTTCAACAGCGCCTGCAGAATGAGCCCCGTCCACCGCTTGCCCAATAGCTCAAACGCTGACTCTACGCTTGGGGACGAAACGCAGTCCCGGTTTAGCATAGGACAGCCCTCCTACCTCGAATGCGCTGCAAAGCAGGTCGACGTGCTGCGTCGCGAGCGGGAGCACCTCGTCGTACGTCAGTTCGAACTGGATCGCGTACGAAATAAGACCGTGCAACGCCATGAACAAATTCCACGGCAGCGTGAACTGCAGCTTCTCCCGGTCGGGATGGTCGTTCAAGCATTCCTGAATGATCGAGGCGAACAAATTCATGTTCTCCGCCTGTTCCGTGCGGGAATAACGCTTCAGCTCCGGATCGCGAATCAAGAACATAATCTCGTAATGATGCGGATTGTCCAATCCGAATCGCACGAATTCCAGCATGAGCTGCTTGAGCGCCTGAACGTCGCGCTGCTGCAGCCGGAACAACAAAGACGTCTGCCGCACGATGAGCGCATTGAAATCTTCCACGACGAGCGCATAAAACAATTCCGCCTTGTCTTGGAAATAATAGTAAATCGATCCGTGACTGTAGCCGAGCTTCCCCGCGATCTTGCGCATCGACACCGACCGATATCCTTCGCTGACAAACAGCTCTCGGGCCGCGTCCAATATACGCTCCCGGCTAAGTTCTTGCTCAACGATCCTTCTAGCCACCGTTATCCCTCCCCTATTTCGTATAATTATACGCAAGGAAGTATAATGCTTCAACACTTTTTTGCATAAAAGCATTAAAGCAAGTTCGATGGAAGTTGACTATGCTCCACATACTCCGCGCCATCCACTTGAATCTGTGTTTGACCAGCAGTCAAATCAGTAATCCATTCGATAAAACGCGCACTTTCGGACGCGTTCGGCAAGCATCGAACTGTCACTTTGTCCGTGTATTCAATGTCTCCGAACCGGACGCCGCGTCCGCGAAGCTCGTATTCGACCGTCCCGAGCAGCGAATAATCGAACGTCAGCGTGACCGGCGTATGCAAAACTTTATACACCGCGCCCGCCGCGGCGAGCCCCGCGACCGCTCCGTCCGTGTATGCCCGCACGAGCCCGCCGGCCCCGAGCATGATCCCGCCGAAATACCGCGTCACGACGACGGCGACGTTCTTCAGCTGCTGGTGCTTGATCACCTCGAGAATCGGCTTCCCCGCCGTGCCGCTCGGCTCGCCGTCGTCGGACGCCTTCTGGTGCTGGTCCCGCTCGCCGACCATATACGCGGAGCAGTTATGCGTGGCTTGCTTATGGCGCGACTTGATCTCCTCGATGAAGGCGACCGCCTCCTCCTCGGTGTCGACCGGCTTCGCATGGCCGATGAATTGCGACCGCTTGATGACGATCTCCGCTTCCCCGTACGCGCGTACGGTCTTGTAATACGGCAAATTCACTCCGATCCCCCCTTTTACGGAAAACGGCCCACCCGGCGTCTCCGCCGAGTGAGCCTATGCGCCCGCTCTTCTCTTACAACCCGCGCAGTCTCGCTTCGAGCTCCGCCTTCTTCGCTTCGAAGCCCGGCTTGCCGAGCAGCGCGAACATGTTGACCTTGTACGCTTCGACGCCCGGCTGGTCGAACGGATTGACGCCGAGCAGGTACCCGCTGACGCCGCAGGCTTTCTCGAAGAAATACACCAGATGGCCGAACGTATACGGCTTCGTGTCCGCGAGCGTCACGACCGTATTCGGCACGTTGCCGTCCGTGTGCGCGAGCAGCGTGCCTTGGAACGCCTTCTTGTTCACGAAGTCGATCGATTGCCCGGACAGGAAGTTCAGTCCGTCGACGTTCTCCGGATCGTGCGGGACGTTCAGCTCGATGGCGGCCTTTTCCACTTGGATGACGGTTTCGAACAGGTTGCGAGTGCCCTCCTGGATGAACTGGCCCATGGAATGCAGGTCCGTGCTGAAGTCGACCGACGCCGGATAGATGCCCTTGTTGTCCTTGCCTTCGCTCTCGCCGTACAGCTGCTTCCACCATTCGGAGACGAAGTGCAGGCTCGGCTCGTAGTTGACGAGAATTTCGATCGCCTTGCCCTTCTTATAGAGCGCGTTCCGCACCGCGGCGTACTGATACGCTTGGTTCGAATCTAAGCTCGGGTTCGCGTACAGCGCCTGCGCGTCGGCCGCGCCCGCCATGATCGCGTCGATGTCGACGCCCGCCACCGCGATCGGGAGCAGGCCGACCGCCGTCAGCACCGAATACCGGCCGCCGACGTCGTCCGGAATGACGAACGACTCGTAGCCTTCGGCGTCGGCCAGCTTCTTCAGCGCGCCCTTCGCCATGTCGGTCGTCGCGTAGATGCGCTTCCGGGCGGCTTCCTTGCCGTATTTCGTCTCGAGCGCCTCTTTGAAAATGCGGAACGCGACGGCCGGCTCGGTCGTCGTGCCCGACTTCGAGATGACGTTCACGGAGAAATCCTTGCCTTCGAGCGCTTCGAGCAGCTGCGCCATGTAGGTGGAGGAGATGTTGTTGCCCGCGTAGAAAATGTGCGGCGCATTGCGCTTCTCCTTGGACAGATGCGCGCCGAACGGATTCGTCAACATCTCGATCGCGGCGCGCGCGCCGAGGTACGAGCCGCCGATGCCGATGACGACGAGCGCCTCGGAGTCGCTGCGGATGCGCTCCGCCGCCTGCTTGATGCGCGAGAATTCGTCGCGGTTAAAGTTCGTCGGCAGGTCGATCCAGCCGAGGTAATCGCTGCCTGCGCCGGATTTCGCGTGGAGCTGCTCGTGCGCGAGGCGCACCGCCGCAGCGCTGTAGTCGATTTCGTGCTGCTGCACGAACGGCAGCGCCGGCTTGTAGTCGTATTTCACGGGAGATGTCAAGGGAAATCCTCCTTATAGACTGATCTGATATATATCTCCACATAGGATACTTGAACGATTCGGACGAATGCAAGCGAAGCGGTCGCCGCGCGGACGAGCCGCATCTGTTCAATCGTCGGAAAGTAGTGGTAAGATGGAGCGAGAGAATCATTTTTTCGCGAATAACGTCGGAGGTGCTCGCATGCGGATCATCGGATTTATCGGTCTGGGCACGATGGGTTCGCCCATGGCTTTAAACTTATTGAACAAGGGCTACGAGGTCGTATTGTACAATCGCACGCGCGGCGTCGCCGAGTCGCTCGCCGCGGGACGCCCTTCCGCGTCGGTCGCCGCTTCGCCGAAGGAGGTCGCTCGGGAAGCCGACATCGTCGTCACGATGCTCGGGGACGACGCGTCCGTAGAATCGATCTACTACGGCGCCAACGGCCTGTTCGGGGGACTTCGCGCCGGCATGACGGTCGTCGACTGCAGCACGGTGTCCCCGGAGCTGAGCCGCCGTCTCGCCGCCGACATGGAAGAGCATCTCGCGGACTTCCTCGACGCGCCCGTCACCGGCAGCAAGCCGGCCGCGGAGAGCGGTACGCTGCTCTTCATGGTCGGCGGCCGCGAGGAAGCGCTCGACGGCGTGCGCGACGTGCTGTCCGCCATGGGACGCGCCGTCGTTCACATGGGTCCGTCCGGCGCCGGTTCCCAGACGAAGCTCGCGCATAACGCGATCGCCGGCATCATCGGCGCCGCGGTGGCGGAAGGGCTGGCGATGGCGGTCAAGGCCGGCGTCGATCCGGCCAAGTTCCTTGACGTCGTCGGCAGCGGCGGCGCGGCGAGCCGGTTCCTCGAGCTGAAGAAGGACAAGCTGCTCGCAGGGGACTTCAGCAATCAATTCTCGCTGAAGCTCATGTTTAAGGACTTGAAGCTCGCCTCCGCGTTCGCGGGCGAACTTCAGGTGCCGACGCCCGTCTTGTCCGCTACGAAGGAGCTGTTCGCGATCGGCGAGTCCCGCGGCCTCGGCGAGCTCGACTTCTCTTCGATCGCGCGCGTCTATGAGGACTGGATTCGCGTCTCCGTCCGCGGCGCTTCGGCCCCGGCGGACGCCGCTTCCGAAGCGTCCGCGGCGCCGACCGCCGAAGCCGCTTCCGCCGCCGCCAACGGGAAGAGCGACGACCGCCGCCGCGCCCCGCGCGTCGCCTTGAACATCCCGCTCCATATTTCCGTCTACCAGTGGGAGCAGGAAGGCTCCTTCTCGGGGCAGCAGATCGAAGCGACGTTGTACGACCTGTCCGAGAGCGGCCTGCAGGTGCGGTCCTCGTTCCCGCTGGCGGTCGACATGTTCGTCGTCATCCACTTCCCGCAGGAGGCCGATCTGCCGCCGATCACCGGCAAGATCATCCGCGTCGTGCCGGATCGCGGCGCCTTCCGGTACGGCTGCATGCTGTCCGGCCTGCCGCCGTTCGTGCGGCTGCAGCTCGAGGAGTATTTACAGCGCAAAGCGACATCTTGACGAATGCAAATACGGGCTGTCCCGGTCGATCGCGACCGGGACAGCCCTTCTTTCATCGATCCGTCGCGTCGCGCGCGACGGTCACCATCTGTTGCAGGTTGCCGCGTTCGTCCGTAACGGGCATGCCCCGAATATCCACCACCACCCAGCTCCCGTTCGCATGCCGGAACCGCAGCGCGATCCGATACGGCGAATTCGTCTCGACCGACTGCCGGAAAGCCGAGAGCAGTCGCGGGACATCCTCCGGATGGATGATGTCGAGCACCTCCATGCCGAGCATCGATTCGGGCGAATGACCGAGGACGCGCCGATGGGAGGGCGAGACGTACACCAAGTTTCCTTCCGCGTCGGATATCGAGATCAGGTCCGTTACATTTTCCACAATGAGCTTATACTGCTTATGGACCCGATGGAGCTCCTCTTCGGCTCGCTTGCGCTCGGTGATGTCGATGGCGGAACCGACCACCTCGACGACGACTCCGCCGCGGCGGATCGGCGTTAGCGAGGCGAGACACCACACGCCCAGAACCTTCGCCTCGTAAGTAACCTCTTCCTCCCCGTCCCAAGCTTTTTGGTATTGCTCGTTGAGCGGCGCGACCTCGTCGGGAGCGACGATTTCGCTGACATGCTTGCCGACGACCTCTTCGGCGTCGACGCCGAAGCGTCGCAGCAATTGCCCGCCGCATAACGTAATCACGAACCGACCGTCGACCTTCTTATATTTGAACGTTAAGCCCTGCTGCAGCCGCAGCGTCTCTTCCAGCTCCTTGCGGGCGAGCCGCAGCTGCTCCCGCATCCACATTCGCTCGGAATACGCGGCGCCGACGCCCAGCTCCCTCACGATGTTCGGAATCGAATCCAGCATTCCTTTGAGCTCCTCCGCGGAAACCGGACGTTGGAACAGATAACCCTGCGCCTCGTCGCATAATTGCCGCTGAAGAAAAATGAGCTGCTCCTTCGTCTCTACCCCTTCCGCCACCACCCGCAGGTTCAAGTTATGGGCCATCGAGATGATCGTTCGCACGATCGTAGCGTCGTTCTCGTCCTTCGTGCATTCCCGAATGAACGACTTGTCGATCTTCAGCGTATGCAGCGGGAATCGCTTCAAGTACGAGAGCGAGCTGTATCCCGTACCGAAGTCGTCCACGCTGATCCGAACGCCGAGCCGCTTCAACCGGTTCAAGATCGCGATCGCGGATTCGACGTCCATCGTCATGCTCTCCGTAATTTCCAGTTCGAGCTGCTGCGGAGGCAGCCCGGTCTCCCGTAAGATCGACCATACCGTATCCACCACGTCGCCTTGCGCGAATTGCCGGGGCGACAGGTTCACCGATACGACGAGCCGGTCGAAGCCGGCCGTTCTCCATGCCGCCGCTTGGGCGCACGCCTGGCGCAGCGTCCACTCCCCGATCGGCAGGATCAGGCCGCTCTCTTCGGCGATCGGGATGAACGCCGCCGGCGAGATCGAACCGAGCGTCGGGTGACTCCACCGCAGGAGCGCTTCCGCGCCGACGACGTCGCCCGTTCGGATGTCGACCCTCGGTTGGTAGTAGACCTTAAGCTGGCCGTCGCCCACGGCGGTTCGGAGCGCGTCCAATAAGCGGATCGAGGAGAGGTTTCCGTTATCCATGGCGTCTCCCTCCGTCCCGATCACGTTCGTCATTATGTCAGCATTACCACTATTTGTAGTCCATAGTCGAAGCCGCCCGTTTCCTCGCTAGGTCGTACCGGTAATATTCCATCACGACGTCGTCCAACTGCTGGCTGATCGCCACGACGTCCGGGTGGGTCAGCGCTCCGAGAGCGCCGTGCGCCTGAATCATCGTAGCCCGAAGGCGCTCCATCTTGTCCGCGACTGTCATCCTTCTCTCTCCCGCCATACGATTCTAGTATGCTTTGCTTGTCCTTCATTGTGCACGACTTCGCGCTAGGCAGCTATCGACCGCCGCTCTTATTTCGCGTCTCGACGCGAGTAAGAGCGCGCTCCTATCCGGCGGCTCCGGGCGACGCGCGGGGGACGTCGAACGAAACAGGCCGGTCCCCTGGGGGGCCGGCCTGTTCGAATCCTTACCTTTACTTCGCTTTCCTGTACAGCTTCTCTCCGCGGTGCACGTCCTCGTAGCGATCCGCGTACCTCGTGTACGCGACCGTCTCCTTGTCGCCGAGGCCGAGGATGCCGAACAAGCCCAAGCTTTCGTAAAACAGCGTATGCACCTTCTCCTGCAGCGCCTTATTGAAGTAAATCAGCACGTTCCTGCAGAAGATGACGTTGAATTCGTTGAACGAACCGTCGGTCACTAAGTTATGCTGCGCGAACACTACGTTCTTCGTCAGGCGCGAATCGAATTTGACCCCGTTGTCCGTGACATGATAGTAATCGGAGAAGGCTCCCTTCCCCCCGGACTTGATATAATTGCCGGTGAATTTCTTCATATCGGACAGCGGGAAAACGCCGGCCTTCGCCGTCTTTAGCGCATTCGCGTTCACGTCCGTCGCGTAGATCGTCGACTTTTCGTACAATCCTTCCTCCTGGAGCAGAATCGCCATCGAGTACACTTCTTCGCCCGTCGCGCAGCCCGCATGCCAGATCCGGATCGACGGATACGTCCGCAGCGCGGGCACGGCCTTCTCCCGGAACGCGGCGAAGAACGCCGGATCGCGGAACATCTCGGTCACGTTGATGGAGAAGTCCGCGATGAGCCGCCGCAAGCATTCGGAATCGTGCAGCAGCTTGTCCAGCAGCGCGGTCACGGTCGGCGCTTTCTCCGCTTGCATGCGATACCGGATCCGCCGGCGGATGGAGGAATACGCGTAGTCTCGATAATCGTAGCCGCACCAGGCATACAATCCCTGGAGCAGCAGCTCGATCTCGATCCGCTCCAGATCCTTCTCCGCGTTCTCCATCATGCCTCCCCCTCCGGATACACCCACACCTTCATCAAGGAAAGCAGCTGCGCCGGATCGACGGGCTTCGCGATATAATCCGACGCCCCGACCTCGAGGCACCGCTCTCGATCCTCTCGCATCGCCTTCGCGGTCAGCGCGATGACCGGAAGACGCTCGAACGCCGGCTTCGCCCGCAGCCGTCGAATCGTCTCGTAACCGTCCATCTCGGGCATCATAATGTCCGTCAGCACGATGTCGAACGGCGGGCTCCGCTCCAGCAGCTCCAGCCCCTCCGCCCCGTTCTCCGCGAACGTGACGTCCATGCCTTGCGCCTCGAGCGCGCTCGACAGCGCGAACACGTTCCTCACGTCGTCGTCGATGAGCAGCGCCCGCTTCCCTTCCAGCCCCGATCGACGTTCGGCCGGAGAAGCGTCGAGCCCGGCCGACGCCTCCGAACGGCCCGCGCCGGAGGAGAGGAACAGCTCCAGCTCGTCCATCAGCCGCTCGGGCGAATGGGAATCCTTAATAATGATCGTATGCGCGTATTTCTTCAGTTGGATTTCTTCTTTCGACGTCAAGTCGCGGCCCGTATAAATAAACACGGTCACCTGCTCCTGCGTTCCGTCCGTCTTGATCGTCTCGAGCAGCTCGAAGCCCGTCGTGTCCGTCAGCCCGAGATCGAGCACCATGCAGTCGAACGTATCGACCTTCAGCTGTTCGAGCGCTTCCTTGCCCGTCGGTACGGCCTTAATGATGACGTCTTTGCCGCCGAGCAGCTCCATTAAGCTGCTGCGCTGTCGGACGTCGTCGTCGACGATCAGCAGTTTCTTGATGTGAGGGACGGGCGGAATCGGACTGGGATTCGGCGTCGGTTCGACGGCGCCCGGCGTCGGAGGAGGCCCGGCGTTCTCGACCGCCGCGGCCGCTTCGACCGCGGCTTCCGCGAGACTGCGCGCGTCGTCCGTCCCCTCGTAATCGCCTACGTAGAACGTAAAGACGCTCCCCTCGCCCTCGCGGCTCTCGACGGCGATCTCCCCGCCCAACAGCTCCGCGATTTCCCGGCAGATGGACAGCCCCAGCCCCGTTCCGCCGTACTTGCGGCTGGTCGTCCCGTCGGCTTGTTGGAACGCTTGGAAGATCAGCTCCAGCTTGTCCTCCGCGATGCCGATGCCGGTGTCGGCCACCGAGAAGGCGATCGCCTTCTTCCCTCGGTCGGCGACGCCGATCTCGAGCGCGACGTCGCCTTCGTGCGTGAATTTGAACGCGTTCGACAATAAGTTTCGAAGCACCTGCTGCAGCCGGCGTTCGTCGCTGTAGACCGTCTCCGGCAAACCGTCCCGCAGGACGACCCGGAACCCGAGCCCCTTCTCGCTCGCCACCGCGCGGAAGCTCGCTTCGGCGAATTCCGCCAATTCCGCGAGGCGGACGTCGCTCGGCGCCGCGTCCATCTTCCCGGATTCGATCTTGGCCAAATCCAGAATGTCGTTAATGAGCGCCAGCAGGTCGCTGCCGGAGGAATAAATGATTTTCGCGTATTCGATCTGCTTCTCCGTCAGGTTCCCCCCGTTGTTGTCGGCCAGCAGCTTGGACAAAATCAACAAGCTGTTCAGCGGGGTGCGCAGCTCGTGCGACATATTGGCCAGAAATTCGGATTTGTACTTGGAACTGAGCGCGAGCTGTCTCGCCTGCTCGACCAGACCGACGCGGGCGATCTCGATCTCCTTGTTCGTCTCTTCGAACCGCTTGTTCTGCAGCTCCAGCCGTTCCGCCTTGTCCTTCAGCTCGGCGTTCGTCTGCTCCAGCTCCTCTTGCTGCGCCTGAAGCTTCTCCTCGGATCGTCTCAACGCCAGCGTCTGCTCCTCGAGCTCTTCGTTCGTCGCGCGCAGCTCTTCCTGCTGGGACTGGAGCTCCTCGGACTGGGCTTGCAGCTCCTCCGTCAGCGCTTGCGACTGCTCCAGCATAGCCGCCAATCGAATGCGGCTCGCGACGCTGTCGAGAATGATCCCTAGATAAGACCTCATCTCCTCCAAAAACTCTTGCTGGATCGGCGAGAACGGCTTGAAGGAAGCGATCTCGACGACCGCGAGCACTTCTTCCTTGAAGCTGATCGGCAATACGTACACATTCATCGGGGGCGCTTCGCCCAATCCGGAGCGCACGGTGACGTAATCCGACGGCACGGAGGTGAGAAGGATGGGGGCATTTTCCAAGGCGGCTTGTCCGATCAATCCTTCGCCCATCAAGAACGTGTTGGCGAGATGCTTCCGTTCCTTGAACGCATACGACGCCGTCAATTTCAATGCGGGTTCGTCCCGGAACGCCTCCGGTTCGATCGCGTAAAACACCGCATGACAGCCCCCCACCGCCGGCACCGCCTTGGAGAGGAACGCCTTGGCGACGGCTTCCGCGTCCCGGGCTCCCGTAAGGAGCCCTGTAATTTCCGCGACATGGGACTTGAGCCAATGCTCGTCCCGCTCCCGATCCCGCTGCTCCGCGAGCGATGCGGCCATGCGGTTGAACGACCGCGCGACGTCGTCGATCTCGTCTTGCGACGTCGCTTCGATCTTCGTCCGAAGATCGGACGTTCCGTCGGCGACGCTCGCGATGATGCCGGATACGCGGTTCAGCCGCACGGCGACCGTCCATACCCGCCAATACAAGGAAGCCGCGGTCAGCACGACGCCAAGGAGCGACGCCATGCCGAGGATGAACAGGTTGCGTTGGGAATCGCGCGGGACTTCGGTAAGGGCGCTCTTCATCTGGGACTCCAGATCGTCGGTCAACTTCGAGATCGCTTCGAAAAACCGGTCGTGGATCTCATGCCCCCGTTCGTTGATCAACGCGACGCCTTCGGCGCGCCGGCCCTCGGCGAAATGCCGCACCACCTCGTCCTTGTACTCGATGAACTCGTGGTTTACGTCGTGCACCCTCTCCACGAGCACCCGCTGCTCGGGCGTCTCCACCATCGATTGGAGCATCGCGATGTCGGCCATGACGGACTCGCTCTCCGCCTGCAGCAGCTCGATTTCCTTGTCGATGGACGCATCGTCTTCGAATAACGCGATATTCCGCAAGTAGATCGCTTCGTTTTTCACTTTTCGATGAATGTTCTCGGCAAGAAACGCGGTGTCGTAATCCTCCTGAAGGGAAGCGCTCATGCTCTTCAAAGTCGCATTCTGAATCCAGCCGACGGCGACCAGCAGCACGAAGAGGACGGGCAGCGCGCTGAGCCCCAGCATCAACTTCGTCTTAATTTTCATCAGGAACCCCTTCTCTCCCGGCCGACCCTACCCGGACATTCGGTTCGCTCGAACCGCTTTCCCTTCGTCGATGCACGTCTGATAAATTTTAGCCATCGCCTGGACGCGATCGTTGACGTTGAGCTTCTGGAAAATGTGCGTAATATGGTTCTTCACCGTATGCTCGCTAATAAACAGCTTATCCGAGATTTCCTTGTTGTTGAACCCGTTCACCATCAAATGGAACACGTCGAATTCCCGCGGGGAAATCGAGTACGTCTCTTTCGTATGAAGGAGCGCCCGGTTCAGGATTTCCTGGTTTTGGCTTTCCGAAGGCTCGTCCCGAACGACGTGCAGCCGCTCTTGCGGGACGCCGGGGGTATTCGTTCCGTCCGGCTTGCCCGGATGGTCCGGCCGGTTCGCCTGGCAGCGGGTTAGGAACGCTTCGAAATCCGCCGCCTCGACGGGAGGGCAGAACAAGTATCCTTGGAACTCGTCGCAATGCAGCTCTCGCAGCTTGCTAAGCTGCCCTTCCGTCTCTACGCCTTCCGCAATAACGGTCAAGCGCAGACTTTGCGCCAACGAGACGATCGCCTGAACGAACGGCGTGCTGTCGGACGCGCTCTTGCCCAAATCTTGCACGAACGACTTGTCGATCTTGATCGAATCGACGGGGAACCGCCGCAAGTAGTTGAAGGACGAGAAGCCCGTCCCGAAGTCGTCGATGCTGACGGCGACGCCGGACGACTTCAACTGCTGCAGCGTTCTCGTTACGCTCTCCTCGTTCCCCATGAGCGCCGTCTCCGTAATCTCGATCTCCAGCAGCTCGGGGCGCAGCTCGTTCTGTTCGAGAATGCGCCGAATCCGTTCGCCCGCGTCCCGATGCAGAAACTGGTGAGCGGAAAAGTTCACCGCAACGCGGATCGGCGCGATGCCGGCCCGCTGCCAATGTACGCTCTGCTTGCAGGCCGTCCGCAGCACCCACTCGCCGAGCTCGGCCATCTGTCCGCTCTCCTCGGCGAGCGGGATGAATTCCGAAGGCAGGACGGTGCCCCAGTTCGGATGCTTCCACCGAAGCAGCGCCTCCGCGCTCGTCGCCGCTCCGGTCTTGACGTCGATTCGCGGCTGGTAGACGAGCCTGAGCTCCTCGCGCTCGATCGCCTTGCGTAATTCGTTTTGCAGCATGAAGTTCCGATAGGAGCTTAAGTTCATGCCGGTGTGAAACACCTTGTACCGGTTTTTCCCTTGCTCCTTCGCGCGGTAGAGCGCCGCGTCCGCGTGTTTCATCAGCTGCTGCGCGTCGTCGCCGTCGTACGGGAAGACGCTGATGCCGATGCTGGTCGTCGCGAACAATTCGTACGGGTCGAGGTGAATCGGCTTCTGGAACGCCTCGAGAACGCGTTCGGCGCATTCGAGCGCGGTCTCCCGATTCGCGCCCGGCAGCAGCACGCCAAATTCGTCGCCGCCGATTCGGGCCGCGAAGTCGCCCGCGCGCATGCAGCCCGACAGCCGGTCGGCGACCTCCTTCAGCAGCTTGTCGCCGATCGCGTGCCCTAGGGAATCGTTTACATACTTAAACCGATCCATGTCCAAATACATCATCGACAAGTTCCCGGCGCTCCGCTTGGCGACTTGCAGCGCTTCGGCGAGCCGCTCGTTGAACCTTCTGCGATTCGGCAGCCGCGTCAGCCCGTCGTGATACGCCATATGCGCGATCGTCTCTTGGTCGCGCTTCTTCTTCGTAACGTCTCGAATCGTGCATGCGACGATGCTGCGGTCCGACACGTACCGGCTGCCGAATTGAACCTCCGCCGGGAAGGCGCTGCCGTCTTTGCGCGTCGCGACCATCTCCGCGAGCGGTTCGGCCGAAAGCGCGAGGTCCATCCGGGCGGCGGCTTCGAGCGCGGACGCGACGATCTTCCGCGAGGGCTCGTCCGAAAACAACGAGAAGACGGTGCCGCCGACCATCTCCGTTTCGGCATAACCGAACATCGTTCCGACCGCCGGGTTCGCCCGCAGAACGACCCCGCGCTCGTCCATGACGAGCATCGAATCGATCGACGTGCCGCTGATGACGTTCGCCAGCGCTTCGGAGACGCGCAGCTCCGCGTTCGTCCGCTCGACCTCCTTCGACTTCTCGGCGAGCGCCTCGGTCTGGCGAAGCAGCTTCTGATTCAGTTTATATAATTCTACGAATCCCTCGACCTTCGCCTTCAGCACGATCGGATCGAACGGCTTCAAAATATAGTCGATCGCGCCGACGGAATATCCGGTGAAAATATGGTTCGAATCCATGTAATTCGCCGTAATGAAGAGAATCGGAATGTTCTTCGTCTTCTCCCGCGCCTTGATGATCTTCGCGGTGGCGAAGCCGTCGATGCCCGGCATCTGCACGTCGAGCAAGATGACGGCGAAGTCGTATTTCAAGAGGCACTTTAGCGCTTCCTCGCCGGAGGACGCCTTGATAAGCCGGTAGTCGTCCCGTTCGATGATCGCTTCCAGCGCGAGCAGATTTTCGGGGCGGTCGTCCACCATCAAAATATTAATCACGGGTTCATCGCTGTTCATTCCGGGGCTTCCCCTTTCGAATGCATTCAGGACATCGAATGAGACAAAAAAATCCGGCCGAAAAAAAAAGGGCCGGATGACTCTTTCCACGTTCGGCAGCTGGCTGGCATAGTGTACACGTTAGCCCCTATAGCTTTGCGCCCCCAATTTTCAATGGGTTTGCCTATTTTTCCTGAGGATGTATATTCTACTAGGTCTTTCAAATCATTCTCTCAAAATTATTATAACGCTATTTAATGGATGAGGATATACTTTTCAACGAAAAAGCGCCGCCCTCCCTCTTGCGAGGGGGGAGCGGCGCGATTCGCGCTTACTTCAGCAGCGCCTTCACCTTGGCGACGACGTTCGGCACCGTGAAGCCGTATTCCTCGATGACTTTCGGTCCCGGCGCCGATGCGCCGTACGTCGAGATGCCGAGGATGTCGCCTTCGTCGCCGGCGTACTTATGCCAGCCGAACGGCGACGCCATCTCGATGACGAGGCGCGCCTTCACGTCCGGCAGAATGACGGATTGGCGGTACGCCTTGTCTTGCGCTTCGAAGCGATCCATGCTCGGCATCGAGACGACGCGAACGTGGATGCCTTCGGCGGCGAGCGCCTTCTGCGCGTCCACGGCGAGCTGCACTTCGGAGCCCGTCGCGATGATTTGCGCCGCCGGCGTCGTGCCCGTCGGCGCGTCCGCGATGACGTAGGCGCCGCGAGCGATGCCTTCGCGCGCGTTCTCCGCCGTGCCCGCGAGCACCGGCAGGTTTTGGCGAGTCAGGATGAGCGCGACCGGACGGTCCTTGCTCGACAACGCGTAGCGCCATGCTTCCGCGGTTTCGTTCGCGTCGGCCGGGCGGATGACCGTGACGTCGATCATCGAGCGGATCGCCGCGAGCTGCTCGATCGGCTCATGCGTCGGGCCGTCTTCGCCGACCGCGATCGAGTCATGCGTGAACACGTACACGACCGGCAGCTTTTGGATCGCCGCGAGGCGAATCGCCGGACGCAGGTAGTCGGAGAACACGAAGAACGTGCCGCCGAACGCCTTCACGCCGCCGTGCAGCGCCATGCCGTTCATCGCCGCGCCCATCGCGAACTCGCGCACGCCGAAGTAGACGTTCCGCTCGGCGTAGCTGCCCGGCTGGAACTTGCCCGTGTCGTTCAGATGCGTGTTCGTCGACGACTCGAGGTCCGCGGAGCCGCCGAAGAACGTCGGCAGGTTCGGAGAGATCGCGTTAATGACCTTGCCGGACGCCGCGCGAGTCGCCATCGGCTTCTCGTCCGCCTGGAACGTCGGAATCGCCGCGTCCCAACCCGCCGGGTTTTCGCCCGCGAACGCCGTTTCGAATTGCGCTGCCAGCGCCGGATGCGCGTCGCGGTACTTCGCGAACAGCTCCTTCCATGCCGCAGCCGCCGCATCGCCCTTCGCCTTCAGCTCGGCGAAGTTCGCCGCGACCGCTTCCGGCACGTGGAACTCCTCGTGCGGCCACTCGTAGAACGCCTTCGTCAGCTTCGCCTCGTCGCCGCCGAGCGGCGAACCGTGCGGGCCAGCATGGCCGCCCTTGCCTTGCTTGTTCGGGGAGCCGTAGCCGATGACCGTCTTCACTTCGATGAGCGTCGGCGCGTCGCTGTTCTTCGCCGCCGCGATCGCTTGGTTGATCTCGGCGAGATCGTTGCCATCGTTCACGCGGACAACGTTCCAGCCGTAGCCCTTGAAGCGCGTCTCCACGTTCTCGGAGAACGCGAGATTCAGATCGCCGTCGAGCGAGATGTCGTTGGAATCGTAGAGGACGACCAGCTTGTTCAGCTTCAGGTGAGCCGCGAGCGACGCCGCTTCGCCGGAGATGCCCTCCATCAGGTCGCCGTCGCCGCAGATGACGTACGTGTAGTGATCGATGACGTTATACCCGTCGCGGTTGTATACCGCCGCCGTGTGCGCTTCCGCCATCGCCATGCCGACCGCCATCGCGAACCCTTGGCCGAGCGGCCCCGTCGTCGCGTCGACGCCCGCCGTGTGGCCGAATTCCGGATGACCCGGCGTCTTCGAGCCCCATTGGCGGAACTGCTTCAGTTGCTCCATCGGCGTGTCTTCGTATCCGAATAAGTGAAGAAGGCTGTATAACAGCATCGAACCGTGACCCGCGGACAGGACGAACCGGTCGCGGTTCACCCACGTCGGATTCGCGGAGCTGTGGTTCATGAATCTCGCCCAAAGCTCGTAGGCCATCGGGGCGGCGCCCATCGGCATGCCCGGGTGGCCGGATTTCGCCTTCTCGATCGCGTCGATCGACAGCGTGCGGATCGTGTCGATCGACAGCTGGTCGATCGTTCTGCTTGCAGTTGTCATGCTTTCTCTACTCCTCCTTGGCGTTTCAGACAATTGGTTTCATTGTACCATTGTGCCGATGCCTTTGCCACAGCGCCGTGCGAAAGCGGGCGGGGTCCATGGCCCGCGCCGTGGCCGTGCAGCGCGAGGGGGCGGCGGTTGCGGCGGCGATTGCGGCGGGACTCCGCAATTTTCGGGGCGGCGCGTCGCAATAATTGGGGAATCCCTCCCCAATTGACGTAGTAATTTGCCTTGGCGGGCGGCGTGGGTGCGGCGGTTGTGGCGGGATTCCTCAATATTTGGTGCAGCGTGGTGCGATAATTGGGGAGTTCCTCCTCAATTGGGGCAGTAATTTGTCTTGGCGGGCGGCGTAGGTGCGGCGGTTGTGGCGGGACTCCTCAATATTTGGTGCAGCGTGTCGCGATAATTAGGGTATCCCTACCCAATTAGCCCAGTAATTTATCTTGCGGGAGGCGGGGGTGCGGCGATTGTGGCGGGACTCCTCAATTTTCGGGGCAGCGTGCCGCGATAATTGGGGAATCCCTCCCCAATTGGGGCAGTAATTTGACTTGGCGGGCGGCGGGTGTGAGGCGGTTGGGCGGGATTCCTCAATATTTGGTGCAGCGTGTCGCGATAATTGGGGAATCCCGCCACAATTGGGGCAGTAATTTGACTTGGCGGGCGGCGGGGTCCGGCGGTTGTGGCGGGACTCCTCAATTGTCGGGGCAGCGTGTCACGATAATTGAGGAATCCCTACCCAATTGACCCAGTAATCTGACTCGGCGGGCGGCGGGGTGCGGCGATTGTGGCGGGATTCCTCAATTTTCGGGGCAGCGTGTCGCGATAATTGAGCAATCCCTACCCAATTGACCCGGTAATCTGACTCGGCGTGCGGACGTCGGCGTCGGCCAGGTCGGCCGGGGAGGCCAGGTGGCCCAGGACGGCGGTGGCCGCCGCG
>NZ_JAPSKE010000060.1 GCF_031177825.1 Paenibacillus sp. | reverse complement strand
ATCCGAAGCGGGATGTGGACGAACGGAAATGGAGACTGGTCGAAACCGTTCCGCGGCCCGGTCAAGTATTCGACGTCGCCTTATACGAGCGCGTCGCCGGGGCGAGTTCGGCGCAGGCCGGATAAGAGTTGGAGGTGGAGGGAATGAGCGTAATGAGCAGCGTGCTTCTGGCGGGAACAGGTCCCGCATCCGTGCAATTGGCCGTTTTGTTCAAAACCCGCATGCATTGCCGTATTGCGATAGCGGGACGGGAATCGGTCCGTTCCGAGCCGTTCTTTACGGCGCTTCGGCAGAGCGGCGGACATATTCGGGCGGAGGTTCAGAACGAGCTTCACCGGCCGCTGGCGGGAGAATGTTTCGTCGATCACGTTTTTCAAGGCTACGGGAACGTAACGGGCGAATGGGATGCCGTCGTGCTGGCGGTGACGACGGATGCGTACATAGAGGTATTGAAGCAAATCGAAACCGATATTTTGAAGCGCGCCAAGTGCGTTGTGTTGATTTCTCCGACCTTCGGCTCGAGCAGTCTGGTCCGCCATTACATGAATGAAATCGGCTCGGACGCGGAAATCGTCAGCTTCTCGACCTATCTGGGCGATACGCGATGGCTGCGCGGAGAACCTTCCTGGAGCGTCGTGACGACCGGGGTTAAGCGCAAGGTGTTCGTCGGTTCTACCCGCGCCGCCTCCGAGGCTCTGTCGATGATTCGCGAGCTGTACGGACAGCTGGGCATCGCATTGGAGGTCATGTCTGCGCCGCTTGAAGCGGAGACGAGAAACATCTCGTTGTACGTTCATCCGCCGCTGTTCATGAACGAGTTCGCGCTGAACGCGATATTCGGATCGACGCCCGGCAAGGCTTACGTCTACAAGCTGTTTCCCGAAGGGCCGATTACGCCGTCGCTCATTCGCGGCATGCTGGCCTCATGGAAAGAGATGACGGGCGTCGTCGAAGCGCTGGGCCTGCAAGGCGTCAATTTGCTTAAGTTTATGACGGACGACAATTATCCGGTCCGGCCGGAAAGCCTGCCGCGCCCGGAGATCGAACGGTTCACGCAGCTGGAGCCGATTCATCAGCAATATTTGCTGTATGTCCGGTATGCGTCGCTGCTGATCGATCCGTTCTCGGCGCCGGACGATGAAGGAAGGTACTTCGATTTTTCCGCGGTTCCCATTCGGCGCATATTCGTCAACAAGGAAGGAAAGTGGGATATTCCGCGGATGCCGAAGGAGGACTACTACCGGATCAAGATCGTGCGGGGCATTGCCGCCTTCTTAGGCATCGCCAGCCCGACTCTCGACTCGTATATCGCCCTCTACGAGCGGGCGCTTGAGGAAGCGTCCCGGACGCTCGCGGGACAGCCGTTGTCGGAAGCCTTCACGGCTCAAAGCTTCGAAGAAGAGTTGAATATGATTTGCCGCGAAATCGAAGCGTCTTCGCATGAAGCGCGCAGCTGAAGCCATCGCGGAATTAACTGAGGAGGATTTGGACAGTGAGGAAAACATGGTCAACAGGAATCATCGCATTTATCGTTTCTATCGTAGTATTAACCGGCTGCAGCAGCGGCGGCAAGGAAGGCGCGGGGGGAGCCTCGGATTCGGGGGGAGGCGCCGATCCGGTTCAGGAGCTAGTCTATGCCTCGGCCAAAGACATTAACGACATGAATCCCCATCTGTATCCCGGCTCCATGCCGGCGCAGGGGATCGTATACGAATCGCTGGTCGAAAACACGAAGGACGGCATTCGGCCGCTGCTGG